>NZ_JARAXP010000030.1:0-41806 GCF_033793965.1 Streptomyces sp. ME02-8801-2C | reverse complement strand
AGACCCCGGCGTCCCGCCACTGCCGAAACCGGTTGTGCACGGTGGACCAGGCACCGAACCGGTCCGGCATCTCCCGCCACTGCGCTCCCGAGCGGAACTCCAGATCACGCCCTCGAACTGTTGCCGCAGCCGCTCGGGATACGGGCCGTACTCGCCGACCGGCAGATACGGCTCGACGAACCCCCACTCCTCGTCCGTCAGTTGCGCACGCGTCATGTGCACTGGACTACCGGATCGGCCTCCCGAGCGAAGGCAGATCCGGCAAATTGATCACCACTCAATACAGGCCCTAGAGCCCCCGGCCTCCAGGGACCAGGCGAAGCAGCAGGAGAAGTCTTCGGGTACGGATGGTCAGGCGGCCTGGCCGAGGCCGGCGGGGGTCAGGTCCTGCTCGCGCAGCGGGGTGAAGTCGACGTCGAGCTTGGGGTCGTACGCGTCGGGCTGGATACCGAGTTCGTGGGTGCTGTACTCGCCGAACCGGTTGATGTGTTCGGTCAGGTACGGCGAGATGTGCGCCAGGTCCTCCGGATCGATCTCCCATCCCTCCTCCAGCAGCTGGCGGACGATCTCGGCGATGTCCAGGGCGTTGTGGAAGATCACCGCGTTCGTGAGCAGCGCGTTGAACTTCATCGCCTTCTCCTGCTCGATCGGGTCGTTGTCCGCGATGACACCACGGTTGCCGAAGCCGATCCACTGGGAGAACCGGTTGAACGACTCCACCTTGTTGGTCGCCGCCGTCACCCGCCGGCGCAGCGGCGCGTCGGAGAGATAGCGCAGAAGCTGGACGGTGCGGATCACGCGACCGACCTCACGGAAGGCGGCGTAGGTGGCGTTCTTCCTCGACCCGGAGCGCAGCCGCTTGAGCAGCGTGGAGGAGGAGATGGCGCCCTCGCGTACGGAGACGGCCACGCGCATCAGGTGGCGGAACTGGGACTCGATCAGGTCGAAGTCGATGACGTTCTTGCCCGGCTCCCCGAACAGGGCGTCGATGTGCACGTATTCCGTCTGCTTGGAGGGCCGGTGGAAGGTCAGTTCCTTCCAGTTCCTGATCCTGGGCATCAGGTCGAAAGCCCAGGAGGTGGGCGAGCGCGAAGACAGGGAAACTCTGGCCCTGCGTATCCGCGTGCACCGTGGTCGGCTGCACCTCGCTCGTGTTCTTCAGCAGGCCCTCGATGATGTAGACGGCCTCCCACACGCCGCACGGGATGAAGTGCGGGAACAGCGCGATGTAGGTGTCCGAGACGTGGTGGTAGGCGATGCCGCCCGGCTTGCCGTACCGGACGCTTGTCTCGGAGAGCAGGTTGTCGAGGTAGGTGTCCATATGGGTGCCGTCCGCCGCCACCGCGGTGCCGTCGCCCCATGCCTGCGAGATGTCCAGGCGGGCGTGCGCGTTGACCAGGTCGGCGACCGCCTCGTTCAGCAGCACGATCGAGAAGTGTTTGTTGGCGACGTACGACAGCTCGTGCCCGGACACCCCGGGGATGTGCCGGGCGGCCTCGTAGGGGCCCATGTTGGTGCCCTTGACGAACGTGACGATCACGTAGCGGCCCAAGGGGTCGGTGAGCTTGGGCTCGTTGCCTGACGGCGGGCCGAAACGGCGCCACCACTCCACCCAGTACGCGGTCCGGGCCACGATCCCCATCAGGGACCGTTCCGGCATCCTCGCCTTGATCTCCTGCTCCAGCCGCTTCGCCGAGAGCCGCTGACCGTCAGCCCTGAACGCTTTCAGTGACGGGATGCCGGTCTCCGGATCGATGACCAGGCCCTCGTTCTCCGGGTACCCGGCATCGGCCGCCGCGGCGGCACTTCGCAGCTTGTCCTCCAGTTGCCGGCGGAAGAACTTCGCGTCGAACTCGGCGCTCTCACCTGGCTCGCACAGGCCGACCTCCACCAGGTAGGACCCCAGCGTCTCCTGGACGGCCTCCCAGTCCAGCAGTTGCTCGGACCAGTCGGCGTACTCCTCCGAGCCGACCACCGCGACGTCGCCGGTACGCAGCTCCTCGGCGAGTGCGGTGAAGACCATCGCCTCGAAGTGCTTGCGGACGAACTGCCCGGTCCGGGTCTTGTCGAGGACGGCCTTGCGCCAGTTCTGGGTGGCGAAGGAGATGTCGACCTCCTTGCCCTCCTCGTTGAAGGCGGTGATGTACTCGCCGCGGGCCGCCTGGTGACGCTGGGCATGCGCGAGCGCGTCCAGCACCCGGTTGTCCTCGCTGGTCGCGGTGAACTTCAGGTTCTCGGCGGCGGCCAGGTCGAACATCACCGCCCGGTCCCGGCCGATCTGCCCGTACAGCAGCACTTCCCAGAAGTTGCCGTGATGGGCGGAGACCTTCTCGATCTGCTCGTACTGCCCCGCGAACCCGCCGAAACCCTCCACCGCGCGTGACCGCACCGAGCCCGCCGGCCTGCACCACCTGGGCCTTCGCCAGCGCGAGGACCGCCGGTGAGACCCGGCCGTCCAGCCGCGTCGCGACCTCGTCCACCGACGCCTTCTCGTCCAGGCCCTCCAGCGCCTGGCGGGCCTCGGCGGTCATGGCCGCGGCCTTCGTGAGCGCCTCCTGGGCCGGGCCGCCGTCGTCGATGTGCTTGAGCACGGTGCGGTAGTTCCCGATCAGGGCCTCGACGATCTCCCGCTCGGCGAGCCGGATCTCCTCCAGCTCCGCCTTGGCCTTCTTGATCTTCGTGGCCACGCGCTTGCAGAACATCGTCGCCAGGTCGTCCCGCACCCGCATCCTCGCCTTGTGCGTCAGGGCCGCTACCAGCGCGATGCGCTTGACGGGGACGAAGTCCCGCAGCTCCGAGGCATCCGCCGCGTCCGCCTCCCCGGCGAAGTCGGTGATCTTCCCGGCGGCGACACCGTCCATCCACCCGTCCGTGTCGCCGAGACCGTCCAGCCATTCCAGACGCTTGGTCAGGTTCTTGAAGTGCGACCAGGTCGGGCCCTTGGCGGGCTTTTTCAGCCGGTTGAACAGCGTCGTCCCGTCGCTGTCGCGCTCCTCCAGCAGCAGCATGAGCCCCGCCCGTTGAGGGGCGCTCATGCGGTCGTGGATGCCCGCGCGGATCGAGGCATTCACCTCGGTACGGATCTTCGAGGCCATCTTGTCGAAGGTGGAGAACCCCGGCAGCTCCAGCCCTGCCTCGACCACCTTCTCCAGCGCGATATTGATCAGATCCGCCGGGCGGTTCTTCGCCGCGGCCTCCTTGCGGATCGACTGCTCGACGATCCCCCGGGCCCTGGCCTGGTCGTACGTCACGCCGACCCGCTTGCGGACCAGGCCGCGGTGATGCTTGGCCGTCCGCTCCGCCCGGTAGACCGGCAGCGTGCCCTCCGGCAGCTCCACCGCCCGCCGCACGAAGTCCACCACCATCTCCGGGACGTCCTCCATCGCCGGGAAACACCCCATGCGCCGGTACGACTTCAGCATCAGCAGCAGGGCCAGCAGATGCTCATCGCAGTCCGTGGCATCGGCCGCCCACTGAAGCTCATCGCGAGTCGGCGAGAAGAACAGATGCAGCTCGTGCGCGGTGATCAGCCGCTTGAACCGCGGATACGCGGTCCGTTCGATCGATGTCACAACCCACCCCAGGCCCCAGACGACGGTCAACATCACCACCAACGACACTGAGCCACGGGCCGGGCGCTCAGAGCTTCAAGATCATCCCGTTGCCCCTTTGACCCGTATCTCGGTCACACCCCTTCATCGCGCGTTCAGCTGCCGGGTCGGCTGGTGGCTGATCTTTGCCCGGTTGTTCAGGCCCTTGTGCGAGCGGTGTTCGACGGAGGGCCGGTGGCCAACTCTGGGCGCTCCTCGCTGGCGACCGGAGACGAGCTCTCTCACGTGACGGTGGCCGTGCTCGCGCGTCCGGCGGCGCTCGGGATCGTGCTGATGGCTCCGTTTCTCCTTATGGCGGTGGGGCCGAAGGACGCGAACTGGGCCAAGCTGAGCCAGATCAGCCAGGCATACGGCGCTACACCACGAAGGCACTCAGCCCGGCGTTTTACAGATCCTCACTGTCGGCAGCGTCTACGAAGTAGCCATCGGGGGCGGGCACGCCGTTGAATTCGAGCTGACGAATGGTGACCGATCCGTCTGCGGTAACCCTGAAGTCGAACACACGCCACCCACGTTTGGTGGAGTCCCCCAGCGCCTTGGACGCGTAGAACTGATGCTCGAGTCGGCCGTCCACGAGCACGCTCACACGACCGCCCGAGGAGGTCAGGCCGGACTCGCCCGAGAAGTTGCGTACCCAGTAGTGGTATTCGCCGGGTACGATAGTCGGCTGCCCCGCCAACATGAATTCCTTGACGACGATGTGCTCGGGGCCTTCCCAGTCGGTGTCGTCACGGTCGAGTTCCACGAAGGTGACCGGCGCGGGCCGCCCGTAGTAGCAGTGGAATCTCGAGTCGGCGGCACCGGATCCGTCGGGCCCTGAGAGGTGGGAGTCCAGGTCTTGCTGTGGCGGCTGGCCCAGCTGGGCGGGTTGCTTCCCCCAGAATAGTGTGCAGTCGATGGTGGGTGGTGTTCCTGGCGGGACCAACGGCCGGAGCGCGAAGTTGACGGTCACCGTCCCGGTAACAGGTAGCGCGCCGGTCGGCTGGGTGAGCGATTCATACCTGGTCTTCCCGGCCTTGAGCGACCAGTTCCCGTTGAGGCCGCACATCTGGATCGAGTAGCGGCCTTGGGCATCAGTGTCCGTGTGGAGGACGCCGGCCGGGGTGGTGTTCAGCACGGTCACCTTCGCGCCTTCGAGCGCCGCGCCGGTCATGGCGTCGGTCACGATGCCAGAGACGACCGGACACTGCCCAGGACTAGGGATGCGAATGATGATATCGCGCACACCTGTGTCGGGGATCGGTCTCGACACGCTGGCGATGGTGAGAACGGACTGCGGCGAGGTGGACTCCGTGGCGAGCGTGGCGACAGTGTGACGCACACACTCGAAGACGAATTCTCCAGTGATTGGATCGCTTACGGCGATCAACGACACGGCGGTGTCGGTGTAGGTGAGAGTCACTTCGACGCCAGGAACCGGCACATCGTTCCCGCCGATGTTTTCGACTACTTTGCCTTGGACCACCGTGCACGCGAGTCTTATGTCCTTGGTGACGCCGCCTTCGCCAGGCACCAGAGCCGCGCGGCTAAAGGTTTGGTGGCGGTCGGAGGTGAAGGTGAGGGTGATCTGGCCCGGCGCTATGCAGTCCCGGCCCTCGGCGTCTCGGAGGCGATAGTTGCCGTCGGCGTCGGTGGTGGCCGAGACCGGATGATCGGCGATCGGTGCGGGTGCGCCTGCGTCCTGAGGGCCTGGCTCGGCGGTAACCGTGACGTCGGCGACCGGTTGGCCGTGTGTGTCTGTCACGGTGCCGGTGACGGTCCCGCATAGTTGACAGTCGATCTCCCCCTCGGGCCGCGGCCCGAGGACGTTGCGGACTTCGGCAGAGCTGATGATGAACGTGGAGTCGCTCTCGAATGGCGCCAGACCGTCCCCGAATATCGTCGCGCCGTCGCCGGAATCGCTGACGCGGAAGTAGTAGGGGCCCTCATCGATGCGTCTCTGCCCAATCCGGATCGAGACGTGGTCGCCGTCGTCGATCGTGCCGCCGCCGGCCTTCTCGAGGGTGAATTCCCACTCGAAGGGGTCCGTGTCCTGGGCGTAGCCGGGTAAGCCGGACGTGAAGTTTGGTGCACCGGCGGGCGCGGCCCACACCCAGGTGTTCGGGCCGCCCATCACGTAGTACTCAATGTCCTCCTTCCGGCGGCCGCCATGTTCGACGCGCACTTTGTTGGCGGAAGGCGCCCAGCGGTCGTCGGGGCTGACGAGGCTGACCTTGTCGCCACTGTTCATTGGCCAGTGGCCAGGGGGCGAGAGCAGGAAGAATGTGGACCATACGGGGTAGACATCGTTGTTCGCCTCAAGTTCCCCCATACGTACGTCCGGGCGGCCAGCGCGGACTTTGACAGGCCGACCGTCGAGAGTCCGCAGACGGATGGCGTTCACGACGAGTGCTGAGGGGCGACAGACATCGTCCACGCACTCACACCAACGGTTGCACAGGGGCCAGCAGGCCATGGCCACACCTCCTGCAAGTACGCGCGCCATCACAGAAAGTAGCGACCCGAACGTACCAACGAGGTGGCCAGCGGGCAAGGGACCTCCCCTAACCGGCTGTTCTGCCACGTCTACGGACGTGGCGACCGCAAGACGGACCAGTTCGTGCCGGGCTGGCCGTACTCCTTCGTTGCCGCGCTGGAGTCCGGCCGCACCTCCTGGGTCGCACTGCTGGACGCCGTGCGCCTGGGGCCCTGCGACGACGCCACGCTCGTCACCGCCGCCCAATTGCGCGACGTCGTCGAGCGGTTGACGCAAGCTGGCCACTGGCGGCCGGGCGACCTGGAGATCCTGATCGTGATGGACGTCGGCTACGACGTCACCTACCTCTCCCACGCCCTGGCCGACCTGCCGGTCGTGCTGGTCGGGCGCCTGCGCTCGGACCGGGTCATGCTCCGCGACGCAGGCCCCGCACGTTCCGGCCCGAAGGGCGGGCGGCCCCGTCGGCACGGCGGCGTCCTCACCTTGGCCAAGCCCGACAGCTGGCACCAGCCCGACGTCACCACAGCTACGGACACCACCAGCTATGGCAAGGCCGAGACGATGGCCTGGGAACGGATGCACCCCAGACTCACCCACTGCGGTCCATGGCTGGATCACGCCGAGGAGGAACTTCCCGTCCTGCACGGCACGTTGGTGCGGCTGCAGGTCGAGCGATTGCCGGGCAACCGCGACCCGAAACCAGTCTGGCTGTGGTGCTCAGCTACCGCCGCGACGCCGGTGGACGTGGACCGCTGGTGGCAGTCGTTCCTCCGCAGATTCGATCTTGAACACACCTTCAGGCTCCTGAAGCAGACGCTCGGCTGGACGGCCCCGAAAGTCCGCCACGCCGACAGCGCCGATCTGTGGACCTGGCTCATCATCGCCGCCCACACCCAGCTCCGCCTCGCCCGCCCCCTCGCCGAGGACCTGCGCCGTCCCTGGGAGCGACCCGCCGAGCCCCGCCGCCTCAGGCCCGCCCTTGGCCCCGCCCGCGTGCTGTCGCCTGGCGGGGCCGCGCCGTTCCTCCCGTCGGCGTGAACGCCTTCCTGTCTCGCCCCTCAAACACTCCGGAACTTCACTGTTCACCCAGCTTCTTGGTCAAGGCGCCGACCGTTCGAGTGTCCGCACCGGCGGGCAAGAAGAAAGGATGTCGTGGTGCCGCTTCTACTACGGCCAGCCGGTCGCCCGTCACAGTGACGTGGACTCTGGCGAGCCATCGAGCGGGACCTTTCAGGACTACGCCCCAACTCTGGTCACCCAGAACTATGACGTTGCCGACTCCTGGTACCGACTGCAGTTTCTCCTGGATATCGAAGGAAGCAGATGCGGCCATCGGGAGAGGGATGTCGAAGCGCTCGACGCCAAGTATTGAGCGCGCAGAGATACCTGACCCTCTTTTCGCTTTCTTGAGCCGCGAGAGGGTAACGACCACAGCGAGCACAACGCCCCCTATCACAGCTCGCTCGAGCGCATGCTGAAATGCCACGCGCGCTCCAAAATGGATCATTCCTTCAGCGAAGAGCAGTATCAGGAACGCCAGGTAACAGACAACGGTCTGGGCGAGCAGTATCCGCGCAGCGAGCACGAGCGGATGTGCGTCACTTACACTCACTTCTTTTGGCAATTCTTTCCCCCTACTTCTTCAGGATAAAGTGGTAGGTACCCGAGAAATGCATGATGGGACCAAAACCCGATTGTTGGTGATGTGGTCTTGATGGCAAGGCATTTGTGGTCCATGTGAGCTTCATCCGTGGCATCGATGATGTCTGCCCCCCAGAGGAGGGCCCAAGCCTCGAATGCACCCAGGCACCAGTAATTACCGTCGCATGCCAAGCCCCCGCCAATAGCGCCGATAATCCCGGCTGCAGCCGCGAAGGTCCAGCCGTGCCGGACGAAATAGGCGTAGAGAGACTCCGTGGCTTTGCGTGAAATATAGATGGTGCAAGTGAAGTACCCGCAGGTTCGGTGGGCGGTATGGGTTCCAGCGAGGTCCACCTGGTTCACGGGGTCCTGGTTGGTGTAGTCGTACGCGTTCGCACTACCTCCCAGAACAGGGTCCACAGAAAGGAATCGTCCAGTGCCCGAATTGTAGAGACGAAGTCCCATGAGCATGATTCCGGACTGGGCATCTGAACTGCGTTGTGCCTCGCCGAGCCAACCATAGCGAGCCGAGCCCGTGGCGTTCCCGAATTCGTCGTAGCTGAGTGCTGTGATGGCGGTCGTGCTCATGGCGAGTTGGACTGCGATGTCTCCGTGGATGTTGGCGAGCTGCAGCGTGGTGCCTCCGGTGGCGGAGGTGGTGGCCGCGAGGCCCGTCGCGAGGTCGGTGACGTTGCGGGTGATGGTGCCGGAGGTGTCCTCGGTGGTCCAGGCGGGGCTGTCGGTGCCGTCGTCGTAGTGGCTTGCCCGGGTCGCGGTGGTGGCCCAGGTGGTGCCGCCGTCGGTGCTGGTCTGGGTGGTCCAGGCAGCCAGGCGATGGGTGGCGTCGAGGGTCCAGGTCTGCTTGGTGGTGCTGGTGGTTTCCTGGCGGACGAGGTCACCGGTGTAGTAGGCGAGAGTGGTGCCGTCGGGGAGTGCGGTGGTGCGGCCGAAGGCGTCGTAGGTGTAGCCGGTGTCGGTGATGCGGTCGGCGCTGTCGTAGGTGTGGGTTGCCGTGGTGGCGGTGGTCGTGGCGGTGGTGGTGCTGGCGCAGTCGGTGATGCTCGCGGCTGTGGTCAGTGAGGTCCGGTTGTAGCTTGTGTCGCCGTCGAAGCCGTAGCTGCGGGTGGTGCAGGTGGAGCCGCTGTCGTCGCTGGCCTGGGTGAGGCGGTCGGCGGCGTCGTAGGTGTAGGTGCTGGTGGTGGTGGTGCCGTTGTTCTCGGTGTGGCCGGCTTGCTGTCCGTCGGCGGTGTAGTCGGCGGTGTCGGTGAGGACTGGCGTTTTGCTGAAGTCGGCGTATGCGCGGACGGTCGGTGCGCCGGTGGTGTCGTAGGTCTGGGTGAGGGTGTAGCTGCCGGGGAGGGTTTCGCCGGTGAGGTTGCCGTCGGCGTCGTAGCTGGCTGCGGTGAAGGCGCCGGCGACGGAGTCGGTGAGAGTGGTGGGCAGGCCGGTGGTGGTGTCGTAGGTGTAAGTGGTGGTGGAGGGTGCCGAGTCGGTGCGGCTGACCGGGCGGTCGGAGCTGTCGTAGGACGTGGCGGTGGTGTTGCCGGTGCCGTCGTTGTACGTCATCTGGCGGCCGAGTTTGTCGTAGGTCGCTGTGACGGTCTGATTGTTGGAGGTCACCGTGGACGGGGCGCCGGTGGTGGTGTCGTAGGTGTAGGTCGTGGCAGGCGTGGTCGTGCCCGTGCCACCGGTGGTCGTGACGGTCTGGGGCCTCTCGATGCTGTCGTAGGTCGTGGTGGTGGTGCGGGTGGTGCCGTTCGCGGTCTCGGTCAGGGTCTTGACCTGGCCGTAGTTGTCGTATGTGTAGGTCCGGGTGGGCAGTTGGTTCGGGTTGCTGCCGCCGTCCGTGATCGTGTTTCCGGGGGCCTGGGTGCACACCAGGTCGGCCCAGTCGAAGTGGCCGGCGCATGAACCGGTGCCGGTGGCGGTGTAGTAGGTGGTCAGCATTGTTTTTGCGTCGGTGCCGGAGGAGGTCGGCTGGATTTCCTTGGTCTGGTTGCCGTCGCTGTCGTAGCTGTAGGTGGTGGTGATGGCCAGGCCCGAGGGATCGGTGACAGTGGTCAAGGGCAGGCCGGTGGTCCAGTCGTAGGTCGTGGCCGTCGTCTGCTTGTCGCCGTCGGACGGATAGAGGGGGACAGCGGCGCCGCTGGTGACAGACGTCATCAGGTCGGAGACTTTGGCGCTGCTGGGACGGTTTTCGTCGTAGTCGATGGACGTGTGGGAGCGGGCGAGGGTTTCCGATCCCGCCACAAGGTCCGCCGTGCTGGCCCCGCCTGGAAGAGTGTGTCGGAGGGTGATGGTGTGCAGGGGCCCGAGGACATCCGACACCAACGAGGAGCCGTCGGAGGCTGTCGTGTAGTTCGTGGTGGTCGACAGTAGGCCGGCGGCCTCCGCGGGGGACCCGGCGCTGGTGATCGCACCTGCCACGAGGGGGTCGGTACTGGTCGTGGTGCCGAGGGCCAGTTCGCGGTTGGCGGCGGTCAGCTGGCGTGTGGTGTTGCCCAGGTCGTCGTACTCGGTGGTGGTGATGTGGCCGCCCGGGGCGGCGGTGTTCACGTCCAGGCCGCGCTCGTCCATGTAGGTGATGGTTGCCTTGATATAGGCGCCTGAGCCGAGGGCGGTGCCGTTGTGGCTGGACGGGACGGAGGTGGGCGGGAAGACGGCGGTGCCGAGGGTGGGGTTGTCGGTCTGGGCCCACGTTCCGGTCTTGTTGGAGGACAGGTCGTAGGGGGCGGCGGAGCCGGAGACGGGGACGTCGTAGACGACGTTGGTGGTGGCTGTGCCGCCGTCGGTGGTGGCGGTGGTGCCGGCCTGCAAGGTCGGGCGCGAGACGGATACCAGCATGCCGTCCCCTGCGTCGCCGTTGCTGCCGACGTGGTCGTAGGCGAAGGTCCACGGCAGCTGGCCGGGCGGGGTCAGGGTAGTGACCAGGCCGGCACTGTCGTAGGTGTAGCTGGTCTTGAGCGGGGTGGACAGCCGCGGGTCCCAGGTATCGGCGAGTTGGCCGCTGCTGGTGTAGTCGTAGGCGGCGATCGGGGTGGCGGTGGAGGCCGAGGCTCCCGGGGCGGTCGCCCACAGGTTGATCTGCTGTACCTGGCCCGCGTAGTCGCCTGGGGTGGAGGCGGTCGCTGTGGTGGAGGGCGCGTAGGCGAACTCGAGGACCCGGCAGCCCTTCGTGGACGGGGCACCCGCGCAAGTGGCTGCGGAGACGGCGCTGGTGGGGGCGATGACGTACTGCGGCTCGGCCAGATACTGGCTGCCGCCGGAGACCGCGACCGCGTGGGAGGTCACCGTGGTGGTGGTCGCCGAGTCGCTGGTGATCGTGTAGGACGTGGCGAGCTGCCAGGTCGAGTTGCCGTTGGGCTTGGTGAAGGTGGCTGTGGTGCCGTCGGTGTCCTTCAGCGTGAAGGAGGATCCGGACAAGGTGCCGGTCAGGGTCAGGCTCTCCGAACCCGGCTGCGGGGTCCAGGTGCCAGCGGTGGCGTTCAGGAGGGTGAAGCCGGTTGAAGTGCCGGTGGAGTCCACCACGGCAACGGAGCTGGGAGATGTCTGTTTGATGTATCCCCAGTCGGCCTTGGTGGCGGTGATGCCGGAGATCCAGTTCGGGCCGAAGATCGCGACCTGGCCGTCCTGCCCGGACGCTCCCAGCGGGTCGCGGGAGGAGAACGTACGGGTCACCGCAGCCCCGAACGCGGAGGCGTCCGTAGCGTCCAGTCCGTAGTCACCGGTCAGCAGGTTCACCGACCCTGGACCGAGATCCGCGGTCGGTGCGTTGTCGGCCTTGCGGTCGATGGTGACAGTGGCCGCAGTAGTGGCGTAGGTGTTCGTGCCGTCGGTGAACAGCGCCCGCACCTGTACCGGGCCGTCGTCGTTCAGCTGGCCGGTGGCCGCCCAGTCCAGGTCGACGGGCTGGGCGGAGGCGGCGAAGCCCAGCGGCCAGGACGACACCGCCGTACCGTCTGAAGCCTTGGTGACGTACGACAGGGGGATCGGCTGCCAGCCGTTGGGGTCGGCGGACCCGATCTCGTACTGGTACGTCACCCCCGTGAACGCTCCCGACTGCGTCGCCGCCAGGGTCACGTCGTCATCGGTGGTGTCGCCGGTCGTCGGCGAGTTGAGGCCGGCCTTGCCGACGCCGAAGGAGTAGGAGGTGGTGGAGGTGGAGAGGTTGCCGCCGGAGTCGATGGTCTTCGCGGAGAACGTGTGCCAGCCGTTGGCGGGCGTGATGTGGACGGTCAGCGGGTCTCCGCCGATTCCGTCTGTCGTGTCGGACACCTTGTTGGGGGCGGCCGAGTTGTCCAGGCCCCACTCGTAGCCCTGCCCGTCACTCGAGGAGGTGTCGAGTGTGCAGGTCGCGCCGCTGCTGGACTTGTCCGTCCAGACACCGGAGGGGTATGCGTCGCAGGAGATCGTGGGTGCGGTGGGCTTGGCGACGTTCGGCTCGAAGTAGAGGTAGGACGACCATGCGCCGTAGTCGGTGCCGTCGTAGCCGCGCACCCGCATCCGCAGATGCGAGGCGGCCAACTGGCTCGCGCTCGGGACAGCCAGGGTGGCGGTGCCGCCGGAGGAGACGGAGGCGGAGGTGGCGGTGTAGGAGTACGAGGTCTCGCCCGTGTAGGCCGGGTCGTTGGTGATCTCGAACTGAGCCTTGACCGTCGAGCCGTCCGGGTCGGAGACCTTCGCCGACAGCGTCGGAGTGTACGAGGTCACGTACCGCTTGCCGTTGTAGGTGTTGACGGCGGACGGTGACATTGCGGCCGAAGTCGGCGTGGCGGGGTAGGAGTTGTAGGTGACCGTCAGCTTCGGTGCGTAGCCGGTGGTGGTGTAGTTGGCGGAGCGGAAGCGGCGCCAGGTGGTGGAGTCGCTTTCGTTGGTGCCGTAGACCATGACGCCGTAGTTGGGGGCGCCGTCGGCCCAGGCCTGCACGATGGCGTCGATGTCCCAGTTGGACCAGGCGGCCGGGCAGGCGGAGGAGTAGCCGCGCGGCACCAGGTTGTTCACGGCGCCGGTGCCGGTGGAATCGGGCCGCCCGGCCCAGGTCAGGCCCGCCGACGTCCAGGTGGAGGTGATCCGACGGACCGTGGTGCCTGATCCGTCGGTGGCGCAGGTCGAGGAGTAGTAGCTGTAGAGGGCGAAGTTGGTGTCGGTGATGTGCTTTCCTACGAACTTCGACACGTCGAACTTCAGGTACGACCGGGCCTTGTCCGCGCCGCCGTCGTACGTGCCCGACTTCAGCTCCTGCGAGGAGATCTGCGAGTCCGGGTAGTCCGGGGTCTGGATCCAGGTGTCGGTGGTCACCGCGAGAGTGGTGGTCGGATCGACCGTCACCGGGTAGGTCGCGGTGGCAAGGAAGGTCATGTCGGGGGTGAGGACGAGGGTCTGTGCGCCGTCGGCGGCGGTCTCGATCTCTGTCGCCACCTGTTCCTGGTGCGCGGATTCGCCGGAGGCCGGGTCCTTGCTGGCGTCCCACATCATCGGCGCGGGCGCCTCGGCGACCAGCTTGCCGTCGGAGTCCTTCAACAGGAGATGCCCGGAGTCGGCCTGGGAGAGGGCCAGGCCCTTCAGGTTCAGCGGGATCCGGTACGACAGGGATTGGCCGGCCGGCTGCTGGTCGAGAGTGATGTTCTCGGAGAAGCCCTGCGCGAGCGCGGTCGCCGTGAGGGTCTGGCCGTCACCCAGTGCGTAGGAGGCGGTCGCGTCGCGCACGGTGGGCGTGGGCAGTTTGTCCTCCCAGCCGAGGCCGAAGGACCTGCCGCTCTTCGTCACGGAGGCGAGAGCGGTGTCACCGCCGTCGGACACCGCGATGTCGGCCGCTGCGACCTCCGGTTTCAGGTCGTCGCCGGAGTCGGTGAGGCTGGTGTCGATGTCGTGCCAGGCCCCGTCCTGCTTCACCCGCACCGGGCCCACGTAGGCCTCGGTCTGCATGTTTCCGTCTGGCAGCGCGTACGTTGTCGAGTCCGTCGTCCGCTCCGACAGGATCTCGATCCTCCGGTTCTGCAACCGGGCCATCAGCAACGCCGACGTCGCATCCTGCGCCTCGGCCGGGCCGTACTGGGCGGCCCCGGAGACGGACGTGGCGACGGACACCGCGGTGTCGCTGTCCGGTAGGGCGAAGACCATCCCGGTACCGGCGAGGGTCAGTGCCGTCTCAGCGACCAGAACGACGGCGGCCACGAGGCCCACCGACCGTGAACGAGAACCAGATCTGCCAAATCGCGATCTACTGCGCACGAACATTCCCCGTGATCTTCCTGATGGTGAAGCCTGTGGTGATATCGGCAGCAGATCTTTACACCGCCCCCACAAGCCGCACATCGGGCTATTGATCACTTCGCAAAGACAAAGCAAACATGTTCGAAAGAAGGCCTGTTGCAACCTTCGATCGACGGTCTCCGCAGATGCCGCAAATATCGAAAGATCATACTATTCGCGCCAAGATTGGAGTTCACTCGCAACGCCTTCGCGGATTTGATCTTGGCCGATGCTTTACGGAAAATCGCCTCAAAAGGCAATAAAAAGGCGATCGCTGATGTGAAAGCGTCTTGGTGTTGCGGCTTTGGTACCACCCTCGAACCGGTGGCCGGCCTGTCACCCGAGCTCCTCCAGGGCCGCGCCGGCCCCCGGCCAACACCGTGAAGGACTTCGTGGCACGGAACGCGCACGAGGGCTGGCGGCTCGATTGCTGGACGGCCTCGCCGTGGCCAGGCGCCAGCCCACTACGTCCTACCGGGACTACCCGGAGCCTTGGTACGGATACATATGGCCGGTCGACGAAGGCGCCCCTGCGGCGACTGGGCATACGAGGTGCGGGCCATTCGTGAACGAAAAGCACTGGTCCCCGAGGTCGACCCGGTCGTCCTGGACGCGGGTTCCTGGAAGCTCCACGAAGTCTTCCGCTACATCACGGACAAGAGGTGACGCCCATGGACGAGGACCTCGCGTTCGACTACACGTGCTGGAAGTACATCGGCACCGGAACAGACAGCCGCTTCGCCGCTGTGCTGGCCAGCACCATGTACGGCCAGGAAGCCCTCCCCGACTTCTTCGACACCGCCGCCGGCCGTATCTGGCCTCCGCACGTTGAGTCCGACGACGACTTCGGTCCGCCGGAGTACGTCGACTTCGAACCTGGGGACTTCAACCCCGGCCCCTGAGCAGTCTCCGGACACCGCAGCCCCGACGGGATTCCCGTCGGGGCTGCGTCACGTCCGCGTCCTCAACTCAGCACGGCATCAATGTCATGAGATGGCACACCTAGGCATCGACGGGTTCGGGGAGGCGACCTTCAAGAGCGTCTGATCGGCCGGACTCGGCCGGGACATGTTCGCGTTCATCAGTCTTCGAGGTCCCACGGTACTGCGCCGGTGAAGGCCTCCCCCAAGGCGTTCGTCAGGCAGCCCGCACGCACCTCACCGTGCGGTAGTTGGCATCGGGGCTGGGGTGCGTGGCCAAGAAATCAGGGCCCCACTGGTACTGGCAGGCTTCATCCCAGGAGAGGACGCCTGTGGTCGTGATGGGTACCGACGTTCCGTCGGCGTGGACACACGTCCAGTCCTTCACAGTACGAAGCCCCGGATCCTGCTCCGGTCGTGAAGTGGCGAACCCTTTGTATCGGCAATAGGCGTAGACATTGAGCGAGCGGCTTGGCTCTGACGGTGACCCCGACGGCTCGGACGATGACCCTGACGGAGTCGATTCCGGCGGCAACCAAGGGGGCCGGACGCCGGCCCAAGCCAGAATACCGACGACCGCGGCCGCAAGAACCACAGCTCCTACCACCCAACCCCAGAGAGACTTCCACTTGCTGTCCGGCTGAAAGCCGTGTGAACCCGAGGATGACGACAACTTCCTGAGCCTTCTGTACACGTGAGCAGGGAAGCGGGGACCTCAAAGGCGCACACTGGAAAGAGCAAGGCCATACGCCGTGAACCGAACATGGAGGTGGGCCATGAGCACCCTCGAGAAACATGTCGACGTCGGAGTCCCGATCGACAAGGCCTGGGACAGCCTGCACCAAGTGGAGAACTACTCACGCTTTGTGGACGGAGTACGCGACGCGCGTGCGGACGCGAAGGGCCGCGCGCATCTTTCCATCGAGGCCGGCGATCACACCCGCGAACTCGATGCCGACTACCACGACCACGCGGAGAATCGCGTGCTGGAGTGGCACACCAGAGGCACCCCCGAGCTGACGGGCTCCTTCTCCCTGGTGCCGATCGACAAGAACCACACCCGCGTCCAGGCACGGCTCGAGTACGACCCGGACGCCGTCAGGGACACCTTCGGCGGCCCGAGAGGCTTCGCGCAGGCGAACGCGGTCGAACGCGTGGTCGGCAACGATCTGGAGCACTTCAGGAAATATGTGGAACAAGGACGGTGAGTAACAAAACGTAACAGCCCCACCGGTGTTGTCACGTTGTTGGGTGCGTGACTGTCTGATGGTGTGTCGGGGCGTGGTGGGCAAGCGGTCCGGGTGTGTGTTCAGAGTGCGGTTGGCCAGCCGGCGGCGCGGGTGATCTGGTCCCAGATGGTGAAGCGGATGGTCATCTCGGCTCGGTAGCCGGAGGCCGTCATCAGGTGGCGGTGGGGTCGGAAGTGGGGTGAGATCCCGCTGAACGCGGACAGGAATCGCTGTGCCCCGCCAGTGCTTCGAAAGCCCTTCATCGCGCGTTCACGCTGCCGGGTCGGCTGGTGGCTGATCTCCGCCCGGTCGTTCAGGCCCTTGTGCGAGCGGTGTTCGACGGAGGGCCGGTGGCCAACTCTGGGCGCTCCTCGCTGGCGACCGTGCCGGAGACGGCCCTCTCCACGAACAGCTTCACGAGACGGTGGCCGTGCTCGCGCGTCCGGCGGCGCACGAGCGCTCTTTAAGACCCAGATCGACAGCCGGAAGCAGGTCGAACCCGTGGGGCCCATCGCCCGGTCGACGTCGCTCACGCGGGGGACAACCATTTGTTGACGTCACAAGTCTTCGTCGATGATCACGTTGTGATCGTACTGACGAGGAGACCATCATCACCGCCATACGTAAGACCTTGACTGCCACCGCAGTTGTCGGCGCCGTCCTGGCGGGTTCCGCAGCCTGCGGCACCGTGGAGCAGCTCACCGCCGGGAAGAAGCTCGACGAGGCCTTCGAGAAGCTCGCCAAGGAGAAGACGATCTCCTTCGAGCTCGATCTCGACACGGACGCCCGGAGTCTGAAGGCGCTGGACGCCTCGATGGATCCGGAGCCCGGTGAGGAGATGCCCACCGCGATCGCCGACCTGTTCAGTGGCGCGAAGGTCAGTGTCACCGTGCAGTCGATAAAGCCGATCGGGGAGTCTGGGGAGAAGGACTACGTCGGCATGGCGCTGAAGATCAGCAACAAGGACGGTGACATCACCGAGTACCGGGTCCTCGGCGACTACACGTACATCCGCTCCGACGTGAACGTCCTCGGCAAGGCGATGGGCTTTCCCGTGCCGTCGGTGAAGGACCTTCCCCCGGAGGCGAGCGGGCTCAAGAAGGTACTCGAGGGCGAGTGGGTGAAGATCAACAACAAGGAGATGGAGCAGACCGCCGCCGAGATGGGAGCGGAGCCCGGTGCGACGCCCGCGCCAGAGTCCACCCTCGACGCCAAGGCGCAAAAGCAGATACTGGAGGCGCTGCGCGAGACCGTCGCCCGCGAGGTCGACTTCAAGACCGCCGGAGACAAGGACGGTTCCGAGCACATCACCGCCACTGCTCCGTTCCGTACGCTGATCACGGAGTTCCTCGGCGAGATCCGTCCGCTCGCGAAGAACTTGCCGCCGGGCATGGAATTGCCCAGGGACGAGGACCTCAAGGACGCCCCGAACGCCAAGGTCACAGCCGACTTCACCCTCAAGAACGGAGAGCTGACCGAGGTCTCCGTCGACCTCGCAAAGCTGGCCAAGAACGCGAAGGTCAAGAAGCTGAGCCTGGTGGTGCGGATGAGCGAGGGCCAGAAGCCCACGGCTCCGGTCGGCGCCACCGAGCTGAACATGGACGAGATCCTGGGCGGGTTCGGCGCCGCAATGATGGATTGAGGGGGCCTTTCTCGAGGACGCGGCGTAGACACGCGCCACGTCACGCCTCGGGTCGGCCGTGTTCTCGTATAGCTGCCGCTACCCGTCATGTAGCGGAGCGTGACTGACCTCCGAGATCTGTAGTGGGGGCATGCAGATTGACGCGGTTCTCGTACTCGCGGCGGGCTTTGCGCTGGGCCGGGACCGCCGCGGCGCCGTCGAGGGCCTGGCAGAGGTCGAGGAGTCGGCGGTGGATCGCGGGCACAGCGGTGATACGCAAGGTGTAGCCCTGGCCGCGCCGTACGGTCACGCCCTGGTCGAGCACGGCGCGCTCGACGGGTGCCAGATCAGCGGCGCGGAGGAAGTCGGCCACCTTCCCCGGCATGTCGAGGACCACCGACAGCTCCGGGGCCAGGGTGCCCGCGCCGACGGGCGTGTACTCGGGCAGCAGGTCCGCGACGGCGGTGCGGATGGCGCCGCGGCTGACGTTGTGATCGCGGGCGAGGGCGGCGATGGACTGGCCTTCCAGCTACGCGGCGCGCACGCCCTTGGTCTTCCCGGCCGTGACTGCCGGGCGGCGTCCGCCCTTGTTGCCCTTCGCCTCGGCAGCCCGTAGTCCGTCGTACGTCCGCTCGCGCTGGAGGTCGCGCTGAAGTTCGCCGGCAGCAGCGAGGGTCTGCACCATGAACTTCACGGTGGACAGGAGCTCTCCGGTGCGCGGGTGGCGGGCGGTGAGATCCATGGCTGAGAACGCGCCGTCGTGGATGCGCAGGGCGAGGCGGTCACGGTGCAGGACGCCGAGCACGTCGAGGATGTGCTGGGTGCCGCGTACAAGGCGGAACATCTCAGAGATGTGCACGGTGTCGCCCGGCCGTGCGTACGTCAGCAGGTCGCCGAACTTCGGGCGCTCCAGCGGGTGAAGGCGGCTGGAGGTGCCACCCTCTTCCTCAAAGACCACCGGCTCCTCAATGTCGGCCTCGTCCAGGACGAGGTTCTGACGGTCGGTCGACTGCTGGTCGGTCGACACCCGCTTGTAAACCAGGTTGACCACAGTACTTCCTCGTTCCTGTCGGCCCATCGGACCCGAGGTGTCATCAAACCCTGTCGCCAGCCGTCATCGGATCTGATTGGATCCGCGCCTTCGTGAGGCCCCGGAAAGTATGGGTTCATTGGACGCCCGGGGCGCCTGTCGTCATTCCACGTTTACCGACAGGTGGTGGCGGCTGCGGTAGGCCATGGGGTTCAGGATTTCATCGCGGGTGATTCTTAGACGGCGGGGACGCGGAAGCCTGCGAGCCAGGCGGTCAGTCGCTCCGTTGGCTCTGTACACGAGATTGGGCTCTGGTCCACTTCTTGTGGTGTGGGCACGCTGAGTGAAGGTTCAGCTAGAAAGTGGACCAGCACTCCCTGCTGCGAGAACGAGCCTGTGGTCAGTTTTCCGTCTCCGCTACTGACAGCTCACTGAGTAGCCGTACTCATGTGCAGAGCCCGTCACAGTCGCATGCTGACCTCATGCGGTTAACAGGCTCTCATGGGCACCGGTGGTGAGTATGGAACGCGGAAGTGAGCCGTCGATCGGTCAGCAGGTTGGGGTCAGCCTGGCGCTACTCATCCTCGACTTGATGGTCATCGCTTGGTTGGTGTTCCGCTATGGGATGACAGGCTGGGCCGACAGCTACGACCAGGACAACTTGCCTGGTGCGCCCAAGATGGCGTGGCAGGGAATGTGGCTCCTGGTCGGTGGTGCAGTCGTCACAGGCGGCGGCCTCCTTGCCCTGCGGTGGCGCACCCCGGGCATCATGCAGTTGATTGTCCTGGGAGTCGGAGCAGGACTACTCGCCGCCTTGGCCCTTTCTGACTAGGGTGCGTCGGCCAACGAACTACCCTCCGCATACCAACCCGCCCGTCGTTCACCCGGCGAGGTCGCGAGGTAGAAATAACCTGGTCACGCCAACAGGACTCGTTTGCGGAGGAGTTCGAATCCTGCACGGCCGAACATCTGCCGCTTCAGCATCTTGATCCGATTCACGTGGCCTTCGACGACGCCTGAGTTCCAGGGCAGGGTGAGGCCGGCGGTGACGGCGTCGAGATCGCGCAGGAGGTGCTGAGCGAAGTGGCGAAGGCTGGGCAGCTCGGTGGTGGCACTGGCCGCTTCGATCCATTCGGGTAGTCGGTCTCCTTGCAGTTGGGTGAGCATGTGGGCGAAGGAGCGCACGTGCTCGGCGAGTGCGGTCAGTTCGGGGCAGTTGGCCAAGGCGGCTTTGAGCTGGAGCCGGTCAGCTTCGGGCAGGGCGTCGGGGTGAGTGAGGATCCAGCGAGTGACGGCGCGGGCCGATGGCGGCCGGGGGCCGACCGGTTGAGGCTTGCTGCGAAGAGTCCTGCTGACGTAGTCGCGGACGCTGGCGTAGCCGCGTGGATAGCCCTGTTCCTTGATCTCTTCCCACAGTTTCCAGGCGTTGGTGCAGCCTTCCTGCCAGCGCTGATCGAGGTAGGGCTTGTAGTCGTCGAGCCTGGTCGCACGGCTTTGCCACTGCCCGGTGAACATCTCCTCCGGGGTCGTGGCGCGGGAGAAGCGCAGAATGGTGTTGAGGGTCATGCCAAGCTGCCGGGCGACGGACCTCTTGCTGTGACCGGCAGCGAGGAGGGCGTGGATGGTGGCGTGCTTGGCGCGGGTGCGTTCGGCGAACCGGTGCCCTGTCGGCCAAGGTGACAACGCCGCTGGCTCCGCCTCCTCCTGAGGTTCTTCAGGCTGCGCCAGCGTGGGCCACAAGCAGCCGCGGTGCCGGTAGACGCACTTCTCGACGGCTTCGCCCAAGTTGTGCCAGAGATGCCATCGGTCGGCGACCTGGAGGGCCTGCGGAGCGCCGCGGGTGGCGCCTTCGGCGAAGAACGGGGCCCGGTCACGGCAGACGATCTCGATGCCGGGCCGCTCGACGAGCCAGGCCGCGAGGGTGTCCGCTTCCCGGTCGGGAAGGAGGTCGATCGGGCGACGTGTTTCAACGTCGACGAGCACGGTTCCGTAGATATGGCCCTTGCGCTGGGCGTATTCGTCCACGCCGACCACCCGGGGTGCGGAGGTGGCGGGGTCCGGAAGCGAGGCGATCAGCCTCAGCAAGGTGTTCCTGCTGACCGGGACCTGGAAGGCATCCGTCATGCGGGCGCCCGCTCGGCCCGCGAGCGCGAGGCCGACCGACACCAGCGTCGATCGCAGCCGTTCAGTCCGTCTCGCGAACCGGCGAGTGAGCCCGGGTACTTGCTCGGCGAAGGTCTTGCGCGGGCAGCAGTCCTCCTCGCAGACGAACCGCCGCACACGTAACGACACCACGACGAACTTGCCTGCTGTCGGCAGGTCACGAGGAAACCGCAGATAGGAGCCATGTAATCGGCCTGACCAACATCCGCACCCCGGACAGGCCGCCCGCTTGACGGTCATCCGAGCCTCGACCCGGACGACCGTGTCGGTCACCTCAACCGACTCCACCACCACGCCCTCGGCTGAGGAGAACAGGAGCTCATCCAGCTGCGGCAGCACTTCGTTCATGGCGAAGGACTGTCGACCACACCACCATCCAGCCTGGCGATTTTCGGGCGAACTCAACCGACATCACACGAAGATCAACAGTCACCCTGCGTACGCGACCACACGAAGTGGACCAGAGCCCGAACTCACCGACATACTCAGGATGCTGGCGGCCGGTTCCGAGGGCCCGTCCTACGAGGCCCTGCTGCCGTCCGCCTGACCGGATGCGGCACGGACGTGCCGGGGCTCACCTCCGAGGGGTGGGACCTCTCGGAGGTGAGCGCCGGCACGTCCGCGGGAACTACCGCTGCTTCGCGAGCCATTCGTCGAAGGCGGTCGGCGCGATACGGGCGCCTTCGCGCGGCAGCAGCGCGTCGCCGGCCATCTCCGGACCGAACACGGACGACCACGTCGGCACGAGCTTCACCACACGGCCGCGCGCGTCGTTGGTGCGACGGGCCATGTCCACCAGGTCCTGCGGTTCGGGCCCGGCGACATCGACGTACCGCCCCTGCGGCTCGCCCACCGCGATCTCAGCGAGGATGTCGGCCACGTCCGCGGGCGCGATCGGCTGCACGAGCAACGGCGCGATCGTGGCGACGCCGTCCTGCTCGGTCCAGCTGGTCACCATGGCGGCGAAGTCGTGGAACTGGGTCGCCGGGACGACCGTCCACGGCACCGGTCCCGCGGCCACGAGGCGCTCCTGCTCCCGCTTGCCGGCGTAGTGCGCGTTGCCCTCGATGCGATCGATCCCGACGATCGACAGCAGCACATGGTGACGGACACCGGCCCGCGCCTCGGCGGCGAGCAGGTGCCGGGTCGCGGTACCGAAGTACTCGACGCTCTCGGCCCGCTCGGTCGCCGGGGCGTTGGTCGCGTCGATGACCGCCTCGACGCCGGTCAGGGCGTCGTCGAGCCCGTCACCGGTCGACAGGTCCACGCCGAGCGAGCGGCTGATCCGCACGACGTCATGCCCGCCCCGTTCGAGGGCGGCGACGGTGAGGGTCCCGATGTTTCCGGTCGCCCCGGCGACAGCAATCCGCATGGTGATCTCTCCTTCTCTCTCTCGCCACCGAAGATATCATGGATAAAAAAGGTCCACAATGTCTGCGATAGACTGTGGTCGTGAAGCTGCCTGTGAGTACTGAATGGGTTCTGCACTGCGCCACGACGCTGGCGCAGCTCGAACCGGGAGCGAGTGCGTCCACGACGCAACTCGCGCAGTACTACGACCTCCCCGCGGCCTACCTCGCCAAGCAGCTCAAGGCACTCGTCAGGGCCGGGCTGCTGGCCGCCACCACCGGCCCGCGCGGAGGATTCCGGCTCGCGCGTCCGGCCCGCGAGATCACCCTGCTGCAGATCGTCGAGGCCGTCGACGGCACGTCCTCGCCGTACGAGTGCCGCGAGATCCGCCAGCAGGGACGAGGCGCGCTGCCTCCCGAGGACTGCCGCCGGACCTGTGTCCTCGCGGAGAAGATGATCGACGCGCATGAGGCGTGGCGAGGCAGCCTCGCCGGGGTCACCCTCGCCGACATCATCGGCGCGCTGCCCGAGTCGGCGCCGTCCCGCACCCGACTGCGCCTGACGGGGACGGCGTAGCGCACCGCCGCGCGGCGCGGCGGTGGCAGAGCCGGAGGTCAGGGCGTTTCCGTCGGCGCGATCCGTTCGCCGCGCGTCACCCGCCGTCGATCCAGCCCCGCCGGGCGCCGAGGGCGAGCAGTTTCTCGGTGTAGCCCCACAGCTCACGGGAGCCTTCGCCGATGACGGACGTGCGGTCATGTACGACGGCGTGGGTGACGCCAGGGGTGCGCCAGGTCCCCCCGTGGTTGCCGAAGTTCAGCAACAGCGGCTGCAACCGGTCCATGGCCTTGGCGAATCGGGCCTCCGGCGTCTTTCGCGCCTCGAACTCGTCCCACAGGGAGCGGAACGTCCCCTCCTGGTCCGCCGGCAGCAGGGCGAACAACCGGTCGGCTGCGGCGCGTTCACGTTCCGCCTGGTCCCTCCTGGCGGCATCGTCGAAGAGGCAGGTGTCGCCCGCGTATATCTCCACCAGGTCGTGCACCAGGACGAGCTTCAACGTCCGTGCCACGTCAACGGTTTCGTCGGCGTACTCGGCCAGGACAAGGACCATCAGCGCCAGGTGCCAGGAGTGCTCGGCGTCGTTCTCCCTGCGGTCGGCGGCGAGCAGCGGGCTGAGCCGCAGCACGGTCTTGAGACGGTCGACCTCCGCGATGAAGGCGATCTGCGCCGCCAGCCGCGGCGCGACATCGTGCGGCTGTTCGGCCGGATCGAGCAGGCGCGCCGTCGCCGGAGGAGTCCGTGGGGGGAGCGTCATGCTGTTCCTCTCGTCGGGTAGGTGCGGTTTCGGCTCAGAGCTGGACCGGCAGAGCCTCACCCACGAGGCGGGCATCCAGGTTCAGTGCCGTGCGGGCCTTGTCGAGCGCGAGACGCCGCATCGAAACGCCGTCCTTCTCCTCATCGCTGAGCTCGACAAAGGTGCACCGGCTGCCGGCGGAAACGAAGATGGGGTCGTACCCGAAACCGTTGGCGCCCGCTTCCGCCAGCGCGATCTCACCCTGGACCGTCCCCTCGAACACCTGGGTTCCTGAGGCGTCGCAGTAGCCGACGGCGGTCACGACGTGGGCGGAGCGGTCCGCCCAGCCGACCATCATGCGAAGTATGCCCGCGGTGCCCACGCTTTCGAGGAACCATGCCACGAGGGCACCGGGGACCGTCACCCAGCTGCGGGCGGACGGTTTCGATGTCTGCGACGAGGACGTGGCCCGCCTCTCCCCGTTCGTACGGCAGCACATCAACATTTGCTCGGCTGCTACTCGTTCCAGCTCCCCGACATACCCGGCGGACTGCGCCCCCTACGCGATCCGCATGCCCCCGAGGACGAGTGACCGCCTCCTGTTGGGTCACCTGCATCCCCGCGCTGGCGCTTTTCAGCATCGGAGTGGGTGCAGCGAGGCGCCAGAAACGGCGGCTCGCTGCACCCACTTACGTTCTTCAGCGGCGGGCCTGGTAGGTGATATGCCGAACAGGTATACCCTCGGTAGATCGAATTGCCCTTGGCCGGGGCCGGGGGCAGGCATGGACCGTCGCTGTCAGTGGGCGGTCCAGCCTCCATCGACCGGAAGTACGGCGCCCGTGAGGTACGAGGCCGCTGGGCTGGCCAACAGGACTGCCGCGCCGACCAGTTCTTCAGGGTCGGCCCAGCGCCCCATGGGGACTTGGTGATCGAGGAAGTCCCGTACTTGCGGGTCGTCATCGATACCGTCGTTCAGTGGTGTGCGAAAGGGACCTGGAGCCAGCGCGTTGACACAGATGCCGGTGCCGGCGAGTTCGGCACCGAGGCTGCGGGTGAGTTGGACGACCGCGCCCTTACTGGCCGCGTAGCCTGCCCGACCTGCGGCACCGACGAGCCCGAGAGCACTGGCCAAGGTGACGATGCGGCCGTACCCGGCATTGCGCATCACCGGGACGGCTGCCTGGCAGGCGAGGAAGGTTCCGACGACATTGACATCCAGGCAGCGACGCAACGTGACAGCGTCGAGCGCCCCGAGCTCGCCTCGAGCCTGGATCCCGGCGCTGGTCACCAGCACGTCCAGGCGGCCGTACTCGGTGACGATCTCCTCGACGAGGTGGTGAACCTCGTCCTCCTCGGTTACGTCGCAGGCGAGGCCCAAGGCAGCACGGCCCGTCTGGGCAGCGATCTCGACCGCCGCTTGACGGCACACCTCCGGCCGCCTGCTGGCCACCACCGTCGTGCATCCGGCGGACGCCAGGCCCAGCGCGATAACCCGACCGAGCCCGGTCGAGCCCCCGGTAACCAGAGCCACCTGCCCGGACAGATCCGTCCCCGGCCCGACGGGCCCCTTCGTCATGGGCCGACCGGGAGCAGAAGTCCACCTGTGAGCTGGACGAGTTCTCCAGCGGTGGTGGGGAAGACCGTGCGGGGAGTTCCGGCGGCGGCCCAGACCTGGGCGTAGCCGACAAGGGCTGCATCGACCACGGTGGGAAGTGCACGGGGGTGGCCGACGGGGGCCACACCTCCGATCGCCTGTCCGGTGGCCTGGCGCACCTGCTCGGGAGTGGCGCGCTGGAGCTTTCCACGTCCCCACCGGGCGGCGAGTGCGGTGGTGTTCACCTTGTGCTGACCGCTGGTCAGAACCAGAACGGCTTCATCATCGGAGATGAACACGAGGCTGTTGGCAATCGCACCCACGTCGCACCCCAGGGCCGAGGCGGCCTCGGCGGCCGTGCGCATCGATTCCGCCAGCTCACATACCTGACCCGCGACACCGGCCGCAGCGAGGGCGCGGGCCACCTGCATGCTGCGAACGGGCAGGGACGCGTTTTCCTGAGGCCCCATGGGACTCCTTCATACGAGGTCGCATCATCACGTGTTCCATATACAGAACGTTCCGTATGTGGAACGATAGTTCTCGGGCGGCATCGGATCAACTGGCCTCGACAACAAGGAGGGGTTCACCATGGACCTGGCTACCCACGTCGGATTGCGCCTGCGGGAATTGCGCGAAGCGCAGGGGATGTCACTGTCCGAGCTGGCCCGCAGGTCCAAGGTCGGCAAAGGGACGCTCTCCGAGTTGGAGAGTGGCCGGCGCAATCCCACTCTGGAGACGCTCTACGCTCTGACGACGGCCCTCAAAGTGCCGCTCAGCACAGCGCTGCACAACCTCGCGTTTCCCACCAAGGTCTCCGGTCATGCCGTGGACGCCGTCCTCACCGAGCGATTTGAGACTGCTGCGGCGGTCACGGAAACCTACCGAGTGCTCATTCGCGCCGGAACGACGCAGGAGTCCGCCGCCCACGCCCCCGGCACAACAGAGCACATCATCGTCCTCGCCGGCACCGCGCGCGTCGGCACGATCTCTGCTCCTGCCCTGATCGGCCCCGGCATGCATGGCAGTTGGGCCGCCGACGTTCCGCACTTGTATCAGGCACCGTCCGGAGACGTCGAGGCTCTGCTGATCGTGCGCTACCCCCAGTGAAACCTCATCCGGCCCCGCACCGGGCCAACAGCGGTCAGCGCCTGCTGTCGCCGGGCGCGAGAAGACTGGTGACTTCGGCAATCGCGTCCGCAGAGGGATGGAAGTAACGCCGTACGTTCTCGGGCTTCTTGTGCCGGGACTTTGCCATGAGCATCAGCAGGCTCGCCCCGGCCTCGCCGAGGTGAGTGAGTCCGGAGTGCCTCCACTCGTGCAGGTCCCAGCCCGTGCCGCTCACGCCGCCGAGAGCAGTGTGCTCGTCCAACAGCATGCGGGCCTGCCCGTACGACAGCCGGACCAGTCCGGTGTCCGGGCACACGTCGCGCCGGCCGACGACCTTGCCGGGGCCCGGCCTGCGGTGGGTGACGAACACCGGCCCGCGCGTACGGCCCTTGAGCAGGCGGGGCAGCAAGCGGGCGGTGCCCGCGTCCCAGTACACGGTCTCCAGCACGAAGTCCTCGCGCACCGCGCCACGGCGGCGGGTACGCGGCCGGGCGCCCTTGGCCTTCACCGGGGCGCGACGCCCGGCGAGATCCAGTTCCTCGATGTTGACGCCGAGGATCTCCTCCGACCGCGCGACGGTCTCGTAGAGCATCCGCCATAGCGTCTTCTCCCGGAGATGGACATCGCGGCGGGCGATCAGCCGGTCGCATGAGCGCGGTGGCGGTGCCGTCGGCCGCCATGGCGTGCGTGGGCGAGGGAGGAGCCGAGGCCATCACCGCCACGTCCAGCGGTCCGCGGACGGACGGGAGGAAGGCGTCCTGGAACGGACACCGGACGGACGGGGGGCAGACGTCCTGGGACGGGCACTGGGGGCGGGACATCCGGACTGCGAAGCCCACGGCGACGGGTTCGCCCTCGGCCACGCCGACGACCTCTCCCGGGACTGCGGTGCCCGCCCCGGAGAAGCCCAAGGCGCCCGTCTTGAAGACGACCGCCCCGCCCGCCCCGACGAGGACCACCGCCGCACCGAAGCCGCCCGCCGGCACGGCGACCCCCGCCGTCGCCCGCGTGGTCGCCCTGGTCAACAGCGAGCGCGACAAGGTCGGTTGCTCCCCGGTCACCCTGGACGCGAAGCTCTCGCAGGCCGCCCAGGCCCACAGCGCGGACATGGCGAGCCACAACACCATGTCACACACCGGTTCCGACGGGTCCGACCCGGGACAGCGGATCACGCGCGCGGGCTACCTCTGGAGCACCTACGGAGAGAACGTCGCGTACGGGTACTCCACGCCCGAGCAGGTCATGGCAGGCTGGATGGCCAGCGCCGGTCACAAACGCAACATCCTGGACTGCGGCTTCAAGGAGATCGGTGTGGGGGTGGCGCAGCCCGGCAACTACTGGACGCAGGACTTCGGCACGGTCCGCTGACGCTTACGGGGCCCACGCCCGTCACGGCCCGCCGACCATCACGCCGACCGCGGCCGCTCCGCTGGGACAGACGGGTGGAAACGCGGCGGTGCTGCGCCGGCATGTGAGGGGCGATGAGTTTTCCGTGCGGCCGCGGTCTTCTTCTCGCAGGGTGTCGGCAGACTTGAGAGGGCGATGGGCATGAAGTTCACGACGAAGATGTTCCAGACCGGCAATAACACCGGCGTGCCGGTTCCGGCTGAGGTGGTCGAGGCGCTGGGCGGCGGCAGGCGCCCAGCTGTCAGCGTCTTGGTGAACGGCTATGCCTACCGCTCGACGATCGCCTCGATGGGCGGGCAGTTCCTGATCCCGTTCAGCGCCGACAAGCGGCGGGAGTCGGGTATCTCCGGTGGCGACAGCATCGAGGTTGAGCTGGCTTTGGACACGGCGCCGCGCACGGTGGAGCCGCCTGCGGACCTCGCGGCCGCCCTGGCTGCGGTGCCGGGGGCGGGGGCGGCGTTCCGCGCGCTGTCCCCAAGCCGCCAAAAGGCGCACGTCACGTCGATTGACGACGCGAAGACCGACGCGACGCGTCAGCGGCGCATCACCAAGGTGGTCGAGGAACTCACGCGCTGCTAAGCCCTGTGCCTGCTCGGCTCATGCCCATTCGATACCCAGTTCCCGCAGCGCGTCCAGCTGTTCCTGAGCGAGCTTGTCCCTGGGCGCTGTCACGTTGTTGGGTGGGCGGTGTCTGATGGTGTGTCGTGGTGTGGTGGAGCCCGGTTGGGGGCTGTGCTCAGGCCGCGGTGGCAGGCCGGCGACTCCGGTGATCTGCTCCCGGATTGCGAAGCGGACGGTCATCTCGGCGCGGTAGTCGTGTGCGGTCAGCAGATGGCGGCGGGGCCGGAAGTGGGGCGAGATACCACTGAACGCGGACAGGAACCGCTGGGCACGGCCCACAGAGCGAAAGCCCTTCATCGCGCGTTCACGCTGTCTGGTGGGCTGG
Organism: Streptomyces sp. ME02-8801-2C; assembly: GCF_033793965.1. NCBI lineage: Bacteria > Bacillati > Actinomycetota > Actinomycetes > Kitasatosporales > Streptomycetaceae > Streptomyces > Streptomyces sp. ME02-8801-2C. The sequence goes on along the minus strand of NZ_JARAXP010000030.1, from coordinate 13,165 downwards.
TGGGCTGGTGGCTGTTCTCCGCTCTGTTGTTCAGGCCTTTGTGGGAGCGGTGTTCGACGGAGGGCATGACCTCGCGGTGGGCCGCGCCGTAGGAGCAGAGCTTGTCGGTGACGACCACCCGCGGCACCATTCGGCTCTTCTTCATCAGGCGGCGGAAGAAACGCCTGGCCGCGGCCTTGTCCCGGCGGTTCTGTACGAGGATGTCCAGGACGTTGCCGTCCTGGTCGACGGCCCGCCACAGGTACTTCTGTTCCCCGTTGATCTTGATGAAGACCTCGTCCAGGTGCCACTTGTCCCCGGGCCGTGACTGCCGGCGGCGCAGCGCGTTGGCGTAGGCCTGCCCGAACTTGGCGCACCAGCGGCGGACCGTCTCGTAGGAAACGGTCACGCCGCGCTCGAGCATCAACTCCTCGACCTCGCGGAACGGACAACGGGAAACGCTGATACAGCCACACACAGTGGGAGATGACCTCGACCGGGTACCGATGCCCCTGCGACAGCGACACGCTCCCCACGGACGACCCTTCCCAGGCTGATCAACCAGAAGATCATCCCACCGGTCAGCCAACGTGACAGTGCCCCACGGAGCCTTCCGCCGAGAGGCGACCGCCCTCCGGCCGCCACCGCCACGGTCCCGGCTGGTCTCCCCCGACCAGCCGGGGCTTCGCGTTGTCGCCCGGCAGCCTGTCCCGCCGCCGAACGGCCAGCGCTACTGGGCGAACGTATCCGTGACGGGCTCGTTCGGGCAGCGGCTGAGATCCTCGAAGAGCGCGGCTTCCTCGCTCGGGTCCACCGCGAGCCGGTAGCGAGTCTTGTCGGCGACTCAGTCGCCGACATACCCGCGCGGACGACGCCGAGGTCGGCCCCGGCCTGGTTTCCCAGCCACGCGTACCCGGACCAGGAGAACCACACCAGGGCCAGGAGCAGCACGCCGTGCAGCACGCCCGTGGCAGTGTGCTCGTGGGCCATGTACTCGGTGATCTGAGTGAGCGCGAAGACGTAGACCAGGTCGAAGAACAGCTCGAAGGTGGTCACGCGGCTGCTCGTCAGCGCGGTACACACTCCGGTCGCCGGGCCGCCTCGCGACGGTCCGGACTGCTCGTTCTCCAACTAGGCGTCCTCGGAACGGGGCACGAGCCGCATGGTCGTTGAGCTCGCCTCGGGGCTGGTGATGGCCTTGATGATGTTGACGGCGTACTGACCGTATTTCGTGCGGTAGGCGGCGTCGTTGATCTCGTCGTCGGCGTGGTTGCGGGTTGTGCCCCCGTTTGACCCAGCGTGCGAGGGAGAACGCCCGTCACGAGCACGCCAGTGAGCTCCCCCGGACGGGGGCGTAGCCGCTGAACCGGGGCGGGTCGTCCGGCCGGGGCGACTGTCCACGAGGGATCAGCGGACGGTCGTCGCGCAGCTTCCCGAACTCCTGGTCCACCTTCTTGTCGTCCCAGCGCAGCGTCGAACCGACGCCCGCGATGAGCGGGTTGGACCCGGCGACCGGCACCGTGGTGAACTCCGTCGACGACAGGGGGATCCGGCTCAGCGACGACGCCAGGTCCACCAGTTCCCCGACACCAAAGCCGGGGTCCGCCTGCGCGGAATCGAGCAGCGCGTGGGCCACGCGCGCCATCGCCACCGGATCGCTGGTCAGGTGCTTCAGCTCGTGCATCACCGACACCAGGAACCGATGCTGGCGCTGGATCCTGCCGAGGTCGGCGCTGCCGTCGACGTGCCGCGAGCGGACGTACTGCAACGCCTGTCCGCCGCTCAGCCGGTGCTTCCCGGGCGGGAGGTCGAGCTTGGTGGCGGAATCCTTCAGCGGCCGCGCGGTGCACACCTCGACCCCGCCGATCGCGTCGACGGCGTCCATGAAGCGCCGGAAATCGACCTGCAGATAGCGGTCGATGTTCACATGCGTCATGGCCTCGACGGTGCGTACGGTGAGGGGGGCACCGCCCTCCGCGAACGCGTTGTTGAGTTTCGCCGGACGCGCCGGGAACTCCTGTCCGGAGGAATCGTCGCGATACTCGGGAATGTCGGCGAGGGAATCCCGCGGCAGGCTGACGACGCTGATCCGGTCCCGGAGTGCCGACACGTGGACGAGCATCATGACGTCCGTGCAGTCGCAGGCGACACCGCCCGCGTGGAATCTCTCTTTTTCCTCGGGGCTGATGGTGTCGCGACTGTCGGTTCCCATCAGCAGGATATTCATCGCGTGCGGCGCTCGTGAGGGCGCCTGGAACGCGGAGATGCCGAGCACCGATCCGGTGACCAGCATGACGACTCCCGGAATCATCCAACGGCGAAGCCATTTCCGGGGGCGGGGGGATGTGGAGCAGAAAGAAGGGGGGCTTTTCTCCATGCGGAGAAGGTAAACCAGCGGGCTGCCGAGAATTCGGCGGCCCGCTGTGCGTGTCGGCAGACCCGCGAGGTCGGTGGAGCCGAGCATGTCCTGTGCGAGCAGGGCTCCGACGGTGATGCCGGCCGCGAGCCCGGCCCCACTCAGCAACGCGCTCGGTGCGGATGCCGAGGTCGCTTCACGGCTGGAGCCGCACCTTCACCGACCCACGGCTCTGCGCGGCGATCGTGGACCGGCTCACCGTCAACGCCACCCTCATCGAGACCGGCACCGAGTCGTATCGGCTGGCTGGCACTGTCACGTTGGCTGATCGGTGGGATGATCTTCTGGTTGATCAGCCTGGGAAGGGCCGTCCGTGGGGAGCGCGTCGCTGTCGTACAAGGGGCACGGGTACCCGGTCGAGGTCATCTCCCACTGCGTGTGGCTGTACCACCGCCTTCCGCTGTCGTTCCGCGAGGTCGAGGAGCTCATGCTCGAGCGCGGCGTGACCATCTCCTACGAGACGGTGCGGCGGCGGTGTGTGAAGTTCGGGCAGACCTACGCCAACTCCCTGCGCCGCCGGCAGCCACGGCCCGGGGACGCATGGCACCTGGACGAGGTCTCATCAAGATCAACGGGCGGTTGCAGTACCTGTGGCGGGCCGTCGACCAGGACGGCAACGTGCTGGACATCCTGTTGCAGAACCGCCAGGACAAGGCCGCGGCCAGGCGTTTCTTCCGCAGGCTGATGAAGACGGCCCGCGTGGTGCCCCGGGTGGTCGTCACCGACAAGCTCCGCTCCTACGACGCGGCCCACCGCGAGATCATGCCCTCCGTGGAACATCGCTCGCACAAGGGCCTGAACAACCGGGCGGAGAACAGCCACCAGGCAACCAGGCAGCGCGAACGGGCGATGAAAGGCTTCCGCTCCGTGGTCGGAGCGCAGCGTTTTCTGTCCGCGTTCAGCGGCATCTCGCCCCACTTCCGCCCCCCAATGCCCGCACACGACTACCGCGCCGAGATGACCGTCCGCTTCGCAATCCGGGAGCAGATCACCGGAGTCGCCGGCCTTGCCACCACTGCCTGAGCACAGCCCGGAACCGGGCTCCGCCACACCACGACGCACCATCAGACGCCTACCCGCCCAACAACGTGACAGCGCCCTCGCACATCTCGATCACCGGCTTGATCGACTGGTCGATCGGCGCGGGCATCAGCCCGGCCGCGTCCCGCGCTCACTGGTACTCCGTGAGCGTGTCGAAGAGGCACGACTCTCATCGCGCTCGGCCCCGGTTCGTCCAGCTGGCGCGGCCCTTGTCACAGTGGCGTTCCAACCGGCGACTAACAGTTGCTCTGTGGAGCGCGAGCATGACACAACGGATGGGGATACTCAGCATCGAAACCGGGGGGATCATGCTGGCGAGCGAGTACGGCTACTGGGTGTCCCCTGGCAAGGCCATACGGTCCGGCGCGGCCTCCAAATTCATAAGGGAACGGCGGAACGAGATCGAGAAGCGGCGCCAGACGGCCAACGAGTGGGCGGTCTGGGTGCCATTGGCAGCGTTCGTGCTCTTCTTGTTCATTGCCGGCGCGATGGATGAAGCATCCTGGGGACTGGCAGTAGCTCTCGGTCTCCCTGCTCTGCTGGGCCGTCTCGTGCTCAAGACCGTGGGCGCCGACACCCCCGACCCCATCGCGAAGCTCGTCGAGGAACAGCCTTGGCAGGCCTGGCCCTGCCGTGTGGAGGAGATCGGCGGTGACACTTCCACGCCCCGCAAACGACGGATGTCCCTCCTCGCCTTGGACCGTTCGGTGGTCCGCGTCTTCGACGGTCAGATGCCGGAAGAGGTCTAGCTGTCCATGTCACCCTTCATTCAGCCTGGCCCTGGTCCTCTGCGTTCCCGGCCAACTCGCCGCATGCAGAAGGTCGTTAGGCTCTTCCCCCTCCCGAATGCCGCCCACACCTGAGTCCACGCGAGCAGTACGGAGATCGGGATGGGGCCTCCGCGCCACTCATTCCCGGCACACTCAGCCCACCAGCGCGCGTGGACGAGGAGAAGGCGATGCCCAAGGAGACCGGCACCGAGAACCCGTACGGCTACGACCCGGAGACGAACACGGTCCGGGTCGGTCAGCACGACCTGGCCCGGCTGCTTCTAATGTTCCGTTCACTGATGCGCGAGCAGCGGCCTGGAGGTGGAAGCACATGGACGACTACGACCTGTCCTTCGAGCGCCTGGCCGATGCCGTCGATGCCGCGGCTGAGGCCCGGCAGGGCAAACGCTGGACCGGCCTGATCTGCGGATGCGCTGCACCACCACCGAAGCCGCCTACACCTGGCCCCACGGTGCCCCCTACGACGGCGGGACGACGGTCACCTGGAACGTCCCGGGCTACGGCTCCCTCGCGGCTACAGGCGCCTCCAGGCGCTGGCCCAAAGCACTGTGCGGCTTCAGCTGGACGGAGAAAGAAGGCCACACCGTGACCGGACTGCCGGACTGCCGCGAATGCCTGCGCGAGGTCCAGCTCGGTGCCGAACGTCCCCGTGGCGCTTGGTGAATACTCCGCGCGGATACGCGTTGCCGCCCGGATGGCAACCGGTGGCCAGACCCTGGTGGGTGGTTTCGCGGCGAACGCCGCCGTGCCCTCGGAGCGTTGCCCTACCCTGCGGTGCCATGGACATCGAGCTGACGGACGATGAACACCTGCGGGCACTGGCCGCGCTGGAGGCCATCGTCGGAAACAACGACGATGCCCTGACAGTCCTGGCGGGCAGTGATGGCGAGCGGCCGTTGCCGGTGCTGCTGGCCGCCTACGGGCAGCACACCCTCCACCGCATCCTGATCGCCGGCTTCGGTATCGACGCCACCATGGACTACGACGAAACGGGCCAGCTGGTCGGGGAGATCAACAGTGATCCGATGGCCCGCATCGTCTTCGTCCTGACCGACGCCCTGCACAATCAGGCCGCCCCCGCCGACGACGACCCCGCCACCGCGAAGCTGATCGCCCGATCCGTCCTCCTGGCGATCCACGCGTTCACCGACGCCGACAACCAGGATGCGGGCCGGATCGTCGAACGCCTCGCCCTCCTCGGCGAAGGCATCCTCGTACTCCTCGTCGAACTCGTCACCGTCGAGCCCGGCCTGCGAACTGGGCCTCGTTCACGTTCTCCCGGGCCTCGGCATCGCGCATGGCCTTGAACGCCACCTCCGGCCGGCGCAGGAAGTCGGTGGCCACCTGCGCCGCCACCGCCTCGTCATCGCGCGCCAGTTCACGGATCGCCTCGACCTTCTCCTCGGTGGTGACCGGGACCTGGATCTCTTCGGTCTTCCAGCCCACCACCTTCTTCGCCACCTCCGCACTCCACCGGCGCCGGCCGGTGCGCTCGCTCAGCGGAGGGTTCCCGATCAGCTCGAACCGGTCCGGCGCGGAGGCCAGGATCCGGTGCACCTCGTAGGAGACCCCAGGCTGCCGGTGCTCCGCCGGCCACTGCGCAGCCACCCACCGGTGCGTGCGGACGGTGTAGAAGGACAGACCGAGCTCCTCGGCGAACAGCCGCAGCGACTCCTCCACACCCTGGTCACCCTCGTCGAGCGGCAGGTGACCGCCGTGCCCGCGCAGCGGCTCCAGCTCAAGGGCGGCGTCCCCGAGCGAGAACTGGCAGCGGGTGTCCTCCTCCACCATGTCCAGAGATTCGGCCACCAGCTCGTCGTAACGGCTTCGCGTGACCTTCCCGACCATCTCCACCATTGGGGCCATGGCGCACCACCCGGCGCGGGCCGAAGCGTCGGCGTCCTGCGTCGGCTGCGGAACCCCGGCCCGGCGTTGTGGCCAGACTCCACCTCGCACCGCCAACATCACCAGATACGGAGCCAACATGGCCGATTTCAGCCCCTGTTGCGACCGCAGCCCTCGGAGTCACCGACCGGTACACCAGTAGCAGAACGTCACAGATCACCGGTTCTGACACAGCTTCTCAGCTTGACTCTGTCGGGGATCTTGGAGTTGCCGGGGTCAGGTGCCTAGGGTTCGCCAGGACTTCGGCCGGGGTAGTTCGTGCTGGTCGAGGTATTTCTGGAAGGCGGTCGGCTGGCGGGGTGTGGGTGCTGCCTCGGTCGGTGTCAGTCTGCTGATGCGCTCGATGTTCACGGCGATGGCCGTCAGGATGTGCTGAATGTGGGCCTTTCCCTGTCCTCGGTAGCGGCAGCGGCGCATGCCGTGGCCGTGGGCGAACTCGTTGACGGTTCCCTCCACCCCGGAGCGCACCGCGTAGCGGGTCTTCCACTCGGGGGTCTGCTGCTCGGCGCGGACGCGGAGTTGCAGGTCGCGGAGTTCTCGTGGGGGGAATCCCACGCTCCGGGCGCTGTCGGCGGTGGTGGTGCAGCGGGTGCGGGCAGGGCAGGGGCGGCACTGGCTCTTGGTGAACCTGGCCACGATCAGCGGGGCGGCGGTGGGCGAGGAGGTCGGGTAGGGGCCGTGCCAGCCTGCGCTGATCTGGCCCTGGGGGCAGGTGACCTGGCGGCGGTCGAAGTCGATGTGGAAGTCGTCCCGGCCGAAGCCTTCGTTCTTGCGGTGTTGGCGGGTGGGGTTGCTGCGCAGTGGCCCGGAGACGGTGACCTGGTGTTCACGCGCGGCTTGTTCCAGGTGGGGCAGGGAGGTGTAGCCGGCGTCGACCAGGTGTTCGGCAGGCAGCAGCCCGCGACGTGACAGGCGGGTGTGGATGCCGGGCAGGACCTGGCTGTCGTGGGTGGTGGCCGCGGTGGTGGCCACGTCCGTGATCACGTTGACGCTGTCGGGAGCACAGGTCTCGGTCAGGTGGGCGGAGAACCCCTTCCAACTGATGATGTGTCCGTGCCGTGCGTAGCGGGCCGAGGTGTCGTAGGGAGAGACGACCGCCCGGGACGAGGGCGGCAGCCCGGGTCCGCCTTCGGTCTCGGCGGTGCGCCAGCGCAGGTGCCCTGCGGCGTCGCGGTGGTAGTTCTGCACCATGATCCGGCGCAGGGCCTGGACGCGGGGACCAAACGCTCGGTCCGACCCGTGCTGGTAGAGGTGGTCCAGGAGCCGGACGGCGTCGTTTCCGGTGGCGAGGATCCTGGTCTTGGGTTTGGTGGGGTTCCTGCCCAGGCGGACCGGGCGGCCGTAGCGGCGCCCCCAGTCCTCATCCGCCAGCTCGTCCAGCAGGTGAGGAGAGATACCGGCGACTTCTTCCAGTGCCGCGCGGACCGCCTCGGTGATCAGCTCCAGGCGGGTCAGATCCCGCACCGCGGCCAGGACATGGGTGGAGTCGGTGCGCTGCGTGGTGCGCTCGCGCACCACCCCGGCCTCCTTGAGGCGGGCCAGCGCCAGGTCGAGGAGGCGGTCGGCACGGTCGCCTTCGGCGAGACGGTCCCGAAAGTCGGCCAGCACACTGTGGTGGAACCCTGGATCATCCAGCTCCATGGCCATGGCGTACTTGAAGTCGATGCGGCAGCGGACCGCCTCGGCGGCCTGCCGGTCCGACAGGCCGAGCAGGAACTGCAGCACACAGACGGTGGCCAGTTGAGCAGGCGAGAGACCCGGACGCCCGTCGCGCGGGTACCAGTCGGCGAAGTCCTCGTCGCACCACAGCCCGTCGAGCCGGTCACGCACCCATATCGCCGTCGTGCCGTCCGGGTTGCTCGCCCGCGCGATCTGCGCGGTCAGAGACGGGACTTGCTCACCAGAACGGAGACGGCGCGACAACGAGCACCTCGACAATCGCAGGGGCCTTCGGAACAACCCCGAGCATGCCCGTTGATCACGCTGCCGCACCGGGAAACTCCAAGATCCCCGACAGAGTCAAGGTTAAGGAATGGGCCCCATCTTGCCAGGGACACCCCATCGGTCCAGGAGCTCTGGCCCCGGCAGCTGGGTAGCGTCACTCCGGCGTGCCACCGTCCCAGGCAGCTCTGAAGGTCCCGGGCGGCGCGCGTGGAAGGCCTCGGCCGCAACCTTGCCCTCAACCGCGTCCGCGCCTGCGCCCGCGAACACCAACGCCTCTCCCCCCCCAGCACAACTACGACCTCACCCCTGATCTGGAACGTCCCGGAAGGAGTGCCACACCCAATTTGGTCGCTGCCTACACGGGCCGCTTGCGCAGGTGCCGGTGTCCCTCGTCTGGGAACTCCGGCGGCAGAGCTGGGAGGACCGAGTCCAGGACGTAACCGCATTTCTGCGCGATGCGGCACGAGCCCTCGTTGCCGACTGCGTGCAGCAACTCAATCTCGTCGGCTGGCATGAAGTCCTGCCCACCGAACAGCCATTTCGTGGCGGCCTCGACGCAGCGCGAGGCAATGCCCTTGCCACGGGCTTCGGCCACCGTCCAATAACCTACGCCGGTCGCGAGCGTCTCCGGCGGATTGGCCGCCTTGATAACGAAGTAGCCGACGACCGCGCCGTCCTCTTCGACAGCCCAGCTCAGATGGGTGCCGTCCGCCCAGCCCGTGTTCTGGTCGGCGAGCCAGGCGCGGGCCTCGTCCTCGTCGTTGATGGGGCGCATCAACCATCGGCGCATCGCCTCGTCGCAGTGAGCGGCAACAACTATGGCAATGTCCGAGTCCTGCCGGGGACGGAGGGTCAGGGCCGACGCGGTCGGAGTGCATTCCACAGTCAAAGTCATTGGCGACGTCATGCACCCATCCAACAGCACGGTCGCCCGTCCCCCGAGCGGAGCTACACCCAGAAAGTACCGCTGGCCGCTGCTGTTCGCGCTTGGATCCGCCAGCGCAGGCGGATCCAAAGTGTCAACAACGCACAGACGTTGGCGATGACGGTCGAGTCCCGGCCGCTGGTCCTGCGGAGCATCTGGCTGCGCCAGCGGACGACCACCGACGAAGGCCCTAGTGAACAGTCTCTGCGCCGACGCTCGCCGTACCAGTCGATGCCGGACCTGCTCGCGGGCCTGGTCCTCGAGGACCAGGCCCCAGTCGGCATCGTCGCCAGTCAGCTGAGCTGAGGGCGCGGCGGGGGCCCCGGCGCGGTGCGGGCAGCACGCCTTCCGTGTGCGGAACCGATCCGCCGTCAACCGATCGACGGGCGCACCGTTTCACGCCACCGCTCACGTTCCTTCCCGCATGTCCGGCCGGCGCCAGCTCTGCATACCAGGGGGCGGGGGCCTGTGTGACTTACCGGCCCGGACGGGTGAGTGGGCTGCGGATTGCAGAGGAAGGAACGGGCTTCGCCCGCTACGAAGCAAATCAAGTTGAGCGTATGCGGCGAGGGCCTTGGTCTGTCACTCATGGTGAGGACACACGACGGGGACCTTCGCCGCCCCTGTGCATCAGCTGTGTCCCGGGAATATGGCGGAACGACGGCAAACCCTGGCACAGCGACTTCCGCTGCTACGTTCGCCAACGGATCACCGAGAGGACCGGCCACCGAGGCCGTCCCTGGCAGGGGAGGACCCATGGCCGACGAACACTCAACGAGCCGTAGCAGACCGGGACACCCCGCGGTGGTCGCGGCGCTCCTGCTCACCACGCTCGGCACGGCCGCGCTGACCGGCTGCGGCGGCTCCGGGAAGGCCACCGCGACGCAGGAGACGCAGGACAAGGCAACCGGTATCGCCGCGCCTTCCGCTTCCGGCCCCAGCACGGCGACAACCGCCCCGCCGACGGTGTCCGCCCCGACGACCCCCGCAGCGCCCCTCGCAGCCCCCACAGCCCAGGCGGCCGCCGAGACATCGGCTGCGTCGTCGCCCGGCGCGACACCGGGCTGCGACCACAAGATGCCGATCTCACCGGACGAGGTCGCGGTGTACCGCTACACCCCCGAAGGCGGCAGCCTCAACCTGATCGTGAAGGCCGGTGCCTGGGGCTGCCCCGACCCCGACTCCGACGGACCGGCGTTCGAGACGACCGGCAAGGAATACGACCTGCCGCTCGACCAAGCCGCCTACATCACCGCCACCAACCCGATCACCGAAAGCAGCGAGAACCAGCAGATCGGCGTGCAGGAACTTCTCGACTGGCTGGAGGCCCACCCCAACTCCGGCCTGGTCTTCAAGTACCACGCCGGCGCGGACGGAGCGGTCGACAAGCTCGAGCAGGAATTCACCCCGTAGTCCCACGGGTAGTCCCACGGCCACCCCAGCCACCGACCGCAAGGGCCGGGACGGTCGGCTACTGCCCCCTTGGCATAGTTGACCTTGCCGGAATGGCAGGGAAGGGAAGGTCATGGACGACGAACCGAAGCGCTACCGGGTTGAGTTCGCCACTGGTACTGCCGCCTCGGTGGCAAAGAGGCGGTCCTACCGCGACCACGAGCGCAACGACATTGAACCCGACCTGCCCAGCTGGCCCCCTGGACCGGCCTTCGCGGCGCGGGGGTTCTTCGGCCGGCTCGGTCAGTACGTCCTTGGTGTCGTGACCGGGATCCTGATGCTGCCGCTCTACATCATCGCCGATGCCCTCGGCAGTCCCTCCTCGCCCGCCAAGCGGGGGAAGCTGGAGGAGCGTGAAAACGAGGTCGACGACTTCCCCGTCATATGGGCGGGCATGGGCGAGACGGCTCGTACCCTGCCCTGGCAGCTCGATCCCTCCCGGCGGCCCTGGCCCATGGAGACCGAGATCGAACTCGCAGGCTCTGATGAGCTCGTGCGCATCACGGCGTACACGGACAATGCCCGGGGCAGCCGGCTCCTCTCCTGGGGTGGTGGTGAGAGGGTTCCGGGATCCGAGGTCGTCCTTTGGACGCTGCCCCGGAAGGAAATCATCGGCGCAGAACTCAAGCCGTTCAGCATGGAAGAGACCGACTTCACGATCTTCTTCCAGGACGGGTCGTGGGCCCGGCTGACGTCACACGGTGCACGGGAGATCGTGGCCCTCCTCGGCAGTCAAGCCCCAGCCGATTCTAGTCCTTGACGATTAGCTGGCTTCGGCGGTCCGCATCTTCCCAGGCGGGTGGCCGAACCAGTCCCAGATCAGTTCGGTGGTCGGTGTCGTTGCGGATTGTGTGTCGCCAGGCACGGTGAAGCGTGGCGGGTACGAACCGGGCCTCGGTCCAAAGTCCGCGAGTTGCTCGTCGCCGTGCCAGGACCGCTGCCAGCCGACGGTGGAGATCATCAGTCGCAGACGGAGTATTGGCCTTCGTAAATCACGCTCCGGCCAGTGCCTCGATCCAGGTATCCCCGACGGGTGGCATGAAGAAGTATCCGCCGCCGGTGGTCAGAAGGTACGGGGCCATCGACTCGTGTTGCAGCCGCTTCTGTACGGCTTCGAAGCCATGGGCCATGTCACGTTGGAAGCAGGAGAAGATCAGGCCTGTATTTTCCTGGCCCTGGTTGTAGCGGTAGCCACGGCGTACGAGGGGGGCGGGTTACGGCGGTCGGGAGCCGCGAGCCGTACATGGGAGTCGAGAGGTGTGATCTTGCCGTGGGGATCGGCGGCGAAGTCGGGCCGTTCGTTGGCGGGTGTGCCGTCGAGCCAGCGGCCGTTGCGCCCGGCCGATAATCTTGTCCTGCGCGTCCACAGTGTCTGTGTCCCAGAGGCTGGTGGCCATCTGGATGATTCGGACGACCTGGTAGCTGCCGCCCACGGCCCACTGCGGTTCGTTCTGGTCGGAGCGGATAAGGGATCGCTCGGCGACACCGCGCGCGTCCGGCGGATTGCCGAAACCTTCCTCGGAGTGGAAGGGATTGCGTGTGAGGGCCCTGTCGTTGTCGATCCGGTTGTCCGGCCGGAATCCGGTGGTCTGCCAGCGCACGGTCCAGTTGGAGAGACCGGCCAGGAGCCGGTCACGGGCGGTACTGGTTTTCTCGGCCGTCGGGCCGGATACCTGAACCAAGATGTCACCGTGGCTGCGGGTCGGGTCTAGCAGGTCTCCTGGATAGGCAGGCATGGCCCGAAGTTGCCGGGGCCGAGTCGTCTCGTCAGTGAACATGGAATGCGCGATGCCGATGTCCACGCGCAGGTCATGCTGGCGGGCTTGACGAAGGGCAACTTCCAGCTCAGGTACGGCACGCCGGAGCGCGTTTCCTGGCGCTCTGTCGAGGGCCACCATCTCCAGATGCGGCTGCGGCAGAAGGTCGCGCAGTGTTTCCGGCACTGCGGGGGCAGGTGATTCGTCCTTGGCGGCAAGAGAGACAGCGAGGCTGGCAGCTCCCAGCGGTACAGCCAGGGAAGGGATCAGCATGAGTGTCCGCCTCTTCACTGACTCTCCCTAGGTTTTCTTCGCGGTTGTTCTTTCGTTCTGCCGGTTTACGCTGCGCTTTGACGTGGAGGCAGGCGTCGGCCCGCTGCTGGAGGTCGGGGAGGGCGGCCAGGCGGCGGGCCAGATCGGTGATCTCGGGGGCATGATCGGCTGCCCAGCGTTGTTCGGCTTTGCGGTCGCGCTGGGTTCGGGCGGCTTCGACGCGGTCGCTCTGGGTCAGGGAGTGGCCGACGATGCGGTCGATGTCCTGGCGCAGTTGCAGGTAGCGTCGTTCGGCCGACTGTCGGCTTCGGACTTCCATGGCCGGGGCAAGGCGAGACCAGGTGATGTTCTTGCAGCGGGCGGCTGCGATCAGGCGTGGTTCGTCGATCTGGAGCTTGTCCCGCAGGGCGCGCTGGACGAGCAGGGCTGCGAGGATCTTGGTCTCGCTGAGGTTCTCCAGAGCACCGAATTCGATGCTTTCGAGGATCTGGTCGTACTTGGCCGCGATCTCCCTCAGGGTGCCGGTGTGGTTCAGGAGGCGGGGAATCCCGGCGAGTTCTCCAAACCACGTGTCCGGGTCGACTAACCTCGGGCTTTCATGAGGTGAGCTGTCCGAGGCTTGATCAGAAACGCGAGAAGTGCTCCTGACCTGGAACGATAGGACTTGTCGAGGGTCCAGATC
>NZ_JARAXP010000002.1:791742-1045850 GCF_033793965.1 Streptomyces sp. ME02-8801-2C | reverse complement strand
CACCGCGGTTGCCCTCACCAGTGGCTACGGCCCCGACAACCATGAGGCCGCTGTCGCGGCCGATCTGCCGGCCGACGAGGACGAGGGCAGTGAGTTAACCGTGCTCGGCGATTCCGCATACGGCACCGGCGACCTGCGCGCACACCTGCAGGCCGACGGCCACACCCTGGTCATCAAGCCGCCGCCGCTGCGGCAGGCCATCCCCGGCGGCTTCACCATCGACGACTTCCACATCAATACGGCCGCCGCCACCGCGACCTGCCCAGCCGGACGCACCGCCAACCTCGGACAGGTCAAAGCGGACGGCGCTCGCACCGCCCAGTTCAAGCGCGTGCACCGACTGCCCCCTGCGCGGACGCTGCACCACCTCCAGGACCGGGCGCACCCTCAACGTCCACCCCCAGCACGAACTGCTCACCGCGGCACGCCACCAGGCTGCGACCGACCCCGTCTGGCAGGACGAATACCGCAGATGGCGGCCCCCCGTCGAACGCGCCATCGCCTGGCTGGTCACCAAGGGGAACCGCCGGGTCCCCTACCGCGGCGTCATCGCCAACAACATCTGGCTCCACCACCGCGCCGCCGCCCTCAACCTCCGCCGACTGATCAACCTCGGACTCACCCGGGCCAACGGCGGCTGGCACCTCACCCCCGCCACCGCATAGCGAAAAGGGCCGCCCGGCCTACGGCCGGACAGCCCCACAACAAGATTTTCAGCAGACTTCTAGCCCACCATCTCGACCAGGCTGAGACCCGTCTCTTCAACCCGCCGAACCGACCCGCGCTCCGATCGCTCAGGAGGACTATGGTCGCCAGTCGGCCCAGGCTTCCCGCGTCGTGGTCGCACGATCACGACTTTCGGCGGACTCTCCGATCGCCAGTCCGATCAGATGGTCCTGGCACTCGTACGCGAGCGGGTACGGCAGGGGCCCATCCCCTCTCACCCAAACTTGCGACGCGCGAACCTGGTCGGAGCAGACCCGTGGGCCGGACGGTCTTGTCAACCTGATGCGTGGGTGGTCCGTGCCGATCGGAAGGGGTCAGTGGAGTGTGCACGGCGCTGGGAACAGCGGGGCGGATCTGGAAGAGCCGCTGATTCCAGTGCACTGAAACCTCTCAGGCGTCATTGGAGTCATGCGCGGCGTTGGCAGGCGCCAACGCCAGCCGGGAGTCGGTTGGCCGACGGGAGTGCGTCGAGGGCGAGTTCCCAGGGGTAGGCGTCCACGCTGCCGCGCTTGGGCCGGTGCGGGCGGAAGCCCTCGCCGTGGCGAGGCCCTCGGTGAGGAGGCCGAGGGCGAGGGTGTCCGCGTGTCCGTCCGCCCATCTGGTGAAGGTGTTGGAGGTGGTCGACCGACAGGAAACGGACATCACCTTACGAACCGCCCACCTACGGGCCCACTGCACGCACCCGGGGTTGCTCCACAAGCAGGTGGAGAAGTCCACCGACTCCCTCGTGCGCGGCATCGGTCGGGTTCTGGCTGGCCGGGACGTGGACGACGTGAAGCGGACCGACGCCGCGTTCTGGCACTCGGGCACCCGCATTCTGCCGAAGGTGGAGGGCAAGGTACCTGGTGCTGGGCGTGATCGCGTTCGGCAACGCTCTGGCCCGTGATCTCAGCGCAGGAAGAAGTCCAGGAGGCGGTCGGAGCGCTTGCCGAAAGGCGGGCGCAGCAGGTTGGCGGCGTTCCAGCGGCCCTGTGTGTAGATGCCCTTGGGGTGGCTGAGGGTGCGGAAGCCCTCGATGCCGTGGTACTTGCCCATGCCGCTCTCGCCGACTCCGCCGAAGGGGAGGTCGTCCTGCCCGACGTGCATGATCGTGCCGTTCAGGGTTACGTTGCCCGAGGTCGTACGGTCGAGCACTGCGCGGCGGTCGGCGTCTTTGGCGCCGAAGTAGTAGAGGGCAAGCGGCCGCGGCCGCTGGTTCACGTAGTCGATGGCGTCGTCGATCATGCCGTACGGGAAGATCGGCAGGATCGGTCCGAAGATCTCCTCGTGTGCGATGCGCATCTCGTCGGTGACGCCCAGCACCACGGTGGGCGGAAAGGTGCGCGGGCGCAGTGCCGCATCCTGCGGTCGGTGACCCACCTCGATGACGGTCGCACCGTGGGCCCGGGCATCCGCGATCAGCTCAACGAGGGTGTCGTACTGCTGCTGGTTGATGATCGAGGTGTAGTCGACGCTCGTGGGTCCATCGGGGTATGCGGCCTTGACCAGGGCGTCGTAGCGCTGGACGAAGGCGCCCACCTCGCTTTCGTGCACGAGGGCGTAGTCGGGGGCGATGCAAGTCTGGCCGCCGCTGAGCAGCTTCCCGAAGGCGATGGACTCGACCGTCTTGTCGGTCACCCGTCCGCGGGCAACGATGGTCGGGGACTTGCCGCCGAGTTCGAGCGTGACCGGCACGAGGTTCTCGCTCGCCGCCTTCATCACAGCGCGGCCGACCGAGCTGCTGCCGGTGAAGACGAGGTGGTCGAAGGCGAGCGAGGAGAAGGCACTGCCGTCGCCGCTGACGACGGTGACCTGCTCCTCGGGGTAGAGCTCCGCGATCATCGCTGTAAGCAGGGCGTTTGTTACAGGGGTGTACTTCGACGGCTTCAGCATCACCCTGTTGCCCGCCGCTATGGCTGTGACCACGGGCATCAGGGAGAGATTCACCGGGTAGTTCCACGGTGAGATCACGCCGACGACCCCGAGGGGCTGGTACTCGATGTGATTGCTCCCGTGGCGCAGCTGCAGCGCGATCCGGCGGCGGGTGGGGCGCATGAAGGAGCGCAGGTTGCGATCGAGGTAGTCGATCCCCTGAACGACGCCCAGCACCTCCATCATCGCGGTCTCGTGGCGCGAGCGGTTGCCGAAGTCGGTGTTGATCGCGTCTTCGATGGCGCGGCGCCGGCTGATCAGTGCCGCCTTGAACGCGCGCAGATCGCGGCGCCGCTTTTCGAGTGATGGCGCACCATCGCGAAGTTGGGCGGACCGCTGGGCGGCGAGGATGGCGCCGAAGCGCTCCCTGTCTGTGAGTCCCGCCTTCGTGGTCGGCTCGTGGGTGGGGGTGGTCATGATGATGCTCCCTACTGGATTGCTGAGTGGATGCGCGGACGCGTGGACAGGTGGTCGATGGGTCCCGGAAGCCTCAACGGTTGCTGCGGCGGATGGTGGCGCCCATGAAGTGCACGACCGCGCTGCGTGGCAAAAGGCGCGCCGCGATGGCGAGCGGGCGCCCGTTCGTGATGACCGAGGGGCGGTGCGAGGCCTTGTCGACGGTGTCGATCGCGGTCTTCACGACGTCTTCGGGGCGGGCACGGCGGGTGCCGTAGTCGGCGGCCTGGCTGCCGGCGGCGTCGAAAAACTCGGTCGCCATCGAGCCGGGGGAGATGGCGAGTACGCGCAGGCCCGTTCCGCGGGCCTCTTCCCAGAGCGACTCGGTGAAGCTCAGCACGAACGCCTTCGACGCGCCGTAGACGCTGAGATAGGGGGTCGGCATGAAGCCGAGCAGGCTGGCGACATTGATCAGGATGCTCGTCTTCTGCTTCGCGAAGACGTCGAAATAGGCGTGGCTGAGATCGACGAGGGCGCCGATGTTCAGCGTGATCAACTGCTGCAGCCGCTCGGGGTCCTCCTCGCCGAACGGGTTGTGCGTGCCGAAGCCGGCGTTGTTGACGAGCCCGGTGGCGAAGATGCCCCGGGACTCGAGTTCCTTGCGGAGCGCGCGCCCGGCGTCCGGCCGGTCGAGTTCGCGAGCGACGGTGGTCACGGTCACCCCGTCGCGGCGGGTCAGCTCGTCGGCGAGGGCCTTCAGACGGGCTTCGCGGCGGGCCACGAGAACGAGGTTCGCGCCGCGGGCGGCGAGTTGGCGGGCGAATTCCGCGCCGAGGCCGGAGCTGGCTCCGGTGACGATGACGGTCTGGGTGGTGTAGTCGATTCTGCCCATGGGCACACTCTATGCACATTGCTGCACTGAGTGCAATTAGATTCATGAACTGCACTGTCGTACTCTTAGTGCATGGCAACGACCCCCTCCCCCATCCGCATGCAGACTCGAGCCGTCGTCCGCTCACTTCTGGCACAGACGGCGATGCAGCTGTTCGCCGAGAAAGGCTTCGCAGAGACGACCGTCGAAGAGGTCGCCGCAGCAGCCGGAGTCTCGCGCCGCACCCTGTTCAACTACTTCCGCACGAAAGAAGACCTGGCCCTGAGCGGGCTGTCCGAGCAGGGTGACGTCATCGCGGCGCGCCTGGGTGCCCGGCCCGCCGATGAAGACGTCTGGGTCTCGCTGCGCCACTCGTTCGTGGTGCTTGACGAGATCGAGGCCGACCCCCAGAACCGCCTCGAGATCGTCTCGATGCTGTTCGACAACGACTCCCTACGGGCCGGCCACGCTGAGAAGCAGGCAAGGTGGACCGACCTGCTCGCCCCCCTGATCGAACCGAAGCTGGCGGCCTCCCAGGCACGGAGCTTCTCGGCCAGGGCCATCGTCGCGACGGCCATCACCTGCCTACAGGCCGCCACCGAGGAATGGCTGCGGCTTCGGGGCTCGACGCCCCTGTTCGACCTCTATGACACGGCGATAGAGGCCATCCGCAACTCGAACTGACGCCGTCAGGCGGCCATGTCCACCGCCCGCGACCTTCGGCGCGCCTGCGCGCACGCGAAGAGCTCGATCACCACACGACGGGCCCGCACATCTCACGAGAGCAGATTCGACATGGCCAACCGCCTCCCCACCCCCGACCTGAGTACCTCCACGCTGCGTTCCGCACCAGGAGCACCGTGATGCTCGAGTTCGCGAACTCCCTCACCACCTCCCCGTGGAACGCGCCCAGCAAGGCGGCCGGCTGCAGCATCGCCGACGTGGTCGGCCACCTCGGCTCCACCGCCCATGACATGTGCGTCCCCGCCGGCCTTCAGGCCACCCGCCAGCCGAGCCTCGAAGTCGGCACATGAGTGTGGGGGCGGCGACCCTGCCCGCGGCGTTCACGAGTTTTGTGGGCCGGCGACACGAGATCGCCGAGATCCGCCGCCTGCTGGGCGCGAAGCGGCTGCTGACACTCACCGGTGTGGGCGGCGTCGGCAAGACGCGGCTGGCGCTGGAAGCGGCCGCTGCGGCCAGGAGGGCCTTCCCCGACGGGACATGGCTGGTCGACCTGGCACCGGTGCAGGAACCTTCGGCGGTGGCGCCCGCGGCCGCCGCCGCCGTGGGCATCGTGGACGTGGGCGCCAGGCCCGCGCTCGGCAGTCTTGCCGAGCACCTGGCCGGGCGCCGCGCTCTGATCGTGCTGGACAACTGCGAGCATCTGGTCGACGCCTGCGCCGAACTGGCGGATACGCTTCTGTCGGCCTGCCCTGACCTGCGCGTGCTGACGACGAGCCGCCAGACGCTCGGCATCTCCGGCGAGCACGTGTTCATCGTGCCGCCCCTGAAAGTGCCGGACGAAGCGGTCGAACTCCTGCGGGACCGTGCCCTCGCCGTACGGCCCGACTTCCGGATCACCGACGCGAACTGGGACACGGTCACCCGGCTGTGCGCGGGCCTGGACGGACTGCCGCTCGCCATCGAACTGACCGCGTCCCGGCTGCGTATGCTCACCGTCGAACAGGCCGTGGACCGGTTGGAGGACCGTTTCGCGCTGCTCACCGAGGGCAGCCGGACCGCCCGACCACGGCACCGCACCCTGCACGCGGCGGTGGACTGGAGTTACGAGCTGTGCTCCCCGGCCGAGCGGCTGCTGTGGCACCGGCTGTCGGTCTTCGCAGGCGACTTCGGCCTGGACGCGGCCGAGAGCGTCTGCGCCGGAGAGGGCATCGACGCGCGGGAGGTGCTGGACCTCCTCGGCCGACTGGTGGTCCAGTCTGTCGTCCTGCCCACCGAGCGCGAGGGCCTGCCCCGCTACCGGCTGCTGGAGACCATCCGCGAGTACGGCCGGGAGCGGCTCGCCGAGTCCGGGGAGGAAGAGCGCCTGCTGCGGCGACACCATGACTTCCACCTCGCCCTCGCTGAGCGCATCGCCGACGGCTGGTACGGCCCCGGCCAGGAGGAAGCCCTCAGCCGCCTGCGCGTCGAGCATGCCAATCTGCTGGCCGCGCTGGCTTACGACGACGACCCGCAGGCCGGCCTCGCGCTGGCCGCGGCGCTGCGCTTCCACTGGTGCGCCGGCGGATTCCTCGGCGAAGGGCGACGACAGCTCGATCGTGCCCTCGCCGCCGCGCCCGAACCCACCCCGGCTCGCATTCGGGCGCTGTGCGCCGGAGCCTGGGTGGTGCTTCTGCAGGGCGACCATGTGGCGGCTGAGCGGTGGCTGGCCGAGGCCGGAGAACTTGGCAAGCAGCAGGACGATCGGGTGATGCTCGCGCATGTCCTGGGCCTGCGTGGCGCGTTGGCGGCGTTCCAGGGGCGGCTGGCGCAGGCCGTGCCATTGTTCGAGCACGCGATCGCCGCCCATACGGAAGCTGGGAGGGAGGCCTCGGCGATGTTCGAGCTGTTCCAGTTGGCCGCGGTTCTGATGGACCTGGGGGATCCGCGTGGTGCGGAGGCCTGCCGGCGGGCGATCGCCCTGGGGGAAGCGCACGGTGAGCGGTGGGCACGCGCGCATGCGATGTGGACGCTGAGCTGCGACGCCTGGAGACGCGGCGACCGGGAGGAGGCCCTGAAGCTGATTCGGACCGCGCTCGAGATCGAGCGGGGCTTCAACGAGCCGCTCAGTGCCGCGCTGATGCTGGAGACGCTCGCCTGGATCAGCGCTTCCTACGGGGAGTACGAGCGAGCAGGCCGGCTACTGGGCGCGGCGCGCAAGCTGTGGCGCGATGTCGGTGCGAATATTTCCGCGTTCGGCCCGGCGCTGGAAGCGGACCACGCGCGGTGCGAACAGTCGGTCGTACGGGCCCTGGGCGTGGAGGCGTACGAGAGGGCACTCGCGGTCGGCGGCGGCCATGACAGTCCCGGCCAGGCTATCGACCATGCCCTGGACAGCGGCGTCGAACCGGCCGCCCAGGACCCCGTTCCCGGCCCTCTGACCCGTCGGGAACTGGAGGTGGCCGCGTTGGTGGCCAAGGGCATGAGCAACCGGCAGATCGCTGCCAGGCTTGTCCTCTCCTTGCGTACGGTCGACTTCCATGTGGGGAACATCCGCGCCAAGCTCGGCTTCGCAAGCCGCGCCCAGGTCGCGGGCTGGTGGGTGTCGACCCAGGGACCGGTCGAGTGAGCGCCGGACGGGAATCCCGGTGATCCCGATCTTGTGCGACGGCCCGCCGGCAGAGCCGACGGACCGTCGCACGCAGACCTACGTTCCGGCGATCACGCGTCGGCCAGCACGATGTCCCACTGTTGGCAGACGTTGCTGAGGGGGGTCCACTGGCGGACCAGAGCGCCGTCGTTCGTCGAGCAGTTCTGCACGTCGACGGCCAGACCGCTCTTGACGCTGGTGATGGTGTAGTGGCCGTCGACCTCGGCGAAGTCCCACTTCTGGCAGTCGTTGTCGACGGGGGTCGCCAGGTCCATCAAGGCGCCGTTCCACGTCCCGCAGTGCAGGTCCTCCAGGGACTTGCCGCTGTTGACGTTGGTGATGGTGTAGTGGCCGTCCGCAGTGGGGGCGAACTGCCACTGCTGGCAGGTGTTGTCGAGCTGGGCCCACTGGTTGATCCCGGTCCCGTCGGCGGTGCCGCAGTTCGCAGCGTTGAGTGCCTTGCCGCTGTTGACGTTGATCAGCCGGACGTTGTTGCTCGGGCTGGGCTTGATCGTGAGCATGTCGGGATAGTCGCTGAGCAGGGGATTGGTCAGCGAGGACGGAGCGGCGGTGAGCACCACGAGCCGGTCGCTCTCGCCGTCGTAGTAGACGAACGTGTTGTAGGTGTTGTCACCGTTGGGTGTGAGCCGCGCGTAGACCGCTTCGCTTACCTCCTTCAGCTTGGCGGTGGTGAACTGCAGACTGTGGGCGGTGGTGGCGGTGGGCCAGCCGCTGGGTGCCTGGCCGCCGCCGTCGGTCCAGTCCGTCGGGTGGGGAAGGTTGTCTATGTCCCCGGTGTAGTCCTTCGGGAAGATGATCACCGGCCCGATGACGGGGTCCTCGAAGTACGAGAGGGCGCAGTTGAAGTTGGCCAGCTCCGCCAGCTGGGTCAGGGGGTCGGAGAGGAAACCCGACGTGAGGGGGCCGTGCGCAGGATTGCACTTGGCGACTTCCGGTTGGCCCGACGTGGTTCTGTCGATGACGAGCCTGCCGGAGTTCGCGTTGGCCAGAGGGTCGGTGACCGAGGACGAGGCATTGGTCTGCGCCACCACCCGGTCGGTCGGCCCGTCGTAGGTCACGAAGAGTTCGTAGGTCAGGTCACCCTCGGGTTGCACCGTTGCGTAGACCGCGCTGATGAGGGTGCTGATGTCGTCGGTGGTGAAGTTGGCGCTCTTCGCGGTGGTGGGCGTGGGCCAACTGGTGGGTGTGTGCCCGGAGGAGTCGGTCCAGTTCGCCGGCGGCTGCAGGTGGTCGATGTCCCCGGTGTAGTCCTTCGGGAAGATGATGACCGGCCCGATGTTGGGGTCCTCGAAAGCGGCGATGGCGCCGTCGTTGTCGGCGAGGGCCTCCACCTGCTCCCAGACGGTGTTCTCGTCGGCCTGCGCCGGCGCGGCGAAGGTCAGTGTGCCGGCGGCCAGCACGACCAGGGTGGCGAGGAGACTCAGGCGGATCCGTCGTCCCGGCGAGGCCCCGGTCCGGACAGCCGCCCCTCGCTTGTTGTTTCTCACGATGCGGTTTCCTTCGTCTCTGACTTCTCGGGAGTTGTGTTCTCTCACTTCTCGCATCATCAGTTTCCGCCGCCTCTGCACCGAGTGATCGCGCTGCAGCCTCGGGTATACGGATTCGCGGGAAGTGAGGGAACGTCAAGATCCGATGTGGAGGAGAAAAATGAGTTCGCGTCGTTGTTGGGGTTGTAGACCACCGTCACACTCCCGTAGTGGGGATTTATGATGTAACGGTCGTATGTGAACGTGATGGAGCGCGTGTCTATCAGGCCCTGATTCGCACGCGCGGTCATCCGGTAGACACGGACTCCCTGGATCGCTTCGCGCGGAATCCTATGGACGTAGGCCCATTCCTGCTGGGATGCGTAGTGGTTCCAGAGGACACTGTTGCCGCGGATCTGATCAGGCACGTACACCGCGTTCCTGCCGTACGTGGGGCTGATCTCATAGACGTAGCTCTCGGCGCTCACCGTCTGATTGCCGCACCTTGACGGAAAGATTCGCGATAGCCACCCCCGGCTTGCATTCTGCACGATGATCGACGTCGCGCAGCGCGTTCGGGCAGCACTTTCCAGGTTGCGCAGTCCCTGGCTCCGCGCGAACGGAACCGCGACGCCGAGCGCCTCGGACGTCGAAACGTAGTTGCTGTTGCCGGCCCGGTCGCCTCGGACATGATCGACAATATCGTTGTTGGCTCCCCGACCACCGAATCCGGTGTTGAATATCGCGAACGGCGTTCGGGAGTCGCCACGGTACAAGGTCCGCGGCATCGGCCTCTGAGTCAGAAGGTCCGAGTTGTGCAAGTTGGGGCAGCTTGACGACCCCTGTCCCGAAGTGAAACCTCCCGGGCAGCTTTGGTTTACGGCCTCCGCCTTCGTGGTTCCCAGGGGGGATTGCAGGAACGCGATGGCCAAGAAGGACACGATGAGTGCCATGACAACAGAATTCCTGGTTGCCGTATGCCTTCTTGTGCGTAGCGCGATGCGCTTGATCATGTGTACTCCGGACGGGGTGTGAGCAACTCGGGAGCCCGAGTGCGTCTGGCCTTTTCTGGTGGATGGGCCGCCTGAGAACGAGAGGCGGCACATCCCGTCTTGAGCTGACTGGGCCGGTGATGAACGAGCGGTTGCCGAGCTGGACCGTCATCGACAGCCTGTACGAGCGGGCGCTCCATGCGACTGATGTGTCATGTACGCCGCAGTGCGTCCATGCCGACAAGCATCGGGGCTGCGTCGACCCCCCCGGTACTGGTAGTTCTACGAGGTTCGTACCTGGATCACACTTACGGAGCAGCACCGCTACACCGCTGCCCACTCCAGTCCGAGGTCGACGAGCGCCTGGTGTCGGCGCGCAGTTGAGTGTGGAACAGGTACACGGGCCTAATGCCGAGGGTGCCGCCGCCGACGGCGACCTCGAAGTCTGGCGGGTCTGACACGCACGTACTGGAGACGGTCACCGAGGACGGCGCGCGGCGCCGGATGGCCTCGGCCGTCGAGTGTTCGTCGAGGCACTTGCGCTCGGTGTCGGTGAGTTGCTCGGGCCGGCGCATGATCCAGTCGGTGACCCGGCGGACGGTCAGCTGGGGCAGCGGAGCGTCCGCGGGAATCGTCCCGGTGCGGTAGGGCCGCAGGTGGCGGCGGACGGTGTTGATGTCGCCGCGGTGGCCCAGCTGCTGGATCTCCCGGGTGAGCGCTGCAGCGTTGGTGCAGCCCTCCATCCACCGGTGATGCAGATAGAGCCGGTAGTCGTCGATCACGCTCGGGCGGTGGGTTGCCGCGACGAGAAGCTGCTCGACATCGGCGGCCCGGGCGAAGCGTGCGACGGTGCCTCGACTGAGGCGGAGTTCACGGGCGATGGCTCGCAGGCTGCCGCCACGTTCGATGCGTTCGTGGATCTGCTGGTGGCGTTCGCGGGTGCGGGCGACCAACCGCCGCTGCCAATCGTGCACGTCCAGTTCACCCAGGGCGGCGGGGCGGACGGCCACTGGTGGGCGAGTGTCGTCCTGGTTGGCCCGCACGGTGAAGGGTTCGCGCAGGTCGGCACGGTGTCGTCCGACGACTCGTTCAACGGCCTCGGCGAGGTTGTGCAGCAGGTGCCAGGCATCGGCAACTTGCCGGGCTTGTGGTGCGCCGGCGTGGGCGCCGTCGCGGAAGGAGCCGGCACGGTCGCGGCAGACAACCCTCACCTCGGGGTGTTCGCGCAACCAGGCGGCAAAGGTGTGCGCAGTGCGGTCCGTGAGGACGTCGATGGGCGGCGGGTGGGCATGTCGACGAGGATCGTCGCGTAGGTACGTCCCGCGGCGCACGGGGAACCCGTCCACGCCCAAGACATGGGACAGACTCCGGCGGCGGGACGGGCAGTGCGCGCAGGAGTCGGAGCAGGGTGTCCTTGCTGGTGGCGATGGCCAGGCGTGGGCACAGACTGGCTCTGGGACGTCCACCCGAAAGCAGGGCGATGTCCGTGAGCCGGCCGGTCAGGGCATTCCTGCGGCGTGCGTGCCGACGCGTCAGGCCCAGGATCTACTCGGCGAAGGTTCGACGCTCGCAGCTCCCGTTGGCGCACACGAGACGACGTGCCCGCAGCTCCAGCCGTTCCTGCCGACCAGCAACGGGACGGTCCGCCGGACACCGCTGGTGGGAGGTCAGCGAGGCGAACCACATCCCCCACGCCAAGGTGGTGCCCACCCCTCGTTGAACGTTACCCAACCCCAAACCAGCGACAGTGCCCAGAACTTGAGCCAGAACCACAACCGTGAACAAAGCCCCTCGTTGTCCCCGGAGAGCCGTCGACCGCTGGGGCGGGGTCCGGTGGGGCGGGGTCCGGTGGCGGAAAGGATGTGCCCCTTCCGTTGGGCCCCGCGGGCAGTGGACGCGACGGTGGTCTCCTGGCCGTGATCTGGTGTGTCAACGGCCACTGAGATGCCCAGGTGGGTGGATCAGGGTGGCGAGGCGAGCCCGCCACCGCGGCCTTCACAGGCCGGTCACCGTGGACGAGCAGGTGAGGGCCGCCGCCCTGGCGAGCTCAGCTGAGGGCGTGTGTCTGGGACAGACCCTGCTTGACATGCCGGGTGACGTCGTCGGCGAGGATCTCGGGCAGGGCCGCTTCGATGCCGTCCAAGGCCTGGGCGGCGACGTCGGCCGGGTCCGCCTTGTCCGCCGTGGGCATACCGGCGGTCATGTCGGTGTCCATCAGGCCGACGTGCAGCGCGGAGACGGTGATACCGCGGGGTGCCAGTTCCTCTCGGACGGCATTGCTCATCGCCCAGGCTGCGGCCTTGGACGCCGCGTAGGAGCCGGCCTGGGCCGGGTGCCACCAGGAGATCACGGAGAGGATGTTCAGGACGGCTCCGCCGCCGTTGGCCTCGATGACCGGGGCGAACTCGCGGGTGACGGCGAGCGGCCCGTGGAAGTTGGTTCCCATCTCCGCGCGGACGGCCGCCAGGTCGCCGGCGATCAGCGGGATGCCGAGGGAGATACCGGCATTATTGATCAGCACCGTAGCATCGGACGCGACACGGGCGGCCTCCCGGATCGTGGCCTGGTCCGTGACGTCGAGCCGCAGCGGCGTGACGCCGTCCAGGTCCACGGTCTCCGGCCGGCGGGCAGCCGCGTACACCTTCGCCCCGCGCTGCACGAGTTGC
Organism: Streptomyces sp. ME02-8801-2C; assembly: GCF_033793965.1. Classification (NCBI taxonomy): domain Bacteria; kingdom Bacillati; phylum Actinomycetota; class Actinomycetes; order Kitasatosporales; family Streptomycetaceae; genus Streptomyces; species Streptomyces sp. ME02-8801-2C. Next base: position 1,033,491 of record NZ_JARAXP010000002.1, on the reverse strand, counting down.
TCGGCCAGGCGGCGTCCCAGCCCACGGTTGGCGCCGGTCACCACAGCGGTCGCACCCTTGAGTTCCATGATCCATCACTTCCGATAGGTCAGGGGCCGCATCAGCGGCCCTCGTGAATAGATTGCATGCGTAATCTAAAATCGAACCTACTATAGATGACGAGTGGAATCTATTTGGGAGGTGGGCGATGGGCCGGGTATCGCAGGCGCAGGCGGAAGAGAACCGGCGCCGTGTCGTCGAGACCGCGTCGCGACTCTTCAAGGAGCAGGGAGGCCAGATCAGCGTCGCGGACGTGATGAAGGCAGCCGGACTGACTCACGGTGGCTTCTACAAGCAGTTCACCTCCAAGGAAGCGCTCTTCGACGAGGCCACCACGCACGCCTTCGCAGCCTCAGGCGGAGGCACTGCGCCCGAGGCTGCCTCTCCTGAAGCCGAGATCGACGCGTATCTGTCCACCAAGCACCGCGACGACGTGGCCGGCGGTTGTCCCGTGGCAGCCCTCGCAGCCGACATCGCGCGCGGTCAGGGCGGTCCCGCAGCCCAGCGCCAGTACAGCGAGGGCGTCAGCGAGATGGCAAAGCGTCTCGCCACGGACCAGGACGACGGCCTCAGTCGGCTGTCCACCATGGTCGGCGCACTTGTCCTCGCACGCGCGACCAAGGGCGAACCCGTCTCCGAGGAGATCCTCGCCACCGCCCGCAAGGCGCTGGGCCGAGGCGACTGACATCCCCGGAACTGACGGAATGGCATACCCCAGGCTGACGAACCCGTCTCCTCCGTCAGCCCCAAGTGGTCAGCATTTTGGCTGATCCGCAGGGACCCATGTGAACCGGACGATGGAGAGGGGCTCAGCGGGGTGGGCCTGGGCTCTCGCGCCCATGTGCTGTCTTCAACGGGCTCTTTCCGTCTGTGCGGCGGGCGCTCCGCGCTGTCTCTTTCGTCGATCGGCGTTGTAGCCGTGACCACCGCCTCGCCCACAGGTCCTCTCCGCTCCACCATCCTCGGGGGATTGCCGCCCTGCCCTGCCGCGAGTCCACGCGACGGCAGGGGGTGGCAGGCCAGGACCACATGGACCACCGCCGGCAGATCCATGTGGCCGTTCCAGGGATGTCAGTGGTCGAAGTACCGCACCCCTATCTGCTCGCGCACACTGTCGAGCGTGCGCATGATCGCCACGGTCTCGTCCAGCGGCATGATGTCGCTCTCCGACTCCCCGGCCAGCAGCCGCTCCTGGACATGCCTGGCCTGGTGGTGCATACCCCCGCCCGTCGTGTCGTCGTCGTCACCGCCGCGAGCGGCGTGAAGACTCAGGCGCTCGGTGGTATCACGTGTCCGGACAGTCAGTTCGTCCGGGCAGTGCATCATGAACGGCAACTCGATGTGGCCTTCGGTGCCGGTGATCCGAGCCGTGGAACTGAGTGGGGCCCTCATCGAGCACTGGGTCAGTGCGACCGCGCCGCCGGAGTAGCCGGACAGAACGGCGGTGTGCTCGTCCACACCGGTCTCGCCGAGCGTGCCGTACGCCGTGACCCGGTCGGGGGTGCCCAGCACCATGCTGGCAAGGGATACCGGGTACACGCCCAAGTCGAGCAGGGCACCCCCGCCGAGGGCACGGTCGAACAAGCGGTGCGTGGGGTCTGCCGGGAACCGGAATCCGAAGTCGGCTTCCACGGACTGGACTTCGCCGATGGCGCCTTCCGAAAGCAGTTCCCTGATCTTGACGTAGGCCGGCAGGAACCGGCTCCACATCGCCTCCATGAGGAACAGGCCGCGCGCCCGGGCCACTTCTGCCATCTCGGCGGCTTGCGCGGCGTCCAGCGCGAAGGCCTTCTCGCACAGCACGGGGCGTCCCGCGTTCAGAAACAGCAGGGTGTGCTCGTGGTGGTGCGAGTGGGGCGAGGCAACGTAGACGATGTCGAGGTTGTCGTCGGCCGCAAGGTCCTCGTACGAGCCGTGCCGGTGGCGGGGCGCAATGCCGAACTTCTCACCGAACGCGTCGGCCGTCTCCCGGTTGCGGGAGCCGACGGCTACCAGTTGGGCGTCCGGCAGCCGACCCAGGGCGTTGGCGAATGTGTTCGCAATAGTTCCGGTGCCTGCGATGCCCCAGCGAAACGACATGAGAACTCCGTAGATTGTTGGGCGACCCGAGAGGGCCAGGGGTCGTGTATGGGAACTTGTCTTCAGTGGCGGTCGGTGAGCTCGTCTCCTATCTTGTGAAGCGCGTGCTGGAACTCCTTGTCGGTCGCTGATCTCAGGTCCCGGATACGGGCCGGGGGAACGCGAGCTTCGGCAAGCGTTCGGATCTTGACCAGTTCGATGGTGGCGTTCGCGTCGTAGCGCCGGTAACGGGACGCATCGCGATCGGGTTCAGGTAGCAGTCCCTTGTCGTGATAGACGCGGCTGGTCTTGACCGACACTCCGACCTAGCTGCCCGATGGTGATCACTCGACCATCGGGCACTTGGCCCTGTCGAGCACTGCCCGACCATCATGAAATGGTGCGTCCGCTGGAGCAGTACACGCCGGTGCCGATCCGGCAGCCAGTGCTCGCGCGCCGGGAGCCGTCCGGGGCGCGGGAACGGGCCCGCCGGTACTGCGGATCGCGGTCGCCTGGGCGGCGTACGGTCACACCGGGCGCTTGCTCTCTCCGCACCGGGCCGGCACAGCCCCTGCGTCAGTTGACGGTGACTTGTACCGGATCGGACTCGGTCGCCCCCCTGGCGTTGGTGAGGACGGCCTTCAGGCTGTGCTTGCCCTTCGCCACTCCCGACAGAGTCACCTTCGCTGACTGGGCGTTCGGTGTGTGGGCGGTCAACGAGCCTTCGCCGACGACTGCTCCGTCAAGGAGGAAGGTGCAGGAGGTGGCGTTCGTACCCCACCACAGGTTCGCGGTGGCGGTGAAGGCGCCGTCGTTGTCCCAGTTGTCGTGGCTGACCACGGGCTTGCCCGGTGCGGCGTCCCTGACCGTGACCCTCGTGGTGTTCGTGGCTGTCGTGCCGTTCGAGTTGATCAGTTCGGCCCGGTATACGTAGGTGCCGTTGGCCTTGTCCTTGAAAGTGGTCTCGACTGACTGCGAAGTGCCGCTGCCTCTGTCCGGCACCCGCGCGGAGACCAGCTTGTCGTTCTCGTACAGACGGTAGAAGCTGCCCGGGGTGCCGTGCCAGAGGTTCATCGTCACGCTGTAGTTGCCGTCGTGGAGGCCGTTCGTCCATCCGCTGGTGTTCTTGAGGGTGCCGACACCCGGCGCCGAGGACGCGGAGCCGAAGTTCCGCAGAGCGTCGCGCGTGGCGTAGTACGCGGGCTTGGGGTTGTATTCCTCGTCGTACATGAGCGGCTTCGCGCCCGGCAGCCAGGTGAAGGAGTACTTGTCGGTGAAGCCCCAGAAGCTGATGTCCCGGATTCCGGCCGCCAGTGCCTCGGCCATGACGTCCCCGTAGATCTGCGTCTGCTGATCCACGTCGTAGGTGTGTACGTCGAGTTCGGTGATGGCGACGTCCAGTCCGAGCGCCTGGTAGGACTTCGCCATCTGCGTGATGACCCCGGGCTCGGGACCTGCCAAGGTCTCGTGCATCTCGAAGCCCACCCCGTCGATGGGCACACCGTCGGCGACCAGATCGGCCACCAGATCATAGAGTTCCCGGCGCTTCTCCGGATAGAACTCCACCAACGATTCGTTGATGAACAGCTTGGCGTCGGGGTCCGCGGCGTGCGCGATGCGGAACGCTTCCGCAATGTAGTCGGGGCCGAGGACCTTGTAGAAGTCGTTCTCCACGAGCCCGGTCCCGCCGAAGGTGGAGAACGGTTCGGTCACGACGTCCCACCGGTCCATCTTCCCGTGGTAGCGATCCATGATCGTGTTGAAGTGGGTCTTCATCACGGCACGGAGCTCGTCAGGGTCGGTTGCCTGCGTGACGTAGTCAGGATTGCAGCAGCCGGAGATGAGGCCGTGGCCTTTCACCGCCATGTCATGATCCTCGGCGAACTTGACGAGCTTGTCGAGGCCGGCGAACTCGAAATCATCCTTCCGCGGTTGGACGAAGTTCCACTTCAGCTCGTTCTCGGGCGACAGGCTGTCGAACTGCTCCGCCAGCGTCTCGCTGAACTGGGGGTCGTCGAGATAGTTGGGATTGGTCGCCCCCGAGCCGATGAGAATCCCTTCTTTCGCGGCCAGTTCGCGGAGGGTGGTGTCCGTGGTGTCTGAAGCAGCTGAGGCGCTGGCTGTCGGGAAGACCACGGTCATGAGCCCGATGGTGACGGTTGCGAGCGCCGCGCCTATGCGGTGCATTCTCATTGAATGGTGTCTCGCTTTCCTGTTGAGGGATGACCCGAGGCCCGCTGCGGCATCCGGGGAGATGGACCGTGTGCTGTCCCGGTGGCCGCGAGCGCGGCTCGGCCCGACACCGCCTCTGCGGCATGACAGAGTGCGGTAGTTGAGGCGGTCGCTCAGTGGCCGGCGAGGGCCGGGACGACCTTCGTGGCGCAGAGTTCGGCGAACCAGTGCGCGCTCAGTTTCGGAATGCGTTCCTGGGTGTCGTAGTCGACGCGGATGATGCCGAAGCGAGGGCCGTAGCCCATGGCCCATTCGAAGTTGTCGAGCAGCGACCACACGAGGTACCCGACAACGTGTGCGCCCCTCTCCTTGGCACGATGAGTCGCCGTTACGTGATCGATGAGGAACTGCGTTCGGTCGCGGTCGACGACCACGCGCCGGCCATCCGATTCGGTGACCACGTCCTCGAAGGCCGCTCCGTTCTCCATCACCATGATCGGCAGCCCGGGGAACTCCTCGGAGAGAGCGACCAGATGGTCTTCCAGCCCTCGCGGTTCGATCCCCCAGTCCATCGCCGTTCGTCCCAGGTCGCCGCGGCGTACGTACTCGATGCGCTCGGAGCCCGGAAAGGGAGTGCCGCCGGCGCTTTCCGTGCTGGGGTCGAAGTCCCGCTTCTCACGGACGTGCGCGACCTCGTAGTAGTTCACCCCGAGCAGGTCGATCGGCTGGTGGCAGATCTCCAGGTCGCCTGGGAGCACGAAGTTCCAGTCCGTGAAGGACCTGGTGTCAGCGAGGAGGTCGGCCGGGTACTCACCTCGGAGCATCGGCCCGGTGAACACGCGGTTGGCCACCGCATCGAGGCGACGCGCAGCCTCGGCGTCCTCAGGGGTTTCGGCTTCGATGCGGAAGATGTTCAGCACTACGGACAGCTGCGCCTCGGGGTTCGTGACGGTGCGCCGAAGTGCCGCCACAGCCAGTCCGTGGGAGAGGTTCAGATGGTGCACGGCCTTGAGTGCGTCCGCATGGCTCTTCCCGCCGGGCGCGAACGCGCCGCTGCCGTACCCGGCGAACGAGTTGTTCCACGGCTCGTTGTGGGTCGACCAGATGTCGACCCGGTCACCGAGGGCCGCCCCGACGATCTCCGCGTACTTCTCGAAGGCGAATGCGGTCTCACGCCCGCGCCAGCCGCCGTAGCGGTCCTCCAGCGCCTGCGGCAGGTCCCAGTGGTTGAGCGTCACGATCGGCTTGATGCCGCGCGCACGAAGACCGTCGACGAGCCGCGAGTAGAACTCCAGCCCTTCCGGGTTGACTTCGCCCTCGCCGGTGGGCATCACGCGCGGCCAGGAGATGGAGAAGCGGTAGGCGCCGAGCTTGAGCGAGGCCATCAGGTCGAGGTCGGACTCGACGAGATGGTAGTGGTCCGCGGCGACGTCACCGGTCGCGCCGTCGGCGGTCTTCCCCGGCGTGTGGCTGAACGTGTCCCAGATGGACGGGCCCCGCCCGCCCTCCTTCGCGCCGCCCTCGATCTGATACGCGGCGGTCGCGGCGCCGAGGATGAAGTCGGGCGGGAACGTCAGGTGCCCGCGGACGGTGGTGTCGCGATACATGGAACAGCCTCTCTGGTGACGTGGCGCCAAAACCTATCAGCTGAACAGTTATCGGCACAGAGGCGTGTCAGCATGAACTTCACATTCACATGCGCGAATACCTCGACTGTCGGGGACCGGCCGGACTTCAATGCCTCGTGCGTCACACCGCCGACCGAGGGGGCAGCAAGGATCGTCCCGGCAGGCCGTTACTCGTCCGAACGCGATCCGTGGCGCTCCGCAGCGCACAACGTGCCGAAATCGCCCAGCACTTCCAGGGCGCGCACCAGCCGCTTCCCGGATCGGGCGGCAAGTTGAGCCATACGCCGACGAAGAGTCAGGGCGCACCAAGCGGACTGGTGGTCGGCGCCACCTTCGGCGCACATCGCCGCGTAGGCAGTTAACGCCAGGTTTTACGCGTGCCGAAGTTCAGGTTCGCGGCGCTGGCGAACGCGGTGAGATACGCCGGCCGTTGAGCAACTACCGGATGCGACCTGGAGCATCCGCCGGCGTCTCCCCCACCATCACCGAATGCAGCGGATCGCGACCGAAGTTCAGCCGACGTCGCCGCCGTCGCCCCCGTCGGCCTCCTGCGAAGTCGCCTGCTGGGACCAGTGCGCGCGAGCGGCCGCCACAAGGCGCCAGAAGGAATCGACGGCCTCGACTACATCCACGTCTTCCCGATAGCGCCGCTGGAGCTGAAGCCCGTCCTGCACGGCGATGCCCAAAGTGGCGATCACCTCCGCACTGACCCCCATCGGAGCACCCTCGGCAGCAGCGGGGCCGGGGTCGAGCGTCTGCGTCTGGGCCTCGCGGTAGTGCTCGGCGAAGTAGGCGTGCGCCGGGTGATCGCGATCGATCGCCTCGGCGGAGAGGATGATGAACAGGGACGTCAGCCCCTCATGCTCCGCGGAGTGGCGCGCGACCTCCCGCGACCGGGTCGCGACATCCGTGGCGTGCAGCTCCGCCAGGTAGTCGGCGACCGACGAGTCCCGCAGGTTGAGCACCTCGACCAGGAGCTCTTCCTTGTCGGCGAAGTGGTGCAGGACCCCTGTCTGCGTGAGGCGCATCCGCCTGGCGAGCTCACGCATCGACGAATTCACGTATCCGGATTCGGCAAAGAGCTCGGCCGCTGCGGCGATGATCTCCCGGCGGCGCTGGAGCCCCTTGCGATAGGGCCCCCGAGGCCCGGTGCGTTCCGCCATGCCTTCAACATACAGCGAGGCGGTGCCGCGTCCGGCCCGGGTGGGGGCGTGACGATGAAAACTCTACGAAAACTTGTCAGGTGAAATGTGTTACGTGATACTGACGGCCACCACGACATCCGGGACGACATCTCAGCCGGGGACGCAGCGGCGTGCGCGACGTTCGGGTGACGGGGTTCGCGCACCTCGCTGGAGCTTGCATTGCCGGGGGCGGCTACTTGTCGCCGCCGGGCCACGGCACACCGCCTGGACATAGGAGTACAGATGCGATCCATTCGAAGGCCCCTCGCTGTGCTTGCAGCGGTCGCGTTGACCGCTGTCACTGCCGGCTGCGGATCGAGCGACAGCGGCGACGCCGACGGCAAGATCACCCTCAACATCTCGACCTTCAGCGAGTGGGGTTACGCCGGTCTGCTGAAGGAGTACCAGAAGCTCCACCCCGACATCACGATCAAGCACAACCGCTTCGCTACCAGCGACGAGGCCAAGGGGCAGTTCCAGACCGCCCTCGGTGCGGGCTCGGGTCTCGCCGATGTGGTCGGTGTCGAAGGCGGCTGGATGCAGCAGGTCCTCAAGCACCCCGACAACTTCGTGGACCTGGCCTCTCCAAAGGTGAAGGGCCGCTGGAAGGACTGGAACACAAAGCTCGCGTCCACGGCCGACGGCAAGCTGCTCGGATACCCGACCGACATAGGTCCGCAGACCATCGCTTACCGCAGCGACCTGTTCAAGGCGGCCGGCCTGCCGACCGATCGTGAAAAGGTCGCCGAACTCTTCGGAGGTGACGACGCGACGTGGGACGATTTCTTCGCCGTCGGCAAGCGGTTCATGGAGGCCAAGACGGGACCGGCGTTCTACGACGCGTCGGCCTCGGTAGCGACGAGTTGGGCCGACCAGTACAAGGTGCTGTGGGAGGACCCGAAGACCGGCGACATCATCGCGGACAAGAACAAGGATCTGCGGAACATCTACGACACGGTGACCTCACACGAGGACCTCTCGACCCATCTGGCGCGGTGGAGCGAGGACTGGGTGAGCGCGTTCCAGAAAGACAAGTTCGCGGTCATGCTCGCGCCGTCGTGGATGCTCGGCGTCATCAAGGGCAATGCGGCCGGAGTCAAGGGATGGGACGTGGCCGACGTCTATCCCAACGGCGGTGTCAACAGCGGCGGTTCGTACCTGAGCGTGCCGAAGCAGTCGAAGCACCCCAAGGAGGCGCAGGCGCTCGCAGAGTGGCTCACCGCCCCTGAGCAGCAGACGAAGGCGTTCAAGGCATCGGGCAACTTCCCCAGTCAGATCGAGGCGCAGAAGAGCCCGGAAGTGCAGAAGGTGACCGAGCCCTTCTTCAACGATGCGCCCGTGGGAAAGATCCTCGCCGAACGCGCCTCGAACATCACCATGGTCCCGTACAGGGGCGAGAACTACTTCGCGATCGCCGCGGCGTTCAATGACGCCATCAACCGCGTCTCCGTGGACAAGACCCACTCCGCCAAGGAGTCGTGGGACATGTTCGTCGACGCTGTGGACGCGCTGAAGTGATCGGTTCGTCAGAACATTCGGGGGCGCCCGCCACACAGGGCGTCCCCGAGTCACCACTGAAGGAAGAGCGTATGCGCCACTCGGCTGCGAGCGCGTCACCCCTGGTGGACGCCACTCCTCCACGCCCGCCGTCGCGGTGGCGTCAGCGCCTGGGCCGCTGGGACATGAAGGCGTCGCCGTACGCCTACATCTCACCGTTCTTCATCCTGTTCGGGCTCGTCGGCCTGTTTCCCCTGCTGTATACCGCTTACGTCTCGCTGCACGACTGGGACCTCATCGGCGGCCAGGGCGACTTCGTCGGACTCGACAACTTCACCTTCGTCCTCGACCAACCAGTGTTCTGGGACTCGCTGGGCAACACCGTCAGCATCTTCCTGCTGTCGACGGTCCCCCAGATCGCGATCGCTCTCGTGCTCGCCAGCCTCCTGCACGCGAACATCCGGGCACGGACCTTCTGGCGGATGGGGGTGCTGCTGCCGTACGTCATCGCTCCGGTCGCCGTGACGCTCATCTTCTCGCGCATGTTCGCGGACCAGTCCGGGCTGGTCAACGCACTGCTCGAGCAGCTGGGAATGGACCCGATCGGCTGGCATCGGGACAGCCTGCCGGCGCACATCGTCATCGCCAACATGGTCAACTTCCGGTGGACCGGCTTCAACACCCTTGTTCTGTTGGCGGCCATGCAGGCGATCTCTCGTGACCTGTACGAAGCGGCCACTCTCGACGGCGCGGGACGGGTGCGGCAGTTCTTCTCGGTGACGGTGCCGTCCGTGCGTCCGACGCTCATCTTCGTCGTGATCACGTCCACGATCGGCGGTCTGCAGATCTTCGACGAGCCGCGGCTCTATGACACACAAGGCCTCGGCGGAAGCTCAGGGCAGTGGAAGACAATCACTCTGTATTTGTACGAACTCGGCTGGAACCAGCAGCGATTGGGCCGTGCTGCGGCCGTCGCGTGGCTGCTCTTCCTGCTGATCATCACGTTCGCCCTGGTCAGCAACTGGCTGTCGCGTCGCATCGCCTCCGGCGACGACCAGGCGACCGGTCGCCGAAAGCCACGCCGCGCCGCACGACGAGACGCGCACAGGGCAGCAGTTCATACGCCCGCCTCCTCCGCACCGTCCGGTGACACGTCCGGGAGCAGCACGTGACCACTCCTTCCCTCCCCTACATCGAGCAGACCTCCGGCCGTGGCGCCGCCCGAGCGGCGCGCCGCCGTCGCGGGCGGGACCGCGGTGACGTGCGCCGGCCCGGACGGCTGACGTATGCCATCCTCGCTCTGGTCACGCTCATTTCGATCTTCCCCCTGTACTACACGCTCCTGCTCGCGTCCTCGACCTCGGCGGAGGTCGCGCAGAACCCGATTCCCTCGCCCATCCCGGGCGGGCATCTGATCGACAACCTCACGCGCGTCTTCGAGTCCGACATCGATCTGCCGATGGCGGTCTGGAACTCGGTCTTCGTCTCTGTCACCACTGCATTCGCGGTCGTGCTGCTCTCTACACTGGCGGGCTTCGCGTTCTCGAAGCTCCGCTTCAAAGGCCGGGCCGGCCTGCTCACATTCGTCGTGGGCACCATGGCGGTCCCCACGCAGCTCGGCGTCGTACCGCTGTTCATCGTCATGCGCGAGATGGGCCTCACAGGGAGCCTCTGGGCAGTCATCATCCCCGGTATCGCCTCCGCCTTCGGCGTGTTCTGGATGACGCAGTACCTCGAGTCGGCGCTGCCCTATGAGCTCATCGAGGCCGCCCGCATCGACGGGGCATCGACGTTCCGGATCTTCCGCTCCATCGTGCTGCCGGCCGCCAGGCCCGCCGCCGCGATGCTGGGCTTGTTCACCTTCATCGGGGCGTGGACCCAGTACTTCTGGCCGTCGATCGTGCTCGGGACGACCAACCCGACACTCCCCGTCGCACTGCAACTGCTGCAGACCGGGTTCTTCAAGGACATCCCCCTGATCATGACCGGCGTGCTCGTATCGGTCGTGCCGCTGCTGGCGCTCTTCCTCGTCCTCGGCAAGCAGCTCGTCGCAGGCGTCATGCAGGGAGCCATCAAGGGGTGACGGCGGCGGCCGCAGCACCCGACCGGATCTGAGTGCCCCGCGCCGGGCTGCGGTGCGGTGCAGCTGAGTCCGATCCCCCGCCTTGCCGAGGCCTCCCCCACGGCCCCGGAGACGATTTTGAGAGGAACTACCGACCCCCCATGCACGACACGACCGCACCGGACATCGCGTTCCGCGACCTCAACGGCAACGGCCGCATGGACCCGTACGAGGACCCGCGGCTCAGCGCCGAGGAACGCACCGAGGACCTGTTGTCGCGGCTCTCACTCGAAGAGAAAGTCGGTCTCCTCTTCCACACAGTCATCGAGATCGGTCCGGAGGGCACTGTCCTCGAAGAGCCCGGCGCGATCAGCAAGTCGCCCACCAGCGAGGTGGTCCTCGACAGGGCGATGAACCACTTCAACGTGCACCGCATTGAAGATGCCCGGACGGCCGCACGGTGGAACAACGCGATCCAGCGGCTGGCCGAGAAGACGCCGCACGGCATCCCGGTGACGATATCCACCGACCCGCGACACGGGTTCCTGGAGAACGTCGGCGCGTCGTTCACGGCAGGCCCGTTCTCGCAGTGGCCCGACGGGCTCGGCCTCGCGGCGCTTCGCGACCCGGAAATCGTGCGCGAGTTCGCGCGACGGGCGCGCGAGGAGTACCGCGCCGTGGGAATCCGCATGGCGCTGCACCCCCAGGTCGACCTCGCCAGCGAGCCCAGGTGGGCACGTCAGCTCCAGACCTTCGGCGCCGACACCGATCTCGTGGTGGCGTACACGCGCGCGTACCTCGAAGGCTTCCAGGGCGCCACTCTGGACCCGACGAGCGTCGCCTGCGTCACCAAGCACTTCCCCGGCGCCGGCGCGCAGCTGGACGGAGAGGACGCGCACTTCCCGTACGGCCGCGAGCAGGTCTACCCGGGTGGGGCGTTCGACGAGCATCTGCGCCCATTCACCGCCGCCATCGAACAAGGCACCGCCGCGATCATGCCGTACTACGGGATGCCCGTCGGGCTCGAGATCGACGGCGTACCGATCGAGGAAGCCGGGTTCGGCTACAACAAGCAGATCCTCACCGGGCTGTTGCGCGAGAAGCTCGGCTACGACGGGTTGATCATCACGGACTGGGAGTTGGTGAACGACAACCTCGTCGGGGACCAGGTCCTGCCCGCCCGCGCATGGGGAGTCGAGGAGCTCGACGCCCGCGAGCGCCTCGTCAAGATCCTCGACGCCGGCGCCGACCAGTTCGGCGGCGAACAGTGCACGGACCTGCTGCTCGGCCTCGTGCGCGGCGGCGTGGTCGCGGAGAGCAGAGTCGACGAGTCGGCGCGCCGCGTCCTGCTGATCAAGTTCCGGCTCGGCCTCTTCGACAACCCGTTCGTCGACGAGGACGCCGCCGAGGCCATCGTGGGCAACGCCGAGACCCGGCGGATCGCTCTGGAGACGCAGACCCGGTCGGTCACCGTGCTCAAGAACTCCGTCGTCGGTGGTGCGCCACTCCTCCCCCTCAGCCGGAGTGCACGCGTGTACGCGGAAGGCATCGATCCGGACACCCTTGCCCGGGCCGTCACTCCCGCAGCCACACCGCTGGATGCGGACCTGGCCATCGTGCGCATCGAGGCTCCCTTCGAGCCACGGGACGACCTGTTCCTGGAGTCGTACTTCCATCAGGGGTCCCTCGAACTGTCGCCCGGCCTGGTGCACCGCCTGCGCATGATCGCCCAACAGGCCCCGCTCATCGTGGACGTGGCCCTGGACCGCCCGGCAATCCTCACCCCGCTCATCGACGCGCTGGCCGGCCTCACCGTCACCTTCGGCGTCTCGGACGACGCCCTGCTCGCCGCCCTCACCGGCCGCATCGCCCCCGAGGGCAGGCTCCCCGTCGAGCTGCCTCGTTCGATGCAGGCCGTACGCGAGTCCGCGCCCGACGCGCCGGCGAGCACCCTGGCCCCGCTGTTCCCCCTGGGTTCGGGACTGGACATCTGATGCCTTTCACACATAAGGATCACGCCATGAATGACGCGCGTTCCCGCGCCGCCGCGCTGCTCGGTCGGATGACCATGCACGAAAAGGTCGCGCAGCTGACGTCACTCATCCCGACGATGCTCTTCGACGCCAAGGGCATCCGCCCGGACGTCGCCGCGGCCAAGCTTGCACACGGCATCGGCTACGTCGAACCTCACATGGGCGGCTTCCCGGCGAGCGCGGCCGAACTCGCACGCCTCAACAACGCCGTGCAACGGCATCTGGTCGAGAACACCCGCCTGGGCGTTCCGGCGATCATGCACATCGAGGCGCTCAACGGCGTGAACGCGCCAACCTTCACGGCATTTCCCACGGCGATCGCTCTGGCCGCCACCTGGGACACCGCCGCGGTGGGCGAGATGGCCGCGCTCACGCGCCGGCAGATGCGATCCGTGGGACTGCACCACGCCCTGTCGCCGCTGCTCGACGTCGCCCGTGACGCGCGTTGGGGCCGGGTGCACGAGACCTACGGCGAGGATCCGTACCTGGTCAGCGCGCTCGGGGTGTCTTTCGTACGGAATCTCCAGGGCGAGTCGTTCGCGGACGGCGTCGTCGCCACCGGCAAGCACTTCCTCGGGTACGCCATGAGCGAGGCCGGTCTCAACACGGCGACCGTGCAGATGGGAGCACGGGAGCTGCGTGAGGTGTACGCGCGCCCCTTCGCCGCCGCCATCCAGCTCGCAGGGCTCGGCTCGATCATGACCTCGCTCGCCGGCTGGGACGGAGTGCCCGCGGCCGCCGACCCCCGCGTGTTCCGCGAGCTGCTGCGCGAGCAGCTCGGCTTCGACGGGACCGTGGTGTCGGACTGGGGCTCGATCGAGGGCCTCGTGAACCACCAGCGCGCGGCGCGCGACGCACGCGAGGCCGGCGAGCTGGCTCTGCGGGCGGGTATCGACGTGGAGCTGCCCGGGCCGTTCGGCTATGGGGACAGTCTGATCGAGGCCGTCCGCGTCGGCGGCATCCCCGAGACGATGGTCGACGAGTCGGTGCTGCGTGTACTGACGCACAAGTTCCAACTGGGCCTGTTCGAGAACCCGTACGTCGAGGCCGACCCGGTGGAGATCATGTCCGTGGCGCAGGAAGGACACGACCTCTCCCTGCGCCTGGCGCGCGAGTCCGTCACCCTGCTCAAGAACGCCGACGGGGTGCTTCCCCTCAGCGGAGCCCCGCGCATCGCCCTCGTCGGCCCGCACGCCGACCGGGTCGGCGCAGCGTTCGCCCCGTACACCTTCCCCTCCTTCATCGAACTCACCCGAGCCATGCTGAGAGGCAAGACGAGTTCCATGGTCGGCGTCGAGGACCTCGACACCTTCGGCCCTGACGACGCTTACGTGCACCAGGAGATCGGCGACCTCCTCGCCATGGACGAGGACGAGTTCGCCCGCACGCAGTACGGAGCGGTCTCCCTCGCGGACGCGTTGCGGGCCGCGCTGCCCGACGCGCAGATCACCGTCGCCGCGGGATGTGGGATCACCGATGGCGCCGAGGAGATCAATGCCGCTGTTGAGGCCGCGCGTGACGCCGATATCGTCGTCCTGGCACTCGGCGGTCTGGCCCGGTGGTTCTTCGGCGAACGCACAGAGGGCGAGGCCGCGGACACCGTCGATGTGCGACTCCCGGATGTGCAGCGTCGGCTCGTGCACGAGATCGCCGCGCTCGACAAGGCGACCGTCGGCCTGATCTTCTCCGGCCGCCCTCTCGCCCTTGGTGACGTGGAGTCCTCACTGGACGCCATCGTGCTCGGGTACTACGGCGCGCAGTTCGGCGCCCAGGCCGTCGCGGACATCCTGGCCGGCGCGGCCGAGCCGCAAGGACGCCTGCCCTACACGATCCCACGCGCCGGCGGACAGGTCCCGATCCACGCCGGCCAGCGATTCGGCAGCGGCTACCGCCATCGTGAGGGCGACCCGCACGGCGGATACGTGGACGAGACGGCGGCACCGCTCTATCCGTTCGGCCACGGCCTGACGTATACACGCTTCGTCCACTCCGACCTCAAACTGAGCAGCACGTCGGTGGCAACCGACGGCACAGTCGACATCACTGTCACCGTCAAGAACACCGGCGACCGCTCGGGCGTGGAACTCGTCCAGCTCTACGTCGAGGACGATGCCCCCGGCATCTCGCGGCCGGCGCTCCAACTCGCAGGGTTCCATCGTCTCGAACTCCAGCCAGGAGATCAGGCGATGGTGAAGTTCACCTTGGAACTTCCCCTCTTGGCCTACCTCTCTCTTGACGACAGGTGGGTAGTGGACCCGGGACCGATGTGGATCTCGATCGGCTCGTCGTCGGGCGACCTCCCCATGCGCAGCCGCCTGGATGTCGTCGGCGACACCGCAGACGTCACAGACCGGAGGGTCTACCTGACCCATGCCATGCGGAACGTGCCGCACGACGGGGATGAGACGCGGCCCATGACTGCCACGTAGCCGCACTCCAGCAGCCCGTGGAGAGCGGACCTGACACCGCTCCCCACGGGCCCTCGTGCGCAAGGGCAAGCACACCGCTCACACCATGGGAACGCAATGCCGCATTCACGATCCTTGAAAGACCACTTCATCGACCCGGCCACGGGCCAACTGGTCGTCAACGGTCAGCCCTACCTGATCCGCGGCATCGAGGTGCACAACTCCACCTCGTCCGACGCCGACTACCTGCGACCGCTCTGGAAGCGGTGCGCCGACGCGGGCGTCAACACCGTGCTCGCCCCGGTCAGTTGGGAACTCGTGGAGCCGCAAGAGGGAGGGTTCGACTTCCACCTGGTCGACGCCATGCTCGACGGCGCCCGCGAGCACGCGCTCAAGCTGGTGCTTCTCTGGTTCGGCAGCTGGAAGAACGGCTCTTCGAGCTACACGCCGACCTGGGTGAAGCTCGACCCGGTTCGTTTTCCGATACAGATCACCGAGGCCGGCGATCCGGTGGACAACCTCAGCCCGTTCTCCACAGCCAACCGCGACGCCGACGCGGCCGCTTTCGCCGCGCTCATGGAGCACCTCGCGCGGGTCGACAGCCGCGAGAAGACCGTGATCATGGTGCAGGTGGAGAACGAGGTCGGGCTTCTCGGCGCGCCACGCTCCTACGGAGCGGACGCGGTATCCGCCTGGGCGGACCCCGTACCAGCCTCCCTTGCCGAAGCCCTGCGCGGCGGAGCGTCCCCGTACGTGCAAGCCCCGGACGAGGCCCCCGCCCCGACATGGGACCGCTTGACGGGCGAGGCCGACCGCACGGCCGAGTTGTTCATGGCCTGGCACTACGCGTCCTACATCCAGCACGTCGCCGCCGCGGGCCAGGCCCGATACGACATCCCGCTGTTCGCCAACGCGTGGCTGGACTCGATCGTGCCGAGTGAGGCGGAGTCCGCGGACGTGGCTCTCGCCGGCGGCGGCGCGCCCGGGGTGTTCCCCAGTGGCGGGCCGCTTCCGCACGTCAGCGCTGCCTGGAAGCTGGCGGCCCCCTCGATCGCCTTCCTCGCACCGGACGTGTACTTCGGTGACTTCGAGGTGCCGTTCAAGGGCTACGCGGACACCAACACCACCTTGTTCGTGCCCGAGATGCGCGCCGACGGGCACGGGATCTCGCACAGCTTTCTCGCCATCGGAAAGTACGGTGCCATCGGGGTCTCGCCATTCGGCTTCGACTCACTCGACGATGACGCCAGTGTGGATCTGCGCCGCACCTACGCTCAGCTCACGGCACTGGAGAAGGACATCCTCGCCGCCCAGCCCCAGGGTCGCGTGCGCGGCTTCCGGGTGTCGGCCTCCCAGGAGGTGACGCTCACCCTCGGCCGGTACGAGTTCGTCGTCAGGGCCCATTCGGAACGCGGCGACGGAGAGAAGTTCGGCTACGGCCTCTTGCTGCAGAGCGACGGGGACACGTACATCGCGGCCGGAGACAACTTCACGCTCGGATGGCGCTCGCAAGACGGCCAGCCGGTGGCCGTCCTGAAGGCGGACGAGCTCGTGGACAGCAAGGGCGAACTCCGGCCGCGCAGGCGCCTCAACGGCGACGAGACCTTCTCCGGGACTGGCATCAGGATCGCGCAGAACCCGGCTCCGATGCACGGCTTCATGCACACCAGCGGGATCCCGTCCGGTGTGGTGCGCTTTTCGTTGTACTCCCTCGGAAACGGACCAGAACCTTGGTGATGCGGAGAATCCCCGCGACGGAAGAACAACCGTTTCACTGTGATCCCGCAGCCGAGCGCCGGACTGCTGGTGGGCGCCGCCGTCAATGCGGATCTCGGTGCCGGAGATGAAGACGCCGTCGTCGGAGGTGAGCGTCGCCACGACTCCGGCCACTGTCTCCGGCGCCCCGTGGCCCCGCTGAACATGGGGGTGAGCGTGACGAACAGGCTCCAGTCGGTGTTCCCCGGGTACCAGCGAGGGGAAGTTCTCGGGCATACCGCCGGGGCAGATGTTCACCGCGCGACCAACGACCTCAGTGCCTACTCCTGAGTGTGCCCGCCAAGAGGCGGCGAAATTCGGAGCAGTTCCAGTCAGCGGAAGCTTGCGCTCCAGGCGGGTCACCGAGCGGTTGTACTGCGGATGCCGGCGTCGAGCCGCGAGCCGGACGGCCCCAGGCAGGGTCGCCGCAACACTTCACGCTTGGAGAAGCTGTGACCGACGGGCAGCGTTTCGCCTTCACCAAGATCATGGTGGACGATCTTGACGCCGAGTCCGCGTTCTACTCCGCCGTTCTCGGTCTGGTCGAGAAGCAGCGGACGACGGCCGGTAAGGGCGATGCGGCGTACGCGGAAGCCGTCCTGTCCTTCCCCCACGGCGACGAACCCTCACTGCTGCTACTCAAGCGCCTTGGCCACGAGGCCCCCGCGCCCGGCGAAGCGGTGCTCGGATTCGCCGTCGCCGACGTGGACTCGGTGGTACGAGCCGCGAAAACCGCGGGGGGCACGGTCCGCGTCGAGCCCAGATCCATTCCGCAGCACGGTCTACGTGTCGCCCAACTCGCGGATCCCGAGGGGCACTTGCTGGAGCTTGTCCAACAGCTGTAAGCGCGCCGCGTTTCAGCTCCACGCTCTCGATCACCACTGTCCAAGGGAAAGGAACATGATGTTCGATCTGTCGGGCCGCACTGCGCTGGTGACCGGAGCCGGTCAGAACGCCGGAGCGGGAATCGCCCGTGCCCTGGCCGCCCAGGGCGCCGCCGTCGCGGTCAATGATCTGGTCGCCGAGCGAGCCGGAGTCGTCGTCAAGGAGATCACGGCCGCAGGTGGAACGGCCGTCCCGGTCGCCTTCGACGTCACAGACCTGGACGGGGTGCGGGACGGTGTCGCGAGAGCCCGTGCCGGGTTGGGGCGCCATGTGGACATCCTGGTGCACAACGCGGGCATCGCGGCCGACTTCGGTCAGGGACAGTTCCGATCCCTCGATCCGAGCCGGTGGCGGGCGCCCGTCGAGATCAATCTCTTCGGCGCGATGAACTGCGTGTCGACGGTCGCCAACGACATGTGCGAGGCGGGATGGGGCCGGATCGTGCAGATCTCCTCAGGATCCGCGCGTGCTGGATCCGCGCACGGGCTTTCGCTGTACGGGGCGGCCAAGAGCGGTGTCGAGGGCTTTGTCCGGCACATCTCCCAGGAGGTCGCGCCCTTCGGCGTCACGGTCAACACACTGGCGCTCGGGCTGCAGACGAACGCCGCCGGCGACAGCACCGCGGACATCGCCGCGCGTATTCCCACCCGCCGGCTCGGCACCCCCGAGGACGTCGGAGCGGCCGTCGTCTACCTGGTCTCCCCGGAAGCGTCCTGGATGACCGGACAGACCATCAACCTCAACGGAGGCAGCATCACCTGCTGAGGCCGTCGGCGGCACGGTCACAGGTGCGGCCGGTGGCCTCGACCTCGTACGGTGATGCGGACCGTGAGGAGTGCATGCCCATGCCGCCCAGACAGCCGTCCGCTTCCGCGAGCAGCAGCAACCCGCCCGCCAGCCAGGCGGTGACGCGCGTGGCCAACGGCATCAAACAAATGATCATGTCGGGTGATCTGCTGCCGGGCCGGCAGATCCGTCAGGAGCACATGGCAGCCGCCTTCGGCGTGAGCCGTCTGCCGGTGCGCGAGGCGCTGCGTCAACTGGTGGCGGACGGACTCGTCGTCCACGAACACCATGTCGGCTTTGCCGTCGTGCGACTGAGCCGGGCGGAGTTCGATCAGGTGTACCTGATGCGGAGGCTGCTGGAGACGGAGGTGCTCCGCAGCCTGCCGCGGCCCGCAGCTCGCCGGCTGGCGGAGATCGAGGCCCTGGCCGAGAAGATCGAACATGCCGCCACCGCAATCGATCTGCCCCGGATGCGCGCACTCAACAGCCAGTTCCACTTCGCCGTCTTCGACCTGAGCGATCTGAAACTCGTAGTCGGCGAGATCAGGAGGATCTGGACCTGGGCGCTGCCCTACCACTCCGTCTCCCTCTACGACGACGCCGGGCGGGCGCGCATCCTCGAGGAGCACAGGGAGATGGTCACGGCGCTCCGCACCGGCGACACGGAGCGGCTTGTCGATCTCATGGACGCCCATCGCGCGGGCTCAGAGGCGCAGTTGAACCTCCTGCTGGAAGCAGGAGCGGTGGCACACCCGTCCGCGAGCTGACTCGGGCTGACGGTGTTCCGTCCACTGGGCGGAACACCGTCAGCAGTTCTGGATCCCATCTCGTTAGCGTGAGCCGGACACGAAGGAGGAGTCCGGTTGACCGCGACGATCCATCTCTCCCCCACACGTCTCGGCCCCGCTGCGCGGGAACTGCGCGACAAGGTCCGGGACTTTGTCGGCGCCGAGCGGGAAGCAGGCACCTTCACCCCGCGTTGCGACGCGTGGATGTCCGCCCCCGACCCGGCGTTCAGCCGCCGTCTCGGGGCACGCGGCTGGATCGGGATGATGCTCCCGACCTCGTACGGCGGCCACGGCCGGTCAGCGCTCGACCGGTTCATCGTCACGGAGGAACTCCTGGCCGCGGGCGCCCCCGTCGCCGCCCACTGGATCGCCGACCGGCAGATGGCGCCCTCCCTCCTTCGTCACGGCACCGAGGCCCAGAAGCGGCTCTACCTCCCGGCGATCGCCCGCGGCGAGTGCTACTTCGCCATCGGCATGAGCGAACCCGACGCGGGATCCGACCTCGCATCGGTGCGTACCCGGGCGCGGGAAGTCGCCGACGGCTGGGAGATCACCGGGACGAAGATCTGGACCACCGGTGCGCACTACGCCCATGCGATGGTCGTCCTCGCCCGCACGGACGGTTCACCGTCTGACCGGCATTCGGGCCTGTCGCAGTTTCTCGTGGACCTCCCGGCGCCGGGGGTGGAGATCCGCCCTGTGCGCACCATCGACGGAGGGCACCATCTCAATGAGGTCGTCTTCGACTCGGTGGTGGTTCCGCAGGACAGTCTGCTGGGCGAACGCGGGGCCGGCTGGCGTCAGGTGACGGCCGAGCTTGCGCACGAACGGTCCGGGCCCGAGCGCCTTATGAGTACGGTGCCGTTGCTGCGGGCCTGGGCGGACCAGGTGCACGACCGCCCTGGCAACGCCGTCTCGGTGCGCGCGCTGGGCAGGCTCACGGCGCGCGCCTGGACGCTGCGCCAGATGTCGCTGTCGGTGGCGGCCGCTCTGGCCGACGGCCGGCCGACCGAGATCGCCGCCGCGCTGGTCAAGGATCTGGGGTCTCGGTTCGAGGGGGACGTGGTGGAGGCTGTACGGCAGGTCACGGGTTCCGAGCCGCGCCGGGGCGCGGCCGGGCTGGAGGGGCTGCTCGCCGAAGCCGTCCTGCACACCCCGGCGTTCACCCTGCGGGGCGGCACAAACGAGATCCTGCGCTCGGTGGTGGCACGCGGGCTGGGGGTTCGATGACCGACGATGTGCGTGAGGAGATCCGCTCCGCCGTCTCCGCGATCCTGCGCGGCCGGACCACGGGGCGCGGCAAGCCCTCGGACGACTTCGACCATCCGGTGTGGAAGGACCTGAGCGCGGGCGGCTTTCACCTGCTGGGCGTGCCGGAGGGCGCCGGCGGCAGCGGGGGCAGGCTGAGCGATCTCGCCGTGGTCGTCGACCTGATGGCTTTTCACGCCGTGCGTGTACCGGTGGCCGAGGCTGCCGTCCTGGCGGGCTGGATGGCGGCACGTGCGGGGCTCTCCCTGCCCGAGGGGGTCGTGGTCGCGTCCCTTGACGAGGCTCGGGGTCGGCAGCGAAACGGCGCTCTCCGCCTGTCGGGGACCCTGCGGGTGCCGTGGGGACGTCATGCCGACCACGTCGTGACAACCGTTCGGTGCGGCGACGAGACCCTGGTCGCCCTCCTGCCCATGGCGACGCGGGGATCAACGGCCGTGTGTCTCACGACGGCCGAGAACCTCGCCGGTGAACCTCGTGACACCTTGGTCCTCGAGGACATGGAGTTGGTGGATCCTGTGGCCGCCGCAGCGCCGCCCGGCCTCGACTCGTCCGCGATACTGCAGCGGGGCGCGTTGGCACGATGTGTTCAACTCGCTGGCGCCGCCCGCGCCGTGCTCATGTCGGCCCTCCAATACGCCACCGAGCGGGAGCAGTTCGGTCGACCACTGGCCCGTTTTCAGGCAGTACAGCAGCATCTGGCAGCGCTCGCCGCCGAGGTCACGGCTCTTCAGGTGAGTGCGGACGCCGCGCTGCTCGCGACCGAGGCGGAGGACACCGACGCGGGCGTGGCCGTGGCCGCGGCGAAGGCCACCACCTCGGCGGGCGCGCACGTCGTCGCCGCCCTCGGTCACCAACTGCACGGCGCGATCGGGTACTCGCAGGAGCATCACCTCGGCGCCGCGACGACCCGGCTGTGGGCTTGGCGCGAGGAATTCGGCAGTGAAAGCCACTGGCACGACCGGCTCGCCGCCCTGGTGCGCCAGGAAGACTCGTGGTGGCACCTGGTAACAGGGGGTGAGTGATGAGCCGAGCCGGCGCAATCCAAGGGATACAAGTTCTCGATCTGAGCAGGGTCCTCGCCGGGCCGTTCTGCACGCAGATGCTCGCCGACCACGGCGCAGAAGTGATCAAGGTCGAGTCCCCCTCGGGTGACGAGACACGGCGTTGGGGGCCGCCGTTCGTCGACGAGGCCGGGACGATGAGCGCCTACTATCAGGGCCTCAACCGCAGCAAGGCCAACATCGCCCTCGATCTGCGTGTGCAGCGGGCCAGGGACGTGCTGTACGACCTCATCGCCCGAGCAGACGTGGTCGTGGAGAACTTCAAGGCCGGCACGATGGAACGCTGGGGGCTCGGCTACGAGTCCCGCCTGGCGGAGGAGTTCCCCCGGCTCGTCTACTGCCGGATCACCGGCTACGGCGTCGACGGCCCCCTCGGCGGCCTGCCGGGGTACGACGCCCTACTGCAGGCCTACGGCGGGCTCATGAGTGTCAACGGTGAAGCCGACGGTGGACCACTGCGCGTGGGGGTGCCCATCGTGGACATCACCGCCGCGCACCAGGCGTTCGCCGGGGTGCTGCTCGCGCTGCTGGAGCGGACGGTCAGCGGGCACGGTCAGCTCGTCGACGTGACCCTGTTCGACGCGGTCCTGTCCCTCATGCACCCGCACTCAGCGATCCACCTGCAGTCGGGCGAGATCCCCCGGCGCACCGGAGCAGCTCATCCGACCGTGGCTCCCTACCAGGTGTTCCGCACGGCGAGCGGGGGATGCCTGTTCGTCGCCGCCGCCAGTGATGCGCACTTCACGGCGCTCGCGGATGTACTCGGCATCCCTCACCTCTCCCAAGACCCGCGCTTCCTGCGCAATCGGGACCGGATCGTCAACCTTCCCTCTCTGCGGACAGAGTTGGAGCCGGCCTTCCTGACGTGGGAGGCAGAGGATCTCGCGGAGGCCCTGGCGGCGCGGGGAGTTCCCGCCGGCCCGGTCCACAATGTCGCCCGAGCCCTCTCAGCTCCCCATACACGGCACCGTTCGATGGTCGTCGGTGACGGCGGCTACCGCAGCATCGGCGTACCCATCAAGTTGGGCCGGTCCGCACCGACGCCGCCTCGTGCCCCGGCGTCAACGGGGGCCGACACCGTCCGCGTCCTCGCCGAACTCGGCTACAACGCGGACGAGCTCACCAGATTGCGCCGGTCCGGCGCTCTGGGACCTGCGGGCGCCCAGGCCGACTGATCCGTGCGGAGCATCTCGCGGAGCCCGTACGGAACGGCTGCTACGCCGTCCGGTTCACTTCGACGTTCACTTCGACGACGAGTGGGCGGGCCGTGCGGTCCGGATGCCGTCGAAGACCATGTGGAAGGCCTCGCGCAGCAGGCCCGCGATGTCCTCACCCGTCTCCGACGCGATCCAGTGCATGAAGACGTGGCGGGTCGCCTGCACGATGAGGAAGCCCGGCAGAACCGAGTCGAGAGGCCTCTCGCCCACGCCGATGCGGTCCCGGAGAAACCCGCCCATCGCCTCGCACAGTTCGTCGTCGACCTCCATCCACCGCAGGCGGTACTGCGGGCTGGCAGCCATCAGGGTGAGGAAATCGCGGCCGAAGGGACTGAGGTCCGGTCCTGAATCCAGTGGTGACGTCCATGCCGTGACGAGCACCTCCACCACGTCGCCGTCCTCGGGTGTGTTCTCGAGCGCTTCGACGACCTGCTGCGAACTGCGCCGGAACAGCGGCCGCACCACATCCTCCTTGACGGGGAAGTGACGGTAGAACGTGCGCGTCGACATGCCGACCGCGTCGGCAATGCGCTCGACGGTCGCAGAGGTGTCGCCGTCGGCGACGAAGATCTCGGCCGCCTTCTGCGCGATCGTCATGTGCAGTTCTTCTGCCCGCCGCTCGGTGAGCGTCGGACGGCTGCGTCTCACCATGGCTGCACCCTGGCTCTCTTCCCGGCTCTCGAAACTCCGGCCAGCCCTGGGGCAGCCGATGCGTGACCGTATGCGGAATTGGATCCAATCCGTTTACACCGGCACAACCCAGCAGTACGCTCACACCTGTCAGTTTGCGACATGCTGGCGCAATGTGCAATCGGCGAGTGACGCCGGGAGGCGATCATGACCACGGCAATAAGTGACAGCGCCCCGATCACGATGATTGACAGAGTGGCCTCTCTCCTCAAGGTCTTCGACGGCCGCTGCGGACTCACACTGACTGAGATCTCACGCCAGGCCGACCTGCCGCGCTCGTCTACGCACCGGATTCTGCAGCGCCTGGTCGAACTGGGCTGGGTCGAGCGCGAGGGCTACCACTACAGCCTCGGGATCCGGATGTTCGAACTCGGCTCCCAGGTGGTAAGGCGTGACCGGATCCACCAGGCCTCTCTTCCTGTCGTACACACGCTGCACCGCTCGACCGGACTGACCGTGTTCCTGAGCGCGATGGTCTCCTCGGAGGTGCTGCATCTGGAACGCATCGGCCACTGGCCAGAGAAGGGGGACAGCTGGCGCCTGGGCGCGCGGCAGCCCGCCGTGCACTCGGCCGCCGGCCGCGCTCTCCTCGCCCAACTCACCGAGGCGGACTGGCCCGCCCTTGACTTCTCGCCCCCGGCCACCGCGTACGGGATCCGTACGCTGCGGGAGCTGCGGCGTGACCTCGACCGTGTCCGCGACCGAGGCGGCGTCGCCGTCGATGTGCAGGGCTGTTGTGCCGGTGTCACCGTCGTGGCCGCACCGGTCGGTCCGCCCGGCAGCAGCACCCGGGCGGCCCTGTCGCTGTGCGGGCCCGCGGACTCGATGCCCACGCAGGAGGCGGGCGACACCGTACGCATGGCCGCGATGGACATCTGGTACGCCGCCTCCGGTATGCCCCGCCAGTCCCGACGCGCCCGCCCGGTGCTCCCCTCTCTGGCGCGCTCCGGCAGGACGCCCGTGTTGTCCCACGGCTGAGTTGGGCACGGCTGGCCCTTGCCACCTCCCACAGACGCCGTGCGCGTGCGTCCTCAACTCGCCGAGGAACCGGTATACCAATGACCTTGATATCCCCCGACCAGCCCACCTACGTCCTCTCCCCCGTCACCGATGTCGACCGGGAGGCGCTTGACGCCGCCATCGAGGTCGCCGAGCCGGGCGCCCTGCTGATGTCGCTGGTTCATCTGACTGGAGACACGAGCCTCGTCGACGAGTTCCGGAAGAGGCTCGCGGACGAACGCCGCCTCGCCGAGACGGAGGGTCGTCCACCGATGCTGATGGGCCACTACCCGTCGCCGGTTGCGGCGGAGGTCCGCGCCCGCGCTCGGCAACTCCTCGACGGCCGCCCGCTGGCACCGCGCATCGGGGTCCCGGGCGACGCGCTCTTCCGGCGGATGGCCGAAGTCTGTGTCGACGACGAGGTCGGGGAGGAGTACGTCGCGCACCTGCGGGAGCAGGGCGGCTTCGCGGCGGCACGGCGGAGTGTCGCCCGGACCCGCACCCCTCCCGAGGATTTCAGCGTCGCGATCATAGGTTCCGGGATGATCGGCCTGAACGCCGCGATCAAGCTCGGCCAGGCGGGCTTCCGTTACCAGGTCTTCGAGGAACGCGACGGCCTCGGCGGCACGTGGTCGCGCAACACCTATCCTGGAGCCGCGGTCGACACCCCGAGTCACTTCTACTCGTACTCCTTCGAACTCAATCCCCGGTGGTCGAAGTACTATCCGACGGGACCTGAGTACCTCGAGTACCTGCGAGGCGTGGCCGCCAAGTACGGCCTCTACCCGCACATCACCTTCTCCGCCAAGGTCCTTGGCTGCACCTGGCACGAGAACGATCAAACCTGGGAGGTCTCCGTCCGGCACAAGGACGGCACCGTCCGGACGCACCGTGCCAACGCGGTAGTCACCGCCACAGGTGTGCTCAACGGGCCGTCGACCCCCGACGTCGAAGGCGCGAGTTCGTTCGCCGGCACGATGATGCACACCGCCAAGTGGCGCTCCGATGTCGACCTGCGGGGCAAGAGAGTGGTCGTCCTCGGTGCGGGCTGCACGTCCGTACAAGTCGTCGCCGCCGTCGCCGACCAGGTGGAGTGCCTGGACATAGTGGCGCGCCAGCCGCACTGGGTCATTCCTGAAGGGCAAGTCTCCGCCAACGTGCCCGACGGCGTGCGGTGGGCGCTGGAGAACATCCCGTACTTCCACCAGTGGTTCCGGACGAAGACGTACTGGTGGGCCGCGGACAAGGGCTGGCCCGTGCCCCGTATCGACGCGGACTGGTATGCAGCGCACATGTCGGCGTCGCCGGCCAACGACGCGGTGATGCAGATCTGTCTTCGCTATCTCGAGGAGGCGTTCGCCGACCGCCCGGACCTGAAGGAGAAACTGACACCCGACTTCCCGCCGTTCGCCAAGCGAATCGTGAAGGACCCCGGCTTCTTCGAGGCCGTCAAGCGCGACAACGTTACGGTGCACCGGGCCTCCTTCCAGGAGATCCGCCCCGACGGGGTCGTCACGACGGAGGGCAAGTTCCTCGCAGCCGACGTCATCATCTGGGCCACCGGCTTCAAGCTCGAATACCTCGGTTTCCTGGACGTGGTGGGCCGCGGCGGCGTCAGGCTGGCCGACGAGTGGGCGGAGCAGAACCCGCGGGCGTATCTGGGCATCACCGTTCCCGGCTTCCCCAACTTCTTCGTCACGGCGGGTCCGAACGCGGCTCCCAACCATGGCGGAGGCCACAACGTGACCAGTGAGGAGCACGTCCACTACATCGTCGAAAGCCTCCAGTACTTGATCGAGAACGGCCACTCCTCGATGGAGCCGACCTGGGAGGCGACCGATGCCTACAACCAGCGGGTCGACGAGGAACTGGACAAGACCGTCTGGAAGCACGGTGGTTCAGCGGGCGGCTACTACCGCAACAAAGCCGGCCGAGCCTGGGTAAGTTGCCCCTGGCGTCTGGTCGACTACTGGGCCATGCTGCGCGCACCCCGGCCGGAAGACCAGACGTTCACCACACGCCGTACGCACTGACCGACGACAGGGGCCGCCGGGCAGACCGGCGGACCCTGTCGTAGGTCCCCTCGGACTGCACACCCCGTCGGCGCCGTCTGCATCGTGGAACTTCGTCACGCCGACGGCCGCGGCTCGCTCACGATCCAGGACGGCGGACCGGACAATCCACAGCACGCTGTCAATCACGTCTTCGACCGGTTCTACCGGGCCGACGAGGGCCGCAGCCGCGCCCATGGCGGCAGCGGTCTGGGCCTGTCGATCGTCGCGGCGATCGCCGAACTCCATCAGGCCCGCATTCACTTACGGAATCACCGCCGCCACCGACGCCAAGCCCGCGTTTCGGGCACGACTCCCTCAGCGTCCTGAGCAATGCGGCCACCAGCGGACAACTGGTGGAACTGAGGATGCCTCGCGAAGAGCTGACCACCACGACAGCCATGCGCCGGTCATCCGCGCTTACGGCCGTGGGCGAGCTTCAACAGCCGGTATCCGCAACTCGGCGGCGGGCACCTGGCCATCACGGTACGGGGGTCTTGAGAGCGCAGGGAACCGTAGACGTAGTCGCCCAAGCCGAAGGCGGTGGCCACACCATGCGCAGCGGGCCGGCGACCTCGGTGACGTCCGGCCCGCGTCCAGGTGTGGCTCCGCCGTTGGTACGACGTCAGTCCGCCGTCTGAGCCGGGCCTGACGTCACCTTCCGCAGCAGCGGCCTGCTGGCCGCGATCGCGGCCAGCATGGCCAGCGCGCCGACGGCCAGGCAGATCACCAGTTGTACGACACCGGAAGTGTTGACTGTGGTACCGGCCGCCTTGTTGAGCTGCATGGCGCCGCAGGCGCCCATGCCGAGCGAGTTTAACCGACCTGCGTTCCCCTGATTTGGCCTTGAGTCGGTCGAGGTTATCTGGTCGCTGCTGCGACGTGGTTGGTATCCCACGCGGCCTTCATTACATATAAGAATAGAGTAGGCGCTTAGAGGACGTTCGCGTCACTTATGGGCCACTATGCCCCGGTTCGCTGCCTGTCAGCGGTACCTCGGTACAGGGCATTTGCCGAAATCGCCCAGCTTTCAAGAGGGTTCACGTGCCCGCTTCAGCACTGACATACCCGACACCTTCTGTCCGGTTCGAAGATGACCCGGTAGCAACCGCTTTGCCTCGCCCGTTCGAGCGATAGCGGCCGTGCGGACCGCGTGAGTCAGTATCTTCATGGCCCCGCGACTGCCCTATCTCAGTGATCTGTCCGATGCCCGCTGGGCGTTGATGGAACCGATCTTGACCGCCTGGCGGACCGAGCGGCAGAAGAACTCCCTCAACCTCGGCGGCAAGGTCGCCGACCTGCGCGAAGTCATGAACGCGATCCTCTTCCTCAACCGGACCGGCATCCCATGGCGCTACCTGCCCCACGACTTCCCGCCGCACACCACGGTCTTCGGATACTTCAGTGCCTGGACCGCCGACGGCACGATCGAGAAGCTGGGCGTCCACCTGCACGGGATCGTCCGCCAGCAGGAAGGGCGCGCCGCTGAGCCCACCGCGTGCGTCATCGACGCCCAGAGCGTCAAGACAGCACCCAGCGTGCCCGTCGACACCCAGGGCACCGACGCCGGCAAGAAAATCGTGGGCCGAAAACGCAGTATCGTCGTCGACACCCTCGGCCTGTTACTGCTGGTCACGGTGACCGCCGCCAGCGTCTCCGACAACGAGGCCGGCATCCAGCTCCTCAGCCGGATCGCCGCCGACCGCCCCACCATCAGCAAGGCATGGGTCGACACCGGCTACAAGAAGAAGGCGATCGAACACGGCGCCACCCTCGGCATCGACGTCGACGTCGTCCCGCGAAACACCCAGGTCAAAGGATTCTCCGTGACACCGAGAAGGTGGGAGGTGGAGCGGAGTTTCGGTTGGATCATGATGCACCGCCGCCTCGCCCGGGACTACGAGACCAAACCCGCCCATTCCGAGAGCATGATCCGCCTCGCGATGATCTCCAACCTCGCCAAACGAGCCACTGGAGAAACAGTCATAACCTGGCACAAACCATGAACTATCGCTTCTTCAAGCGGAACGTCCTCTTAGAAGGCGCCTGTTGTGTCCACGGTCCACTTGCTTTGACCTGCGGTTTTCTACGTCCCTGACGTGGTGTCAGCCATTTTGTGGGACGTATGTGGGATCAGGCAACCCGTGGGGCTCGTGGGGCGCCTTCGCGTCCCAGTGGCTCGGGCGCAGCCTCTCACACCATCTTCACGTACTCGAAGGCGATCGCGGAAACAATCGCGCCCCTCCCCGGTGTTCTCCATCTTCGAGCCGAGGATCGACGACGAGACCACTACAGACGAAGGCAGCCCCGAATAAGTTCCTGGGTCGGAAGTCGTGGTGCTCTCTGTTGGGTGACTCGCTGATCGTTCCGCTGGGGGGCCATGTGCCACTTCCTCGACCGGCTCGCAGGCCACTTCGACCAGAAGGTGCACCTCGTCGTGGATGGCCACTCCGCCCACCGTTCCCGCAAGGTCCGCGCCTGGTCGCCGGTCACCCCGACCGCGTCGAGTTGCACTTCCTGCCCTCGTACTCACCGGAGTTGAACCCCGACGAGGTCAACGCCGACCTCAAACGGAGCCTACCCATGCACAGCCGGGCCCCGGGACCAGGCCCAACTCGCCGCCGAGACCCGCCGGTTCTTCCACCGCCGCCAACGTCAGCCACACATCGTCCGCGGCTGCTTCGGCGGCCCACACGTCCGCTACACCCTCGAATAGAACCCATTGAGTTTCGGATCAATATGAGTCGATCGAAGCGGAGTGCTTCTTCGGCTCCTGCCCTGCATGCCGTAGTCCGGAAGGCGACGTGTCGAACCACCGACGTACCGCACGCGTGAGACTGGATTGTTCGTGCATTCCCAGTCTGGCCGCGATTTGCGAGAACGACAGGTTGGTCGTCGTGATCAAGTCAAGGGCTTGACTCCTGCGAACGCGATCGACGACGCCGGTGAAGGTCGTGCCCTCCTCGGACAGGGATCGCTGGAGCGAACGTGGGTGGAGACTCAGCAGGCGTGCGACTTTCGAGAGGTCCGGATAGTCGGATCCGTGCTGCTCGCTGAGGATCGCTGCCACCAGGTCCGAGATCGGCAGGTCCTTGTGGCCGAAATGCGTGTCGAGATAGCCGATCGCGATGTCACGAAGCAGGGCGTTGCCGCCACTGACCGGCATCGAGAGCAGTCCGCTCGTGACCCGCAGAACCGCACTCGGACAGTCGAACCGCACCTCCGCTCCGAAGTGCTCCCGGTAGGCGCTCTCGGGGGCCAGACGAGCGTGCGGAAGCTGAACCGAACGGAGTCCGTAGGGCGCGTCGCCGTTGATCAGCGTCAGAAATCGGTGCACGATCGCTATGCCGTAGTCGATCGACTGCGGCGACGTGTCCATCGTCTTGCTCGCGTAACGAAGCCCAATCACCCCGGGACTTCCCAGCGGATCCTTGGTCTCCTCGAGTGAGATAGCCGGGCTGTAGACGAACAGGTACCGGCTCGCACAGCCGAGGGCCTCGCCGATCGTGCCTGAGTTCTCCATGGCGATCGCCAGCGGACCCAGCATGTGCAGATCCTGCTGCGCAGCCATCCTCAGCCCGAGGTCGGGCAGCTCGAACTGGCTTGCCGCTTGCTCAAGAACGCGCTCGACCAGTCGGAGGCTGACAAAAGAGTTGCCCTCGACAATCTCCGCCTCGTCGAAGCCGTACGCCGCGAGAAGTTCGGGTCCCGGGCCGCCGACCGCGCTGACGAGCGTCGTCAACCCCCGCAAGGCAGAGGCCCGAACGGGCAGATCGCTGTCACGCAAGGACAAATCCTTGTCGCTTGAAGACAAGTAGGGGGACGCCCGACGGAGCACACTGCATATTCACGACCACGCCGAGCCGCCGTCGATGAAGCCGGAGCAGACCCGTGCCACTCTCCCGATCAATTCTAAGCCCCACTGACCCACTGACAGCCGAAGAAGTCGACTTCCGCTGGAGACTCGCAGTCCGTGACCGTCTTGCCGGCATGGACCTGCAGCCAAAAGGGCCGGTGGAGGGCTTCGGATCGGTTCGGGAGCTGGACCTCGGAGACCTCCTCATCACCGACTGGGTGTGCCCGCAGGCCGAAGGAATCCGCGGCAGCAATTTCGTGCGGCACGACGATGACGCGCTGGTCCTCCTCACCGCTCACACCGGCCGGCAGATCATCGAAACTTCTGACGAGACCGTCGTCCTCCGGCCAGGGACGCTTCTCCTCATGAGCACCCGCGCCACCGGACGGTTCGTTATCCCGGAGCACCTGACCAAGCGAACGGTCAGGATGCCCATGACCGCCATGTCCGCGTTCGACACGGGGGGCGGTGTGCCCGGCTGCCTGCTCCTGGAGACATCTCAAAGCCCGTTGGCCAGCCTCCTCCAAGACTTCCTCATGAGCATGGACCGTCACGTCGGGCGGATGTCCGCCGCGGAGATCGAGGGCACACGCAACGCCCTCCTCGTCCTCATCGCCGGCGCGATCCGTGGCAGTCGGCCCGACAAGCTTGACAGCGGATTCCTGCAACTGCTCCGACGGCAGATGGAGGCCTGGATCCTCGACCATCTCACCGGTGGAGCGATCAGGGTCGCCGACCTCGCTGCCGCGTACAACGTTGCTCCGAGGACCGTCCACCGGGCTTTCGCATCGACCGGAGACACCGTCCAATCGGTCGTCCGAACACATCGCCTGGCAGCGGCCAGAGGTGACCTGGTGAACACGAACCTCTCCATCGCCGCGATTGCATACCGGTGGGGCTTCTGCGACGCGAGCCACCTCGGACGGGAGTTCCGTCGCGAGTTCTCGTTGTCGCCCAGCGACTACCGCGAAGCCCACGGCTTCGCCTGACCTGCGTGATCACAAGCCGAGGCGCAGCCATACCAGCACGCGGCGCAATCGTTCTATCTGCCGCCAAGCGGCATTCATAGATTGCCTGTGGCCGAAACACAGCTCGAGAGACAGATCACTCCAAGTGAACCACAGCTCGAGAGACGGACCACTCCCAGAATCGGAACATCACATGAATCGCGAAGACATCGAGTTCAAGGGTGAGGGTGGCGTCACCCTCCGCGGCTGGTTCTACCCGGCCAAGAACACCAGTGGCCCCGCACCAGTCGTCGTCCTGGCGCACGGGCTGTCAGCCGTTAAGGAGATGCACCTCGACGACTATGCCGTGGTCTTCGCCGAAGCCGGCCTCAACGCGCTTGTTTACGATCACCAGAACTTCGGGGACAGCGATGGAACTCCCCGCCAAGAGGTTGACCCGGTCCTGCAGTACCGGGACTTCCGGAACGCGATCACCTACGCCACCACCCGCCCGGAGGCCGACGCGTCGAACGTCGGCATCTGGGGCTCCAGCTTCTCTGGCGGACACGTCCTCATGGTCGCGTCGATCGACAAGAGAGTGAAGGCCGTCGTCTCTCAGGTGCCCTTCATCTCTGGATCGCGCATGCTCAGCCGGTCGATCCGGCCGGACTTCATCCCGCACTCCCGTGCGGCACTGCAGGGTGACCGACTCAACCAGTTCACGGGCGGAGAGCCTGCGATGCTCCCGGTCGTCACACCCGACCCGATGGCGCAGGCGGTGATGCCCGCGACCGAGGCCTACGAATGGTTCAGCAAGACATCGGCGGACCGGGCCCCCAACTGGAAGAACGAGATGACGGCTCGGAGCCTTGAGCTGGCGAGCGAATACGAGCCGGGCAGCTACATCAGCCGGATCGCCCCGACCCCACTCCTGATGATCGTGGCCGCCAGCGACACGGTGACACCGTTCGAGCTCGCCCTCGACGCGTACGAGGAGGCCCGAGAGCCGAAGCAGATCATCGTCATCCAGGGCGGCCACTTCGACGCCTACACCGGATCCGGGTTCGACGAGTGCTCCGCAGCCGCACGTGACCACTTCGTCAAGCACCTACACGTCTGAGACGCCCGAACCAAAGCCACATCCACCCGCCGTACATCCAGAGGAGCCGCAATGCCGTACTGGGAAATCTTCGCCCCCGAGAACGCCTACACGCCGGAGGACAGGGAACAGCTGTCCGAGCGCATCACCTCGCTCTACGTGGACTACGCCAACCTGCCCAAGTTCTACGTCGTGATCCTGTTCCAGGACGTTCCGGAGAACACCATGTACGTCGGTGGCAAGGCGGCCACCAACTTCGTGCGGATCCGGGTGAACCACGTCGCCCGGCAGATGGTTGACCCCGAGTTGCGATTCACCTGCATGGAGGTGATCGGGGAGAAGCTCGCGCCGTTCGTGAAGGATCGCGGCTACGACTGGGAGATCCACATCGACGAATCCCCCATGGACCTGTGGCGCACGCAGGGCCTCGTTCCGCCTCCCCCCGAGTCCGACGTGGAGAAGCTCTGGGCAAAGGAGAACAGGGCCATCCCTCACGAGGTAGCGAGCTGACCTGCTGACCGAGGACCCGGCGCACGGTCGGGCGCTGACGGCCAATGCGCCCGGGCCCTCTTCTTCCATCTCTGGCGTCTGAGGTGTGTGCCGTGACCACCCCGCCGGGCCCCGCTCCGGCCATTGCGATCACCCTCGCGTTATGCGCTGCCGCTGCCTCCGGAGTGTTGCTGGTCCTGCGGTGAGAAGGATCAAGGGCTCCGGCGGTCGCGGGGCTGCTCCGGAGGGCCGGGGCGCTCTCGTACCAGCGCTGGGCGCGCTCGTCCTATGAGTCACCGATCGTGCGTTCAAAACTTGACTTCGCCCGCCGCCGACAATTGCCATGCGGCGCCGGCCGGACCACACCGCTACCGGAGATACCTCATGAACTCTGAGAACCGTTCGCCAGCCGCACCCATCCGCGCGACGGTCTTTGTCGGTCGCTGGCCGAACATCCCCGCCGAGGAGGTGCCCGGCGTACCGTCCGGCACCTTCTCGCCGACCACGGCCACCCTCGTGAGCGGAGCCACAGAGGTGGTCCTGATCGACGCGCTCTACCTCAAGAAGGACGTCCAGGACCTCGGTGATCTGATCGAGCGCACCGGCAAGAAGCTCACGACGATCTACATCACCCACGATCACGCTGATCACTACTTGGGCTTCGGACCGTTGCTGGAGCGGTTCCCGGAGGCGAAGTGCGTGGCGATGCCCCACGTCATCGAGTCCATGAAGGCCACCATGCAGACGCAGGCCGACCAGTGGAAGTTGCTGTTCGGCGACACCTGCGTCATGGCGGGGCCGGTTCCGGACCCGCTGGAAGGTAACACCCTGTATGTCGACGGATCTCCCCTGCACATCATCGAGGTGAAGCAGGCCGACATCCATCCCACGTCCATCGTGCATATCCCCGATATCGACGTCGTCGTGGCCGGTGACTCCATCTACAACGAGATCCACCCGATGCTCGGCCTGTCGACGCCCGCGGAGTGGCAGGACTGGCTCGAGACCGTCAATGTCGTGGAGACGCTCCGACCGCGAATGATCGTCGCCGGACACCGCAGGCCCGACGGCGACGATCATGCGGTCGACACCATGATCGCCCAAACCCGCGCCTACATCCAGGACTTCGCAGCCGCCTACGAGGTTGCAAAGGACGCCGAAGAACTGGTGGCCACCATGACGGCTAAGTACCCCCACCACGGCAACCTCTGGACGCTCGAGTTCTCCGCCGTCTTCGCGATCGCGGGACGCGATGCCGCGCAGTGACCGAGCCTTTCACTCGGAGCCAGTACCAGTTGCCATCTACCCCTATTCATCTTGTTGATTATGAGAGGCGGGTTCATGCACCCCTTCTGCAAGGCCGTCGAGAGCGGTGACATGGATGCCGTGACCGCGCTACTGGCCGACGACGTCATCTTCACCAGCCCGGCCGCCTTCAAGCCGTACCCGGGCAAGGCGATCACTGATCAGATCCTGCGCAGCGTGGCCGACGTCTTTAAGGACTTCACCTACACTCGCGAGATCACCAATCCTGACGGCCGTGACCACGCCTTCGTCTTCACCGCCACCGTCTCGGGCAAGAAGGTCCAGGGCTGCGACTTCATTCACTTCGACGAGAACGGCAAGATTGACGACATCACGGTGATGGTGCGCCCTCTTTCCGCCCTTCAGGCCCTGGCCGAGGCAATGGGTCCCCACTTCGAGCAGATCGCCCGGTAGGCCGCGAAGAAGTGAGCGTGGCAATCAACTTCGGGCGCCACCCAGCCCCACCCTCCTCGCTGCCGCGGAGGCACTGCGTATCGACGTCACCCACCTGTACGGACTGACCGAGACATTCGGGCCGGCGGTGCTGTGCGACTGGCACCCCGAATGGAACGGCCTCGATGCCGCGGAACGGTCCAGACTCCGCGCACGCCAGGGCGTATCCAACGTCATCGGCCTCACCGCCCGTGTGGTCGACCGAGGAGGGGGGACGTCCCCGCGGACGGCACCACGGTCGGTGAGATCCGGCGCAAGGACGTCATCATCTCCGGCGGAGAGAACATCACCCCCATCGAGGTCGAGCAGGCTATCGCCTGCCACCCAGCCGTCCTAGAGGTCGCCGTCGTCGGCGCCCCGGACGAGCGTTGGGGTGAGGTGCCGGTCGCGTACGTCGTGCTGTGGCCGGATGCGATCACCACCGAGCGCGACATCGTCGACCACGTCAAATCCCGCATCGCACGCTTTAAGGCGCCCAAGCGGGTCGTCTTCGGGGAACTGCCGCGCACCTCCACCGGGAAGATCCAGAAGTACCTGCTCCGCGAGGGCGAGCGGGTCGTCTCTGGCGATCGATGTTCCTGAAGCAGACCGCACGGGACGGCTGTTTCCGTCCATGCACGCCCCAGCCACGTACGACGCCGACCACTTCGGCTCTTTGACCGAATTGCACTTCACACAGGACAGGTACCTCGTCATGGATTTCGCCTCGCTGCCCGACCGCCGTGCCGAACGCGACCCACAGGGACCCTCGGTCTCCGACGGGCGCCGGTCGCTGACCAACGCTCAGTTCCTGCACCGTGTCCGGGCGGCAGCGCGCCACCTTGAGGACCTCGGGGTCGAGTCCGGTGACGTCGTGGCCCTCAAGCTGACGAACCGTGCCGAGTTCGTCCTGCTGCTGTTCGCGTCCTGGCGGCTCGGCGCCACCGTCACCCCGGTCAACCCGAAGCTGACCGACGTCGAGGTCGCGCGCCAACTGGCAGACTCGGGCGCACGCCTGGTCGTGGTCGAGGACAGTACGAGGGCTGAGGACGGCGTCGTCACGCTCGCCGTCGACGACCTGTACGAAGTCACGGCAGGGGAAGACCGCGCATCGGATCCGGACCCCACCGCGCTGGCCCTGCTCATCTACACCAGCGGCACGACGGGTGTCCCGAAGGGTGTGATGCTCGATCACGCCAACATCGACGCCATGACGGAGATGGCGAGCAAGGCGCTCGAATTGGGGCCGGCCGACCGGAGCCTGCTGATCCTGCCGCTCTTCCACGTCTTCGGCGTGGTGGTCAGTGTGCTCACGCCGCTGGTCGTGGGCGCCTGCGTCGTCATCGCCGACCGGTTCGATCCCCACACCTTCTTCGACATCATCGAGCGCGAACGCCCCACCTTCTTCAGCGCCGTTCCCACGATCTACAACATGCTGGCGGCCCTGCCGGATGCGGTGCGGCCCGACACGTCGTCCGTGCGCTACGGCATCTGTGGCTCGGCACCGGCCCCTGCCGAATTGCTGACCCGCTTCGAGGCCCGCTATGGGTTCCCGCTTCTCGAGGGGTACGGGCTGTCCGAGACTTCCTGTGCCTGCACCGTCAACCCCCTCGCCGGCCCCCGACGTGCGGGGACGGTAGGGCTTCCCTTTCCCGGGCAGGAGATTCGCATCGTCGACGAGAGCGGCAGAGCGCTGGCCCCGGGGGAGAACGGCGAGGTCCTCGTGCGGGGTGCCAACGTCATGCGCGGCTACCTCGGCCGGGCGGACGAAACAGCCACGACCATTGTCGACGGCTGGTTGCACACCGGCGATGTCGGACACCTCGACGCGGACGGCTACCTGACCTTGGCCGGGCGCTCGAAGGACGTGATCATCCGTGGCGGGGAGAACATCTACCCGAAGGAGATCGAGGACGTCCTGGCCGGCGATCCGTCCGTCCTCGAGGTGGCGGTGATCGGCGAACCCAACGAGAAGTGGGGAGAGGTCGTCGTCGCCTACGTACAGCCGGTGTCGGGACGGAGCGTCGATCCGACCGAGCTGGAAGCACTCTGTGCACGCAGCCTCAGCGGCTACAAGCGTCCAACCGCTTACTTTGTCGTGGAGGCCATTCCCACGAACGCGGTCGGCAAGATCGACAAGATCTCCTTGCATGCAGCGCACGCCGCGGCGTCTGCCGGTGCTTGACGGCGCCCCGAGGGGCGGCGCTCATCCGTGTCCTTGCACCCCGACGGCTCGCAGGAGGAAGGGCAGCAGGCGGTCGGCTGTCTCCGCTGCGGACGCCTCGTCGACGTCGTCCGGCATGAGCGGGGTGAGAAAGAACCTGCTCATCATGGGGCCGATCACCAGGTCGCCGAGAAGACCTGCGTCTTCGACCGCCGAGATCTCGCCCCGCGCCGCCGCACTGTGCACGATGTGCTCCATACGTTCGCGTATGGGGAGCACAAAAGTGTTGGTGAGCGCCTCGGCCAGAGCGGCGTGGTGCGCGGCCTCGGCGATCAAGGACCGCAGAACGCCTCCCTCCCTCCCGGTCATGGACGCCGCCTTGGCCCGGAGGAGGGCACGCAGGTCCCCCTCAAGGGTGCCGGTGTCCGCGGGCTCCGTGAGGTCGTGGGCGTAGGCCGCGGCGGCGGCGACGACCATGACCTCTTTGGACGGCCAGCGACGGTACAGGGTGGCGGTGGACACTCCGGCGCGGGCGGCTACGGCGGCGGTGGTGAGTCCGCCGTATCCGCTTTCGCTCAGGACGGCCAGGGTCGCGTCCAGCAACGCTCGGTCCCGGGCGGCATCGCGAGGACGCCCCCGGCGGGCCGCTGACTTGGTCATGCGCCGACTCCGGAGGATGCGCGGAGCTGTTCGCAGAGTTCGGAATGAGTGGGAGGCGTCACACCCAACAGCATACGCTCATGCGAAACGAAATGACTTCGTTTCGTATATGCTCTGGATATGACGCCGAATACTCACGTGGACATCGCCTCCACGGCAGATCACGCGACGGAAACCGTCACCCGGCTGCGTGCCACCTTCCAGACCGGCCGGACCAAGCCTCTGATCTGGCGGAAACAGCAACTGCGAGCGCTCCGCGCCCTGTTGACCGAGCATCAGGACGCCTTCGAGGAGGCGCTGCACACCGACCTCGGCAAGGGCGCGACTGAGTCGCACGTCATGGAGATCGGCTTCCTCGTGCGGGAGATCGACCACACCCTGCGCCATCTCGACCGGTGGGTGCGCCCGAGCCGGGTGTCCGTGCCCCTGTCACTCGTGCCGGCCCGGGCTTGGACCGTGCGGGAGCCGCTGGGCACGGTGCTGATCATCAGCCCCTGGAACTACCCGCTGAATTTGGCGCTGGCGCCCCTCATCGGTGCCCTGGCCGCCGGCAACTGTGTTGTCCTCAAGCCCAGCGAGGTAGCACCCGCGACCTCGTCCGTGCTGGCTCACTGGCTGCCCCGTGTCTTGGACCCGCAGGCCGTGGCCGTCGTCGAGGGAGGCGTTCCCGAGACGACAGCCCTGCTGGAGCAGAGGTTCGACCACATCTTCTATACCGGAAACGGCACGGTCGGACGCATCGTCATGGCCGCCGCGGCCCGTCATCTCACCCCGGTCACCCTGGAGTTGGGCGGGAAGAGCCCCGCTGTGGTCGAACCCGGCACCGACCTCGCGACGGCCGCCCGCCGCATCGCCTGGGGCAAGTTCATGAACGCGGGCCAGACCTGCGTCGCACCCGACTACGTGCTCGCGGTCGGCCGGGCGGGCACCGAGATCGAGGCACACCTCATCGAGGCGATCCGTGAGATGTACGGCCACGATCCGGCCTGCAGCGACGACTACGGCAGCATCGTCAACGAACGCCACTTCGACCGGCTGGCCGGCCTGCTGGCCGACGGCCGGACCGTTGTCGGCGGCGGCCACGACCGCCCCACCCGCTATATCGCCCCGACCGTGCTCGCCGACATGGACCCCGAGTCACCCGTGATGCGCGAGGAGATCTTCGGCCCCATCCTGCCCATCGTCAGCGTCCCCGACCTGGACGCGGCCA
Organism: Streptomyces sp. ME02-8801-2C; assembly: GCF_033793965.1. Classification (NCBI taxonomy): domain Bacteria; kingdom Bacillati; phylum Actinomycetota; class Actinomycetes; order Kitasatosporales; family Streptomycetaceae; genus Streptomyces; species Streptomyces sp. ME02-8801-2C. Next base: position 994,747 of record NZ_JARAXP010000002.1, on the reverse strand, counting down.
TCTCCTTCATCACCGGGCGGGACAAGCCGTTGGCCCTGTACGCCTTCACCGCCTCCAATCGCACCAAGCGGCGCCTGATCGCCGAGACCTCCTCCGGTGGCCTGACCTTCGGCGTCCCGACCGCTCAACTCGCTGTGTCCGGCCTCCCTTTCGGCGGCGTCGGCGAGAGCGGTATGGGCCGCTACCACGGCTCCTATTCCCTGGACACCTTCAGCCACACCAAGTCCGTACTCGACAAGCCACTCCAGCCCGACACGCTGCGCGTCACCTACCCGCCCTACACCCGCCGCAAGGACCGCATACTGCGACGGATCACGTGAGCCGGGTGGACAACGAGTCACGACGCAGCCGAGGGCCGCTCGAGGCCCAGAGCCTCACATCCACGTCAACGAACAACCGCCGACCGATGCCGCGGAACACGACGGGCTCCCTCTCGCGTGAGCGGGCCCCGAGGGCCAGCGAAAGGACCATCGATGAAACCTGACCGTGCGGAAGGCTTCCGCGTGGAGCGCTCGGAGTTGCTGCGCTTCTGCGGGGAACTGGACGAGAAGGAATGGGGGCCTTGACCCCTTCGTTCCGCAAGGTTGAGGTTGAGGACTTTGGCCGCCGAGCTGATCGAGCCGGGCATGAGGTGGCGATACACCTTGAAGGTGACGTCGAGGCTCTTGTGGCCCATCCACTCAGCAACATCCGTGATCGGAATTCCGCTGCTCAGGCAGTTCGACGCGAAGAAATGGCGGTTCCCGTAGAGCACCATCCCTTCTGGAATGTGCACGATGCCCGCGGCCTTGATCCGCCGCCACTGATTGTCCATCCCATGATGCGGATACGGCTTGCTGGCATCGGTGGGCTGACGCAGCAGGTAGCCGTCAGTCGTCCCATATTGATGGACATACCACTCGATCGTCTCCCGCACCCGGGCAGGGAGAGGAACGTCACGGTATTCTCCCGGTTTCCGGTGCTTGAGCGGACCGTACTTGCGGGTGGACATGATGGTCTGCTCTGAAACCCGATACACGTCGTCAGCCACGACGCACTTGAGGTTGACGGCCGCCGCCTCGCCGTTCCTCAGGCCGCAGCCGCTCATCAAATCGACGATCAAGGTGAACGCGTCATCACCTGCCACCCGTATCCCCCGCAACTGTTCCGGGGACGGAATTACTGCTTGCGCAGGGTTGTACTGCGGCGGCTTGACGCCGGCCACGGGGTTGTCGGGAAATATTCCGAGCCGATGCGCGTCGAGGAGAACCGCTCGCAGCTTGTCGAAGGCGTTGGACTGGGTTGCCAGGCCAGCGCCCTTGCGCTCCATGGATCGAATGAAGCCGTCAACGACCTTGTGGTCGAAGGAGTTCATCCGCCGACTGCCGAGTGCCGGATAAAGGTGGTGTTTGAGGAGCGAGTCGAGGTGTCCTACCGAGGCGACAGCCAAATGCCTCTGGCCAGCCTTCCACTCCTCCACGTACTCCTGGAACGGCATCGCCCCATACTTACGGATGCGCTCCGCCTTCGACTGAGGCTGTCGGCTCGCCTTCTTCTCGTTGTAGATCTCCACCAAGCGCTCGACAGCCTTGTCCTGGGTCTCGAATCCAGACTCCTCCGCCTGACTACCGGTCGTCGACCGGTAGCGGATCATGTACGGGTGAGGGCACTTCGACCACCTCGACCGCGCATGCCCGCACTCCTTGAAGAAGGATCCCATCCCACGAGCCAATGAATCCCGGGCCACGGTCAACCAGCTCCTCGCGACTGATGCTGACAGTTTGCTGACCGATGACCGTCCACAAGGTCGCTGACCTGCGGAAACAGGGGCGAGGTTCGATATGTGGTGGAACTTCATCGGCCGGTCCCAGGACGAGATCGTGCAGGCCCGCGACGACTGGGCGAAGGGAACCCGCTTCGGCGAGGTGAAGGGCTACGACGGCGCCCCGCTGCACGCACCGGAGCTTCCGGCGACGCCGCTGAAACCAAGGGGAAGGGTGCGCTGACCTGCGAAATTCCGGGTCGCTGGCCCCAGGAATGCGAGGTCATCGATCCGCTCGTCCGCAACGGTGGCGGGGAGGGATCGATCGCACGATGATGGCGACCAGCGCTGATCCCTGAGTCGACTGGCCCACGGACGGGGGCGCAGGGACAGTCACTCCGGCGGTTGTTGGAACCCACAAGCCTGGATGCATTCAGGGGTGGACGCGCACCCCCTTGCGGGTGGGAGTGTCGCGCCGAGGCAGCATCATCAACACCTCGGACATATCGGCGACTTGCGGCACCACGGCGCCAGGATCTTCGAGGAGAACCGCTTGCGCTCGCCGGTGTCGTCGTCGACGCGGCGGTCGTTCACCCGCGGAGCTCTGACCTCGACCGGTCCGGCGGCAGTGACCACGGCCGTCGCCTTGTGGTGGCCGTTGCGGACCACCAGACGCCGCCCGTGCTCGTCAGCACGGGCGCACCTTCCCGGCCATCGCTGTAACGCGAGCCTATTCGGAGACCATCAAAGGATCATTCTCGCCGGCCCCACAAAATGGCCGGGCCGGGCTGGTGCCGGGGGCGACGGCGAAGCCGCGCGTCGATGGTCTGCGGGCGCGACCTTCGCGCCGCGCCGAGGGGCCAGCCCTGAAGGGAGGACGCCGTGGCGGGCGTGATGGACGTCCCAGGTGAGGTCGGCGAAACCCGGGGAATCAGTTGCGACATCGGATGGGAGGTTGTCATGGGTGGCAGGGATCTGGAACTGGGCGAGCTTCTCGCCGCTGCGGAGGCCGCGCCGCCCGGGGAATCCGTCGGCGTCATCGCGCACGACCTGCGCAAGCGTTTCGGGGCGGAGCGTGTGTCGTTCCTGTTCGCCGATCTTGTGGGGCAGCGGTTGCTGCGTCTGACCGCGCCCGCCGAGGGTGACACGGCGGACGATGCCGAGCGGATCGATTTGCGAGGCAGCGTCTACGACACGGTTCTTCGCGGCCAGCGCCAGCATGTGGAACCGGACGGCCAGGGCGGCAGACGCGTGATCTCGCCGGTGACCAACCGCGGCGACTGCATCGGGCTGCTGGAGGTGACGCTGCAGCACACCGACGACACCGTGCTCGGACAGATCAGCGACGCGGCCCACGCGCTTGCCTACATCATCGTCACGGACCGGCGCTTCACCGATCTGTACCACGCGGGCCGACGCACCACCCGGACCAGCCTGGCCGCCGAGATCCAGCACCAGTTGCTTCCTTCGTCCTCCTGCTGTGAGGCCCCCCAGTTCACCCTCGCCGCAGGACTGGTGCCGGCCGACGACATCGGCGGCGACACGTACGACTACACCCTCGATCGGGACACCCTGCACCTGTCCATCACTGATGCCATGGGGCACGACACCGACTCCGCCCTGCTGGCCACATTGCTCATGGGTGCGTTGCGCGGCGCCCGCCGCAGTGGCTGCGACGCGCTCCAGCAGGCCCGGCGTGCCCACGAGGCCCTGCTGGCCCACAGTCGCGGATTGGCCACCGGACAACTGCTGTGCGTCCGCCTCGAGACGGGTATCTGCGAACTGGTCAACGCGGGACATCCCTGGCCTCTGCGTCTGCGCGAGGGCGCCGCCGAGGTCGAGGAGGTAAAGCTCGCCGTCAACCTGCCGTTCGGCGTGGCAGCGCCCACCTCCTACCGGCTCCAGGAGCTTCAGTTGCGCCCCGGTGACCGCCTGATCCTGCTCACTGACGGCATGCAGGAACGCGGTGCCGCGGCTGTCGACCTGGCCTCTCTCGTGCGCGACACTCGCGTCTCACATCCCAGGGAGGCCGTCCGCACCCTGACCACCGCGGTTCTGGACGCCTGCCGGGGCAACCTGAAGGACGACGCCACTGTCCTCGTCCTGGACTGGCACGGTCCCCGGCGATGACCGGCCGGCCATACCGACCCGCCCCGTGAACCTTGCTCTGGATCTGCGGCCTGCCGCCACCGTCTTGCTCCGGCATGGTCGAGTGGCCCGACTCGGTCATCGATGTCGGGCGTTGGCGACTCCTGAGTCGAACAACGTTTCGACCCCTCGGCGGTCAGAGTGCGGGGAGGTCCCGGACGTCGGCGAGGCGTGCCGCGCTTCAGCGAGATCTCCCGCCGCCCGCGCGGGTTGTTCCCGTCGTACGAGGACGAGGAGTTGTTGGCCGATCCGCACTACCTGGGCCGCCGGAAGCGCCTCGTCACGGACGTCGCGTACGAGGAGTTGGTGGAGTCGCTGGTGTCTGCGGTGGAGGCCGAACTGCCCGGCACGCTGCTGCATTGGGAGAACTTCGCGACCGCCCACGCCCGCCCGTTCCTCACCCGCTACCAGGCCCGGCTGCTGCTTCAACGACGACGTCCAGGGCACGGCCGCCGTTCGTTCTCGGGGCGCTGACCACGGCCGCCACGGTTGCGGGTTTTCAACCAGGGGCGCCGGTCCGCTCACAGGAAGCGCCGGACCGGGCAAGTAGATGCCGATGCCTGCTGGGCCCGTCATCCACCCACGAGCGTCTGCGGGCAAGGCAAGAGCGTTGAAGTCCACGTCACTCAGCACGATCAGGCTCTTCACAGCGTCCACGCGGCGAGTCGGAACACGACGACACCGAGGCCGTCGAAGCCCGCATGGGGCCGCCGACCTCGCTGGTCTTGCCACGTCGGTGCTGGGCCTCGCCCAGATCACACGCGCCGACGGCATGATCGCCCAACGCACTCCTCGAGGCCCGGCGCCGGTACGGCACACCCCACCGCGGTCTCCTCCTGCTCCGCCCGCTGCACCCCGGTCGGTCGGCTTCTATGTCGGTGCACAGCAGGCGGGTGCTGCCCGGGGGCAGGGGCCTGCCGGGCGCTGGAGCGTCGGAGTGCGGGTCGGCGCGCGGCGGCAAGCTTGTGCTTCCTGGGTAGTGGTGTCGCCGTCCGCGGTGACCAGCTGCGGCGGCGGACGCCCGGCGCTCACCCGTTCCAGGTGGTGGATTCGACGGCGACGCAGCCCTGCGGTGACGACCTGCGGTGACGACGCACAATGGTGCAGAGCCGGGAGTCCCAGCCCCGACCGACCGACAGGACCTCGCGAAGTGAGGCACTACGCCCGACGTCTCTCCCCCCGCTCTTCGAGGACACCGGGTCGCCGTCCGATGGTCGGGCCGTCGGCCGTCAGGCGGTGCTGAGCATGCCTTCGCGCAGGCGGGCCAGGAGACGGGAGATCAGCCGGGAGACGTGCATCTGGGAGACGCCGAGACGTTCCGCGATCTGGGCTTGGGTGAGTTCCTCCACGAACCGCCAGTGGATGATCTTGCGGTCGCGTTCGCCCAGTTCGGCGATCATGGGTCCAAGGGCGTGAAAGTCCTCGACCAGGCCGAGGGCCGCGTCCTCGTCGCCGATGAAGTCCGCCAGCGCGGCCTCGCCGTCCTCGCTCCCGTTGATCGCCGCGTCCAGGGAGGCCGACTTGTAGCCGTTGGAGGCCAGCTGGGCCTCGACGACCTCGCCCTCCGACAGGCTCATCAGCTCGGAAAGCTCCCTGGTCGTCGGTGTCCGGCCCAGTCGGCTGCGCAGTTCCTCGTTGGCACGGGCGAGTTGGACGCGGGCTTCCTGGAGCCGGCGCGGGACGTGGACGGCCCAGGACGTATCCCGGAAGAACCGCTTGATCTCGCCGACGATGTACGGCACGGCGAAGGAGGTGAACTCGACCTCGCGGGACAGCTCGAACCGGTCGATCGCCTTGATGAGGCCGATCATGCCGACCTGGACGATGTCCTCCATCTCCTCCGGACCGCGACTGCGGAACCGACCGGCCGCGTAGCGGACCAGGGACATGTTCATCTCGATCAGCGTGTTCCGGGCGTACTGGTACTCGGGTGTGCCCTCCTCCACCACCGCCAACTGGTCGAAGAACAGCTTCGACAACTTCCGCGCGTCCTTCGGTGCCACCTTGGCGGGGTCCGCGATCTCCGGAACGTCGACCGTCTGCCCAGCGGTCTGCACGGTCGTCGTCATCATGTGCCCCTCCCCTTCGATCGGCCTTGTCCTGCCGGCCCGTGGTCCGGCAAGCACGCGCATACCCCGGCCGCCGGTCAGCATTCCTCGAACCGCTGTCAGTCCCCGCTCGGCTCACCGTGGCTACGTACGACTTCCTTCATCTTGGCCACCGCGAACCCCCACCCCTGTTCGACGGTCGGCTTGGCCGGCACGGCGATCTCGTCGGGATTGGTGAGGACGTCGAGCAGGACCGGGCCCGGACTGCGCAAAGCGCGTCGCACGGCGCTCTCCACGTCGGCCGGCTCGGTCACGCGGATGCCGGTGATGCCCATGGCTTCGGCTACGGCGGCGAAGTCGGGGTTGTCGAGCACGGTGCCGAACTCGGGCAGCCCGGACTGCTCCTGTTCGAGTTTCACCATGCCCAGCCGTCGGTTGTCGAAGACGACGAGCTTGACGGGAAGGCGGTACGTCTTCAGGGTCATGAGGTCGCCGAGGAGCATGCTCAGTCCGCCGTCGCCGCAGAAGGCCACGACCTGGCGCTCGCGGTCCAGGAACTGGGCGCCCAGAGCCTGAGGCATGGCGTTGGCCATCGAGCCGAGGTTGTAGGAGCCGATGAGGCGTCGCTCGCCACGCATCTCGACGAAGCGCGAAAGCCACACCGTGGCCATGCCCGTGTCGGAGGTGAAGACGGCGTCGTCGGCCGCGATCCGGTCGACGGCCGCGGCCAGCGCTTCGGGGCGGATGTCGTGGGCACGGTTGTCCAGCGCGGAGCGGACACGGCCCACGACGCCCTTGTCGTGCGACGGGTCGGCGAGCCGGGCCTGACCCGTGCGCCACTTGTCGAAGCGTGCACGCGCCTTCTCCAGGTGAGAGCGGTCCCGTGCGCCTCCGGACCCGGCGGGCGCGGCGGGCGCGGCGGCGAGATTGCCCAGGAGGTCGCGTACGGTGGCGCCGGTGTCCCCCACGAGCCCGGCGTCGACCGGAACCCGGCGTCCGATGTGGGTGGCCTCGGTGTCCACCTGGATCACGGTCCGGCCCTCGGGATACCAGTCCCTGTAGGGGAAGTCCGTACCGAGCAGCACAAGGGTGTCCGCGTCCTGGAGGGCCGCCGCGGCGGCGGGGTTGCCGATCAGCCCCGTCTGGCCGACCTGGAAGGGGTTGTCGTCGCCCTCGAAGCCCGCCTTGGCCTTCAGCGTGAGCACCATCGGCGCGGCCAGGCGGTCGGCGAGGGTGAGGACGTCCTCGCGTGCGGTGCGGGCGCCCTCACCCACGAGCAGGGTGACCCGTTCGGAGCGGGCGAGGAGTTCTGCGGCGCGGCGAACGGCCGACTCGTCGGGCCGGCTCACCGGAGGGTTCAGGGAGAACCGGGCCGGCCGGTCGGCGGTCAGTTCCCGTTCGCCCAGGTCGCCCGGCACGGTGAGGACGGCGACGCCCTTGCGACCCAAGGCATGGCGCACCGCCGTTTCCAGCATCCGCGGAAGCTGGTCGGGAGAGGTGAGGGTCGCGCGGAAGACGGCCACGTCGCTGAAGAGGGCGTCGTTGTCGACTTCTTGGAAGTAGTCGCTGCCGAGTTCGGCGAGCGGCACCTGACCGGCGATGACCAGGACCGGGGCGTGACTCTTGGCAGCGTCGTAGAGCCCGTTGAGGAGGTGGACGGAACCGGGTCCGACCGTGCCCATGCACACGCCGAGGGTCTGGGTGAGCTGGGACTGGGCGCTCGCGGCGAACGCCGCCGCCTCCTCGTGCCGGCAGCCCACCCACTCGATGCCCTCGGTGGTGCGGATGACGTCGGTCAGGGGATTGAGGGCGTCTCCCACGACGCCGAACACCTGGCGCACGCCGAGTTCGCTCAGCGCGTCCACGATGACGCGGGCAACAGTACGGGTCATGTCAGTCCTCCGGGGTCACACCGTGAAACGGTCGGGGTCGGCGGCCTGCCAGTCGGCCGCCCAGGAGGCAGGCGGCTCGGCGAGCAACTGCCCCGGCGCAAGCCACTCGTAGAGTTCCTCGTATGAGCGCTCGCTGCTGTGGTCGACGCGCCGACGAAGCATGTGCGGACGCAGCTGGGCGGGATCGGTGACACCCATGGACGCCATGATCTGCAAAGCGCCGGCCACAGTCGCTTCCTGGAAACGCTGGACGCGCGCCGTCTTGTCACGGACGTCGAGGGCGCGGGCACGACGCGGGTCCTGGGTCGTGACACCGGTGGGGCAGGTGTTCGTATGGCACCTCTGTGCCTGGATGCAGCCGACGGCGAACATCATCGCCCGTGCGGCGTTGCCGTAGTCGGCGCCCTGCACCAGGCGTTTGACCAGGTCGGTGCCGGTGGCGATCTTGCCGCTCGCCCCGATCTTGATCCGGTCGCGGAGGCCCGCTCCCACGAGGGCGTTGTGCACGGTGTGCAACCCCTCGGTGAGCGGGGTGCCCACATGGTCGGCGAACTCCAGCGGCGCCGCACCGGTCCCGCCCTCGGCGCCGTCCACCACGATGAAATCAGGTGCCGTGCCCTCCTCAAGCATGGCCTTGCACACGGCCAGGAACTGCCGGCGCGAACCCACACACAGTTTGAACCCGGCAGGCTTGCCACCGGACAACTCGCGCATGCGGGCGATGAAGCGCACAAGTTCACGCGGGGTGGAGAACACCCGGTGGTACGGCGGGGAGACGACCGTCCGCCCCTCGGGCACGTCCCGGACCCGGGCGATCTCGGCGTTCACCTTGGTGCCCGGCAGAACACCGCCGATGCCGGGCTTCGCCCCCTGCGACAGCTTCAGGGACACGCACTTGACGTGATCGTTTGCGGCCTTGTCGGCGAACTCGGCGGCGTCGAAATCGCCTTCCTCGGTGCGGCAGCCGAAGTACCCGGTGCCGATCTCCCACACGAGGTCACCTCCCGGACGGAGGTGATATTCGGACAGCCCGCCCTCACCGGTGTCCTGGGCGAACCCCCCGGCCGCCGCACCTCCGTTGAGCGCGAGGACGGCGTTGGCCGACAGCGAGCCGAAGCTCATCGCCGACACGTTCAGCAGCGCCATGTCGTAAGGACGGCTGCACTCGGGGCCGCCGATCCGCACGCGCGGCGGGTTCTTGGGCACTGGGCACGGTGCCATCGACGGGACCAGGGACTCGTAGCCGGGTTGGTACACGTCCCGTTCGGTGCCGTACGGCTCCTCCGCGTCGGTGCCCTTGGCCCGCTCGTAGACGATGCTGCGCACGTTCCGGTCGAAGGGGCGCCCGTCGTAGTTCCGCTCGATGAAGTACTGCTGCAACTCCGGGCGTATGCGCTCCATGAGGAAGCGGACATGGCCGAGGACGGGATAGTTGCGCAGCACCGAATGCCGACGCTGCGCCAGGTCCCAGGCGCCCAGCACGCCCACGCACGTGAGCGGAAGGGCCGCGAACCACCAGTAGGGCGAGATCCCGACCGCCGCAACCAAGGCACCGAGAGCGGTCACCAGAATCAGGACGACTATTCCAACGCGTGTCACACCTGGCGCATTGCCCGGTTGTCGATTGCCATGCACGACAATCGGTCACGGAACGCTCTGATTCTCCGGGCCCGCCCGGGCGGGGCCCCCGGCCGCGAACGAGGGCGGTTGCCCGGTTCAGCCGCCGCGCCTCGGCGTCGGTGTCGGCGACCACGGCGCTGACGGAGAGAATGCCGGACCTCCGGTCGGCCCGTCGGCCAGGGGTGCGGAGAACGCGCCGTGGCGCAGCAGAGCGCGAGGGGCACCGTCCGGGTTGACGAAACCCGCGAAGGCTTAGCCGAGGCCGAGTTGGCCTGCCATCCGGGCGCTGTTGCCCGAGGAACCGAGAATCCACACGCCGGCTCGCGAGGCGACACCCGCGGCAGGGCTCAGGCGCGCGAAGGGGTGGTCGGCGGGGAAGTGGCCGTTGACGTGGGCGAGTAATTCCTGGACCTGCTCGGCGAAGTCGTCGGCGGGCGGTACGTGCGGGCGCCTGTCATCGAGAGACGCCTGGGTCGAGGCCGTACGGCTCGTGGGCTCCTAGGTTCTCGCGCAGGGTGGGACCTTCGTAGTCGACGTGGAACAGGCCGCGTTCCTGACGGATCGGGACGAACTCGTCGGCGAAGGCGTCGACGCCGTCGTGGTAGCCGTCGATGGCCAGGGAGGAGCCGTCGCAGGCTCCGGCATCGAACCACTGCTGCATATGGTCGGCCACCTCGGTGGCGGGGCCAGCCACGACCGGGTGGTAGTCGATGACTCCGTGCGCGAGCACGTCGCGCAGACTCCACCCTTCCCGGGCCACTTCCAGGGCGCGGGCGGAGCGCGGGTCGTGCGGGCTGGGTGTGGCGTCGGCCAACTGGCTTGTACTCAGCGGTTCGTCGATCTGCCCGTAGTCGAGCGGCAGGCCGATCATGGCGCCGAGGTTGCGCACCCGCTGACGCTGGTCGACGGACTCGTCAGGGAAGGGCCGCCGCTGAAGGGCGGCCTGACGGGAGGCGGCGACGGTCGGCATGAACCCGGCGAACATCTTCACCTCGTCCGGGTCGCGCCCGGCACGCTTGGCGGCATCCCTCAGGGCGTGCCGTTGGGCAACGCCGTCTCCGATCGTCATCGGGTTGGCGTGGCAGGCCGGCCGCCCCGTGGGCATCCAAACCAGCCGGCCCAGGCCAGCGCCTCGGCTGGAGCGGACGGGACGTGCCGTACGTCGGGGTGACGAGTGTGGATGCCACAGGCAGGCATGGACGTCGGGATCCCTGTTCAAGCCCTCTTTGCGGCGGCCGAGAGCCTGCCGTCGCCCCTGGCGGCGGTCACCCCTGGCGGCGGTCAGCAGTGCCAGGCGGGTCGGACAAGGCGATGCGGGCCGTGATGCGTTTGCCGACCGGCTGCTGCTCGATCAACAATTCCGCGGTGATGGCCTTCACGATCTCCAGGCCGTGCTGGCCGATCCGGTCGGGATCGGCGGCCCGGGCCGTCGGCACCACGGGGTCGCTGTCCCACACGACGACGTCCACGACGTGGGCGGTGAGGCGCAGTTCCATCAGAGCCGGGCCGGGAGCGTACTTGAGGGCGTTGGTTATCAGTTCGCTGACGACCAACTGGGTCAGGTCCCGCGCGCGAGCCGACACCATCAGGTGATGGTCCGCGTGGGCCTGCTCGAGGAACGCGACGGCGTGGTGGCGGGCCTCGGCGATGCAGCCGCCGTCGCCGTCGAGGGCGTAGCCGGCGTGCATCAGGTGCTCTTCCGGTTCGGTACAGCCGTCACCGTTGTCATGGGATTCCTCGGGCGTCGACCTCATTCCTGGTTCACGATTGCGCCACTACCCCCGGTTCCCTCATACATGTCAGAGGCATGTGGTTCGGCAGCATCTCCTGGATGTATGGCGTCCGGGCGGTGGGGCAGAATCGTCGTGCACGCCCAGCCCCATGCGGGCCCGAACACAGTCGAGGAGGCGGTGAGCGACATCGGGGACACGGACGGCCCGGACCGGTTCTCCGCCGTCCACCGCATGGTCGACGGCGTGCGGGTCGTGACTGTAGAGGGCGAGATCGACCACCACGTCAGGGAGCTGCTCAGCGCAGTCCTGCTGTCCGGGTACGGTGCGGCGCCTCCGTCGCGGATCGTGGTGGACCTCGGCGGCGTGACCTTCATGGACTCCACCGGCATCAACATCTTCATCACCACTTATCAGGCCGTCAGTGCCAACGGGTGGCTGCGTATCGCCGCCGCGCAACAACCCGTCCTGCACGTCATGCAACTGGTGGGCATCGACACCCTCATCGCCTGCTACCCCAGCGTCGAGCAGGCCCTGACCTCCTGATCCCTCGCTGGTGCGGCTGGTCCGGGTTGTCCCCCTTCCAGGACTGCCGCTGCACGGCCTCGCCCAACTTCTGCTCCACGGGCGCCGGCAGCGGCTGGCCCAGCGCCCAGCCGATCAGTGCCTCGGCAACCGTGTGCAGTTTGATGTTGGTGTGCTGGGAGACCTCGCGCAGCACGTCGAACCCGGCGTCCGGTGGGATCCGGTGGACCGCGATGAGGACACCGAGGGCCTGGTCGACCACCGCGTGGGACTCGATCGCGTGCCGCAGCTGGGTGTTCTCCTGCTCCAGACGGGCCGCCGTGGCATTGTGCGAGCCGTCGGGAAGGGGCCGTGGTACGCGGGAGGAGCTCGTCATCACCAGTCTCCATAAAGGAACGGATGTTTCCAGTTCACCTGCCCTCAACCGCTGCTGCAAGACATCCCACCCCGCCTGGTGGCACGCACCACCACCCTCACCCCGCTTCGCACGGCAGCCGGGCCGGGGTCTGCATCGTCGGCGACCCGGCAGATCCGCTCCACGACCACATGATTTTCACCGGCCCCCACCATCAGCCTCCCGGTTGCAGCACCCGACCTTGCGCCATTCCCATCATGAGATGTTCGAGTCATTGCGCCGTTGGACCGGCCGCGGCCTGCTGGAGAAGCAGTCGCCCGTTGCCCTCAGTGGGGACGAGTCACCACCTGCTTACGGAACAAGGGCGTGGCTGCCCCCTGGATACACTGCGCCGTCGGGAGGAGCTTTTCCCTGCCTCTACCTCTGCCAGGACGGTCGGCAGGCGGCATGATGTGAAGGAGCCCGAGAGTGGAAGCCCCACATGCGGTGGGCGGGCCCGCCCCCGCGGAGCCCGGGAGGGCCGCGTTGGAGTTGAGCCTGTTGCCCGGTCGTTCCGGGATACGAGCCCGCGGTGAGATCAGCGCCCTCACCCGCCCGTGTTGGGAGCAGGCCCTGTCCGAGCTGGCCCGGCGGCACGCGGGCGTGTCGTACGTAGAGCTGTCGGATGTGGTGTTCGTCGACGTGGCCGGGGTGACGGCACTGGCGGTCACCGCCATGAACCTGCCCGACGGGAGGGTCGTGGTCGAAAATCCCCCGCCGCAGCTGCCACGGGTTCTGGCGATGTTCTGGCCGGGCCTGGACCGGATCGAGGTGGCTCTGTGATGAGCACGGTGACCACCCACGAGGCGTTCGTGCACCCTGCCCTTTTCTACCGCAGTGAGCAGGAGTACACGCGACAGACTGTGGCCTTCCTGCGCGAGGGTCTGACCGACGGTGAGCCGATGGCGGTGGCGGTGCCCGGCCCCAACTTGCAGTTGGTCAGGGCAGCTCTGGGCGGGGACGCCGAGGGCATCCTGTTCCTGGACATGACCGAGGCAGGCCGTAACCCGGGGCGGATCATCCCCAAGGTGCTGCGCGGATTCGCCGACGCCCATCCGGAGGGGCGTGTGCGGATCATCGGCGAGCCGATCTGGGCCGGACGCAGCGCGCTGGAGTACCCGGCGTGCGCGCAGCACGAGGCGCTGATCAACGCCGCGTTCGAAGGCCGGGCGGTGACGATCCTGTGCCCCTACGACGAGGTGCGGCTGGACCCGGTGGTGATCGCCGATGCGCGGGTTACCCACCCGACCCTCATCAGCGGGGAGGGCCATGAGTCGGTCAGCGACGTCTACGACTGGCAGGCGGTCGTCGATCGATACAACCAGGAGCTTTCGCCTGCACCGGACGCCGCGGCCTTCTCCTACGGAGGTGAGGACCTTCCGGCGGTCCGCCGGTTCGCTGTCGCTCAGGCGATGCGGCTGGGGATGGCCGGGGAGCGGCTGATGGATGTGGAGCTGGCCGTCGCGGAACTCACGACCAACAGCGTGGTCCACGGCGGAGGCCGCGGGACACTCGCGGTCTGGGCCGAGCAGGGGCAACTGGTGTGCGAGGTCCGCGACGCGGGCAGGCTGACCGATCCGCTGGCCGGCCGGCGCCCGCCGGAGCGCGGCCAGTTGGGCGGCCGGGGCCTGATGCTGGTCCACTACGTGGCCGACCTGGTGCGTGTCCACACCGGCGACGACGGCACGACCTTGCGCTTCTACCTCAGCTTGTGACAGCACGCGGGCGGCCACCTGTCCTGTCCGGGTGACCGCCCGCCCCGCTTCTCTCGCGGGCCCAGAACTTCTGCCAGCCCCGTACCGAGGCCGGTAGGCATCGTCCAGACGCCCCCGATGCCGACCGCCGGCCACGTCAGCCACTCGCACACCATGTCGGCGAAGTGGGCCGGCCATTCGTCTGCGGCCCCACGTGGGTCCCCCAGACCCAGCTCGCCGTTCAGTGCCGGGAGTGCCTGACCCGTGGGCCTGCCGGATCAGTGTCAGTCGCCCGCCCTGTGTCGTTTGCCCTGTACGCGGGTGCTGGCTCATTCCTGTCCGCACGGCCGCGCCAGTAGTCAGTTGATCCACATCGATGGCGGGTAGACGGGACGGCATGGCTGAAGTAGTAGAGGCTGGGCTGTGGGGGTTGGTGGCGGGTTCGGCACTGCTGCTCGGTGCTGCGCTGGGGTACGGGCTGCGCGTGCCGCAGAAGGTGATCGCGACCGTGATGGCCTTCGGGGCCGGGGTGCTGATCTCAGCGGTCTCCTTCGAGCTGATCGGGAAGGCGTACGACCAGGCAGGGCTCGCTCCCGCAGCCGTCGGCACCCTCATCGGCGCCCTGGCCTACACCGCCGGGAACGTGTGGCTGGCCCGCCGGGGCGCCCGGCACCGCAAGCGCTCCGGTCACGAGCAGGCAGAAGCGCAGCCCTCGGAGGCCCAGCAGGGCGGGTCCGGGACGGCGCTCGCGCTCGGCGCGTTGCTCGACGGCGTGCCGGAGTCCGCGGTTATCGGCGTCAGCCTGCTCGACGGGGGCGCGGTCAGCCTGGTGACCGTGGCCGCGGTGTTCATCAGCAACGTGCCTGAGGGGCTGTCCAGTTCGGCAGGGATGAAGAAAGCCGGCCGTACCAAGGGGTATGTCTTCGGTGTCTGGGCGGCGATCGCCGCCGCGAGTACCGTATCGGCTGTCCTTGGCTACACGGTGGTCGGTTCCTTCTCCCCGGCCGTGATCGCCGCAGTGACCGCGGTCGCGGCGGGGGCGATCCTCGCCATGATCGCCGACACGATGATTCCCGAGGCATTCGAGGACACTCACCTGGCCATGGGACTGATCACCGTGTGCGGCTTCCTGGTCTCCTTCGCCCTCTCCCACACCTGACCTCTGAGGTCGGACGCCGGTAAACCATGCGTGGAGCTGGGTGTGGCAGCTGGTACCCGAGTCCCGACCGAAGCTCGGGCCAGGTGTCGACCGGGCCCTGAGACAGTCTTGAGTTTCAACCTCGCCGTGGGTGGTGGGAGTGGTCAGAGCCCGACTCGCGCGTGAGGCCGGCGAGGTAGGCGTCCAAGGGTTGAATGCGTTCCGGGAGGGCTTCTCGGAGGTCCCACCAGCGGATGGCCGCGATCTCTTCGTTGGGCTGGAAGTCCCGGATATCGGGGGTGTGGCCCGCAAACAGGGCCGCGTATTCGGCTCGTTGGTCGGGCGCGAGGGCGAAGCCCGCGTAGCCGACGAACCGTAGCGGCCCGTCGGACTCCTGACCGCTCTCCTCCCACAGCTCGCGTGCGGCTGCCTGGCGAGGAGATTCACCGGCCTCCACGCGACCACCAGGAAGTTCCCAGCCCTGGCGGAATCGGTCGAAGACCATGAGGACACGGTCGGCGTTCCAGATGGCGACCAGGGCCGCTGGCAGTGGCGCGTCACTTGGTGGCGCCCGCTCTGTCCCACGGGTGAACGCAACCAAGGCGTTGCCTCGATCGTCGACCACAAGCGGCAGGACCGTGGAGTCAGGCACCTCGCCATGATTCCCAGTCCGTCGCCGGAAATATCCGATGCAAGCAAGGCGGTGACAACCCGCAACGCGCGCAGGTGGTTGGGGAGCGCCGCTCCTGCAGGGGTCTCATAGCCCGTCGCACCAGCACGGCCGCGTCGGCATTGTCACCCCGGACCGCGATCTGGTCCTGTTGCGGGCTCGGCCTCGCCACCGCCAGAGCCGTGGGGACGGGCGTCGTTGTGGTGCTGGACAGAGTGACGCTCACGATGGTTGTGGTGCTTCCGGCGGTGTTGTTGCATCTACGCCGCCACCGGCGCGCTGTTCGTGCCGGCCAACGAGCAGGTCTCCCCCCACGTAACCCCGGGCGCGGTAGGGGGCCGTCTCGCAGCCCGGCAAGACGTACAACGACGCGCCGGCCGTGCTGGACCGTGTCGCCGTGCACACCGCAGGCGTGACCCGCACCGTGCTGGAGACCGCGAGCCACAACGGGAAAGCAGACCGCCCCAGCCCGCAGATCACCGGCCCCTACGCCGACTTCCTGCGCCACGCCGCGCATGCCATCGGTCTCTACGGCCAGACCAGGCTCAGCGACCGGTACGGGGCAGTCCGCCGACGGAGCGCTGCACGAAGCTGTCGAAGAGCTCAGCCGGAGCCTCGACGAACTCCACTGAAGGCTGCCCGGCTCCGTGAAGGACGATCCCGATGCGTTGGCGACCCACGGCACGCTGCTGGCCCAGGCCCGTCGGCCGGCCAGCCGATCGGCTCGTCCAGGACTGACCCTTTGGAGGGCGGCGCCGGAAGTGGTGTCGCCGCACCGCCGTCGGCCGACAGCGGTGCCTGGGGCTTACAACCAGCCGTTGCGGCGGAAGGTCCGGTGCAGCAGGGCAGCGGCGCCGACCATCACGGTAATGGCGAGCGGGTACCCGTAGGTCCAGGTCAGTTCCGGCATGTGGGCGAAATTCATGCCGTAGATCCCGGCGACGAGGGTCGGGGTGGCCAGGATGGCTGCCCAGGCGGAGATACGGCGCATGTCGTCGTTCTGCCAGGTCCCCACCCGCGCGAGGTGGGCGTCAAGGGCGGAGTTGAGCAGCTCGTCCAGGGAGCGCACCTCGGTGTCGGTGCGGTGCAGGTGGTCGGCGACGTCACGGAAATACGGCAGCATCTCCTCAGGCCACCCGTCATGTGAGCCGGCGAACTCCTGCACCACCGGAACCAGGGGCTGCACGGCGTCGCGGAATTCCAGGACCTCCCGTTTGAGGGAGTAGATCTCCTCGGTCAAATCGTCACGGTCCGACGAGAACACGCGCCGCTCCAGCGCGGTCAGGTCGGTGCGGACCTGGAGAGCGGCCTCGGTGTAGGAGTCGACCACCGTGTCCAGGACGGCGTGCAGCACGGCGACGGGCCCGAACCGCAGCCTTGACGGGTCCTTGTCGAGCCGCTGGGCCGCCTCGACGGTGGGATCGGCCGGGCCATGGCGCACGGTCAGGGCGAAACGCGGGCCCGTGAAGACCATCACCTCACCGGTCTCCACCTCGCAGCCGTCCTTGACGTACCACAGCGTCTTCAGCGCCACCGCGAGAACGTCCCCGTACCGCTCCCGTTTGGGCCGCTGGTGCGCCTCGCCGGCGTCCTCGGCCGCCAGCGGATGCAGTCCCAGCGGCTCCGCCAGTTCTTCCAGATCCCCCGGACCAGGGTCGTCCAGATGCACCCAGCAGAACTCGCCTTCCCTCACCCGCTTCAGACCGTCCAGCATCCCCGCACGGCCACCATCGGCCTGTCGGCAGTCCACTTGCTCCGGCTCGTCCGCTGACTCACGGTAGATGACGCACCTCATAGGTCACGCCTGCACCGCTGCGGCGAATCCATGCCTGCCGGCCATCGACAGCCAGCCGCCCTAAATGCCGTCCACACGTAATGGTCACGCTTCCTCCACGCCGTCCGGTTTTCCGTCCGGCCGGGCGGGGCTACTCGGACGGAAAACCATCTCCGAGAGGAGTTGTCATGATCTTCGCCGCCTTCCTGCTGCCCCCTGGGCTGCTGTGCCTTGTCCTGGCACTGGGCCGCTACGAGGAATGGCTTTCGGGGCGGACCGCGCCCCCGCAGCCGGCGCCGCGGCATGCCAGGGCCAGGGTCAGGCGCCATTTGTCCCTCGTTCCGCGCACGGGCTCCAGGGTGCGTTCAGGCAAGAGCAAGTCTGGGTATCGGGGGGTCGCAGGCGCGGCATAACCGGGTGCTGTGGTGGTTGTGGGGCGATGGCTTTCCACGCCTTCGGCTGCCCGACAGGAGCCCCACAGCGCACCTGGATTGCTGCGCGAGGGGTGACGCTCCTGGACGCGAAGTCCGCCTACAAGCTGCTCATCGGCAGCGTCATCCCCCGCCCCATCGCCTGGGTGAGCACCCTGCCCACCGAAGGCGTGGGCAACCTGGCCCCCATCTCCTTCTTCACCGTCGTCGGGCGCAAGCCGCCCCGGATCTCGCTGTCGATCCAGCCGCGCTCGGACGGCGCCACGCTCAAGGACAGCTTCGTCAACATCCGGGACACCGGCGAGTTCGTCACCAACACGGCCACCCTGCCGCAGATCAACGGGCTCAACCGCAGCGCCTTCGAGTTCGAGCCCGACGTCGACGAGTTCGACGCGGTCGGGCTGGAGAAGGTGCCGTCCGAAGCCATTCGCCCGCCGCGTATCAAGGGGGCGCCCATCGCCTTCGAGTGCACCGTCGAACACATCTTCTCGGCACCCGACGGGCTCAACAACGTCGTCTGGGGCAACGTGGAGCGCTTCTACATCCGAGACGACCTCTATGTGGGCGGCCGGATCGACTTCGGTGCCATCGCTCCGGTGGGACGACTCGCCGCCGAATACACCGTCGTGGACAACGCGTTCGAGACACCGCTCGACGCCGAAGTGGTCCGGGAGCTCGCCGGTCGCCGTATGGTGCGCCTGGACGGCAAGGGCACGTACTACTCGCCGATCGACACGCAGGCCTGGTCGCCGTCGGGCTCCACGACGACACTCGACTGACGTCAGGACGTGACGCTCACTCACTCAGGTTCTCGAACAGCACCATCCCGGCCGCCGTGTTGGACGCGGGTACGTGGTAGGCGTCGTACACGCGGCGGATCCGTGGTCCCAGGGCGCCGCGCATGATCAGCCACATG
Source organism: Streptomyces sp. ME02-8801-2C (assembly GCF_033793965.1). Classification (NCBI taxonomy): domain Bacteria; kingdom Bacillati; phylum Actinomycetota; class Actinomycetes; order Kitasatosporales; family Streptomycetaceae; genus Streptomyces; species Streptomyces sp. ME02-8801-2C. The sequence goes on along the minus strand of NZ_JARAXP010000002.1, from coordinate 976,026 downwards.
ATGAGCTCGATGCCTTCGGAGCCGGCCTCGCGGATGTACTCCTCACGGGTCAGCGCCGCCAGCTTCTCCGGGTCGTGCTCGATGGCGTCGAGGTACATCCGGTCGAAGTCCTGGTTGATCAGTCCCGCGCGGGCGCCCGCGAGTTGGTGGGACATGCCGCCGGTACCGAAGACAGCGACCTTGAGATCCTCGGGGAAGGAACGGATCGCCTCGCCGAGGGCCCTGCCCAGGGCCAGGCACCGTGCCGCCGTGGGCTGCGGGTACTGGATGACGTTGACCAGAAGGGGGACGACAGCGCACGGCCAGCTCTCCCCGGGGTCGGGGCAGTACACCGACAGCGGCACGGTCAGGCCGTGGTCGACGGCCAGGTCCTGGAACACCGTGATGTCGAAGGAGGAGTCGACCAGGCTTTCGACAAGATGATCGGAGAACTCGGGGGCGCCGGTGACGGCCGGGACCGGGCGGCTGCCCCATCCCTCGTCCGCCACCTCGTACGAGGCCGCCGCGCCGATCGCGAAGGTCGGTGTGACGGACATGTCGACGGCGTTCGCGTGGTCGTTGTAGACGACCACCGCCACGTCCGGCGTGTGCCGGGCCATCCACTCCCGGGCCGGGGTGTACCCGTCGAACAGCGGCTTCCAGTACGGGTCCTGGGTCTTCCCGTGGTCCATCGCCGCGCCGATCGACGGCACGTGCGAGGTGGCCAGTCCCCATATCACCTCAGCCAAAGCTCCGCCCTCCCGCCTTGAGTGCCTGCGTGAACTCCTCGGTGGTCATGCCGGTGAACACACCTCCGAGGTACTGCATCGACTTCTGGTCCAGCACCGCGAGCTTGAAGACGTAGAAGATGGAGCCGCCCAGCTCCAGCATCCGCGTCCAGTCCCGCGTCAGGACGGCCTCCCGCTGCTCGGCCGTGAGCCCGTACTCCTCGCAGTACGCGCCTTCGTCGTCGCTGAACCTCACCCGGTTTCCGGCGTCCTTCAATGATCCGCAGAGCCGGTTCAGCGCCCGGCCCCGACGGCTGTCGGCGGTGTCGAAGACGTAGGTGCCCGTGATGTGGGGTGTGCGGGTGGTGGACATGACTCCTCCTCTCCCTTGTTCTGGTCCGGTCAGTGCAGCAGGCCGCCGCCGTCGCAGACGAGTGTCTGACCGGTGACCATGGCCGCGTCCGGGGAGGCGAGATACGAGACGAGTCCCGCGAAGTGCTCCGGGGTGACGTACTCCTGGATCGCCTGCTGCCGCATGGTCGCGGCGAAGACCTCGTCGCCGGAGTGGGCCCGGGTGCCGGGGGTGGCGACCTGGGCCGGTGCCACCGCGTTGACGGTGATCCGGTGCTCGCCCAGTTCTCGCGCCATCACCCGGGTCATGCCGATCAGCGCGCCCTTGCTCGCGACGTACGCGAGTTGGCCCGGGGCGCCGGTGAAGAAGGTGCGGGAGGCGACATTGACCACCCGTCCGTGGTGGGCGCTCCTGGCCAGCCACGCCACGCACGCCTGCACCATCAGCAGCGGGCCGACGGCGTTGACGTCGAAGAAGCGGTGCAGCTCCTGCGGGGTGGTGTCCAGCAGACTGCTCCGGCCGGACAACAGGCCCGCGTTGTTGACCAGGACGTCCACGCCACCGTAGGTCGCCGCGATCTCCTCGACCGTACGGCGTGTGGCGTCCGGGTCGCTGACGTCACAACGCCAGGTACGTACGCCGGTGTTCTCGTCCCTGTCGCTCGGTTCGGTGATGTCCAGGGCTGCGACGGTGAACCCGTCGGCGGTCAGTCGGCGGACGATGGGCCCGCCGAGTCCACCCACCGCGCCCGTGACCACGGCGACGCGCGCGCCCTGCGCGGTCACGGTGCCTTCTCCTGCGGATGGGTGGCCAGGGCCTCCACGGTGATGTCCATCCACTTCCACATCGGCAGGGACACCAGGGCGTCGTGCAGTTCCGCCGGGTCGGCCGCCTCGTACAGGCCGATGGTCGCGTTGCGGCCGGGCACCCGCCACAGCCGTTTCAGGATCCCGGCCTCGCGGAGTTCCGTCGCCCGTGCCCGCTCCCCCTTGCGCAGGCTGTCGCGGACGTCGCCAGGGGTGTCGGGGGGCAGGGTGTTCTCGGTACGGACGAGGAATTCCATGCGGGTCCTCCCTTTCGAGGCCTCAGGCCAGTTCCAGCAGCAGGTCCGCCAGTTCACCGGGGGCGGTGACCATGGCCTCGTGGCCGGTGGCGATCTCGTGGACCGGCCAGCCGCGGGCGGCGGCGCGCTCGGCGTGCGGGGTGAACACCCGCATCCAGTCCGTGCATTCGACGAAGACCCCGGGAACCTTGTCGCCCTTGCCGGTCAGCCGGAGCGGCTCGGTGTACGTCAGCCAGGGGTGCGGGGTGAGGCGTGCGCCGAGCCAGTCCAGGTCGGCCTGTTCCGTCACGCCCAGGACGCTCAGCGAGCGCACCGGGATGAGCCAGCCGAAGCCGGGGCCGGCCACGGACTCACGGTAGTGCCCGGCGATGGTGTCGGGCAGCAGGTCGATCGCGGCATCGCCGTCGCCGCCGACGAAGGCATCGAGATGGACCCTTGCCGCCAGCCGCTCCGGGACGCGGTCCGCGACCCCGGTGACGACCTGACCGGCGTAGCTGTGCCCGACGAGCACCACCTCCCGCAGGTCGTGAGCCTCGATCAGGGCCACGACGTCCTGGACGTGCGTCGTCAGACCCACGTGGGGACCGAGCAGGTGGGCGCGGTCGCTCACTCCGGTGAGCGTGGGGGCGTACACCTCGTGTCCGGCGGCGCGCAGCCTCGGTGCCACGCGCTGCCACACCCAGCCGCCGTGCCAGGCCCCGTGCAGGAGGACGAAGACGCTCATGCCGGTACGTTCCCTCGCTGTTCGCGGGCCAGCATCTTCGCCAGGGCCCGGCGTCCGCGCAGGGCGGCCAGGTCGGAGCGGATGCTGGACTCGGCGGTGCCGCCCGGATCGGTGGCGTACATCAACTCCTGGGCCTCCAGGGCGTCCACGTCCTCCTGCATCACCGCCAGCTGCTGCTTGTGCTGGAACTCGGTGAGGTCCTCGTCGTCGATGAGGTAGTCGCGGCCCAGGGCGTAGAAGTCGTGGGTCTCGTTGCCGAGCCCGGGTGTCATGCCGTACAGCACCTTCATGTGGAAACCCTCCGGTTCCTCGGTGCCGGTGGCCGCGACGCGGATGTGGAGGACGAAGATGCCGGGCGGGTGGAACTCGCCGTCCTGCCAGCGGTCCACCGGGGTGGTCAGTCCCATGGACTTCTCGTAGAAGGGCGGGGCGTCGATGCCGGTCATGCGCCGGCTGAAGCCGACCCGGTCGCCGTCGACGGTGACATCGATCGGGGTGGCGGCGACGGCGGCGTTGCCGATGCTCGTCGGGTGCAGGAACGTCTCGTGGGTGAGGTCGAGCAGGTTCTCCACGAGCAGCAGATGCCGTGCCTTCAGCGGTACGACGCCGTGTACGTGGGTCCACCGGGGGTCGGTGAGCCACGAGGTGTCGGGCAGGAGGCTCGCGTCGGCCAGGTCGGGCTCGCCGGGCCAGATCCAGATGGCGCCGTCCTTCTCGACCAGGGGAAAGCGGCGCAGGGCGGCCTTGGGACGGTCGGCCTGCTCGGCGACGCCGACGCACACGCCCTGGCGGTCGAAGCGGTAACCGTGGTAGTCGCACTGGAGGGTGCCGTCCTCGTCCAAGTGCCCCAGGGAGAGCGGGTACTTGCGGTGGGGGCAGCGGTCCTCGACGGCGGTGACCGTACCGTCGGGCAGCCGGTAGAAGCAGACCGGGAGGTCCGTGATCCAGCGCCGGGTGAGGCTCCGGCCGATCTCGTCGGACCAGGCTCCCAGGTACCAGCCGTTGCGCACGTGTGCGGAGAGCATGACGGCAACGCCTTTCAGTCAGAGGTCGAGTACGAGGCGGCCGCCGCGGGCGCGGGCGCGGGAGACGCAGATCAGCATGGTGTCGTTGGCGGCCCGCTCGTCGTCGGTGAGCAGGGAGTCCCGGTGGTCGATCTCGCCCGCCAGGACGGCGGTCTCGCAGGAGCCGCAGATGCCCTCCTCGCAGGAGGACAGGACCGGTACGCCCGCCTCCTCCACCGCCCTGAGCACCGACTGTCCGGGCGGCACGGTGAGCGTCACCCCGGACGAGCGCAGCTCCACCTCGAACGGCCCGTCGCCCTCACCGGGCTCCTGTCCCGGGGCCGCGGCGAACCGCTCCACGTTGAGCGATCCCTTCGGCCAGCCGGCGCAGTGGGCCTCGACCGCGTCGATCAGCCCGGCCGGGCCGCAGCAGTACACCAGGGCGGAGGGGTCGGGTTCGCCGAGGTGGCCGGGAAGGTCGAGCAGGCCGTACTCGTCCTGCGGCCGTACGGTCACGTGGTCGCCGTAGTGCTCCAGCTCGGACAGGAACGCCATGGACTCACGGGTCCTGCCGCCGTAGAGCAGGGACCAGTCGGCGTCGGCGGCCTCCGCCTCGGCGATCATCGGCAGCAGCGGGGTGATGCCGATGCCGCCGGCGACGAACAGGTACCGCGCGGCCGGCCGGAGGGGGAAGTTGTTGCGCGGGCCGCGTACCCGCAGTTCGCTTCCGTCACGGATGTTGTCGTGGATCCACTGCGATCCGCCGCGTCCGTCGGGCTCCCGGAGCACCGCGACGCGCCAGCAGTCGGTGACGGTCGTCGGGCCGCACAACGAGTACTGACGGACGGTGCCCGTCGGGAGGACCACGTCGATGTGCGCCCCCGGCTGCCAGGGCGGCAGGGGGACGCCGTCTCGCGGTGCGAGCACCAGGGACGCGACGCCGTCCGCAGCCGTCTGCCGGGAGAGTACGGCGACTGTGCCGTCGTACTCGGCGTCGCGTGGCGCCGGGGCGGTCGCGGCAAGGGCCGTCCTGAGCGGGAGCACCTCCGGGGCGGCGGTCGACGGGCTCGTCATGTGCGTCATCTCCTCGGCGCGGTCGGGGGTGGGGTGGGGTGGCACCTTCGACGCTAGTCGCGGGGAACGCGCAGGTCGTCGCGCTAATGACCGGACCCGGACGGCGGAAGGTCCGGGTCCGGCTACGTCATCCGTCGCGTTCGCCGGTGTCCCGGCCGGGTTCCGGGGCCTGGTCGAGGTGGATGTGCAGCGGTTGGTCCGTGCTCCACAGGGCCTCGACCACGGCGTGCAGATGCTCGGCGTCGACCCGCCACAGGGGTTCGCCGTAACGGTCGTCCCGGGTGACGCCGTCCGAGGGGACGGCGTCGGCCAGCAGTTCGCGTTGACCGAGTTGACCGTGAGCGCTGTTCGCGGCGTCCGTTCCCGGCGGGAACTCCACGAACAGGGCCGTCTCGCGGAAGGGGACCCAGATGTGTGTGGTCGCCGTCATGCCAGCGTCCCGGTCGTCTCGGGGTAGAGCCGCACGTACGCCTCGCCCATGGTCGTGTGCGGAAGGCCCAGGTTGGGACCGGCGTTGCGCTTCAGCTGGACGCCGCGGCGCTTGGCGAGGTCGGTGTAGTAGTCCCACATGTGCTGTTGGGCGGCGAGGCATTCCATGGCCTTGCGCTTCTTGTCGAAGACGGGCGTGATGTCGAGCAGGACGTTCGGTTTGAAGTCGCACTGCTCCGGCTGGTGCGGTTCGAAGAAGAACACCGGGGGCGCGCCGAGCGGTTCACCGGGTGCGTCGTAGCCGGACGCCTGGGCGAGTACCCGGGCCTGGAGCGCCATGCGTGCGGCGGCAGGGTGGTCGCCGTTGTAGGGATCGGTGAGGGTGTGGGTGAGGACGACCGAGGGGTTCACCTCCCGGTACACGTGCACGATGCGGTCCACCAGCTCGGGGGTCTCCGTCAGGGGGTAGTCCCCGGCGTCCAGGAACTCGATCTCCGCGCCCAGTGCGGCGGCGGCGCCGGTGGCCTCCGTACGGCGGAGTTCCTTGATCTCGTCGAGGCGGAGGCCCTCCCGCCAGGCGCGGGCGGACTCGCCGCGTTCGCCGAAGCTCAGGCACAGCACCTTGGCACGCTGACCGCGTTCGGCGGCCAGGGCTATGGCGCCGCCGGCCCGCCAGACGAAGTCGCCGGCGTGCGCGCTGACGACCAGCAGGGCGCCGCCGGAAGGTTGGGAGGACGTGACGGTCATCTGGACTCCTTGGGGTCGGACGGGAGCGGGGTGTGCGCCGGGCGAACTGACGGGCGGCGAGGCGGTGGCGGTCTCGCGGTGCCGGAGGCGGGCCACCGGGTCGCGTGCGCTGCGAACCTGCGGAGAAGGCGGGTTCGGCAGGGGGGTTCGGCAAGAGGTTCGGCTGCGGAAGAGATCACATGCGCGAGGGCGAGCGCCTTACGAAGTCCGGCGCGGCGGCGCGGTGTTGACGCGAGGCGAGCGGGTCGGATCCGACCGGCACGTCGTTCACCATATCGCGAAAGTTTTTGTTGACAATAATGTTGACTTCGAGCAATCTCCTGACACCATTCCTGGAGCAACCCGGAGGAGACATGCCCCACCGCCATGTCGTCGTCAGGAACATCGACCGACCGGCCCCGGACGTCGTCGCCCGGCTCGCCGAGGCCGGGGTGTCCACGGTCCACGAGGCCATCGGCCGTCGTGGTTTCGCGGGGACCGGCTTGCGGCCGAACCAGCGGAACGTGCGGGTGGCGGGCCCGGCGGTGACGGTCAGTTCGCACCCCGGGGACAATTTGATGATCCACGCGGCGGTCGAGGTGTGCCGCCCCGGGGACGTCCTCGTGGTGACCACCACCTCCCCGTCCACGGACGGCATGTTCGGCGAACTGCTGGCGACGTCCCTCGCCGCCCGCGGTGTCATCGGCCTGGTCACGGCGGCCGGAGTGCGCGACACCGCCGAACTTCGGGAGATGGGCTTCCATGTCTGGGCCCGGGCCGTGTCCGCGCAGGGCACGGTGAAGGCGTCCCCCGGCTCGGTCAACGTGCCCGTGACGCTCGGCGGGGTGTCCGTCCGGCCCGGGGACGTGGTGGTCGCCGATGACGACGGTGTGGTCGTCGTGCCCCTCGATGAGGCGGAGGAGGCGGCCGAGTCGGCGGAGAAGCGGATCGCCAAGGAAGCCGTGAACCGGGAGGTGCTGCGTTCGGGGACACTGGGCGTCGACCACTACGGACTGCGCGCCCGGCTCGCCGAACTCGGCGTCACCTACCAGGACTGACTTCACGATGAGCACACCCAGCACCACTTCCGGTACTCCCGTCGGATTCGACGTCACCGGTGCGATCCGGGACGCACTGCTGCGCGGCGAGTACGTGCCACGACAGCGCCTGGTGGAAGCGGACCTCTGCGAACAGTTCGGGGTCAGCCGCGCCAACGTGCGGTCGGCGTTCCAGCAGCTGGCGGCGGAGGGGCTGGTGGAGATCCAGCGCAACCGCGGCGCCCGCGTCCGGGAGATCACCTTCGCCGAGGCCGTCCAGATCACGGAGGCCCGCATGGTCCTGGAAGGGCTGATCGCCGCGCGAGCGGCCGAGCGGATCGGCCCGGACCAGGCCGAGACGTTGCGCGGCATCTGCGCGGACATGGCGAAGGCGGTGGCCGACGGCGAGCTCGCGGAGTACAGCGACCTCAACGCCCGCCTGCACTCCCGCATCCGCGACATCGCGGGCCACGAGACCGCCGACCGGCTCATCGAACAACTGCGGGCCCAGGTGGTCCGGCACCGGTTCATGCTCTCGCGGGTGCCCGGCCGGGCCCGTGCGTCGCTGCCCCAGCATCAGCGGATCGTCGAGGCCATCGCCTCCGGCGATCCGGTGGAGGCCGAAGCCGCCATGAGAGACCACATCGCCAGCGTGGTCGAGGCGCTGAGGGCCCTGGAAGCGAGCGGCACGCGGAGGGTCGAGACCTCCCCGAACCTCTGACGGCACCACGGATCGAGCCGCCGACCGGACCGTGGGGCCGCGAACCGCGCGCCTGTCGGTGGACGACGGACGCGCGGTCGGCACAACGATCGGCAGCCGGTCGAGGCGGCGGTTTCCCGTCATGGGGTCGCAGGTCGGCCCCGGGTCGGCCGTCGTCCTGGGAACGGCGTCAGCCTCCCGCCGCCGCACCGGCGTTCTGGGCCGTTTTCCGGGCCCAGGCGATTTCGAGCTTGCCCGTCGGCGTACGGGGCAGGGCCTCCGTCAGTACGACGGACCGCGGGACCTTGTAACCGGCGAGGCCGCGCCGGACCCAGTCGCGTAGTTCCTCACCGGTGACAGTTGCGGCCGGTCCGACCGCGACGACAGCCGCGACCCGCTCGCCCCACGTCTCGTCGGGGACTCCGACGACCACGCAGTCCGTCACCTCGGGGTGCGTCAGCAGCACGTCCTCCACCTCCTGCGGGTGCACCTTCTCCCCGCCGGTGTTGATCACGCCCGAGCCGCGCCCCAGGAACCTGATCGCGCCGTCGGCCTCGATCTGGGCGAGATCGCCGGGGATGGCGTACCGCACGCCCTCGATGGTGCGGAACGTCCGGGCGCTCTTGCCGGTGTCCTTGTAGTAGCCGAGCGGCATGGGCCCGCAGTAGGCGAGGTTCCCGGTCTCACCACTGCCGGGTTCGACGAAGCGGTCACCCTCGCCGATCACCCTGGCCGCGGGCACCGGACGGAACCGGGTCGGCAACTCCCGTACCGACGAGGTGATCCCCAGGGCGAAGGGACCGCCCTCGCTGGAGGCGATGGCGTCGACGACCGTGACATCGGCGCGTTCGTGCAGCGCCTTCTTCAGCCGGTCGTCGAGCGCGGTGCCGGAGCTGATGACCGTACGCAGGGAGCGCAGGTCGTACGGCTCGCCGCCGCCTTCCGCGCGCATCAGTTCGTCGACGAGCGGACGGCAGACGGCGTTGCCCGCGACGAGCAGGGTGTCGATCGCGCGCTCGGCGAGCGACTGCCAGACGTGGGCCGGATCCAGTCCGCCCTGCCGTGCCATGACCGCCCGGCCGCCCACCAGCAGGGTGCCCATCGTGTTGAACAGACCGGTGGCGTGCATCAGGGGGACGACCGGCATGGTGGTCGGCGCCCTGCCCTCGTGGTGCGCGGCGACCGCGGCCTCCGCGAACTCGTCGAGCGTTTTCGGCAGTTCGGTGACGCCGGCCTGCCGGAGGATCGGGATGGAGTGGAGCAGGTCGCCGAGCTGCCACATCACGCCCTTCGGCTTGCCCGTGGTGCCTCCGGTGTACATGAAGAGCCGGTCCGAGCCGGGCCGGGGCCTGGCCTCGCGGGGCGCGTGCGTCGCGAGCAGCTCCTCCAACTCGGGCACGGCGGGCCCGGTCGGGCCTTCGGCGGGCAGGTCCCCGGCCCTGACGAGCAGTTTCAACGTCCGTACGTGTCCTGCGGCGTGCGTGACCCGGTCCGCCAGGGCGCCGCTGAAGACGACCGCCGCCGCGTCCGCGTCCGTGAGCAGTTCGGACAACTCTTCGCCGGTGTAACGGTAGTTGGCGTTCGCCGGCACGGCCCCGAGCTTGAACGCCGCGAAGACCGTCTCCAGGTACGCGGCGCCGTTGTACAGGTAGCAGGCCACCGTGTCGCCGGCTCGCACCCCGGCGTCCTCCAGCGCGGCGGCCAGCCGCGACGCACGGTCGTCGAACTCCCGGTAGGTCAGCTCGCGACCGGGCTCGACGATGGCGACGGCATCGGGCAGGGCGCGGCAGACCGCCTCCCAGATCGTGCCGATGGACACGTCCATTCCTCAGACCTCCTCGTCCTCGGGCCTCGCCGGATCCCATCCGGGGGAGATCGGGAATCCGGCGAGGTGGATGCCCAGGCTAGGCGTGTGCCGTCGGAGGGGGAACGCGAGCAATGACTGAACCCACCCGGCGCTTTCGACAGGCGATGAACAGGTCAAATGACGTAGCACCGCGGTCGGCGCCCCGGGCTACGATGCTGCCGTCGGTCCTACCCAGCCCCCTGCTCCCGCCCGTACCCGACCCCTCCACCGGTCCCTTCCGCGAGTCCGTGCGCCTACCCCTGTCTCCCGGGGGCCGTCTGGCGCAGCTGATGAGGAGAAAGGCCATGTCCGCTGCACGGCCCGTCGAGTGGGGCGATGTCGCCGCCGCGACCATGGACGGCCTCGCCGTGGTCGACCGCGCGGGCCGCTTCGTCCAGCTGAACCCGGCGGCGGTCGCGCTGTGTGACGCGCGCGCGGAGGCCGATCTCGTAGGGGTCGCCGCTCCGTTCGCTCTCACCAAGGAAGCCCCTGCCTGCCCGGGGCTGCTGGAGGACCAGCCGGACGAGCAGGTGGTCTACTGGGTGACCGGCTCCGGGGCGCGCCGCGAGTTCGCCTACCGGGCCCGCAACCTGCCGGCCGACCCGAGTCTGAAGGTCGTGTCGTTCCGTGACGTGACGGACGAGGGGCACCGCCACCGCAGGGTCGCGGCCATCGCCCGGACCTCCGTCTCCCTGGCCTCCGAGGGATCACTGGGCTCGACCCTGGACGCCGTGGCCCGGCAGATCGTCCGGACCGACGGGCTGGCCGGGGTGCAGATCCTGATCCTGGACAGCACGGGCCGGGAACTGCGGCTGATGGGCTCGGCGGGGCTGCGGCGCTCGGACACGTTCCTCGACCGTCTGCTGGAGTGCCGCGACCGGGGCGCCCGGCTGGTCATGCTGGACACCCTGAGGGAACGCAGACCGATCGTCCTCCCCCACCGATGGGACGAGATCCGCTCGGACCCGGCCTGGGAACCCCTGCACGACTACCTCGGCGAACTGGCCTGGGACTCCTTCGTCAGCGTGCCGTTGACGGTGCGCGGCCGTGCCGAGGGCGTGCTGAACGCGTACTTCGCACCGGGCCAGGAGGTCGGCACACGCACCCTGGAGTTCCTCGTCGCCATGGCCGAACAGGCCGCCCTCGCCGTCGACCACGCCACGCTGCTGCAGCGCGAACGCGACGGGGCCCGGCAGGACGAGCGCCAGCGTCTGGCCCGGGATCTGCACGACTCGATCGTCCAGCACGTGTTCTCGATCGGCATGCAGGCCAACGCGGTGGGAGTACTCGGGACGCGCGGCGTACCGGTGCCCGCCGAGGCCGTCCGGCACTTCGCGGACGAGATCGGGACGCTCGCGCGGACCGTCCTCGCCGACCTGCGGGCGATGGTGCACGAACTGCGCCCCTCCTCCACCGCCGACCTCGGTCTGGAGGAGACGGTGCACACGCTCGTCAGGAGCACCGAGAACCGGACCGGTCTGGACTTCCGGCTGCGGTTCGGGCGGGGGCTGGACTCGATCGACCCCGAACTCGCCGAGGACGCCTACCGGATCATCGCGGAGGCCATCCACAACGTGGTCAAGCACGCGGAGGCCACCTTCGCCACCGTCCGCCTCGGCGTCCACGGCCACACCCTGGCCGCGACGGTGTCCGACAACGGCCGCGGACTGCGGGACGCGATCGGGCGCTCGGTTCCTCCGGAAGGTGACCGGGGCCTCGGTGCGGGGGGAAGCGCGGAGGGTTACGGACTGACGACCATGCGGGAAAGGGCGGAACGATGGGGCGGCACCATGAGGATCAGGTCGCGCGCGCAGACGGGTACGACCGTGCGCGTGGTCATACCCCTGCCGGTACAGGTGCCGGACTCCTCCCCCGAGGGTCCGGACAGCTCCGCGAACACCCCGCTGACGGTGCGGCTCTGAGCGGCGGGGAGCCCCGGCGGACCCGGGTGCTGATCGTGGACGACCACGCCGTCGTACGCCGTGGCATCCGCGCCTACCTGGAAGTCATGGACGACATGGAAGTCGCCGCGGAGGCGGCGGACGGGCAGGAGGCGCTCGCCCGGCTGGACGCGATGGCGGCCCATGGCGAGCTGCCCGACGTGGTGCTGATCGACCTGCTCATGCCCAGGATGGACGGCCCGACCGCGATCGGGCTGATCAGGGAACACCACCCCGGGGTACGGGTCGTGGTGCTCACGAGTTTCGGTGAGATGGAGCGCGTCCACGCCGCCCTCGCACAGGGGGCCGCGGGTTATCTGCTCAAGGACGCGGAGGCCGGCGAGGTGGTCTCCGCGATCCGCGCGGCGGCACGGGGAGAGGTCTTCCTCGACCCCGCGGTGGCCCGGGGGCTCACCCAGGAGATCGTGGCGCCGCCGACCGGCCTCGGTGCGCTCACCGGCCGCGAGCGTGACGTCCTCGTCCTCGTCGCCGAGGGACGGTCCAACCAGCAGATCGCCGACGAACTGGTGATCAGCGAGCGCACGGCCCGCACGCATGTGAGCAATGTGCTGCGCAAGCTGCGCCTCACGTCACGGACCCAGGCGGCGCTGTTCGCCGTACGTCAGGGACTGGTACCGCCACGCAGCTGAGCGATGCCTCCGACCGCGACACATGTCCCGGTCCCGCCGGGACACAGGACGTCCGCGGAAACCGTCATCGGGCAGATCCTTCGAGGCTGGGAGCGTACCTACGCTCGCAGCAACGCCATACCGACTCCCTGCTCAGGAGGACACGATGCTCGACGGCCGAGTCGCGATCGTCACGGGTGCGGGGCGCGGCCTGGGGCGGGCCTACGCCCGCGCTCTGGCGGCAGCGGATGCCGCTGTCGTCGTCAACGACCTCGACGCCGACGTGGCCGCCGAAACCGTCGACGCGATCACCACGGCGGGGGGCGCGGCCGTCGCCCAGGTCGGCGCCGTTGGCAGCTCCGAGTTCGCCGACGCTCTGGTCGAGCGTGCCGTCACCGAGTTCGGCCACCTCGACGTGATGATCACCAACGCCGGAGCGCTGCGGGACAAGACCCTGCGCAATGTCACCGACGAGGACTTCGACGTCGTCGTCACCAGCCATCTGAGGGGCACGTTCACCTGCGGTCGCGCCGCGGCGGCCTGCTTCCGTGAGCAGGGCGGCGGCGGTCGGCTCATTCTCGTGGGCTCGCCGGCGGGCCGGCGGGCCACCTTCGGCCAGACCGCCTATTCGGCCGCCAAGGGCGCGATCGTCGCGCTGACCCGTACCTGGGCTGTCGAGCTCGGGAAGATCGACGTCACCGTCAACGCCGTCGTACCGACCGCCCTGACCCGAATGGTCGCGACCATGCCCCGCATCGGCGACGTCGGGGCGAAGGTGGACGCGGGCGAGCCGGTTCCCGAGGGAGCCCGCCGCCAGGGGCTGGGCTCGCCGGACGATGTCGCCCCGGTGATCGTGTACCTGGCGTCGAAGGAGTCGGGCCATGTCACCGGGCAGGTCATCGCCGCCGGAGGCGACCGGATCGCCCTGTGGACCGCATCCCGGCGAGGTGTCCGAACAGCTCCGCCCCGGCGGCTGGAGCGCCGAGTCGGTGAGCGAACTGTTCGCCGGCGCGTACGCGCAGCAGTTGCAGGACTTCAGGCCCGCCCTGCTCGACCTCGATGCCATCGACGGCATCCGACCTGTGCGCCGCACGGTGCAGTGCCTCGAACTCCCGTCTGCTCGCGCCACGACCGGACCGTGGCCGGGCTGACGGCCTGATCGGATCCCTCCGGGGTCGCGGCTTGCCAGTCGGCCGCGCCTCCATACAACCGCCAGGAGAGCCGCATGTCCCAAGAGGTTGGTACCAGACCAGCGGAACCGCAGACCGCCGCAGTGCGGACCGGGCTGCTCATCGACGGCAAGACCGTCGAGACCGACAGCCACACCGCCGTACACGATCCCGCCGCCCCGGACCGGATCGTCGGGTACGCCGCCTCGGCGACCCGGGAGCAGGCCCGCGCGGCGGTCGCCGCCGCCGACGCCGCCTTCCCCGGCTGGGCCGCCACGCCCGCCCGGCGGCGGGCGGAGATCCTCGAGGAGGCGCTCGGCCTGCTCGACGACAGTGCGGCCGAGCGGGCGGCCCTGATGACCCGCGAGAACGGCAAGATCTCCTTCGAGAGCCAGGTGGAGATGGGGGTCTTCGTCGCGCGCACGCGGGCGGCGATCGAACTGGTCGACACCCTGGACAAGGTGCGGCACCTCGACGGCCCGCCGCTGGACTCGCGGATCCACCGGCTGTCCATGGGCGTGGTCACCGTCATCGTGCCGTTCAACTGGCCGATCGCGATCCTCGGAGCGAGCCTGCCCTACGCGCTGCTCGCCGGGAACACGGCAGTGGTCAAGCCCCCGCCCACCGTGCCGCTGGCGATGGTGCGCACCCTGGAGCTCTTCGCCGCGGGACTTCCGGCCGGCGTGCTCAATGTCGTCACCGGCAGCAACGAAGCCGTGGAGCCGGTGCTCACGGATCCGCGGGTGCGGAAAATAGTGTTCACGGGCAGCACCGCGGCCGGCAGGCACATCATGGCCGCCGCCTCGCAGAGCCTCGCCTCGGTCACCCTGGAACTCGGCGGCAACGACCCCGCGATCGTCCTGGCCGACGCCACGCTGGACGAAGAACACGTCGGCCGCCTGACGCAGGGCGCGTTCCTTACGAGTGGTCAGGTGTGCATGGCGGTCAAACGGGTGTACGTCCACCGGTCGCGCTACGACGAACTCGTCGACAAGCTCACCTCCGCCCTCGCCGCCCACCGTGTGGGCCCGGGCTCCGACTTCGCCTCCACCCTGGGCCCGCTCAACAGCGCGGGCCAGCGCGAGAAGGTGGTCGCCATGCTGGCCGAGGCGGCCGACGCAGGCACCGAGATCCGCGAACTGGGCACGCTGGACGCGGGTGTCGCGTCCTCCGGTGGCCACTTCCTGCGCCCGTCGCTCGTCCTCGACCCCGACCCCGGTCTGCGGATCGTCACCGACGAACAGTTCGGGCCGGCGTTGCCCATCCTGCCGTTCGACGACCTCGATCCCGTGGTGGATCACCTCAACAACGACTGGTCGGGGCTGTGTTCATCGGTGTGGAGCGCCGACCCCGCCCGGGCTTCCGCACTCGCGGAGCGGTTGCGCACCGGCACCACCTGGATCAACCACGCCAACGCGGTCGTGTGCGACGACCGGGCCCCGTTCGGCGGCTTGCGGCAGAGCGGCATCGGACGTGAGATGGGCCCGGACGGCCTGCTCAGCTTCACCGAGGCGCACACCGTCACAGTGCCTCGCGGCTGAGCACTCCTTCCTGTCCGCCACCGACTGTGCCCCGGACCGCTTCGGCGGCCGGGGCACGGTCAGCTCACAGTCGGCGGTGACCAACCGGTGGTCGACCGTCAGGTGGCGGTCGACCGTCGCACGAGCGGCACCGAGACGGCGTCGTACGGGGTGTCGGCGTCCCGGACCGGCGCGGTGAAACGTGAGTTGGGAAGGTACAGACGATCCCGGTACACGGCAGCCGTGGTGGGCAGGTCGAAACGGTCGTCCTTGATCACACGGATCGCGGTGCCATGCGTTCCCGACCGGTTCAGCCGGATCACGTCCACCTGGTTGGGCGTCGGCTGGACCACGTAGAGGGTGCGGCCGACGAGCAACAGCCCGTCGCCGCCGGGCAGGGTCGTCGTACCCAGGTCGACCTGCCGCGCGACCCCGGTACGGGGATCGACGCGCATCAGCGAACCGCCGCCCACGGCCGCGTTGGTGACGAGCAGGGCGCTGCCGTCGGGGGTGCGGGTGATGCCGTTGGCGGTGAAGCCGGACTGCGCCCAGTCACCGCCGAGTTCGAGGGTCTCGGGCTCGCCGGTACGGCCGTGCCGCCCGAGCGGCAGGCGGTAGAGCCGTGCGCCGAGCGACTCGGTGAACCAGGCGGCGTCCTCGGTGAGCGCGACATCGTTGATGAAGCTGCCGGTCCCGCCGACCGCGTGGGATGCGAGCAGTTCGCCGGTACGGGCGTCGACGACGCGGAGTTCGCCGCTGCTGCCACCCGCCAGGAACAGCCGACCCCACGCGTCCAGCTTCAGCCCGATCGTCTGGCGGCCCAGCCCCGTGTGGACCACTTTGCCCTCGCCCGTCGCCAGATCGACCCGGTAGACCCCGCCGTTCGCGATCGAGCCGAAGTAGGCGTACGGCGCGAAGCCGATCGTGACCCCCTCCGGCTCCCAGCCGTTCGGCAGCGCGAACCGGGTCGGCCGGATGCGCGTGTCACGGTCGGCTGCCTGGGCAGTGCCGCCGAGCAGCGCGACGGCGCCCAGAGCGGCGCTCGCGCCGAGTACCTGCCTGCGTGCGTAAGAGCGTTCCACGGAGCATGTCCTTCCTCGGACTAACTGGGGAGTGGACTTATTATTTAAGTTTCAAGATTTTTGGGCCAGCGACGAATGTCCCGACTCTCGAAGAGCGGCCGCTCCTGAATGACCGGCCCCCGAAGGCCGAATGTCGGACCCGCCCTACGTCATCTGTCTCCACTTCCGCCGGTGCGTCTCCTTCCTCTTTCTCCGGCGGCCTGTGCGCCGTCATCATCCGGAAACCTGCCGGTCGCACTGGAGCGACCGGCGTCGGCACGGTGACGGCCGCGGGTCGCACCGAGGAGGCGAGCGGATCATGGGCGCGCAGCGGCCGCACATCGAACCGGGCGGGCTGTTCATCGCCGGAGCGTGGCGGGAGGCGGAGGCCGGGGGGCGGCGTGATGTCGTGGACCCCTCCACCGGCCAGGTCGTCACCACGGTCGCGGAGGCCGACGAGGCGGATCTCGACGCCGCGGTGGCCGCCGCCCGCGAGGCGTTCGACCAAGGGCCGTGGTCCGGGACCCCGGCCCGTGAGCGCGCCCGGGTGCTGAACCGGGTGGCCGGCCTGATCCGTGAGCGGGCCGACGAGATCGCCGCCGTCGAGAGCCTGGATGTCGGCAAACCCGTCACGCTGAGCCGGGCGGTGGATGTGGAGACAGCGGCCGAGACCTACGAGTACTACTCCGCGCTGGCACAGAGCCTGGACGGGTCCACCCGGCAGATCCCACTCCCCGCCCACGCCTACACCCGGCGGGACCCCCTCGGGGTGTGCGGGCTGGTCACCCCGTTCAACTTCCCGTTGATCCTGAGTTCCTCCAAGCTGGCCCCGGCGCTCGCGGCCGGGAACACGGTCGTGCACAAGCCGGCCGAGGACACTCCGCTCAGCGCGCTGCTGATGGCGGACATCCTCACCGCTGCCGGGGTGCCCGCCGGTGTGGTGAACGTGGTCACCGGTGGCGGCGCCCTGGGCGGGGCCCTGGTACGCCACCACTCCGTGGACAAGATCGCCTTCACGGGCTCGACCAGAGTCGGACGCGTCGTGGCGGGCACGGCGGCCGAACAGCTCAAGCCTGTGACCATGGAACTCGGCGGCAACGCCGCCCAGATCGTCTTCGAGGACGCCGACGTGGAGAAGGCGGTCGGCGCGGTCATCAAGGGATTCGTCTACAACACCGGCCAGTTCTGCATGGGCGCCCCTCGGCTGCTCGTCCACCGCTCGCTGCACGACACGGTCGTCGGCATCCTCATGCAGGCTGTGCCCGGGGTACCCGTCGGCGACCCGTTCGACCCGGCCACCGTGGTCGGCCCGATGGCCGGCGAACGGCACCTGGAGAACGTCGAGAGATACGTGGAACTCGCCAGAAAGGACGGCGGACAGGTGGTCGTCGGGGGCGAACGAAGGGAACTCGGCGGCGGCTACTACTACGAGCCCACCGTAGTCACCGGCCTGGACAACGACGCCCGCACCGTCCAGGAGGAGGTCTTCGGCCCCGTCCTGACCGTCCAGGCCTTCGACACGGAGGACGAGGCGGTGGCGCTGGCGAACAGCACGGCGTACGGACTGGCCGGCGGCCTGCACACGTCCGACCTGGCCCGCGCCCACCGTGTCGCCGCGCGCCTGCAGGCCGGCATCGTCTGGGTCAACGACTGGGCCATGCTCGATCCCTCCATGCCCTTCGGGGGCGTCAAGCAGTCCGGCTACGGACGCGAATCCGGCCCGGAGGCACTCCAGGAGTACACGAAGACCAAGTCGGTCGTCATATCCCTGGCCTGAACCGAACCGCCCCGCTCCCTTGCCTGGTTCAAGGCAAGGGAGCAATGGGGGTGAGCCCTTGCCCAGAGCGCACTCCACGCGACCAGCGTGCAGTCCATGAAGTACACGCAGCTCGGACGCACGGGACTCAAGGTCAGTCGGCTCGTCCTCGGCACCATGAACTTCGGTCCGCTGACCGGCGAGGCCGACAGCCACGCGATCATGGACGCGGCGCTTGATGCGGGCATCAACTTCTTCGACACGGCGAACGTCTACGGCCGGGGCGAGGACAGGGGCCGTACCGAAAGCATCATCGGCAACTGGTTCGCGAAGGGCGGCGAGCGGCGTGACAGAGTCGTCCTCGCCACCAAGGTGTACGGCAACATGGGCGCGGACGGCGCGGCGTGGCCCAACCACGACAAGCTGTCGGCGGTGAACATCCGGCGCGCCGTGGACGCGTCGCTCAAGCGACTGAGGACCGACTACATCGACGTCTACCAGCTCCACCACATCGACCGGGACACCCCGTTCGAGGAGATCTGGCAGGCCGTCGACGTACTGGTCCAGCAACGTCCAGTCGCATGTCGAGGTCCGCGCGGGCAGCCTGATCAGCAAGCCGTACGTGTCGGTCTGGCTCAGCTATGAGCCGACCCTCTCCCTCAGCCTGTCCGCCTCCGCCGAGGCGACCTGCTCACTGCCCGCCGTCTGGCAGAACACCCACCGCAAGTTGTTCCTGCTCGGCAACACGGGCGCCACGATCGCGATCGCACCGGACGCGTCGTTCGGCGTCAGCGCCAAGGGCACGGTCGGCTTCCAGCAGCACAGCTACCGGATGCTCGGCTTCCAGTCCAACCCCGACGGCTCGCTGCGCCGCCTCGACGGCAAGTCCTCCGACCCTGCCAAGGTGACCGTCTCCGCGGAGCTGGAGGCCAAGGCGTACGCGGGTGTCCAGGTACAGGTCGGGTTGCTGGACGTGATCGGCGTCGGCATGTCGATCGGCGGCGGTCTCAAGGGCAACGCGTCCGCGGACTGGCCACCGCGGCTGTGCCTGAGTGTCACCCCGTACCTCCAGGGAACCCTTTACGCCTACCTCAACGCGTGGGTGAAGGAGTGGAAGCTCCAGGCCTTCACCGTGGAACTCGACCTCGGCGGTATCAGGACCTGCACCGGCCAGGGCTGGCACGTCACCTGGCAGTCCACCACATACGGGATCTCCGGCCTGGACTGCCCCACCGAGTCCCGCTGCGTCGCCGTCGGCGGCGACTCCAGCCACGGCTACGTCCTGCGCACCGGTGACGGCGGCAACACCTGGACCGGCAGAACGATCACCGCGCAGGAGAGGTTCTTCAGCGTCTCCTGCACCGACGGCACACACTGCGTCGCGGGTGGCTGGGGAAGCAAGGTCTCGGTCACGGCGGACGGTGGAGCGACGTGGTCGCAGGTCGCGCTGCCACTGCCCTACTCCTCACTGGGATCGGTCTACTGGGTCACATGCGTTCCCACCGGCACCTGCTTCGCGCTCGCCACGATGACCCGCTACTCCGGAACGCTCGTCTACGCGTCGCACAACCACGGACGCACCTGGAGCTATCTGACACTCAACAGGGGTTCGCTCGCCGCGATGGCGTGCGTAACGGCCTCGGCGTGCGTGGCCGTGGGACCCAACGTGGAGATCGGCCGGCAGCCGCCACCGGTCGCCGTGTCCACCACCGACGGCTGGGCGTCCACGACCACCGGCAGCCTCCCGAACACCTGGCACGGCATCACCGGCGTGTCGTGCGCCAGTCGCTCCCTGTGCTACGCGGCGGGCATCGGCCCTCAGGGCAAGGCCGCGCGCAGTACCGACTTCGGCAGGACCTGGCGCACGGTCGACGGCGGCGGGCTCACACAGATCGCATGGGACACTGATTGCGTCGCCTCCAGCACGTACTGCGTCCTGGGCGGCGACGCCCAGACCGTCACCGCCACCCGCGACAGCGGCGCCCACTGGTCGCGCACCACGGTCTCCGGCTTCCCGTCGAGCGACGACATGAACCTGTTCAACGTGTCGTGCGCGAGCCGCGGGCACTGCGTGGCGACGGAACACGGCGGGTACGGGAAGACAGCGATCGTGGTGAGCTGAGTGACGCGGGCGGCGGCTGCCGGATCAGCCGCCGCCCGCGTCACCCAGGCACACCGGAGGTGGGCGGTGGGGTCTGCGGGGCGAGCCCGCACAAGGGCTGGCTCTGGGCTAGCTCGTCCAGCTGTGCGCCACGTCGACGACGACCCGGTCGTCCAACTGGAGGACGCGGAACGGCAGTCGGGCGCGGACGCCGAGACCGACCTGCGTCTGGCCCTCGAAGGTGCCGCCGAACTTGGCGTCCCGGAAGGTGCTGTACCCGCTGACGTTCACGCCGGGCAGGGGCTTGCCCACCTTGCCCGGGTAGGTCGGCACACCGGCCTCCAGGTCGTAGCTCCACGCACCCACCGCGATATCGAGGATCGCCCCACCAGTCACCGGAATGTACTGGTTCGAGGGGTCCGCATAGAACCGGTCCACGTACTGGACGTGGTAGCCGACCTGACCACCGCCGGGTACGTCGAACACCATGCGGTCGTAGCACTCGTGCCGTCCGGTCCTGACGTCCGTCAGGTGGTCGGCCCCCATGACGTCACCGCCGGTCTTGGCGCCACTGCCCCAGCCCGTCGGGCAGGCCGCCGCCGCGCGCGGGCTCTCCGCCGGAGCCGCGCCCGCGGTGCCCGCAGCCGTCCCCAGCATGGCGCCCGCGAGCACGAGCGCCGTCCCTGCTGCTCTGATTCCTCGCATCATGTCCCCCTTGGTACGTGACTCCGACGAAAGTTGGACGGCCCGCAATACCGGAAGGTTGTACGGCAGACCGGACAAACAGGGAATCTTGTCGATCGGCACAGGGGCACAGGGCGTTGCGGGGTCAGCCCGCGATGTCCCCGCGTCGAGGTCTGTGCTGCGCCTTCTCGGGATGCAACGGGGCGAACAACCGCGTGAACGCGAAGGGGTACTCCACACAGGTCTCCCCCGCGAAGCACTGGCCGGCGTGTCTGCGCATCCGGGTTCCGTAGGTCGGGCGGTCGATCAGGTCCGAGCCGCCGGGGATCAGGAAGCACTCGGAGAAGCGCGCGGACAACCACGAAGAAGCCGTCATGATCGTGCGCGAGGTCCCGTGGACCGGGCACGGGGCGCAGGGCGGCCGACCGCGGTCAGCGGCCGTGCGCCGGGG
Source organism: Streptomyces sp. ME02-8801-2C (assembly GCF_033793965.1). NCBI lineage: Bacteria > Bacillati > Actinomycetota > Actinomycetes > Kitasatosporales > Streptomycetaceae > Streptomyces > Streptomyces sp. ME02-8801-2C. Next base: position 955,053 of record NZ_JARAXP010000002.1, on the reverse strand, counting down.
CGGATGCCGTGACCGGTCGCAGGCGGTCCCCGGCTGCCAGCAGGCCCCCGCCCGACCAGCGCAGCGACCGCAGGTCGGGGACGACGACGTCCGCGTCCGTCGGCAGCGCCCGTTCGCTGACGCCGACGACGGCTCCCGTACCGGCCCGGCGGGCGGCCTCGACGCCGGATGTGCTGTCCTCCAGGACGACGGTGTGCTCGATCGGGATGCCGAGCGCCGCGGCCGCGGAGAGATACCCCTCGGGATGCGGCTTGCCGTCGGTGACGTCGTCGGCTGTGACCAGTACGGACGGCACCGGCAGCCCCGCGGCTTCGAGGCGCGCGACGGCCAGCGCCCGGGTTGCCGAGGTGACCACCGTCCAGCTGCCGTGCGGCAGTGAGGTGAGGAGTTCGGCGGCTCCGGGGATCGCCGTGACCTGGGCGGCGTCCTCGAGTTCGAAGGCGTCGATGGCGGTCAGCGCCTCGGCGCGCAGGTCCGACGGGATCAACAGCCGCACGGTGTCGGCTGATCGGCGGCCGTGGACGGTCGCGGCCACTTCGTCGGGATCGAGGCTGTAGGCCCGGGCCCAACGGCTCCAGGAGGCGAGGACGCTCGCGTCGGAGTCGACCAGGACCCCGTCGGAGTCGAAGAGCAGGCCGCGGGCGGGAAGGGCGAGAGACATGGCCATCCTTGGTGAGTGCGGTTCATGGCGAGACGGACGAACAGGAGGTCGGGTCGGCTCCGACACGACGTCGGTCACGCGGTGCTGCCCGGCGGCGCGGGCGGCGCTGGAACGCACCCCGGCCATGGAGCCGGCACCGGCGACCTGTAGGCCTCATGTTCTCCTTGTGCCCGCTTCGGTGGTGACCGGACGGCTGCGGTAGCGGTGGACGAGCTCCCGGGCCGCCACCTGCATGCGCACCGGCGGCAGTCCCGCCCGGATCTGCAACAGGTCGTCGAGGACCATCTCCCCGATCTTCTCGAAGGCCGAGGGGATGCCGCCGGCCCGGTGCGCGGACAGGACCAGCCCCTCCACCGCACGGGCGGGGTGATCGGCAGGTACCGGCTCCTCGGGCCACACGTCCAGGGCCGCGAGGAAGCGGCCCGCGCTGACGAGTTCGACCAGGGCACCGAAGTCGGCGACCGCGGCCCGGCTGACCAGGACCAGACGAGCGCCGGGGCGCAGCCGACGCAGCCGTGCCCCACTGAGCAGTTGCTCGCTCTCCTCGGTGATGGTGGCCAGGACGAAAAGGACCTGGCTGCCCTCCAGTACCTCGTCGAGCGAGGCCGGGAGCACGCCGGCCTCCGCCAGGTGACTGTCCGGCAGCCACGGGTCGTAGACCCGGACGGTGGCCCGGAACGGCACGAGCAGTTCGTGCAGCGCGCGGCCGAGGTTGCCGAAGCCGATGAGACCGATCTCGGCGCCACGCAGCAGGATGGAGTCGGCGTTGGCCGCGAAGGTGTACCCCTCGGTACCGGCCCGGAAGGCGCGGTCCTCCCGGGTGATGCCCCGGGCCAGATCGAGCGCGAGACCGAGGGAGTACTCGGCCACGGCCTGCGCGTACGCGGGTCCGCATCCCAGTACGCGGACACCCCGGTCCGCGCAGGCCGCGTAGTCGACGTTGGGGAAGAAGTTGCCCTCGACGTTGCACAGGGCACGCAGCCGCACGGCACGCTCGATGCGTCCGGCGGGGAGGTCGGGCTGGCCGACCACGGCGAAGGCCCGGGGGAGCGCCAGATCAAGCTGCCGTTCGGCGTCGGGGTGGTCCTCGAGGTCGAGGACCTCGAACTCCTCGCACAGCCGGGCCATGGTCTTCGGGCTGAAGATCCGCCCGGTCGACTGAGGCGCGGGGTGCAGGACGACGAGTTCCCTGGGAGGTGTCATCAGCCGGCTTTCTGTGGGCGGAGGCAGGGGCCGGGCGCGCGTACGGGAGACGGGCTCCGGTGCCTTTCGTACACCGGTGCGCCGGTACGCCATGGTAGGAGTCCCGGACGGTTGGGCCCGCCCGGATCCGCAGCGCGTCAGGCGTCGGCGTGGCCGAGGTTGCCGCCGAGTCCGCGGGAGGCTTCGGCCTGGGCGAGGAGTTCGCGGGCCTTGGCCGAGACGCCCTCGATGGCGCCGGCGACGGCGACGAAGCGCAGCGGCGGCTGGTCCTGGCCGGCGAGGGTCAGCAGGGCCTGGGCGAGCTTGGCGGGGTCGCCGGGCTGCTGCCCGTTGATGCTCTTCCAGGCCTCGACCGTGGTGGTGGTGCGCTCGGCGTAGTCGTCGATGGTCGGCTTGGGCCAGGTGGTGGAGGCGTCCCGGAGGCGGCGTACGCGGAGGTGACCCGCTTTCCATGCAACCACCGGCCCCCGCCGCGCAGGCCGCCATAAAAGGCACGGCTCTACCGGGGGGCCGGCAGTACCCCTCACCCTCACGTCCGGCCATACCTTCGCGTGGTGCGTGGTCAGCAGCCGCAACCAGTGCTCCCGCGGCGGTAGGACTGCCAGTACCAGGCACAACGGCTGTCCGGCGGACACAATGGCCGAGTGGACGAGACCCTGGGTACGGCGTTGCGCCGCTGGCGCGACCGGCTTTCTCCCCTCGACGTGGGACGGTCTTCGCGGCCCGGACGACGTGCGGTGGGGCTGCGACGCGAGGAACTGGCGGAGCTCGCGGGGCTGTCGGTCGACTATGTGGTGCGGCTGGAGCAGGGGCGGGCCACGAACCCTTCCGCGCAGGTCGTCGCGAGCCTGGCCAGGGCACTGCAGCTGGAGCCCGTGGAGCGCGACCACGCCTACCGGCTGGCCGGCCTCCTCCCGCCCCAGGAGGGGACGATCTCCACCCATGTGCCGCCCGGGGTCCAGCGGATGCTGGCGCGCCTCGGGGAGTTCCCGGTGGGTGTGTTCAGCGCCGACTGGACCCTGCTGTCCTGGACGCCGGCATGGACGGTGCTGCTGGGCGACCCCAGTGGCCTGACACCTGCCGAACGGAACCTGGTGCGGGCGGTCTTCGCCGCGGGGTCCGGCGGGTTCACGGCCTGGCCCGTGCTGCCCCAGGGCGACGCCCTCAACCCGGCCCTCGTCGCCGATCTGCGCGCAGCTCTCGTCGACTACCCGCGTGACCGTCAGCTGAGCGACCTGGTGGCGGAACTGCGCTCCACGAGTGCGGAGTTCGCCCGGCTGTGGGACGAGGGCGGGGTCGGTGCGCATGTCTCGGCCCGCAAGACCGTCGTACACCCCCAGGTGGGTGAGGTGATCTGCGACTGCGACGTGCTCACCGTCCCGGGCTGCGACATCCGCCTCGTCGTCTACACGGTGGCCGCGGGTTCCGCCGACGCGGAGAAGCTGGAGTTCCTGCGGGTCACGGGCGGCGTCCGCGCCGACGGCTCCTCCTCGGGGCCCGGTCTGTTCTCGGCACCGTGAGGATCGGGTCAGTCGTCGTTCCTGACGTGCTCGCTCGGCAGCAGTGTCTGGCGTGCCCAGAGGCTCAGCAGCGCCGTCCCGCCGAACAACAGCGGCACCAGGACACCGCTGGGAGGGGCCAGCACGTATCCGAGGGCCGTGACCGTGCAGACGGTGAGGGGGACGAACGCCGCCGCACCCTCCATCCCCCACCGCAGCGTCGGCCGGGCAGTGCCCAGGACGCTCGCCCCGCCGGGCACCCAGGGGCCGATGGCGACCACCAGCAGGCCCGCCGTGTCGCAGGCGTCGGCCAGCTGACGGGACATCGTGTCGGGGCTGTGGGGGCCGACCGTCCACAGTCGCAGGGTGTCGCCGGCCAGCATGAGGAACAGCCCGACGATCCCCACCCACACGGTGACTCTCTGGTCGCTGTGCACGAGACGGCGCAGGGCGAACAGGAAACTGAGGAACACGAGTTCCGCGGCCCACAGGACACCGACCAGTCCCGCGCCGAGCCGCCAACCGTCACCGGCTCCCTGCAGCAGCACCCATCCCGTCATGAACACGGCCCCGGCAGTGACGATGCCGTCGAGCACGCGCCGCAGCAGCACGTGCCGGCCCTTGCCGGCGTCGGCCGCGACCACCAGACCGGCCATCCCCAGGCCCACCGCCAGCGTCACGCCGGTGATGACCATCGAGCCGAGCAGTGCGGGCTCGTCCCGTTCCGCGCCCGGAGGCTGGGCCGACAGCACGCTGACCGCCCCCCGGTACACGCCCCCGGCCACCGCCGAGCCCCCCATCAGCAGCAGCCGCGTCCGCACCCGTCCGCTCGTACCCCACGCACGGAGCACGACGGAGGCCGCCAGTACCCAGCAGCCGATGGACGGCCCGTGGGCCAACAGCCGCGCGGCCACTCTCCCGGCAATCCCTGGCCCGCTGAGAGTGACCGCTGTTGCCACGAGGCAAACGACTCCCACCGCGCCCCAGGTCCACGCGCCGGCCCGATGGCGGAGACACGCCCGGACCGTGTGCACTGCCGGTGCCCTCCCCAACCCCGACATCGGGTGCGCCTTCCCGCCGGTCCCCGCCCGCGGGACCTTTCCTGCAGCCCTCGGATCCATTCGCAGACCGTAGAAGACCGGCCACCCGCCCCGAACTGAACAACCGCCTCATTCACTCGTTCTACGTAAAGCGCAGGAGCCGGTCCCGGGTGTCCGGGACCGGCTCCGCCTACCGCTCGTCGCCTCGCGTGTCGACTACTGGGCCGTGAAGGTCCACAGCAGGTTGGTGCTGGTGTCGAACGTCCACTGCTTGGCCACGGAACCCGAGGACACGTTGCCGCCCCCGTCGAGGGCCAGGCCGGTGGTGCGGTTGGTGATCGAGTAGCGGCCGGCGCCCCGGTGGGTGATCGTCCACTGCTGGTTGCTGCCGCCGTTCCAGGCCGCCTGCCGGGCGGGGGAACCGTCGGACGTGGCGCCCCAGCCGTCGGCCACCATGCCGTTGGTGCGGTTGACGAGTCGGTAGTAGCCGTTGCCGACGTCCACCGCCTGCCACTGCAGGTTGGAACTGCCGTCCCACGTCCACTGCTTGAGGTTGGATCCGGAGGCGACGTTGCCACCGCTGTCCAGCGCGAGGCCGTTGGTGACGTTGGAGACCCGGAAGTAGGTCGCGGGGTTGAACTGGACCCTCAGTGAGGCGATCTGGTCGTTGTTGCCGGTGACCCTGAGGTCAGGATTGTCGGCGGTGAAGGTCCACGAGGTGCCGGTGAAGTTGTCGCCGGAGTAGCCGACGAGCCGGTAGCCGGGGGCCAGCCAGAGCGAGGAGATGCTGAGCGACCCCAGGCCGGACTGCTGAAGCTGAGCCGCGGTGTAATCGCCGACGGCGAGCACGGCTCCGGTACCGGAGTAGTTGACGTCCGTGAAGGTGACGGCGCCGGTCTGCGGCCGGAGGCTGGGGATCTGGCCGGAGAAGGTGAGCTTGAGGACGTAGGCGTTGGCGGTGTACGGCGCCGCGGAGGGCAGCGTCACCGTCAGCCCGGAGGAGGTCTGTGCGGGCGTCGCCAGGTTGATGTAGTTGCCCGCCGTCGAGTCGAGCAGTTTGACCGACGTCAGCGACGAGAGGTTGATCTGGCCCGAGGCGAGCGTCTTGATCGTCACTGAACTGCCGGGCCAGCCCAGGACGGTGGCGTACAGGACGTTGTTCGCCTTGTTGCGGGTGAAGCGGATGTCCTGTGCCGTCCCGGCCGTCGGGTTGGTGAAGGAGCCGCCGCCCATCTTGGTCGGGCCTTCGCCGTACACGCTCCAGGCGCGGGTCGAGTACACCGACTCGCCGAAGCGCTTCAGGTAGTCGCCCATGCCGAGCAGGATGTCCTTCTGCGCCTGGGGGATGGTGCCGTCGGCCATCGGCGCGATGTTCAGCAGCACGTTGCCGTTCTTGCTGACCCGGTCGAGGAAGGAGTGCAGCATCTGCTTGGCGCTGTAGTAGCCGATGCCCTGCGTGTAGCACCAGCTGGAGTTGGAGATGCTGTCGTCGGTCAGCCAGTACGGCGTCGTGAGATCGCCCGGCCCGCCCCGCTCGTAGTCGAAGACCTCGCCCTTGCCGTTCATGCCGTCCTTGTACGTGGCGACGACCTCGCGGCCCCAGCTGTTGGCCTGGTTGTAGTAGTACGACAGGAAGTTCAGCCGCTGGGTCTCGTCGACGGCGTCCAGCTTGAAGTCCTGCCAGAGGATGTCGGGCTTGGCCCGGTCGATGACCTCCTTCAGCTTGTCGTACCAGAGCTGGTTCTCTGCCGCCGCGCCGAGCTGCCCGTAGAGCTTCTTCAGGCTGGGGTCGGTCTGCGCGGGCGCGAACTCGTAGAAGCCGTTGTAGTTGTACGCGTGGTGCATGGCGACCAGCAGCTTGAGACCCTTGGCGCGGATGGCCGTGGTGAACAGGTTCAGCAGGTCCAGCTTCGGCCCCTTGGCGACCGAGTTCCACTCGTTGACCTGGCTGTCCCACATGGAGAAGCCGTCGTGGTGCTCGGCGACCGGCCCGGCGTACTTCGCGCCGGCGTCGACGAACAGCTGCACCCATTCGTCGGGGTCGAAGTTGCCGCCCGCCGACTTCAGCTTCGGGGCGAACTGGACGGTGTTGCCTGCCAGGTCCTTCGCGCCGTTGATGAAGTTGTGGTACGGCCAGGCGGAGGGCTGGCCGTAGGTCGCGATGTGGTGCTTGTTGGCGTTGCTGCCGCTCGCGTACATGTTGCGCGGGTACCACTCGTTGTCGTACGCGGGAACGCTGAAGACACCCCAGTGGAAGTAGATGCCGAACTTGGCGTCCTGGAACCACTCCGGAGCCGGCGGGTGCTGGTCGACCGAGTTCCAGTCGGGTGTGTACGTGCTGGGCGCCGCCTGCGCGCCACCGGCGCCGAACAGGCCGCCGGCGACCGTCGCCGCGGCCACGAAGGTGGCGCTCGCGAGGAGCTGGCGCCTGTTGATCGAACTCGACATGGGGACATCCCTGATGCGGAGGGGACGAGGGAGAGGGCGTGTTACGGACGAAGGTCACCCATGCGTCCCGGAGATGTCAACGGCTGTGCAGGGATGAAAAGCATCACTTGACCAGGCATTTCGCCGCTTGTGTCATATTTTTTCACACTTGAGCACCCTCAAGACATGGCATGTCTACCCGATTGATTAATGGGATGACTCTGACCTTCACCTCGCACTTTCGGCCGTCGACCAACCCCACAAACAGGGATTTCACGGCAAAACGACCGAAGGACTAGACAGACCCTCGATCATCGGCCTATACATACATCCCATCTCTCCGGAGCGATGACATGCGGTTGTCGCCCATGCGAAACATCTCCCGCTACGGGACCAGCGTGAGGAAGTACCGATGAAGGTCAGAACCACCCTCTGTTCCGCCGCCTCCGTCCTGTCCGCACTGGCTCTGCTCACCGCCTGCGGCGGCTCCGGCAGCAGCAGCGCGTCGAGCGACGGCACCCCGCTGGTCGGTGTCGACTACCCGCGTTCCGACACCGACTTCTGGAACTCGTACATCAAGTACACGCCGGAGTACGCCAAGCAGCTCGGCCTCTCCCTGAAGACCACCAACTCGCAGAACGACGTCGCCAAGCTGACCGCCAACGCGCAGACGTTCATCAGCCAGGGCGTCAAGGGCCTGGCGATGGCCCCGCAGGACACCGCCGCCATCGCGCCGACGCTGGCGCAGCTGGAGGCGAAGAAGATCCCGGTCGTCACCGTCGACACCCGCCCCGACAGCGGCAAGGTCTTCATGGTGGTACGCGCCGACAACCGGGCGTACGGCGAGAAGGCGTGCCAGTACCTGGGCGCCAAGCTCGGCGGCAAGGGCAAGGTCGTCATGCTCCAGGGCGGCCTGGACTCCATCAACGGCCGTGACCGCACAGAGGCGTTCAACGACTGCATGAAGAAGAGCTTCCCCGGCATCAAGGTGTTCGGCGAGGCCACCAACTGGGACGGCGCTGTCGCGGCACAGAAGCTGCAGACCGACCTGACCGCGAACCCGGACATCAAGGGCGTCTACATGCAGTCCAGTTTCGCGCTGGCCGGCACCCTCCAGGTCCTCAAGCAGAAGGGTCTGCTGGTCGACCCGTCGGACAAGAAGCACGTGTTCGTGGTCTCCAACGACGGTATCCCCGAGGAGCTCAAGTCCATCGCCGAGGGAAAGATCGACGCCACCGTCTCGCAGCCGGCCGACCTGTACGCCAAGTACGCCCTGTACTACCTGAAGGCCGCGATCGACGGGAAGACGTTCGAGCCCGGCAAGACGGACCACGACAGCAACATCATCCAGGTCCGTGAAGGCCTCCTGGAGGACCAGCTCTCCGCCCCGCTCGTCACCGCCGATGGCGGCACCTACGGCGGTGTCCCCAGCATCAAGAGCGACGACAAGTCCCTCTGGGGCAACAACCTCGGCTGACGGACCGCCAGGACTCTTGGACCAACGAACACAAGGCGGTTGAGATGAGCGACGGGGAGCGAGCAGTCACCCCCGCGCCCGCCCCGGCGGACGACGGACGGGCCCCGGCGGGCCCGCCCGTCGTCGAGGCGACGGGCATAGTCAAACGATTCGGTCCGACGGTGGCGCTGAACGGCGCCCGGATCACCATCAGGCCCGGCGAGACCCACGCGCTCGTCGGCCGCAACGGCGCCGGCAAGTCGACCCTGGTGTCCGTCCTCACCGGGCTGCAGGCCCCGGACGAGGGCACGGTCACCTTCGGCGGCGCCCCGGCGCCCCGGCTCGCGGACCGTGACGCCTGGCGCAGCCAGGTGGCCTGCGTCTACCAGAAGTCGACGATCATCCCCACGCTGACCGTCGCGGAGAACCTCTTCCTGAACCGGCACGAGCACGGCCGGGGCCGGCTCATCACCTGGCAGGGCGTGCGGCACCGGGCACAGGAACTGCTGTCGACCTGGTCGGTGGACGTGGACCCGCAGACCCCGGCCGGTGAACTGGACGTGGAACAGCGGCAGTTCGTCGAGATCGCCCGCGCACTGTCCTTCGGCGCCCGGTTCATCATCCTCGACGAACCGACCGCCCAGCTGGACGGCGCGGCGATCAACCGGCTCTTCGACCGCATCCGCGACCTGCAACGCCAGGGCGTGACCTTCCTGTTCATCAGTCACCACCTCCAGGAGGTCTACGAGATCTGCGACATGGTGACGGTGTTCCGGGACGCCCGGCACATCCTGACCGCGCCGGTCACCGAACTCCCCCGCACCGAACTCGTCGCCGCCATGACCGGCGAGGCGGCCGGCGACCGGCGCGCGGAGCGGGCGAGCAGCCTGGACACCGCTGCGACGGCGGCGCTGAGCGTCAGCGAACTGAGCGGCGACAGCTACGAGGACGTCACCTTCCGGGTGGGCGCCGGCGAGATCGTCGGGCTCGCGGGAGCCGCCGGCAGCGGTCGTACCGAGGTCGCCGAGACCGTCGTGGGCCTCAGGGCCGCGGACGGCGGCCAGGTCGCGATCGCCGGGCAGCGGCCCCGGCCGGGCAGCGTGCCCGCCGCGCTCGCCGCGGGCGCCGGTTTCGTCCCGCAGGACCGCCACCACCAGGGCTTCGTCCCTGACATGTCGATCGCGGACAACGCCACCCTGTCCGTGCCCCACCGGCTCGGCAGGAACGGGTTCGTCAGCAGCCGCACCCGCGACGAGCTCGCCGAGGGGATGATCGAGAACCTGGCGATCAAGACGCCGGGGCCCGAGCTGCCCGTGTCGGCGCTGTCCGGGGGCAATCAGCAGAAGGTCGTCATGGCCCGCGCCCTGGCCGACGCCCCCCGGCTGCTGGTGCTGATCAACCCGACCGCGGGCGTGGACGTGCGCTCCAAGGAGTTCCTCCTCGGCAAGGTCGAGGAGACCGCGGAGGCCGGGACCGGAGTGCTCATCGCCTCCGACGAACTCGACGACCTGCGGATGTGCGACCGGGTCCTGGTGATGTTCCAGGGCCGAGTGACTTCAGAGATCCCCCGCGGCTGGCACGACCACGACCTCGTGGCCGCGATGGAAGGAGTGGACCTTCATGCCTGAAACCGTTCTCGCCGAGACGCCCGCGTCGAAGGCCGCCGAGCCCGGGGCCCGTCGCACCGCGCTGTTCGGCGGCCGGATACCGGTGGCCAGACTGCGCGACCTCGCGCTCGTCCCTGCGATCGTGGTGATCGCGATCGTCGGACAGATCGTCAACCCGGTCTTTCTGCAGACCGACAACCTGATCAACGTTCTGCAGACGATGTCCGAGATCGCGCTGCTGGTCCTCGCCCAGACGATGATCCTGATCGTCAAGAAGATGGACCTCTCCCTGGAGTCGACCATGGGCCTCGCGCCCGGTGTCGCGGCCTGGCTGACCATCGGCAGCGCGGGACACGGCCTCGGGATCCTCCCCGGCGCCTGGGCGATCCCGGTCACCCTCGCCGTGGGCGTGCTGATCGGCGTGGTCAACTCCCTGCTGATCATCCGGTTCGGCCTCAACGGCTTCATCGTGACCCTCGGCATGCTGATCGTCCTGCGCGGTGTCCTGACCGGCATCTCGGGCGGCCAGACCTTCTTCCAGCTGCCGGAGTCGATGCTCTACCTGGGCACGGCGCAGTGGTTCGGGATGCCGGCGTCCATCTGGCTCTGCCTGGCACTGTTCGCCGTCGCCATCGTGGTCCTCGGCTGGACCAGTTTCGGCCGCTCCCTGTACGCCATCGGCGGCAACGTCGACGCCGCGAAGGCCGCCGGTATCCGTACCGACCGGGTGCTGTGGATCGTCCTGGTGACCGGCAGTGTGCTGGCCGCCCTCGCCGGTCTGCTGCTGTCCGGGCGGCTGGCCTCGGTGGCCTCCGCGCAGGGCAACGGCTACATCTTCACCGTCTTCGCCGCCGCCGTCATCGGCGGGATCAGCCTCAACGGCGGCAAGGGCACCATGTTCGGGGCCTTCAGCGGCATCCTGCTGCTCTTCATGATCCAGAACGTGCTCACCCTGGGCGGCGTCCCCGCACAGTGGATCGGCGCCCTCAACGGCCTGATCATCCTGGTCGCGCTGATGATCTCGCGCATCACGGGCGGCAAGGTCCAGGACTGAACAGGCGGCCGTCGCCTGCTCCACCGGGCCCGCACGGCCGCCGAAACCCCCCACCGCCCCTCCCCCCTCTCGTCGCAGGGCCCACGCCCCTGCCCCCTAGGAGTTGCCATGTCCTCCGCCGAGTCCCCCGTGTCCTCCGCGTCCTCCGTTTCTCCCACGCCGGCAGCCGCCCGCATCATCGCCCTGGACGTTCTCGACGTCCGCTTCCCGACGTCCGAGCATCTGGACGGCTCGGACGCGATGAACCCCGAACCCGACTACTCGGCGGCGTACGTCGTCCTGCGCACCGACGCCGGCGACGGACTGGAGGGCCACGCGCTCGCGTTCACCACGGGCCGCGGCAACGACGTCCAGGCCGCCGCCATCGCGGCCCTCGCACCGCATGTGGTGGGCCTGTCGGTCGCCGAGGTCTGCGCCGACCTCGGCGCGTTCTCCCGCTCCCTGGTCCACGATCCCCAACTGCGCTGGCTGGGCCCGGAGAAGGGCGCCATCCACATGGCGACCGGCGCGGTCGTCAACGCGGCCTGGGACCTCGCGGCCAAGCGTGCCGGAAAGCCCGTCTGGCGTTTCCTCGGCGAGATGTCGCCCGAGGAACTGGTCGCGCAGGTCGACTTCCGCTGGCTCAGCGACGCGCTCACCCCGGACGAGGCGCTGGAGATCCTCAAGCGTGCCGAACCCGGCCGCGAGGAGCGCATCGCCCGCCTCGTGGAGCGCGGTTACCCCGCCTACACCACCACCCCCGGCTGGCTCGGCTACTCGGACGAGAAGCTCGCCCGCCTCGCCCGCGAGGCCGTCGCGGACGGCTTCACCCAGATCAAGCTGAAGGTCGGCGCGTCCCTGGAGGACGACGTACGGCGCATGCGCGCGGCCCGTGAGGCGGTCGGCGACGGTATCCGCATCGCCGTCGACGCCAACCAGAGGTGGGACGTCCAGCCCGCGATCGACTGGATGCGCGAACTGGCCCCCTACGACCCGTACTGGATCGAGGAGCCCACCTCCCCCGACGACATCCTCGGCCACGCCGCCGTCCGCGCGGCCCTCAGCCCCATCAAGGTCGCCACCGGCGAGCACATCGCCAACCGGGTCGTCTTCAAGCAGCTCCTCCAGGCGGGCGCCGTGGACATCGTCCAGATCGACTCCGCCCGGGTCGGCGGCGTCAACGAGAATCTCGCGATCCTGCTGCTCGCGGCGAAGTTCGGCGTGCCGGTCTGCCCGCACGCCGGCGGGGTCGGCCTGTGCGAGATGGTCCAGCACCTGTCGATGTTCGACTACGTCGCCGTCTCCGGCACGCTCGAGGACCGCGTCATCGAGTACGTCGACCACCTGCACGAGCACTTCGTCGACCCGGTGCGCATCGCCGACGGCCACTATCTCGCCCCCGCCCTTCCCGGGCTGAGCGCGCAGATGCACCAGGACTCCCTCAAGGAGTACACGTATCCCGACGGGCCGGTCTGGGCCTCGCGTGTCTGACGCACGAGGACTGGTGGACGCCCACCATCACCTGTGGGACCTCGACCGCCGGCCACAGGCCTGGCTGGACGAACCCGGCCATGAACCCATCCGCCGTACGTTCGGTGCGGACGACCTGCGATCGGCCGCGACCCGGCCGATCGCCGGCCGGGAACTGCGGAGCACGGTGGTCGTCCAGTGCGTGACCTCGGTGTCCGAGACCCAGGAGCTGCTCGCCCTGGCAGGCACCGACCCGCTGATCGGCGCGGTCGTCGGCTGGGTGGACCTGACCGCACCGGCGGTCGCGGACACGCTCGACGAGCTGCTCGCCGGTCCCGGTGGCCCGTACCTCCGCGCCCTGCGACACCTCGTCCAGGGCGAGTCCGACCCGGAATGGCTGCAACGGCCGTCCGTGGAAAGGGGGTTGCGGGCGGCGGGCGAGCACGGACTGGCGTACGACGTGCTGATACGCAGCCACCAGTTCGACCAGGCCGTCCGGCTCGCCGACCGCTTTCCCGATCTGCCGCTCGTGCTCGACCATGCGGGCAAGCCGCCCATCGAACAGGGCGAACTGAGCGGCTGGGAACGGGAGTTGCGGAGGCTGGCCGCGCGTCCACAGGTGCGCTGCAAGGTCTCCGGCCTCGTCACGGAGGCGGACCGGCAGCGGTGGACGACCGCCGACATCCGCCCGGTGTGGGAGGTACTGCTGTCCGCCTTTGGCCCCGAACGGCTGATGTTCGGCTCGGACTGGCCGGTGGCGAACCTCGCGGGCGGCTGGAACCGCTGGGCCGCGACCGTCGAGGAACTGCTCGCCGACTGCTCCCCCGACGAGACATCGGCGATCCTCACCGACACCGCGACCGCCTTCTACCACCTGAACTCCCTTACTCCGAAGCCTCTTTGAAAGAGCCGACGCCTCTTGAGAAAGGAGGGCACCTCGTGCTCCTGACCGACCTGCTGCACCCCGGGATCCTCGAAGCACTGGCTGGCGCCGGCCACGGCGCCCGCGTACTGCTCGCCGACGGCCACTACCCGGCGAGCACCGCGACCGGGGAACGCGCCCGGACCGTCCACCTCAACCTGGCCCCCGGCCTGCTGGACGTCACCACCGTGCTGGACGTCCTCCTGCGGGCCGTACCCGTCGAGTCCGCCCATGTGATGGTGCCGCCCGAGGGCGAACCGGAGCCTCCGGCCATCGCCGAGTACCGCGCCCGCCTGGCGCCCGTGCCGGTCGAGACGCTCGGCCGCTTCGAGTTCTACGACGCCGCCCGCTCCCCCGACCTGGCGCTGGCAATCGTCACCGCCGACACCCGCACCTACGCCAACCTGCTGCTGACCATCGGCGTCCGCGCTGAAGGGACCCTGACCTCACGATGACGCTCGCTGTTCGATACACATCCGCCCGCACACTCGACACGGCACCGGCCGACATCTCGCCTCCCGGCCCCGGTGAGGTGGAACTCGCCCCCGCCTATGTCGGGATCTGCGGCACCGACCTGCACATCTTCCACGGTGACATGGACGCCCGTGTCGCCACGCCTGCCGTGCTGGGACATGAGATGTCCGGCCGGATCGTCCGTGTCGGCCCGGACGTGGAGGGCTGGGCTCCCGGGGACGCGGTCACGGTGATGCCGCTGCGCTGGGACAACACCTGCCCTGCCTGCCAGGCCGGACACCAGCACATCTGCCAGCACCTGGACTTCATCGGCATCGACTCCCCCGGCGCCATGCAACAGCGCTGGACCGTCCCCGCCACCACTCTCATACGGCTGCCCGACACCCTCCCGCTGGACCGGGCCGCCCTCGTCGAGCCGACCGCCGTCGCCGTCCACGACGTCGGCCGCGCCGCAGTAAAGGAGGGCGAGAAGGTCGTCGTGGTCGGCGGCGGACCCGTCGGCATCCTCATCGCCCTGGTCGCACGATCCGCCGGAGCCGACGTCCGCGTGGTGGAACTCAGCGCCCACCGCCGCGCACTCGCCGAACAGGCCGGCCTCACCACCTGGGACCCGGCCACCACCGACGTACCCGAGCTGGTGCGTGAGTGGACCGGGGACGCGGGCACGGACGTCGCCTTCGAGGTGTCCGGCGCGGCAGGCGGCGTGGACACGGCCGTCGACGTCCTCGGCGTACGCGGCCGGCTGTGCCTGGTGGCGATCCATCCCCGGCCCCGGGAGATCAACCTGCACCGCTTCTTCTGGCGCGAACTCACCCTGGTCGGCGCCCGCTTGTACGACCGTACCGACTTCGAGCAGGCCGTCGCCCTGGTCGCCGACGGCACGATTCCCGCAGACCTGCTGATCAGCAAGGTCGTCCCGCTCACCGAGGCACCGGCCGCGTTCGAGGCCCTCGAGTCGGGCGGCGACGTCATGAAGATCCTCGTGGACTGCACCGACGACACCCAGGGAGCCGCCGTATGAGCGCCTTCGACCTCACCGGAAAGCTCGCCGTCGTCACCGGTGCCCGGCGCGGTATCGGCCGGGCCATGGCCCGCGCGCTCGCCGAGGCCGGCGCGGACGTCATCGGCGTCAGCGCCAACCTGGAGGAGTCCGGCAGTGACGTGGAGAAGGACGTCACCGCAGCGGGCCGTAGCTTCGAGGCCATCCGCACCGACTTCGCCGACCCCGAGGCTGTCCGGGCGCTCGGCGAAGACCTCGCCGGACGTGCACGCCCGGTGGACATCCTGGTCAACAACGCAGGCACCATCCGTCGCGCCCCGGCCGCCGAACACACCGACGCCGACTGGGAGTTGGTCCTCCAGGTCAACCTCACCGCCCAGTTCACCCTCACCCGCGCCATCGGCAGGTCGATGGTCACCCGGGGCCAGGGCAAGGTCATCTTCACCGCCTCGCTGCTCAGCTACCAGGGCGGCATCACCGTCCCCGGCTACACCGCCGCCAAACACGGCATCACCGGACTCACCAAAGCCCTCGCCAACGAATGGGCCCCCCACGGCGTCAACGTCAACGCCATCGCCCCCGGCTACATCGCCACCGACAACACCCAAGCCCTCCAGGACGACCCCGCTCGCAGCCGCGCGATCCTCGACCGCATCCCCGCCGGCCGCTGGGGCACCGCCGACGACCTCGCCGGAGCCACCGTCTTCCTCGCCTCCCCTGCCGCCGCCTACATCCATGGCACCACCCTCCCCATCGACGGCGGATGGCTCGGCCGATGAACACCAGCCTCACCGACGTACTGGCAGGCGCGCGCCTGATGCCCGTACTGACCGTGCCCGACCCGGCCACCGCCGCCCCGCTCGCCGAGGCACTCGCGGCGGGCGGCGCCCGATGCGCCGAGGTCACCTTCCGTACGCCGGACGCCGAACAGGTCGTGAAGACCATGGCCGCCCACGGTCACCTGACCGTCGGTGCCGGGACGATCCTCACCGCCGAACAGGCGGAACGTGCCGTGGCTGCCGGTGCCCGCTTCCTCGTCTCCCCCGGCCTCGACGACGAAGTCATCGCCAAATGCCGGGAGTTGGGCGTCCCGGTGGTCCCCGGCATCGCCACCCCCACCGAACTCATGCGCGCCCTGAAAGCCGGCCTCGACACGGTCAAACTGTTCCCCGCCGAAGCGATCGGCGGCACCAGCACCCTCCGAGCCCTGGCGGCACCCTTCCCCCAGATGCGGTTCGTGCCCACCGGCGGGATCAGGGCCGAGGGCCTGGCCGCCTACCTGGCCGAGCCCTCGGTTCTCGCGGTCGGCGGCAGCTGGCTGGCCACCCCCGCCCACCTCGAACACGGCCAGTACACCGAGATCTGCCGCCTGACCGCCGACGCCGTGGCAAGGAGCACGCCATGACAGCCGCCGTGGTCGCCCTCGGCGAGGTCATGCTCCGCCTCGACCCCGGCGAGGGCCGCATCCGCACCGCCCGCACCTTCCAGGTCTGGGAAGGCGGCGGCGAATACAACGTCGTACGCGGTCTGCGCCGCTGCTTCGGACACCGCACCGCCGTTGTCACCGCTCTCGCCGACAACGCCGTGGGCCGGCTCGTCGAGGACCTGGTCCTCCAGGGCGGGGTCGACGCCTCGATGATCTGCTGGATACCGGACGACGGCATCGGCCGCAGCGCCCGCAACGGCCTCAACTTCGTCGAACGCGGCTACGGCATCCGCGGCGCCCTCGGCGTCAGCGACCGCGCGCACACCGCCACCTCCCACCTCCGCAAGGGTGACGTGGACTGGGACACGGTGTTCTCCGCCGGGGCGCGCTGGTTCCACACCGGCGGCATCTTCGCGGGCCTGTCGGACACCACGGTCGACGTGGCCGACGAGGCGATGGCGGCCGCGCGCCGCCACGGCGTCACCGTCTCCTACGACCCCAACTACCGCCCCAGCCTCTGGACCGGCCGAGGCGGGCCCGCCGCCGCCCGCGAAGTCGACCTGCGACTCGCCCGCCACGCCGATGTCGTCGTCGGCGCGCTCGGCCTCGCCGGGAGACACCCAGGGGCCACGCGCATCGCCCCCGACGAAGTGCCCGACGCACTCGCCGGGATCGCGAGCCGACTGCCCACCGCCAAAGTGCTGGCCACCACCCTGCGTGAGGTGCCCTCAGCAGGCGTGAACGACTGGTCGTCGGCGGCCTGGTCCGCCAGGACCGGTCACGTCGCCGGCCCCCGCATGCCCGGCCTGCACGTCCTGG
Organism: Streptomyces sp. ME02-8801-2C; assembly: GCF_033793965.1. Classification (NCBI taxonomy): domain Bacteria; kingdom Bacillati; phylum Actinomycetota; class Actinomycetes; order Kitasatosporales; family Streptomycetaceae; genus Streptomyces; species Streptomyces sp. ME02-8801-2C. The sequence continues at coordinate 938,016 of NZ_JARAXP010000002.1, read as the reverse complement.
ACCGCATCGGATCCGGCGACGCCTTCGCCTCAGGCCTGATCCACGGACTGCTGGCCGAGGACGGGGTGGCGTCCGGCGCGCCCACCCTCTCCTGCCTGGAACGCGCCCTCGCCTACGGCACCGCCCACGGCGCCCTCACCATGACCACCCCCGGCGATGTCTCCATGGCGTCGCTCGCCGAGGTCGAAGCGCTCATGGCGGGCGGCTCGGCAGCGGTCAGCCGCTGACAGCGCCGACCGACAACCCCACGACAGACGCTTCCAAGGAGCGCATCCCGTGCGACACCGAAAGATCACCAACACGCCGGTCGAGCTGACCGAACTGGGCTTCGGCGCCTCCGTCATCGGCAACCTGTACCGGGTGACCCCGGCCGCCGACGCCGCCGCCGCGGTCGACGCGGCCTGGGACGCGGGCATCCGGTACTTCGACACGGCCCCGCACTATGGCCTGGGCCTGTCCGAACGCCGCCTCGGCGCGGCCCTGCGCCAACGCCCCCGGGACGAGTACGTGATCTCCTCCAAGGTCGGCCGCCTCCTCGTCCCCAACGAACACCCCACCGGCGTCGACACCGAAGGCTTCGTCGTCCGCGACGACCTGCGCCGCCAATGGGACTTCAGCCGCGACGGCATCCTGCGCTCCCTCCACGACACCCTCGAACGCACCGGCCTCGACCGCCTCGACATCGTCTACCTCCACGACCCCGACGACCACTGGCAACAAGCCGCCGACGAAGCCATGCCCACCCTCGCCGACCTCCGCGACCAAGGCATCATCGGCGCCATCGGCGCCGGCATGAACCAGACCGCCATGCTCACCCGCTTCCTGCGCGAAACCCCCGCCGATGTCGTCATGCTCGCCGGCCGCTACACCCTGCTCGACCAAAGCGCCCTCGACGACGTCCTCCCCGCCGCAGCCGAACACGGCAAAAGCGTCGTCGCCGTCGGCGTCTTCAACTCCGGCCTCCTCTCCCGCGACCGGCCCACCGACGGCATGAAGTACGACTACCAGGACGCCCCACCCGAACTCGTCACCCGCGCACGAGCCATCGCCGACCTCTGCGAACACCACGGCACCACCCTCCCCGCCGCCGCGGTGGCCTTCCCTTTCAGCCACCCCAGTATCATCAACGTCACCCTCGGCATGCGGAGCCCCGAGCAGGTGGCACGTAACGCGGAACCAGGCCGTCGGCGCATCCCCGAAGGTCTCTGGGACGATCTTCGTACGCGGGGACTGATCAGGTCGGACGTGCCCGCGGCGAGCGGTCATGGAAGGAGTTCGCGTTGTCACTGACGGACAGGGCCATCGAGCAGATCCGTGAGCTGATCCGCACCGGCGCGCTGCCCCCGGGATCGAAGCTCCCGCCGGAACCGGATCTGGCCGCACAGCTCGGGCTGTCGCGCAACCTCGCCCGCGAGGCGGTGAAGGCCCTCGCCGTCGCGCGGATCCTGGAGGTCCGCCGGGGCGACGGCACGTATGTGACCAGCCTGGAGCCGAGGTTGCTCTTCGAGGGCCTCGGCGGAGCGGTGGAGCTGCTCCAGGGGGACTCGGCGGCCCTGCAGGACCTCATGGAGGTGCGCAGGCTTCTCGAACCGATGGCCACCGCGCTGGCCGCGACCCGGATCACCGACGAGCAGCTCGCCGAGGTCAAGGAGCACCTGGACGCCATGCGCGAGGCGCGCGACGACGTCGAGCGGCTCAACGCCCACGACGCGGCCTTCCACCGCGCCGTCGTCTCGGCGACGGGCAACGACACGCTGCTCACGCTCCTGGAGGCGATCTCCGGCCGTACGCTGCGCGCCCGTATCTGGCGCGGTCTGGTCGACACCCAGGCCGCCGGCCGTACTCTCGCCGAACACGAGGCGATCTACCGGGCGCTGAGCACCCGGGACGCCTCCCTCAGCCAGGCCGCCGCGCTGCTGCACGTGAGCAGCACCGAGCAGGGGCTCAGAGACCACCTGGCCTCGGCCGACGCGCTCCCCTACGCGCTGCCGACGACGGACGCCGTCAGGACCTGACCTGACCACGCGGAACACACCCGTGGAATGAACAACCGCTCGGTCCGGTTACCGCCTCCGAAGGAGGCACGAGTGGAGACCACGACGCACACGTACTACGACCACGGGACGGCTTCGGAGCGCTGGGAGAGGGCCGGACTGTTCTTCGACGCCAAGGACTACGCCGGTGCGGCGCGTGTTCTGAGCGGGTTGGTCGAGGAGGTCCCGGAGCAGACCGCGCCCCGGCTGTTGTTGGCCCGCGCCTACTACCACTCGGCCCAACTGCGGCGCGCGGAGGCCGAGTTGCGTGTCCTCGTCGAGCGCGACCCGGTGGAGCAGTACGCCCGGCTGCTGCTCGGCCGCACCCTCCAGCGCCAAGGACGCCACGAGGAGGCCGCGCCGCACCTGAAACTCGCCTCGGCCCTCGCGGGCGACTTCGAGTAGATCCGCGAGACACGGACAACCAGGCACGGACAGCAGACGGCCCGGCTCCCCATCTCAAGGGGGAGCCGGGCCGTTTCTCTCGTACCGGCGCCTACTTCGCGCCGACCCGTTCGCCGTACGTACGGTTGCCCCGCCGGTGGTCGATCTCGCCCAGGATCACGTCGACGGCGATGAAGGCCGCCAGCGGAATGCCCAGCAGCGGGACGAAGTAGCCCACGACGGCCACGCCCGCCAGCAGCGTCACCAGGAGCAGCGGGGGCACCTGCTGCCAGGCGCCGCGCGGAATCGGACGGCCGAAGGCGGAGGCCCGGCCGCGCAGCCACCACATGCGGTAGCCCCACAGGATGAGCAGGACCAGGGAGAGTGCGAGGGCCATCAGCGCGAGCTGGTTGACGAACCCGAACAGGAGCCCGGTGTGGGCGTCGATGCCCCAGCGGGTCAGCTTCGCGAGCACCGGGAAGTCCGCGAACCGCAGGGTGTCGAGGACCTCCCCGGTCGACGGGTCCACGGCGACCGCGTCCTGCTTCTCGGGCCAGCTGCGCTGCGTCTGCTTCACGACGTACGCGGAGGAGTCGTCGGCGGGCGGGACGATCTCGACGGGGTCGCTCAGGCCCTCGGCGCGGGCCGCGGCCAGCACCTTGTCGAGGCCGACACCGTGTTCGGCGGTGATCCCGGTACCGGACGCAGCGCCATGGCCGGAGTGTTCGCCGCCCGCCGCGGCCGAGACCGAAGGGGTCGACTGGCCGAGCTCGGTGCGCAGGACGTCGATGTTGGCACCCGCGTACGTCGACCAGGTCAGACCGGTGGCGGAGAGGAAGATGAAGCCGGCCGAGGCCCAGACGCCGACCGTGCCGTGCAGACCGAGGGTGCGGCGCCGGCCGCTGGTGCCGCGTACCTTGCGCTGGGTGCGGCGGCGGGCGAACCACAGCACCAGGCCGCCGCCCGCTATCACCCACAGCCAGCTTGCGGCGAGTTCGCTGTAGAGGCGGCCGCTCTCGCCGAGGTGCAGATTGCGGTGGAACTCGCTGATCCAGGTGCGCACCGGGAGCGCGCCCGAGGACCCGTACTGTTCGAGCGCGCCCTCCACCTTCGCGGTGTACGGGTCGACGAACACGGCGAGCGTGTGTCCCTCACCGACACCGGGTACGCCGGACAGCATGACCCTCGTCGTGGCGTCGTCCTCGGGCGAGGGGCGTACGGCCGCGACGGTGCCCTCGGGGTGGGCCTTGCGGGCGGCGGCGACCTGCTCGGAGATCGGCAGCTTGGTGTCTCCTACGGATGACACGGTGAGCTCGTCGGCGTAGATGATCTTCTCGGCCTGGAACGAGGCCGCGTACAGAAAGCCGGTCAGCGCCGCGACCAGCAGGAACGGGGCGACGAGGATGCCCGCGTAGAAGTGCAGCCGCAGGACGAGCGGGCGGAGCGTGGCGCCCGCGGACGGCTTCGCCGGGGCGGAGGGCTTCGACGCGTCCGGTGAATCCGGTGACTCCGGGGATTCGTCCGTCGTGGCGGTGGGAGCGGTGGACATCGGCGGCTTCTCCGGTGGGCAGGGGACGGTGAGCGGGGAAGCCGGCGGTGGGGGCGACCGGCTGCGGGTGAGTGCGGCTGTTGAGCGGTCCGGCTTGGCTGTGGGGACGGTTCAGTAGTCGGACCGCGGGCCGGTCGAGTTCCCGGCCTTCCTAGTGGCGTACGTCACACATGGGGACGGCGGTTGTCGGCGGTGCGTGGCATCCTGGCGCCATGGCAACTCCCCTTGATCCGAACGCCCTTGCCGACCATGTCGAGCGACTCCTCGCCGTCGGCGGTCCGTTGCCGATCGTCGCCGCCGGTGATCCGGTGCTGCGCCGCGCCGCCGTGCCCTTCGAGGGGCAGCTCGGCCCGGAGCTGCTGGCCCGCTTCGTCGAGGCGCTGCGCGAGACGATGCACGCGGCCCCGGGCGTCGGTCTGGCGGCCCCGCAGGTCGGGGTGGGACTGCGGATCGCGGTCATCGAGGACCCGGCGCCGGTTCCGGAGGAGGTACGGGTGGCGCGCGGGCGCGTGCCACTGCCGTTCCGGGTGCTGGTGAATCCGTCGTACGAAGCGGGCGGCGCCGGGCGTGCCGCCTTCTTCGAGGGCTGTCTGAGCGTGCCGGGCTGGCAGGCGGTGGTGTCCCGGCCCGCGACGGTACGGCTCACGGGCCAGGACGAGTACGGGCGGGCGCTGGACGAGGAGTTCACGGGGTGGCCGGCCCGGATCGTCCAGCACGAGACCGACCATCTGGACGGCACCCTCTATCTCGACCGCGCCGAGCTGCGCTCGCTGTCCTCCGGCGCGGCCATGGCGGAGCGGTGGGCCCAGCCCACGCCGGCCGAGGCGGCCAGGGAGCTGGGTTTCCCCCTCTGACCGCCCCGGCCAACCGGGCCTGCCCGGCCCCTACTTACCGTCCCGGTAGGCCTCGAGGAGCCGCAGCCAGACCTCGCTGATCGTCGGATACGAGGGCACCGCGTGCCACAGCCGCCCGAGCGGCACCTCCCCGGCGACGGCGATCGTCGCCGAGTGGATCAGTTCGCCCACGCCGGGGCCCACGAAGGTCACGCCGAGCAGGGTCTCGAGGTCCAGGTCGACGACCATCCGGGCGCGACCCCGGTAGCCGTCGGCGTACAGACCGGCGCCCGCCACCGAGGAGAACTCCACGTCGACGGCGCGCACCCGGCGGCCGGCCTGTTCGGCCTCGGCGAGGGAGAGGCCGACGGCCGCCGCCTCCGGGTCGGTGAAGACGACCTGCGGGACGGCGCCGTGGTCGGCCGTGGCCGAGTGGGCGCCCCAGGGATCGGTCTCCAGCAGCGGTACGCCGGCCGCGCGGGCGGCGATGGCGGCGCCCGCGATCCGGGCCTGGTACTTGCCCTGGTGGGTGAGGAGGGCCCGGTGGTTGGCGTCGCCGACCGCGTAGAGCCAGTCGCTGCCGGTGACCCGGAGGCTGTCGTCGACGGGCAGCCAGGAGCCCGGTTCCAGGCCGACCGTGTCGAGGCCGATGTCGTCGGTACGCGGGGCGCGTCCGGTGGCGAAGAGGATCTCGTCGGCCTCGATGCGGTCGCCGGTGTCCGTGACCGCCACGACGGTGCCGTTCTCCCTGGTCACCGACTGGACTGACGTACCTGTACGGACGTCGGTGCCGGCCTCGGCCAGTGCCTCGGCGACCAGTTCGCCCGCGAAGGGCTCCATGCGGGGCAGCAGGCCCTTGCCGCGGACCAGCAGGGTGACCCGGGAGCCGAGTGCCTGCCAGGCGGTGGCCATCTCGACGGCGACGACACCGCCGCCGACCACGATCAGGCTGCCGGGCACCGACTTGGCGCTGGTCGCCTCCCGGCTCGTCCAGGGGCGGACCTCGGCGAGCCCCGGCAGGTCGGGCAGCTGGGCGCTGGTGCCCGTGCACACGGCGACGGCGTGCCGGGCGGTCAGCGTGCGGGTCGAGCCGTCCTGGCCCGTCACCGTCACCGTGCGGGGTCCGGTCAGGCGTCCCTGGCCCCGGTAGAAGTCGGCGCCGATACTCTCCAGCCAGCCGAGTTGGCCGTCGTCCTGCCAGTTCGAGGTCTCGTAGTCGCGGTGGGCGAGGACCGCTTCGGCGTCCAGGGGGCCCTGGACGAGGTGGCGCAGGCCCGGCACCCGGCGGGCGTCGGCGCGGGCGATGACCGGGCGCAGCAGGGCCTTGCTGGGCATGCAGGCCCAGTAGGAACACTCCCCGCCGACCAGTTCGCTCTCCACGATCGCGGTGGAGAGGCCGGCCGCGCGGGTGCGGTCGGCCACGTTCTCCCCCACGGGTCCGGCACCGAGCACCACGACGTCGTACACGTTGGTTTCCGTTTCCGTCATGGGGCCAGTCTGGTAGGTGGTGTGGCCCGTGGCGACATGGGTACGTGGCCGGAATAGGCGGTGACCGGGTCGTGTTGTGCGAGCGCCACCGGTAAGGACCCGACAGCAGGAAGAGGAACCAGGTCATGAGCAGCACCGTGGAGCTCACCAAGGAGAACTTCGACCAGACGGTCACGGAGAACGAGTTCGTGCTGATCGACTTCTGGGCGTCCTGGTGCGGGCCGTGCCGTCAGTTCGCCCCGGTGTACGAGAAGGCCGCCGAGGACAACCCCGATCTGGTGTTCGGCAAGATCGACACGGAGGCGCAGCCGGAGCTGGCGCAGGCCTTCGGGATCCAGTCGATCCCGACACTGATGATCGTCCGGGACCAGGTCGCCGTGTTCGCGCAGCCGGGCGCCCTGCCCGAGGCCGCCCTCACGGACGTCATCGGGCAGGCCCGCAAGCTGGACATGGACGAGGTCCGCAAGTCGGTCGCCGCCCAGCAGGCCCAGCAGGGCGAGTAGGAATCGACCCCTGAAGGGAGGCGCAGCCTCCCTTCAGGGGCGCGGGGAACTGCGCGACCAGCCACAACGGCCCCGCAGGCAACACCGCACCGGACTTACCAGGACCCTCTAGAAGGGGTACGGGGCGACATCCCCCCGTACCGTCGTCCAGCGCACGTCCGTGAACGCCTCCAGGTTGGACTCCCCACCGAACCGCGCCCCGGTGCCGGACGCGGCAACCCCGCCAAAGGGAGCGACGGCCTCGTCATTGACCGTCTGGTCGTTGATGTGGACGATCCCCGTCGGTATCCGTTCGGCGAGTTCGAGCCCGCGCGCGGTGTCACGGGTGACGATGCCGAGGGACAGCCCGTACGGCCCGGCCGCGGCGAGCGCGGCGGCCTCGTCGGCCGTGGTGAAGGGGCGTACGGGCGCGACCGGCCCGAACACCTCCTCCGCGTACGCCGGGCTCCGGTCGTCGACATCGGCGAGAACCGTCGGCCGGTAGAAGAGCTCCTCGTGCGTGCCGCCGGCCGCGAGTCTGGCGCCGCTCGCCGTGCTGGACTCCACCAGGCCGTGGATCTTGGCGAGTTGGGAGCCGTCGATGATCGGGCCGAGGTGGACCTGCTCGCGGTACGGGTCGCCGACGGCGAGGGAGTCGGCCTTGGCGGCGAGCCGCTCGACGTACTCCCCGTAGAGCGACTGGTGGACCAGGTGGCGGCCGGTCGTCATGCAGATCTGGCCCTGGTGGAAGAAGGAGCCCCAGGCGGCGGTCGAGATGACCGCGTCGAGGTCGGCGTCCTCAAGGACGATCATGGCGGAGTTGCCGCCGAGTTCGAGGTGCACGCGCTTGAGGTGGCGGCCGGCCGCCTCACCGACGGCCCGGCCGGCCGTCGTGGAGCCGGTGAAGGAGATGAGCGGCACCAGCGGGTCGGCGACCAGTGCCTGACCCGCGTCGGGGCCGCCCGGCAGGATGTGCAGCAGGTCCTCGGGCAGACCCGCCTCGGCGAAGACGGCGGCCAGGGAGAGCCCGCCGCAGACCGCCGTACGGGGGTCCGGCTTGAGGACGACCGCGTTGCCGAGCGCGAGGGCCGGCGCGACGGACCGGATGGAGAGGATCAGCGGGGCGTTGAACGGCGAGATGACGCCGACCACCCCGACGGGCACCCGCCGCGTGTAGGACAGCCGGGGCGCCTCGGAGGGCAGCACCTGCCCGGCCGGGCGGGAGGCGAGAGCGGCTGCCTCGTAGCACTCCTGGGCGGCGACGTGCAGTTCGAACTCGGCCTTGCCGGGTATGGAACCGGACTCGCGGACGATCCAGTCGCGCAGTTCCTCGGCGTGCGCGGCGAAGAGGTCCCCCGCCCTGCGGAGCACTCCGGCACGGACGAAGTGCGGGGTGCGCGCCCAGGCGACCTGGGCGGTACGGGCGGTCTGCGCGGCGGGTCCGACGTCCTCGCCGGTGGCCAGCACGACCGTGCCGAGCACATCGCCGGTGGCGGGCTCGGTGACGGCGTACTCGGGGCCCGACAGGGGACGGGCGGCCTGGGACTGCCAGGTCTTGGGGTCGAGCAACGGCATTGCGGCTCTCCGATCAGTCACCGGCGGGACGCGCGGAACGGCCGCGAGTCCCGTGTGGTTCGCGGCGTTCGTCAGCCGCGGAGCGGGATGCGGTGATCCGGCGCGCGGCCGAGCAGCACGCGGCGTCCGGTGGTCGACGGCATCCCCACTGGTTGAGCGTGCAACATCCTAGTCACGCCGTACGGGAACCGTCCTGCCGAAGACACCACGTGCGAGCGGCAGTTCAGCGGCCGGAACGACAACAGGCGCCGGAACGCACCACACCAAATGGGCACCACAACACACGAAGCAGACACACTTTCGACACACGCGAACATGCCGCCGAAGTCCCACGCGGGCACGGCGGGTTCAGCTGGAGTCGCGGTGGACGAGCGTCGCTCCGTGGACATGGTGGGCCTCGGCATCGGTACCGGGGTTGCGGACCGCGCGGTCGACGAGTTCCGCGAGATCCCGTCCGGCCGGGAGTTCGATGTGCACCGTGCTCAGGCTGGGCCGCAGCAGCCGGCCGAGGAGCAGATCGTCGGCGCCGACCAGCGCCGTGTCGTCCGGGACGGTGATGCCGGCGTCCTGCAGGGCCCGCATCAGCAGCATCGCGTACTCGTCGTTGAACGCGAAGACGCCGTCCAGGCCGAGTTCGGGCCAGCGCGCGGCGAGGCGGGCGGCGGACTCCTCCTCGTACGCGAGCGGCAGCACGGTCACCGACGCGTCCGTGCCCTCCACCGCGCTGCGCACCCCGTCGAGGCGGGGTTTGGAGAAGACCCTGAGACCGTGCTCGTCCGGCACGACGACACCGATCCGGCGACGGCCACGGGCGTACAGGTGCGCGCCCGCCGCACGGCCGACGCCGGCGTGGTCGATGAGCAGGTTGTGCGCGCCCTCGATGCGCTCCGTGCCGAGCGTGACGACCGCGCGGGCGCCGGAGCGCTTGAGGACGGCCACCCCCTCGGGTCCGATCCCGCCGGTGGGCACGATGACGGCCGCCGGCCGCAGTTCGGCCCAGGCGCGGGCGGCCTCGTCACCACGCAGCCCGACGGACGCGTACTGGACGACGGTGTAGTCGAGGCGGCTGAGCGCCCACTGGAGCTCGTTGATGAACTGGCTGTAGAGCGGGCCGATCGGCACGCTCGGCGAGGGCATCAGGACCATGCGGCTGTGTCCGGCCCGCAGACTGCGGGCCGCCGCGTGCGGAACGTACCCGAGCTCCTTCGCCGCCTCGTGGACGCGCCGGCGGGTGGGCTCGCTGATCCGGACGGCACTGGTGTTGTTGAGGACGTAGGAGACGGTTGCGCGGGAGACGCCGGCCAGGCGTGCCACATCCGCGCTCGTGGGCACGGAGCGCGGCTGGGGTACCGCCGGGGCGGCCGAATTCGGTATCTGCACCATGACGTACGGCATCTTTGCAGAAGCTCGGGGCATGGTTTGGTCCGGGGGACTTCGCAATCGACCCGATAGCAAAGGACGGTTGACGAAAGCGCTTCGAGAAAGCGCTCTACTGAAACGCTTCACAAAGATCATTTCCGGTGGCTCCGACGTGCCGGACGACCTGTTTCAGGGCCGCCCCGCGCACCACTGCGCACCGAACGCGCTTTCCGGACAGGCGGAGTCAAGTCCCGGACGGGTTCCCCGGGTTGACTACCTTCAGGCACCGGAGTGCGACCCGCGCAATTGGCCGAAACTCGCGCTTCAATACGAAGCCGTACCGCCGGCGATCCGATCGACCAGGTCGATCCAGCCCGCCTCCAGCCGGGCCGGCGTCATCCCGCACTGCTTGGTCAAGTGATGGATCAGGGCCGGGTCCAGATATCCCATCAGCGTTTTCGCGAGGAGTTCGCAGTCGGCGTCCGGAATCGCCAGTCGCAGCAGCATGGTGATGTGACCGGACCGGACCAGGTGAGGTGCGGATGCGAAGCGGCGGCCCGGTTCACCCTCGGCGGCCAGCTGCAGTTCGAGCTCGTCGAAGGACCGGCGCAGCACGGCCACCCCGAACGCACGCAGCCGCTCCACCGGCGGCGCCCCCGGTCCGAGCGGCGGCGGACCTGCCAGGAAGGCGGTCTGGAGCTTCTTCTCCGAGTGGTCGAGCAGGGCCATCAGCAGGCCGGTGCGGTCGCCGAAGCGCCGGAACACGGTCCCCTTGCCCACCTGCGCCGCGGCGGCCACCGCCTCCATGGTCACGCCGGCCGCGCCGTGCTCCGCCACCAGTCGCGCGGCGGCCTCCAGCAGTCGGGCCCGGTTGCGCGCGGCATCGGCGCGCAGGCACGGCTCGTCCGCCTGCACACCGGCGCCGAGGCCGGGACCCAGTTCCAGGAACAGGGGCCCGTCGGTCTGTCGCTGGGGCTTCGGGAGAGGCGGCAGGGTGTCGGACATGAATGCAGCGTAACGCGTGAGGAAGAAAACTGGACCACGGTCCGTTTAACTGGTACAACTCTAAACGGACCCCGGTCCGGATGTCCCCGCCCAGTTTCACCCCCCTGTGGAGCCTCAAATGTCTGTTCGCATTCTCGCCCTCGTCGGCAGCCTCCGCGCCGGTTCGCACAACCGTCAGCTCGCAGAGGCGGCCGCGAAGCACGCCCCGGAGGGCGCCGAGGTAGTGCTGTTCGAAGGCCTTGCCGACGTCCCGTTCTACAACGAGGACATCGACGTGGAGGGCAGCGTCCCGGCAGCCGCCGCCGCGCTGCGCGAGGCCGCCGCCTCCGCCGACGCCCTGCTGCTCTTCTCCCCCGAGTACAACGGCACGGTCACCGCCGTACTGAAGAACGCCATCGACTGGCTGTCCCGCCCCTACGGCGCCGGTGCCCTCACCGACAAGCCGGTCGCCGTGGTCGGCACCGCCTACGGCCAGTTCGGCGGCGTCTGGGCGCAGGACGAGACCCGCAAGGCCGTCGGCATCGCCGGCGCCAAGGTCCTGGAGGATGTCAAGCTCTCCATCCCCGGCTCCGTGATCCGCTTCGCCGAGACCCACCCCGCCGACGACGCCGAGGTCTCCGCGCAGCTGACCGAGATCGTCGGCCTCATCCACGGCGAGGCCGCGCCCGCCGTCGCCTGATCGACGTACGCATGACGGAGGGCCGCAGCCGCACAGGCTCCGGCCCTCCGTCATGTCCTGGGTCATGCCCCGGCCTGTTCGCCGGCTTGCTCCCCGGGCGTCAGCCCAGATCGGCCGCGCGCCGCGCCGCCGGGGCCACGAACTGTTCGATCCAGGCGGCCGGCTCGTCCGTACTCGGCCCCAGCATCACCGTCTCGATGCCGAACTTCGCGTAGCCCTCGATGTCCCGGAGGAACCCGTCGACGTCGTTCTGGGCCATCGGATCGCCCATATAGAGAAGCGTCCTGGTGATGTCGTCGTACGGGCGTCCTACGCTCTCGCAGTGACCGCGCAGGACGTCGAGCTTGTGCCCGACCTCCTCCGGGGTGGTGGCGAACAGGTTGCAGGCGTCCGCGTACTGGGCGACCAGGCGCAGGGTCTTCCGCTCCCCACCGCCGCCGATCATGATCTCCGGGTGCGGTGCGCTGACGGGCGCCGGGACGCAGAGCGTCTCCGCGAGCCGGTAGTGGGTGCCCTCGAAGGGCCCGTTGGCGTCCGGGTCCCACATCTGGAGGCAGATCCGCAGGGTCTCCTCCAGCCGCTCGAACCGCTCGGCCGTCGACGGGTACGGCACCCCGAGACCCTCGTGCTCCCGGTCGTACCAGGCCGCCCCGATACCGAGGGTGGCCCGGCCGCCGGAGAGGACGTCGAGCGTGGTGGCGATCTTGGCGAGAAGTCCGGGGTGGCGGTATGTGACACCGGTCACGAGCGCGCCGAGGCGGACCGTCGAGGTGTGGGCGGCGAGGAAACCGAGGGTCGTGTAGGCCTCCAGCATGGGGTCCTCGGCGCCGCCGTTGAACTCCATCTGGAAGTAGTGGTCCATGACCGTGAGCCGGTGGACGCCCGCCGCCTCGGCCGCGGCTCCGACCGCCGCCAGTTCGGGGCCGAGCCCGGCGCCTCCCGCGGAGTGATTGAACCGATTGATGTGCACGCCCAGCCGCATGTCCGTCTCCGTTCGCCTTCGTCCAGCGGTGTTCGCAGCGACGCTAGTTCCTGGAGCGCACACGAAGTCAAGCCTGGGACCGGGCCGCCGCCGCTTCGGCCTCCTCCTGCTTCTTCGAGGCCCGCAGGCTCGTCACGGTCGTGACGGCCAGTACGAGGACGATGAAGCCGAGCGAGAAGGGGATGGAGATCTCCGGGACGTGGACGCCCGACTCGTGCAGGGCGTGCAGTACCAGCTTCACGCCGATGAAGCCGAGGATGATCGACAGGCCGTACGAGAGATGCACCAGCTTCTTCAGCAGGCCGCCGATGAGGAAGTACAGCTGGCGCAGGCCCATCAGCGCGAAGGCGTTGGCGGTGAAGACGATGTACGGGTCCTGGGTCAGGCCGTAGATGGCGGGGATGGAGTCGAGCGCGAAGAGCACGTCCGTCGAGCCGATCGCGAGCATGACGACCATCATCGGCGTCATGATCCGCTTGCCGTTCTCCACGATGAACAGCTTGGTGCCGTGGTACCGGTCCGCGACTCCGAACCTCTCCTCGGCCATCTTCAGCAGCTTGTTCTCCTCGTACTCCTCCTCGTGCGAACCCGCCTTGGCGTCCTGGACGAGCTTCCAGGCGGTCCAGATGAGGAAGGCGCCGAAGATGTAGAAGACCCACGAGAAGGTGGTGATGATCGCCGCGCCCGCCGCGATGAACCCGGCACGCAGCACGAGGGCGACCAGGACACCGACCATCAGCACCCGCTGCTGGTACTGGGTGGGCACCGCGAACTTGCTCATGATGAGTACGAAGACGAAGAGGTTGTCGACGCTCAGCGACTTCTCGGTGATGTACCCCGCGAAGAACTCACCTGTGGGCCTGGTCCCGCCGTAGATCAGCAGCCCGATCCCGAACAGACAGGCCAGGACGACCCACACCACGGTCCAGATGCCGGCCTCCTTCAGGGACACGTCGTGGGGCTTGCGGCCGATGAAGAAGTCGATGGCGACGAGGACACACAGGGCGACGACCGTCAGGGTCCAGACGGTGAATGAGACGTTCACAGGTACTCCAGGGAAAGGGTGGTCAGTGGCAGCGTTGTCAGCCCCCTTGATCGCCACCACCCCAAAGCAGTGAACAACGGGTCATCACCTGGCAAAATACCGAGGTCAAGGCTACTGGCCGACCGGGCGGCCGGGTCGAGCGGGGCGGGCTACCCGCCGAATGGCGGACAAATCCCGCCGGACGGCGGCGTGCCGGACCCGGCGGACGCGCGGACCATCATCGCGTACGATCCGCCGCACACAGCATGAGGAGCAGCAGCAATGACGCTTACGCCGCCCCCGTTCGACCCGGAACTCACCGCCGTCCTGGAGATGATCAAGGACATGCTGCCGCCCCAACTGACCATGGACGGCATCGAGGACGCACGCAACGGGGTCGGCATCGAGATGCTGGCCGACCTGGACCTGACGCTGGGGGGCGCCTTCGAGGTCGAGGACCGTGTCGTGCCGGGCCCCGAGAACGCGCCCGACATCTCGCTGCTGATCTGTCGCCCGGCCGCTCCGGCGACGGACGGTCCGTTGCCCGTGATCTACCACGTCCACGGCGGAGGCATGATCCTCGGCGACAACCGCGTCGGCGTGGAGGCCCCGCTGCGCTGGGCCAAGGAGCTGGGCGCGGTCGTGGTCTCCGTGGAGTACCGCTTGGCGCCGGAGCACCCTCACCCTGCGCCTGTCGACGACGTGTACGCCGGTTTGCTGTGGACCGCCGAGCATGCCAAGGAGATCGGCGGCGACGCCGAGCGGATCGTCATCGCGGGGGCCAGCGCGGGTGGCGGCCTGACGGCCGCGCTGGCGCTGCTCCTCAGGGACCGCAAGGGTCCGCGGCCCATCGGCCAGCTGCTGATGTGCCCGATGCTCGACGACCGCAACGACACGCCCTCCTCGTACCAGATGGCGAACCTGGGCGTGTGGGACCGCACGGCCAACGACACCGGCTGGACGGCGTTGCTCGGCGCGGAGCGCGGCGGCCCGAACGTCTCCCCGTACGCCGCCCCGGCCCGCGCGGAGGACCTGTCCGGCCTCCCCCCGGCCTTCCTCGACGTCGGCTCCGCCGAGACGTTCCGCGACGAGGTAGTCACCTACGCCACCCGCCTGTGGCAGGCCGGCGGAATCGCCGAACTACACGTCTGGCCAGGCGGCTTCCACGGCTTCGACGGCTTCGCCCCCCAAGCCTCCCTCTCCCAAACCGCCCAATCAGCCCAACTGACCTGGCTCCACCGCCTACTCGCGGAGTAACCCCCCGGGAGGCCTGCCAGGCGGGGGCACAGCCCCCACCGAACCCGCACCAGAAAGCCGGAGGCCGGGGCCGGGGGCACAGCCCCCGCCAGGGGCGCGGGGAACTGCGCGACCAGCCCCCACCGAACCCGCACCAGAGAACCGGAGGCCGGGGCCGGGGGCACAGCCCCCGCCAGGGGCGCGGGGAACTGCGCGACCAGCCCCCACCGAACCCGCACCAGAAAGCCGGGGGCCGGGGGCGCAGCCCCCAGGGAGCCAAGGGGGGCCGGGGGCCCAGCCCCCACCGAACCCGCAGACAGACCCCGCCCAACCTGCGGAGCAACTGGCACGATGGGGGACATGAAAGAGCTGGCAGGCCGCCTGACCGCGGTCGACCCCGACGCCGGCGCCGCCGTCCGGGTCATCGCCTACTTCGACCGCCTGGCCGAACACCGCGCCGGCCTCGAGGCGCTGGTGCGCGGCGCCGCCGTACTCGCCGGCTGCCCGGCCCGCCTAACCGACGCCGGACGGCGCGTGCATCTGCGGGTCGAGACCGACGGACGCCGCCGGGACACGGACCAGCCACCGGACCCCGCCTGGCCGTCCGCCGCGCTGTCCCCGGACGGCGCCCCGGCGCTGTGGCTGGAGCGGACGGGGGCACCCAGCGTCGTCGACGCGGTGATCCTGGAACGGGCGGCGGCCGTCATCCGCGTCGTCCTCGACCGCACCCGGGGCCGCGCTCCAACCGCCTCGGCCGAGGATCCCGCGCTCGTCGAGACCCTTCTCGACGCCACCGCACCCGAGCAGGCCCGGCTGCACGCGGCCCGGCGTCTGGGCCTGGACCCTGCCGCCCCGGCCCACGCGGTCGCCCCGCTCGAGGGCCCGCCCCGTGTCGTGGCCGCCTCCGCCCTGCGCGGGCCGGTCCCCGCCGAGGGCAGGCTGTCGGGCCCAGAGGAGTCCGCCCGCGCCAGACCGGCCGCCGCCACCGCCGGTGCCGACTCCGCGCTCCCGGCCGGCCGGGTCGGTGTCGGCCCCGCCGTGCCCGTACTCGAACTGCCGCGTTCCTGGGCCGCCGCCCGTACCGCGCTCCGTTTCACCGCCGAAGGCACCCCGCACGCCCCGGGACCGCGGGTCGTGTACGCCGACGAGCTCGGCGGCATCGGTCTGCTCGCCGAGCTCGTCGTGCCGGGGGCCGATCCCCCGCCCGATGTGCTGGCCCTGGAGGCCGCGGTCGCGGACGCCCCCTGGATGCTGGCGACGCTGCACGCCGTCGCCTCGACGGCGAGCCTGCGGGGAGCCGCCGTCGAGGTCAACGTCCACCACTCCACGCTCCAGGACCGGTTGGGCCACGCCGAGTCGCTCCTCGGGTGGCCCGTCCGTACCCCGCAGGGCCGGCTCAGACTGCAACTGGCCCTGACCATGCGGCATTTGGGGCGTGCACAGCCGTAGGAGCCACTACGCCCAGGCCGTCACCGGGACGAAGGAGCTGTCCTGGCGGAAGGTGTCCGTGCCGTCCGTCACGTCCACGCGCAGCTGGTAGTTGTAGTGGCGCAGGAAGTAACCGGGGTAGTTGTACGACTCGAAGCGCACCGACCCCGACGCCGTGCCCGTCCGAGCGATGAACGTGGCGTCCTTCGCGAAGGTCGACGTGCCGTCGTTGGCGTCGAAGCGGGCCCGGAAGTCCCAGTGGCGGAGGTAGTTGCCGGAGCTGTCGCGGAACGAGTAGCCGCCCGAGTCGGCCAGCCCCGCGACGACGGTGAAGGTGGACGCCTGCTTGAGCGCGGTGGTGCTGGAGCTGCTGACGACGGGGAGGTTGAGCAGCGAGGACTGCACCTGCCAGTACCGCGTCGGGTAGTTGACCGACTGGAAGGAACGCGTGACGTTCTTCGCCAGGGTCGGCCCGCCGCTGACCGTCTCCTTGACCACCGTGAAGTGACGGGCCGTGCCGGAGATCGCGGGCAGCGCCTTCGCGGCGGTCCAGGTGGCGAAGGTGTCGTAGCTGTCGCTGTAGTAGTACTTCTTGTCGCCGTAGCCGTCGAAGAAGATCCGCCAGCCGCCGTTGTCGAGCTGGATCACGGACGGGCCTTCGCGGTAGCTGCCCCAGCCGGCCCAGTCGCCGGTCTTCTTGATGGTGTACGGGCCGGCCAGACTGGTGGCGGTGGCGTACTCGATGTACTTCGTCGTCTCGTTCTTCGGGAAGGCGTGGTAGGTGGAACCGATCTTCACGATGCAGGTGTCGATGTGGTTCGCTCCGATGCCCGACAGCGCCACCGGTGAACTCCACGTTGTCAGCGCGGAGTTGGTGGCCTTGAGCAGATACGGCGTGAAGATCCACTCGTCGCTGGTGACCGAGCAGGACACGATGATGTTCACGCTGCCGTCGCTGTCGACGAACCACTCGGGCGCCCACGCGCGGGACAGGTTGGCGATCGGGACCGTGTAGTCGTACAGGAAGGTCCAGTTGACGCGGTCCGAGCTGCGGGCGAAGCCGATGGTGGTGCTGGCGTCCTGCCAGGTGTGGGTGGTGTAGGTGACGTAGTAGTAGCCGTTGGTGTGCTTGAAGACGCTCGCGTCGCGGATGCGGTTGCTGGGCGGGGTGTAGGCCGAGGACTTCACGAGGCGGAAGTCGGTGGCGTCGTCGGACTGGTAGACGTTCACCGTTCCGTCGTTGCTGTCGAGGAACGGCACGATGGTGTAGCGCGTGGCGGAGCCGCTGGGCGGGGCCGCGGCGGCTGCGGTGCCGAGCAGTCCGGGCAGTTCGCCCAGGACGAGCCCCGAGGCGGGGAGGGCGGCCAGCGCGCGCAGCAGACTGCGACGGGAGGGCGTGGGGCGGGGACTGGTCACGTGCGGCTCCTTGGTGATCCAACCGACGGCTCTCCGCGTTCGACATTGCGAACGCAGTTCGGTAAATCGGTCAGACGGTAAGTCCGAGTCGTGCGCACGTCAATAGTTCGGACATGCGCCGGACCTGTGAACTTCCGCCTGGTCACGGCGCATTCGACATCTCGCACAAGACCGCCCCGCCGGCCCTCCCGGTGCGGTCGTGAAGCTGTGGAATCCCTATGGGGAATATCCATTCGGCCCGTACGCTGTGACCATGGACGACGCGCCGATGGTCGGCTTGATGGGGCGGGTGACGGGCACGATCGGGCCGGGGCTGGTCGGCGAGGTGATCGTCCGCGTGCGCGGTGGCGCCGAGCACTTCCTGGCGTACCCCGCTTCACCACAGGACCGTATCGAGCGCGGAACGGTGGTCATGGTCGTCGAGTACCTGCCGCCGCGCACCGTGTACGTCACCAACGCGTACGACGGTTGAGCCCGCCGGGCGCGCGGCCACGGCGGCCGTACGTCTGCGGATGATCACGTGTGCGTCAAGCTTGCAACAAGGATTCCGCAGCCGCTGTACCCAGGCCCCGCACAGGAGCACCCTTGCGTCGTTCGGTGCCGAAAGGGCACCAGGCCAAGGGGGCGTATGCCGATGTTCATCGGCGTCGTTGCGGGGGTCGCGGTAGTTGCCGTCCTCGCACTCATCGGTGTGTTCAAGATGATGTGGCGGGTCGCTGAACCCAACGAGGCACTCATCATCTCCGGTTCCAACCACAGGACCGAGGGTCTTACGGAAGGCATGGGGTTCCGTATCGTCACCGGGCGGGGCACGCTCGTGCTGCCCGGGGTGCAGGCGGTGCGCAAGATCTCGCTCGACCTGAACGAGACCGAGCTGCACGTGGACTGCGTGACCACCCAGGGCATTCCGCTCAAGGTGCGGGGCGTGGTCATCTTCAAGGTGGGCGACGACTTCGTGTCGATCGCGAACGCGGGCCGCCGGTTCCTCGACCAGCAGAAGATGATGTCGGAGCGGGTGCACAACGTGTTCGCCGGTCATCTGCGGTCCATCGTCGGCGGGTTGACCGTCGAGGAGATGATCCGCGACCGCGAGAAGCTCACCGGACAGACCCGTGCCGCGTGCGGCACGGAGATGGAGAAGCTCGGGCTGATCGTCGACTCGCTCCAGATCCACGAGATCGAGGACCCGACCGGGTACATCAAGAACCTCGCCATGCCGCACGCCGCCGCCGTCCAGCGGGACGCGCGGATCGCGCAGGCCGAGGCCAACCGTCTCGCCACCGAGGCCGAGCAGAAGGCCGCGGCGCGGATGTCGGAGGCCACCAGGGACAGCGAGATCCTGCAGGCCGGCTACCAGGCCGAGCGCGACAAGGCGGCGGCGAAGGCCCGTCAGGCCGGACCGCTCGCCGACGCGGCCGCCCGGCAGGACGTCGTCGTCCAGGAGACGCGCATCGCCGAACTCGACGCCCTGCGCCGGGAGCAGCAGCTCCAGGCGGACGTCCGCAAGCCGGCCGACGCGCAGGCCTACGAGACGCGGGCGCGGGCCGAGGCCGAGCGTGACGCGCGTATCTCGGCGGCACAGGCCAAGGCCAAGGAGACGGAGCTCGCCGCCCTGGCCGAGGCGAACCGGGTCAAGACGGCCGCGACCGCCGAGGCCGAGGCGACCAAGGCACGCGGAGCGGCCGCCGCCATGGCCACCCGGGCCACCGGTGAGGCCGAGGCGGCCGCGTCGCAGGCCAAGGGGCTCGCCGCCGCCGAGGCGACGAGGGCGAAGGGGCTCGCGGAGGCGGAGGCCATCAAGGCGCGGGCCGCCGCGCTCGCGGAGAACCAGGAGGCGGTGGTCGCCCAGCAACTCGCCGAGAACTGGCCGGAGATCGTCAAGGCCGGCGCGTCCGCGTTCGGCAGCGTCGACAACATGGTGGTGCTCAACGGCGCGGACGGCATGGCGGAGATGCTCGCCAAGGCGCTCACCATGGGCGGCACGGGACTGGGGCTGGCACGACAGCTGCTGGCGTCCATGAACCAGAACGGGCAGGCGCCGAACGGGACTTCGGCCCTGAACGGACTGGCCGCGCCCGGAGTGCAGAAGGTGACCGTGGAGAAGGACGAGGGGTGATGCGGTGAGGCGGTCCACGCAGGCTCTAACGTGAGCCTCGTGACTGCCTTCACCGATGCCGATGTCCCGGGCCGCTACGGCCCCTCCGCCACCACCGAGGCCGATCCTCGCGACGTCGGGCGGGTGCGTACGGAGTACTCGCCCGCCCACGACGGCGATCCCGATCCCGGGGAGATCGTGTGGACCTGGGTGCCGTTCGAGGAGAACGACGGCAGGGGGAAGGACCGGCCCGTCCTGGTGGTCGCGCGCGAGGCCGGGGGGACGTTTCTCGCCGTGCAGTTGTCCAGCAAACGGCATGACGGCGACCGCGAGTGGGTGGCCATCGGAAGCGGGCCGTGGGATCGGACCGGGCGGGACTCGTGGGTGGATGTGGATCGGGTGCTGCGGCTTTTCGAGGACGGGATGCGGCGGGAGGCCTGCGCGTTGGACCGGATGCGGTTCAACTCCGTTGTGCGGCGGTTGCGGGAGCGGTACGGGTGGGAGTGAGGTCGTCTTCACAGCGCCGGTGCGTGGGGGCTTGTCGCGCAGTTCCCCGCGCCCCTAAGTAGCGAACGTACGCTCGAAAGGTGTCCTCGTTGTCGTGCCGCTCGTCTTGTCCAGGACCGCGAAGACGACCCGTTCGAATCTGCCCTCGAAACGGCCGCCCACCAGCAGGTTGCTGAAGGCGCCCGCCACCACGGCCGGGTCGTTCTGGAAGACGCCGCAGCCCCAGGCGCCCAGCACCAGGCGGCGATAGCCCTCCGCCGTGGCCGTTTCCAGGACCCGTTCCGCGCGGGACGCCAGGGCCTGGGGCAGGTCCGGCGCCCGTTCGGGGGAAGTCCGGCGTACGACCCCCGCGTTCGGGGCCGCCGAGGTGAGGAAGCCCACCGTGTACGGGGCGTCCAGGAGGCGGCCGCGGTCGTCGCGGAAGACCGGCACCCCGGGTGAGTGGATGACGCGGTCCGTGTAGAACGGGTCGCGGTGGGCGCGGTGGTGGTCGTAGAACTCGCGCACCGTGGTCAGGCAGGTGTACAGCGCCGAGGCCCGGCACAGGGCCTCTTCCTGGGCCTGCGCGCCGTTCAGGTAGCCGCCGCCCGGGTTGCGGGCCGAGGAGAAGTTCAGGACCGCCACCGGGCCGGGCAGACGGCGCGCGGCCTCCAGGCTGCTTTCGCCGGTGACCTCGAAGACGGTGTCCAGGCGTGCAGCCGCCGGGGGTACGTCCAGCGGGCCCGGGCCGTAGAGGCGCGTGCCCGCTCGGGCGGCCTCGATCGCCGCGGCGAGTGCCACCTCGCGTCCGTCGGACGCGCGATAGGAACCGGCCGCGACGATCTCCTCCGTTCCACGCGCGAGGTCGCGCAGGCGAGCGCTCATGGCGCCACCCCCGTGTGCGCCATGACCGTGCCCGGTCCTCGCTCCCCCGTCGTGCTCATGCAGGCATCGTGGGCGATGCTGGACCTGCCGTGCAACAGAGTTTCCCGGGCGGGCGAACGGTCCGAAAACACCATGGAAACGGAGATCCATTGTCCTGAAAGCGCTCATGTGCACCCTTGTGCGATTCGGCGCGAGGGGTTTGGGTGGGACGAGTGATGCCTGTCCGGCCCACCAGATGCCGGCCCGGCGGCATGCTGGAATCTCAGGAGGAAACCGACATGTCCGATTCGGTGAGTGACTGTACGACACCACGCACCGCCCTGTCCGAGGCCGAGGTCGAGGCCCTGGTCCGGGGAATCTGCTTCAAGACGGGACCGCCCCGCACCCTCGGTGTCGAGGTGGAATGGTTCGTCCACGAGCTGCGGCAGCCGCGGCTCCCCGTGTCACCCGAACGACTCGAAGCGGCCTACGCCGCACTGCGGACCCTGCCTCTCAGCTCGGCGCTCACCGTCGAACCGGGCGGTCAGCTGGAGCTCAGCTCCGCTCCCGCCGACTCCCTGATGGAGTGCGTCAGGTCCGTCTCCGCCGACCTGGACGCCGTCCGCGCGGTACTGCGCGAGGACGGTCTCGGTCTCGTCGGCGTCGGCCAGGACCCCTGGCACCCGCCCCGCCGCTTCCTGCACGAGCCCCGTTACGACGCCCTGGAGCGGTGCCTCGACCTCACGGGCCCGGCCGGCCGCGCCATGATGTGCACCTCGGCCTCCGTGCAGGTGTGTCTCGACGCCGGTCACGAGGAGCCGGGCCCCCTCGGGCACGTACGGCGCTGGTGGCTGGCGAACCAGCTCGGCCCGGTCCTCGTCGCCGCCTTCGCCAACTCCCCGCTCACCGAGCGCGGCCCCACCGGCTGGCGTTCCCACCGGCAGTCGCTGTGGATGGACATCGGCGCCGGCAGAGCGGGCGCCCCGCCGCTGGACGCCGAGCCGCGCCACGCGTGGGCCCGGCATGCGCTCGACGCCCCGGTGATGTGCGTACGCCGGGAGAGCGGGCCGTGGGACGTGCCGGAGGACGGGCTGACGTTCCGGGAGTGGATCCGCAGCGGAGTGCCCCGGCCGCCGACGCGCGAGGATCTCGACTACCACCTGACCACCCTGTTCCCGCCGGTCCGCCCGCGCGGCCATCTCGAACTGCGCATGATCGACGCCCAGCCGGGCGACGACGGCTGGATCGTCCCGCTCGCCGTCACGGCGGCCCTCTTCGACGACCCCGAGGCCGCCGAGCGGGCCTACCGGGCGGTCAAACCGCTCGCCGAGCGGGCCCTGTCGCTGCCCGCCCCGAACAATCCGCTGTGGACCGACGCGGCGCGTCACGCGCTGGCCGACCCGGAACTGCGGGAGGTGGCCCACGTCTGTTTCTCGGCCGCCCTGGAGGCCCTGCCCCGGCTCGGCGCGAGCCGGGAGGTCGTCGACGCGGTCTCCGCCTACCTCGACCGCTATGTCGGCCAAGGCCGTTGCCCCGCCGACGACCTGCTCGACCAGTTGCGCGACACGGACCGGCGCGCGCACGCGACCTCGTACGGGAAGGACCTCAGCACATGACCGAGCCCGCCCTGGATCCGGAGACGCTCCGGGAGCGCGCGCTCGCCGCGCTCACCACCGCGCGGGAGCGGACCGCGCTCCTCACCTCCGTCGAGGATCCCGAACTCACCGCGCAGCACTCGCCGTTGATGTCCCCGCTGGTGTGGGACCTGGCCCATATCGGCAACCAGGAGGAGATGTGGCTGCTGCGGGCCGTCGCCGGGCGGGAGGCGATGCGGCCCGAGATCGACGGCCTGTACGACGCCTTCGAGCATTCGCGCGCCGAACGGCCCTCGCTGCCGCTGCTGCCGCCCGACGAGGCCCGTAAGTACGCGGCGGAGGTACGCGGCCGGGCCCTGGACGTGCTGGAGAGCGCCTCGTTCGACGGTACAGGTACGCCGCTGACCGAGGCGGGGTTCGCCTTCGGGATGATCGCCCAGCACGAACAGCAGCACGACGAGACGATGCTGATCACCCATCAGCTGCGCAAGGGACCGGCGGTCCTGCACGCGCCCGACCCCGAGCCCGCTCCCCCGTTCACCGGTCCGGCCGAAGTCCTGGTCCCCGGCGGCCCGTTCACCATGGGCACCTCCACCGAGCCGTGGTCCCTGGACAACGAACGGCCCGCGCACCGGCGCGAGGTGGCGCCCTTCTTCATCGACACCACACCGGTGACGAACGCCGCCTACCAGGCGTTCATCGCGGACGGCGGCTACGACGACCCGCGCTGGTGGACAACGGACGGCTGGGCGCATGTCCGCCAACACTCCTTGTTCTCCCCGCTGTTCTGGTTCCGGGACGGCGGCCAGTGGCTGCGACGCCGCTTCGGGGTCACCGAGGTGGTGCCGCCCGACGAGCCCGTCGTACACGTCTGCTGGTACGAGGCGGACGCGTACGCCCGCTGGGCCGGGCGCCGACTGCCCACCGAGGCGGAGTGGGAGAAGGCCGCCCGGCACGACCCGGCGACCGACCGCTCGAGGCGCTACCCGTGGGGCGACGCCGACCCCGCCCCCCAGCACGCCAACCTCGGTCAGCGGCATCTGCGTCCGGCGCCCGCCGGAAGCTATCCGGCCGGGGAATCGCCGCTCGGCGTACGGCAGTTGATCGGTGACGTGTGGGAGTGGACGTCGAGCGACTTCCTGCCGTACCCGGGGTTCAGCATGTTCCCGTACAAGGAGTACTCCGAGGTGTTCTTCGGACCCGAGTACAAGGTGCTGCGCGGTGGTTCGTTCGCCGTGGACGCGGTGGCCTGCCGGGGCACCTTCCGCAACTGGGACTATCCGATCCGGCGGCAGATCTTCTCCGGGTTCCGCACCGCCCGTACCCCGGAGGCCGGCTGATGTGCCGTCAACTGGCCTTCCTGGGGCCCCCGGAGGCGATGGGCAGTGTGGTGGTGGAGCCGCCGCACGGGCTGTACCGGCAGTCGTGGGCACCCCGGCATCAGCGGTACGGGAACGTCAACGCCGATGGTTTCGGGGTCGGTTGGTACGCGGAGGGCGATCCCGTACCGGCCCGCTACCGGCGGGCGGGGCCCATCTGGGCGGACCAGTCCTTCGCCGACCTCGCCCGGGTCGTACGGACCACCGCGCTGCTCGCCGCCGTGCGGGACGCGACACTCGCCGGCGCCGACGCGGAGGCCGCTGCGGCGCCCTTCGCCGCCGGTGCCTGGCTGTTCGGGCACAACGGGGCGGTCATCGGCTGGCCGGGGTCCCTCGCGCCCCTCGTACGGTCCCTGCCCGGTGAGGAGTTGCTGTCGATGGAGGCGCGCTCCGACTCGGCGTTTCTGTGGGCGCTGGTGCTGCACCGGCTGCACGCCGGTGACGACGTGGGGCGGGCGCTGGCCCGCACCGTCCTCGAGGTCGACGCGGCGGCCCCCGGCTCCCGCCTCAACCTGCTGCTCACGGACGGCACGACGATCGCCGCGACCACCTGGGGCGACACCCTCTTCCACCTCACCGGACCCGGCCCCCGCACGGTGGTGGCGTCCGAACCGTACGACGACGATCCCCGCTGGCAGGAGGTGCCCGACCGCACCCTCGTCATCGCGAGCCGCACCGAGGTCCGGCTCAGCCCGCTCCAGGATTTGAGCGGCGACCTGGCATCCCTTGAAATGAGGCAGTCATGACCGGCCCCCGCTCCTACGGATACACCGACACCCTTGACGCCGAGCACTACGCCAAGGTACTGCGCGCCGACATCAGCGGCGGGCTGACCAGCACCCCCAAGTCCACGGCACCCACCTGGTTCTACGACGCCCGGGGCAGCGAACTCTTCGAGGAGATCACCCAGCTCCCGGAATACCCCCTGTGGCGGGCGGAACTGGGGTTGCTCCAGCTCCACGCCCAGGACATCGCCGTGCGGACCGGAGCCCGCAGCCTGGTCGAGCTCGGGTCCGGGAGCTCGACGAAGACCAAGCTGATCATCGAGGCACTGGATCCCAGCGGCCTTCACTACATCCCGGTCGACGTCAGTGCCGACGCCCTCCATCAGGCCGGCGCCCACCTCGTCCAGGACTACCCGGGAATCCGCCTGCACGCCCTCCGGGCCGACTTCACGGCTCCCTTCGTCCTGCCGACACTGCCCGATGACGGCTCTCGACTCATCGCCTTCCTCGGCAGCACGCTGGGGAATTTCCGACGTCCCGCCCGTGGCCCGTTCCTCCGCGGGCTCCGAGACACCCTGCGTCCCCAGGACTTCCTTCTTCTCGGCGCCGACCTGGTCAAGACCGAGGAGGAAATGACTGCCGCCTACGATGACGCGCAAGGCGTCACAGCCGAGTTCGACAAGAACCTGCTGCACGTCCTGAACCGCGAACTGAACGCCGACTTCGACCCGGACGCCTTCGATCACGTATCGGTGTGGAACGGCACGGAAAGTCACATAGAAATGAGGCTACGCAGCCGAGTCGAGCAGCTTGTCAAGGTCCGCGACCTAGACCTGGCGGTCAACTTCGCGCGCGGAGAAGAATGGATCACCGAGCGGAGTGCGAAATTCACTCTCGCCGGGCTCCAGGAAGAAATGACTGCCGCGGGCCTCCGTACCCATCAGATCTGGGCCGACAAGAACGCCGGCTTCGCACTCATCCTCGCCACCGCTCACTGAACACACCGGTGCGCGATCTCCGATGAATCCGTTTCGCTGCTCTGCCGACGGCCGGCAGGGCAGCGAACTCATCCGGGCGACGGGTTTCGCGGCGAGGAGTACAGGAACTGGCCCTTTCCCAGAGGTTGTTCCGCGATCCTGCCGCGCCACAGGAGTACGCCGTGGCGTCGCTCCCAGAAGGACGCGTACACGCCCTTGACGATCCGCTCCGGTATCGATACGACCACCCAAATGTTGACCCAGGGTCCCCAGAGCAGGCCGAAAACCAGGGAAAACATCGCGGTGAAGACAATGAAGGATCCGTCGAAGCTGCCGCGTATGGACTCACGCGGGGCGGGGAGTATCGTCTCGGGGTCGGCCAAGGCAGCCGCGTTCTCGAATTCGCGTTTCTCGCCGCCCAGCCAGTGCGACCGGACCGACACCGCCAGCAGGCCGAAGAACGCCCCTAAAAAGCCGAGAAGGAGAATCACGCTCCCGCCTCCGGCATGCGGCAGCCCGCGCACGCCGAAGATCACAGGCATGGTGACTGCCATGGCGATCACCATCTCAACGGCAGCCGCCAATTGATGATGAACGTAGCGCACCACGGCTTCCCCCCTCCGCATGCGCCTGCCAGGGCGCACGCAGGACTCACTATGTACACCGTACGCCTCTCGGTAAACCCTCCGGTCAGCGTTCCGCGGTCGGAGGGAACCTGAAGCATCGACTGCCTGAAGATGCGCAAAATACCGTAAGGCGGAATGATTTCCCCATCATGGGTGCGCGTGACCGGCTCCCCCAGTGACCATGAAAAGGCAGATCGAACCATGCCGAAGAAACCACGTCCGTCCGAGCCACCGCACGGGAAGGGCCCCAGCCGTCACCAGGGCACCGGGCAGCACGGCTGGTCGCCGGATGCCGATGAGACACGTCAGCAGGACAACCCGAGCGCTCACCGCTCCTTCCATCCGGCTGAGCACGCCGACGAAAGAGGCCGGGGCCGGACCAAGTCCCCGGAGGAGAAGAAGTCCGTTCCCGGCGACACGGCCAAGAGCGTCGGTGCGAGGGGCGAGGAGTACGGCGACGCGGACGAGAAGGGCAGACACGACACCGGCCGCAAGGGCCGCTCCCAGCGCCCGAGCGGCACCAGGGACGCTTCTGCCAAAACCGGCGTCGACCCACAGGACCCGCCGCCCGGTCGCTGACCCGGCCAGGGCCGATCAGGGCCTGTCCGGCAGAGAGGCACCGCGGTTCTCCTCCGCCCTGCTCCGCCGGACAGCCCCTGACGCGAGGCCCGTATCAGCAGATTCGCGGCAGTTGCTCACCGATCGGCAGATCGACCACCCGCGTTCCCCCCAGGCCGGTCCGGGACACGACCATGCCGGGATGCGCCTCGACGGCCTCACCGATGATCACGGAGTCCGCCCCCAGAGGGTGGGCTCGCATCGCTTCCAGGACGGTGTCGGCGTGCTCGCGGGGGACGAAGGCCACCAGTTTGCCCTCGTTGGCGATGTACATGGGATCCAGGCCGAGAATGGCGCAGGCATTGGCCACGGCCGGCGGAACCGGCACGTCGCGTTCCCGGATGACCACCCCTGTGCCGGAGGCCTGCGCGATCTCGTTGAGTGTGGCCGCCAGGCCGCCCCGGGTCGGATCGCGCAGTACGTGCAGATCCGGGGTGACGGCGAGCATGGCCTCGACCAGCCCGCCGAGCGCCGCACAGTCGCTCTTGATCTCCACTCCGAATTCCAGGCCCTCGCGCACGCTCATGACCGCCACCCCG
This sequence comes from Streptomyces sp. ME02-8801-2C, assembly GCF_033793965.1. Taxonomy (NCBI): domain Bacteria; kingdom Bacillati; phylum Actinomycetota; class Actinomycetes; order Kitasatosporales; family Streptomycetaceae; genus Streptomyces; species Streptomyces sp. ME02-8801-2C. Next base: position 910,639 of record NZ_JARAXP010000002.1, on the reverse strand, counting down.
TGGACACCGATCGCGCCGCTGACGATCACGACGTCCCCGGGGACGACCCGCTGAGGACGCAGATCGACGCCCGCGGGGACGAGCCCGATGCCCGCGGTGTTGATGTAGATCCCGTCGCCGTGGCCGGCCTCCACCACCTTGGTGTCGCCGGTGGCCACCTCCACACCGGCGCTGCGCGCGGCCGCCCCCAGCGCCTCGGACACCCGTGTGACCAGGTCCAGCTCGACGCCCTCCTCGAGGATGAATCCGCAGGAGAGGTAGGCGGCGCGGGCGCCGCTCATGGCGAGGTCGTTGACAGTCCCGTTGACCGCCAGATCACCGATGCTGCCGCCGGGAAAGAACAACGGACGCACCACGTAGGAGTCGGTGGAGAACGCGAGCCGTGCTCCGCCGAGGCGGACAACGGCGGCATCACCCATCTGGGCGAGCACCTCGCCCCCGAACGCGGGCGCGAAGACCTGCTGCACCAGTTCGGCGGAGAGGACGCCACCACCACCGTGGCCCATGACGACGCGAGGCAGGTCGCGTACCGGTGCCGGGCACGTCCACCCTTCGAGGTCCAGGGCGGGTACGGGAAGATCAGTGAGGTCGGTGGTGTCAGACAACGGGGGTCGCCTCCCGGGCCGTCGTGGTGGTGGGGATGTCCAGACGCCGGTAGAGGTAGTACGCCGCGCAGGCGCCCTCGCTGGAGACCATGGTGGCGCCCAGCGGAGTGCGGGGGGTGCACCGGGTGCCGAAGGCCTCGCACTCGTGCGGCTTGAGCAGGCCCTGCAGGACCTCTCCGGCGCGGCATTCCGCGGGTTCGGCCGTCCGGATCCCGCCGACCGGGAAGCGGTGCTCGGCATCGTGGTCGCGGTACTTCGGGGACAGCCTCCAGCCGCTGTCGGGGATCACCCCGATGCCGCGCCAGGCGCGGTCGGTGACCTCGAAGACGTCCTCCAGCATGGCCCGGGCAGCCGCGTTGCCCTCCGGGCGTACGGCACGGGCGTAGGCGTTGTCGACGGCGTACTCACCGCGTTCCAGCCGGCGGACGGCCCTGCGCACGCCTTCGAGGATGTCCAGCGGCTCGAAGCCGGTCACGACGATCGGGACACGGAAGCGTTCCGCCAGTTCCGGGTACTCCCCCACGCCCATCACGCTGCAGACGTGCCCGGCCGCGAGGAAGCCCTGCACCCGGCAGCTCGGCGACGACATGATCGCCTCGATGGCCGGGGGTACCCGGACATGGGACACCAGCATGCTGAAGTTCCGGATGCCCAACTTCCGGGCCTGATGAACCGTCATGGCGTTGGGGGGTGCCGTCGTCTCGAAGCCGATGCCGAAGAACACCACCTCGCGGTCCGGGTTCTGGCGCGCGATCCGCAGCGCGTCGAGCGGCGAGTAGACGACGCGGACGTCACCGCCTTCCGCACGGACCTGGAACAGGTCCCGTCCCGTGCCCGGCACGCGCAGCATGTCACCGAAGGAGCAGAAGATCACCTCGGGTCGGGAGGCGATCTCCAGAGCCTTGTCGATGACCTCCAACGGGGTCACACACACGGGACAACCCGGCCCGTGGATCAACTCGACCTCCTCCGGCAGGAGTTGGTCGATACCGTGCCGGATGATGCTGTGCGTCTGCCCTCCGCACACCTCCATCAGGGCCCACGGCCTGGTCACCGTGGCGTGGATGTCGTCGAGGAGCCGACGCGCCAGCTCCGGGTCCTGGAACTCGTCGATGTACTTCACTGGTTGCGCACCTCTTCCACCGGGTCCATGCCCGCCTCTGCCGCCGCCGTCTCCCAGGGGTCACCGAACTCCTCCTGCAACAGGCCGAGTTCGGCGAAGAGCTCAAGCGTCTGCCGTGCCGACTCCTCGTCCAGCCGTTGCAGGGCGAACCCGACGTGGACGATGGCGTACTCCCCCACCCGCAGGTCGGGCAGGTATTCCAGGCACACCTCCTTGACCACTCCGCCGAAGTCGACGGTGGCCATCCGGGTGCCGTCCCGTTCCTCGATGTCCAGCACTCTGCCGGGTACCGCCAGGCACATGAGCCTCTCCTCGCTGTGGATCGCGCGTTGCTCAGTCGGCGGAAGTGACGCGTGCCGCCACCATCAGCTGGCCCAGCGCCAGTCCGCCGTCGTTGGGCGGCACCAGGTTGTGCCGCAGGACCGTGAAGCCGTCCGCGCCCAGGGCGGCGGCGCAGGCCGAGGAGAGCAGCGTGTTGGCGAAAACGCCTCCCGTCAGGGCGACCATGTCCAGCCCGTGCCGCTCACGCGCCCGCACGCAGATCCGGTGCACCAGCTCGGTCACACCCCGGTGGAAGCGGGCCGCGACCAGGTCCGGCCCGATGCCCGCGCGCACATCGCCGACGATCGCCGCGAGTACGGGTGCCGGATCGGCCCGTACGACGCCGCCTCCGCTCCCGTTCTCCTCCGCCGCGTGGAGGGCGAAGGCGTAGGCGGTGGTGTCCCCGGCGGGTGCGTGCAGAGCCGCCCCCTCCAGTTCGACGGCGGCCTGCGCCTCGTATCCGGCTCGGTGGCACACCCCGGCGAGCGAGGACACGGCGTCGAAGAGCCGGCCCATGCTGGACGTGGGGACACAGTTCAGATCGCGCTCCAACTGCTGTCGTAGCAGGCGGAGTTCGTCGGGTGGGCAGGCGGCCGTGCAGGCGAGGTCGGCGGACCAGTCGATCCCGGCCGCCCTCAGCTGGGCCAGCGCCATGCGGTACGGCCGGCGCACCGCCGCGTCGCCCCCGGGCAGCGGAACGTAGGCGAGGTGCCCGAAACGGGTGAATCCGTCGTAGTCCGCGAGCAGGAACTCCCCGCCCCACACGGCGCCGTCGTCGCCGTGGCCGGTGCCGTCGAAGGCGACGCCGATCACCGGCCTGGTGCCGTCCAGTCCGTGCTCGGCCATCGCGGCGGCCACGTGCGCGTGATGGTGCTGGACGCGCACGACGGGCCGGTGCCCCGCGTTCCGGTCGGCCCAGCGGGCGGAGCGGTAGCCGGGATGCCGGTCGGACACCAGGGCCTCGGGCCCCACCCCCGTGATGGACTCCAACTGCGTCACCGCGCGCTCGAAGGCCCGCTGCGTGCCGACGTCGTCCATGTCGCCGATGTGCGCCGACAGCCAGGCGCGGCGACCCGACCCCAGGCAGAAGGCGTTCTTCAGGTCTCCGCCGACCGCGAGGGCCGGACGTACGGGCAGCGGGAGGGACACCGGCAACGGGGCGTAGCCACGTGAGCGGCGGACAACCAGCGGCTCCCCGTCGCAGACGCGGACCACTGAGTCGTCGCACGGCACGTGGATGGGCCGGTCGTGCGTGAGCCAGGCGTCGGCCAGGTGCGCGAGCCGCTCCAGCGCCTCGGTGTCGTCGGTGACGATCGGCTCACCGGACACGTTGCCACTGGTCATGACGAGCAGCCGGGGGCCGTCCACGTCCCCGGGCAGGCCGAGCAGCAGATGGTGCAGGGGCGTGTACGGCAGCAGCACACCGAGGTCGGGGCTGCCGGGCGCGACGGCCGCGGCGGGCCGGGGATCCCCGGCGGCGCAGGCCGGGTGCGGACGCCGTCTCAGCAGTACGACCGGCCTTGTCGGGCCTTCGAGGAGGCTCTGCTCCTGAGGGCCGAGCCGGACGAGGTGCCGGACGTCGTCCGAGGTCCTGGCCATGACGGCGAACGGCTTGTCGCCGCGCGCCTTCCGGCGTCGCAGGAGGGCGACCGCCGTCTGGTTCGTGGCATCGCAGGCCAGGTGGTAGCCGCCGAGGCCCTTCACCGCGAGGATCGCGCCCCGCATCAGCAGGGCGCGCGCCTCGGTGACCGGGTCCGCCCCCTCCGCAGTTGCGCGTCCTGACTCCGGTCCGGCGACGAGCCGCAGACGCGGCCCGCAGGCCGGACAGGCCACCGGCTGCGCGTGGAAACGACGGTCGGCGGGATCGGCGTACTCCCGGGCGCAGTCGCGGCACATCGCGAAGCCGGCCATGGTGGTGCCCGCCCGGTCGTACGGCACCCCGGTGATGATCGTGAAGCGGGGGCCGCAGTGGGTGCAGTTGACGAACGGGTGGCGGTACCGGCGGTCCGCCGGGTCTGCCAGCTCGGTGAGGCAGTCGGCACAGGTGGCGGAGTCCGGCGAGACCAGGGTGCGGGCCGGGCCGTCCACGCGGGAGGGCAGGATGGTGAACGCGATGCCGCCGGCGAGAGGCATCTCCCGGTGGTGAACGGACTCGACGCGGGCCAGCGGGGGTGCCTGGGCGGCGATCCGGTCGCAGAAACGGGCCACGGCCGAGGCGGTGCCCTCGACCTCCACGACGACGCCCTCCGGAGTGTTGGTCACATGTCCGGCCAGGGCGAGTTCGGTGGCGAGGCCGTACAGATAGGGCCGGAAGCCCACACCCTGCACCACTCCCCGGACGGTGACCCGGCGGCGTCGTGGAGTGTCCTCGGTGACGGCGGTCGGCACCTGCGCACCGCTCACGGGTGAGTGTGGGCCATGGTGCCGGTGGCCTCCGGGTGCGCGTGGGTGTGGACGGTGTCCGCGTGCGGGTGACTGTGGTGATGGTGCTGTGGCCGGGCCATGACCGGCGCGTGGACGGGTGCGCCGTCTGCGGCTGCCGTCGCCCGGTCGAGCAGTACGCCGACTCCCTCCCCCCGGCGTGCCGAGGTCAGGACCACCTCGACTCCCGGGTTGACCTGCTCCACATTCGCGCGGAACGCGGCCTCGTCGAACTCGACGGCCTGAGCGAGGTCCGTCTTGGTGACCACGACCAGGTGTGCGAGGCCGAAGGCGGTGGGGTACTTGAGCGGCTTGTCCTCGCCCTCCGTCACGGAGGCGAGGGTGACCCTCAGTGTCTCCCCCAGGTCGTAGGAGGCCGGGCAGACCAGGTTGCCGACGTTCTCCACGAACAGCAGCCGGGTGTCGTCGGGCAGCCACCCGTCCAGGTGGGCGGCGAGCATCCCCGATTCGAGATGGCACAGTCCGTCGGTGAGCACCTGCTTGACCGGGACGCCCGAACGCGCAAGGCGTGCCGCGTCGTTCTCGGTGGCCAGGTCGGCGGTCAGCGCCGCGACGGGAACAGACCGCTCCCGTGCCTCCAGCAGTTCGCGCTCCAGCAGCGCGGTCTTGCCACTGCCCGGACTGGACAGCAGGTTGACGACGGCGGTGCCTCGCGCCGCGAGGTGTGCGCGCAGTTCATGAGCGCTCGCGTCGTTCTTCGCGAGTACGGCCTGGCGCAGGTCGACGACACGGCACATGATTCAGCGCTCCTCGGAGATCGGTTCGCGGGTCGGCGCGGGCAGGGGACCGCCGTCCTCCCAGTGCACGTCGAGGATCTGCAGCTCCCGGCCCGCGAGCAGGTCGGTACACGCCCTGCCGCACTCGGGGCAGGTCAGCCGGGGTGGCATGCCGACGGCCCAGTCGAGTGCGCAGGGTGTGCAGCGGGCTTTTCCCGGCACCGCTTCGGTGATCAGTTCGGCGCCTTCCAGCAGGGTTCCGGCGCAGGCCAGTTCGAAGCAGAAGGCGAGGGAATCGGGTACGACACCGGCCAGTTCGCCCACCTGGAGCCGTACCGATCGCACCGCCGTGACGTCACCGGCCCGGTTGGCGGCCTCTGCGACCTGGTCGACGACGGCCAGCGCGACGGACATCTCGTGCATGGGGCTCCGTCCTTTTGCGGCCTGCCTCCGGTCGGCCTTCATTAGAGGTGCGCGCACCCGGGTCTCGCGGCCCGGCACGCCGTCACGGGCCGGCGGGTACGCCGTTCGACGCAACCGCACGGCCCGCCGAGTGGGGGCCTCGGTTCACATCCGTCGGATCCGCAGATAGCGCCTGACGTCGGGAAACACCCCGGCGACGAGCGCGCCCAGGGCGGCCAGGGCCGTTGTGCCGATGACGATCTTCTTCATCCCGTGTCTCCTCATGTCGAGATGCCACGGGCCGTGGCCCGCGGCGCGGACTCTCCCGGCTCTCCGTGGTGCAACAGCTCTTCGATCAGCCGGACGGCCTCCGGTACGGCGTCGGAGACCGGCTCGCTGAGACCGATGCCCTCGTCCACCGAGGCCGGTTCGCACCCTACGACCAGGACGCGGCGTGGTGGCTCGCCGCCGGTCCCGGCGCAGAGGGTGTCCAGCAGCGCCAGGACGGCGTCGGGGGTCATCCGGTGGCCGTCCAGGGCGGGCGTGCCGGGCGGACGGCTCCCGTCGGCGTCGTGTTCGATCACGTACAGCGTGCCGGGGGCTTCGCCGCGTGCCGTGGCGTCCACGAGGACGAGCGTGTCGTAGCCGTCCAGGAGCTGGTAGGCGAGGTGGACGCCCCGTACGCCGATGTCCACCACTTCGACGTGTTCCGGCAGTTGGCGTTCGGTGAGCCGGCGCGCGGTCTCCACGCCGAAGCCGTCGTCGCCGAGGAAGATGTTGCCGATGCCGGCCACGAGCGTCCGTGGACCTGCCGGTGGGGGTTGGTTCATGCGTCGTCCTCGAGCGGTGTGATCTCGTCGGGCTGGAAGTACAGGAACCGTCCCTGTTCGCGGCGGATGTCGGCGCCCGGGTCGCCCTCGACCGTGACCGCCAGGTGCACCCCGCCGTCGACGTCGTGCAGCACCGCCTCGACCTCCGCGGTGCGGCCCCGCAGAAAGATGTCCTGCGCGTCGGTGCGCCGCAGCCCGGGGTGCAGTTCGACGCGGCTGCCTTTGCCCACCGACCGGCCGTCCACGACGACACGGTCCCGCGCCGGGTCGAAGCCCGCGTCGCTCGCGGGGTCCCACCACGGTGTGTCGGGCCGCCGCACTCCGTGCTCGTCGGGGAAGCCCCCGTCCGGAGACGGAGCGGCAGGGCTCGGCCCGGTGACCTCACGCAGGCTCCGTACCGCCCCGTGCAGGCGCTCCAGCACCTCGGCGGGCATCGAGTCCGCCAGCTCGATCACGGCGGCCGCCCGCTCGTCGGTGCCCCGGGCCTCGCGTTTCTCCTCGTCGGTGAGGGCCGCAGTCCGCAGTGCGAGGATCTCGTCGATCTCCGTGGCGTCGTAGAGCGCGCCGGGGCTCTCCGGCGCGATGGCCGGATGGTCCTCCAGGATGATCGGCGAGGACAGCACGAGGTCGGCGCTGCCGGGTTCGCCGGCGAGTACGGGCCAGGTGTGCAGGTTGCGGCAGGCGGCGACCGCGCCTTTCGCCCACTCCGGGGGATCGGTCATCGACAGGAACGATCCGGCGCTGAGGGCCATGAGGAGGTGGGTCGCCACCAGGGAGTACGGCAGCGCCGCGTCCCGGTCGGCGGCCTGGCCCTCGGACGGTGTCCAGTCGCTGGTGTTCTCGACGACGGCGGTCAGGCGCATGGCCCGGTAGGGACCGTCGAGCTCGCGGGCGGACAGCCGGACCGTACCGCTGATCTCCGCACACCGCCGGACCAGCCGGCCGACGGTCCGGCCGGCCGCGTCCAGGACCGGTGCCGTGTCCTCCCGGGCGGGGAGCCGGAAGGGACGGGTGATGCCGTCACCGAGGAGTTCGTCAACCGAGGCGACCACCTCGACCCGCTCCTCGCCGCCCTCGTCCCAGGGGACCAGTACCCGGTCGTCGAGGGGGAGTTCGGAGACCGTCTCGAAGTCGCCGTCCGGGCGGGCCTGTTGCACCGTGCGCCGTCTGGCGCGCAGGAAGCGCATCTCGGCCGAGAGAGTCGCGCCCGCCTTCGGTTCCATCAGGCATTCGGTGTGCTGGAAGTCGTGCTCCTCGCACTCGGCGCCCCAGCCCGGCGGCACGAGCACCCCGAACTGCCAGCGCAGCCGGTTCTTGGCCGCCGAGGCGCGGTACGGGTAGAGCACGTAGCCCTCGAAGAGGACGGCGTCGGCCACCTGCCGGGCGTGGGCGAACCGCTCCTCCGTCTCGGGGACGAACGAGGTCACGGTCACGGATCCGTCCTTCCGGTGGTGCCGGTGAGCGCGCGCAGCGGGTCGCGCCGGTGCGGGTCCGCGGCGCCGTCGGCGTCGAGCAGCGCCTTGAGGGTCGCCTCCCAGGAGGGCAGCGCGCGCCGGGAGCGGTAGGCGAGGAGGGCGTCCATGGTGTCGCCCGGCAGCCGGATCCAGCCGCACCCGGGGAAGTGCTGCTCGACCATCTCCCGCCAGGTGGCGACGGGCATCCGGAACGCCGCCTCCTGGTCCCACGGGACCGGCTCGACCTGGAAACCGCCGGCGCCGGTGAACGCCGTACCGGAGAAGAGCATCAGCAGCGGAACCTCGCCGTCGGTCAGGGCGGCGAGGTAGCGGGGGGCGGCGATCTCCATGTCGTAGGTGCAGGGCACCACGAGGTCGGTCTCGATCTCTCCGGTGAAGCTCGGGACCATCACCGCGACCTGGGCGAACTGCACCGGCTGAAGCGTGCTGCCCCAGCGGGAACGCTCGCCGAAGAGGTCCGCCAGCCCGTCCGCCTCGGCGGTCCCGTAACTGCGGCGGGCGGGTTCGATACGGATCTGGCAGCGCAGCGCGAGGGCGTGCACGCGTGCGTTGCCGGCGGCGGTGACGCGCAGGCGGAAGACGAGGGTGGGTCCGGCGGCGTACCGGTCGGCCCGGACGCCGGTGCAGGCGAAGGAGAACTCCGTCATGGCCGCACCGCCTCGCCCACGGGCCGCGCACGTCGGGAGACCTCCGCGAAGAACGCGTCCAGCGCGGCCCGGGCCTCGGCTCCGCCGTCGAAGCCCTGCCACAACAGGCGCATCCGGCCGACGAGTTCGTAGCAGATGTCGATCGGTACCAGGTGGCAGTCGCCGCGTCCCTCGGTGCGGCGCAGCAGCAGCGCCTCCACGTCGGGCTCCAGCAGTTCGGCGAGGCGGCTGCCGCCGAGGACGTCCGTCCACGTGGCCGGGTCGAGTTCGCTCTCGGTGGCTCCGGCCGGGCTCGGATAGAGGGCGACCAGCCGGTCGAGCGCCGCGTTGCGGAAGAGGAAGGCGACGCCGACCGGGATCTGCAACGCGTCCCACGCGCTCTCGTCGAGGCGGTGTCCGGGGTCGGTGAGGTAGCGAGCGGGGACCGTGCGGAAGCGGCCCGCGCCGGCGCCCGGCTGTGCCATCAGCAGAGCGCAGGGAGTGCAGGCACAGACGAGGGCGCGTTTCTCGGTGTCGACGAGATGACGGTGGTCCGTCTCCACCGTCACGGCGCACAGTTCGCACCGTTCGGGCTGCGGAGGCCTCTCGGTGAGAAACCTCCGCAGGCCGGGCGTGCCCGTCGCCGACGACGCCGTCATCGGGCCCCCGTCGGTGCCGTGCTGATCTGGAGGAGCGTGGGCCCGGCGGGCGCGGTCCGTACGTCGACGGCCCTGACCTCCGGTGCGAAGCAGGCGAGCGCCGCCTCCGCGGCCTCTCGGGCGCCCTCGCCGGATCCGCAGCCGCAGCCACCGGCCTCCCTGGCGCGCAAGGTGAGGGTGCCGCTCTCCTCCTCGAAGCCGACGACATCCAGGGCGTGTTCCGGTACGGCGTCGAGGGCGCGGGCGATGCGGGTGTCGCGGTCCTCTGGGTGCAGCTCGTGCAGAACGAGCAGGCTCGCGACCAGTTCGTCTCCGAGCAGTACCGCCGTCGCCTCGCCGGGAGCGGAGGACAGCAGGTGGAGGATGCGGGCCAGGCCGGCTCCGTAGAAGTCCATGAGGGACCGGACGAGTTCCTCCGCTGCCGCGGCTGCGGCCGGGTCGCTGCTCGCGGTGAGTCGCTCCAGTACCTCCTCGACCCGGCGTCCGGTCTGTTCGGCGTTGGCGGGTCGGACCGCCGTCGGCGCGCTCATCCGCCCAGTCCGCTCAGGCCGGTGGGCACGTGCATCGACTTCACCGTCTTGCCGCCGCCGACGTACATGTGGACGCCGCAGGGCAGACAGGGGTCGAAGCTGCGGACGGCGCGCATGATGTCGATGCCCTTGAAGTTCTCCGGGGTGTTCTCCTCGAAGATGGGCGTGTTCTGTACGGCGTCCTCGTAGGGGCCCGGCGTGCCGAAGGTGTCTCTGGTGCTGGCGTTCCAGGGGGTGGGTGGGTACGGGTGGTAGTTGGCGATCTTGCCGTCGCGGATCACCATGTGGTGGGAGAGGACGCCTCGGACCGCCTCGGTGAAGCCGACGCCGATGGCCTCGTCCGGGACCTCGAACTTCTCCCAGGTCTGGGTGCGTCCGGCGCGGACCTCCGCCAGGCCCTTCTCCGCGCAGTGCAGGGCAACGGCGGCGGCGTACGCCTGGAAGTAGGTGCGGGCGCGGTTGCGTTCCAGCGCGTTGGACCACTTCGGGATCTGCCACTCGAAGGTGGTCTCCGGCTTGGTCATGGTGCGGGGCAGATTGATGACCACGCTGTGGCCGGTGGCCTTGACGTACCCGATGTCGACGAGGCCGGAGAGGGCGGTCGACCAGAGGCGGGCGATGGGGCCGCCGCCGGTGTCGAGGGCCAGGTGGTCCTTGCCGTCGAACCAGCGCGGGGACATGACCCAGCTGTACTTGTCGTCGAAGTTCCGCTTCTGCGGGGCCGGGATGGTGTGCTGGTTCCACGGATGGCGCGGGTCCACCGGGTTGCCGAGCGGGTCGTGGGTGACGAACTGCTCCTGGCCCTGCCAGTCCTCGTAGTAGGAGCTGCCCAGCAGGATGCGCATACCGAGGTTGATCTCGGTGAGGTCGTTGGTGACGAGCTTGCCGTCGACGACGACACCGGGGGTGACGAACATCCGCCGGCCCCAGTCCGTCATGTTGGCGTAGGTGAAGTCGCAGTACTCGGGGTCGTTGAGCGCGCCCCAGCAGCCGAGCATGACCCGGCGGCGGCCCACTTCCTCGTACCCGGGCAGCGCCTCGTAGAAGAAGTCGAACAGGTCGTCGTGGAGGGGAACGACGCGCTTCATGAACTCCACGTAGCGCATCAGACGGCTGAGGTAGTCCGTGAAGAGCTGTACGGAGGCGATGGTGCCGACGCCGCCCGGGTAGAGCGTGGAGGGGTGCACATGGCGGCCCTCCATCAGGCAGAACATCTCGCGTGTGTAGCGGCTGACCTGGAGGGCTTCGCGGTAGAACTCCCCTTCCAGGGGGTTCAGCGAGCGCATGATGTCGGCGATGGTGCGATAGCCGTGCTCGGCCGCGTGCGGGGCCTCGGTGCGTTCGGCGAGTTCGAGGACACCGGGGTTGGTCTCCTTGACCATCTTCTCGCAGTAGTCGACCCCGACCAGGTTCTCCTGGAAGATGTTGTGGTCGAACATGTACTCCGCGGACTCGCCGAGGTTGATGATCCACTCGGCGAGGTGCGGGGGTTTCACGCCGTACGCCATGTTCTGCGCGTACACCGAGCAGGTGGCGTGGTTGTCGCCGCAGATGCCGCAGATGCGGCTGGTGATGAAGTGGGCGTCGCGGGGGTCCTTGCCGCGCATGAAGACGCTGTAGCCCCGGAAGACCGACGACGTGCTGTAGCACTCGGCGACCCGCTTCTGCTTGAAGTCGATCTTCGTGTGGATGCCCAGGGAGCCCACGATCCGGGTGATCGGGTCCCAGGCCATCTCCACCAGGCCGTTGCCGTCGCCGGCCGCCTTCGTCTTCGGTGCCATCTGTGTGCCGTGCCCTTCGTTGCGCGGGAGGTTGGTGTGGGGGGTGCACGAAGCGGGGAGCGGACTACTCGTTGCGGGGCCTCACCACGGGGGCCGGTAACCGGTGGTGATCTTCTCTCCGGTGCGGCGCCACTTGGGCTCCTTGTCCACGGTCCTGGCGGTGATCGACCGCAGCTTGCGGACCACGGCGCCGTACGCTCCGCTGGCGTTGCTGGACAGCTTGGCGCCGGGGGGTTCGTCCATGAACGGCATGAACTTGTCGGGGAATCCGGGCATGGTGCAGGCGATGCAGATGCCGCCGACGTTGGGGCAGCCGCCGATCCCGTTCATCCAGCCGCGCTTGGGCACGTTGCACTTGACGACCGGGCCCCAGCAGCCGAGCTTGACCAGGCACGTCGGCGAGTCGTACGACAGGGCGAACTGGCCCTGTTCGTAGTACCCCGCGCGGTCGCAGCCCTCGTGCACGGTGGCCCCGAACAGCCAGGTGGGGCGCAGTTTGTCGTCCAGCGGGATCATCGGGGCGGAGCCCGCCGCCTGGTAGAGCAGATAGGTGAGCGTCTCGGAGAAGTTGTCGGGCTGGATCGGGCAGCCCGGGACGCACACGATGGGGATGCCGGCGTGGGACTTCCAGTCCCAGCCGAGGTAGTCGGGCACGCCCATCGCGCCGGTCGGGTTGCCCGCCATGGCGTGGATGCCGCCGTAGGTGGCGCATGTGCCGATGGCGACGACCGCGAGCGCCTTCGGGGCGAGCCGGTCGATCCACTCGCTGGTGGTGATCGGCTGGCCCGTCTCCGGGTTGTCGCCGAAGCCGCACCAGTACCCCTCGGGCTTGATCGCCTCGTTGGGGATGGAACCCTCGACGACCAGCACGAACGGGTCGATCTCGCCGCGCTCCCCCTTGAAGAACCACTCGATGAACGTGTCCGAGCCGCCGACCGGACCGCACTCGAAGTCGATGAGCGGCCAGTGGACGGCGATCTTCGGAAGGCCCGGCAGCACACCGAGCACGATCTCCTCGATGCTGGGCTGCATGGCCGCCGTCAACGAGACCGAGTCGCCGTCGCAGCTCAGGCCCGCGTTGATCCAGAGGATGTGGATCGTGGGTGTCTCGTCGGCGGACGCCGCGTTCGCGTCCGCAGCGACGACCGTGCCCGGCGTCGCCTCAGTCATGGGACCGCCTCCTGGGGAGGTAAGGGATGAAGGCCTGCATTTCGGCCGTCGCTCTTCTTCGTATCAGCCGTTCGGTCGAGATGAGATGCCATCGAGGGCCGTTCCGGTGACAGCCGAGGCAGAGGGCATCGGGCCGGTTTGCGCAACCGCGGGCGGACCGAGGTGCGGCGGGGTGCACTCCGGCCGCACCTTGTGGACGAAGGAACGCCGCATCGCGTGATACGGGGCGTCCCGGTCGTCGAAGGTCCGGCGCATCCGGGCCAGCTCCCGCTCACGGAAGCCGGCCAACGGGGTCGTGCTCTCCAGCAGGTCCAGCTCCGTCTTCTTCGCGGTGATCCGTGACGCCGTCGCCGGCAGTGACGCAAGGCGCGCCGCCAGTCCGCGGACCTCCCGCGCGAACTCGTCAGGACCGCAGTCGACCACCCGGTCGACGAGCCCGAGGCGCAGTGCGCCCGCCGAGCTGACCGGCAGAGCCTCACCCATGAGCCGTTCGGCCGTCGCGGGTCCCACCCGGCGCGGGAGGGTGTGCGTCCAGTACTCCGAGCCGTACAGGCCCATCAGACGGTAGTGGGGGTTCAGCACGGCACCCGAGCGGCACCACACCTCGTCGGCCGCCAGGGCGAGCATCACTCCGCCCGCCGCGGCGTTGCCCGCGACCGCCGCGACCACCAGCCGGTCCGTCGTCGTCAGGACCGCTTCGACCAGATCGTCGATGGCGTTGATGTTCGCCCAGGACTCGGCAGCGGGATCGTTCGCGGCCTCGATGACGTTGAGGTGGATCCCGTTGGCGAAGAAGTCCCGTTCGCCGCCCAGCACCAGCACGGCCGTGGGCCGCGCACACGCTTCCCGGTAGGCGTCCAGCAGACGTCGGCACTGCTCCGTACTCATGGCGCCGCCGGGGAAGGAGAACGAGAGGAACCCCACGTTCCCGTCCTCCCGGTAGCGGATGTCCGTCCAGGTACCGTGCCGCGCCTCGGGCAACCGGGGCAGGGCATCCTCGGGCAGCGGCGGCAGCAGGTCGCCCAGTGCCCGTACGGCGGGCAGTCTGAAGGTGGGCGGCTGCCCGGGCAGGCGCCGGGGCCGCAGTTCGGGGATCCACACGGCGCCATCGCTGGTGGCCCGGCAGATGGCCCCGGCCCGGGTGGCCAGCAGCTCGCCCGGGCGGCCGCGCAACACGCTCTCGGGATGGCCGCCGTGCAGATACCACTCACCGCCGAGCAGCACGTCCAGCACACCGGGCTGCGAGTCCGCCGCTCTCAGCTTGCGCAGGACGTCCTGTGTGGAGTCCTCGGCCCAGTCGATCCGCCGGACGCTCTGGTCGAGGTACGGCCGCGGGCGCGGGCCCACGCCGACCGTGCCTGCCCTGTCTGCCGTACCTGCTGTGTCCTGCTTGCGCGGTACGTGGGTTCCCGAGGCGAAGCGCTCCACCGCGAGCATGACGGCCTCCAGCGCCGCGTCGGCGATCTCGCCCCGGTACAGCTCGCTCTTGGAGACGGGAGGAACCCGGCACGGAACGGAGGCCCACACGTCACCGGCGTCCATCTCCTCGGCTGCCTGCAGGACGGTGACGCCCCACTGGTCGACGCCCTCGTGAATCGCCCAGTCCAGGGAGGACGGTCCCCGGTCGCCCACGGGCCCCGGATGGACGACGAGGCAGGTGTACGCCGTCCACACCTCCTCGGGAATCGCCGTCTTCAGCATCGGCGCCACGACGAGATCCGGTGCGTGCCGCCGCACGGCTTCCGGCAACGGGCTTGTGGGCAGGGCGAGTTCGACCGCGACGGTGTGGCCCCGGTCGCGCAGTTCGGCGTGGGTGCGCTGGCTGAGGCTGTTGAACGCGCTGGCCAGGATCAGGATGTGCACGGCTGCCTCCGGGCGGACGGGCGGCAGGCAGGGATGGCCGCCGACCGTGATCCTCGGCCACGGCGGACCGCCGTTCCCGACACCGGACCGTGAGGTCATCCGAAAGCGGGTGCCGATCCGCCGTCCGGCCTCACCGGCCGTCGCCGGCGGTCGAGGCGGGCGTCGGCACCCGGTCCGCCGGGTCAGCCCTGGTGAACCGTCACGGCCGCCGCAGGCCGCTGGTGATGCGCTCCCATGGGGAGCGGGTGGCACCGAAACGGGTCTCGTGCGTCCAGATGTGGGTGCACGAGCGGCATTGCAGATGGAGCAGGCTGCCAAGGTTGGAGAGCAGGTAGCGCCAGTGCTCGGAGCAGGTCCGCCCCTGCTCGCAGGTGGCGCACCCGCGACGGTCGTCACAGTTCGGGCAGGCCACCCAGGCGCGACGCCCGATGTCGGCCTGGGGGTCAAGAGGCAGCATGGCCGTCCCCCCTCCGCGGCAGCACTCCGGCCGAGACCAGCTCGTCGTACACACGCTGCTGCTCCGCGCTGAGACCGGAATAGAGCAGCTCATAAGCCGCTTCCTCGCCGCGCAGTACGGCGACGGGGTCCCAGTCGGAGCCGAGCGCGTCCAGCACATGAGCGCGCCGGAGAAGTTCGTGTGAGCTCAGGTCGATGTGCAGGTCCACCAGGGCGTCCGGTTCGCCAGGAGGAATGCGGCCATGGGAGGACATGCGACCGAACGTAGGTAAACGTTCGTCCCCCCGACAAGAGCAGGTGGGAGAAGTCACAGCAGTTCCATGGTCCCGATGCGGAGGCAGGCGCCCGTCGCGACCCCTCGCGAACCACCGCCGGATGGGGCACCGTGGAGCTTGGACTGCCGTCAGGAGGGTCCAGCGCGTCCAGTTCTCCAGTACGTCCCGTACCGCGAAGAGGAGCACCCGCATGTCGAACCACACCTATCGGGTCACCGAGATCGTCGGCACCTCGCACGAAGGCGTCGACCAGGCCGTCCGCAACGGCATCAGCCGCGCCTCGCAGACCCTGCGCAACCTGGACTGGTTCGAGATCACGCAGGTCAGGGGGCAGATCGTGGACGGGCAGATCGAGCACTACCAGGTCGGCCTGAAGGTCGGTTTCCGGCTGGAGGACGGGGAGTAATCGGACAGCGTCCCTCGCTCAGGTCCGGCCCTCGGTCTCCTGCGCCTCCTTCAGGGCGCTCGAGCCGGCCGCCCAGCGGGCCCGTACGACGGTGAAGCCGGCGCGTTCCGCGTCCTGGCAGACGAGTTCGTCGTCGTCGACCAGGACGCGGATCTCGCGGCTCTGGGCCAGGCGGCGCAGGATCTCCAGTTTGGTGCCCCGCGCGGGCCTGCGGTCGTCGTCGCGTCGCATCCAGACGCGGCCCTCGGGCAGTCCGTGGGCGGCGAGCCAGGCGACCGTGTCCCGGCGACAGCGCTCGGGCCGCCCGGTGAGGTAGACGACCTCGCACTCCCGCGCGCTCTCCAGGGCCAGCGTCACGCCCTCGGTCAGTGGTGGGTCGTGCGGGGCGGCGGCGAAGAAGGCCGCCCAGTCGCGGGGCCTGCGCTCCAGGTACCGCTGCCGGTGCGCGGTGTCGGCGAGTGTGTTGTCGAGGTCGAACACGGCGAGCGGCCGGCCGCTGTTCGAGCTGCTGTTCTGCTTCACGGTTCCCGACCATAGTCAGCCGGACCCGGCAACCTCCAGGGCTCCGGCGGCCACTGCTGTGCGACAACAGCCGAGGCAGAGGCGGGAGCCGTACATGCGCGACGCAGCGATCCGGACGGGAACGGCGGTACTGGGTACCGCGTTATTGGCGGCGGGGATGCTCGTGGGGGCCGCCGGGGGTGCGAGCGCCGCGACGACGCTCGTCGTGGCGACCAATGGCGACGACTCGGCGCCGGGCACGCTCGCGCGCCCCCTGAAGACCATGCAGAAGGCCGTCGACCTGGCGAAGCCGGGCGACACGATCACCGTGCGCGGGGGCACGTACGCCCTCACCGACAACATCACCATCACCGGCTCCGGAACCGCGTCCCAGCCCATCACCCTGATCGGCTACTCGGGCGAGCGCGTCGTCGTGGACGGGGAGCGGCTGCCCGCCAGTCACACGCCGGTCGGCGGCAGCATCCCGCGCGCCGAGCGGGGTGCGATCCACCAGGAGGCCTCGTACTGGCGGATCTCGGGGCTGGAGATCGTGAACGGGCCGTACGGCGTCTACTGCGACGGCTGCAACAACAACGTCTTCGCCCGTCTGGTCACCCACGACAACTACGAGTCCGGTTTCCAGCTCCAGGGTGCCTCGAGCAACAACCAGATCCTGGACCTGGACAGTTACGGCAACCGCGACCCGCGCAAGAACGGTGAGAGCGCGGACGGCCTCGCCATCAAGGAGGGCGGCGGGACCGGCAACGTCGTGCGGGGCGCGCGGCTGTGGAACAACGTCGACGACGGCTTCGACGCCTGGAAGTTCACCTCGCCGATCACGATCGAGAACAGCATCGCGTACGGCAACGGCTTCAATCGCTGGAACTTCCCCGACTTCGCGGGCGACGGCAACGGGTTCAAGCTGGGCGGCGGCACCCCGGCGCCCGCCACGGCGCACGTCCTGCGGAACACGGCCGCGTTCAAGAACGCGGCGCACGGCTTCACGGACAACGGCAACCCCGGTGCCCTCGGCATCAACCGCAGTACGGCGTACGGGAACGCGGGCACCGGCTTCGACGTGGACGTCTCCGGTGGACGTGCCACCCTCACGGGCAACCTGTCGGTCGCCGACGGAAGGGCGGTCGCCCTCGGCTCCGCCACCGTGTCGACCGGCAACTCCTGGGATCTTGGCGGCACTTGGAACGCCGCATCGGTACTGAGCACCGACCCGGCGCCCCTCACGGGCGCGCGCCGCCCGGACGGTTCACTGCCCTCGGCCCCCAGCTTCCTCGTTCCACGCGCCGGAACGGCCGTCGGAGGCCGCTTCTAGGCGATCTTCCAGGGCCGTTACGAAAGTATTTCGTGGGGCGTGGGCGATCAACCGGAATTGAACCTGTCGGAAACATTGACTCACTCACGCCCCATATCTATCTTTCGGTCGAACCTCCGTACGTCGTTCCAAATATCGAACAATAGCGGCCCGTGCAACAGGCCGCCGAAGGAGACTCGCCGTGGACCGCACCCGCAGCAGCTCGACCAGCCGACGCACGCTCCTCAAGGCCTGCACGGCCCTGGTCGTCGCCGTGACCGTGCCCGCCGTCGTCGGCACTCCGGCGTTCGCCGCCGTCCCGGCCTCCCCGGCGGTCACCTTCACCAACCCGATCGCCGCGCAGCGCGCCGACCCGCACATCTACAAGCACACCGACGGCTACTACTACTTCACCGCCACGGTCCCCGCGTACGACCGGATCGTGCTGCGCCGGGCCACCACGCTCCAGGGCCTCGCGAGCGCCGCGGAGACGACCATCTGGACCAAGCACGCCAGCGGTGAGATGGGCGCCCACATCTGGGCTCCGGAGATCCACTTCATCGACGGCAAGTGGTACATCTACTTCACGGCCGGCTCCTCGAACGACATCTGGAAGATCCGCCCGTACGTCCTGGAGTCCTCGTCCGCCAACCCCATCACCGGGACCTGGACCGAGAAGGGCCGGATCGCGCTGCCGCTGGACACCTTCTCGCTGGACGCGACGACCTTCGTGGTGAACGGCACCCGCTATCTGAGCTGGGCGCAGAACGACCCGGCCGTCGGCGACGGCACCAACATCTACCTCGCGAAAATGTCCAACCCCTGGACCATCAGCGGCACCCCGGCGATGATCTCCCGGCCCACGCTGTCCTGGGAGACCATCGGGCACACGGTGAACGAGGGGCCGTCCATCATCGAGCGCAACGGGAAGATCTTCATGGCCTTCTCGGCCAGCGCCACCGACGCCAACTACTGTCTGGGCCTGCTGACCGCGTCCGCCTCCGCCGATCTGCTCAACCCGGCCTCCTGGACGAAGAACCCGCAGCCGGTGTTCACGTCCAACGCCGCGACCGGGCAGTACGGACCGGGCCACAACACCTTCACGGTCTCCGAGGACGGCAAGTCCGACATCCTCGTCTACCACGACCGCAACTACAAGGACATCAGCGGCGACCCGCTCAACGACCCGAACCGGCGCACCCGTTACCAGAAGCTGTACTGGAACACCGACGGCACCCCGAACTTCGGCATCCCGGTCTCCGACGGTCTCACCCCGGTCCGCTTCTCGTCGTTCAACTTCCCGGACCGGTACATCCGGCACTGGGAGTTCCGGGCGAAGATCGAGGCGAACGTCACCAACCTCGCCGACTCGCAGTTCCGGATCGTGCCGGGGCTGACCGGCTCCGGCACCGTCTCGCTGGAGTCGGCTAACTTCCCCGGCTACTACCTCCGGCACAAGAACTACGAGCTGTGGGTGGAGAAGAACACCGGCACGGCCACCTTCCTGGCCGACGCCTCCTTCACCCAGCGGGCGGGCCTCGCCGACTCGGCCGGGGTGTCCTTCGAGTCGTACAACTTCCCGGGCCGGTACATCCGGCACTACAACAACCTGCTCCAGCTCCAGCCCCTCAGCACCTCGCTCGACCAGCAGGACGCGACGTACTACGCCGAGTAGAGCCGAGTGCCCAGCAAGGCCGAGTCGGACCCAGACATGTCAGTCACCTCAGAGACGAGGCACATGTGACACCCCCCTTGTCCAGGCGGTTCATCCTCCAGAGCGCGGCCCTCGCGGCGGCGACACCCGCGTTCGCCTACGCCGCCTCCGGCCGGGCCGCCGCCGCTGCCCTGCCCGCGCCCTCCGCCTGGACGCTCCGCCCGTTCGAGCTGAAGGACGTCAAGCTCGGCCAGGGCGTCTTCGCGAGCAAGCGCCAGCTGATGCTGGACCACGGTCGCGGCTACGACGTGAACCGGCTGCTCCAGGTGTTCCGCGCCAACGCGGGCCTCTCCACCGGCGGGGCGGTCGCCCCGGGCGGCTGGGAGGGCCTGGACGGCGAGGCCAACGGCAACCTGCGCGGCCACTACACCGGGCACTTCCTGAGCATGCTGTCGCAGGCGTACGCGAGCACCGGCGACCAGGCCTACGCCGACAAGATCGCGACCATGGTCGGCGCGCTGACCGACGTACGCGCGGCCCTGCGCACCGACCCGCGCATGCTCGTCGTCACCGGGAAGTGGGGCGGCGCGCACGAGAACGTGCGGGGTTCCTACCAGTACGTGGACCTCCCGGCCGCCGTGCCGGGCGGTGCCGCGGCGATCACCCTGTCGATCTGGGTCAAGCCCACGCACAACGCCAACTGGCAGCGCGTCTTCGACTTCGGCAACGACACCACCCGGTACATGTACCTGGCGTCCCGCAACGGGAGCGGCGTGCCGCGCTTCGCCATCACCACCAGCGGTGCCGGCGGCGAACAGGGCCTCAACGGCACGGCCGCGCTGCCGCTGAACCAGTGGAGCCATCTGGCGGTGACCATCTCGGGCACCACGGGCACCCTCTACGTCAACGGCACCGCCGTCGCCACGAACACCGCCATGTCGCTCAACCCGTCCGCCCTGGGCACCCTGACGAACAACTGGCTGGGCCGCTCGAACTACTCCGGGGACCCGATCTACGCGGGCGCCTTCGACGAGTTCAACGTCTACTCGCGCGCCCTGACCGCCGCCGAGATCACCTCCTTCCAGAGCACCGAGGCCAAGAACTCCGCAGCGGGACTCGGCAACCTCGCCTCGTACTACTTCTCCGCCACCTCCGGCGGTACGTTCGGCGACGCCTCCGGGCGCGGACTGACCGCCACCCTGCGCCGCACCTGGGGCGGCCCGAGCCACCCGGGCTTCCTCGCGGCCTACCCGGAGACGCAGTTCATCGCCCTGGAGTCGGCGACGAGCGCCGACTACACCAAGATCTGGGCGCCCTACTACACGGCGCACAAGATTCTCAAGGGGCTGCTGGACGCCTATCTCGCCACGGACGACGCGCGTGCGCTGGACCTCGCGTCCGGGATGTGCGACTGGATGTACTCCCGGCTGTCCAAGCTGCCGGACGCCACCCTGCAGCGGATGTGGGGGATCTTCTCCAGCGGTGAGTTCGGCGGCATCGTCGAGACCATCGTCGACCTGTACACGATCACCGGCAAGGCCGACCACCTCGCCCTGGCCAAGCTGTTCGACCTCGACACGCTCATCGACGCGTGCGCGGCGAACACGGACACGCTGAACGGCCTGCACGCCAACCAGCACATCCCGATCTTCACCGGCTACGTACGGCTGTACGACGCGACGGGCGAGACGCGCTATCTCACCGCCGCGAAGAACTTCTGGGGCATGGTGATCCCGCAGCGCATGTACGGGATCGGCGGCACCAGCACCGGCGAGTTCTGGAAGGCGCGCGGGGTGATCGCGGGGTCGATCACCGACACCAACGCCGAGACCTGCTGTGCGTACAACCTGCTCAAGCTGAGCCGGACCCTGTTCTTCCACGAGCAGGACCCGAAGTACATGGACTACTACGAGCGGGCACTCTACAACCAGGTGCTCGGCTCGAAGCAGGACAAGGCCGACGCCGAGAAGCCCCTCGTCACGTACTTCATCGGGCTCAACCCCGGGCATGTGCGCGACTACACGCCCAAGCAGGGCACCACGTGCTGCGAGGGCACGGGTATGGAGAGCGCCACCAAGTACCAGGACTCGGTGTACTTCAAGGCGGC
Source organism: Streptomyces sp. ME02-8801-2C (assembly GCF_033793965.1). Classification (NCBI taxonomy): domain Bacteria; kingdom Bacillati; phylum Actinomycetota; class Actinomycetes; order Kitasatosporales; family Streptomycetaceae; genus Streptomyces; species Streptomyces sp. ME02-8801-2C. The sequence goes on along the minus strand of NZ_JARAXP010000002.1, from coordinate 889,388 downwards.
CGACGGCAACTCCCTCTACGTCAACCTTTACAGCCCCTCCACGCTGACCTGGGCCGAGAAGGGCGTCACCGTCACCCAGACCACCTCGTACCCGCAGGAGCAGGGCACCACGCTCACGATCGGGGGCGGCAGCGCGGCCTTCGCGCTGCGGCTGCGGGTGCCCCTCTGGGCGACGGCCGGGTTCCAGGTCACGGTCAACGGGCAGACGGTGAGCGGGACTCCGGTCGCCGGGAGCTACTTCGCGGTGTCGCGGACCTGGCAGAGCGGGGATGTCGTACGGATCAGTGTGCCGTTCCGGCTGCGCGTCGAGAAGGCGCTCGACGACCCGTCGCTGCAGACCCTGTTCTACGGGCCGGTGAACCTGGTCGCACGCAGTGCGAGCACCAGCTACCTGTCCGTCGGGCTGTACCGCAACGCGGCGCTCTCCGGCGATCTGCTGCCCTCCCTCACCCCGGTCAGCGGCAAGCCGCTGCACTACACGCTGAACGGCACCGAGTTCGCCCCCTTCTCCGAGGGGACCGAGGATCCGACGCACGCCTATGTACGGCGTGCCGAACCCACGGTCGTGTTCGGGACCGTCAGCTCGGGGGTCGCCAACCCGGCGAAGTCCGACGGCACCACGCTCCTCGACGAGATCTGGGCGGGGGCGCCCTTCGCGAGCAAGGCGGCGCTGGTCACCCGGGTCCAGTCGACGACGGCGGCCTGGGTGTCGGCGGGGCTCCTCACCCAGGCGGCGGCCGACACGGTGGTGAGCACCGCGCAGGGAGCGTCGTACGTGTCCTGACCGTCGTACACCTCGTGATCGCCGCGGGCGGTACCCCTACGTGGGGGGTACCGCCCGTCGGTCGTAGGAAGGACCGGCGAGGGCGGCTGTACTGCGTTCTCAGTAGTCGCGATTGTCGACACCTGTACGACGACGGGAGGGGGTCGGTCCCGGGAGCCTTGGCAGGTACCCGAGATCCGATGATGTGGAGACCTCCCCCTCGTGGCCACCTTCCTGTACAAGCTGGGCCGACTGGCCTTCCGGCGGCGCTGGTACGTCGCCCTGATGTGGGTCGCGGTGCTCGCCGCCGTCGGTGCCGGCGCCGCGACCGCACCCGCCGCCCCCGACGCGGACAACTCGATGCCGGGAATCGAGTCCCAGAAGGCCTTCGACCTGATGGACCAGCGCTTCCCCGGTTCCAACGCGCACGGCGCGAACGCCCGGGTGGTGTTCGTGGCGCCGAGCGGCGAGAAGGTCACCGCCACCGAGAACCGGGCGGTGATCGAGAAGTTCGTGGGCGAGGTGGCCGACGGTTCACAGGTCGCGTCCGTCGCGGACCCCTTCCAGGCGAAGGCGGTCAGCGAGGACACGTCGACGGCGTACGCCACCGTCAACTACAAGGCGAAGCCCGACGATCTCACCGACGCCACCAAGAACCACCTCCGGGACAGCATCAAGGAAGCCCAGGGTTCGGGGCTGACCGTCGAGGTCGGCGGTACGGCGCTGGCGACGACGCCCTCGGCGGGCGGCGCGGCCGAGGCGATCGGTATCGCCATCGCGGCCCTCGTCCTGGTGGTCACCTTCGGTTCGCTGGCCGCCGCCGGGCTGCCGCTGCTGACCGCGGTCATCGGGGTGGGCGTCAGCATGGCGTCGATCCTCGCGCTGAGCAGCGCGCTCGGGCTGTCCCCGACGACCGGGACGCTCGCCAGCATGCTGGGCCTGGCCTGCGGTATCGACTACGCGGTGTTCATCGTCTCCCGCTACCGGGAGGAACGCGGCAAGGGGCACGACCCGCAGGAGGCGGCCGCGCTCGCGGCCGGTACCGCCGGCTCGGCCGTCGTCTTCGCCGGTCTGACCGTGATCATCGCCCTGGCCGGGCTCATGGTGGTCGGGGTGCCGATGCTGACCAAGATGGGGCTCGCGGCGGCCGGCGCGGTCGGTGTCGGGGTGCTCGTGGCGCTGACCCTGGTCCCGGCCCTGGTGGGGTTCTGGCCGAACGCCCTGCTCTCGCGCTCCGCCCGGAAGTCCGGACGGGTCGAGGAGGCCGCCGGGCACAACGGCGGCACCCGCTGGGCCCGGTTCGTGCTGCGCCGTCCCGTCCCGGTGCTGATCGCCTCGGTGGCCGGGCTCGGCGCCCTCGCGATACCCGTGATGGACCTCCAGCTGGGCACGTCCGGCGACGAGGCCAAGTCGACGTCGACCACCGAGCGTCGCGCCTACGACGACCTCGCGAAGGCCTTCGGCCCCGGCTTCAACGGTCCCCTGACGATCGTCGTGGACGCAAAGGGCGCTGCCGACGCCAAGGGGGCGGTGACGACGATCTCCGAGAAGATCGCCGCCACGAAGGGGGTCGTGTCGGTCTCCCCGGCCCGCTTCAACCCCGCCGGTGACACGGCGGTCTTCTCCGCCGTGCCGGCCGACGCGCCGACCAGCACGAAGACGCAGGACCTCGTCAAGACCATCCGGTCCGAGCGGCAGGCCGCGGTGGCCGGCACGGACGCGGAGTTCAGCGTCACCGGCACCACGGCGGCGAACATCGACGTCGCCCAGAAGATGCAGGACGCGCTGGTCCCGTATCTGATCGTGGTCGTCGGGCTGGCCGTCGTGCTGCTCCTGCTGGTCTTCCGGTCGATCCTGGTACCGGTGAAGGCGGCCCTCGGCTTCCTTCTGTCGGTACTGGCCGCCCTCGGCTCCGTGATCGCGGTGTTCCAGTGGGGCTGGGGCGCCTCGCTGCTGGGCGTGGAGACGACCGGGCCGATCATGAGCATGATGCCGATCTTCCTGGTGGGTATCGTCTTCGGTCTCGCGATGGACTACGAGGTCTTCCTGGTCGCCCGGATGCGGGAGGCGTACGTCCACGGGGACGGGCCCGGGCAGGCGGTCGTGACCGGGTTCCGGTACAGCGCGCGGGTGGTGGTCGCCGCCGCGCTGATCATGATCGCCGTCTTCTCCGGCTTCGTCGGGGCCGGCGAGTCCATGATCAAGATGATCGGCTTCGGGCTGGCGGTGGCCGTCCTGTTCGACGCCTTCGTGGTCCGCATGACCCTCGTGCCCGCCGTGCTGGCCCTGCTCGGCAAGGCCGCCTGGTGGATACCCGGATGGCTGGACAGGGTGCTGCCGCGGGTCGACGTGGAGGGCGAGGCGCTCGCCCACCGGACGGCCACACCCGAGGACGGGGCGGACGGAACGGCGGACCGGGAGGCGGTCCGGGTCTGACCCCCCTGCCGTACGCCCCGGGGGCCGCCCGTGCCGGACACACGGGCGGCCCCCGCCTGACGTCCTGACGTGTTGTCGTGGACCATGGGTCCACCGCCCCCGACCGGAGTGAACAGAGTGAACCGATGAACACCGCCATCGAGCGTTATCTCGCGGACCACCCCCGTGTCGTCGACACGGTGACCGTCGTGACGCTGTTCGTTCTCTTCATCGTGGGCGCCCGGATCACCCTGCCCGGCGCCACCCGGCACGAGGACCTGTGGCCCGCCGCGATCATCGCCGTCAGCGCGTGCGCGGGCGTGCTGCTGAGCCGCAGCCGTCCACGGACGGCCGTGGTGGTGACCACGGTCTGCGCCCTGACCGCGAGCGCCCTGGGCTATCTGGTCACCGCGCTGATCCTGGCGCCCGCCATGGTCGCGATCTACTGGCTGGCCATCCTCACCGACCGGCGGACCACCCGCGTCTACTGCCTCGGCATGATCGCCACGCTGGTGACCACGACCACCTTCCTCGACCCCCTCGACCATCCGCTCCTCCTGAAGACGGTCGCCCCCATCGCGTACGTGCTCGTCCCGGTCGCCAGCGGCAGCGCGCGCCGGATGCGGCGCGCCTATCTGGACGCCGTGCACGCGCGTGCCGAGTTCGCCGAGCGGACCCGGGAGGAGGAGGCCCGGCACCGGGTGACCGAGGAGCGGATGCGCATCGCCCGGGAGCTCCACGATGTCGTCGCCCACCATCTGGCCCTGGCCAACGCGCAGGCGACCACCGCCGCGCACCTCGCGCGCAGCAACCCCGAGCAGACCCGCAGGATGCTGACCGACCTCACCGACACCACATCCTCGGCGCTGCGTGAACTCAAGGCCACCGTCGGGCTGTTGCGCCACGCCGACGACGTCGACGCCCCGCTGGAACCGGCCCCCGGGCTCTCCCGGCTCCCCGAGCTGATCGACGCGGTCCGGTCCGCCGGGGTCGAGGTCGTCCTCACCACCACGGGCAGGGAGCGTCCGCTGTCGCCCGGGGTGGACCTGACGGCGTACCGGATCGTGCAGGAGGCGCTCACCAACATCACCAAGCACGCGGTGGGCGCGACGGCCTCCGTGCTGCTCGCTTACTCGGCGGACCGGCTGACCATCACGGTCACCAACAACGCCGGCGTCGCGGCCCTCGCCGGTCCGCCCGCGCACACGCCCGCGCCCGCGCCCGGGTTCGGTCTCATCGGGATGCGGGAGCGCGCCCAGTCCGTCGGCGGCAACCTGGAGGCAGGACACCGTCCGGAGGGCGGGTTCGAGGTCTCCACCGCCCTGCCCCTCTACCCCCACACCCCGGAAGAAGAGCGCACCCCATGACCATTCGCGTCCTGCTCGCCGACGACCAGGCCCTGCTCCGGGCGACGTTCCGGATCCTGATCGACTCCGAGACCGACATGACGGTGATCGGCGAGGCCACCGACGGCCGGGAGGCGGTCGAGCTGACCCGCGGCCACCTCCCCGACGTGGTCCTCATGGACATCCGGATGCCCGGCACCGACGGTCTGGCCGCCACCACCGCGATCTGTGCCGACCCGGAGCTGGCCGCGACACGGGTGCTGATCCTGACCACGTTCGAGACGGACGAGTACGTGGCCCAGGCGCTGCGAGCGGGCGCCAGCGGCTTCCTCGGCAAGGACGTCACCGCCGAGGCACTGCTCGCCGGCATCCGCACGGTGGCCTCCGGCGAGGCCCTCCTCTCCCCTGGCGCCACCCGCACCCTCATCACCCGCTTCCTCAACTCCCCTGCCCCGGGAGCCCAGTTGGCGACACCCGAGTCACTCGCGGCGCTCACCGCCCGGGAACGGGAGGTGATGTGCCTGGCGGCCGAGGGCAGATCCAACGACGAGATCGCGGACAAGCTGTACGTCAGCCCGCTGACGGTACGCACCCATGTACACCGAGCGATGACCAAGCTGGGCGCCCGCGACCGGGCCCAACTGGTCGTCGTCGCCTACCAGTCGGGCCTGGTACGGGCCATGCCTCCGCAGGGCTCCTGAGCCCGTGGGCCGACGGGCCCCGCCGTTCCGGTCCACTCGGTCCGCCGGGGCGGGGCCGGGGCACGGGGCGGGCCGGGGCGGGGCCTGCCGGGGCACTGGGCGGGCCGGGGCGCTACGCGAGCCGGAGCGTTGGGCGAGCCCGAGCGTTGGGCGAGCCCGAGGCGCCACCCGAGCCCGGAGCAGGGGGCAAGCCCGAGGCGCCGCGCGAGCCAGGGGCGGCTGGCGTCATGCGGTGTCGACGTCGTCGGAGGCGAGTCGCCGCCGGTGCTGCCGGCCAACCCGCCGGCCGCCGGTGGGGGCGGCTTCGCCGGGACGCGCGTCAGGCGCCGATCATCGTGTGCGGCACGCGGACAGCAGCGAGGCCGCCGCCCATAACCTCCCCTCCCACGTCATCGCCGGTGCCGCCCCGGCGGACCGCGATGCGGCGAAGCCGCTCACTACGTGCGGCTTCGCCGGAGCCTCCTCAGTCGCCGACTGTCGTGGGCTGGACCGTTTCGTCCGTCGGGGCCGGGGTGGTCGTGGGGCGAGTGCGGGAAGCTCGTCGGGCCGTGGCGCGGGCCGCCAGGGGCTCCGTCCAGCGGGCGGTGAGGGGGCCGGCGACGACCAGGATCAGGACGTACGCCGTGGCCAGCGGGCCGAGGTCGGACTCGATGCCGGCGGTGACCGCGAGGCCCGCGATCACGATGGAGAACTCGCCGCGGGCGACCAGCGCGCCGCCCGCGCGCCAGCGGCCCCTGAGGGAGATCCCGGCGCGGCGGGCCGCCCAGTAGCCGGTGGCGATCTTCGTGCCCGTCGTGACGACGGCCAGGGCGAGGGCGGGCAGCAGTACGGGCGGGATGCTCGCCGGGTCGGTGTGCAGCCCGAAGAAGACGAAGAAGATGGCCGCGAACAGGTCCCTGAGCGGGCTGAGCAGGGTGTGCGCGCCCTCCGCGACCTCCCCCGACAACGCGATCCCGACGAGGAACGCACCCACGGCGGCGGAGACCTGGAGCTTCTGCGCGATACCCGCGACAAGGATGGTCAGCCCGAGGACGACCAGCAGCAGCTTCTCGGGGTCGTCGCTGGAGACGAAGCGGGAGATGACCCGGCCGAAGCGGACGGCGACGAACAGGACGAGTCCGGCGGCCCCGAGCGCGATCGCCAGGGTGACGCTGCCGGCGGCGAGCGAGACCCCCGCCACCAGCGCGGTGACGATGGGCAGGTACACCGCCATCGCCAGGTCCTCCAGAACCAGGATGCTGAGGATCACCGGGGTCTCCCGGTTACCGACCCGGCCCAGGTCGCCCAGCACCTTCGCGATGACACCGGAGGACGAGATCCAGGTGACCCCGGCGAGCACGACGGCCGCGACCGGGCCCCAGCCGAGCAGCAGCGCGGCGGCGGCGCCGGGCAGCGCGTTCAGGCTGAAGTCGACCAGCCCGGCCGGGTAGTGGGACTTGAGGTTGGAGACGAGATCGCTGGCCGTGTACTCGAGGCCGAGCATCAACAGCAGCAGGATGACGCCGATCTCGGCGCCGGTGGCGATGAACTCCTCGCTCGCGCCGAGCGGCAGCAGCCCGCCTTCGCCGAAGGCGAGACCGGCGAGCAGATAGAGAGGTATCGGGGAGAAGCTGAGCCGCGCGGCCACCCGGCCGAGCAGCCCGAGCGCCAGGATGATGGCGCCGAACTCGATCAGCAGTACCTGGGAGTGCATGGCGGTGTCACTCCCGTCCGAGTATCGCCGCGGCGGCGTCGACACCCTCGCGCGTACCGATCACGATGATGACGTCCCCGCCGGCCAGCCGGAAGGAGGGCGTCGGGGAGGGTATGGCCTCGGCGCGCCGCAGCACGGCGACGACGGACGCACCGGTCTCCGTCCGCATGCGCGTCTCCCCGAGCACCCGCCCGTTCCAGCGCGACCCGGCGGCCACCTCCACGCGCTCCGCCACCAGCCCCAGCGGTGTCGTCGACAGCAGACTGGAGCTGTGGTGCGAGGGGCTCAGCGCGTCGATCAGCGAGGCGGCCTCCGGCGCGGTCAGCCGCAGCGACTGGGCGCACGAGTCCGGATCGTCCTCCCGGTACAGGTTCACGGTGCGGCCGCCGTCGCGGTGGGCGACGACCGACAGATGCCGTTGCTCACGCGTGATGAGGTCGTACTGGACCCCGATGCCCGGCAACGGGGTCGCCCGCAGGCGTGGCGCAGACACGTTGGTTCTCCTTGCTGGTGGGGGGGGTTGGTGTGGTTGCTGTTGTTTTGCTCGCGGAGCCCCTGCCGGAGCCCCGGCCGGGACCTCAGGCCCCCGTGGTCCCGTCGGCGAGTTCACGCAGGAGGTCGGCGTGGCCGTTGTGCCGGGCGTACTCCTCGATCATGTGCACCATGATCCAGCGCAGGGAGAGCCCCTGCGTGCCGGCCAGGGCGGCCTCCCTGTCCGACAGCCGCCCGGACTCGTCCAGCGAGGCAGCGGCTGCGACCAGTTTCCGGCTCTGCTCGACCTCCGCCCGCCAGACGGTGAGCGCCTCGTCGAGACCGCGCTCGGGGACGAGGGTGAAGCCGTCGCCCTTGCCCTCCGGGTGGACGAGTGGCGCGTCGAGGCCCGCGAACACCCGCTGGAACCAGTTCCGTTCGACCTCGGCCAGATGCTGGACGAGCCCGAGCAGGGTCAGCTGCGAGGGAGCGGCCGACGCGAGGCGTACCTGACGATCGTCGAGGCCCTGGCACTTGAGGGCGAGTGTCGCGCGATGGAAGTCGAGCCAGGCGCTCAGCATGGCGCGTTCGTCGGCATGGGCGGGAGGTATCGGGCGGCCGTCCGGTGTAGTCGACATGTCCTGCACCCTCGCACAGGTGCCCGCTCAGCCGCGAGGAATACCGGCGGCGGGGAGATCGCTGACACGGACACACCCGAGGACGTCCGGAGCCGTGATGCAGAACCCAGCAGATCAACCGGAGCAGCCTGAGCGACCGGGACGACCCGGGCGACCGGTGCCGGGGTCGGTGCTGTCCGCGACCCGGCTCTCCCTGCTCGACCGGTCCCGTACCCGGGAGGGGCACCCGGACGCCGAGGCCCTGCGGGACACGGTCGCGCTGGCCCGGGAGGCGGAACGGCTCGGCTTCCACCGGTTCTGGGTCTCCGAGCACCACGGCGTGCCCGGTGTCGCCGGTTCCGCGCCCACGGTGCTGGCGGCGGCCGTGGCGGCCGCGACCAGCACGATCCGGGTCGGCACGGGTGGCGTCATGCTGCCGAATCACCAACCGCTGGTCGTGGCCGAGCAGTTCGGTGTCCTGGAGTCCCTGTTCCCGGGCCGGATCGACATGGGGCTCGGCCGCTCGGTCGGCTTCACGGACGGCGTACGCAGGGCGCTGGGCCGCGACAAGGACATGGCCGACGACTTCTCGGCCCAGCTCGACGAACTGCTCGGCTGGTTCGACGGCACCTCCCCGACCGGGGTGCACGCCCGCCCCTCCGAAGGGCTGGCCGTACCGCCGTACGTGCTCGCCATGGGCGAGGGCGCCGCGATCGCCGCCCGGTCGGGCCTGCCGATGGTGATCGGCGACCTGCGCTCCCGCGAGCGGATGCTGCGCGGCATCGACACCTACCGTGCCGAATTCCGGCCCTCGGCCTGGGCGGACGAGCCGTACGTCGTCATCTCGGGCACGGTCGCGGTGGCCGCCACCCCCGAGGATGCCCGTCGACTGCTCATCCCCGAGGCCTGGTCGATGGCGTACTCCCGCACCCACGGCACGTTCCCAGCACTGCCGCCCGCCGACCAGGTCGCGTCCCGCACGATGACCGCCAAGGAGCGCGGCTTCTACGAGTCGGGGCTCGTCGGCCAGCTCGCCGGTACGGCGGACGAGGTGGCCCACGAACTGGAGACGGTCCTGAAGGAGACAGGCGCGCAGGAACTACTGGTCACGACCAGCACATACGACCGAACGGCCCTCCTGGACTCCTACCAAAGGCTGGCCGCCCTGTTCCGCCCCTGAAAGAAGAGGCGGCAAAGCCGCCCTTCTTTCAGGGGCGCAGGGAACTGCGCGACCAGCCCCAACGCACCCGCACCCCTACACGCACAGCCGACCGGAAGCCCTCACCCCGGCCGATGCGCCCCAACCCGCCCCGGCTGGGCCGCCCTCGCCAGGGACCGCCGGTCCGGGTGGCTCCCCGGCGCTATCGCGTCCCGTACCTCCACCTCCGCGACCAGGCCGCGAGCGGACACCACCCGCCACACCGACGTGAGCAGGGAGTCCTCGCCGACGAAGGCGGGCACCGTGCTGGCCGCTCCCCCGGTGAGCCGGTAGTGCAGCCGCACCGGCTGGACGGGAACCCCGGCGTCCAGTGCGGCCTGGAACACCGCCCGCCGGAAATGGCCCTGGGTCTTGCCGCACCATGTGCTGCCTTCCGGGAAGGCGACGACCGCCCTGCCCTCCCGCAGTGCGTCGGCGATCTTCGCGACGGTCTGCGGCAGCGCCCGCAGTCGGTCCCGCTCGATGAACAGCGCGCCGCTGCTCGCGGTCAGCGTGCCCGCCACCGGCCACTGCCGGATCTCGGCCTTGGCGAGCATCCTGGCCGGTCGTACGGCGGCCAGCAGGGGGATGTCCAGCCACGAGATGTGGTTGGCGACCAGCAGGAGGCCCCCGGTGGGGGCGCCCGGGCCGGACACCCGGAGGCGGACGCCCGCCGCCCGCACGATGGTGCGGGCCCAGCGCCGTACCCACCCGGCGGGGATCCACCTGCCGAACGGGGTCAGTGTGATTCCCGCGAGCAGGACGGCCAGCACGGTCACCAGTCGCAGCACGGCCAGGGGCAGGGCCGTCGTGGACCCCGTCGTCTCCACGCACGCCCTGGGGGTGCAGGGCGCGCTGGGCAGCCAGACGCTCATCAGGCCGGGACGAGGGAGAGGAAGTGCCGCAGATAGCGCTGGTTGATCCGGCGCATCGACATCAGCACGTACAGGTCGGCGACCCCGAAGTCCGGGTCGTGGGCGGGCTCCCCGCAGACCCAGGCGCCGAGCCGGATGTATCCGCGCAGCAGCGGGGGCAGTTCGGTGCGGCCGGCGGGACGGGTCACGCCCTCGGCGGACCAGGGCAGCAGCGGGCGTACCCGGAACTCCTCCGGGGCGAGGTGCCCCGCCCGGACCCGGTCCCAGGTGCCGGCGGCGAGGGTGCCGCCGTCGGAGAGCGGGATGGAGCAGCAGCCGGCCAGCCAGTCGTGGCCACGGTCGACCATGTAGTGGGCGATCCCGGCCCAGATGAGGCCGATGACGGCGCCGTCGCGGTGGTCGGGGTGGACGCAGGAGCGGCCGACCTCGACGAGTCCGGGGCGGATCGCGTCGAGCGGGGTGATGTCGAACTCGCCCTCGGAGTACAGGCGTCCGGCGATCGCGGCCCGCTCCGGGGGCAGTAGCCGGTAGGTGCCGACGACCTGGCCGGTGAACGTGTCACGGACGAGCAGGTGGTCGCAGTACGCGTCGAAGGGGTCGATGTCGAGGCCGGGCTGCGGGGAGGACAGCAGGGCGCCGAGCTCACCGGCGAAGACGTCGTGCCGCAGGCGCTGCGCGGCTCGTACGTCGTCCTCGTCGCGGGCGAGGGTGACGGTGTAGCGGCTGGGTGTGGCAGGGAGCGGGGGACGTTCGATGGTGGAAACGCCGGTCATGGCTCTCTCCTGGTCACGGGCCGGGTCGGCGGAGCGGCGGCGGACCGATGCGTACGGTCCGTGCGCTCCTGTTCTTCCGATGCCGGTTGGCCTGTGCGTGTCCGGGGGCAGGAGAGGGGATGTGGGGATGTTGAATGCCCGGGGATCGGGCGCCTGGAGCGGGTCGAAGGGCGCGCTATCCGGCGCGCCTCAGCAGGGCCACCGTCAGACCGCCGGGCCGTTCCGTGCCGGACACGGTGTAGTGCGCGCGCAGGGCCGAGGCCTGGTCCGGCGGCAGTCCGTTCAGCGGGTCCGGTTCGTTTCCCATGACCACCAGCCAGATCCGTTTCTCGGTCCCGAGGCACCGTTCCGGGCGCGGACAGTCGGTCGACAGCAGGTCGTTGCGGTCGGCGGCCGACCGTGCGAGGAAGACGTCCCGCATCCCCGCCTCGCGTGGCAGGTAGTAGCGCACGCCCAGGGCGAACATGCCCGCTTCTTCGTTCCGGTCGTAGACGATCGCGTCGCCGGGAGCGTAGTACTTCTGGATGACCGCCGCGGCTGCCGCGTAGTCGGGGCCGCCGGCCCAGTAGTGGGCCAGTGGTTCCCGCAGTGCTTTCTGCTCGGGCACCGTGAGCAGCGCGAGGACCGCGAGAACCGGCGCGAGCAGCCACCGGGAGCGGGCCCCGGCGGCGAGTGAGGCCCCGGCGAGTACGGCGAACGCCAGCAGGGTGAAGAGCATGAAGCCCTACACCTCCACCCTGAAGGGTGGAGCACTGGGCAAGCGTTCGGCAGCGGAATTGGAAGTACGAGATCTCCCCATGGGACAGCGTGCAGATCACGAGAGGAGGGCACCGCGCCGGACACTGCGCAGAAGACGACGGCGGTACGCGGGGCACAGCGACGGCCAGATCACCAGGGCGTAGGGGCGGGCTTCGTGGGCGAACCGGCTCACCCCCGGGATCAGCGCGAACAGCAGTCCGCCGGCCAGTCCGGCCCGGCGGCCGAACAGCCGGTTGCCGATCAGTGCCACGCAGGCGGCCGTACCGGCCATGGCCAGCGCGGAGGGCAGCCGTACGGCCACCGGTGTGTTACCGAAGACCCCCGTCCGCTCGTGGAGGAGCAGGTAGTAGGTGCCCACCACGGCGTCCACGCTCCGCAGTGTGGCCAGCACCTGACCCGTGCCGCGGCCGGCCATGTCCCAGCTGGTCAACTCGTCGCGTCCGAGCAGCGGTTCGCCGATCCGGTACAGCGCCAGGAGCAGGGTGACCGCCGTGGGCCACAGCCACAGCCGACCGGGGCGGCGAGCCGGTCGTGCCGTGCCGGGGAGGGGTGGGGAACGGTGTCCAGGGCGGGAGCGGTGACGAGTGCCATGCCGACAGCCATAGCCGCGCGGCATCGGGAGCGTCCGCCAGACCCGCTCGGGGCCCGCGGTTTTCCCCTGTTCGGCCCAGGTAGGGCGGCGAAGGCCCCAGGTCGCCCTACCGCTGGACCTTGCGGGTCGCCCGCAGCCACTCCTTGTTCATCCCGGTGATGGAGACGAGGGGGATCCCCTTCGGGCAGGCGGTGGCGCACTCCCCGGCGAGGGTGCAGCCGCCGAAGCCCTCCTCGTCCATCTGGGCCACCATGTCGAGGACCCGGGTCTCCCGCTCCGGCGCCCCCTGTGGCAGCACGTTGAGGTGGTTGACCTTCGCGGACGTGAAGAGCATCGCCGCGCCGTTGGGGCAGGCGGCCACGCAGGCGCCGCAGCCGATGCACTCGGCGTGCTCGAAGGCGAAGTCGGCGTCCGGTTTGGGTACGGGGGTGGCGTGGGCCTCGGGGGCGGCGCCGGTGGGGGCGGTGACGTAGCCGCCGGCCTGGATGATCCGGTCGAAGGCGGACCGGTCGACGACCAGGTCCTTCACCACCGGGAAGGCGGCGGCGCGCCACGGTTCGACGTCGATGGTGTCGCCGTCCGCGAAGGCCCGCATGTGGAGCTGGCAGGTGGTGGTGCGTTCGGGCCCGTGGGCGTCGCCGTTGATGACGAGCGAACACGCGCCGCAGATGCCCTCACGGCAGTCGTGGTCGAACGCGACCGGGTCGTCGCCCTTGAGGATGAGTTCCTCGTTGAGGGTGTCGAGCATCTCCAGGAAGGACATGTCGGCCGAGATGCCGTCCACCTCGTACGTGGACATGGCGCCGTCGGCATCGGCGTTGCGCTGCCGCCAGACGCGCAGGGTCAGCTTCATGCGTAGCTCCGCTGGGTGGGGTGGACGTACTCGAAGACGAGGTCTTCCTTGTGCAGGACGGGAGGTGTGCCCGTGCCGGTGAACTCCCAGGCGGCGGCGTACGAGAACTCGTCGTCCCGGCGCTCCGCCTCGCCGTCGGGGGTCTGGGACTCCTCGCGGAAGTGGCCGCCGCAGGACTCGGCGCGGTTCAGGGCGTCGAGGCACATCAGCTCGGCGAGTTCGAGGTAGTCGACGACCCGGTTGGCCTTCTCCAGCGACTGGTTGAACTCCTCGCCGGTGCCGGGGACCTTGATCCGGCGCCAGAACTCCTCACGGATCTGCGGGATGCGCTCCAGGGCCTTGCGCAGCCCGCTGTCGCTGCGGGCCATACCGCACAACTCCCACATCAGTTCGCCGAGTTCACGGTGGAAGGAGTCGGGAGTGCGGTCGCCGTCGACGGACAGGAGGAGGTTCAGCCGGTCCTCGGTCTCCGCCAACACCTCCTGTACAGCCGGGTGTTGGGCGTCGACGGGGGCCTGGGCGGGGTTGCGTGCCAGGTAGTCGTTGATGGTGGCCGGGAGGACGAAGTAGCCGTCCGCGAGGCCCTGCATCAGCGCGGAGGCGCCGAGCCGGTTGGCGCCGTGGTCGGAGAAGTTGGCCTCGCCGATCGCGAACAGGCCGGGGACGGTGGTCTGGAGGTCGTAGTCGACCCAGAGGCCGCCCATCGTGTAGTGCACGGCGGGATAGATGCGCATGGGGACGGTGTACGGGTCCTCGGCGGTGATCCGCGCGTACATGTCGAAGAGGTTGCCGTACTTCTCCTCGACCGCCTTGCGTCCCATCCGCCGGACGGCGTCGGCGAAGTCGAGGTAGACGCCCTGTCCGCCGGGTCCGACGCCCCGCCCCTCGTCGCAGACGTTCTTGGCGGCGCGGGAGGCGATGTCACGCGGTACCAGGTTGCCGAAGGAGGGGTAGATGCGCTCCAGGTAGTAGTCGCGCTCGTCCTCGGGGATCTCGTTCGCGGGCCGTGTGTCTCCCTTGGCCTTCGGGACCCAGATCCGGCCGTCGTTGCGCAGCGACTCGCTCATCAGGGTGAGCTTGGACTGGTGGTCGCCGGTGCGTGGGATGCAGGTCGGATGGATCTGGGTGAAGCAGGGGTTGGCGAAGTGGGCGCCGCGCCGGTGCGCCCGCCAGATCGCGGTGGCGTTGGAGTTCATGGCGTTCGTGGAGAGGTAGAAGACGTTGCCGTAGCCGCCGGAGGCGAGGACGACGGCGTCCGCGAAGTGGCTGGAGATCTCCCCGGTGATCAGGTCCCGGGCGACGATCCCCCGGGCCCGTCCGTCGATGACGATCAGGTCGAGCATCTCGGTGCGGGCGTGCATCTCGATGTTCCCGGCGGCGATCTGGCGGCTGAGGGCCTGGTAGGCGCCGAGCAGCAGCTGCTGGCCGGTCTGGCCGCGCGCGTAGAAGGTGCGCGAGACCTGGACACCGCCGAAGGAGCGGGTGTCGAGCAGTCCGCCGTACTCGCGGGCGAAGGGAACGCCCTGGGCGACACACTGGTCGATGATCTCGACGGAGATCTGCGCCAGCCGGTGGACGTTCGACTCGCGGGCGCGGAAGTCGCCGCCCTTCACGGTGTCGTAGAACAGCCGGTGGACGGAGTCGCCGTCGTTGCGGTAGTTCTTCGCCGCGTTGATGCCGCCCTGGGCGGCGATCGAGTGGGCGCGCCGTGGGGAGTCCTGGTAGCAGAACTGGACGACGTGGTACCCCTGTTCGGCGAGCGTGGCCCCCGCCGAGCCGCCGGCCAGCCCGGTGCCGACGACGATGACGGTGTGCTTGCGCCGGTTGGCGGGGTTGACCAACTTGGCCTCGAAACGGCGCGTGTCCCAGCGCTCGTTGACGGGTCCGGCGGGTGCCTTGTGGTCGACGAGGGGCTCGCCGGTCGTGAACTCGGTGTATTCGGAGGTCATTTCAGCTCACCACTCCGGTCATGACGCCCACGGGTACGGCGAGAAAGCCGGCCGTGAGCAGCAGCGCGAGGACGCCTGCGACGGTCTTGAGGGCGCGGTCGCGGGTGCGGTTGCCGACGCCGAGGGTCTGGGCGGCGCTCCAGAAGCCGTGCCGGATGTGCAGGCCGAGGGCCAGCATCGCGACGATGTAGATGACGTTGCCGTACCAGGTGGAGAAGGTGTCGACGACGTTCTGGTAGGGGTGGCCCGGCTGGAAGCCGCCCGAGTGGACGGTGCCGGTGGTCAGGTCGAGGACGTGCCACACGATGAAGAGGCCGAGGATGATCCCGCCCCAGCGCATGGTGCGGGTCGCGTAGCTCGCCCGCGCCTTCTTGTGAACGTACTTGCTGGGCCGGGCCCGCAGGTCGCGGCGGCTGAGCTGGTAGGCGGAGGTGGCGTGGGCGACGACCGCGGCCACGAGCACGACCCGGATGATCCAGAGCGTCCACTCGTAGTGCATGAACGGTTCGCCGACCGTGCGCAGCCAGTGGGCGTAGTGGTTGAACTCGCCGGGCCCGAAGAAGATCTTCAGGTTGCCGATCATGTGGACAACGAGATACAGCAGCATGATCAGGCCGCTCACGGCCATCACGGTCTTCTTGCCGACGGTGCTGTCCCACACGGTGCGTGCCATGGACGGCCGTCGGTCCGTCCGCGTTGCCAGAGCCATGGCTCAGACGCTAGGCCGAGAGTCCCTCATCGGTCCAAGACATGGTCCGGCTCGTTTCCATAGACAGAGCCTATGCAGACCTATGCTGAACCCATGCAGTTCCAGCAGCTCCAGTACTTCGTGGCGGTCGCCGAGACCCGCCACTTCACCCGCGCCGCCGACCTCGTCCATGTCGCGCAGCCGTCGCTGTCGCAGCAGATCAAGTCGCTGGAGAGGGAGTTGGGGGCCGAGCTGTTCCTGCGGGCGCGCGGCAACATCACGCTCACGGATGCCGGCGAGGCACTCCTGCCGCTGGCCCGGCGCATCCTGGCCGACGCGGACACGGCCCGCCACGAGGTGCAGGAACTGGTCCACCTCCGGTCCGGCCGCATTCGCCTGGGCGCCACGCCGAGCGTGTGCACGGGGCTGTTGCCGGACGTGCTGCGCGCCTTCCACGACCGCTATCCCGGCATCCGGCTGCTGATCGAGGAGGGCGGCTCGCACGACCTCGTACGGGAGCTGGCGCGCGGCGCCCTGGACCTCGCCCTGGTCGTCCTTCCGCTGCCGACGCCGTCGCCGGCGCTGACCACGCTGGAGGTCCTGCGCGAGGACCTGGTGGTGGTGTCGTCCCCGGACGCGCCCGCACCCGGCGGGGGCCGGCGGACCGTCCGCGTCGCCGATCTGGAAGGCGAGCGTCTGGTGATGTTCCGGCACGGCTACGACCTGCGTGAGCTGACCGTCGCCGCGTGTCGCTCCGCCGGGTTCGAGCCGGACTTCGCGGTGGAGGGCGGGGAGATGGACGCGGTGCTGGGGTTTGTGCGGGCGGGGCTGGGGGTGGCTGTCGTACCGCGCATGGTGGCCAGCCGGGCGGGGCGTGGGCTGCGGGTCACTCCGTTGGCTGGGCCGGGGTTGTTCCGGGCTATTGCCCTGGCCCATCGGAGTGATGTGGCTCCGCCTCGGGCGGCTCGGGAGTTGCAGCGGATGCTTCTGGAGCGGTGAGGGGGGTGGGGGCGGGGTTTGTGGACACAGCTCAGGTTGTGTGTGGCTGGTCGCGCCCACGCGGCGGAGCCGCAAATGTCACAGCCCCGCGCCCCTGGCTCGGTCACCCTGTCGCGTCCACCAAAGCCAGGTCGTGCAGGCGTTCCGGGGGGCCCGGGCGGGCGTAGTACCAGCCCTGGGCCGTGTCGCAGCCCAGTATGCGGAGTTGCTCCGCCTGGGCGCCCGTCTCCACGCCCTCGACCGTGACCGTGAGGTCCAGGCTGTGGGCAAGGGAGACGATCCCCTCGACGATCTTGAGGTCGACGGGGTCCGCCGGGAACTGCTGCATCCCCTGGGTGAAGGAGCGGTCGAGCTTGAGGATGCTCACCGGCAGGCGGCGCAGGTTGGCGAGGTTCGAGTAGCCGGTGCCGAAGTCGTCCAGGGCGATGTCGACACCCATCTCGGCGAGGCGGCGCAGCGGCTTGAGGAGGTCGTCGTCGGCGCCGATCAACGCCGACTCCGTCACCTCCAGGCACAGCGCCTCGGGTTCCAGTCCCGCGCGTTCCAGGATGTCGACGGTGTCCTGCACCAGACCGGGGTGGGTGAGCTGACACGGGGACAGGTTGACGTTGATGCGCAGCGGGCCGCCCGCCGGATGTCCGCCGTACTGTTCCTGCCAGTCGCGGGCCTGGCGCACCGACTCCTCCAGGACCCAGCGGCCGAGCGGGACGATCAGGCCGGTGTGCTCGGCGAGCGGGATGAAGCGGTCGGGGCCGAGGACGCCGTGCTGCGGATGCAGCCAGCGCACCAGTGCCTCGGCGCCGCGGACGCTTCCGTCGCCGAGGTGGACCAGCGGCTGGTACTCGATGAAGAACTCGCCGCGGTCCAGGGCCGCCGGTAGTGCCGTGGTGAGCCCGTGACGGGTGATCGCCTTCAAGTCGGCCTCGGGGTCGGCCAGTTCGAAGCGGTTGCCGCCCGCCGACTTCGCCCGGTACATGGTGATGTCGGCACTGCGCAGCACCTCCGCCGGTCCGCGCTCCCCCGCCGGGCCCTCGACGATGCCGATGCTGCCGCGCACGGTCAGCTCGCGGCCGTCGACGCTGACCGGGGCGATCAGCGCGTGCATGATGCGTGCCGCGAGCTCGTCGACCTCGGCCTCGGTGTCGGGGCCGGTGGTCAGCGCCACGAACTCGTCGCCGCCGAGCCTGGCCACCATCTCGCCCGGCGCGGTCGCGCAGGACTGCAGCCGGTCGGCGACCTCGACGAGCAGTCGGTCGCCGGCCGCGTGTCCGAGGCTGTCGTTGATGGTCTTGAAGCCGTCGAGGTCGAGATAGCACAGGCCGAAGCGCTGGCCCTCGCCCGCTGTCACCGCCTTCTCGAGGCGTTCGAAGAACAGGGTGCGGTTGGGCAGTCCGGTGAGCGCGTCGTGCGTGGCCTCGTACCGCAGCCGCAGGTTGAGGAGCCGGCGCTCGGTGGTGTCCTCCATCAGGGCGAGCTGGTACTGCGGCCGGCCGTCCGCGTCACGCAGGAGGGAGACGGTGAGGTTGGTCCACAGGACCGTTCCGTCAGGGCGGTAGAACGCCTTCTCGACGTGGTAGTGCTCGCGTTCGCCGGAGACGAGTTCCTCGTACAGCTTCCAGACCTGCGGGGCGTCGTCCGGGTGCGTCCAGTCGGTGACCCTGCGGCCCCGTACGGTCTGCTCCGAGCCGCCGAACATGCGTTGCAGCGCGCCGTTTATCTGCAGGATGTTCCCGTCGAGGTCGGCGATGCCGATGCCTATGGCCGCGCCCTCGAAGACCGCGCGGAAGCGGGCCTCGCTGTCGTGCAGGGCCTCGGCGACCGCGCTGCGGGCGCTCTGCGCGGCCCACGCGATCGCCTCCTGCTCGGCCAGCGTCCGGTCCCGCAGCGCGCCGGCGTAACCGGCGGCCATGGCGTGCTGGAGGCGCGACGAACGGGCGCGCAGATCCTCCTGCGGGCCGTCCTCACCGCAGTACAGGACCAGGTAGGCATCCACGCAGTCGAGGGAGCGGCTGAGCGACTCGGGGTCGGTGCAGTGCGCGGCGACCAGCGCCGCGCCGACCGCCCGGCCCTCCTCGGCGTCGAACGTCCTGGCCCGTAGCGCCTTGCTCAACCGCCCGGCGAGCGGCAGGAGTTGCTCCTCGAACTCCACCCGGGTGAGCGATGTGGACGTCACCTGGTAGACCGCCCGGCTCCAGATGGTGGCGAACCTGCGGAGTCTGTCCTGGGGGCCGTCCGGCTCGGCGGTCACGCCTTGCGTCCCACGCCGGCGAATCCGGAGAAGGAGTACGCGTCCTCGTCCTCCGGTGCCGTCTCCGGCCGCCAGTGCGGCATCGCCACCAGTCCCGGTTCCACCATGTCGTACCCCTCGAAGAACCGCGCGATCGCCTCGCGCGATCGCATGACCAGCGGATTGCGAATGCCCTTGTATACGTCGACCGCGCCCTCGGCCCGCTCCGGCGGCACCGGGATTCCCTCGTACGAGGCATGCGTCAGGACGAGCAGGCTGCCGGGCGCGAGCGCGTCGCGCAGCTCGGCGACCGCCGCGTACGGATCGTCCATGTCTTCCACGAAGTGCAGTATGGCAACGAGAAGCAGGGCCACTGGCCGGTTCCGGTCGATCAGGCCCTGCACCTGGGGGCTGTCGAGGATCTCCCGGGGCTTGCGCAGATCGGCGGCGAGGACGTCCGCGTGCTCGTCGCCGGCCAGGACCGCCTGGCTGTGTGCGACGGCGACCGGGTCGTGGTCGACGTACATCACCCGCGCCTCGGGGCTGACCGCCCGCGCCACTTCGTGGACGCTGCCGAAGGTGGGAATGCCGGAGCCGATGTCGAGGAACTGCGTGATGCCTTCAGCGGCGGCGAAGCGTACCGCCCGGCGCATGAAAGCGCGGTTCGCCTGCATGATCTTCGGAAGTCCCGGCATGAACTCCATGGCCCTGCGGGCGGCTTCCCGGTCGACCTCGAAGTTGTGCGAACCGCCCAGATAGAAGTCGTAGATCCGGGAAACGCTCGGCACCGAGATGTCGATGCCCCGGGGGGCCCAGGCGGGACGCTCCATCTGTCTCTCTCCAGGCGTTGGCAGGCGTTGGCGCTCCAGTGTTCGAGCTGAGGTTACTGATCGCCTGCCAAAGGAGCGAGCGGAAACGGAAATTGACCATCCGTTCCCGGTCACTGCCTGCGGCACGTGCCGAATTGACGTACCGCGAACTCTCTACGAAAAGTATCCGGAGCGTTCCAAAGAGTTCCCAAAGTTACGAAGTGGAGTTGCCGACTCCCGGTGAAATACGGCGAGTCGGGGACGATTCACCGGCAAATCGCCCTGCGTGTCGTCGCGTTGCGGACATGCCGAAGCGGCCTGCTCCCGCCGTGCCGCACGAAGAGTGCGGGACACGGAGGGAACAGGCCCGGAGAAGTCGAAGTCGGTTTCCCCTGCTGTCGGTTACTGCCTGGCCTTACTGCTTCGGCGCGCCGACCAGGCTGCCGTCGGGGGCCACGGCGTACCAAGTGCCGCCGACGCCCTGGCCGTTGGTGTCACCGGGCTTCTTGTCGTTGATGAAGGTGTAGATGGGCGAGCAGTTGAGCGTCTGCTGCTCGGCGCCGTTGTCGGGCCGGGTGAAGTCCATGTAGCCCTTCTCCTTGATGCCCTTGGTGTCCTTGAAGGCGACCGGCGAGACGACCGGCCACTTGTCCAGGCAGGCGCCGACACAGGCGGACACCGGCTTCGGCCACGCCTGGTCCTTCAGGAAGCGGTAGACCGTCATGCCGTTCTTGTCGACGACGATCGTGCCGAGCTTGGGGTCATTGCGGGTGGACAGGCCGGGCTGCGCGGCGAGCGTCGCCTTCTTGCCGTCGGGGGCGAGGCCGTACCACTTGCCGCCCACACCCTGGCCCTTGATGTCGCCGGGCGCGGCGTCCTTGGCGTAGTAGTAGGCGGCCCAGCCGCCGACCGTGAGCTGCTTGGTGCCGTCGGCGCGCGTCACCTCGCCGAGCAGTCCGGCGTCGACACCGACACCGGCCGAGACGTCGTCCGCCGGGACCGGCGGCCAGGCGGCGGCGCAGTCGCCGTCACAGTTGGACTTCGGCGGTTCGGCCGTGTCCTGGTCGAAGCGGTACATCGTGCGTCCGCTGCTGCTGGCCAGCACCTTGCCGATCTGGGCGTTGGTGACCACGTTCAACTGGCCCGCAGCGGCGGAGTTGCCCGCGGCGGCCTGCTCACCATTGGCGTCCGAACCGGTGTCGGTACCCGTGCCCGTACCGGTGCCCGCACCCGCGCCGGCACCCGCCGTGCTCGTGCCGGCCACGGATCCGTAACCACCGGCGGCCGGGGCCGCCGCGCCGACGTTCTGGCTGCTCGTGTCGGTGGCCTTGTCCTGACCGCACGCCGTCGTCAGCGCCAGCACGGCCGCAGCTGAGGCTACGAGTGAGGCGCTCCGCCAGGAGGTCTTCATAGGGAAACTCCCCGTAATCGTTAGGGTGTTGCGACGCCCCGCTTGGCCGCCGCACGGTCCTAGGTACGGGCGGGGGTGGTCACTGCGTTCAACCAACGCACAAATTTCTTTCCGAACCCTGTGGTCCCACCCGCCGCACCTCGCACCCGAGGACGATCACGGCCCGCACCTAGAACACGCGATCTAAACCGCCGCACGACATATGTCACTCGTTCGGGGCAATCTCCTCGCGCTCCCGCGCGCGCGAGAGCGCCCAGCGCACATGATCTTCGTCGTGTATGGACCCACACGGACCCGATTCGCCCTCGCCATACGGGTATTGGCGCTGCTGGCCCTGACCTGGCTGCTCATCGGCGTGCCGGTCGGCACGGCCGACGCGAGGACCTGCGTCTCCGTCTCCACCGGCGCGGGCAGCGGCACCTCGGTGTCGGTCAGCGGGAACGGTGCCTCGGTCACGGTCGGCACGGGTGTCCCGGTCGCCGCCCAGGACGGCTGGTCGGTGGGCGTGGGCAACGGTGGAGCCGTCGTCACCGGAAACGGCACCGAGGTCGTCGTCGGCACCGGCACCTGGTGTCCGAGCCCGACCCCGACACCACCTCCGCCCTGCCCCACACCGACGCCCACACCCACACCCACTCCGACCCCGACTCCCCCACCGACGCCCACCCCCACGCCGGAACCTCCGCCGCCACCCAAGCCGAGCCCCGAACCCACCCCGACCCCGAAGCCCACTCCCCCGCGGAAGCCGGCGCCGGAGCCGAAGCCACCGGCCGCGCCGCCCGCCCCCGCGCCCCGGCCGACCCCGAGTCCGCCGCCGCCACCTCCCGCCCCTGCTCCCGCACCCAGCCCCGCGCCCACACCGATGCGCACCGAGAAGCCGAGCCCGAGCCCGACCGCGTCACCGATGCCCGCCCGGGTCAGTTATCCGCCGTACCGCGTGTCCGCCCACAAGCGGACCGTCCGTGGCGGCCCCTCGCTGGTCTCGTTCACCCTGCTCGTCACCCTGCCCGCCGTGATCGCCGTCATCGCACTGCGTCCGCGCTGACCCCTTGGAGGCATCCTCTTGTCGGAATGGCTTGTTCTCGCCGTCGCGATCGCGGCCGCGTGCGCGGTCGTCATCCTCATCACCTTCGTACGGGACCGCAGGGCCCCGGACGACGAGGACCCGTCCGACACCCCGGACGTGATCGAGTACATGACGATGTGGATCGGCGTCGTGTACGCCATCGTGCTGGGCCTGGCCATCGCCGGCGTCTGGGAGGCGCGCGGTGTCGCCCAGGACCATGTCTCGACCGAGGCCCACGCACTGCACGAGATCTCCGAGCGCGTCCGGGTCTATCCGCCCGACGTGCGTGACCGCATTCGGGACGACGTCAACGCCTATGTCGGACACGTCGTCAAGACCGAGTGGCAGGAGATGAGCGACAACGGCCAGGTCACCAAGCGCGGCGACCAGCTGATGCAGCGCATTCGCGTCGACGTCACCGACTACGAACCGAAGACGGACTTCCAGGCGCAGGCCTACCAGCCGCTCCTGGACCAGGTGACCATGGCGGACCAGGCCCGCACGGCCCGCGCCGACTCGACCGGGCCGACCATGCCCGGCGTCGTGTGGTTCGGACTGATCGCGGGGGCCCTGATCACGGTGGGGATGATCTTCGCCCTCCAGATCCGGCGCACACCCCGCGAACTGGTCCTCGCCGGGCTGTTCTCCACCCTGATCGCCTTCCTGCTCTTCCTGATCTGGGACTTCGACGCGCCCTACAGCCGTGGCATCACGGCCACGGCCGATCCGTTCCTGACGCTCTTCCCGGGCGCGGGCCGCTGACCGCCCGCGAACGGGTGGGGACCGGCTGACGGCTCCTCGCCCCACGCGTCCCCGGGGACACCTGCCACGCGCGGGTGTCCCCCGACTCGCTCGGCGGGGTCCCCCGACCGGCCCACATCCATGACCCGTTCGCCCGACACCGATCGCGCATACGCACAGGCGTTCCTAGCGTTTCGGTCATCGAGGTGCATTTCTGGCGCGAACGGTACGGCGCGAGCGGAAAAGGTCCGCAGCTGCTCCTCGGGGACCCGGAGGATTCACATGCGCGCGATACGCGTCGCCTCGGCCGCACTGCTGGGCGTCACCGCCCTCACCCTCACCGCACCCGCCGCCCAGGCCGTCGTCGCGGACAACAGCGTCACGTCGTTCGGGTTCAGTGTCGTGCCCTCGACCGTCGCGGCGGGCGGAGAGGTCACGCTGCGCGTGGACAACTGCAACGACGACACCCGGGTGTCCTCCGGCGTCTTCGACACGGTCACCATCCCGAAGGGTCACTCGTCGAGGACGACGAAGGTCGACTGGGACGCCAAACCGGGGGCGGCGTACCGGGTGACGTTCACCTGTGGCGGCGAGAGCGGCCACACCGACCTCACCATCGCGGGCGGACACCCCAGCGACCCCACGCACTACCCGCTGCCCGTCCAACGGGGTGTGCACGCGGGTGAGGGCGGCACCGTCGCCGGTTTCGACCTCGGGGAGATCGGCCTCGGCGCGGCGCTCATCGCGGGGTCGCTGACCGTGGCGTACCACTTCTCCCGGCGTCGACCGAGCGACGACAACGCCTGACGTGGCGGCACCCGTACAGCCTTTCGCCCCGGACCCTGACGGGTTCCGGGGCGAAAGGCTGTCGGCGTGCGGTCGGCACTCCGAGGGGGAGACGGCCGTCAGATCCGGTTCTCGGAGCGGCGGCGCATCCAGAACACGCCACCGCCGACGAGGGCGGCGGCCACCAGCCCGCCTCCGATCGCCATGTCGGCCGGGGTGGCCCCGGAGGAGCTGCTGCCGCCGAGACCGCCTCGGACACCGCCGATGACCGTGAAGACCCCCGAGAAGGTCCGGGGCCTGCCCTCGCAGTTGGTGGTGACGCTGTACGAGCCCGCGGTGGCGTTCGTGTTGACGGTCACCTTCGCCGTCGCCGAGTTCGTCCCCATAGGGGAGAGCGTCGCGCTCGGGAAGGCGTTCGACGAGATGGTGCTGTTCGAACGGGTGCACGCCGAGCCGTCGACCGTGAGCACCAGTTGGCCGCCCGGGGCGATCACGCTCGGGGCGGCGGTGACGCCGGACGGCTGGTCCCAGGCCGAGGCCGTCGGGGCGGCGAGCCCCACCGCGGCAGCCGTGGCGGCAGCCACCACCAGGGCACGAGTAGTACGCATGTGAACCTCCGCGGAAGGCGCCCCGGGACCCGTCCCCGGTCGATCGGCGAGAAAACGCCTCCCAGACGAACCCTCAGATGCCGTGCGCGCAGCCGCATTTCGGGAATGGTCCGTACTGGTGAGAGGACACGCCGAAGGAATACCGCACAATCGGATATTGTCGCAGGTCACGGACCGTCAGAAAAAATACTTTCCCATCGACCCGGATGGCGCCCGGACGAATGACGCACCCCACGTCCGCCACCCGTTCGCTGCTGCCCCGTCGCCGGTTTTCCGCCGGGCACTTAGCGTTGTCGTATGCGCGATTGACACGGCGACGGCCGGGTCGAGAGGGGATGGCGAATGTCTGCGTCCGAGCTGGCGGAAGAGGAGGAGCGGCGGAAGAAGCGCGCTCCGTGGGGCGTGATAGCGCTTGTTCTGCTGACCGGCCTCGCTCTCATTCGAAATGGTTCGGGAGAGTTCGACGTCGGTCCGCCACAGCCCGCGTCGGCGGCGGCGGCGGACAGCCGCCTCCCCGGCGGCACCTTCTCCGGCGTGCCGGCCGCGCTGCCGTTCTCGGTGGCCGACCGGGTGCGGATCCCGGCGATCTCGGTCGACGCGCCGGTGCTGCCGGTGGGCCTGGACGCGGCCGGCTGGGTGGACGCCCCGCCGCCCGAGGACCCGAATCTGGCGGGCTGGTTCACCGGTGCCGTGTCGCCCGGCGAGAAGGGCACCGCGGTGGTCGTCGGACACGTGGACAACAAACTGGGCCCCGCCGTTTTCTACGGACTCGGGGCCCTCAAGAAGGGACATCGCGTCGAGGTCCAGCGCCAGGACGGAAAGGTGGCCGTTTTCGAGATCTACGGCATTGAGGTCTTCGACAAGAACAACTTCCCCGGTGACCGTGTCTACGGCAGCAGGAACACCCCCGAACTGCGGGTCATCACCTGCGGGGGCGGTTTCTCCAAGCAGAACGGCTACAACGGGAATGTCGTGGTGTTCGCCCGCCTGGTCGAGGTTCGCTGAGCGTTCCCCGGCCGGGCGGCCGAATGCCCGTGACCGGCGATCAGGCCACCCGCGACTACGTGTAGTGCCGGGTCGGTACGGTGATGTGGTAGCCGGAATCCAGCAGGTGCGGCAGATAGTCGCGCAGCGCCCGGACGCTCTGGGAGCGGTCGCCGCCCGCGTCGTGCGAGAGGACCACGACACCCGGGGCGGCACCGCGCTCGACCCGGTCGACGATCTTGCGGGTGCCCGGGGCCATCCAGTCGAGGGTGTCGACGCTCCAGGCGAGCGGTTCCATGCCGAGGTCGGCGCCGATCTGGAAGGCGGCCCGGTTCCAGGCGCCGTAGGGGGCGCGGAACCAGGCGGGGGCTTCGCCGCAGCCGTCCTCGATGACCTCGCAGGTGCGTTCCATCTGGGAGCGGATCTCGGAGCGCGTCAGGCGCGTCAGCAACGGGTGGGACCAGGTGTGGTTGCCGACGACGTGCCCGTCCTCGGCCATCTCGGCGAGCAGGTCCTGGTTGTTGACCGCCATCTCCCCGCACACGAAGAACATCGCGCGGACGTCGTGCTCCCGCAGGGTCCGCAGGATGTCCGGGGTGTAGCGGGGGTCCGGTCCGTCGTCGAAGGTCAGCACCATGGTGCGACCACGTCCGGACACCCGCAGCAGCGGCTCGTGGCGGACCAGGGTGCGTCCGTGGGCGGTGGCGGCCTGCGGCGGGCCGTAGCCGGTGAGGGGTTCGAGGCGGTACGCGGAGGGCTTGAGCGCACGGTGTGCCGAGGGGCCCGCGGCGGACCGGGCATTCGCGGTGTTTTCCGGGCCGGCGGTGAGCAGCGCGGCCGTACCGGCCGCTCCCACGGCGGCGGCTCCGCCGATCATCAACACCCGGCGCCGTGTGAGCAACTGATCCTTCGTCATGACTCATCAGTCGCCCGGTACGGTCCTGACGCCCCGCATCGGCACCGGTGCGGCGGTACGAAAGCACCCGTTGGGCCCAGCGGGACAGGCACAGCTGAACCGGGTTCCCGGGACCTCCCCGCGTGCCCGGCGGGCCCCCGGCTGCCGATAGCCTCGGAGTGTGACGGAACAGCAGCACTCATCGCGGGGCGAGCACCAGTTCGAGCGGGGCACGGACGGGCCGAAGGTCATCGTGGCCGGCGTCGACGGCTCCGAGTCCTCGCTCCGCGCCGCGTCCTACGCCGCGGGCCTGGCGCGGCGCCAGAACGCGCTGCTCGCCCTGGTGTACGTACAGCCGGTGATGGCGGCGGGCGCCGCGTTCGGGGCGCCCGTGGCTGAGGCGACGGGCAGCGTGGCCGAGGATCTCATCGCGCAGATCCGGGAGGCGACCGAGCAGGTCAAGGGGATATTCGATATCCGGTGGGAGTTCCACACCTTCCGCGGGGACCCGTACACGGGCATGGTGAAGGCCGCCGACGACCTGAAGGCGGACGCGGTGGTCGTCGGCGCGTCCGAGCAGGCGGGACACCGGATCATCGGCTCGGTGGCGATCCGCCTGGTGAAGTCGGGCCGCTGGCCGGTCACGGTCGTACCGTAACCACGACACCGACGCCGCTGCCCCGTCGTCAGACACGGCCCACGCCCCGCCTCAGGGCCCACGTCCCGGACGGGGTCACACACCCGGCGCCCGCGCCCCGCAACCGTCGAGCCCGGTCGTGGCCCAGGCGCCACACCGACGCCACGCAACCATCGGCCCCGCCGTGACCCAGGCGCCACACCGACGCCCGGCAGCTGTCGGCCCCGCCGTCAGCCCGTTCGGACGCGCGCCCCGCAACCATGGGGCCCGGTAGTGGCCCAGGCACCCCACCGGCACCCCGCAACCGCCAGCCCCGCCGTCAGCCCGTTCGGGCACGCGCCCCCGCTCAGGAGCCACGTCACAGACGGGGACGCGCGCCCGGCGCCCGCGCCGGCGTTTCGCTCGTGCGCCTCGCGGGTGCGCTCGGGCAAGTCACCTCGCCATCGCCGCCCTCCGGGCCGACGGCGGGGCGGGGTGGCGTGTGTGGAGGGGGAACCTCCCGTTCAGACCGTTCGTCGCACCGTTCGTCGACGCGTCCGACCGTCCGCCGCAGACTCCGGTCCGCGCTCTGTCCCGAATCGGGACCTTGCGATGCCATACGGCCATGACGGCCGGAACCACCATCACCCACGGGACGACGACCGCCGAGCACGAGCTGGCCGCGCTGCAGCGCGAGCACGGCCGACCGCTCTTCGCCCTGCTGCTGCGCCTGTGCGACGGCGACCGGCAGCGCGCCGAGGACCTGGTGCAGGAGACCCTCGTACGCGCCTGGCAGCATCCGGAGGCGCTGCGGGCCGACGCCTTCGAGTCGGTACGGCCCTGGCTGCTGACCGTGGGACGGCGGCTCGCCATCGACGCGCGCCGGGCCCGGCAGGCGCGCCCCGCCGAGGTCGGGGACGCGATCCTGGAGAACGCGCGGGTGTGCGCCGATCACGCGGAACGGTCCGCGGCGACGCTCGATGTGCGGGAGGCTGTGAAGACACTCACTCCCGAGCACCGTGAAGTCCTGGTGCTGGTGTATTTCCAGGGGGCGAGTGTGGCGGAGGCCGCGACGGCGCTGGGTATCCCGCCCGGTACGGTGAAGTCCCGCGCGTATTACGCGCTGCGCGCCCTGCGGCGAGTCCTTCCGGGTTATGCGGCCGACCTGCGCTGAAACCAATGGTCGGGTCAAACCTCGGTAAAGCGCCTTGCTGAGGACCATGGTTGAGCCATGAGCTGTCTTCATCCGTGTCCGCACCGGGCGTCTGCCCGGAGGCCCGGGGTCGGGCGACGCGCACGCACCGGAGGAAGGCAGGAAGGGATGCTGCACCGAGGTCAAGAGGGCACGGACGGCACCGGCGGGGGCGAACTCACCGTCCCCATGGCCTGGTTGTACGCCGAGTACATCGCCGACGAGCTGTTGCGAACGGGCGATCTGATGCCGCCCACGTCCTTCGAGTTCCGCGCGGGTCGGGACGCGCTGGCGCTCACCATCTTCCTGTCCGACACCAGCGGTGAGCTCTCGGGAATCCGGGTCATCACTCAACTGGAGAAGTGGCTTTCGCTGACGGCGTACGACCAGCCCTGGCAGGACTGGGTCCGGACACGTATTTCCAGGTTGGCGGCCGACGCACTCGAATCGAGAGCGCCGGCACCCGACTTGGACCTGGCCGCCGCCGCCTGGCGCTGGCTGGAGGAGACCGAGCTGCTCGCCCCGGACCTGGACGCCGTTCCGGGTGGCGGGCCCGTGCTCGGTGAGGACGACGGACCGAAGGTCTGGACCCCCGCCTGGCGGCTGGGACTGCCCCTCGGTCATCTGGCGATCCATCTTTTTTAGAATCCGACCAATCCGCGGTCCCGTCCGCTCCGAACACCTTAGGTCTCGATTCGGTATGGGGCTTGAGTGATTCCGCGATCCGGTGCGTACCGGTGGGAGCAACACCACCCCACCATCACCATCGGCACGAGGATTCGGCATGAGGTCCCTGGAACGGCATCGCGACGTCGGCGCATACGCGCTCGGCGTGCTCGACGAGGCGGACGCCTTCCGCTTCGAGGACCACCTCATGGAGTGCCCTCAGTGCGCGGCCCATGTGACTGAATTCGGTCCCGCCACACGGCAGTTGCTGCTGTACCGGCGGGCCACGCCGCGCTCCGTGCACCCCATGGCTCAACCCGGTCCCAGTCTTCTGGACCGGCTGCTCGGCGAAGTGGCGAACCGGCGGCGCGCCGACCGGCGGCGTTGGCTGTACGCCGTGGCCGCCGCCGTGGTCTTCGCGGTCGCCGGGCCCGGCATCGCGATCATGGCGAGCGGCGGCGACGACGCCGACCGGACCCAGCAGGTCGCCGCGACCGACGAGCGGTCGGGCGTCTGGGCGCAGGTCACCAGTGAGGACACGGTCTGGGGCAGCCAGATCGAACTGAAGGTCAAGGACGGCGCGGGCCCCCGTGCCTGTCATCTCGTCGCCATCGCGGACGACGGCACGGAAGAGACGCTGACCAACTGGAACGTGCCCGAGCACGACGCCCGCGCGAGCACGATGATGGGCGCCTCGACCCTGCACTCGGACCAGATCGACAAGTACGAACTGCGTACCACCGACGGCCTGCGCCTGGTGACGCTCGACGCCCCCTGACCCGAACCGCCGTTCGGGGGGCGCCTGTCGGGCTACTTCAGCAGGCGTGACATACGGCGGTCGGCGAGCGGCTTGCCACCCGTCTGGCAGGTCGGGCAGTACTGGAGCGAGGAATCACTGAAGGAGACCTCGCGGACGGTGTCACCGCACACCGGACAGGGCTCGCCGGTGCGGCCGTGCACCCGCAGCCCGCTCTTCTTCTCAGCCTTCAGGCGGCCGGCCGCCAGTCCCCGGGAGCGCGCGACCGCCTCGGTGAGCGTCGAGCGCAGCGCCTCGTACAGCCGCGAGTTCTCCTCGGGCGTGAGCGAGGCGGCGAGCTTGAACGGGGACATCCGCGCGGCGTGCAGGATCTCGTCGCTATAGGCGTTCCCCACCCCCGCGATCAGGCTCTGGTCGCGCAGCGCCCCCTTAAGTTGGCGCCGCTCCCCCGCCAGCAGAGCGGTCAGGCGGGCCTCGTCGAAGTCGTCGGCGAGCGGGTCGGGACCGAGGCGGGCCACGCCGGGCACCTCCTGCGGATCATGGACGACGTACACCGCGAGCCGCTTCTGGGTGCCCGCCTCAGTGAGGTCGAAGCCCTCGCCCGTCTCCAGGGCGACCCGCAGTGCGAGCGGGCCTTTTCCGGGTTTCGGCGGGCCGTCGGGGAGGCGGTCGCGCCAGTGCAGCCAGCCCGCGCGGGCCAGATGGGTGACGAGGTGCGGGCCGCCGTCCGCCGTCAGGTCGAGGAACTTGCCGTACCGGTGCACGGCGGTGATCTCGCGGCCCTCGAGGGCGGTGACCGGTGGGTCGTACGTCTTCAGGACACTGATCGCGACGGGCAGCACCCGGACGACCTCATGGCCCACCAGCCGTTCGGTGAGGAAGTCCCTGAGCGCCTCGACCTCGGGAAGTTCCGGCATAGGTCCAGAGTGCCACCGCCCGCGCCGGTGCTCAGCTCGTGGGCGGCACCACGAACTCGCACCACACGACCTTGCCGCCGCCCCGCGCCTCCACGCCCCAGGCGTCGGCGAGGAGGTCGACCAGGAGCAGACCGCGCCCGGAGACCCCGGACTCCCCCGCCTCCCGGCGGCGCGGCAGGGCGCTGGAGGAGTCCTCGACCTCGACGCGCAGCCGGCGTTCGGGGCCGCTCAGCACGCGCAGGGTGACGACCGCCGCGCCCTCGGTGTGCATCAGGGCGTTGGTGATCAGCTCGTCGGCCACCAGTTCGACCTCGTCGGCGCGCGCGTGGGCGCCCCAGGCCCGGACCGCGGCCCCGATCATGTGCCGGGCCTCGCTCAGCGCGTCGGGGTCGGCAGGAGGGACGTGCTGCTGAAGCCGCCCGCCGGACTGGACGGCGGCCAGTCCCCGGCGGCGCAGGAGCAGCAGGGCCACGTCGTCGTCCCCGCTGCGCTCGTCGGCCACCTCGATCAGCCGGTCGGCGAGCTCCCAGACGCTCTCCGGGCCGGCGGCGATGAGCGCCCTGAGCGTGCGCAGTCCGTCGGCCAGGTCGGCGCCGGGCTGCTCGATGAGCCCGTCGGTGCACAGCACCAGGGTCTCGCCGGGTTCCAGCTCGAGGGTGGCCACCGGGTATTCGAGGCGGCCGAACTCGGCGGAGAGGCCGAGCGGCAGCCCGCCGTCGACGTGGGCGCGGCGGCAGCTGCCGTCGGCGTGTCGTACCAGCGGGTCGAGGTGGCCGGCGCGGACCACCTGGACCACGCCGGTGGACATGTCGGCCTCCGCGTACAGGCAGGTCGCGAAGCGGCCGGTGTCGAGTTCGCGCAGGAAGACGGAGGCCCGGGCCATCACCGTCGCGGGCGGGTGGCCCTCGGCCGCGTAGGCCTTCAGGACGATCCGGAGCTGGCCCATGACGGCCGCCGCGTGCGTGTCGTGGCCCTGGACGTCGCCGATGACCGCGCCGACCCGGCCGCCCGGCAGCGGGATCACGTCGTACCAGTCGCCGCCGATGTCCCGGCCGAGCTGGCCGCCGGAGGAGGCGGCGCGGTAGCGGACGGCGATGTCGGCACCGGGCACGTTGGGGATGGAACGCGGCAGCATGGCCTGCTGGAGGCCCTGGGCGAGGTCCTTCTCCTGCTCGAAGAGCATGGCGCGCTGGAGGCTCTGCGCGATGCTGCTGCCGAGTGCGACGAGCACGGCGCGGTCCTCCGCCGAGAAGCCGTACCGGTCGTTGTAGAGCAGGCCCATCGCGCCGATCGGCCGGGCCTGCGCGATGAGCGGCAGATAGGCGGCCGAGGTGATCTTCAGGTCGGTGAGATGCGGCCACAGGACCGGATATCCGGCCGCGAACTCCTCCGGCGACTCGATGAACCGCGGGCCGAGGGTCCGTACGACGTCGCCCATCGGGTAGGGCTCGTCGATACGGGTGATGCGCGTGCCCGGCACGGAGGCACCCGCCGGGCCCTCGGCGACCAGCCGGATGCGGCCGGCCTCCACCAGGCCCATGACCAGACTGGCCGCCCCGAGGTGGGGGACGCCGTGGGAGTTGGTGAGGACGTCGATGACGTCCTCGACGGTGCGGGCGTGCGCGAGGGCGGCGGTGATGACCTGGACGACATTGGTCTGGCGGCGCCGGACCTCGTCCTGGGCGGCCTGTTCGGTACGGGCCTGGCTGTCCCGCAGCTCCTGCGTGGCGTCGCGGACGATGCCGATGACCCGGCGCGGGCGGCCGGTCTCGTCTCGGCGGATGTAGCCCTGGGTGTGGGTCCACTGCAGGGCGCCGTCCCGGCGGCGGAGGCGGAAGTAGGTGCCGTAGTTCTCGCTGCCGTCCTTCATGGCCTCGGCGACGACCGAATCGAGCCGGCGGCCCTCCATCGGGGGCACCCTGACGGCCAGGCTCTCGGGGTGGCCGTCGTATTCGTCGGGGCGCAGATCGAAGATCTCGTACGCCAGCGCGTCCATGTGGAACAGGCCTGCGTCCAGGTCCCAGTCGAACGTCCCCATGCGGTTGAGCGCCAGAACCGGGTCCGGGTGGGCGGGCCAGTCGTCCGGGAGTGGCAGGGCGCTCGCTCCCCGATCAGCCATGCGCCCACCCTGCCAGTTTTTGGCTGATTCTTCGACTTGTCCGACGTCTTTCGCCGGACTTCGCTCACTCGCCGACGCCCTCACAGGGATCGGACGGGGCAAAGGCGTCGTAGGGGGTGTTGTCGTCGGGGATCCGGCCGCCGCCGTCGGGGAGGTCGGGGATCTCTGGGACGGTGTCGGGGCCGATCTCGTCGCAGGGATCCTGGACCGCGCCGATGCCGATACCGGTACCGAAGGCGTCGGGGATCAGTACCTCCTCGCCGGTCGGGTCGCCGTCCCAGCCCCCGACCAGCAGGGCTGCGGAGAGTGCGCAGGTGGTGACAAGGGTCCGGTGCATTCCCCATTGTCTGCGTCACCCGCTCGGCGCACGCAAGCCGAGAAGGTCACCGAGCGTCACACTGGGGGGGAGGAAGGAGCGCGTGACATGGAGTGGTTCGACGCACCCGGCTTCTGGCTGAGCCGACTGGTCTTCCAGCGGGGCCTGGCCTGTGTCTACCTGGTCGCGTTCCTGGGCGCGGCCCTCCAGTTCCGGGCGCTCATCGGCGAGCGGGGCATGCTCCCGGTCCCCCGTCTGGTCGCCCGGGTCGGCTTCCGGCAGGCACCGAGCGTGTTCCAACTCCACTACTCCGACCGCTTCTTCGCCGTCTGGTCCTGGACCGGCTGTGCGGTGTCGGTGGCGCTGCTCGCCGGACTGGACTCCCGACTCCCGTTGTGGGCGGGGATGTTGCTGTGGCTGCTGCCCTGGGTGATGTATCTGTCGATCGTCAACGTCGGCCAGACCTGGTACGGCTTCGGCTGGGAGTCACTGCTTCTGGAGGTGGGCTTCCTCGCCGTCTTCCTGGGCAACGACGAGGTCGCGCCGCCGGTCGTGGTGCTGTTCCTGCTGCGCTGGATCCTGTTCCGGGTCGAGTTCGGGGCGGGGCTGATCAAGATGCGCGGCGACGTCTGCTGGCGGAACCTGACCTGCCTCGACTTCCACCACGAGACTCAGCCGATGCCGGGTCCGCTGAGCTGGTACTTCCACCGTCTCCCGAGGCCGGTGCACCGGGTCGAGACGGCCGCCAACCATCTCACCCAACTCGCCGTCCCCGTGCTGCTGTTCACCCCGCAGCCGGTGGCGACGGGCGCCGCGTCCCTGATGATCGTCACCCAGCTGTGGCTGGTCCTGTCGGGCAACTTCGCCTGGCTGAACTGGCTCACGATCGTGCTGGCACTGTCGGCGGTGCGTCTCCCGGACACGGCGCCGAGTCCCGTCCCGGACACCCCGCTCTGGTACGAGATCGTGGTCCTGGCGGTCGCCGGGGGCCTGGTGGCCCTCAGCTGTCGTCCGGTCCGCAACATGCTCTCGCCCCGCCAGGTGATGAACCGCTCCTTCGACCCGCTTCATCTGGTCAACAGCTACGGCGCCTTCGGCAGCGTCAGCCGGGTCCGGTACGAGGTGATCGTCGAGGGCACGGCCGACGACGTTCCGCGCGAGGACTCCGACTGGCGGGAGTACGAGTTCAAGGGGAAACCCGGCCAACCGGCGCGCAGGCCACGCCAGTTCGCGCCCTACCATCTGCGGCTCGACTGGATGATGTGGTTCGCCGCACTGTCGCCCGCGTACGCCGGGTCGTGGTTCGGCGCGATGGTCGAACGGCTATTGGACAACGACCGCGACACGCTCCGGCTGCTGCGCCGCTCCCCGTTCCCGCCGGACGCGCCCCCGCGCTACGTCCGCGCCCGCCTCTTCCGGTACCGGTACACGACCTGGCGGGAGCGGCGGGCGACGGGGGCGTACTGGGAGCGGGTGTACGTACGGGAGTTCATGCCGCCGACGCGGCTGGCCCGCGTCTCGGCTCAGAGGCCGTAGACGCGGGTCGCGGTGCCCGCGAAGACCTCCTCGCGTTCACTCGCGTCGAGGGAGGCGGTCAACTCCTCGGCCAGGGACACCACTTGGCCGTACGACGCGGCGAGCGTACACACCGGCCAGTCCGAGCCGAACATCAGCCGGCCGGGACCGAAGGCGTCCAGGGCGGTGTCCGCGTACGGGCGCAGCTCGCCGGTCGTCCAGGAGGCGTGGTCCGCCTCGGTGACCAGGCCGGAGAGCTTTGCGACCGTGTTGGGCAGTGCGGCCAGGGAGCGGAGGGCCGAGGCCCAGGGTTCCAGTGCGCCTGAGGCGATCGGCGGTTTGCCCAAGTGGTCCAGGACGAACGTGAGTTGCGGCAGTGACTCGGCCGCCCTGACACACGCGGTCAGCTGGCGCGGGAGCACGACAAGGTCGTACACCAGGCCGGCGTCGGCGACCGCGGCAAGGCCACGGCGTACGTCCGGGCGCAGCAGCCACTCCGGGTCCGGCTCGCCCTGGACCTGGTGGCGGATGCCCTTCAGGTACTCGCCGCCGGGGAGTTCGCGCAGTCTGGCCAGCTCGTCGCCGATGTCGGCTCGGGTCAGGTCCGTCCAGCCGACGACGCCCGCGATCGGCTCGTGCCGGGCCGCGAGCGCCAGGAACTCCGGGGTCTCCTCGGGCACGGTGATCGTCTGGACGAGGATCGTGCGGTCGACGCCCGCCGCGCGGGCCTGCGGCGCGAGGTCGTCCATGGTGAAGTCCCGGCGCAGCGGGCTGTCCTCGGCGATCCAGTCCTGGTCGCGGACCGACAGGTCCCACACATGGTGGTGCGCGTCGACCACCGTCACGGCAGCTCCCACACGACGGGCAGGCCCGCCTCGGAGCCCTCGGCGGAGTAGTCGTGCGCCACGTCGAGGAGTTCGGCCATCCGGGCCTGCCAGGCCACGTTGACCGGCAGCTTCTCCAGCTCGGCGAGGAGGCGTCCGTAGTCCTCGCACTCCAGGACGTGGAAGAGGTCGGTGCCGCTGCGCCAGATCGTCCAGGAGGTGGCGCCGGCGGCGCGGATCGCGTCGGTCAGCTCGACGGGGACCTCGCGGTGGGCGGCGTCGTACTCGGCGACGCGGTCGGCGCGGACCTTTGTGTGCAAGGCGACTCTCATGACGGCTCCTCGGTGGACAGCAGGCCGGTGTCCCTCAGTTCCTGCCAGAAGGCCTCGGGCACGGGCACCGCGAACTGGTCGGCGCAGTCGCGGACTTCGGCGGCCGAACGGGTGCCGACGAGGACCCCGGCGACGGCCGGGTGGGCCGCGCAGAAGGCGAGCGCGGCTGCCCGCAGGGTGATGCCGTGCCGGTCGGCGACGGACTTCATGCGCAGGGCGCGGTCCAGCAACTCGCCTGATGCCGCCGCGTAGTTGTAGGTCGCCCCGGGTCTCGGGTCCGCCAGCAGACCGGAGTTGAAGGCGCCGCCGATCACCACGGACACAGCGCGTTCGACGGCGGCCGGCAGCAGTTCGGTGAGGGCGCTCCGGTCGAGGAGCGTGTAGCGGCCGGCGCACAGGACCACGTCGACGTCGGTGTGCCGGACGAAGCGGGTGAGCATCTCCGTCTGGTTCATGCCCGCGCCGATCGCCCGTACGACGCCCTCGGAGCGGAGCCTCTCCAGCGCCGGGTAGGCCTCGCGGAAGGCGTCCTCGGCGTGGTCGTCGGGGTCGTGCAGGTAGACGACGTCGACGTGGTCGAGGCCGAGCCGCTCCAGGCTCGCCTCCAGTGTGCGGCGTACGCCGTCGGCGCTGAAGTCCCAGACGCGGGTGTGGGTGGCGGGGACCGCGAAGCCGTTGGCCAGGTCGTCGCCAGTGGGGTCGCCTGCGGGCTCCAGACGGCGGCCGACCTTCGTGGAGATCGTGTACGCCGAGCGCGGGTGCTCACGCAGGGCCGCGCCGAGGCGGCGTTCGGAGAGGCCGATGCCGTAGTGCGGGGCGGTGTCGAAGTAGCGGATGCCCGCGTCCCAGGCGGCGGACACCGCGTCGTGCGCCTGTTCGTCGGTGACCTCGGTGAAGAGGTTGCCGATGGCGGCGGCACCGAAGGCGAGGCCCGTGACCTCGACGCCGGTGCGGCCGAGCGTGTGCACCGGCAGGGGCCCGGGTGCGGACCCGGGCTCGCTTCCTGGGGTGTGGTTCGGCAGGTTCACCGGGCCGCCGGACGCAGTCGCAGGCCCTGCATACCGCCGTCGACGGCGAGTGAGGTGCCGGTGGTGGCGCCGGACAGGGGGCTCGCCAAGTAGGCGATGGCGCCCGCCACTTCGTCGGCCGAGACCAGGCGGCCGGTGGGCTGGCGGGCCTCCAGCGCGGCGCGTTCGGCGACGGGGTCGGAGGCCGAGTCGAGGAGCCGGCCGACCCACGGGGTGTCGGCCGTGCCCGGGTTGACGCAGTTCACGCGGATGCCCTCGGCGATGTGGTCCGCGGCCATGGCCAGGGTCAGGGAGTACACGGCGCCCTTGGTGGCGCAGTACAGGGCGCGCTGCGGCAGGCCGGCCGTGGCGCCGATCGAGCAGGTGTTCACGATGGCGGCGTGCGCCGAGTCGCGCAGGTGGGGCAGCGCGGCGCGGGAGACACGGACCATGCCGACCACGTTGACGTCGTAGACGCGGTGCCATTCCTCGTCGTCGTTGTCCTCGACGGTGCCCAGGGCGCCGATGCCGGCGTTGTTGACGACGATGTCGAGGCCGCCGAGGTCGGCGACAGCGGCGGCCACCGCCTCCCGCACGGACGTGTCGTCGGAGACGTCGGTCCGGTAGCCGAGCAGTGGTTTCTCGACCGACGACGGGTCGAGGTCGAGGACGGCGACCTGTGCGCCGCGCGCGGCCAGCAGTTGCGCGGTGGCCCGGCCGATGCCGGACGCACCCCCTGTGACCAGCGCCTTGAGACCCTCGAAGTCGGTCATGCGGCCTGCCCCTTCTCCTTCGCCAGGTCGGCGGCCCAGAAGGTGCCGCCGGGGAACGTGTACTGCGCGATGGACTCCGGCCGCATCGCCGCGGAGAAGCCCGGCGCCGTAGGTGCCTGGTAATGACCTTGCCTGATCACCACGGGGTCGAGGAAGTGACCGTGCAGATGA
Organism: Streptomyces sp. ME02-8801-2C; assembly: GCF_033793965.1. NCBI lineage: Bacteria > Bacillati > Actinomycetota > Actinomycetes > Kitasatosporales > Streptomycetaceae > Streptomyces > Streptomyces sp. ME02-8801-2C. The sequence continues at coordinate 851,964 of NZ_JARAXP010000002.1, read as the reverse complement.
TCGACGTATTCGATGACCCGGTTCTCGGTCGTGCCGGCCAGGGCGACGTAGTCGAACATCGACAGGTGCTGGACGAGTTCGCACAGGCCGACACCGCCCGCGTGCGGGCAGACGGGGACGCCGAACTTGGCCGCGAGCAGCAGGATGGCGAGGTTCTCGTTGACGCCGCCGACGCGGGCCGCGTCGATCTGCACGACGTCGAGGGCGTCGGCCTGGAGAAGCTGCTTGAACACGACGCGGTTCTGGACGTGTTCGCCGGTGGCGACCTTGACGGGGGCGACGGCCCGGCGGATCGCCGCGTGGCCGAGGATGTCGTCGGGGCTGGTGGGTTCCTCGATCCAGTAGGGGTCGAACTCGGCGAGCGCCTTGGTCCAGCGGATCGCCTCCTCGACGTCCCAGCGCTGGTTGGCGTCGATCGCCATCCGGATGTCGGGGCCGACCACGCTGCGGGCGACCCGGCAGCGGCGTACGTCGTCCTCGAGGTCCGATCCGACCTTGAGCTTGATCTGGGTGAAGCCGTCGGCGACGGCCTCGGTGGCGAGCCGGGTGAGCTTCTCGTCGTCGTAGCCGAGCCAGCCCGCGGAGGTGGTGTAGGCGGGGAAGCCCTTCGCCAGCAGGTCGGCCGTCCGTTCGGCTGCGCCCTCCCGGCCCCGGCGCAGCAGGTCGAGGGCCTCGTCGGGGGTGAGCGCGTCGGTGAGGTAGCGGAAGTCGATCTGCTGGACGAGCCACTCGGGTTCGGCCTCGGCGAGCAGCTGCCACAGGGGCAGACCCGCCCGTTTGGCGGCGAGGTCCCATACGGCGTTGACGACGGCGCCGATCGCCATGTGCATCACGCCCTTCTCGGGTCCGAGCCAGCGCAGCTGGCTGTCGCCGATCAGGTCTCGGTTCAGGGTGCCGGGGTCCGCGCACAGCTCGTCGACGGACCGGCCGACCACATGCCCGCGCAGCGCGTCGATCGCGGCGACCTGGACCTCGTTGCCCCGCCCGATGGTGAAGGTGAAGCCGTGCCCCTCGTGCCCGTCGCCCGCGTCGGTACGCAGCACGACGTAGGCCGCCGAGTAGTCGGGGTCGGGATTCATCGCGTCGGAGCCGTCGAGCTCCCGCGAGGTCGGAAACCGGATGTCGTAGGTGTCGACCGCGATGACGCGGGCGGGGGTCGGGGACACGGGATGCCTTTCGGTCAGTGGCAGGGGTTCCACCGGGGAACCTCAGGGGTACGTCAGGGGTGGCTCGGGATCAGTCCTGCGCACGTCCCGTCGTCACGCGAGCGATCATGAGCGCAACCAGGATGATTCCGCCGTAGATCGCCTGAATCCAGAACGACGGCACCTGGGCGAGAGTCAGCAGGTTCTGCACAACACCCAGCAGAAGTACGCCGGTCAGCGCACCGAACATCGTGCCCTTGCCGCCGTCGAGGCTGATGCCGCCGATGACGGCCGCCGCGAACACGGTGAAGATCATGTTGTTGCCCTGGTTGGCGCTGATCGCGCCCACGTAACCGGTCTGCATGATCCCGCCGACGGAGGCGAGCGCCCCGGCGACGACGAACACGCCGAGCATCACCCGTTCGACCCGGATGCCGGCGGCCCGGGCCGCGTCGGCGTTGCCGCCGATCGCGTACAGGGCCCGGCCGACGCGGTGGTACTTGAGGACGAGCCCGGCGACGGCGAAGCAGGCCCCGGCCACCCATACCGACATGGGCACGGTGAGGAAGGTGGTGGTGGCGAGGGAGTAGAAGGAGTCGGGCATGCCGAACAGGGTCTTGCCCTTGGTCGCGCCGACCAGCAGGCCGCGCAGCACGATCAGCATCGCGAGCGTCACGATGAACGCGTTGAGCTTGAACTTGACGACCAGGATGCCGTTGAACGCGCCGACCGCTCCGCCGACGGCGATGATCGCCAACAGGGCGAGCACGGCCGGGAGTTCGGTTCCCCACCCGGACTGCGCGGCCGGCAGCACGAGCAGCGCGCCGACGGCCGGGGCGATGCCGACGACCGACTCCAGGGAGAGGTCGAACTTGCCGGTGATGAGGACGAGCGACTCGGCGAGCACCACCATCGCGAGGGCGGCGGAGGCACCGAGGATCGAGATCAGGTTGCGTTCGGTGAGGAACGAGTCGTTGACGAACGTACCGAGCACCATGAGCAGCAACAGGGCTGGTACGAGGGCGAGTTCGCGGGCGCGGCGGAGCAGTACGGTCTTGGCCGAACGCGGGTCCGGGGCCCTGAGGGGGACGAGGGGCGGGGCCTTTGTGTCAGCCATGGTCCACTCCTTCTATGGAGGCGATCAGCTCGTGGTCGCGCCAGCCCGCCGGGTGTTCGGCGGCGACATGGCCGTGGAAGAGGACGAGGACGCGGTCGCAGCGTCTCAGGTCGTCGAGTTCGTCCGACACGACGAGAACCGCGGTGCCGTCCTCGCGGGCGCTGTCCATGCGCGCGAGGAGGGATTCCTTGGACTTCACGTCGACGCCCGCGGTGGGGTTGATCAGGACGAGCAGTTTGGGGTCGGAGGCGAGGGCGCGGGCCATGACGACCTTCTGGGCGTTGCCGCCGGACAGGTCGGAGACGGGCTGCTCGGGGCCCTCGGTGTGGATGTCGAGGCGGTCGATGAGGGCGGTGGCGAAGCCACGTTTGCGGCTCTCGGAGACGAACCCGTACCGGCCGAGACGGCGCAGGACGCTCATGGTGGAGTTGTCGCCGACGGTCATGCCGGAGACCAGCCCCTGTTCGTGCCGGTCACGGGGCACACAGCCGACGCCCGCCGTCAGGGCCGCCTGTACGTCCCCGAACGGCAGCCGCGCGCCGTCCAGCCGGGCACTTCCGCCGGTCGGTGTGTGGAGCCCGGCGAAGGACTCGGCCAGCTCGATCTTGCCGCTGCCACTGGACCCGGCGAGCCCCACGACCTCACCGCGGCGCACGGTCAGGTCGATGTTCTCGTACGCCGGTGAGGTGAGCCCCTCGGCTGCCAGCAGCACCGGCGCCCCGGGCTCGACTCCCCTGACGGTGACGGCCTGTTCGGCGATGGACTCGCCGGCCATGGCCTCCACCAGGGCCTGACGCGGCAGGTCGGCGACCGGGGCGGTGGTGATCCAGCGCGCGTCGCGCAGGACGGTGACCGTCTGGCACACCTCGTACACCTCCTGGAGGTGGTGCGAGATGAACAGGAAGGTGACGCCGGATTCCTGGAGTGCGCGCATCCGGGTGAAGAGCCGGTCGATCTCGCGGCTGTCGAGCTGGGCGGTCGGTTCGTCGAGGACGATGAACCGGGCGCCGAAGCTCAACGCCCGCGCGATCTCCACCATTTGACGGTCCTCGACCTTGAGGTCCGCGGTGCGGGCCTCCGGGTCGACGTGCACGTCCCAGGTGTCGAGGAGTTCGGCTGCCTCGGTGCGCAGCCGCCGCCAGTTGATGGCTCCGCCGCGCCCGGTGGGCTGCCGGTTGATGAAGAGGTTCTCGGCGACCGTCAACTCCGGTACGACGGTGGGCTTCTGGTAGACGCAGGCCACCTTGGAGCGCCACGCGTCGCGGTCGGCGATCGGGGGCGCGGGCCGGCCGTCGAAGCTGACCGTGCCCTCGTCGGGGGCCTGGAGGCCCGTGAGGATGCTGACGAGGGTGGACTTTCCGGCGCCGTTGCGGCCCACGAGGGCGTGCGACTCACCCGGCAGGACGGTGAGCCGCCCGTCCTGCAGGGCGGTGGTGGGACCGTACCGCTTGGTGATGCCGCGCGCCTCGACGAGCGGTACGGCAGGGGTGTCCGGGTTCTCCGGTGGCTGGCTGTTCATCCGACCGTGTTGCCCCAGAGCGCGGTGTCGTCGACGTTGTCCTTGGTGACCAGGGGCGCGGGGAGCTGGTCCTCGAGGATGCCGCTGGGCAGCTTGACGATCGTGGAGCCGTGGTCGGTCGGGCCCGGCTTGAAGGTCTTCCCCTCCATCGCGGCCTTGATGTAGTACATGCCGTACTTGGCGTAGAGGTCGGCGGGCTGGGAGACGGTCGCGTCGATCTCGCCCTTGCGGATGGCGTCGAACTCCTGCGGGATGCCGTCGTTCGAGACGATCGCGATGTGGCCGGCCTCGCCCGCCTTCTTCAGCATCCCCTTGGACTTCAGGGTCTGCAGGGTGGGCGCGAGGTAGACGCCGCCGGCCTGCATGTAGATGCCCTTGATGTCGGGGTTGGCGTTGAGCAGCGTGTCGAGCTTGGAGGCCGCGGTGTCGGACTCCCACTTGGCCGGTATCTCGAGGACCTTGAGCTTCGGGAACTTGGCCTTCACACAGGCCCGGAACGCCTCGGACCGGTCGCGGCCGTTCACCGACGCGAGATCGCCCATGATCTGGACGACCTTCCCCGAGGTGATGTGCTTGCCGAGGTAGTCGCAGGCCTGCTCGCCGTACGCGACGTTGTTCGCGCGGACGACCATGGCGACCTTGCCCTTCTCGGGCGCCACGTCGACGGCCACCACGGGCACGCCCTTGCGCTCGGCCTGGTCGAGGCCCGCCTCGATGGCGGCGCTGTCCAGCGGCGCGACCACCAGGCCCTTCACGCCCTGGTTGAGCTGGTTGTTGATGTCCGTGATCTGCTGCGAGGGATCACTGTTGGAGTTGACCGTCTTCAGCGCGTCGACGCCCTCGGACTTGGCCATCTTCGGCACGTAGTCGTTGTACGACTGCCAGAACGGCGACGTCAGCAGCGGCAGGATCACTCCGACCTTGCCGGTTCCGTCACCGCTGTCGCCCCCTGAGGCGACGGTGTCCTTGGTGCTGCCACAGGCGCTGAGCACCAGGCCGGCACAGGCGGCCACGGCCACCGCGCCGAGGCTGCGAGCCCTGACTCGCCTCTTCGGTTCTCCCACGGTTCTTTCGAACATCTGATGGCTCCTCGTTGAGCGTGATCGAGCGGATGCCCCGCATATTTATCAGACCACTTCGGGGTTAGAACACCCCACAGGGCCAAATTTTCCCGGAATCCGACCGTAGTGGTCCGACCAACTTGCTGGTTAGACTGCGGCGGCACCCGGCGACAGGAGGACACGGCGTGGACGAGATCCCGGCCGACAGCACAGAGGCCGCCCCACAGAAGGGCACCGTGACGCAGCGCGCCATCGAGCAGATCAAGGCGATGATCGGCGAGGGCCGCCTGGAACCGGGCCAGCGGCTGCCCACCGAGCGCGACCTCGCGGCTCGGCTGGGCATCTCCCGCAGTTCGATGCGGGAGGCGATCCGGGCGCTCACCGTGATGGGCGTACTGGAGGCCAGGCACGGTTCGGGCATCTACGTGACCCAGCTGGAGGCCGGCGACCTGCTGGAGACCTTCGGTGTGGTCGCCGACCTCTCGCGGGGACCTCGGCTGGCCGAGCTGCTGGAGGTCCGGCGCATCCTCGAGTCGACGGCGACCGCGCTGGCCGCGGCGCGGATCACCCCGGACCAGCTCGCGGAGGTGGAGAAACACCTCACGGCGATGAACGCCACCGACGATCCCGAGGAGATCCTCGCCCACGACCTCGCTTTCCATCGCGCGATCACCGCCGCGGCGGGCAACGACAGCATGGCGGCGATCCTGGAGGGCCTGTCCTCCCGCACGTTCCGCGCCCGCGTGTGGCGTGCCTACCAGGAGGAGGGTGCGTTCACGCGCACGCGGCGGGAGCATGCGGCGATTCACCGTGCGCTTGTCGCCCACGATCCGGAGGCGGCGCGGGCGGCGGCTGCGGCGCATGTGGGGGAGGTGGAGCAATGGTTGCGGGGGCAGCATGACGCTCCGCGTGGAGGGGCGTGATTTGGCTGTCCCCCCGGTGGGGGCTTGTCGCGCAGTTCCCCGCGCCCCTGGGCAGGGGGCGCTGTGCGCCCCCTGCCCCCCCGCCTTCGACCCTCAGGGCTCCGTTGATCTGTACAGGCCGAACTGGGCGATCCTCGGCTCCGCTCGTGACTTTGTCACCCGGATCCGCCAGCGCCTTGCTCTGAGCGGGGTCGGCAGTAGCAGGATTCGGCTTGCGCCGATCGTGCCCGCGCCTGTCACCCTGGTCCAGCGGCCGTTGATGTGCGCCTCGACGGTGAAGGTCTCGACCTGTTGTCCGTGCTGGATGTCCTCCGCGAGCCGTATCCGGTTCACCTCCACCTCCCTGCCTAGGTCGACAGTGACGGTCGTCGGAGTCCGGGTGACCGGGGCCCCGAGCGTCAGGTCGGCCGGCAGTTCCCGGTCGACGCGCTCCCGGAACTCCCGCAGCCGGGTGACGTCGGAGGCGGCGAGGCGTCCGTCCGTGTCCGGCGGGACGTTGAGCAGGAGTACGGCGTTGCGGCCGACCGAGCCGAAGTAGATCTCGGTCAACTGGTCCACGGATTTGGGCTGTTGGTCGGCGTGGTAGAACCAGCCGTCCCTGATCGACACATCGCACTCGGCCGGCCACCACTGGACGTAGTCGGCGACCCCCCGAGCCGCGACCAGCGCGTCCCGGCCTCCCATGTCCGCCGCGTCGTAGGAGAGCGCGAAGTCGGTCCGGCCGTAGTCCTTCTCGGTGACCGGTACGACACTCCACTCGTTCTCGCGTGCCAGCCCGCCCTCGTTGCCGACCCAGCGGACATCCGGCCCGGAGACAGCGATCGTGGCGTCCGGGGCGAGGGTGCGGACGAGGGTGTACCAGCTGTCCCAGTCGTACTTCTCGACCTTGTCCGGCGGGATGCGCCCCTGGGCGCCGTCGAACCAGACCTCGTCGACGGGCCCGTACTCGGTGAGGACCTCGTAGAGCTGGTCGAGCATATGGGCGCCGTAGTCGGTGGCGGGGAGCGTGAACGTCGGGCCGTCCGGACGGTCGTCGTTGTCGACCGGGGTGGGGATGGTGTGCTCGGTGCGCGCGCTGCCGTTGGCGTAGACGCCGTGCAGGTACTGGTTCTCGTCGGCAGGGGAGATGTACACCCCGACCTTCAGCCCGTACCGCCGCATGGAGTCGGCGAACGAGCGCAGCACATCGCCCTGCCCACCGCGCCAACTGCTCGACGCCACCGAGTGGTTGGTGTACCGGGACGGGTAGAGGACGAAGCCGTCGTGGTGCTTGACGGTGAGGATGGCGAGCTTGAACCCACCGTCGCGCAGTGCCCGCGCCCACTGGTCGGTGTCGAGGCCGGTCGGCTGGAAGACATTCGGGTCCTCGTCGCCCGTGCCCCATTCGAGGCCGGTGAAGGTGTTCACCCCGAAGTGCAGGAACGCGGTCCGCTCCAGCCGCTGCCAGGCGATCTGCCGTGCCGTGGGCCGGACTTGGGATGCCTTGCGGACGAGGGTGTCGGCGGAGTCGGCGGAGCTGACGGGGATACGGAAGACCGGCTCCTCCGTCGGCGCGGCCGGAGCGGCCAGGGCCGGTGAGGTGCCCCGGGAGGCGACGATTGCGGCGGCTGCCGTGACGAAGAGACGTCTGGAGACTGTCATGGGGAACGGGCTCCTCGGGTCAGTGGATGGTGGTCAAGTGCCATACGGCAGGCGTACGTTGGTCTGGCGGGTACTGCATGAGACGACCGTCGTCGGTCAGGTGCACCGCCATCCGTGTGATCGCATTGAGGAGTCGGTAGCCGCCCTCGGACTGCTCCAGCTCCCAGCGCTGCAGCGTGTTCGCGGTGTCGCAGGTCTGCTCGGTGAGTTCGACGCCGGGCTGGAGCGGGGTGTTGAGCGTGAGTTTCCCGCCGCGCACCTCCAGGCAGCCGATCCCGGTCTTCAAGGTGATGTATCCGTCGGGTGTGCGTCGCAGTTCGACGGCCAGTGAGACGGTGCCCGACCGCAGGGTGTACGTGCCGTCCGCGATCGGCGCCTGAACCGGATCCCGCCGGCCGGGGGCATGCCCGACGGCCGTCCCCCGCGCGGTGAACTGGGCATACGTGGCGTCAGGATGCGGATCACCCCAGGTGGCCTGCGCGAGATGCCGCAGCGCCGGGCCGGTGTCGACGGCGACCTCGTTCTCGGTCTCACCCCGTCCGTTGTCCGGCCAGAGGCTGATCTTCGCGCCCACGATGCCCTGGCTGGAGGCGAGTTTCTCGCCCTCGAAGCTGCGCGGGTCCCAACTCTGGTCGTACAGACCCTTGGTGTCGGTGTGGAAGCCGCCCCGGACTAGGTACAGGGCGTAGGCCGCGTTCATCAACGGGTAGCCCTGGGCGCGGAGTTGGCTCGGTTTCACGGCCACGTTCAGCCAGTGCTCCACCGTGGTGCCCGCGGTCACCGGCACGGTGTTGGCTCCGGTGAGCCCGTCGTTCCAGATACGCAGTTTCTTGCCCTTGGCCGCCAGATAGGTCCGGATGCGGTTGACGAAGTCGATGAACGCGTCCTGGGGTGTGGCGTTCGCCCCGTACTTCTCCCTGGCGTAGCGGAGCATCTGCGGGTACTTGGCGAAGTCCGAGCCGAGCATGTACTCGTCGGCGCCCATGTGCCAGGAGGCACCGGTGAACACCTGCGCGTACTCGTCGATCAGGCTCGTGTAGTAGTCGAAGGCGGCCGGCTGGGTGATGTCGAGCCTGCTGGGCTGCTTGTTGCCGTCGGAGTCCGTGAGCTGGAGATCCGGGCGGTTCTCGATCCACGGGTCCATGTGGCCCGGGGAGTTGATCTCCGGAATGATCTCGACGTGGTACTTGTCGCCGAGGGCGACGAGCCGCCGTATCTCGTCCTTGGTGTAGTAGCCCCAGGTGTTGGCCTCGGGGTGGGTGTCGCTCTTCACCTTGAGTTCCAGGAGCAGTTGGTTGAGTTTGGCGTACGCCATGTCGCGTACGAGGTTCTCCAGCCACCGCGTCGAGATGTGGATGTAGCAGGCGCACACGCCGACGCCGCGTTCCGCGTACCGGGGTACGTCGACCGTGCGTCCGGCGGGGATCCGGTCGCCCTGGGCGAGCAGTTGGAGGAGGGTGCGGGTGCCGTAGAAGGCGCCGCTCTCGGTCGCGCCGGTCACCGACAGCCTTGCACCGGCGCGGAGTTCGTACCCTTCGGCGCCGAGGGCGGTCCGTGCCGGGGTCACGTCGATAACGATGTCACCGGCTCGCGCGCCACCGCTCACGACGGGTACCACGCCATGGCCGGCCGCCCTCAGGTCGTCGGCGAGGGTGTCCGCGACCCTGCGCTCGGGCGCGGTGTCGGCGACGAGTCGGGCGGCAGGACCGAACCGGTAACTCCCGCTCTCCGGGGTCCAGTTGGCGAGCGCCGGCACCGTCACGGGAGCCGTGGCCACTCCCCCGGCTCCTACCCCCGCCCCCGCCCCCGCCGCGCCCGTCCGTGCGGACGCCTGGACCGGCACGGCGAGCAACAGGAGGGCCACCACGGCACCCAGGAGCCGGCCTCTTCGCTTCGTACCCATCTGTCTCATCTGGCTCATCTGGAAGCTCCCATTCATCGGAGGTGTGATGATTGAGCGCGCCCCAGGGGGTGTCAATGGGGCCTCGCGCCAGGCAGGTTCGACCAGTGATCGGATGACCAGCGAGTCTGCGACGAGGGCCGGATGGGTCACCGTCAGAAAAGTCCAAGAGACGTGGTCCGAATGTCCAAGCCCGACGAGTCTCGACGCCCTCCGTACTCACGAGTAGCCTCATCGCCGCACGCGTAGCACGATGTGTTGTATCCACCCCGAGGAGCCCCCGTGACCAGCTGGGTCGGCCGTACCGCCACCGAGATCGCCGCCGCCGTACACGAGAAGCGCGTGACGCCCCGTGAAGTCGTGGCCGAACATCTCGCGCGCATCGAACTGCTGGACGCCCGCGTCGGAGCGTTCCGCCGGCTGCGGGCCCAGGAGGCGCTGGCCGAGGCGGACGAGGTGGCCGACCGCGCGGACCTGGCGGACCTTCCGCTCGCGGGCGTACCCATCGCGGTCAAGGACAACCTGGGTGTACGCGGTGAGCCGACCCGGCACGGTTCCACCGCGACGCCGGACACCCCCGCCGACCACGACCATGTCACCGTGGCCCGGCTGCGCGCGGCGGGCGCGATCGTCGTCGGGGTCACCAATGTGCCCGAGCTCTGTATCTGGGGCACTACGGAGGGGCCCCTCGGCACGGCCCGCAACCCCTGGGACACCACCCGCACGGCAGGCGGTTCGTCGGGCGGCAGCGCGGCGGCCGTCGGCGCCGGAATGGTGCCGATCGCGCTGGGCAACGACGGGATGGGTTCGCTGCGCATCCCCGCCGCCAACTGCGGTGTCGTCACCATCAAGCCGGGTCTCGGGGTCGTCCCGGCGGGCATCGGCAACGGCGACTGGTTCGGCATGTCGGAGAACGGTCCACTGGCGACGACGGTCGAGGACGCCCGGCTGATGCTGTCGGTCCTCGCGGACACCCGGTTCGTACGGTCAAACGCGCACGCCGGCCGCAGGGTCGCCCTCTCCGTCCGCAGCCCCATCACCGGCGTCACCATCGCCAGGCCCTACGTCTCCGCCGCGCGTGAGGCCGCCGCGCTGCTGGACAGCGCCGGTCACGAGGTGCGGCCCGCCGACCCGCCGTACCCGCTGTCGATCGGCGTGACCTCCTTCACGCACTGGACGGCGGGCACGGCACGGGACGCGGAGGGCTTCGACCGGAGCGGACTGAGCCGGCGGACCCGGGTCCACGCGGCCGTCGGGCGCCGGTTCGTCGGGTATGTCGAGCGGGGGCAGCACAAGGAACAGCTGCGCCGGCGCCTCGAGCCGTTCTTCGCCGAGCACGACGTGCTGCTCACCCCGGCCCTCGCCCGGCGCTCACCCGTCGCCGCGGCCTGGCACGAGCGGGGCTGGCTGCGCAACGTCCTCGCCAACACCAACTACTCGCCGATGACGCCCCCGTGGAACCTGACGGGCTGGCCGGCGATGGCGGTCCCGTTCGGCACCCTGCCCTCGGGCGCGCCCTGCGCGGTCCAACTGGTGGGCCGTCCGGGCTCGGAGGCCGTACTCCTCGACGTGGCCCAGCAGTTGGAGGAGCTGCACCCCTGGCAGCGGACGGCTCCGCTCGCCTGATCAGTACTGCGTGCTGTCAGTCGCCGAGTGCCTTGTACATGATGTGCAGGCCGACCCGGCCGTCCCGGGGATGCTCGAACGCGTCCGGGACCGTGCCGAGGATCGTGAAGCCCAGCGAAGTCCACAGCCCGACCGCCGGGTTGGTCTCGACGACGGCGTTGAAGACCATGCCCCGATAGCCATGGGCCTCGGCCTCGCCCAGGACGTGTTCGGCGAGGGCGCGGCCGATGCCACGTCCGCCGCGGTCGGGGTCGACCATGAAGCCGGCGTTGGCGATCCGGGCGGCGGGGCCGGCGTAGTTGGGGGTGAGGTAGGCGGAGCCGACGACGGCTCCGGCACCGTCCTCGGCGACGTACACGCGCTTGGCCGGGCTCATCCACAATGCGCGGGCCGCTTCCTCGGAGGTGTCCGGGTCCCAGGTGTAGGTCTCGGCGGCGGCGACGATGCGGTGCCAGAACGGCCAGATCCGCGGCCAGTCGTCGGCCGCGGCTCCTCTGATGATCAGCATGGGCGCGAGTCTGGCACGCCCATGCCGACGGCGATCTCGACGGGTCCTGTGGGTGCGTCAGTCGACGCTGGGCAGGATGTGGGGCTCGGCGAGGTCGTCCTCGTAGCCCGCCAGGCGGATCGGGGCCGACCTGGCCCACACGTCGAGGCTGCCGAGCCGCTCGCTCCGGTCGCCGGGGGCCGCCGTGCGTTCCTCAGGGCCTTGTTCGAGATTCGTCTTCTCCGGTGTCACCGCGCACTCCTTATGTGTCGGGTCACCCTCAGGGCATTCGGGACCAGTCTGGTGCCGGCCGCTCCATGTCCCTTCGGGCGTGGGTCAAGAACAGTCAGGACGCGGTGGCGCCGGTGACGGACCGTGGGTGTGGGTGGAACCCGTCGTGCTGCCCGTCCGGGACCAGTATTAACCAAATGAGCGGGCGCCCGCTCGATGGGGCTGAAAACAAGGGGTAAAGAACTCAAGTCACCCAGTGTTCATTCAGCCATAATCTGCGGTTGTTTGTTACCTGGAGGGGGGTTTGACCATCACCCGTACGGCCCAACCGACGTACCCGTGTACCCCGTACGTCCAGAGTCTGTCGGCTGACGGTCCGTCATGAGACGGTACGCGGATGACGTCACCGTACGGACTCGAGGGGCGCGTCGCCCTGGTCACCGGGGGCACCCGCGGGATCGGTCTGGCCGTCACCGCGGCGCTGGTGCGGGCGGGGGCCCGGGTGTGCGTGACGGCCCGGGATCCGGACGGGGTACGACGGGCCGCCGAGGAACTCAGCGGGATCGGACTGGCGGGCGATGTCGCCGACCCGGCCCACCTGCTGGCGTTGACCGAGTTCACACTCGACGCGTTCGGGCGGCTCGACATCCTTGTGAACAACGCGGCGACCAACCAGCCCTACGGCCAACTCATGGACGCCGACCCGGACCTCTGGCGCGAGGCGTTCACACTCAACGTCGAGGCTCCGCTGCGGCTGACCCAGTGCGCATGGCGGGCCTGGATGCGCGAACACGGCGGCACCGTGATCAACATCTGCACGGAGGGCGCCACGCATGTCGGCCCCAACGTGGGCGCGTACGGCACCAGCAAGGCGGCCCTCCTGCACCTCACCCAGCAACTCGCAGGCGAACTGGCCCCGAGGGTACGAGTGAACTCGGTCTCCCCCGGCCTGGTAAGAACGGAAATGGCCCGCTTCGTCTGGGAACACACCGAGAACCCCGGCCTACCGCTCGGCCGCATCGGCGAACCCGAGGACATCGCCAACGCAGTACTCTGGCTGGCCTCGGACGCAGCCAACTGGGTAACAGGAACAGACCTCCTGGTGGACGGAGGAACCCGGGTACGCCCTGCACTTAGGGCAGAGACATCCCCGGTTCATGAACACCTACGGCGACACGAACCCACCGAGGGGCGCGGGGAACTGCGCGACCAGCCCCCACCGGGCCCGCAGCCGCATCACCGAACCCCCGACTACCACTTACCGGGCGCGTAGTCCTTCATAAAGACCCCGTACAGATCCTCCCCCGCCTCACCCCGCACGATCGGGTCATAGACCCGAGCCGCCCCGTCGACAAGATCGAGCGGCGCATGAAACCCCTCGTCCGCCAACCGCAGCTTGTCGTAATGGGGACGCTCGTCGGTGATCCACCCCGTGTCGACCGAGGTCATCAGAATCCCGTCCGCCTCGAACATCTCCTGCGCACTGGTCCGCGTCACCATGTTCATCGCGGCCTTCGCCGCGTTCGTGTTCGGATGCCCCGCACCCTTGTACCCACGCCCGAACACCCCTTCCATCGCCGACACGTTGACGACATACGCGCGCCCGCTCTCCGCCGCGCTCGCCGCCCCCGCCATCACCGGCCGCAACTTGCTGATCAGGATGAACGGCGCCGTGTAGTTGCACAGCTGGGTCTCGAGGAGCTCCACCGGGGAGATCTGCTCGATGGTCTGCACCCACGTGTTGGTGTCGACGACGTCGGGGACCAGGCCGCCCGCGTCGATGGCGGTGCCGTCGAGGTGCCGGGCGACGCTGGCGTTGCCCGCGACCAGGGCGAGATCGGCGACCTGCTGGGCGTCGATGCCGCTTATCCCGACGGGCAGCGCGGCAAGGCCGTCGACCGCGCCGGAGTTGAAGGCCCCGATGACGTGGTGGGCGGGCAGCTCACCGGCCGGCAGCGGGGCGCTCTCGGCCTCGACCAGCGCGGCGTAGGCGGAGGGCAGCCGGCGTACCGTCTGGGTCGCGTTGTTGATCAGGATGTCGAGGGTGCCCTGTTCGGCGATCCGGTCGGCGAGGGCCACGACCTGCGCGGGGTCACGCAGGTCGGTGCCGACGATCTCCAGGCGGTGCAGCCAGTCCGCCGAGTCGTCCATGGCCTTGAAGCGGCGGATGGCGTCCTTGGGGAACCGCGTGGTGATCGTGGTGTGCGCGCCGTCGCGCAACAGCCGCAGCGCGATGTACATGCCGATCTTGGCCCGGCCTCCGGTGAGGAGCGCGCGCTTGCCGGTGAGGTCGGTGCGGGCATCGCGGCGGGAGCGGTTCTCGGCGGCGCAGTTCTGGCAGAGCTGGTGGTAGAAGTAGTCGACCTCGACGTAGCGGGTCTTGCAGGTGTAGCAGGAGCGGGGGCGCTGGAGTATCCCCGCGATCTGCCCCTCCCGGGTCACCGACGACGGCAGGATGCCCTCGGTCTCGTCGTCGATGCGCTGGGCGGAGCCGGTGGCCGTGGCCTCGGTGACGGCCTTGTCGTGGGCGGTCTTGGAGGCCCGGCGTTCCTGTCGGCGCCGCTGCTTGACCGTGCGGTAGACACCGGCGGTGGCGCGGCGCACGGCGATGGCGTCGGGGTGGTCGACGTCCAGCTTGTCGAGTTCCTCGAGCACGCTGAGGCAGACGGCCATGCGCTCGGGGTCGATGCCGGGACCGTAGGAGACGTCCGCCACGTCGTCCATGCCGTCCACGGCCGTCGGGCCGTCCTCTGTCACCGTCATCGCGCTGCCGTTCCCTGGGTCGCCTTCGCGGCGCTCGGACCGCGCCAGCTCTCGAACAGGCGATTTTACGGAAGCCCCGGCCCAGGAACCAAACCCGCGACGATCATGACGCGGGTCACAGGGTGCAGGCGGTGACCAGCGTCTCCACCTCCGCGGACAGCGCGGCGGCGAACCGGTCGAGGTCGGGGACGGCCTCGGCGTCCGCGACGAGCCCGAAGTGGACCTGTCCCCGGTAGGTCGAGATGGCGACGGCCAGTGACTGGCCCTGGGCGAGCGGGGCGAAGGGGTAGACCTCGGTGAGCGGGTTGCCGCCGAGCCGCAGGCCGAGGCTGGGCAGGGGCACGCTGGTGACGAGGATGTCGAACCAGAGCCGTGCGGCCTGTTTGACCAGCGGCCCGCCGAGCCGGTGTGCGAGCGGCGGCACATGGTCGGCGAGCAGCGCGACCGCGCCGGCACCCCTCCCCGGTCCGGCGTCCTTGTTGCGGTCCATGGCCCTGCGTACGGAGGCGAGGCGCCCGAGCGGGTCCGGATCGTCGACGGGCAGGCGCATCAGGTATCCGGAGAGCCGGTTGCCCTGCGGATGCGCGGTGCGCGGACGCCGTTTGGAGACGGGGATGAGCGCGCGCGGGGCGACGCCCTCGCTGCCGTCGCCGCGTTCGTCGAGCCAGCGCCGCAGGGCTCCGGCGACAACGGCGATGAGTACGTCGTTCACGGTCCCGCCGACGGTCTTGCGCACCTGGTGGACGTCGTCGAGGTCGACGGCGACCCCGGCGGTGCGGCGGGTGCCGGTCGATTCCGCGACGAGCGCCGCCGACGAGCGCGTACCCAGACTGTGCAGGCCGGAGCGGGCGACCGAGGCGCCGATGTCCAGGGCGCGGCCCACGTCGGAGAAGGCGTCGCGGACCAGGTCGGGCAGCTTGCGCACGTCCGGGAAGGGCCCGGTGACCGGCGGTTCGGGACGGGGGCGGGGCGCCGGCAGGTCGAGGGGGTCCATGACGCCGGCGGCGAGGGTCAGTGCGCGCAGGCCGTCGGCGAGGGCGTGGTGGAACTTGAAGAGCACGGCGAAGGAGGTGCCGTCCTCGGCGGGCAGCACATGCGCTTCCCAGGGCGGCCGGCCGCGCATCAGGGAGCGTTGCATGAGCCGTCCGGCCTCGGCGTGGAAGTCGGCGGTGGGGGCGTGCAGCCGGACGTGGTCGAGCGGGTCGAAGTTCGGTGCGGGTTCGCGGGTGGCGCCGCCGAAGGCCAGCGGGAGCCGGGGCTGCCAGACGTCCCGGATGCGCATGCGCAGTCCGGGTACGGCGGGGGCGCGGGCGGCGAGCAGGTCGGCCGCGTGTGCTCCGGCGGTGGGCGAGCTCGCGGGGAAGACGCCGAGTGCGCCCAGGTGCATGGGGTGGAGGTCGGAGTCGAGGTGCCAGAACGCCAGGTCGAGGGGGGTGAGCAGGTCCGAGGTCTCAGAGGTCAAGGGATCACTCTCGCGTCGACGACGGGTAGGTCAGTAGTCAATCGCTCACGAGCGATTACGGTCAAGTACGATCAAGCTACGCTCAGTTAACAACGGATTACGTCCCGCCGCTTCGAGAGCGGCGGGACGCCGCTGACGTACGGGGTTACTCCCTACCGCATGAGGCCTTGATTCAGGGCCGACGGCGCCGCATCCGCGTCCGTTCCCCACCCGGACGGCTCCGAGCCGACCGTGAACTCGAGCGAGCGCGCGCCCTTCAGCATCCCGCTCGTCACATACGTACGGCTGTACGAGGATCCGTCGACGGCCACCGACTGGACGTACCGTCGGCTGTCCGACGTACCCGGCGCGGTGACCGTGAGGGCGCCGAGCGGGTAGTAGCGGGGGTCGAGGGTGAGGTCGACCCGGTCGAAGACCGGAGTGGACAGGCCCCAGGTGTCGTAGCCGGGCTGCACCGGGAAGATCCCGATCGCGGACAGGACGTGCCAGGCGGACATGGTGCCCATGTCGTCGTTCCCGGTCATCCCCGTCGGGCCGTCCGTGTAGAGAGTCAGCGCGGCGTGCACGACCTCGGTCGTCTTCCAGGGCTGCCCGGTGGAGAGGTAGGTGTAGGGGGCGGTGAGGTCGACCTCGTTCTGCGGGTTGTACTTGTCCGCGTTGTAGTAGGCGTACGGGCCGTTCACCCACACGTCGCGGGCCGTCCCGGCCGGGTCCGCCTTCAGCCTGTCGTACGCGAAGAAGGCGTCGAGCCGGTCGTTGGCCGCCTGCCTGCCGCCGAGCAGGTCCACCAGGCCCGGCAGGTCCTGCGGAACGAGCCACTGGTACTGCCAGGCCGTGCCCTCGTGGAACCCCTCGCCCCTGGCCGGATCGGGGTCACCGGTGAAGGCGCCCGAGCCGTCCCGGGGCCGGAAGAACCCGGTCGAGGGGTCGAAGACCTGACGGTAGCTCCGCGCCCGCTCCGCGTAGCGGTCGGCGTCGGCCTCGTGGCCCAGTTCGCGTGCCATCTGCGCCAGCATCGCGTCGGAGAGGGCGTACTCGAGGGTGGCGGACGCGCCCCAGTGGTAGTCAGAGTCACCGGGCTTGGTGCGCGGGCGGCCCTTGAGATAGGGGGCGAAACCGTTCTCGATGTACTCGCGGTTCGCCTCGCGCCCCAGCATGGGCACAGCGGTCGGGGGCACGCCGTCGGCGTTCTTCCTCAGGGCGCGGTAGGCCCGCTCCTCGTGGCCGTGCAGCAGGCCCTGCTGGTAGGCGTGGGTGAGGAAGGGGGTGACCGGGTCGCCGGTCATGATGTTGGTCTCGACCGTGCCGTAACCCCACTTGGGCAGCCAGCCGCCCTCCTCATCGATCTTCAGCACGGAGAGCGCCATGTCCCGGGCCTCACGCGGCGCGAGCAGCGACAGGAGCTGTGCCTGGGTGCGGTAGGTGTCCCACAGGGACCAGTTCTGGTAGTACGTGAAGTCCCGCGCGCGGTGGACCTTCAGATCCCAGCCGATGTAGCGGCCGTCGGCGTCGCTGCCGATGTTGGGGGCGAGGAAGCTGCGGTACAGGGACGAGTAGAAGGTCCGGCGCAGCGTGTCCGAGCCGCCGGTCACGCCCACGTCGTCCAGGCGTGCCTCCCAGGCTTCCCGGGCCGCCTCCCGCACCTCGTCGAACGGGCGTCCGCCCTCGGCGCGCAGGTTGCCGGCCGCCCCGGCCGCGTCGACGTACGACAGTGCGGTGGTCGCCTCGACGGTGCGGTCCCCGTCCGTCGTGTCGAAGCGGACGTAGGCGCCGTCGCCCCCGGTCCGGGAGCCGCCGGTGACCGTCGTGCCGTCCCAGGTGCCGTACGCGGTGAAGGGGCGGTCGAAGCGGGTGATGGTGTGGACGGTGTACGGGTTGGTGCCCCGGCAGAAGCCGGAGCCGGTGATCGTTGTGCGCACGGTCCGGTCGTCGAGGATCTCGACCCGGCTCGCCACCTTCGTGTGCAGCGACTGGCCCGCGTTGAGCAGCACGTTGGCCTGCGCGGTCGCCGGGAAGGTGTAGCGCTGGACGCCGGTGCGCGCGGTCGCCGTCAGCTCGGCGTCGATGCCCGACTTCAGGCCGACCCGGTAGTGGCCGGGGCCCGCCGACTCGCCCTCGTGGCCGTACTCGGCGGCGTAGGCCGCGTAGTCGGTGCTCGTGATGTCGCCGGTCGTCGGCAGCACGGGCAGGTCGCCGCCGATGCGGCAGCCGACGCCGGAGAGGTGGACCAGGGAGAAGCCCCGGATACGGGTCTGGGAGTGGCGGTAGCCCGTCTTGTGCCCGGTGTCGGGCGACAGTTGCACCATGCCGAAGGGCACGGTCGCGCCGGGGAAGGTGTTGCCCTCGTTCTCCGTGCCGATGAACGGGTTGACGAGATCGGTGAGCCGACCGTCACGGGCATGGGCGGCAGGGGTGGCGAGCACGCCCGCGAACAGTGCGGCGGCCGTCACCGCCCCGGCGGTTCGCAGCATCCATCTCACAGCAAGGACCTCCGTGCGGGTCGGGCCGGTGGGCCGGGTCCCGGATCCGTTCCTCGCCGGACGCTCCGTTCCGCGCGACGGCCCGTACGGTCACCTCGCGGCCGTACGGCAACAGCCCGTTCGGCTCACACGGCGGCCCCGGACACGCCGACGGCCCCGGCGAGTACGGACTCACCGGGGCCGTCGGCGTGGAGACACCTGTGCCTACGACACGTGCTGGCCCTTCCCCAGGCCGATCACCCCGCCCTTGGACACGGTGTACAGGTCGGCGTCCCGCTCCGGGTTGACGCCGATCGTCGCGCCCGGGGGGACCTCGACGTTCTTGTCCAGGACGGCTCCGCGCACGATCGCGCCCCGCCCGATGCGCACGTTGTCGTGCAGGATCGACCCCTGCACCACGGCACCCGGATCGACGCGCACCCCGGGCGAGAGGACCGAGCGCGTGACCTGGCCCCGGATCAGACAGCCCGCGCTGATGATCGACTCGCTGGCGATGCCGCCGGCGTTGAAGCGGGCGGGCGACAACTGGCCGGAGTGTGTGTAGACGGGCCAGCTGCGGTTGTAGAGGTTGAAGGCGGGACGCTCGGCGATCAGGTCCATATGGGCGTCGTAGTACGCGTCGAGCGTGCCGACGTCCCGCCAGTAGCCCTGGTCGCGGGTGGTCTCCCCGGGGACGTGGTTCTCGCTGAAGTCGTACAGCTGGGCCTCGCCCCGGTCCGTGAGCGCGGGCAGTATCGAACCGCCCATGTCGTGGACGGAGTCACCGTCCTCGGCGTCCCGCTGGAGGGCTTCTATCAGTGCCTTGGTCGTGAAGATGTAGTTGCCCATCGAGGCGAACACGGACGCCGGGTCGTCGGGCAGGCCGGGCGGGTCGGCGGGCTTCTCCAGGAAGCCCTCCACGGTCTGGCCGTCCGTGCCGGGACTGATCACGCCGAAGGACGACGACTCGGCGCGCGGCACCCGTATGCCCGCGACGGTGACCCCGGCGCCGCTCTCGATGTGCTGGCTGAGCATCTGGCGCGGGTCCATGCGGTACACGTGGTCGGCGCCGAACACCGCGACGTAGTCGGGCTGTTCGTCGTGGACCAGGTTGAGGGACTGCAGGATGGCGTCGGCACTGCCCAGGTACCAGCGCGGGCCGAGGCGCTGCTGGGCGGGGACCGGGGTGACGTAGTTGCCGAGCAGACTGGACATCCGCCATGTGGTGGTGATGTGCCGGTCCAGCGAGTGCGACTTGTACTGCGTGAGCACGCAGATGCGCATGATGTCGGCATTGACGAGATTGGACAGGACGAAGTCGACCAGGCGATACGTTCCGCCAAAGGTCACCGCTGGTTTGGCCCGGTCAGCGGTCAGCGGCATCAGGCGTTTGCCCTCTCCGCCCGCCAGCACGATCCCGAGCACAGACGGCCCACCACGACGCATCGCCGCTCCCCTCACCGTGGTTGTGCACGATGCCTTCCCGTACGCCGGTCGGGCTAAGCCTGTTGACCATGTTTGAGGATCTCTTCATAGAGCCGTACCGTCCGCCGGGCCACCGCGTCCCAGCCGAACTCGCCCACCGCGCGCTCCCGTCCGGCGTCCCCCATGCGGCGCGCGGCCTCCGGATCACCGAGGACGGAGTCGAGGGCCCGTGCGAGGTCCGCCTCGAAGACTCCGGGGTCGTCGTCGAGGGACACCAGGACCCCGGTCTTCCCGTCCTCGACCACCTCGGGGATGCCCCCGACCCGCGAGGCCACGACGGGAGTCCCGCAGGCCATCGCCTCCAGGTTGACGATGCCCAGCGGCTCGTACACCGAAGGGCAGACGAACACGGCGGCGTGGGTGAGGAGTTGGATGACGTCCGGGCGCGGCAGCATCTGCGGGATCCAGAAGACGCCCTCGCGTACGGCGCTCAGCTCCTGGAAGAGTTCGCGGAACTCCCGGTCGATCTCCGGGGTGTCGGGAGCGCCCGCGCACAGCACGACCTGGGCAGCCGGGTCGATGTCCCGTACCGCGCGCAGCAGATGGGGCACGCCCTTCTGGCGGGTGATGCGGCCGACGAACAGGACGTAGGGCCGGGCCGGGTCGACGCCGATCCGGGTGAGGGCGTCCGTGCCGTGGTCGGGCTGGTAGAGGGTGGTGTCGATGCCGTTGTGCACGACGTGGACGGTGTCCGGGTCGAGGGCCGGGTAGCAGGCGAGGATGTCCTCGCGCATGGCCCCGGACACGGCGACCACGGCGTCGGCGGCCTCGATCGCGGTGCGCTCGGCCCAGCTCGACAGGGCGTATCCACCGCCGAGTTGCTCGGCCTTCCAGGGGCGCAGGGGCTCGAGCGAGTGCGCGGTCATGACGTGCGGGACGCCGTACAGGAGCTTGGCGAAGTGGCCGGCGAGATTGGCGTACCAGGTGTGGGAGTGGACGAGTTCGCGGCCTTCGAGGGCGGCGGCGATGGACAGGTCCGTGGAGAAGGTGCGCAGGGCGTCGTTGCTCCCGTCGAGCGCCGACCAGGGCCGGTGGCGGATGACGCCGACGCCGCGGCCCTCGCCCCAGCAGTGCACCTCCAGGTCGGTGAGGGCGCCCAACTCCCGGGCCAGGAACTCGACATGAACGCCCGCGCCGCCGTACACATCCGGCGGGTACTCCCGGGTCAGCAGGCCCACTCGCACCCAAAACTCCCTGTCTCGGCGGTTGGTTCCCACATGGTCACCCAGATGTGGCGTCCGGGGAAGACCATGGGGTGCTGGTGAAGCAGCAGTCGCCGCACACACCGCCGCCGGGCACCCGGTAGTAGAGGCAGCAACTGCGCCGCCGGAAGGCGGTGCCGATGAGGGTGCCCGTCGGGGCGAGGCGCGGGTGGGTGAACAGTTCGGCGGCGAGGGCGTGGGCGCGCGCACCGGCGTCGGTGCCCGCGCCGCGCGAGAGGCGATCGAGTTCACGGGCCGCGCCGGCCAGGGCAGAGCCCGCGTTGCCCCACAGCAGGCCCTCGGCGACGCCGTACCGGGCGTGCAGGGCGGCGTTGAGAGGCTCCAGGTGCCCTCGCACGACGAGATCCGCGACCGTCGCCGCGTCGGCCGCCCGGGGCCGTACGTCCGCGAGCCACAGGTCGTCGGGGGCACTCGACGCGGCGTCCCAGTGGAGCAGTCGGGGGTCGAGGTCGGGGACGCGGTCGTACAGGACGGCGCAGCCGAGCGCGATGGACCACAGCCTGGCCGCGAGCGCCTGTTGGGCGATCGACGCGGAAACCCGCAGCTCGGACGTGCGGAGATGGTCCGCTACGGTTCGGACACGGAAAGTTATGGAATCCGGGTAGATGTCCTCTTCGCGACGGGCGTACGCCTGCGCGAGCGTCGGCGTGGGGTCGAGAGAGTCTCCGGCCGTGTGTAGTACGAAGAAGCCGCCGAGCTCTCGCAGCGCCGTGAGATGGGGGTCGAGGTCCACGACAGGCAGTAGTACCAGGTCGGGCGGTGGCCGAGAGCAGCAGCGTCATCCTCGCGTCACCCACCCTGGGGAGGACGTGCGGACCGGCGTACTCCATCGGTAGTAGGACCCATTGAGTGCTCTGGTACGACGCGCCGACGCGCGCGAGGGGGGATCGTAGTGACTA
Source organism: Streptomyces sp. ME02-8801-2C (assembly GCF_033793965.1). Classification (NCBI taxonomy): domain Bacteria; kingdom Bacillati; phylum Actinomycetota; class Actinomycetes; order Kitasatosporales; family Streptomycetaceae; genus Streptomyces; species Streptomyces sp. ME02-8801-2C. The sequence goes on along the minus strand of NZ_JARAXP010000002.1, from coordinate 830,023 downwards.
TGGAAGCCGACCGTTCGCCGCGCCGGGTCACTGGCCCGCGCCGCACGCAGAGGAGTTGCTCATGAGCGCCCTCGCGTTGTCCATCCTGCTGTCGCTCGTCTCCGCCGTCGCCTACGCCGGCGGGGCGATCGTGCAGGAGCGGGTCGCGGACTCCGAACACGGCACGTCCTACGCGCCGATGCGGAGGCCGGTGTGGTGGGCCGCCGTGGCGCTGAACGGCTTCGGCGGAGTGCTGCACGTCGTGGCACTCGCGTACGGGCCGCTGAGTGTCGTCCAGCCGATGGGCGCCCTGACCATTGTGTTCGCGCTGCCGATGGCGGCCCTGTTCGTGCGCCGCAAGGCCGGGGCGACCGCCTGGCGTGGCGCGATCATGGCGACGATCGGTCTCGCGGGTCTGCTGTCCCTGGTGGGTACGTCCGAGGCGCAGTCGCTCGGCACCACCCAGCGCGTACTGCTGGCCGTGGTGAGCGGCGCCGCGGTGGTGACGCTGATGGTGGCGGGCCGCGCCGCGCACCGGCATCCGGCGGTGCGCAGCACGCTGCTCGCGGTCGCGTCCGGTATCGCCTTCGGTATGTCGTCGGTGTTCACGAAGGTGGTCGCCGTGGACTGGTCCGGGGGTCTCTCGGCCGCGGACCTGCCCACGCTGGCGCTGATCGCCGTCATGGGTGCTTCCGGTCTGCTGCTCTCGCAGGCGGCCTACCGGGGCGGCGGCCTCGCGGCTCCGCTGGCGACACTGACGGTCGTCAACCCCGTGGTGGCGGCGGCGGTCGGCATCACGATGTTCGGGGAAACGTTCCGGTACGGCACCACGGGCACCATCCTGGCGCTGAGCTGCGGCGTGGTCGCGGCCGGCGGCCTGATCCTGCTCACCACGGAGCGGCTGCAGCACGCCCCGCACACCGACGCACCCCCGTCCGCCTTTCCTTCCCCTGCTGCACCTGCTTCACCTGTTTCCGCTGTTCCGGCACTCGCGGTACCGGAACAGGCCGAGGCCGGGCGCGAGGAGAAGGCAGCGGTGAGCGCGGGGCCCACCCAGTCGGTCCCCACCAAGCCTGTCCCCGCCCCGGCGGCGGCGCTGACGCCCCCGCAGGACACACTCGTGGAAGCCCCCATCCCCTACGGGGCCTTCTACGGCATCCCCTACGTGCCGATCCCGGTACCCGCCCGGGAACGGCACCGTATGCGGGTCAAATCCTGACGCCGCCGGCCCTGAGATAGGCCACCGGGTCGATGTCACTGCCGAAGCCGGGCCCCGTCCGCACCTCGAAGTGCAGATGCGGGCCCGTGCTGTTGCCGGTGGAGCCGGAGCGCCCGATGCGCTGTCCGGCGGACACCGACCCGCCGGCCCGCACGGAGATCGCGGACAGATGCGCGTACTGCGAGTAGCGCCCGTCGGCGTGCCGGATCACCACCTGGTAGCCGAACGACCCGCCCCACCCGGCCTCGACGACCTCGCCCGCCCCGATCGCCTTCACGGAGGTCCCGGTGGGCACCGGGAAGTCGACGCCCGTGTGGTAGCCCTTCGACCAGGAGGAACCCGACTTGTGGTACGGCGTCCCGGTCCCGGCGCTGACGGGCGCGGTGAGCGTGGCGTCGGTCCTGGGGGCCTTGGGCGCGGCGGCCTTCTCGACCGGGCGCGAAGGGGCCCTCTCCGGCCTGGGCTTGGTCTTGGCCTTCGGCTTGGACTCGGTCTTCGACTTGCGCGCGGGCTCCGTGTGGGCGGGCGCGTGCGGTGCGGCCTTCGTACGGAGGCTGAGTCGCTGGCCGGGGACGATCAGGTCGGGGTCGGCGCCGACCGTCGTGCGGTTGGCGGCGTACAGCCGCCGCCAGCCGCCCCGGACGTCCCGCTCGTCGGCGATGCCGGAGAGGGTGTCGCCGTGCACGACGGTGTACATCTCGGCGGTGCCCGCCCGGGACTGGGGCGTGGTCTGCGGCTGCACATCGCGTACGGTCCGCTGGGGCTTGTGCCCGGCGCCGCCCGACGGTCTGATGTCGGGGGTGTCGCCGCCCCGGGTGAGACCGGCGCGGACCGAGCAGGCGGGCCAGGCGCCGGGGCCCTGTCCCTCGAGCACCTTCTCGGCCACCGCTATCTGCTGGTCCCTGGTGGCCAGATCCGCGCGTCCCGCGTAGACCGTGCCGCCGTACGCCTCCCAGGTGGACTGGGTGAACTGGAGCCCGCCGTAGTACCCGTTGCCGGTGTTGATGTGCCAGTTGTTCGTGGACTCGCAGGCGGCGACCTTGTTCCAGGTCGCCGCGTCCGCCGCGTCCGCCACTCCGGCGCCGACGAACGGGAGCGCGATACCCGCGCTGCCCGCGGTGACCGTGAGAGAGGCCCGGTTGATTCTGTTCGGCTGGTACCGGCGGTGCTTGCCGCGTACGGCCATGGAAAAGCCCCCTCACCTTTGCCAGAAGTCGCAAAAGTATGTGCTGGGAACAGGCCATGACAAGACGGCAAATCAGCCTCCGCACGGCCGAAGAGCACCTGCGGGCGCACCGAAGTGGCCTGGAATACGGGCCGGTTGTGTGAACGCTGAGGCAGGTGGGGGTCCTGGTCCGTATCTGCGTACGCAGGAACGGTGGACCCGGATGTGCGGTCGACGTACCGGCACGTCAGGATGGCCCGAAGGGCAATACTGGCGAGCAGTAACGGCACCACCGATTCCAGGACCCACCGGCACCACCGTTTTCCAGGACCCACTAGGAGTCATCCGCATGAGCAACTCAGCCCAGATCGGCGTCACGGGACTCGCGGTGATGGGCCGCAACCTCGCCCGCAACTTCGCGCGCAACGGCTACACGGTCGCGCTGCACAACCGGACGGCGGCGCGTACGCACGCTCTGGTCGAGGAGTTCGGGACCGAGGGCGACTTCATCGCGGCCGACACCGCCAAGGAGTTCGTGGCGGCGCTGGAGCGGCCGCGGCGTCTGGTCGTCATGGTGAAGGCCGGTGAGCCGACCGACGCGGTGATCCAGGAGTTCGCCCCGCTCCTGGAACCCGGCGACATGATCATCGACGGCGGCAACGCGCACTTCGCGGACACCCGGCGCCGCGAGCGCGACCTGCGCGAGCAGGGCATCCACTTCGTCGGCATGGGTGTCTCGGGCGGCGAGGAGGGCGCGCTGCTCGGCCCGAGCATCATGCCGGGCGGCCCGGTCGAGTCGTACGACTCCCTCGGTCCGATGCTGGAGAAGATCTCCGCGAAGGCGGCGGACGGCACCCCCTGTGTGTCGCACGTGGGTCCCGACGGCGCCGGGCACTTCGTGAAGATGGTGCACAACGGCATCGAGTACGCCGACATGCAGCTGATCGGCGAGGCGTACCAGCTGCTGCGCGATGTCGCCGGGTACTCCCCCGCGCAGATCGCCGACATCTTCCGCACCTGGAACACGGGCCGGCTCGACTCCTACCTGATCGAGATCACCGCCGAGGTGCTGTCGCACGTGGACGCGGCGACGGGCAAGCCGTTCGTGGACGTGGTGGTGGACCAGGCCGAGCAGAAGGGCACCGGCCGCTGGACGGTCCAGATCGCCCTCGACCTCGGCGTCCCGGTGTCGGGTATCGCCGAGGCGGTCTTCGCCCGCTCGCTCTCCGGCCACGCGGCGCTGCGCGAGGCCTCGCGCGGACTGGCCGGCCCGAAGGCGACCCCGCTGAGCGAGTCGGAGGCGGCGGCCTTCGCCGACCGCGTCGAGCAGGCGCTGTACGCGTCGAAGATCGTGTCGTACACGCAGGGCTTCCACGAGATCGCGGCGGGCGGCGCCGAGTACGACTGGAACATCGACCTCGGTGCGGTCTCCGCGCTCTGGCGCGGCGGCTGCATCATCCGGGCGGCCTTCCTGGACCGGATCCGCGCCGCGTACGACGCGCGGGCCGACCTGCCGAGCCTGCTGTCCGACGAGACGTTCGCGAGGGAGATCGCGGGGGCGCAGGACGACTGGCGCGAGGTGCTGGTCGCCGCGACCCGCCAGGGCGTCCCGACGCCGGGGTTCGCGGCGGCACTCGCGTACTACGACGCGCTGCGCGCGGAGCGGTTGCCTGCGGCGCTCACGCAGGGGCAGCGGGACTTCTTCGGGGCGCACACCTACCGGCGTACGGATCGTGAGGGCGCGTTCCACACGCTGTGGGGTGGGGATCGGTCGGAGGTCGCGGGCTGAGGGCTCCGCGGGTTGGGCGGTTGATTCGTTGATTCGCTGAGGGTCGGTCAGCGGTTGCCCCCGACCCGGCCGCCTCGCCCCCCTCGCGGGGGCGCGGCGGCCGGGTCGGGGGTATCGGTTTTTTGCTGCTGGTCGGTGGGGGCTGGTCGCGCAGTTCCCCGCGCCCCTCAGGGGGTGGCGGCCTGGTGGCGTTGGTTGGTCCCCGTCAGGACAGTGGAGGGCCCGGTTCCGGGTCGGGGGTCGGTTCGGGGCCCGGGGGTTGTGGGATGGGGGATGGGGAGGGGTCCGGGGGGAGCGGGGGTTCTGGGGATGGGGGTGTCGGGGCGGGGCCCGGGGTTGGGTCCGGGAAGGGACCCGGGGTGGGGCTTGGGGGTACGGGGTGTGGGTCCGGTTGGGTCACGGTGTCCTCCAGCCAGGGGATGCGTCGGCTCTGGACTACTCCCCCGCGTACCCGGCGTACGCGCTCCCCACTCGCCTACGTGGCCGTACGGGTCGCCGTCGCGCCCGCCGCCAGCCCCGGCCGGGGGCTGGACAGCACCGGCACGGCGGTCGTCGTCAGCAGCTGCGCGGGGGACATGGAGGCCTGGGCGAGGATGATCGCGTCGGTCTTGTCGCCGGGGAGGGAATCCACCGCGTCGGCCACCGATCGGACGTAGCCGTCCATGTCGCCCTCCTGGAAGAGGGCCCAGGCGCCCTCCACGAACCGTTGCCGTACGTCGACGGGGAGCCCGGCGTGGCGCGCCTCCTCCTCGACCAACGCCACCGTGGGCCCGAACGTGCTCTCCGAGGTCGCGACGACGACCACCTTCGGGCCGATGGCCACGGCCGCCGCGGCCATCGGACGGTCCACCCGCAGCACGGGCACCCCGACCTCCTCGGCGGCGGCCTCGGCGACACCGCCGATGGAGGAGCAGGTGCAAAGCACGGCGGCGGCGCCGGCTGCGACAGCCTGGTCCAGTACGGCCCGGACGTCGTCGGACACCGCGTCGGGACCCTCGGCGCGGGCCCGGGCCAGCAGGTCCTCGTGCACCAGGTGGGCGAGTTCCAGGCCCGGGTGGTCCTCGTCGCGCAGGGCGTCGAACACCGGGATGTGCAGGGGCGAGGTGTGCAGTAGGGCTAGCACAGGACGGAGGGCCCCTTCGTTCTGGACGTCAGAAGCGGTCGGGGTGCGCTGCGAGCCACTCCTTGGCGGCGCGGAGCAGGTCGGGGTCCGCGACCGGGGCCTCGGCGGGGTGACGCTCGGCCCACTTCACGACGTACGGGCAGAGCGGGGCCACGTCGATGCCCTCGCGGGCGGCCATGGCGTAGAGCTCACGGGCCAGTGAGCCCGCGATGCCCTTTCCCTCGTGCGCCGGTTCGACGATCGTGTGGACCGGGACCAGTGCGCGTCCGCGCGCGGCCAGCACGAAGTACTCGATGCGGCCCACGACTTCGCCCGCAGCCACCGCCTCCAGGCGGCCCGCCGGTCGGTCGTCGCGGATCTCGATGTCGCTCATCGACACACACTCCTCATCGAAACTCGGGTCCATCGGGTCCATCGGGTCGCCGGACGCGCCGACTCACCGGACGCTCAGACCCTGACCGCCTGCGGACTGCGCTCCTGGTCCGAACCCGGTACCGGCTCGGCCGGGTCGGCGCCCAGTGCGACGATGCGGTTGCCCTGGTCCACATGGACCACCTTCGGCCGCAGCGCCCGCGCCTCGGCGTCGGTCACTTGAGCGTAACTGATGATGATCACCAGATCTCCGGGATGGACAAGGTGGGCCGCAGCCCCGTTGATCCCGACGACACCGGACCCCCGCTGGCCCTCGATGACGTACGTCTCCAGCCGGGCACCGTTGGTGATGTCGACGATGTGCACGAGCTCGCCGGGCAACAGGTCGGCGGCGTCGAGGAGATCGGCGTCGATGGTCACGGAGCCGACGTAGTGCAGGTCGGCCTGGGTGACGGTGGCGCGGTGGATCTTGGACTTGAACATGGTGCGCAGCACTGTGGACTCCTGGAAGTCGGCTCCCTGCCTGCTTTTGCAGGTCAAGGGCGGTCCTCACTCTACCGAGGGCGCGTGTCGGACTCGAAGATTGTGAGGAACATCGCCTCAGTCCGGGGAGAAGGCTCTCTGCACGTCCGCCTCCGTCCACTCAATGGTTCCCCTGTCGTCGGAGCGGGGTTTGCCCTGCCCGGCACGATCTCGATGTCCAGGGCCCCCGGTCCCCTGCGGGATGCCGTGCGCGCGCATCACGGCGAGCAGCCTCTGGAAGTTCGGCCGGAGCCGGCCAGGGACTCGGTGGTGGGCCACACGGCCCACGGCGGCTCGAGCGGAGTGTCTCCATCGCTCCTCCGGTGCGCTGTGCGCCGAGCCGGGTCGCACCCTCGATGTACGCCGGGCCCGAGGCCGCATACGGCACATCGCCCAGTGTGCGGATGTCGCTGCTCAGGACCGAATCGGTCAGGAGCTCAGGAAGGTCACCCGCTCGGCCGTCTCGATCATCTGCCGGGCGAAATCGCCTGAGCCGAGCGTGTCGACGCCCAGCGTCGCGGCGATGGCGCCGGCGAGATCGCCGATGGGCAGCCGGCCCCCCGGTCCCAGGGGCAGCGGTGCCAGAACCGGGCCGCTTTTCCCGTCGGGGTTGCGCAGTGACTTGCCGAACTGTCCGGCGGCCGGGAGTTCCACCGCGAAGTGCACCGCCTCGGGACGCTGTCGGACGTCCAGCCGGTTCAGTGTGCCGGCGAAGAGGCAGAGCATGAGGTCCGGGGTGAGACGGATCGTCCCCACCTCCTCCAGGGGACTGTCACGCCCCTCGGTGAACGCCTCGACGACCAGCCCGGGATAGCCGGACACGACGCCGGATCTGATCAACGCTCCGGTCACCACCGCCGCCAGGTCCACCGGCGGTCCTTCCCGGTCGAGTTCGGCGTCCGCCGCGGTCAGTCTGCCGATGCTGAAGGCGCCGTCCAGCAGATGGCGCATCCACTGCTGGTCGAGGCTGACGAACCGGATGCTCTCCACCGGCAGCAGCCGCTCGTCGGGCACGAGGTACATCAGCGGGACCCCCGCCAGACCGGCCAGGCCCGTCAGCCAGGTCCGTACCGTCTCCGGCAGCGTGTCATCGATGTCCGGGACGGCAAGCGGATAGCCCGAGGCGGGTTCCAGGGCCGCCCGCAGCCGCTTCTGACTGCGGCGCCGCTTCCAGTCGTACAACGCGGTGGCGTAGTCGGTGCTCTGCAACGCGAGCAGTCTGCCCAGTTCCCAGGCGGCGGCGTAACCGGCCTCGAACATGCCGATGTCCGGGTGGAAGCGCAGCAGCCCGTCGGCGCTGCGGGTCGCCGGGAGCGGCGACACCGCCACCGGGCCGGTGGTCAAGGGGCCCCGGTACCACGACACGGTGCTCCCGCCCTGCCGCAGGGTGTGCCGCACCGGCACCTGCCCCTGGCGCAGCAGGCCGTCCGCGGCGGCGTTGCCGCTGTCGGCCAGCCGCAGTGGGCTGCCGTGCTGAGCCAGGTCCCGGACGAGGGCGGCGAAGTTCTGGTTCTCGGCCACGCAGGCGAACCGCCAGGAGGCCAGGCTCACCAGACGTACGAGCGAGTCGGGCCCACCGGAGCCCAGGTCGAACCCGTCGGCCCGGTAACGCCCTTCCACCGACACCAGGTGCACGGTGCTCGGCTCGTCCGACGACGGCAGCCTGTTCCCCAGGACCACCGCGACGTCCGGGGCGCCCTCGGTCCGCCGGAGGTGCGCCAGGTAGGGCAGTTCCGCCGCCGACGGCAGGATCTTCTCCAGCACTTGTCTGGGGACGTCGATGACGGTGGCCTGGTCCTCGGGTGACTGGTGTGTCTCCAGCGGGGTGGCGGGAAAGTACGCCGGCCCGGCGCCGAGGTCGGCGAGCCGGACCACCTTCGGATCGGGCAGCTGCGACTGGGTGAACAGCAGCAGCGCCAGCCAGGGGCCGTCGACGCCGGACGAGCGTTCCCAGGGCAGCGTCGGCCGGTCCAGCATGACGTGCGGCAGTACGTTGCGATGGTCGCCGAGGCTGCCGTCCGGTGGGAAGACCGCCGTCACCCGGGCCGCCGGAAGGGAGAACCGGTCCGCGCTGACGGTGAACTGACGGGTCGCCGGAAACGGCTCCGGGCTTTCGGTGATCGTCTGGGTGGTGGTGATCACGTACTGCCCGGGCGGCAGGACCGGCTGGGAGTGATCGACGAACGTGATGGTGTCAGCCATGAGTGACCACCTGCGGTACCTCCAGGAACTGGTCGGCGCCGAATCCGGCGAGGTCGATCGGAACGTCGCCGAGTACCGCGTCGACCAGGGCCGCGCGGGCCTCGGCGACAGCGGGGTCCCGCAGCGCGGCGGTGATCGCGCCGACGTCCTGCGCGGTGCGGCGGACCGGCTCGGCGGCCGCCCAGCGGATCGCGTCCGGTTCGGTGAACAGCGGGGTCGCGCTCTGTAGTACGGCGCTCGGGAGGGTCGCCGAGACGGCCGGTTCCTTCGGCGGCAACGGCCGCACCGTATACCCGGTGAGCAGCTCTCCCACCAGCTGCGGCCGGTTGAGCGAGGTGCCGAACTCGCTTCCCCAGAGCGCTGACGGGAGTTGCTTGCCGACCGGCGTGAAGTCGAACAGCCGGTCGACATGTTTGCCGTCCTTGGTGATCTCGATCCGGTGCGTCGAGGTCGCGGACGCCACGTCCATCGGGCTCACCCCGAAGGTCGTACCGGCGGTGCCCGTCGACAGCTCCCTCTCGTTCCCGTCCGGGCCGCGCACCGCCCTGGTGCTCGGGATGACCGAGTCGGTGACCAGCACCAGGCCGTGCGGGTCGACCACGCCGAGGTCCGTGCCAGCGCCTGGGGCCAGCGCTCCGCCGGCCAGCGAGACGGTGGTGATCTCCTCGTGGGGCGGGAGCAGGGTCGCCTGGAACGTGCTCCACGGGATCGGGGCGGGTCCGGCGGAGCCCGACGCGCCGAAGGAGATGGTGAAGGAGATGATGCTCAGGTCGATGTGCGCGCGACCGCCGAAGTCCGGACCCCAGAACTCCACATCCGCGCCCACATGGGCGCTGATGGTGTGGCTGCCGAAGAACGAGAACGTGTACGAGGCGCCGATCGCGATGTGTACGGATGCCTCGTAGTGATACGGCTGCCACGCGATGAGGAAGTCCATCGAGGCGTCGAACCAGGCCTGTAGCGAGCCGTCGTGCCAGGTCGCGCTGAGGCTGCCGCCGGCCATCAGTGCCGAGGGGGTCAGCGCGTAGTAGGCGCTGCCGGTGAGTTGCAGGTGGGAGTTGACCTGCCAGTTGAAGCCGAGCCGCGGCACCGCCGGGTAGTGCGCGGGCACGGCGAAGTGCGGGTGGTAGCCGCCGACGCTCAGGACGAAGTCGCCGCTGTTCGGGCCGGCGAACCAGGTGCTGAACGCGAAGCCGCCGGTCAGCCGGCAGTCCCGGGAGAGCACGTAGGAGTTCGGGGTGAGTTGGGCGGCGATTGAGAAGACCCCGGCGTCGGGGGCGAAGGTGCCGCGCAGCGCCAGTTGCACCTCGGCGATCGGTGTGACGTCGGCCGCGCCCGCTTCCGGGGCCGGCAGCACGAGCGTGGACAGCCCCAGCAGGTTCATCTCGAACCCGTGCCCGAAGCCGGCCGTCAGCAGCAGGAAGGAGTCGACCATCCCGAACGAGGTGAACCTGATCCCGAACACCAGGAAGAGGTCACCGGGCGACGGCGGCAGCGCGGGGTTCAGCCGTGCCAGCTGCCCGCCCACGTCGGCGGCGGGCGAACTGCCCTTGACCACGTCGGCGATCAGCGGGAAGTCGGCGAGCTGGTCCAGCGCAGGAGGTATCAGCCTGCGGTTGTACCCGAAGCCCGCGGCCAGCCCGCGGACGAAGAAGAACGCCGGTCCGCCGATCGGCTTGTCGAGGAACGCGTACACGAACAGGGAGGGGCCCTGCGGGAGTTGGAGGTAGGAGCCGATGGCGCCAATGGACAGGTCGGCGGTGCGGATGGTCGCCGCCCCGCCGTACGCCGGATAGGTCGCGCCCTCGAACTCGACGGTGTTCTTCAGGAACGAGCCGCCGATCTCGACCGGCCCCGAGGCGTAGGCGAGGTCGAGTCCCGCCAGCCCGAAGGTCGGCATCGCGGTCGGGTCGGACAGTGCGACCCCGGCCTCCAGGCCGGTCAGGGTGAGGGTCAGTCCGGCCGCCGAGATCGAGGCGTCCAGCAGTACGGCGAGTTCGGCGCCCTCGCCGGGCGGGTGGTCGTACCGCATGCCCACCCGCTGGATGTGGATCGGCCCGAAGGACCGCTGCACCTTGTACCAGAGGGCGTCGTCGGTGGTCTGCGGCGGGTTGTCGGTGGCCGACACGTCCGGTGCGGCGGGCTGGGCGCCCGCGACCGGCAGGGTCAGGCCCTGTTCCAGGGGGCCGAGCTTCAGCAGTCCGCTGACCAGGAAGCCGGCGGGCAGGTCTCCGTCGGGCAGCTTGGCCACCTGGTCCGGCAGCATTCCGTTGACGGCGGTGACCTCGGCTGCGGCCAGGGCGGCGGAGGCCGCGACCAGCCGGAGCGGGTCGAAGCCCATCTCGCCCGCGCCGAGATGATCGCCGACGACCGGCAGGTGCGACAGGTCGACCGTGACCGCCAGGTCGGCGCCGAACAGGTACGTCGGCCCGTCGACGGCGAGGAAGGCGTCCTTCAGGTCCACGGTCAGCCCGTCCGGGACGAAGGCGGCGGCGGACGGCAGCAGGGCGGCGACCAGGTCCTTCAGCGCTGGAACGGGGTCACCGGCCGCATGGCTGTAGGCGGCGGTGAACAGGGTCGCCGTCGGCTGTTGCGCGAACCTCAGGTCGAACCGGGGAGTGAAGGGCCCGTGAGCCGTCGGTACCGTCGCGACGAGCGCGCCGGTGAGACTCCGCTTCTCGGTGTCGAGCGCGAGGGTCACGTCCACCTCGGCGGTGTCGAGGGGGAACAGCGCCTCGCCTGTGAGGAAGAGGCGGCGTGGGGTACCGGTGGACACCTCCATGCCGAGGTTCTCGATGACGAGTTGGGCGATCGGCGCGGGCAGGGCGATCGCGCCGAACCGGTCGGCGAGATCCTGGAACAGCCTGCCGATCGGGAGCTGCTGGCCGGGGCCAGTCTCGCCGGTGAACTGCCACTGCCGTTTTTCGGGCGCGGGATCGTACGCCGCGGTGACCTTGACCGCGACTCCGCCGATGCCGAACAGCGCCAGCGCCTCGAACGTGGTGCCCTGGTCGTGCCTGACGGAGACCAACACGTCGGTGAAGGAGAGCGAGTCCGTCAGATGCCAGTCACCGGCCAGCCCCACGAAAGCGTGGTAGACGGCGGCGCTTTCCTTGGTGGGTATCGTCAGGCCGAGGTCGAACTTGTACACCGACAGGTCCGGGAACGAGCTGGGGTCGGCGCCGGTGAGGCCGGTGTAGACCTCGCGCATGCTCAGCGGGCCGTCGCCCTCGCGCAGCGCGCCACCCAGCGTGCCGGTGAGAGTGTCGGCGGTGATCTCCAGGGTGCCGTCCTTGCCGATGCCGAACAGCGCGGTGAGGAGGGCGGACGGACGCGGGGAGGACAGGGGGCTGTCGATCCGGAAGGTCAGGTCGATCGCCTGCAGATCCAGCAGTCCCGGGACGACCGTCCACTCCTCCTGGGTCTCCAGAGTCAGGCTGATGGAGTCGATCGACAGGGCGGCCGGGGTCACCTGCATCGAGACCTTGGTGAGCCGCACCGGGCTGGTGACGTCGAGGCCGAACGGGACCGGCAGGGCGGACTGACCGGCGAATCCGGCGGCGTCCGCGAGGCTGATGTCACCGAGCGCCCTGAAGTCCCCGGTGAACAGCAGGCTGCCGCCCCACCCGAAGATCCGCGTGTCGATGAGGACGTCGTGCCGTGTTCCGGCCACCGTGATCGGGACGGCCGCGGTCACCGTGATCGAGCAGCGCGCCGACCAATCGATCTGGTGGTAGTTGAAGACGGGGTCCGCGGTGATCTCGTACCGCAGCTCGGTGAGGGTGAACAGGCCCAGGTCGAGGGTCAGCTTCTCGGGCCCGAACAGCAGGATGTCCGGCACGGGAGTCGTCGGGAAGCCCAGCTTCTCCCGGCCGCTCACCATGGTGATCTTCCCGGTGAGGGTGTGGGTGACGCCCGGCATCAGCAGGTCCAGCGGCACCATCGGCGTGGTGATGACCAGGACGCCGCCGAACGTCATGGCGGTGGCCGTCGAGTCCAGGACCAGCACCGGCGACCCGAACCGCAGGGTGTCGAAGATCGAGCCGCGAAGGGCCGGGAACGCCCGCGAGAACGTCCAGTCCGCGGCGCCGGCGGCCCGCACCACGACGTGCACGGAGCCGGGTGCGGCGCTGAAGGTGACGTCCAGAGCCATACCGGTGAACGGGCCTGACGCACCGGTGCCTGTCACCCTGACCCCGTCGGCGGTCTCCGTCCGGGCCGTCACCGGGTCGATGACGAAGCGTCCGTCGGGGAAGAACGAGGCGAAGAGGCCGCCCACGCCGGTCAGCGCGCCGATCGCCACATCGATCCTGGTGCCGGTCTGCCGCACCACGGTCCGGATCTCGTCAGGAGTCATCGGCTCGCCTTGAATTCACGGGTGATGGTGCCCCGGGACCCGGTGGAGAACACGTTCTTGGTGCCCTCGTAGGCGTGGACATTTTCGTCTCCTTTGGGCGGCCAGGCGTACGTGACGTGTTTGGTGATGTCGGGGCGCTCCTTGAGCTTCTCCACGTAACGCAAGATCACCTCTTTGCTCGGGTGACGGTGCTTCTTGATGTTCCGTGGGGCACTCGCGATGGCCTCGACCGGGTTCACCGCGTTGACGAAACCCTGGAGGGACGAGGTCGTGACGCTGCCGTGGTGACCCATTTGCAAGATGTCCAGCCCCGTGATCCGCTTCTTGGCCGTGTTCAGCAGGAACTGCTCGGTGTTCTTGGTCGCGTCACCCATCATCAGCAATTTCTTGCCATGGGCCTGGACGAGTGTGACGATGCTTCCCCGGTTTGCGTCGTCACTGCTGTCTGCCATGTATTTATGCTCGACGCCGGCGGCGATGATCGATATCTGGCAGTCGGTCCCTTCGTCCAGGATCAGGATGCCGCCGCAGTCGTCCTGCCGGTCGATGGTGATGTTGTCCTTGGTGTCCTTTTTCTGGACAGGTTTTCCTTGGAGGGTGACCTCCCCGTCCTCCACCTCGCCCGGGTCATCGTTCTTGACGACCTTTTGAGTGAGCCTGATGCGGGGGCGCAGGAATTCGCTTGTCTTGGCCGAAGTGTAACTACTGAAATCGTCGCTGTGGTAACACTTGTCGATAGTGTAATCGTTGCCCAGTACTTCTCTGAGCTTGTTGTAGTGGTCGCCGTCCGGGTGGGTGAGGATCAGGATGTCGATCACGTTCTTCTGGCCGAGATACTTCGTGTCGGCCAGGACATCGCGCATCCGCTTGATGAGATCGGCGTCGCTGTTGGGGAGTTTGTTTCCCTCGATGGACTCGTGGTCCGTTCCCAGTGAGCCGCCATCGAAGAGGATGACCTTTCCGCCCGGTGTGCACATCACGGCGAAGTCACCTTGACCGACTTCGACGAAGGAGACATACAGATTACCGTCGCCTCTGTTGCCCTTCGGGTCCGGTTTGCGCTTGCTTATCTCGGACCGTAGATTCTCCAGAAATTCCAGGCGCTTCGCCTCGGCATCTTGCTCCTCCTTCTCTTTCCGCTCTTTCCGTGCTTGCTCCGCCGACTTCCTCGTGCTGCGCCTCACGGGCGGGGCGGGATCGGGATCGTCATCGGGGCGTTTCCGTTTTTTATCGGTGGGCATCGGTGTGGACATCGGTCACCTCATCCCGGCTCTTCGGCCGTACGTCCGTCCGGTCATTTCGAGAAGAAGGTGATCCGCCAGCCGGCCCCGTAGTCGTGTTGGGCAGACCGGGTGTGGATGTGTCGCCGAGTGCCGTCGAAGGGCTGCTGGTCGGCGTAGAAGTATCCGTTCACGACTTCGTTCTCCAGGGAGCACCACACCCCTCCTTGGGTCAGGCTCTGCAGCAGCTGAAGTTCGTCGGCGCCGATCGTGAAATTGCCGATCCTCAGGGCGTTCACCACGGCGGTGTTCGCGTACACGTCGGAGAGAGCGTCGCTGTTGAGGTCGCCGGTCTTGAACATGAGCCCTTCGGTCCTGGCCTCGATGCGGTGCCAGAACCGGTTGCCGTGATGGAACCGCAGCGAGGGGTAGGTCGGTTCCGCGCTGGTCTCCTGGTACAGCTCCAGGTAGACCTTCTTGCCGCCGGCCGCGTTGGACTCCCTGCGCAGTTCCAGGTGGGAGGAGTCGGCACTGACCGTGAGCCTGGCGCCGGGCGTCGTGGTGCCGATGCCGACGTTGTTGCCGATCGGGTTGATGGCCAGCGGTTTCGCGCCGTGCGACTGCACCCAGCTGTAGTTCTGGTGGTAACCGAGCCGCAGGTGCGGCTGCGTGGTGGGACCGAGGACCAGGGTGCCTCCGTTCGCGTCCTGGTTGGCGCTGACGATGTGCAGCTTCGCCTGGGGGGCGACGGTGCCGACACCGACGTTGCTGGCGATCGGGTTGATGGCCAGCGGTTTCAAGCCGTGCGACTGCACCCAGCTGTAGTCCTGGTGGTAGCCGAGCCGCAGGTGCGGCTGCGTGGTGGGACCGAGGATGAGGGTGTTTCCGTTCGCGTCCTGGTTGGTGTGGACGATGTGCAGCTTCGCCTGGGGGGCGACGGTGCCGACACCGGTCGCCTGGGGGCCGAACATCAGCGGCGACTTCTCGGCGAGCAGGGTCACCGAGCCGTCCTGGTATCCCGGTATGTTCCGGTAGCCGATGACGACAGATGCCTGGCCGAGTGAATCCAGCGCGACCACGTTGGACAGGGTGACCACCAGCGTCCCGTTCGGCCCCAACGCCGTGTTCGCCGGAGGGGTCAGTGTCCACTGGACCCGCTGGCCGAGTTTCTCCGAGGTGATCGGCCAGTCGGCACTCACACCGTTCACCTTCAGACCGCCCAGCGACGCACCGGTTGTCGCGTCCGCTTTCGCCAGCGCCCACTCGTGGGTCTCGCCGGCCACCTGAAGGTCGTACGAGAGGGTGAACGAGGCACCGGCCAGGGAGAGCGCGGTGTCCCTCGACCGGTTGGTGATCCGGAAGTTCAGGGTGTTCTGCGTGACGCCGTCGCTGAGCACCCGGTTTCCGCCGACGAACCCGATCGCGAGCGGGATGTCACGGCGGCCCCGCCGGTTGACGATGTCGAGGAACGCGGTTCGCTGCCCGGTCAGTTCGCTCTGCTCGCCCGCGTACCGCATCCGCTGGTGCGTCAGCTCCACCCGGGTGCCACGGGTCCCGCGGCTCCCGTCCGCTGTCAGCCCTCGCAGCGACAGGTCGAAGGACGTGCCTCGTGCGATGACCATGGACTTGGACGCCCCCAGGTACAGCACCGTTCCGCCGGTCGCCGGGTCCGGGGCCCGCAGCAGCGTCCACCCGGAAGTGGCGACGGCCGGTTCGGGCGGGACCGTGATGGTTCCCTGGCGCAGCCGCAGCGCGACGTGGTGCTCGGTGGCCGACACGGGGCCCGTCAGGGTCCGGAGTTCGATGTCCTGGCGGGAGGTGTTGGTGAGCCGCAGGGTCATCGGCTGCCCCGCGGGGGCGTCGTCGATGAACAGCACCGGCTGCTGGTCCACGTCGAGCAGGGCGAAGTCCAGCGGATGCGCCCGTACGAACGCCGCCAGCGCCGCCTCGTCGTCGGCCATGTCCCGCTGGATCTCGGCCTGGCTGAGCGCGTTGTCGTAGATCCGTACGTGGGCCAGCAGCCCTGTGTACCGGCCCGTCCCGTCCGTGCCGACCAGCAACGGGCTCTGGGTGGCGGCCCGGTCGCCGGCGAACGCGTACTCGCTCGCCTTGACCCCGTCGACGTAGATACGGGCGGTGCGCCCGTCGTTGACGCATGCCACGTGGTGCCACGTGTCCGTCGGTACGGCCCCGGGCGCGGTGGCGTGACCGTCGCCGGCCTTCGCCGTGGTGTCGAACCGGTGCCTGAGTGTGCCGTCCGCGTCGAGTACGACGGCGAAGTCGCCCTTCGCCTTCGCCACGACGCCCACCCGTGTGGCCCTCTTGGCCGACGGGTTGACCCATGCCTCGACCGTGTACGAGCCGAGTCGCAGCAGTGGTGTCTCGGCGCCGGTGACCTGGACGGTGGTGCCGTCGAACGCCAGCACGCTGCCGAACCGGTCGTCGGGACGTGTCCCCGGTTGCCCGGAGACGGTACCGGCCAGATGGTTGTCGGAGCTGTCCGTGACCTGGTTGTTCGAGGTCAGGGCGTCCAGGTGCCAGTGCAGCACCAGGTTGGCCGTCATTCCGCGGTTCCGTCCTGGGCCTCGGCGGACTGCTCCGCCTGCTGGTGGATCTTGGTTATCAGTTCGTACACCTGCGCGTACGGCCGGGTGCCGAGCGCCTCCAGAAGGAGGTTCGTCTCGGCGAGCGTCAGCTCCAGGTTGATCATCGTGCTCCTTGTTCGGACTGCGGGTCGGACACTGGACGGAGGGTCAGCCAGCCTTCGCGCAGGGTCGCCCGGGCCGGGAACCGCGCGTCGGGGCGTGGCGGGTCGGCCTGTTCCACCGCGCCGGTCTGCCCCTGCTCCTGCCAGGACCAGGCGTAGCCGGGCTCGTCGGGCAGCGGTACGGCGATCCGGTCCGCGTCGGTGAGGACCGGCGCGGCACGGAAACTGACGGCCATGCCCTCCAGCGCGTCCCGGAACATCCCGGACGGGATCCGCAGCGAGTGGGTCGGCAGGATCCCCGCCGTCGCGTGCACGGTGCCCCGCGGGTCGATGAGCATGGTCAGGTACTGCGGAGGCGCGTCGAGCGCCTGGACCAGTGGGTCCTCGGGAGAGCGGACGTCGTGCCAGTGGGGGCCGAGTCGCTGCGCCGAGTCCTCCAGCCAGAAGCCGAGGACCCCGTCGTCGAGGAGCTGATGCTCGCCGATCCTGACCGGGAAGCGGACCGACGGGAAGTCGTTGGTCTCCCGGTGAGTGCGGCCCATGTCCTGCCGGAAGACATTCCAGTCCTGGTGGTTGGCAGGACGGCCCATCAGCTCCAGCGACACGCGCGCGCGGACCACCGCCAGCGGCCGGCCCATCAGCACGGCCCGGCCCCGGTGCTGGGCGTAGTCCTCCGGCTCGATGTACTGAAGGGTGGTGTCCAGATCCTCCAGGAACGTGCCCAGGACGGCCGGCCCGGTGTCGTGCAGACGTTGCGCCACCGCCCGCAGACGGGAGTTGGCGATGGCCTCGATCGGGCCGGAGGTGCCTCCGGGCAGTTCCCGCCACTGGGCGAACTTCGGCTGTGCGGCGTCCGGCAGGGCGTGCAGTTTGCCGAGTGCCGAACCGTCGGCGGCGTACACCGCGAGACCGGCGTCGAGGTGGTCGGGTATCAGCCAGCCGCAGATCGGGGAGGTGTCCGGCAGACCATTGGTCTGCCGGATGTCGTCCTCCGCGTCGAGCCACTCGAACGACAGCCGTGCGGGCTGGGCCAGCCGGGGCGGCATCGCCACCCAGTCCGGCTGCTCGGGCATCCGCAACTGTGTGGTGGTCCGGATCCCGCTGACATCGACCTCCCGGGCGGTGCCGAAGTTGTCCAGCATCCGCAGCCTCAGCACCCGCAGCGCACCGGCGCGGATCGGGTTGAAGCCGCTGAGCGGCTGAGGCGCGTGCCGGGTCTCCGCCCCCACCGCCTGCGCGAGGTCGGCGGCGAACCGCTGGTGGTCGGGGAAGCCGAGCGGGTCGGCCACGGGTAGCTGCCGGGTGAGCTTGCGCATCAGCAGGGCGTCGTTGAACCCGCTCAGGACCGCTGACAGATTGCTGTCCTCGTGCGCCGCGAGATGCCGGTATATACGGACCAGCAGGGCCAGCCGCCGGTCCGTGTCCTGGGAGTCGGACCAGTCGAGCACGGGGGCAGGGTCGGAAAGGAACGCCTCCCGGGTCACCTCCGGCTGCCCCGACGCGTTGTACAGCGGCAGCAGGGCGCCCTGGAGGTAGCGCAGCACCCGGGAGGACAGCAGGGGCCGGGCGCCCGGTGAGAGGATCGTCGTACCGGTGTAGACGTTGGCGCCCTTGTCCGGTATCTGCTGGATCGGCTGGAGTTCCACGTCACGGGGCGGCAGGACGTAGTTGCCGGTGACGAAGTCCTCGCTGTACCCGCGGTCACGCGGGTCGTTGTTGTTGCCGATCGTCGCGGGGAAGAACTCCACTTCCCATTCCAGCACCGTGGGATGCCAGGGCGCGCCGGTCCACTCGGTGACCGCGAAGTTGGGCACCGGCAGCTTCGCCACCGCGGCGACGGCAGCCACCCGTAGAGCCCGTACGGATTTCGGAACGCTCAGGTCCATGTGATCCCCGGCGACCGGGGCACAGTCCAGCAGTCCTTGCGGATGCAGCGCGCCGTCCTGGCCGTGGCGGTCGCCGGGGGTGGCCGCCTTCCCGGTCATCAGCACCACGGGATCGTTGGGAAGTCGGTACGCCGGGGCGGGGATCTCGTGCAGGACGAAGGTGCTGCGGGCGAGCCGGGCCTCTGCGTTGAACTCCTTCAACGAGTCCTCGACGGCCGCCCGCGCGTCCCTCAGCCGCTGAGCCAGGAGTTCGACCCTGCCGGAGTCCTCGGCGAGCAGCCTCATCGAACGCCGGATGAAGAACTGCGTCTCGTCCTGGTCCGGATAGGAGTCCCGCAGGGCGTCGTACGGGTAGGCGCAGAGCTGGTACTTGTACCAGTCCGCGAACAACTGCTCGCGTGCCGAGGTCAGTTGATGGCGCGCCCGGTCCACATCGGCCTGGGCGACGTTCAGCAGATTCAACCGGTCGCCCAACACGTGCGGCACGGTGAGCCGTTCACGTGCCTGCTTGTCCTCGGCGCTGATCTTGTCGGTGTCGTCCTGCCGCCGGAGTGTCCACAGGATGCCGGAGGGAACGTCGTGGAAGGTGGCGGAGTGCCGGGCCTCGCTCAGGCCGAAGCCGAGGTCCAGCGGCTTCGACTCCAGTTCGTCAGCGAAGGCCAGCGCCTCCAGGAGTTCTTCCACCTGGTCGGCAGGCACAGCGGGCAGGACGCTTCCGAGGTGCGCGGCCAGTGCCTCGGTGGCCGTGTTCCCGACGCACACGCCGGTCTCGTCGTCCGGATCGGACAGCAGTGGACTCGGCTCGATGCCGGTGGCCGCGAAGGTCAGCTGTGCGTAGCAGACCACCCGGCCCGGCGGCGGAGCCTCGGGGCCGACCGTGGACGCCGTCCAGCCGAACCGCAGCCGGGCAGCCTCCTGCCAGCTCTGCCCGCCCGGCGCCGCCGAGCCGTCGCTCAGCGCGGCGGCGGGATCCTGGCCGTGGTCGTCGAACCAGCCGAGCACCTCGTAGCGCAGCCCCTTCGGCGGAGCGCCCACGTAGTCCGGGTCGTGGAAGCCGAAGACGCTGTGGCAGTTGGCGTACTGCGCCGCGAAGGTCGGTTCCCCGTAGCCGACCGCGGTCAGCTCGGGGAGGTACCGCGAGCGGTCGGCGGAGCGGCTCCAGACGTCGAGCGGCAGTTTCCGGCCGAGCCGCCGGTACGGCCGACCCGCTCCGGGTACCGGGTAGCGGATCGCGGCGGGATTGTCGTCGGACAGGTAGTCGCTCTCGACGACCCACTCCTCCTCCACCCGCCCGTCCCTGCTCCGGGTCACCAGCCAGCGGTTCGGCACCACCGGAACGGCGGTGGTGCCGTCCGCGCGCTGGACCATCCGGGTCAGGCCGTCGGGCAGCGCCCAGTGGAGATGGATCCCGGCCCTGAGCCGGAAGTCGTCGTCCTGGAAGGGGGTCCGCGCCATGATCTCGCTGACGTACGGGAGATCCTCGTTCTGGTCCAGACCGGTGGTCGCGTCGCGGTAGGGGAGCCGGCTGAAGTCGTTGTCCGGTCCCCGCACGTCAAGATCGTCGGTCAGGCACAGCGCGTCCAGGTGGACCGGTACGACCAACGGTGAGCCGATGCTCACCGGTCTTCCGCCGTTGAGGTCGGACATGCGACGGCTATCCCTTGCAACACGGTTCTCCCAAAGTCCGGCTGCTGGTCGAACGGTGTCTCTCCCAGTTCAGCGAGCGCCACCGTATTCGGCAAGTACCGGTGTGGAGAGCGCAGTTGAGGGAAAGCGGCAGTACTGGCGACGGCGTGGTCGGGAGCTCTCCAAGCGACCTCGGGCCAACGCGTTCCTTCGCGATTGTGCGACCGCAACGACCGTAGGGACGGGGCTGTCCGGCCCGCCGGAGGCTGCTGTCGGTTCAGGAGCCTCCAGCGAGCCGCAGCTGCTCCTGCAGGGGGCTCACCACGTGAGATTCCCGTGAACGCCGACGTGATCGAGCGCGACGAGAGCCTTGGACAGGGTCTTGGGCGGGCTCATGGGCAGGGCCATCGTTCTGGCGCGGTGAAGTTCCCCCTTCGCACAACGAGGGCGGCCCGATCCCTGTCCCTCGGGCGGGCCGCCGCCTCCGGTCCGGCCGGCGTGGGCGATGGGACCGGCTCCGGCACCGGAAGGTTCTCCCACGGTTCTTCCGGTGGTCCGTCCCGTTGTCCTTCCTGGTGCCCCTGTCCGCACCCGTGCTCTTCGGTACGCGGTCAGGCAGTCGCCGCTCCTCATCGGGTACAGGTGTCCTCCGTGAACAGCCTCGGATCGAGGTCGACGGAGCCAGGCGCGGAAGGTGGGCCGTCAGCGTGCCCGGCGACCCCTCGGAGCAGGGGACCGACCGCTGGGCCGAGGGGAGTTGGTCCGCCGCCTCATGCGCGAACTGGGCCTGGCGCCCTGCGTGCCACGGCCGGGTACCGACCCGCCTGGTCGAAAGCGAGGCTGATCGGCAAACAGTGATCGCCGGTGAGTACCATCCGCTGAAGGGCGAGGCGTCGGAGCCTCGCCCGGATGCTTCGGGCAGGACTCGAAGGCGATCGTCCCGTGCGGCGGGGCGGTGGGGGGCGGGGAGTTGGCGACGTTCGGTGAGATGCTGTTGGACTTTCGCCGGGCCGCGGGGTTGACACAGGAGGAGCTGGCCGAGGCCGCCGGAATGGCGGCCCGGTCCATCCGGGATCTGGAACGCGGCCGACGGGCGCGCCCGCAGCGCCGCACGGCGCAGTTACTGGTGTCTGCGCTGGGGCTGGGTGACGCCGACGCCGCCGCGCTGCTCGCGGCGGGCCGCCCCGGCCGGCAGCCGATTCCTCCTGCCGCCGACGGCACGGCGCCGGCCGGCCTGCTCGGTCGTCAGGGCCAGCTGGCGGACCTGGAGCGCGCGGCGGACGAGGCACGGGCGGGCCGGGGCGGCGTGGTGCTGGTACGGGCGGGCGCGGGGATGGGGAAGACCGCGCTGCTGGACACGTGGGCGGGCGTCCAGCAGTCGCGGGAGATCCTGGTGCTGTCCGCGAGCGGGGCGGAGCTGGAGCAGGGCTTCGCCTTCGGGCTGCTGCGTCAGCTGGTCGAGCCTTTGCTGGCCCGAGCCGAGGACGAGAAGCGGGCGCGGTTGTTGTCGGGTCCGGCCCAGTTGGCGTCGCACGCGCTGCGTGTGGAGGGGACCGGCGAGTTGTCGCCCGAGGCGTCCGAGGGCCTTCTGCACAGTCTGTACTGGCTGATGGTGCATGTCGCCGACGAGGGGCCCGTCGCCCTGGTGGTCGATGACGTGCACTGGGCGGATGTCCCGTCGGTGCGCTGGCTCGAGTACCTGGCGCGACGGCTGCGGGGTCTGCCCCTGCTGCTGGTGCTGGCGGGGCGGCCGGACAACGGGGCCGGGGTCGAGCCGATGCTGGAGCGGATCGCCGGACTGCCGTACTGCCGTACGGTCGGCCTGCCCGGGTTGGACATCGACAGTGTGACCCACCTGGTGCGGGCGAGCCTGGGGCCCGGCGAACCACGGTTCGTCGCCGCGTGTGCCTCGGCCACCGAGAGCAACCCGCTGCTGCTGCACGAGTTGCTGCGGACCCTGGCCGACAACCAGGTCGGGGCCACCGACGATCAGGCCCATCTGGTGGAGGAGTTCCGGGGCCGGATCCTGGCCAGAACCGTGGTCATGCGGCTGGCCGACGAGCCGGAGCCGGTTCTCCGCCTGGCGCGGGCCCTGGTGGTGCTGGGGGACGAGGCCCCCTGGAAGGTCACGGCCGAGCTGGCGGAGCTGGGCGAGTCGACGGCACGGGAGCTCGGCGGCAGGCTGCGCCAGATCGGTGTGCTGGCGCCGGGTGATCCGGTGCGGTTCGGGCATGCGCTGGTCCGCACCGCTGTCGCCGAAGGCGTCCTGGGGCCGGTGGAACTGGCCGCCGGTCACGCGCGGGCAGCCGAACTGCTACGAAGCGACGGCGCGGCCGACGATCTGGTGGCGGCCCATCTGCTGCTGGCCGAACCGGGCGGTGAGAGCTGGTGGGTGGACGTGCTGCGGGAGGCGGCGCGGGCCACTCGTGGCCGAGGGGCTCCGGAGGTCACCTCCGCCTATCTGCGCCGGGCTCTGCGCGAGCCGGTGTCCGCCGAAGAGCGTGGCCCCTTGCTGCTGGAGTTGGGCAAGGACGAGATACAGATCGATGTCGGCGCGGCCAGGCACCACCTGACGCAGGCCTCGAAGGCGTTGGCCGACCCGTATGCGCTGGCCGAGGCGGCCTCTCTGCTGGCCAGCGCGCTGTTCCTCAGCCATGAGCACGAGCGCGCCGTCGACGTCCTCGCCCGTGCGGTGGACGATCTGGGGCAGACCGACGACGGCATCGGCCTCGCTCGTGAGGTGTCGTGGTTCCTTCAGGCACAGATGCTGTTGATCGGTTACGACCAGCTGTCCACGCTCCCCGCCGCACGCCGGCACGCGCGACAGCTGTGGGACCACAAGCTGGCCGGTGACACCCCTGGCGAGTGCATGGTCCTGGCCGCGCTGTCCGCCCCGGCCACCACAGGGGAGGCCAATGCCCAGGTGGCCAACGACCTCCTGGACCGGGCCCTGCGAGGCGGCCTGGTCACCGCGGACACGTCCCACATGCTGGTGACCCTCGCCGGGCTGGCGTTCGTGGCCACCGACCGGCTCGACGACGCGGTCGCGCGATTCGACCGCGTCGGCGAAACGGGCGGCCGATGGGGCTCGTTCCTGATGGTCTCGTCCGCGATGACCTGGCAGTTACTCGTCCAGGCCCGCCGTGGTCGGCAGCTCCCGCTCACCGCTGACTTCGGACACCCCGCCACCACGGCCGACCAGGGCCTGGAGCCTCGGGTCAGGCTGTCGATGACAACCCAGGTGGGCGAGTCGCTGATCGAGCGGTGCGACCTGGCCTCGGCGACGGAAGTGCTCACCGCGGACGCCGACTTCGACCGGGTGGGCTGGACCTGGCAGGGCCCGGCGCTCCTCGCCCGCAGTCGCCTGCACGCGGCGCGGGGCAACCCGGCCGCCGCCCTCGCCATCCTGCATGAGTACGGCGCGGAGGAGAACCGGGCCCGAGTCATGCACGCCGGGGCGCCATGGCGGTCGCGGGCGGCCTTGTTGCACCTCTCCCTCGGACAGCGGACGGACGCGCTCCAACTGGCCACCGAGGAACTGGAGCTGGCCCACCAGTGGGGCACCGAGCGAGCCATCGGATTGGCCTCACGCTGTCTGGGCGTCATCCACGGCGGGCCCAAAGGGCTGGCCCTCCTGCGCGAGGCCGTGGCCGTGCTGAAGCGGTCCCCCGCCCGACTGGAACTGGCCCGCGCCCACTACGGGCTGGGCACCGCCCTCCTGCGCGGCCGCGAGGTCGACGAGGCCCGCCAGGCCCTCACCCAGGCGCTCCACCTCGCGGACACCTGCGGCAGCGTCCTGCTGGCCGGCAAGGTACGCGGAGCGCTCGCCACGGCAGGAGTACGCCCGAAACCGGCGCCACCGGCGGCCCCGAGCCTCTCCCCCACCGAACACCGGCTGGTCGACCTGCTCCGCGCGGGTCACAGTGACCGTCAGATCGCCCAGTCCCTGCTCCTGACCCCGCACGACGTGACCGGACTGATCGAGCAGGCAGCCCGCAGACTGGGGGTGACCAGCAGGGCGGAGCTGGCCTCCCCGGCCTAGTGTGATGCGCCGGAAATTGCAGGCGCAGGCGCGTCATGGAAGGTCATCTGCGGGGTGCGAAGGCTCACCCGATGCTGGGTGGTACTAGGGCCTGTCCGGCCGATCAAGTCGCAGGAAAGCAGCGGCTCCTGTCTGATCCCGGTGAGCGGGGTGTGGTGCGTGCAGCTGCCAGGCGGAGGAGGGCGTCGACGCGGAGAGTCGGCAACCGACGACAACGCGGCTGGGGGTCCCCCCTCTGGGGGAGTGCGTGCCACACCCCGCGTCTGCGACATGATCGGCCGGACAGGTCCTAGTCGGTGCCGACCGCACGCAACGTGGCGAGGACCAGTGCCCGCGTGACGGTGACAATCTCGCTGACCCGGACCTGTTCCTGCGGGCCGTGTGCGAGGCGTACGTCGCCGGGGCCGTACTGCAGCGTGGGGATGCCCGCCCCTGCGTACAACCGCAGGTCGCTGCCGTAGGGAGCGCCTCGCTCCGGCGGTCGTGGGCCACCGGTGACGTCGGCGTGCGCGTCGCCGACCAGGGCTGCCAGCGGGTGCCCGACGGGCAGCCGTCCGCTGGCGAACTGGCCTCCGGGCCACGTCACCGTGGCGGGGTGGGAGCGCAGCCACGGATCGGCCGCGCAGGCTTCGGCCACGCACGACTCCAGTTCGGTGCGTGCCTGGGCCGGATCCTCGCCCAGTCGGACGCCCAGTCTTCCTTCGGCCACCAGCAGGTCGGGCACGCTGCTGGCCCAGTCGCCGGAGTGGACGGTGCCGACAGACAGGGGGTAGGGGACGGGGTATTCGGACATGAGCGGGTCGGCGCCGGTGTTGCGGCGGGCTTCGAGACGGGCGAGCGCGAGGTGGATGGGCAGGTAGGCGTCGACGGCGCTCACTCCCACGTATCTGGTGCTGCCGTGGGTGGCGCGGCCGGGTACCTCGATGCGGAAGGTCAGGGCGCCGGCGTTCGCGGTCATGAGCGCGCCGCTGGTCGGTTCCGTGATGATGCAGGCGTCACCGGTGTGGCCGCGTTGCAGGGTGCCGAACGCTCCGAGTCCGCCGTCCTCCTCGCTGACCACGAAGTGCGCGGACACTTGGCCGCGCAGCCTTGCGCCCGCCTCCCGTATCGCGGCCAGGGCGGCGAGTATCGCCACCACACCCCCCTTCATGTCGCACGCTCCTCGTGCGTGCACCACGTCCCCGGTGGCCCGGGGGCGGAAGGGGTCGCCCTCCCACTGCGCCAGGTCCCCGGAAGGGACGACGTCGACATGTCCCTGGAGGACGAGGGTCGGCCCGTCGCCCTGGGGCCGTGTGCCGCCCACCAGGCCCCACGACTCCGTGCGCGGGGCCTCGCTGCCGGGAAAGCGGGGATGGGCGCGTAGCTCGGGCAGGTTCATGGACCACAGGTCGACATCGAGGTCCATCCGCTCCAGATGCCGGGCCAGGACGTGCTGAAGCTCGGACTCCGCGGCGCTCCCCGTCACGCTCGGAACAAGGAGAAGTTCCATCAGCAACCGGCCGATGGCCGCCTCGTCCACCGCGGCCACTGCCGAGGCTTCCACATCGGTCAGGCTCGCTGTCATCTCAACACTGCTTCCGGCACGTGACATCAGGACAAGCCGGAGACTATGTTCGGGCAAACAGCGCAAGCAATCGCCATTTGCTGCTGCCTACTGTCGATTTATTGCAATCTCAGCGGCCTCATGGCTGATGCTTGCGCCGGGCCTCAGGTTCTGACGTCTGGAGTGGGTCATGGACGCCATCGATGAAGCGATCATCCGCCACGTGCTGCACAACGCACGTGCCACGTACGCCCAGATCGGCAAGGCGGCGGGGCTGTCCGCGCCCGCCGCCAAGCGACGTCTCAACCGTTTGGAGGCCACGGGCGCGATCCGCGGTTACAGCGCTCTCATCGACCCTCAGGCGTTGGCCTGGCACACCGAGGCTTTCGTCGAGGTCTTCTGCACCGGCAATCCCACCCCCGCCGAACTGCGCCAAGCCCTGGAGGCCATCCCCGAGGTCGTCGAAGCCTGTACCGTCTCCGGCGCGGCCGACGCGGTCCTCCATATGCTCGCCAGAGACATCCACCACCTGGAACAGGCCATCCAACGCGTGCGCGCCACAGCTCCCATCGAACGGACCGAGAGCGCCATCGTGCTCTCCCGGCTGTTGAACCGGCCTCGCGTGTGACGGGTCAGTGAACTGTGGCGATCCGGTACGCCCGTACGACGGTCTGGGTGACGGTGTTGCCTGCCCTGTCCGCTGCGCTGATCCGCAGTGAGGCATAACCGGTGCGACTCTGGTGGTGGAGCAGAGCGCTGCCGGAGGTGCCTCGGCGGGTGACGGGGACCGTCTTCCATGTGCGGCCGTCGTCGTAGGAGACCTGGAGGGAAAGCCGGGTCACCGCCGACCGTTCCGCACCCGTGGGGCGCTGCACAGTGAGCGGGACGCGGAAGGGACGGCCGGCCGGGGCGGTGCTCTTGAGGTCGACGGCTCCGCCGGTGCGTACGGTCAGCAGCGGCAGCGCCGAGGTCGTCGAGCCGCGGGGTCGTGCCGAGGTGAAGCCCCAGGTCAGCGTGGAGCGAGTGCCGAGCGCCGTCCAGTCGACCGTGCGCGTGGTGCGGGTGGTCAGGGTGTAGCGGCGCTTGGCGGCGCTGGGGACGGTGAAGCCGATGTTCGAGAGGTCGCCCGTCCGGCCGACGACCCGTCCACCGGAGGACAGCACGACCTCGCCGTCCACCGCGAAGTCGGAGGAGCCGTCGAGGCGCTGCCCGGTGCCGGTGGCGGCGTACGGCGCCAGGTCCAGGGACAGGTAGTCGCCCTCGCGGGTGGAGCTGTAGACGGCCGGGCCGACGGGGGCCCGGTTCCAGTCGACGGTGTACGTGCGTCCGGCCTGGTAGCGACGGACCGCGGTCGTCTCGTCATGGTCCGGGAGAGAGCCGTCGGGCCTGTTCTCCGTCGTCCCGAAGAGGTCGAGGTAGTGCGTCCAGGTGAGTCCGGGGGCGACCGAGTAGTACTCGGTCATTCGGCTCGGCAGTGCGGTGGGCAGCGTCGGGATGAACGGCATCAACTCCGTCTCGTTGGTCGGCTGATCGGAGCGCACGGCTGCTACCCGCCTGCCGCCCTGGGAGGCGTAACCGGCACGCACGGTGGCCAGTTGCCGGTCGTGGACGACGGGGTTGGTGTCGGCGGGGATGCCGCCGTTGTGTGTCTGCCGCAGGGAGTAGCGGTAAGCGCCGCCCGAGTCCTTGCCCGTGAGGGTGGTGGAGGCGGCGTAGCGGACGGCGGGGGCCTGTGCGGTGGGTGTGGCGTACAGCGTGGCCTTGCCGCCGACGACGGCGGTGAGTGAGTAGCTGTCGATTGACTGCCCGCCGGGCAGCGCGAGGGTCGCCGAGGTGGAGATCGCTGTGGCGCCGCGGTGGTCGACGCGGGCCGAGACCTTGCCGGCCTTGCGGCCGTCGAGAGTCACGGTGCGATCCCGGTCGGTGCGGATGCCGGTGGCGGCGAGCAGGGTCCGGGTGCCGGTCCGGGTGCCCGAAGCGTCGAACTCGGCCAGGCTGTCGTCGATGCCGAGGACGGTGTAGTCGTCCTTCGGCAGGCGCAGCCGGAACGTGCCGTCACTCCCCAGCCGGATGTCCTGCTGGATGCCGGTGTGGGGGCCGACGACTGTCAGCGGTGCGCCCGCGGCCGGCTTGCCCGCACGGTTGAGGCCCGTGACGGTCAGTGTGTGGCGTTCCGGTTCGGCGAACAGGCCGACCGCGGTACGCACCGTCGTGTCTGTGGCGGTGGCGAGGACCGCGCCGCCGTAGCGGCCGACCTGGGCCTTGGTGGTACGGCCGCTGACGTTCGCGGTGGCGGTGCCGTGCGCGGGGACGGTCACGCTGGTGGCGTCCACGGAGAACATGCCGACCGGGGCCCGCCTACCGCCAGGGCCGTACGTGTCCAGGGCGAGCTTGAGCGTGACCGCCTGGTCGCCGTCGTTGCGGTACGTGATCTGCCGAGTGGCGGTGGTGTCGGCGTGCGGCCAGGCGAACAGGCCCAGGTTGGCGGCGCCGGAGGTGACGTAGACCTGCTGCTTCAGGGCGCGCACGATGTCGAGGCGGCCGGAGCCCTGCTGGAAGGCGGTCAGGTTCTTCAGGCCGTGCGCGGAGGAGGTCAGGGCCCGCTTGAAGTCCGCGGCCTTCCAGGTGGGGTGGGCCTGGGCCAGCAGGGCCACGGCACCGGTGACGTGCGGGGTGGCCATGGAGGTGCCGGACGCCTGCTCGTAGCGCGGGTTGGGCACGGGCGTGTCCATGTTGGTGCCGTCGGCGCGGGCGCCGATGATGTCCTCGCCGGGTGCCACCAGGTCGGGCTTGACGGCGTCGTCGCCGAGGCGGGGGCCCTGGCTGGAGAAGTCGCTGAGGGTGTCGCGCTTGGTGGTGCTGCCGACGGTGAGCGCGGCGTCCGCGCTGCCGGGGCTCTCCACGGTGCCGTCCACGCCGTTGCCCGTCGGCGCGCCCTCGTTGCCGGCGGCCACCACGAACAGGGTGCCGGTCTGTGCGGTGATCCGGTTCAGGGCGGTGGCCACCGGGTCGGTTCCGTCGGTGACGGTGTCGCCGAGGCTCAGGTTGACGGCGACCGCGTGCTGGGCCGCGGCCCACTCCATGCCGGCGATGATCGCGCTGTCGGGGCAGCCGCCGTTGTCGTCGCAGACCTTGCCGATGAGCAGTCTGGCACCCGGCGCGACGCCCGCGTACTTGCCTCGGGACGCCGCGCCCGTGCCGGCGATGGTCGAGGCGGTGTGGGTGCCGTGCCCGAATCCGTCCTTGAGGCTGGTGCCGGTGAAGACCTTCGAGGCGGCGATGCGGCCCCGGAAGTCGGGGTGGTTGGCGTCGATGCCGGTGTCCAGATCGGCGATCAGCACGTTCTTGCCGGTGATGCCGGACTTCCAGGTGGCGGGGGCGCCGATGATCTTGTTGCTCTCGTCGTCCAGGACCTTCGCCTTGCCGTCCAGCCAGAGCTTGCTGACACGGCTGGACAACGGTCCCTCGAGCAGTGACTGCCACAGACCACTGGTGCTCTTCTTGGGCTGGGCGAGAGTGCCGCCGTTAAGAGCGCGCAGGGTGCGGCCCAGGTCGGCTCCGTGTGCGGTGAGGGCGGACCGGGCTGACCGCTGGCCGGCCCGTTCCATGACGATCAACGGCAGTGAGCGCGAGCGCGCGTCGTCCCGACCGATGCGGATCAGCTCCGTGACGTCGAACAGCCGCGCGTCCAACTTCCCGGTCGACAGGAGGCGCTCGGCGTCATTGGGGAACACGCTGATGTGCTGTGTCCCGGCTCGGAGGGAGCGTACGAGGCGGAAGCCCATGTCCTCCCGGCCCTTGCCGGGCAGCACGGACACGGCGGGGGCCTTGGCGCCGAGCTGGGGGCGCAGAACGACCCGGTCGCCGGTGATGAGGGTGACGGTTCTGGCTGTCCCCGTGTGCTGCCCCACCGACGCCGCATCGGGGGCGACGGCCTGCGCGACCGGTCCCGGCACGGCGACCAGGACGGTCACCACACCTGCGAGGGCGGGGAGCGTCCCCCACCTGACTGATTTGGGCAGCAATGCGTACTCCTTCGGTGTCCGGCTCCACGCCGGAATCTGATGGTTCGACAACTGGGTGGTCGACAAGCGGACTCAGGCCGCTGGGTCAGGCGGTGCTCAGAGGCTGGCGCGCAGGTGGCT
The DNA here is from genome assembly GCF_033793965.1 of Streptomyces sp. ME02-8801-2C. Lineage (NCBI taxonomy): Bacteria > Bacillati > Actinomycetota > Actinomycetes > Kitasatosporales > Streptomycetaceae > Streptomyces > Streptomyces sp. ME02-8801-2C. The sequence goes on along the minus strand of NZ_JARAXP010000002.1, from coordinate 800,126 downwards.
GACCGTGACGAAGTGGTAGCCGCGGGCGGTGAGGATGCGCAGGATCTGCGGGACCGCGGCGACGGAGGTGGGGTGGATGTCGTGCATCAGGACGACGCTGTTGCGCTGCGCCTTGTCGATGACGGTCTGGGCGACCTTGGCGGCGTCGGGATACCTCCAGTCCTCGGTGTCCACGTCCCAGAGCACCGGGGAGAGGCTGGTGGCCGACCGGACCGTGGAGTTGAGGGCGCCGTAGGGCGGGCGGAAGAGGGTGGGCTCCTTGCCGGTGGCGGCCTTGATGGCGGCGCTGGTGCGGTTGAGCTGGGAGGCGATCTGCTCGGGGGTGAGCTTGGTGAGGTCGGGGTGGTTCCAGGAGTGGTTGCCGACCTCGTGTCCGGCGCGGGCCTCGGCGCGTACCAGGTCGGGGTGGGCGGCGACGTTCTGGCCGACGGTGAAGAAGGTGGCGCGCGCCTTGTACTGGGCCAGATGGTTCAGCAGGGTCGCGGTCTCGGGTGCCGCAGGTCCGTCGTCGAAGGTGAGCGCGATGCAGGTGACCTGCTCGCAGTCGGTGTCGTCGTCCCCGGAGGCGGTGTGGGTGGGGACGACCGGGCTGGGAGTGTTCCTCGCGCCCAGGTCGAGGGAACGGCTGGGGGTCATGGTCTGCCGCTGGGCGCGCTTGCCGAACGCGGACAGCCAGGGGGTGACCGTCTCCTCGGAGAGGGTCACCGGGAAGGTCCCGGCGGGCGGCGGGCCCACCTCGCCGCTGTCGAAGCTCACCTGCAGTCCGCCGTCAGCGGTGAAGGCCATGTTGTCCAGAGCCGTGACGCGGGAAACAGGGTCGGAGAGCGTGGCGTCGAAGGTGGTCGTGTCGAAGCCTTCGCGCCCCTTGAGCCCGTCCTTCAAGGCGGAGATGAAGGAGTCACGGGAGTCGTCGGCGATGAGTTCGAGAGCAGGGCCGTAGTCGCCCGCGTCACCGTCGTACCAGTACGTCTTGGTCGACAGCCCGGACCCGGCGCCGCTGCCGTCCTGTGTGGTGAGCCGGACGCCGAGTACATCGCCGGAAGCCACCAGGAACCTGTGGCTGACGTTGAGCTCGCCGACCGAGCCGTTGCCGCACGCCCCCTCGCGGAATGTGGCCAGGCGCTGATCCACCTCCTCCTTCATCGCGGCCGTCATCGCCTCCGCGCCGGGCACGTCCGGGTAGCTCGTGGCGAAGGGACAGGAACGCTCCTCGCTGCTGTTGCTGACGATCCGCAGACCCTTGATCTTCGACGGGTCGACGCTGTGGACGGGTGAGGGGGATTCGGCGGCGGCACGCGGAGGGCCGGCGGATGCCGGCTCCGAGGAATCGGGGGAACAGGCCGTGGTGATCGAGAGAGTGCCGAGCAGCAGAAGCGAGGGCAGCAGGGTGTGAGTGCGCATGGGTGACCAGAACCTGAGGGAGGGGAGGGCGGACGCCGTCGGCGGGCGCCGCGGTCGTTCTGGTCACGAGCGTCCAGGTCAGAGGCGTTTTTCAGCGACCCTCGACGCCACTCTGAAAAATCCGGTCCCTGGTGAACGACCGCGTCAGCCGCTGCTGGAGCAGACACTCTCGTACGGCGCGTCGGGAACGTAGGTCCGCCATTGCGCCGCGGTCAGCCCGCCACCGGCGCGCGCGCAGACGGTGTCCGCGACCTGGTCCGGGGCGACACGGAAACGCAGGAGCGGCACGTGGGGGCTGCTGACGTAGACCGTGCCGCCGTCCTCGGCGAAGGCAAGGGAGTCGATCTCGTCGCCGGGCGTGGGCAGGTCCGTCCCGAGAGGCTGATGCCCCTCGGTGTCCCACAGCCTCAGCGTCCCGCTCGCGCCGCCCACGGCGAGTGTGCCGCCGTCGGAGGAGAAGGCGAGTGCCCCCACTGCCTCCGGTTCGCCCTGGGTGACCGTGTCGGAGGTGCCGGTCAGCGCGCCGGTGCGGTCGCGGATCGCGCCGTCCCACAGGGTGACGTGCCCGGTGGAATCGCCCACGGCGAGCTGGGTGCCGTCGGGGCTGAAAGCGAGCGCGGTGACCTGGCGGCCGTCGGCGAGCGCGCGTCCACTGACCCTGCCGGCCCCTGGATCGACGTACTGATCGTCGGAGCTCACGAGCAGACCCCCGTCCGGTCGCCCGGCCAGTGCCTCCCCGGAGAAGCCACGCACGATCCCTGATCGCCGGTGGTCGCGGGTGTTCCAGACCTCCGTCGTGGAGGTGCCGTCGGCGGAGCGGACGGCCAGCAGGGTGCGGCCGCCGGGTCCCAGGGCGAGGGCCGTGGCAGGGCGGTCGGCCGCGCCGGAGGTGTCGAAGGCCGTACGGATCCGGTGTGTCCGTACGTCCCACACGGTGAAGCGCAGCCGCGATGAGCCGTGGGAGGACGCGGTGTCGGCGAGGGCCAGGGCGCGGCCGTCCGGGCTGAAGGCCGGCAGGGGAACGTCCTCGTCGGAGGTGCTCGGCAGCGGGCCGAGCATCGCGCGCGCGAGGACCGTGCCCGTGCGCGTGGCTCGCAGCTCGAAGCGGTAGTCGGCGCCGGACCGGGTGACGGTGGCCAGGGTGGCGCCGTCCGGGCTGAGCACGCTCGCGTCGGTCGGTGTGCTGTGCCACCGAGGGGTGAGACGGGCGGTCAGGTCAAGGGTGTGAACCGTGGCACCGTCGAGGTAGCGCAGGAGGTCGGGCTTTCCCCGGTCCCACGTCAGCCAGGCGGCCTCGTCCTTGGACATCGGCCGGTCGAAGACCTGGGTCCCGCCGGTGGCCAGTCGCCAGACGGCGAGTTCGTGGTCGTCCGCCGTGGCCACGAACTCGCCGTCGGCGGAGAGGGCCGCCTGCGTGAAGCCGGTGCTCCCGGCACTGGCGAAGTCGGCGAGCGTGCGTCCGCTGCGGACGTCCCAGACAAGGGCCCGCGTGCCGTAGACGGCTGCCAGCCGCCTGCCGTCCGCGCTGAACCGCAGCAGGCGGGAGCCGCCGTCCGCACCGGAGCCGGTTCCGCAGACGGTCCCGTCCGCCTTCTCCCAGGCTCCCGGCAGCCGTTTGCGGCCGGCGGTGTCCCACAGCTGAAGTGGCCCGTCGGCGGGACAGAGGGCGAGCAGACGTCCGCCGGGGCCGACCGCCTCCGAGGAGAGCGTGCGCGCGAGGCCGGTGGTGAACAGGACCTGGCCGTCGTCCGTCCGGTGCAGGGCGGCTGCGCCCGGGCCGTCCGGTGGTCCGGTGAGGTAGGTCTTCCCGTCCGGCGAGCTGTCCCGCAATGACGCATCGCCCAGCTCGGCCTCGGATCTGCCCGCCGGAAGGTTCCACAGCCTGCCTCCCCCGTCCGGCCCGATGACGTCGAGGAACCGGGAGTCGGGCCCGACATCGCCCACCTCCGTACCGCTCGGCAGGCGGTAGGTCGCGGTGACCTTGTGGTCGGTCACATTCCGGGCGGTCACCGTGGTGCCCTCCACGCTCAGCAGCGTCCGGCCGCTGTCGGCAAGGAAGCGTCGGACGTCCCTTCCGGCCAGCGGGTCGGTGAAAGCGTCGCGTTCCGGCTGTGTCAGCGACCCCAGGAGCGCCGAGCGGGACTCGGTGAGCGGGGCCATCCTCCATGCCGCCACCCCGAGCAGGGCGGCGGTGCGCGGATCGGTGGAGCGCAGACCGCCGGCCACGGTGGCCAGGCGGCGAGCGGTGGCCTTGGCGGATTCCTCCCGGCTCACCTCGTTGCGCTGCCAGGCGACCAGGCCGGCGGTCAGCGCCAGGACGAGGAACACGGACAAGGCGATGGTCAGAGAACGCGTTCGACGTGCGGTGCGTGTCTCGGCCTCCCGCTCGGCGTCCTGAGCGGCGAGGGAGGCCGCGAGGAAGTCCCTTTCCAGCGGGGTGACGTCGTCGTTCGACTGGCTGGCGAACAGTTCCGCGGCCCGAGCCAGCCTCGTGCCCCGGTACAAGGCTCCGGGATCACGCGCCAACTCCTCCCAGCCGCGAGCCGCCTCACCGAGTCGGCGCTGTGCGCGCAGCCTTTCCCGGCTCTCCTCGATCCAACCGGCCAGACGCGGCCAGCCGGTGATCAGCGCCTCGTGCGACAGCTCCACCGTGTCGCCGTCCAAGGTGACCAGACGGGCGGCGACGAGACGCTCCAGCACGCCTTGCGCACCGCTGCCGAGCTCGGCGCGCGACGCCGGGCGGCGGGTGTCGGCGGTGCCGTCGCCAGGAGCGATCAGCCTCAGCAGGATGCGCCGGGCGATACGACTCTGCTCCGCCGGCACCTGGCTGTACACCTCTTCGGCGGTGGCGGCGATCGCGCCCCGTACTCCGCCCGCCTCCTCGTACGCCGCCAGGGTCAGCAGGCGGCCACGCCGACGGCGCCAGGTCTCCAGCAAGGCATGGGAGAGCATGGGCAACGCGCCCGGCTGGTCCACGACCTCGTCGATGATCCGGGCAGTGAGGATGCGCTCCACGTTCAGTCCGGCGGCGGCGGCCGGGCCGGTGATAGCCTCGCGCAGCTCGTCCCGGCTCATCGGCCCGACCAGCAGGTTGGCCCGGCTGACGGCGGAGGCCAGCTCACGGTGTGCGGAGCAGTGGCCGTAGAAGTCGCCGCGGACCGCGACCACCACCCGCAGTCCGCTCTCCGGCCGCCGGGCCGCGAGCAGCAGGTCGAGGAACCGATCGCGCTCCGCCCGGTCGTGGCACAGCGTGAACAGTTCCTCGAACTGGTCGACGATCACCCAGGTCTCCTGGCCACCGCCGCGCGGCACCAGCGCCTCCGCGTGCGTGCGCGCGGGCAGTTCCCCCGGGGCGAGCACGCGGATCACCGCGGGCCGCTCCGCACCCGCCGCCTGCCGCAACCGCGGAATCAGTCCCGCTCGCAGCAGGGACGACTTGCCGCTGCCGGACGGCCCGAACACGGCGGCGAACCGGTGCTCGCGCACCAACTCCACCAGTTCGGCAACGAGAGTCCCCCGGCCGAAGAACAGCTCGCTGTCGTGCGGCTCAAACCGCGCCAGCCCCCGGTACGGCGGCTTCTCGTCCGGTACGGAGGTGCGGACCTCGGCGTCCGCCTCCCGCCAGTGGCGCTCCCATTCGTCCGGGTCCGCGTCCAGCGCTTCGGCGTACGCCCGCACCACCGCCAGGGAGGGCAGCTGATCGCCGGCTGCGGCCTGGGACATCGCGGTGATGGAGTAGCCCGCCCGTGCGGCCATCTCCCGGTACGGGGGCTTTCCCGCCTTCTCCCGGAGAAGCCGCAGTTCGTGCGCGAGGCGCTGCACGGCACCGGCGTCGGGATCGACCGGCTTCTCACGTCGTCCCACCGGGAGCACCTTTCACACACGTCAGGCGTTCAAGCTACTTTTTTCACCCGACCCCTCGCAAACCTGTCCGATCTGTGACGCTGCCCACGGGACGCTCGTGTGCTCGGGGACGACTGGACCGGGGCTCCAGGTCCATGCGGCATGCAGACAGTGACCGGCGTCAGGTTGAGGCAACCGGCAGGGGAAGAGCTGCCTCGACGGTCCAGCCTCCCTCTGGGCGAACCCCCATGGTGGCCTGGCCGCCGCACAGTGCCGCGCGTTCGCGCATCCCGATGATGCCGTGGCCGGGCAGCGCGTCCGGTACCGCGTGCCGGCCTTCGTCATCGACACGGAGGTGCACACCGTCAGGCCGGTAGCCGACCGTCACGGTCGCGCAGGGCGGCCGGGCATGGCGGCTGACGTTGGCGAGTGCCTCCTGAAGGATGCGGTAGGCCGTCAGGTCCAGCATGCTCGGCAGCGGCACCGGGGTTCCGTTGATGACGATCTTCACCTCGGCACCGGCCCGGCGCGCACTGTCAGCCAGTTCCTCGACGTTCTCCAGCGAGGGTGGGGCCGCGGTGTCCGCGCCGCCCCGATCGCTGCGCAGAGTGCCCAGCATGCTGCGCAGTTCGCCGAGCGCCCTGTCGATCTCCTCTCCGATCTCGTCGAGAACATCGCTCTCGGATGTCGCGGGCAGCCTTCGGACGTGCCCGGCGGCGGTGATCCGCATGGCCACCGCACTCAGCCTGTTGGCAACGACATCGTGCAACTCCCGTGCGAGACGCAGCCGTTCGTTGTGTGCTGCGGTGCGTGCGTCCAGTTCGCGCAGCCGCTCAGCCTGCGCCGCCTGTGTGGTGGCCAGTTGGATCCGGCCTCGTACGGTGTCGGCGACAGCGCAGAGAACGAGCGGGACGAAAGTGAAGGTCATGGCGTCGTAGAGGGCCATCACGGGTGGTGTGTTGTTCTCGTCCATCATCTGGATGTGCTGCTGAGCGTCCAGTGCGACAGAGACACCGAGCAGGGCGATGGCGCTGTGCCGCATACGGGGGGTGCCCTCGGCGATCTGGCTGAACACCACCACCCACACCGCGGCCTGGGCCATGGTGGGCACCAGCCCGCTGTCGGGAAGGCAAACGACTCCGACCCATGCGACCAGGTAGCCCGACCCGGCGGCGACCAGTGCCGCCACCGGGCGCGCACGGCGCCACATCACGGACATGACCAAGGAGGCCCCGGCGACGATGCTGGCCGCGGGCGCGTACATCGTCACGCCGAACCAGTAGAGGTCGCCCAGGTCCAGCCCGGCTGCCACGGCGACCAAGGCGATGACCGTCGCACGGTGCGAGCGGGGTGCGTCGGGCGAACTGCTCAACGTGCCGGGCATGAGTACTCCGTTACGGCGCCCGTCGGGGCGTTGTTGTCTGGGCCGCGGCCCGAGTATCCCATTGATCACCGACCAGAAGAGGGGTGTTCTGGTGGCTGAGACACCGACGACCAAGCGCAGTCCGGCTTTGTCCGACAGAACATGCATCCCGGGATTCGATCTGCCTCTGCCCATGCCTCTCGGACCTCGATGTTGACCCCCTTTTCGGTCCGAGCGTGGGCCGAGTCCAGGACTCTTCGAGAGAACGCGATCAGATCTTTTTCCTCACGCCTCCGCAGAAGCGCTGTATGCAGCTGCTGCCACATGCCGGCCTTGGTCCACATCAGAAAGCGGCGATGGGCAGTTGACTTGGACACCCCGAAGCACGGTGGGAGGGACCGCCAGGCGCAGCCACTGACCAACACGTAAAGGATGGCCGCGAACAGCGTTTCATCGCAGGTATTCGCCGTGCCGCCGCCCTGCTTGCGCGCTTGGTGTTCCGGGATCAAAGGCTTCGCCGTCTCCCACAGTCCGTGAGGCACGATCCAGCTCCATGCGGCATCAGAGGGGGATGTTCTCTTGTTCTTCCTGAAGTCCTTCGAAGCTACGGTGGATTCCGGAAAAACAGCCACCTTGAGCTGACGACCGACCAACAGGCCATTGTTCAAGTCGGCCATGGCGAGCCGATTTTCTTTCGCAGAGGTGCGCACGTTTCGTCCAGCTCCATTCAGGGTCGAAGGGGCTAGGCAAAACTATGGGTTGAGCGGGGTCCAAACGGTGCGCTGGCTGGAGGACTGCACCAAGTGCTGGGACGGTTGAGGGGGCAGCCCCGCCAAAAGGAGGGGAACGAGCGCCTTGACGACCAGCGCAGCCCGAGACGGGCATCGGCGGGTCGCTGCCGATCCGGTGATCAGGCGCGAAGCCTTGCGGAACTGGGTCCGGGCAGCCGGCGTGAGTCGGCAGGTGTGCACTCGGCTCGCGACGCCCACACTGAGGCAGAACAGTGAGGTGGCCGCTCGGGCTGGTGCCCGGGCGGCCACGTCGATGTCGGACTGTCTTCCAACGGCTATCGGTTCACGGTGCAGGTGGCGAGAGCGTCGACATGCTGCTTCGCGGCGTTGCCGCCGATGGCCTGGACGATGCGGTTGATGGTTGCGACGCGCTTGTCCTTCAGCGGGCCGAGGACGGCATTGTCAACGAAGTTGGCCCCGCCCTGACCAGCCGAATCGGCGAGGCGGTTGTTGGCGTCCTCGATCTGGGTGTTCAGGAGGCCAAGGTTGCGATTTACCTTGGCTTGCGCGTCGGCGGGGACGGCAGAGAGGCGGGACGCGATGTCCGGACAGTTGACTGTGTTCGCGGCGCCTGCACCGGCGCCTGCTTCATTGCCCGCTCCGATGTTGCCGGCGTTGCCCGCCTGGTCGTTACCGCCGACGTTGTTTCCGCAGTCGCCACCCGTGTTGTTCGCCCCGTTGTTGCCCTGACCGTCGTCGGCCTGACCGTTGTCGGCCTGGCCATTTCCCGCCTGACCCTCGCCCCCCTGGCCGTTGTTGCCCTGCCCGTTGTCGGCCTGGCCGTCGCCCGCCTGACCGTAGTTGCCCTGCCCGCCGTCGGCCTGACCGTTACCCGCCTGACCGTTGCCGCCCTGACCATTACCGGCCTGGCCGTCGTTGCCCTGGCCGTTGTCGGCCTGGCCGTCGCCCGCCTGACCGTAGTTGCCCTGCCCGCCGTCGGCCTGACCGTTACCCGCCTGACCGTTGCCGCCCTGACCATTACCGTC
>NZ_JARAXP010000002.1:0-791645 GCF_033793965.1 Streptomyces sp. ME02-8801-2C | reverse complement strand
GGCCTGGCCGTCGTTACCTTGCCCGTTGTCGGCCTGGCCGTTACCCGCCTGACCGTAGTTGCCCTGCCCGCCGTCGGCCTGACCGTTACCCGCCTGACCGTTACCCGCCTGACCGTTGCCGCCCTGACCATTACCGGCCTGGTCGTCGTTGCCCTGGCCGTTGTCGGCCTGGCCGTCGCCCGCCTGACCGTTGTGGGCCTGGCCATTGCCCGCCTGGCCCTCGCCCCCCTGGCCGTCGTTGCCCTGCCCGTTGTCGTTGGCATTAGCACCAGCGTCTTTACCGCAGTTGTCGCCGTTGTTTCCATTCGCGTTGCCATTGTCCGCGCCGGCATTGTTGACAGCGCACGTGGCCAGGGCGTCGACTTGCAGATTCGCCGCGCTGTCGCCGGCGGCCTGGACTATGCGGTTGATGGTCGCGACGCGCTTGTCCTTCAGCGGGCCGAGGACGGCATTCTGAACGAAGTTGTCCCCGCCCTGACCAGCCGAATTGGCGAGGCGGTTGTTGGCGTCCTCGATCTGGGTGTTCAGGAGGCCAAGGTTGCGGTTGACCTCGGTCTGCGCGTCGGCGGGGACGGCAGGGAGCTGGGACGCAATGTCCGGACAGTTCACGGTGGACGCAGCAGAATTCTGCGCGGCATTGGAATCGTCGTTCTTCTTGGTCGTCTGCCCGGCCAGAGCGGAGCCGGTAATCACTGCCCCGGACAACACCACTGCGGCAGCGCTGCCGATCAACGCTACGCGGCGCTTATGGTACTTCGGAAGAGCCCTAGACATACTGATGCCTCACTCTGAATCAGGGGGGTGAAATCGGCCCTTGGGTCGACCGATGCTTTCCTCGACGCGGCGCCTGCGTTCACCGAAAAGTACGCGAACCCGCAGCCTCATGTTCAGCACATCGTGAGATTCTTGTGAATTTTCTTCCGAATGGCTCTCTAACAGCGTGTCCTATGTGGTAATAGCTTCTGACTGTAAAGTCAGCTCACACCCGGCCCTGCATGGAGGGCATCGGACGGTCACTCTCGCTGATAGGTCCATGTCCGTTGCGGGTGTCGCGAAAGTCCGCCTGCGCCTGGTATGCCCGTTGGAAAAGAAACGCCTACATCTGCACGTCATCCGAGGAATCCGGCACCATCCCAGCCCGACTGGCTATGAGGGCCGCCTCTACCCGGGTGCGGGCGTCGAGCTTGGTGAGCAGGTTCTGGACGTGATATTTGACGGTGCTCTCCTCTATGTGGAGGCGGTGCGCAATCTGCGTATTGCTCAGAGCGCGGCCGAGCAGCGCGAGGACATCCCGCTCCCGTCGTGTCACCTCGGCCGGCAGCTCGTAGGGAGTGTCTTCCGGAGCGGACACTCGCTCGATCAGCCTTCTGGTCGGGCCGGGCGAAACGAATCCCTCCCCCCGGGCCACTGCTCGGATGCCCTCGAGCAGGGTGGTGGCACTGTCGTGCTTGAGCACGAAGCCCGCGGCTCCCGCTCGTAGCGTGCCGAACAGGTACTCGTCGAGATCGAAGGTGGTGAGCGCGAGAACAGCCGGCGGGCTGCTCGCGCTCCTTATGCTTCGCGTTGCCGCCACTCCGTCCATCTTGGGCATGCGGATATCCATGACCACGACGTCCGGACAGAGCCGGGCAGCCATACCGATGGCCGCCTCTCCGTCGGCGGCTTCCCCGACCACTTTGAGGTCTTCCTCGACGTCGATCATGATGCGCATGCTGGAGCGCACCATGTCCTGGTCGTCAACCAGCAGTACGGAAACCGTCATGAGACTTCCTTCCTCAGGGGCAGAGACACGTTGACCGTTCGGCAGCCATCCGACAGAGGGCAGCGGCACAGATGGCGGGCTCACCGCCAGTCGTTGACCCACCTTCGCGTAGCCCGATGACCCCTATGACCCCATGGCCCGGAGAAGGGGCACGCAACAAGGCGTCCCGCACTCCGTAGTTGCTTACGCGCACGTGCAGACGATCGCCTCAACGTCCGGGCAAGTGGTTGCGCGCCCGGCGAGCGGGGGGCGTGCGCGAGACGGAACCTAGTCCTTCGGAGGGGGACGGCCGTACGCCTCCCGTGATGCGATGGATCGTCAAGTAGCCCACTCCACAACGACGTTCGCCACCGGCGTTCCGTCGTGGCAGGGGGACTCGACCGCAGACTCCGCAGTCATGGAGGACCATTCGTGCACCTCAACGCCTCACAAAGGCCTCGGCCGAGGCAGCGCCGACTACCGGGCACATCGCCTGGAAACCCTGTGTCTCTCCCGACGGCACGTCCGGCGTCGAGTGCGCCACCCTCGAGGTGCCCGTGGACTGGAGGAAGCCGCACGCCGCGACCATCGACCTGGCGCTCAACCGGCTCCCGGCCACCGACCGCGCCCACCGAATCGGCTCCCTGCTGATCAAATCCGGGGCCGGGCGCGTCCGGCGTCGACTTCGCACGAAAACACCCAACTGAAAGGTGGCACAAGGTGCGTTCACGCGTACGTAGGCGTATACACCCTGCCGGGCCGGTGGTCCTGGCTCTCGCCGCAGCGGGATCTGTGCTGGCGGGCCCCGCGCTCCCCGCCTCCGCCTCCGCCTCAGGTCCAGTCACCCACGCCGATCTGCGCGCGGACGTGAACCGCGACGGGCGGATCGACGTCACCGGCGACACCGACACGACGGGCGAGGACCGCTGGTCCGTCAGCCGCGGAGCAGTCCAACTGCCCAACCTCGACGACGACACCAAGCGATGCCCCGTCACCGGCCCCGGCGGCCGGCCACTGTCCAACGCCAAGCTGGCCGCGTGCAACGACGCCTCGGACACGAAGGTCAACGGCACCGCAGACGCCGCCGACCTCGCCAGGATCCGGTCCGTACCCATGCCCGGCCTTCCCGCCGACGCCGAAGGCAGCCTGAGGGTCACCACAGGGACCAAGTACACGCACGTCTTCCTCAAGCGCTCCGGGTCGTGGACCCTGGTGACCTCCAGGACCCGGCTGACCAGCGCCGAGCTGCGCTCCGGCGTGGAGTTCGGCGTCGAGGCCACCGACGTCATCCGCGACAGCGCCCGCTGGGACGGCAGGGCGGTGATCCACCTGACCGTGAAGTCGAGCGACGGGACGTCATCCGACTCCGTCACCCTGCGCACCGCACCCCTTCTGACTCAGCATCACCTCCAGAACACCCAGCAGGTGATGGTCACCAAGGTCCGCGGCGAGGGCCAGTACGGGCTCCGGCAGCGGAAGTTCGTCAAGGAACTGGCGAGGGAGGTCCAGGCGGCCGGCATCACCAAGCCACTGGTCACCTTCGAAAGGTACGGGGATGTCTGGGCCCAGGACTTCGTCGAACCGGCCTACGTCAGCATGACCGGGGCAGGTGGCCGCCCGCAGGCCATGCGCGTGATGCTGCGCTCCGCCCAGCTGGACCGGGTGGCGGGCCGGGAGCTCTTCGAGAAGATCCGCGGTCGGGACATCGGCGTCGTACAGGTCACCGACCCGGCCCCGCCGGCCGACTGGTCGCTCAACTCGATGGGAAACCTGGAGACCGTACCTCCCTACACTCACCACGGGCGCTCGTATCCGGCCGGGCGGATCATCATGGGCGAACGCAAGGGCAGCGGGGAACGCCCCTCCCAGGTGATGCGCACGATGCTGAAGTCCCAGGGACTCCAGAACCCCCTTCTGCTGGACACCTCCTGGCTTGGTGTCGGACACGTCGACGAGTTCGTGCAGTTCCTGCCCGCCGACACCCCGCGCGGCTGGCGGATCGGCCTCGCCGACCCGGGGGCCGGACTGAAGCTGCTGCGCGACGCCCGGCGTGACGGCCACGGCCGGACGAAGATGTTCTCCGTCCCCCGCATGGACGGCATGCCGGCCCCCACGGAGACCATCGACCAGGCGCTTCGCTCGCGGTACCTCGTGGCGGACAACGAGATGGCGGCCAAGCGCATCGCGGCCAACCTGGAGATCCTCCAGCGGGAGACAGGCGTCACCGACGACGAGATCGTACGGGTACCCGCTCTGTACACCCGAGATGTGATGGAGCGGACCGACAGCGGGCAGAGCATCCCCCTGCCTCGTCTGACGCGCATGGGTGGCGGTTCCGCCCTCGTGAACAGCCTCGAGGAGCACGGCCAGCAGAAGTGGCTCGCCGGGAAACCGTCAGCCTCGCGGGCGACGGCCGCGGCGACGGTCACGACCAGCGCGTACGTCCCAGGAGCTGTCAACGGCATACTCCTGGGCCGCGACCGTTATCTGGCCCCCCGCCAGTGGGGCCCCGTCATCGACGGCAAGGACATCTTCACGAAGGCGGTCACCGCGGTCTACACGCACGCCGGTCTGAAGGTGTCGTACATCGACGACTGGTCCACGTACCACCTCGGCCAGGGCGAGGTTCACTGCGGCACCAACACCCTGCGCGACGTGTCGGCCGCATGGTGGGCAGACCCGGCTCGATGAGCAGCAGTCACGACCTTGCCGTACGGCTCGGTACGCGGCGTGTCGGTCTCCGGCTCCCACTCCGCCGACGGCACCACCTGGACCACCGTCGACACCGCCACACCGACCGGGGCGAACAGCACCCTGGACGCGCGGCACGCTTCCTGACCAGGCCGTCCTTGAACGCCTCAGCCGCGAGGCGGGGCTGAGGGCACTTCGTACCGTACGAGTGACTTCGCGAAGGGCTCGCCGCTGCGGCGGGCGTACCTCATCCGCTGGTGTACCTCCCTCAGCGTGCGAGGGCGGTAACCGGGCCCGCCGCAGCAGCTTTTGTGGAAGCGGACGCCGGCATGCAGGAGCACGGACAGCGTCCGCCAGGCCGCGGTGTCCCGGCGACGCGGAGCGGCGAAGGCGGAACCCACGTGGATCAGCGGCTGCGCGCAGCGGGGACAGCTTCGCTGCCTGTCCGTGTCGTAGGGCTGCTTGTACGAGGCCCGACAGGGCAGGCAGACGAACGAGGTCTTCGCGTGGGACATGCCAGCAGGTTAGGCGGCGTCCAGGCGGAACTCGACGGGATTTCCGCACCGAGAGAGTCAGCAGGCCCGACTCGCCCTGTGAGGCGTGGTCCGCGCCGGGACGGTCGCATGCACCACCCCGGTCGAGCGGACCGGCGGTCATGCCTCCGAGTGCAGCAGGGCCGCCAGCTTTTCCGGCCACTCCAGTGCGATGAAGTGGTCCACTCCCGGCAGCTGGGTGAACTGGGCGTCGGGCAGCAGTCGCTTGTTGGCCGCCCGGTCGGAGGGGCGGGACCAGTCCTTCTCCCCGTAGACCAGGTGGATGGGGGCCTTGACCTCGGGGTAGCGCGAGCGGGCCGCGATCAGGCTGGGCATGTTGCGGTAGAGGCCCCGGGCGACGTTCGGGTAACCGGGTCGCCTGCCCACCTGGATGAGCTCGTCCACGTAGTCGTCCCGCAGCGCGGCCTTGTCGCCCACACCGCCCTGCAGGATTCTGCGAAGGACGGGCTTGGGCTCCTGCTGGGCGATCACCGCGCCCAGCCCCGGAGCCTGGATTCCGCCGATCACCGCCCGGGCAAGGAGGCTGGACCGGGCGATTCCGTCACGGTAGTCGTACGGGTTCACGGCCACGACGCGCCGTACCCGCTCCGGCAGATCGGCCGCGGTGGTCAGGGCGAGCACCGCACCCAGGGACTCCCCCACCAACGTCACGTCGTGGAGGTCGAGTTCGGTGAGGAGCCGTTCGACACCCGCGCGCAGCGCCGGTTCCTCGTACGACGCGCCGGGCACGATCTCGGAGTAGCCCATCCCCGGCAGGTCCAGGGCGTACACGGTGTACTGGTCGGAGATCAACGGGATGAGGAAGCGGAAGTGCTCGGCCTGCGTGCGCACCGTGTGCAGCAGGACCAGCGGAGCGCCCGTGCCCGCTTTCAGGTAGCGCAGGGTTCCCTCGCGGCTGTCACGGCCTCCACGCGGGGCAATGGTGTGACTGGTGGTCCCGGGGATGTGAATCGTCGGACGCGCCTCTTGGCTGGGCATGTCGTCGTCTCCTTGTGCGGTTGCGTGGATTGCGGACGGGTGTTGGGTGACGTACGACCCGACGACCGTGAAACCGATCGGTTTCGAGTACTGTAAACCGATCGGTTTCACACCCGCAAGTCCCAGGGAAGGTCGCCCCAGGCGCCGCAAGACCTTGATTCACGCAGGAACACGGCATACGCCCGAGGGGCTCGTCAGGTCGACGAGCCCCTCGGGCGGTAAGGAGCGACAGCTCAGCTCAGGTGTGCCACATCGAGCAGGGCGGTGACAGTCGGCGCGACAAGCCCCGTCAGTTTGTCGGCTTCGATTCCCGCACGGGCGCTGGCGCCGTCGAAGACCAGGATCAACTGCCGGGCCAGCAGGTCGGGGTCGCTCGCCCCACCCTGTTCGGCCTCGCCACGGAAGAAAGCCGTCAGCTTCGCCTTGATCCGGTGTGCCTCCTGGCTCGCAGGATGGCTCTGGTCCTTCAGTTCGATCTGAACAGCCAGGTACGGGCAGCCCCGGAAGTCGGGCGCGGCCGCCTGCGACTCCAGTCGCTCGAAGACGTGCATGATGCGCTCGCGGGGTGGGCGGCCGTCGTCCGCCGGGGGCACGAGTCCGGCCACGAACGCGGCGGCGCGCTCCTTCACGCTTGCCGCCAGCAGATCGTCCTTGCTCTCGAACAACTGGTACATGGAGCGCTTCGACACTCCCGCTGCCTTGCACAGCGCCTCGATGCCGATACCGACACCCTGCTGGTAGGTCAGCTTGCCCGCCGCCTCCAGTAGCCGCTCTCGGGAACTTGGCTTCACATCCGTGGTCATGCCATGAGAGTAACTCGATCCCGACGAAATGGACACCGATCGGTGTATGTGGGGGTGCACCTGGGCGGTCTTCCGCGCCGCCCTGTTCCGGGTGAGCAGTCGAGCCCGCTGCCCGCTACGCCGGGGCGGCGGTCTTCTCGGGCTCCGTCTCGGCGGGGATGCGGTGCAGCCCCTTGCGGTCGTACCAGCCCGTCACGCCGAAGCCGAACAGTGCGGCGGCCACCAGGGCGGCGGCCATCATGAGCCAGGCCCGGGTCAGACCGGCGTCGCCCTGGGCGTCGTAGTAGAGGATCGAGCGGATACCGCCGGTGAGCTGTCGCAACGGCTCGAACTCGGCGAGGAAGCGGTAGAAGGCGGGCAGCGCCTCGAGGGGGGTGGTGGCACCGGCCGTCGGTACCGCCATGCCGATGAAGACCAGCGTGACCACCAGCATGCCGGGAGTGCCGAACACGGCGAGGAGCGTGAGCGCGCCGATGCCGGAGACCGCGACGGCGCACACCGAGAACAGCCACAGCAGCGGCAGGTGTGAGGCGTCCATGCCCATGACGCCGACCGCGCCCGCCATGATCAGGCTCCCCATCAGCAGGGACAGTCCGGCCATGAGGGTGCTGCTCACGGCGAGGGTCTGCACGCGGGTGGCCCGGATCAGAGGGCGGTGGAGGCGCAGCGGGCCCATGTCGTTGTGGGTGTAGCCGAGGGCGTGGTCGACCTGGCCGCTGATGACGTTGGCGGAGAGCATGCCGACGACCACGAGGGCGAGCGAGTAGTAGAACGCCGTCAGGCCCAAGCCGCTGTGCGAGTCGAGCGGGTGGCCGTCCTTCACGGTGACGGCGGCGGGGTCGGCGAGCAGGAGCCGCGCCGCGGTGGGCAGTTTCGCCTGCTCGGCTCCGGCCCCCGCGATCAGTTCCTTGCCCACCTGGAGCGAGGCGCTCTCGGCTGCCTGTGTCGTGGCCGCGCGCGCCAGGCTGGAACCCACACTGCCGGCGGACTGGTTGGTCAGCACCGTCAGCGTCGGACGTACCGGGCTCTTGGCGCCTTCGGTCGTGGTGAGCGCGGTGATGGAGGAGGTGAAATCGGCGGGGACGACGAGCGCGCCGAACAGCTTGCCCTTTCCGATCTCCTCCTTCATCTCCTTCTCGTCCATCACCTTCCAGTCGATCTTGTCCCCGCCCGCGGTTGACTTCGCGATCGAGCCGGTGATCTGGCTGCCGAGGTTCACCTGGCTGCCGCCCGCCTCGGCCCCCTTGTCGGCGTTGACGACGGCGACCGGGAGGTTCTTCATGTGGTCGACCGGATCGATGTTGGCGCCGACGTAGAACACCGTGAACAGCACCGCGAGTACGCCCGTGATGACACCGTTGGCGATCCACAGGGGTTTCGCGCGCAGGACGCGGAAGGGGTGAATGTTCATCGGTTACTCCGGTTTCGGCGACGCGGCCATGTCGGGGACGTGAGCACTCGCGGCCAGAGGGGCGTGGACGCTTGGATCAGCTCTTGAACGTCACCCCCGTGGAAACCGGTCGGCTCCGGAGTATCGTAAACCGATCGGTTTCCAAATTCAAACCGTCGCGGCTGCGGATCAGGTGTGTGCGGCGACGTTGCCGACCGCGATGTGCAGATCGCCCTCTTCAGGCAGCAGCGGGGGCAGGGGCGTCGCGTTGGCCGGGTTGAGCGAGTCGAAGAGCAGGGCGATGAAGCGGGCCCGCAGGGAGGGCGCGGTGCCGGGGAGCCCCAGGCCGACGACGGCCATGACGAGGAAGCGGGGAATGTCCTCCGCCGTGAGGTCGGGGCGGATCTCGCCCTGCTGCTGCGCGCGCAGCAGTACGGGGTGGAGGGAGTCACTGAGACGCTGGAGCGCGTTCACGGCGACATCGGCGAAGTTGCTGGCGAAGGTGACCAGTCCCTGCTCCTGGACGACCAGGTCGAGCAGGTGCGTGGCGATGCTCTGGAGGGCCTGACGCGGGTGGGGCGCTTCGGCGGCATCGTCGATGAGGGGGAACAGGTCCGTTTCGAGGATGTCGTCCAGGACGGCCCGGACGATGGCTTCCCGGTTGGGGAAGTGGCGGTAGAGGGTGGCGATGCCCACGCCGGCCTCGGCCGCGATCTGTTCCAGAGAGGCCTCACCCGTACCGAGGACGATTCGTCCGGCTGCGGTGATGCGCTCCACGCTGGAGCGTGCGTCGACCCTGCGTTTGGGGGCGCGGTCCTTCGTGGTCGCCATCTGCGGCTCCTCCCTGCTCTGCGCTGAAGGCTATCGCCGCTGCGGTCCCCTCGATCGCCCACTCGATTGATAGTGTCCTATCGTTTTGATAGTAGCCTCTCACTTCGCATGTGGTGGCGCCCGTCCGAGGGCGCCCGGAGATGGGAGAGAACTGTGTCCGTCCTGCTCTACCGGCTGGGAAGGTTCGCCTACGGCAAACCCTGGTTCGTCATCGGGGGCTGGCTGGCCGTGGTGGTGGCCGTCGTGGCGCTTTTGGCGGTCAACCCCGTCAAGCTCAGCAACGAGGTGCGTATCGACGGCACCCCGGCCCAGGAGGTCATCGACGAACTGGCCGTCGACCTGCCGGGAGCCTCCGGAGGTCAGGGCATGCTGGTCTTCCAGGCCCCCTCGGGTGTCCGTATCGACGAGGAGAAGGTCCGGACCCCGCTGCTCACGGCAGTGGACGCCGTCTACCGCCACGACCACGTCATCGACGCGAGGAAGGTTCTGGCCCAGGAAGCCGCCAAGGGGCAGAGCAGCCCGCTGATGCGAGCCCAGGCAGCGGTGGCCGAGGCTGCCGGGGCGCCGTCCTCCGGGCGGACACCCGTCTCGTTCCAGGTGGATGGACGGCCGGTGCCGGGAGTCATCGTCTCAGCCGACGGGTCGTCCGCCCTGATGCAGTTCCAGTTCGACGAGCAGACCTACGAGCTTCCTTCCGGAACCATCGACGACATCGTCCGGGACGCTGAACGGCAGGCCGCGCACGGCCGTCTGAAGGTCCTGCCCTCCGCGTCGATGATGGAGATACCGGAGATCGCCGGGGTCGGGGAGATCGTCGGCGTCGTCGTCGCGGCCCTCGTCCTGCTGATCACTTTGGGCTCGGTCGTGGCAGCGGGCCTGCCCCTGGTCATCGCCCTGGTCGGTGTCACAGTGGGCGTGGGTGGAGCCTTCACCCTCTCCACCGTCTTCGAGATCCACTCCCTCACCGCGGTACTCGCGCTGATGCTGGGACTGGCCGTCGGCATCGACTACGCCCTGTTCATCGTCAACCGGGAACGCCGGCTGATCATGGACGACGGGCTGGACGCCCATGAAGCGACCGGTCGTGCCATCGGCACCGCCGGAAGCGCCGTCTTCTTCGCCGGCAGCACCGTCATCATCGCCCTGGCGGGTCTCCTGGTCATCGGGATCACCCTGCTCAGCGCCATGGCCGTCGTCGCCGCCGCCACGATCGCCATCGCCGTCGCGCTCGCCCTGACCCTGTTGCCGGCGCTGCTGGGCCTGGTCAAGGAACGCGTCTGCCCGAGTCGGACCCGGATCAGGGCGCAGCGGCAGGAAGGCGCCGCCGCGCCCACGCGGGCCACCCGTTGGGGAGCACGCCTGGTCCGCCACCGGTACCCCGCGCTCGCCGCCGCGTTCCTGGTTCCGCTGATCCTGGCAGTGCCCGCCGCCGACATGAAGATGGGCCTGCCCTCCGGGGCCAGCTACAACCCCGACACCGCGCAGCGCCAGAGCTACGAGCTGGTCAGCGACGCCTACGGGCCCGGCTACAACGGCCCGCTCATGGTCGCCGTCCGTTCCACCACCAAGGACCGGCCCATCAGTCCCGCGGCCCTCGCCGCGGTCACCTCCGACCTCCAGGGCATCAAGGGCGCGACCTCGGTCTCACTGGCCGGCATCAACAGCACCGGCACCACCGCCGTCCTCACCCTCGTTCCCGGCAGCGGCCCGAACGACGACGCCACCAAGGACCTCGTCACCGCCGTACGGGACGAGAGCGCGCAGATCAGCGAGACCCACGGTGCCGTCATCGGCATCACCGGCTTCACCGCGCTGGCGATCGACGTCTCCGACCGGCTCGCCGACGTCCTGCCCCTCTATGTGGCAACGGTGCTCGGGCTCTCCCTGCTCGTCCTGCTCCTGGTCTTCCGCTCCCTCATGGTCCCGGCGATGGCCACCCTCGGCTTCCTGCTGAGCATCGCCGCCACCTTCGGTCTCACCACGGCCGTGTTCCAGTGGGGCTGGCTGCAGGACCTGATCGGCCTCGACGCCACCGCCCCCGTGGTGAGTCTGCTCCCGATCATCATCACCGGCGTCCTCTACGGGCTCGCCATGGACTACCAGATGTTCCTGGTCACCTCCATGCGTGAGGCGCATGTGCACGGCGCCACCGCACGGGACGCCACCACGACCGGTTTCGCCCGTGCCAGTTCCGTCGTCGTCGCGGCCGCGACCATCATGGTCTCCGTCTTCGCCGGCTTCGTCTTCAACCCCCAGCCCATGATCAAGCAGGCCGGCTTCGCGCTGGCGGCGGGCATCCTCATCGACGCCTTCGTCATCCGCATGACACTCATCCCGGCCACCATGGCAATCGCGCGGGAGAAGGCCTGGTGGATCCCCGCCTGGCTGGACCGTCTGCTTCCCGATCTCGACGTCGAGGGCGACAAGCTGACGCAGAGGATCCCGCTGTCCCACCCTGCGGCTCCCCGGGCGGGCGCCGACCGGGAGGCGGAGACCAACGCCTGATCGTCGTCGCGGTCTCTTCCCGCCTCGCCCACAGGTACCCGAGCGGGACCGCGCGGGACGAGGCCGCGACGGCAGAGCCGGCCAACGGCAGCAACGAGCAGTACCTGAGCAGCAATTGGGCACGCGGTGAGCGGTTCCTCGATCCACTATGGTCTGGTGTGGTCTGTCCCCGGCGGCCACCGAGCGGCGCGAACCGTATCGCGTCGTGTGTCGGTCAAGAACCTCCTGTCATGCGGTTGCGAATCTCCTTCGAGAGGCTTCCCGCAGGTGAACGGGATCCCTTCAGAAAGAGGTAACCAGCTTGCGCGCGCCCCGACTTGCCATGGCCGCAGCCAGTTCCGCCGTTCTGGCCCTGGCTCTCACCGCCTGTGGTGGAAGTGACGCCGAGTCGGAGTCCGGCGCGTCGGCGACCCCGGAGCCAACCGACGTGACCGCTACGGCGCCCTCCACCACCGCGTCGCCATCGGCCTCGGCATCGGCCACCGTCACGGAGGAAGCCACGCCGGACGCGGGCTCCGAAGGGTCCGGCGAGGGTGACGGCGCCGGCGCGGAGGCCACCGAGTCCTCGTCCACCGGCAAGGGCATCAGCACCGTCAAGCCGGTGGACTGCACCACCGGTTCACTGAAGTTCGCGGTCAAGGCGGTGAAAAAGCCCGTCAACCACGTGCTCATCACGGCGACCAACAGCGGCTCGAAGGCCTGCCACCTCTACAGCTACCCGGCGCTGCGGATCAGCGAGAACTCGCAGTCCGTCACCGCCGTGATCGGCGAGAGCAAGCCGCAGGCGGTCGTCACCCTCGATCGTGGCGCCACCGCCTACGCGGGCCTGATCACCGCGTCCTCCGACCGCAACAGTGAGACCAAGGTCACCACCGCCTCGATCGGCCTGAGCCTGTTCGGCCCCGACGAGGGACCCACCGACGCCGGAGTGGAGGTCCCCGTCCCGGGCGGCTCCCTGTATGTCGAGGAGGACAACGCCCAGGTCACGTACTGGCAGGACAACCCGAACGACGCACTCACCTGGTGACCTGCGGCCGAGGTCCAACCGGCTTGCGCGGCAACGGCCTTGGCCTAAGCTGAGCCGCTGATCCACGTACGAAGAGGGTGTGACCGTCCATGCCGTTGCGAGATGGTGATCCTGAGTCCGTCGGGGGCTATGCCCTGCTCGACAGGATCGGCGCCGGCGGTATGGGCACCGTGTTCCTGGGCCGCTCGGCCGCCGGACGCAGGGTCGCGGTGAAGCTGGTGCACCCCCAGCTCTGCGAGGACGAGGAGTTCCGGGCCCGTTTCCGGCAGGAGATCGCGGCGGTCCGCCGGGTCAGCGGCGCGTTCACCGCACCCGTCGTGGACGCCGACCCGGACGCCGAGCAGCCGTGGATGGCCACGCTGTACGTACCGGGCCGGAGTCTGGCGGAGTGGGTGAACCGCGACGGCCCGCTGCCGGGGCCGGAGTTGCGGATCCTGGCCCTGGGGCTCATCGAGGCGCTGCGCGAGATCCACCGGGTCGGGGTGGTGCACCGCGACCTGAAGCCGGGCAACGTACTGATGGCCGAAGACGGCCCACGCGTCATCGACTTCGGCATCTCCCGCGCCGCCGACAACCAGCAACTGACCGTCACGGGGCGGGTGATCGGCACACCGCCGTTCATGTCGCCGGAGCAGCTGCGCTCGCCGCGCGATGTCACCTCGGCCTCGGACGTGTTCTCGCTGGGCTCGTTGCTGGCCTACGCGGCGACGGGGAACGGCCCGTTCGACGCGGACACGCCCTACATGGCCGGCTATCAGGTGATGTACGAGCCACCGGCGTTGGACGGGGTTCCGCGACCACTGCGGGACATCGCCGCCCGCTGTCTGGACAAGGACCCGGCGGCGCGCCCCGGGCTGACCGAACTGCACGACTGGTTCCGTGCGTTGCCCGAGACGGGGCCCGTCGGCGTCGGCACCGATCTCATCACCGCTGCCGAAGAACCCGGTCGCCCCCGCGATCCCGGACCCGCCGCCCCTGCCCCGCAAGGATTCCCCGACGTCACCACCGACGCCGACGCGGTTCTCACCGCCGGGAGCACAGCCCCTGGGGACGTCACCACTCCCGTTCGCGTCCCCGTCGCCGACCGGCGCCCGCGTGGGAAGGGTCGTGCCCGACGGCTCCGACTGCTTATTGCCGTCGCCACGGCGATCGCCGTCAGCGGGGTGGGTCTCGCGGCGGTCAACGCCTTCGACGGTGACGGACGAAGCGCCGGGCACACGGCTTCGTTGCCCGCGGGCTGGCGGCCCTGGCAGACGCCCCTGCGCTTCGGTTCCGCGTCCGACGCCACCATGGACTCCGGTCCGCCGGGATGCGTGCCCGCGGGCAACGTCCTCTACTGCGGGGGCAAGGGCTTCACCGTCGCCAAGGTCGACGCCGCCACCGGCCACGTCATCTGGCGCTCGGGTGACTCCGTACAGAACGCGACACCGTACGGCGTACGGGACGGGATCGTGTACGTGGCCGAGCAGAGCCAGGGTGAGTTCCGGACCGCTGCTGTGGACACCGCGACCGGGAAGCGGCGGTGGGCGCGGGAGACCCCGAACGACGACTCGGTGGTCTTCAGCGGCGGGCTGCTGACGTCGACGGGCGACATCCAGGGCTTCAGGGCGTACGACAGGTCGGGCAGGAAGCTGTGGCAGTCGCCGAAGGCGGCGTTCTGCGAACCCCTCGCCCTGGCCGGTGTTCCGTACGGCGAGTGCACGATCGCCGGCGAGCCCGGTCACGTCCCGGTGACCCTGTTGCGGCTCGACCCCGCCGACGGCACGGCACGCAGACTCGCGACCCTGCCGATCGGGGCGAAGAACCTCGGACTGTCCAGAGGTGAGCCGGTCTACGCGCAGCCCGCGGCGGCCGCGAACCAGGACGGGGAGATCGACAGCGAGCGTCAGTACACCACGCTGCTGCGGGTCGACCCGCGCACCGGCGCAGTCCGCCCTCTGCCGCTGCCCCGGACCCTGCGCGGCGCGCCTGCCCTGCTCGGCGACGACATCGTGGTCTTCGCCCAGACCAACGGGACGGTCACCGCGGTGTCCGCGACCGACGGCAAGCAGTTGTGGCAACGGGCCACGGGCATGGAGGGCCTCTCGCAGCCGGTCCTGTCGGCGGCGTACGGGCGGATCTACTTCACCAACCGGATCGGCCGCGTGCTGGCCCTGGAGCTGAGCACCGGCACAGAACTCTGGCGCACCTCCGCCGTCGACATCCTCGGGGACGCGTCCCAGGACTGGGTCCCGAGCCTGACCCTCGTCCGGGACGAGATCGTGGCGATGGCGGGCAACACCCTCTTCTCCGTCGGCCCACAGGGTCCCGAGAAGCGGACCGCCGAGAACTGACTGACGGCCAGGGGCCTACCCGTTCGGTTCATGACTCCACAGGATGTCCCTGACGTGCTGCACCGCGCCCGCCAGATGCCGGCGGTAGGTGCTGAAGGACATCCCCAGGCGCCGGGCCACCGCTTCCTGCGTGGGGGCCGCCTTGCTGTACGTGGCCGTGAGGACCTGGTGACGTGTCTGACCGCCCCGCTCCTCCAGCAGGGTGTCGACTGCGTGGAGCAGGACCTCGTGGAGGCCTGGGCCGTTCTCCGCGACCAGGTGGCTGCGGTTGAGGGGGTTGGCCGCGAGCTCGCCCGGCCACCACAGCACACGCAGGGCGTCCCGGACCGCGTCGTCGAACTCCGGCCGGGGCAGGGCGGGATGCGCCGCCGCCCGCGGCCGGGGAGCCGTTGTCGCGGAGGGAAGGACTCCCCCGGCCTCCCGCATCGCTTCGTGGCGTCTCACCAGCCACGCCGTGGCGGAGTGGGCGCGCCAGTCGTGGGCGAACAGACGGTACGCGTGGCCGCCGATGACGGGACGGACATCGGTCGGCGGCATGTCGCTGTCCGCGAGGTAGCCGTCCCAGAACCCGTCGTCGCGCATCACGACGAACTGCCAGGCGAGACGATCGGCGCGGATGATCTCGGCCATCGCCCGCCACATGACCAGGTTCATGGAGGCCGAAGGGCGCTGGTACGCCTGGGGGTCCACGTGGAACCGGGCGATGGCCAGGTGCTCGCCCGCTCCCAGCGGTCTGTTGGCTTCCGCGTGGGCCCAGGCGCCGGCCACCACCGGGTCGACGTCCTCCCCCTCGCGCCCGCTGAGCCGCAACCACGCGGAACAGGCGACTATGTCATCGGTGAGGCTGGAGCGCTGGACTCTGAACGCCTCCGGTTGCCGGTCCAGCCAGAAGCGGGCGATCGCCGCGGACTCGGCGCCCTCGGTCTCGAGGACCAGCTCCACGACACGGCTCGCGTCGTCGGGCGTGCAGGGCGTGTCCCGCGTCGTGCCGTCGGGGGACCACACGAGGGCGTCGGTGATGGAACCAGCCGCCCTTTCCACGTACACCAGGGACTTGATCGCCTGCAGCACCTGTGCGGCCGGCACCTCCCGGATCCGGCCGAGCAGATACCCGTGGATCCGCCGGCGCAGGTCGGCGAATCCCTCCGGGTCACGCCAGCGGAGGTCGGCAGCCAGCACCTCGCGCACCACATCGTGCGGAAAGAGCCCGCTCGCGGTGGACTCGACGAAGGGCTGGGTGCGCAGCCAGCCGAACAGTGCGGCCGCGTCGTCGCCCATCGTCGCCCGCAGCAGCGCCTCGGAGGTGACATCGGCCTGGGCGCACACCTCCAGAGCCGTGCGGTGCGCCGGACTCGGTGGGTCACCCACGAGTTCGGGCAGCAGCGTCGCGATCACGTCCCGTCCCGGCGACCAGTCCGCTTCGCGAGGGGTCCGATCCGCGTCCTGCCGGACGGCGACCGCGGCCGCCAGGGAAAGGGCCAGCGGATTGCCGCTGGTGAACGACAGCAGCGCGCCGTGCGCCGGCGCCGGCACGCCCCGTCCCCGCAGAAACGCGGCGGCGTCGTCCCGGGCCAGGTCCCGCAACGGCATCACGTGCAGCAGGTCCGCCCATCCCGGGTCGGCGACCCAGAGCGGATCGGGGGCGGAGCGTCCGGCGACCACCGCGACCGTGCCCAGCGGTAACCGTGGCAGGAACTGCTCCCACAGCCAGTGCTCCAGGCCCTGACACTGCTCGAAGGTGTCGACCAGAAGCACGGTTCCCGGCTCGCCGATCGCCTTCCCGGCGGCCGACTCGAAATCCTCCGGCGTCGCGGCGACCGTACGGCCGTCCACCTCGACCACCGGCCGTCCCGCCTGCCGTGCCTCGAGGGCGAACCGCCTGAGCAGTGCGGACTTGCCGACGCCACCGGGCCCGTGCAGAAAGAGCACGGGTGCGCCCCCGGGTCCCCCCGCCAGCGCGGACCGGAAGACCTCCCGCTCCGCCGCCCTCCCGACGAACGCCCGGTCCCGCGCGGCGACCACGAGGTCACCCAGGGAGCCACCGTTTCCCGTATCCATAACCCCTCGCCCATTGAACCCCGTATGGCCGAAGACCTTACGTCGCGGTTCTCGCCGGAGGGGCGGCGGGACGGTTCAGGCGCGCTGTGACGCCTCAGCGGAGAGTCGTCTCCAGAATGGAAAGGGGTGAAGAGGTCGTCACCACGCGGTCGAGGGTGAATCCGGCGTCGGAGAGAAGCCGCTCGTACTCCCGCCGCGTACGCTCCTTGCCGCTGAGCATGCCCAGCATGGTCAGGTCGACGCGCCATGTGCGGTGCGTCGCCCTCCGGCACGACGGCCTCGATCACCAGCAGGCGAGCGCCGGGCATGGCCGCCTTCTTGATGGCCGCGAGGATGCGGCCGCTCTCCTCGTCGCTCCAGTCGTGGAGGATGTAGGCCAGCACGTAGACGTCCGCGGTCGGCACCTCGTCGAAGAAGCTGCCCCCGACGACCTCGACGCGATCGGTCAGGCCGCGCGCCGCGAGCACGCCGTGCGCCGCCTGCACGACCTCCGGGAGGTCGAAGACGATCCCGGAGTGATCCGGGTTGCGGGTGAGCAGCTCGGCCAGGATGCTGCCGTCGGCGCCGCCGAGGTCCGCGACGGTCCTGCCGCCCGGTAGGACATAGTCGTCGAGCATGCCGGCCCGGACGCTGGCGACCACGCCCGCCATCGCGCTGTTCGTCAGTGCGACGCGTTCCGGGTCCTCGACCACCCAGTTGAAGAAGGGCTGTCCGTAATACGTCTCGGCGGCCGGCACTCCCGTTCTGACCGTGTCGAGCAGCCCCGAGAACGGGAGGTAGTGCGTCTCCATCCAGAACAGGGCCGCCGGCCGGAGCGACATCGGGTGCGTGGCGGACAGGAATTCACCGAGCGGTGTCACCGCTATCTTGTCCGTGCCCGAGACTTGGACGTGCTGGAACAGTCCGAGGGGAGCCAGTGTGCGGATGAGACGTCCCAGGGCTTCCTCGTGCGCACCTGTTTCACGTGCCAGGCTCCGCAGATCCCTGGGACCGTCGGCGAGTTCGGTCGCCACGTCCAGTTTCGCGATGACGTAAAGGGCCTGGCTGATCTGGAAGCCGGCCAGCATTTGGGTCATCTGCATCAGAGGCGGGACGGACGGCGGCACGGCGTGCATGGAATCGGTGTTCTCGGTGCGGTTCAACTCGTATTCACTTTCTGGGTTTTACGGATTGCGCTGTTCACGCCGCGCATACGGCGGGCACGTTCGCAATTGTTCTTCATTGTTGCGGTGAATACGCGTCAGGAACTGTTCAGGCGCTGCTCGGGCACTGCTCGCCACTGCTCACAGACTGGTCGTCCGCTGTCCGAGTGCTCAGCGGTGCGTGCTCTCGTCCGTGGACATGTCCTGGGTGCCGATGACCGAGAGCAGTTCCAGCTGGGCGGCGCCTTCCGTGCCGGGTGGGGCGCTGAACCACAGCAGGCGCTGGCGTCCGTCCTCGCTGAACAGGGTGTGGCAGTCGAGTTCGACGACGCCCAGCGTGGGATGGACGATGCGCTTGTGGTCTGTCCGCCGCAGGGCGACATCGCGCGTGTCCCACAGGGCGGCGAACTCCTCGCTGCGGCGCCGTAGTTCGGCCACCATCCCGGCCACCTCGGTGTCACGGCCGCGGCGGGCGGCGACGGCCTGGAGGTCGGCGACGAAGGCCCGGGAGTGCTGCGGATGGTCGTCGGCGGGATAGATCTCCCGGGCGGCGGGGTCGGTGAACCACCGGTACACGAAGCTCGCCGCGACACCGCGCCGCTCGGGGGCGCGGCCCACGAGTGCGGCGGCGAGTTCGTTCTGTACGAGGGTCTCGTGCAGGTCGGTGATGATCTGCGCGGGGGTCCTGGTGAGCCGGTCGAGCAGGCCGAGGAGGGCCGGCTGGGCGTGGGCGTTCGGGCTGTGTGCCGCCGAGGGAACCGGCCGGTCGGCCAGGTGGAACAGGTGGTCGCGTTCGTCGCCGCCCAGCCGTAGCGCCCGTGCCAGCGCGGCCAGCACCTGTGCCGAGGGCTGGACGTCACCTCCGCGTTCGAGCTCGGTGTAGTAGTCCGCCGACAGTCCGGCCAGCTGGGCGACCTCCTCGCGGCGCAGGCCCGGGACCCGGCGGCGGGGTCCGGTGGGCAGTCCGACGTCGGAGGGCCGCACACGGTCGCGCCGGGACCTCAGGAACGCGGCGAGCTCAGGAAGGTTCACCTTCCCATCATCACTCGCGCCGAGGAGGCGCAGCCAGGGGACGCCGACCCCAGGGTGGACGGAGCCCTGGCTGCGCCTCGCCCACCGGGCGACTGTGGTGTGCAGGGCGGCCCGAACCGACGGTTTCGGGTCCGCAGCCCCGCTCCACCCTCTCTTCGTACACCGGAGTTCTCCATGCCAAGTTCCCATGCCCTGGCCAGTGACACCGCGTCCGGCCTCGCCCCCGACCCCGACCGTCCGCGTGTCGCCGTCGTCACCGGCGGCTCGCGGGGAATCGGGCGCCGGACCGTGCACCGGCTGGCCGCCGACGGATTCGCGGTGGTGGTCGGCTACGCGGGCAGCAAGGACCTCGCCGAGTCCGCCGTCGAGGAGGTCATCGCCTCGGGCGGCCGGGCCGTCGCCGTACGCGCCGATGTCGCCGACGAGCAGGCGGTGGCCGCCCTGTTCGCCACCGCCGCGTCCGAGTACGGCGGTGTCGACGTCGTCGTCCACGCGGCCGGCCGCGCCCATACGGCGCTCATCGCCGATCTGGACCTGACGGAACTGGACGCGCTGCACCGCACCAACATCCGCGGCACCTTCGTCGTCGCCCAGCAGGCCGCCCGTACGGTGCGCCGGGGCGGGGCGATCGTCACGTTCTCCACGTCCGTGGTGGGCCTGGCCTTCCCCGGTTACGGCGCCTACAGCGCGAGCAAGGGCGCGGTGGAGGCCGTGACGCTGATCCTGGCGCGCGAACTGCGGGGCCGGGACGTGACCGTCAACGCCGTCGCGCCCGGTCCCACGGCCACCGACCTGTTCCTCGACGGCAAGGACGAGGAGACGGTGGCCCGGCTGGCCGCCCAGCCGCCGCTGGAACGGCTCGGCACCCCGGACGACATCGCCGGGACCGTCGCGTTCCTGGTGTCCCCGGCCGGTCACTGGATCAACGGCCAGGTCGTCCGCGCCAACGGCGGCATCGTCTGACCCGTCGGCCCCGTCCCTTCGGCAATCGCATCAGCAATCCCTTCGGCACCACACACAGAGAGAGAACCGAAATGCCGTTCGCGAATTTCAAGGTCCCCGCAGGCACCCTCACCGAGGAGCAGAAGGAACAGATCATCACCCGCGCCACCGAGCTCTACGTCGACGTCTACGGCGAACGCGCCCGCGCCACCACCCTCGTCCTGGTCGAGGAGGTCACGGACGGCGGCTGGGGCATCGGCGGCAACGTACTGACCCTCGCCAAACTCCAGCAGACGCCGGAAAGCTGACCGCGCCGCCGGTTCCGGGGGGCGCCGGCGAAAACCGGCCATGGTCACCCTGTTGACCATTGGACCGTATGGTCCAGTGGGCAACACCGGCCGCCATTGCCGGTGATGTCGCCCGGCCTACGGGATCCCCCCACCGAACGGAGACGAACATGTCCTTCGACCTCGCACGCCGCCGCGCCGCCGTGGTCGAACTGGGCGCCCGCGCCCGGCTGTTCACCCAGGGACTGGCAGGTCCGTACGCGGACCGGTTCGAGCCGGCCGGGTTCTGCGATGTCACTCGCACCGGATGGCGGTCCACAACACCTGGCTCGCGGACGCCGACCCGGCCGGGCACCCGTACCGGCGTATGCCGCAGAGGACTTCGACGAGATGCTGGGCCGCAAGCGGAGCGGCCTCGTCGTGGTCTGCTCGGTGGACCGTACCCACGACGACTACATCGTGCGTGCCCTGGAGGCGGGCTGCGACGTGGTCACCGAGAAGCCGATGACGACCGTACCCGGAGCCTGGTCAACGCGCTGCGTTGGCCAGGGCGTTCGGGTGCGCGCGTGTCGTGTTCAACGACGCGGTACGCGCTCGCCAGGACGCCCACGCCGCCGAGTTGCCCTACCCGAAGGCTGCCGTCCTGTCCCAGCAGTTGATCACCCGTGCCAAGAACACTCCCGAGCGTTCCTGGCTGGGTGAGGTCTCGGCGGTGGTTCAACAGCAGGCGTTGCGGGATGTGGAGGCCGCGTACCGGAACTTCTTCGCCTCGCTGAAGGGGGAGCACAAGGGCCGAAAGGTGGGTGCGCCGCGTTTCAGGTCGCGCAAGGACCGTCGGCAGGCGATCCGGTTCACCGCCAACGCCCGCTGGAAGATCACCGACGGCGGGCGGCTGGCGTTGCCGAAGATCGGTGAGGTGAAGGTGAGTGGTCGCGGGTCCTGCCGGTTGTGCCGTCGAGTGTGACGGTGATCGTGGATGCGGCGGGCCGTTACTTCGCGAGCTTCGTCATCGACACCGATGCTGAGGTGGAGCGGGCCCGCTGGACGGAGCCGGACGCCGGGGCCGCGATCGGAATCGACCTGGGCCTCACGCACTTTGCCGTCCTCTCCGACGGCACGAAGATCGACAGCCCACGTTTTCCGCGCCGGGCGGAAAAGAAGCTGAAGAGGCGCAGCGGGAGCTGTCCCGCAAGCGGAAGGGATCGAATAACCGGGAGAAGGCCCGCTCGAAGGTCGCCCGCGCGCACGCCGCTGTGGTGGACGCACGCAAAGAGTTCCACCACCAGCTCTCCACCCAGTTGATCCGCGAGAATCAAGCGGTCGCGGTGGAGGACCTGGCGGTATCCGGACTCGCACGCACGAGGCTGGCCAAGAGCGTGCACGACGCGGGCTGGGCCCAGTTCGTCGGCATGCTGCAGTACAAGGCGCAGCGGTACGGCCGGACGTTCGTCAAGATCGGCCGGTTCGAGCCCACCAGCCAGGTGTGCTCCACCTGCGGGCACCGGGACGGGTCCAAACCCTTGCACGTACGGGAATGGACCTGCCCCGCCTGCAACACCCTCCACGACCGCGACCACAATGCCGCAATCAACGTCGAACAGGCCGCCGGACTGGCGGCAGCAGCCTGCGGAGCGCCGGTAGGACCGGGACTTGCCCCGGCACAGCGCGAAGAAACAGGAAGCCACGGAATCCCCACCCGAACCTGTGCCGCGTAGCAGCACAGCAACCGGCAGGGACGGCCAGAATCCTCGGGCTTCACTTCAGCCCGAGGAGCATGTCAAAACCCGGTGCATTCGGCCGTACGAGAGTTCCCCCGCCGCCCGCGACGACCTCTTCGCCGTGCATCTCGAGGACTCGTCCGTGCTCGGCGCGCTGTACCTGGACGCGGAGTCGGAGGACGGCTATCACCGTGACCAGAACGTCTTCGGGCCCGGCGTGAGCATCGAGGACGACATGGCGGTCCTGGTGCGGTACGCGACCGGCGCGACACTGACGTATCACCTGACGGCTTACTCGCCCTGGGAGGGATACCGGATCGCCTTCAACGGCAGCGAAGGGCGGCTGGAGCTGCTGGTCGAGGAGTCGACGTGGACCCGCCCCCTGGTCCCGGGGGCCACCTCCGGTCCCGTGCCGCACGGCACGGAGGTGGCCGACACCGCCGGCCGTACCGAGCTGACGCTGCGCCGCTTCTGGGAGAAGCCGCGCGAGATCGAGGTCGCCACCGGCGAGGGCGGACACGGGGGCGGCGACGCACGCATGCTCGAGGACATCTTCGGCACCCGGGTGCCCGACCCGCTGCACCGCGCGGCGGGCGCCGTCGACGGCGCCAGCTCCCTGGTCACGGGCCTGGCCGCGAACCGCTCCTTCGAGACGGGCCTGCCGGTGCGGACGCGGGATCTGCTGGAGGTCTGAGAGGGCGATGTCGATGCCGGCCGCGAGGCTCGGCATCAACACGAGGGTGCCGGTGTTCGTGTACCACCTGCCGAAACGGCGGTACACAAGAGGCCGAGCACCGGCCTACCGCACCGGCAGTACGGCGCTCTCCGCCGCCTCCGTCTCCGACGCCTCTGCCTCCGCCGACTGGTCGCCGG
Organism: Streptomyces sp. ME02-8801-2C; assembly: GCF_033793965.1. Classification (NCBI taxonomy): domain Bacteria; kingdom Bacillati; phylum Actinomycetota; class Actinomycetes; order Kitasatosporales; family Streptomycetaceae; genus Streptomyces; species Streptomyces sp. ME02-8801-2C. The sequence continues at coordinate 768,740 of NZ_JARAXP010000002.1, read as the reverse complement.
ACCGCTGGGCGAACTGGGTCCGGTACAGCTGTGCGTACCGCCCGTCCAGGGCCAGCAGTTCGTCGTGCGTGCCGCGTTCCAGGATCCGGCCCGCTTCCACCACGAGGATCAGGTCGGCCGCGCGGACCGTGGACAGCCGGTGGGCGATCACGACGGCGGTGCGGTCCGCCAGGGCTTCCGCCAGAGCTTCCTGGACCGCCGCCTCCGAGGTGTTGTCCAGGTGGGCCGTCGCCTCGTCGAGGACGACGACACGCTGGCGGGCCAGCAGCAGCCGGGCGATGGTCATGCGCTGGCGTTCGCCGCCGGAGAGCCGGTAGCCGCGCTCGCCGACCACCGTGTCGAGGCCGTCGGGCAGGTCGCGGACCAGTTCGTCGAGGCGGGCGCGGGTGAGGGCGGCCCACAGTTCGTCGTCCGTCGCCGTGGGGCGGGCCAGCAGCAGGTTGGCGCGCACGGTGTCGTGGAAGAGGTGGCCGTCCTGGGTGACCATGCCGAGGGTGGCGCGCAGGGAGGCGGCGCTCAGGTCGCGGACGTCGACGCCGCCGATGCGTACGGCGCCCTCGTCGGTGTCGTACAGGCGGGGCAGGAGTTGTCCGATGGTCGACTTTCCGGCGCCGGAGGAGCCGACCAGGGCGATCGTCTGACCGGGTTCGGCGCGGAAGCTGACTCCGTGCAGGACTTCCGTGCCGCCTCGGGTGTCCAGGGCGGCCACCTCCTCCAGGGAGGCGAGGGAGACGCGGTCGGCGGCGGGGTAGGCGAAGCGGACGTTGTCGAACTCCACGGCGACCGGGCCCTCGGGGGCCTCGCGGGCGTCCGGCTTCTCCTCGATGAGGGGCTTCAGGTCGAGCACCTCGAAGACGCGCTCGAAGCTCACGAGGGCGCTCATGACTTCGACGCGCGCCCCTGCGAGCGACGTGAGCGGCGCGTACAGGCGGGTCAGGAGCAGGGCGAGCGCGACGACCGCGCCCGGTTCCAGGCTGCCGCGCAGCGCGAACCAGCCGCCGAGCCCGTACACGAGGGCGAGCGCGAGGGCCGACACCAGGGTGAGGGCGGTGATGAAGACCGACTGCGCGAGTGCCGTCCGTACGCCGATGTCCCGGACCCGGCGGGCGCGGGCCGCGAACTGGACGGACTCCTCGTCGGGCCGCCCGAAGAGCTTGACGAGGGTGGCGCCGGGGGCCGAGAAACGCTCGGTCATCCGGGTGCCCATCGACGCGTTGAGGTCGGCGGCCTCGCGCTGGAGTCTGGCCATGCGGCTGCCCATCCGCCGCGCCGGGAGGACGAACACCGGCAGCAGCACCAGGGCGAGCAGGGTGATCTGCCAGGACAGAGAGAGCATCACGACGAGGGTGAGCACCAGAGTGACCAGGTTGCTCACCACGCCGGACAGGGTGTTGCTGAACGCGCGCTGTGCGCCGATGACGTCGTTGTTGAGGCGGGAGACCAGGGCTCCCGTACGGGTACGGGTGAAGAAGGCGACGGGCATGCGCTGCACATGGTCGAAGACAGCCGTCCGCAGATCGAGGATGAGTCCTTCCCCGAGTGTCGACGAGAGCCAGCGGCCGGCGATCCCGAGGCCTGCCTCGGCGACCGCGATGACCGCGATGAGCAGGGCGAGCCGGACGACCGTGCTCTCGTCGCCGCCCGAGACGATCGCGTCGACGACGCGGCCCGCGAGGACGGGCGTCGCGACGGCGAGCAGTGCGGTGAGCACGCTCAGCACGACGAATCGGATGATGCGGCGGCGGTGCGGGCGCGCGAACTCCGCGATACGGCGCAGGGTGGCCCGATCGAAGGGGCGCCGCTCCTGCTGTGCGTTCATGACGCTGTGCAGCTGCATCCAGGCTGTGGTCTCCATACTCATGACACCGACCGTACGACCTCAAGCGACCTTGAGGTCAAGGACGGGAATCACGGGTGGCTCCACAGCCCCCTCGTGCCGTTGCCCGGCCCGTCGGCCATTGCCCGGCTCGTCGGCCGGTGGCCGTGCGCCCGCAACCCGGTGTTGGTGTGGCGTGGAGAACCTCTCCGGTTGTGACAGCGCTTCTCCTTTCCCCGGCCCGGCGCCGACGTGTCCCGGTGCGGCAGGTCCTGTGCCTGCTCCCGCTCCTCCTGGTCGCCGTGGTCGCGGTGCGCCACCGGCAGGTGCTCGCCGAGGGTTTCGGCCATCTCGCGTCGGCCAGGTGGCCCTGGTTGCTGGCCGCGGCCGGGGCGACCTGTCTGACCTGGGTGGCCGCCGCCGTCAGCAGGCAGGGGGCGGTCGTCGAGCGGTTGCCCGGGCTGCGGCTGCTCGCCACCCAGTTCGCGGCGGGCTCGGCCAACCATCTGCTGCCGACGGGGCTCGGCGCGGGCGCGGTCAATCTGCGCTTTCTGACGGTGTGCGGTCTGCCGCCGGTCCGCTCCTCGGCCGCTCTCATCCTGTACATGCTCGCGGAGGCCGTCGGCAGGCTGGGTCTGCTGGCGGCGCTGCTGATCGCGTTCCCGCATGCCCTGCGGCTGGGAAGCGTTGTTCCCGCCACGGCGCTCGGCCCGCTGGTCATCGGCGTGTGCGCGGTGCTGTCGGCGGCGACGGTCGCTCTGGTATGCGTACGGCGGCTGCGTACGGCCGTTCTCTCCTTCCTGCGCACGGCGCTCGGGGAGGCCCGGTCGGTGCACACGCGGCCGGCCCGGGCGCTGGCGTTGTGGGGCGGTTCGCTGGCGTTCCCGGCGCTGCAGGCCGCGGGGCTGGTCGCGGTGGGAACGGCGCTGGGTCTGCCGGTGCCGCCCTGGCACATGGCGCTCGCGTATCTCGCGGCGACGGTCGCCGTCGCGCTGATCCCGACGCCCGGCGGTATCGGTTCCGTGGAGGCGGCGCTGATCGTGGCCCTGGTGGCGGTGGGCGGGCCGGTGGCGGTCGCCACGGCGGTGGTGCTCGCGTTCCGGATCATCACCGTGTGGGTGCCGCTGCTGCCGGGGGCGTTGACGCTGGGGGCGCTGGTGCGGCTCAAGGTGATCTGAGGGCCGCCCCGAGGTGGCACCCCCTCGACCGTTTGTGAAAATCGTTTCCAATAAGCTAGCGTGCGGACGCATGTCCACCACTTCCAGTGACCCCCGCCTGCCCGTGACCGTGCTCTCCGGTTTTCTCGGCGCCGGAAAGACGACGCTGCTCAACCACGTCCTCGGCAACCGTCAGGGCCTCAGGGTCGCGGTCATCGTGAACGACATGAGCGAGATCAACATCGACGCGTCCCTCGTCCGGGACGGCGACGCCCTCTCCCGTACCGAGGAGCGGCTGGTGGAGATGACCAACGGCTGCATCTGCTGCACGCTCCGCGACGACCTCCTCGAGGAGGTCGAGAAGCTGGCCCGCGCGGGCCGCTTCGACTATCTGCTCATCGAGTCGTCCGGCATCTCGGAACCCATGCCGGTCGCGGCCACCTTCGCCTTCGCCCGCGACGACGGCGCGAGCCTGCTCGACATCTCCCGCCTCGACACCATGGTGACCGTCGTGGACGCTGTGAACTTCCTGCCCGAGCTGGACCGGGGCGACGATCTGCTGGAGCGCGGCATCACCCCGGTCGAGGGCGACGAACGCACGGTGAGCGATCTCCTCATCGACCAGATCGAGTTCGCCGACGTCATCCTCCTCAACAAGACGGACCTGGTCCCCGAGGAGGCCGCCGACCGCCTGGAGGCGACCCTGCGGCGCCTCAACCCGGCCGCCCGGGTGCGCCGTACGGTCCGGGGCGTGATCGACCCCGCCGAACTCCTCGGTACAGGCCTGTTCGATCTGGAGAAGGCCGAGCAAGCCCCCGGCTGGGTGGCCGAGTTGAACGGCGACCATGTGCCGGAGACGGAGGAGTACGGAATCTCCTCGCTCGTGCTGCGCGACCCGCGCCCCTTCCACCCCGGGCGCCTCTGGGACCTGCTCACCGGCCCGCTCGACGCCGGTGATTACGGCCAAGTGCTGCGCTCCAAGGGCTTCTTCACCCTCGCCTCGCGCCCCGGCACGACGGGCCTGTGGTCCCAGGCGGGCTCCGTGGCACGCTTCGAGCCGATCGCCACAGGAGATACGGGCGATGCCGCTGACGTCCAATCCCCCCTACAGGGACAGGAGTTGGTGTTCATCGGTATCGGTCTGCGCCGTCAGTCGCTGCGCCTCGCACTGTCCCGCTGCCTGTTGACGGAAGAGGAACTGGCCGCGTACGCAGCCGACTTGGCGCACACGGCGTACGAGGACCCCTTCCCCGCATGGGAGGTGCACCCGGCGGACGTCTGTGACGCGCTCCCCGTCTGAGCTGCTCAATGGCGGGTTTGCCACTGCTCGGTGCCGAGCGGCCGGCCGGATACGGCAGGATGAGTGGTCGCCGGACTCCGTACAGACGTCCGGACATTGATCGCGCATTTCAAGGCTTGACGAACATTCGAACAGGTGGCAAGTGACGAGACTTCACATCCGGCCGTCGGTGGCGCGGGGCGCCGCGGAACCACTCCTCGGAGGTGACCGGTGAAGCGAGAACTCACCGTGGACGATCTGGTCGTGGCGGGCATCGCCCTGGCCGTGGGCCTGCTGGCGGCCGTCCTGCTGCGCATGCTGATGCGCTGGCTGGGCAGGCACGCGGACCGCACCCGCTGGAGCGGGGACGACGTCATCGTGGACGCGCTGCGTACGGTGGTGCCGTGGTCGGCGTTCACCGCGGGCGCGGCGGCCGCCGCGGCCGCGCTGCCGCTGACCAGGACGGTCGGGCACAACGTCAACCAGACGCTGACCGTGCTGCTGATCGCGGTCACGACGCTGACGACCGCGAGAGTGGTCAGCACGCTGGTGCGTACGGTCACCCAGTCCCGGTCGGCGGTCGCCGGATCGGCGACGATCTTCGTCAACATCATCAGGGTCGTCATCGTGGCCCTGGGCTTCCTGGTCGTCCTGCAGACCCTGGGCGTCTCCATAGCGCCGATGCTCACCGCCCTGGGAGTCGGCGGTCTGGCCGTCGCGCTCGCCCTCCAGGACACCCTCGCCAACCTCTTCGCGGGCATCCACATCCTCGCCTCGAAGACCGTCCAGCCCGGCGACTACATCAGGCTGAGCAGCGGTGAGGAGGGGTATGTCGAGGACATCAACTGGCGGCAGACGACGGTCCGCGCCCTGTCCAACAACCTGGTCGTCATCCCCAACGGGGAGCTCGCCAAGTCGAACATGACCAACTTCATGCGCCCCGAGCAGCAGTTGACGATCCTGGTCCAGGTCGGGGTGGCGTACGACAGCGACCTGGAGCACGTCGAGCGGGTGACCATCGAGGTCGTCGCCGAGGTGATGACCGAGATCACCGGCGCGGTTCCGGACCACGAGCCGCTCGTCCGGTTCCACACCTTCGGTGACTCCCGGATCGGGTTCACCGTCATCCTCGGCGTCGGCGAGTTCAGCGACCAGTTCCGGATCAAGCACGAGTTCATCAAGCGCCTGCACAGGCGCTACCGCGCGGAGGGCATCCGGATCCCGGCGCCCACCCGCACGGTGGCGCTGCAGCAGGGCGCGGTGGTGATCCCGCAGCAGCGCGGCGCCGAGGTCGAGCCGGGCGAGATGACCTCGGCCCGGCTCGACTGAGGGTGTGTCAGAGGGTCGCCGAGTTGTCGTGGTGGCCGGCGGCCGTGCGGTTCTTCGGCGCGACCAGTGACGTGGGCACCGGGGTGACGGTCCAGTCCGGGTGACCCGGCATCCGCGGTGTCGTCGTCCCGTACAGCCAGTCCCGCAGGAAGCCGGAGAGGTCCTGGCCGGCGATCTCGGAGGCGACCGAGATGTAGTTCTCGGTCGTCGCCGAGGCGTTGCGGTAGCGGTCGAGGAAGGTGCGCTCGATCGCGTTGAACGTGGTCTCGCCGACCAGCTCGCGCAGCGCGTAGAGGACGAGGACGCCGCCCAGATAGCGCTGGCTGTCGAAGAGGTTGGCCTCGTTGGGCGCCGCCACCGGCCCCGAGGTGCGGCGCCACTGGTCGCCGCGCGCGTACGTGTTCTTCATACGCGCTTCCATCGTGGTCAGGCCGAGGGAGTCGGTCCAGCCGCGCTCGTAGCGGTAGAGCAGCCCGTAGAAGTCGGCGTGGCCCTCGTTGAGCCACAGGTCGGCCCAGGTGCCGGGGCTGACGCTGTTGCCGAAGTAGGAGTGGACCAGCTCGTGCATCATGTGCGAGCCGATGAACTTCTCCTCCTGGAGAAGGTAGTTCGGCTTGTACAGGGTGAGGGTCTGCGTCTCCAGGCCCGTGAAGTCGAAGGCGGCCGGGTCGTCGGAGTTGCACGGCAGCAGGCCGTACGTCTCGAACGGGAAGGCGCCGAGCCGCTGCTCGAGCCATGTCACCAGGCCCGGGGTGAGCGCCAGCGCCGGTTCGAGAGCCGCGGCGCGCGCGACCGGGACGACGTCCCGCAGCGGCAGCCCGTGCGGGCCCTGCCGGTCCTTGATCACGTAGTCGCCGACGGTGATCTGGACGAGCTCGGTGGCGATCGGCGAGCGCGAGCGGTAGCTGTACGCGGTCCGGTCGCCGGACAGGCTCTCCGTGCGGACGAGCGTGCCGCCGGCGACACCGCGCAGGGTGTTCGGCACGGTGATCCGGAACGTGAAGTCGGCCTTGTCGACCGGGTGGTCGTTGCACGGGAAGACGGTGTGCGCGGAGTTGGGCTGCGGGCACACCGCGAAGCCGTCGGGGGTGGGCACCCAGGCGGTGTGGGTGAGGGCGCGGCGCGGGTCGGCGCCGTACTCGACACAGATCGTCGTCCAGATGTCCGCCCGCAGCGTACGGGCGGGCGTGATCCGCAGCTTCTCGTCGACCAGCTCGAACGTGGCCGCGCGGTTGGCGACGCGGACGGCGCGGATGTCCAGCCCGAGCGAGTCGAGGGAGAGCCGGCTGAGGTCCTGGGTGGTGCGGATGCGCAGGGTCGCCTCGCCGTCGACCAGCTTCGTCGTGGCGTCGTAGGCGAGGTCGAGGTGGTAGGAGGCGACGCGGTAGCCGTCGTTGCCCAGGCTCGGGTAGACGGGGTCTCCGAGGGTCTCGGCACCCGGCTCGGCGGCGTCCTTCCCCGTGGCGGTGGCAGTGCCGGCCGTCCCCCCGGACGCCGCGTGGGCCGAGGGGGCCAGGGTGGTGGCCGCGGCCGTGCCGAGGAGGGCTGCCGCAGGGGCCGTCAGTCGGGTGCGATATCTCATGGTTCGCTTTCGCAGGGGCGCCGGGGGGTCAGGTCCGCCGCCGATCCGGTGTTGGTCTACCCCCTAGACCGCGAGATCGGCGCGATCGGTTGCATCGGTCCGGACAGAATTCGATCGAGTTCCGTACGGGTGTGTGTCGAGTTCCGTACGGACCCCTGTCGAGTGAGACCCGATCACGAGATATCTTGATGTCGAGCAATGTTGCAGACGTGGAGCGGAGCACCCGGTGACTGACTCGACCATCATTTACACGCACACTGACGAGGCGCCCGCCCTGGCGACCCACTCGTTCCTGCCCGTCATCCAGGCGTACGCCTCGCAGGCCGGGGTGAACGTCGAGACCCGGGACATCTCGCTGGCCGGCCGCATCATCGCCGTCTTCCCCGAGTTCCTGGAGGAGGGCCAGCGCATCGCGGACGCCCTGTCCGAGCTGGGCGAGCTGGCGAAGACGCCCGAGGCGAACATCATCAAGCTGCCCAACGTGTCGGCCTCGATCCCGCAGCTCAAGGCCGCGATCGCCGAGCTGCAGGGCCAGGGCTACGCGCTGCCGGACTACCCGGACGACCCGAAGTCGGACGAGGAGCGCGACATCCGCGCCCGCTACGACAAGATCAAGGGTTCCGCCGTGAACCCGGTGCTGCGCGAGGGCAACTCCGACCGCCGCGCCCCCGCCTCGGTGAAGAACTACGCCAAGACCCACCCGCACCGCATGGGCGCCTGGACCCCCGAGTCCAAGACCAACGTGGCGACGATGGGCGAGAACGACTTCCGCTCCACCGAGAAGTCCGCGGTGATCTCCGAGGCCGGTTCGCTGCGCATCGAGCTGGTGGGCGAGGACGGTTCGACCACCGTCCTGCGCGAGTCCGTACCCGTCCTCGCGGACGAGGTCGTCGACGCCTCCGTCCTGCACGTCGCCGCGCTGCGCGAGTTCCTCACCGCGCAGATCGCCCGCGCCAAGGCGGAGGGCGTGCTGTTCTCCGTGCACCTCAAGGCCACGATGATGAAGGTCTCCGACCCGATCATCTTCGGCCACGTCGTGCGCGCGTTCTTCCCGAAGACGTTCGCCCAGTACGGCGAGACGCTCGCCGCGGCCGGTCTGTCCCCGAACGACGGTCTCGGCGGCATCTACAAGGGCCTCGAGTCGCTGCCCGAGGGCGCCGCGATCAAGGCGTCCTTCGACGCCGAGCTGGCCGAGGGCCCGGCGCTGGCCATGGTCGACTCCGACAAGGGCATCACCAACCTGCACGTGCCGTCCGACGTCATCGTCGACGCCTCGATGCCGGCCATGATCCGCACCTCCGGCCACATGTGGGGCCCGGACGGCCAGGAGGCCGACACCCTCGCGGTCCTGCCGGACTCCTCCTACGCCGGCGTCTACCAGGTCGCGATCGACGACTGCCGCGCCAACGGCGCCTACGACCCGTCGACCATGGGCTCGGTCCCGAACGTCGGTCTGATGGCGCAGAAGGCCGAGGAGTACGGCAGCCACGACAAGACCTTCGAGATCCCGGCCGCCGGTACGGTCCGCCTCGTCGACCAGGCCGGCAACGTGGTCATCGAGCAGCCCGTCGCCGCCGGTGACATCTTCCGCGCCTGCCAGACCAAGGACGCCCCGATCAAGGACTGGGTGAAGCTGGCCATCACCCGCGCCCGCGCCACCGGCGACCCGGCGGTGTTCTGGCTGGACGAGACCCGCGCCCACGACGCCAACCTGATCGCCAAGGTCAACGCGTACCTGCCGGAGCACGACACCGAGGGTCTGGACATCCGCGTCCTGACGCCGGTCGAGGCCACCAAGCTGTCGGTGGAGCGCATCCGGCGCGGCGAGAACACGATCTCCGTCACCGGCAACGTGCTGCGCGACTACCTGACCGACCTGTTCCCGATCCTGGAACTGGGCACCAGTGCCAAGATGCTGTCAGTCGTCCCGCTGATGGCGGGCGGCGGCCTGTTCGAGACGGGCGCCGGCGGTTCCGCGCCGAAGCACGTCCAGCAGCTCGTCAAGGAGAACTACCTGCGCTGGGACAGCCTGGGTGAGTTCTTCGCGCTGGCGGCCAGTTTCGAGCACCTCGCCACGACCACGGGCAACGCGCGTGCGCAGGTCCTCGCGGACACGCTGGACCGTGCGACGGCGACCTTCCTCAACGAGGACAAGTCGCCGACCCGCCGTGTCGGCGGCATCGACAACCGGGGCAGCCACTTCTTCCTGTCCCTGTACTGGGCGCAGGAGCTGGCGGCGCAGAGCGATGACGCGGAGCTTGCGAAGTCGTTCGCCTCGTTCGCGTCGGCGCTCACCGCCAACGCGGACGCGATTGTCGCTGAGCTGATCGCCGTTCAGGGCGAGGCGGCCGACATCGGTGGGTACTACCAGCCGGACGTGGAGAAGGCGAAGACGGTCATGCGTCCGTCGGCTACCTGGAACTCGACGTTGGCAACCCTGGGCTAGGACTGTTGGTCGGCTGCCGGCCGGTGGGGGCTTGTCGCGCAGTTCCCCGCGCCCTTTAAGGGGCGCGCCGATCGGCCCCCGGGACCCTTGTCCCGGGGGCCGATCGTCATGAGCGGCCGACGTCCCTGACCCTTGCCAGTACCTCGCGGATCATGTCCGCGCTGATCGTGAAGTGGTCCCGGGCGATCTTCTCGGCTTGGTCCGGGTCGCCGGAGGCGATTGCCTCGTAGAGGGCCTTGTGGTCCTCGCCGCCGCGATGGAAGTGGGTGCGTTCGCCCTTGCCCCAGGGTTCGACCGGGAAGCCCAGGCTGGCGCGGGCCAGCAGGTCGCGGCTGAGCATGGCGATCTGCGGGTTGTGCGTGGCGTCGCAGACCGCGCGGTGGAAGGCGCTGTCGGCGGCGTGTTCCTGGCGTGGGTCGCTCGCGGACAGGTAGGCCGTCAGGGCCTCGCGCATGGGTACGAGGTCCTCGGGGCGCCGGCGACGGGCCGCCGTCGCCGCCACCATCCCCTCCACCAGGCCGCGCAGGTCGAAGAGTTGCTCGTACTCGGCCCAGCGCGGCACCAGGGTGCGCCGGACAGCGGCGCCCGAGGACTCGGTCCAGCTGTCGCGCACAAAGGCACCGCCGTTGCGGCCCCGGCGGATCTCGATGACACCCACGGCCTGGAGCCGGCCGATCGCCTCGCGCACCGTGGGCCTGCTCACCCCCAGCAGGGTGATCAGTTCGCGTTCGACCGGCAGCCGCTCCCCCGGCAGGAAGTCGCCCACGGCGATCGCGGTGAGCAGCCGGTCGGAGACCTCGTCGACCGCCGAGGCCACGCGCACCGGGCGCAGCTCGGGCGAGGGTGCGCCGCCTCCGGACAGGGCACGGTCGAGCACCCGCGTGAACTCGTCCCCGGCGCCCGGTCTCTCCGGCGGCTCGGGTGGTTGTGGTGACTCCGGTGCGACGGTCAGCGGTCCTCCCCGGTCGGTCGCGGATTCCGGGCGCGTGAACGCGCAGTTACTTCTGCCGGGCCACCGCTAAAAGGTCTTAAAAGGTCTTGTGGACTGAGCATTTACCCAAACAGTATGTCAGCCATCCACAGACACCCAAGCGATTCGAGACATGGACTGGCTTGAATCCGCCTGCCCCCGGAGGCTCTCCAGTGGCGATTCCCGAACCGAACCACACCGGGACCATCGACTTCAACGGCTGGTCCACCTGGTACCGGATCACCGGCGAACCCGGCAGGACACCGCTGGTGGTCCTGCACGGCGGCCCCGGCGCCGGGCACGACTACACACTGCGCATCGCCGGCATCGCCCGGCAGGGCCGCCCGGTCGTGCACTACGACCAGCTCGGCATCGGACGGTCCACCCATCTGCCCGACAAGGGCGCCGACTTCTGGACCGTCCAGCTCTTCCTCGACGAACTCGACAACCTGCTGCGGAAGTTGAACCTCGCCGACGGCTACCACCTGCTCGGCCAGTCGTGGGGCGGCATGCTCGCCGCCGAGCACGCGGTGCGCCGCCCGTCCGGACTTCGCGGTCTGGTCATCGCCAACTCCCCCGCCTCCATGGAACTCTGGCTCGCGGGCGCCGCCGAACTCCGCTCCGCGCTGCCACCCGAGGTGCAGAAGACCCTGGCCGCCCACGAGGCGGCCGGGACCACCGACCACCCGGACTACCACGCCGCCGAGCAGGTCTTCTACGAGCGCCATGTGTGCCGTACGGTCCCCGTGCCCCCCGAGGTCCAGGCGACCTGGGACAACATCGCGGCCGACCCGACCGTGTACCACACGATGAACGGGCCGAACGAGTTCCATGTCGTCGGCACCATGAAGGACTGGTCGGTCGTCGACCGGCTGCATCTGATCGACGTGCCGACCCTGCTGGTGTCAGGCCGCCACGACGAGGCGACGCCCGACACACTCCGGCCCTTCGCCGACCTCGTCCCCGATGTGCGCTGGCACATGTTCGAGCACTCCAGCCATATGCCGCACGTCGAGGAGGAGGAGCTCTACCTCCAGGTCGTCGGCGACTTCCTCGACTCCACCGACTGAGTCCCCGCTCCCCCCCTCTGATCACCGGTAACACCCGCTGCACCGACGGGAGTTACCCGATGTCCCGGATCACCAGACGCACCACGTTCGCCGCCGTGACCGCCACCCTCGCCCTCACCGCGACCGCCTGTTCGTCGTCCGACGGCGGCGGCACGTCGAACCCGACCTCCACCACCACCGGTGGCGCCCAGTCGACCGCGTTCCAGCCCGCGCACAAGGGCGGCACGCTGAAGCTGGTCGCCCACGCCGCCGCCGGAAGCTTCGACCCGCAGGTCAACTACACGCTCCAGTACTGGCAGTTGTACCAGTCGATGTACGACGGCCTGCTCGCGTTCAAGAAGACCGGCGGGCAGGAGTCGTTCACCGTCGTCCCGGATCTGGCGGCGGCCATGCCGGTCGTCAGCAACGGCGGGAAGACCTACACCTTCACCCTCCGCAAGGGCATCAGGTTCTCCACCGGGAAACCGGTGACCACCGACGACGTGGTGGCGTCCTTCCAGCGGATCTTCAAGGTGTCCAGCCCGACCGCCGGCACCTTCTACAACGGGGTCGTCGGCGCGGATGCCTGTCTCAAGACCCCGGCGTCCTGCACCCTCGCCAAGGGCGTCGTCGGCGACACGGCGGCCGGCACGGTCACCGTCAACCTGACCGCGCCGGACCCGGAGTTCCCGTACAAGCTGGCCGTTCCGCACGCGAGCATCCTGCCGAAGGACTCGCCGGCCAAGGACGCGGGCACCAAGCCCCTGCCGACGACCGGCCCGTACATGGCGGCCTCCTACGACCCGAACCGGGCGCTGAAGCTGGTGCGCAACCCGTACTTCAAGGAGTGGTCCCGCGAGGCCCAGCCGCAGGCCTACGCCGACGACGTCGACTACACCTTCGGGCAGACCGTCGAGTCCGAGGTGACCGCCGTGCAGAACGGGCAGGCGGACTGGATGTTCGACCCGCCGCCCGCCGACCGGCTGGGCGAGATCGGCACGACGTACGCCTCCCAGGCACACGTCAATCCGCTGACCGCGTTCTGGTACGTCACGCTGAACGTCAACTCGGCCCCGTTCAACAACAAGTTGGCGCGCCAGGCCATCAACTGGGCGGTCGACCGGAACGCGGTGGTCGGGCTGTACGGCGGCAAGAACCTCGCCTCACCCGCGTGCACGATCCTGCCGCCCGGCTTCCCGGGGCACGTCGACAGGTGCCAGTACACCAAGGGCGGCGGGAACAGCTGGTCGGCGCGTTGCCCGGCGCGGCACGACCGGTGCGACGAACGCCCGGTCCTCACCGGCGAGTCGGGGCACCGGGACGCCTGCTGGCTGCCGCCCGGGGAGCGGGCATCGGCCCGTACGGCGCACTCGACACCGGACAGAAAGGCGGCACCGTGACCACGGCCCCCCAGAACACAACCGGCGGCGCCGAGGTGCTGTTGCGCGCGACGGACGTCACCAAGCACTACCCCCTGCGCGCCAACTCCCTCACCCGGCACCGCAAAGTGCTGCGGGCCGTGGACGGGGTCTCGCTGGAGGTGCGCGCGGGTGAAACCCTCGGCATCGTCGGCGAGTCCGGCTGCGGCAAGTCCACTCTGGGCCGCTGTCTGGTCCGGCTCACCGACATCACCGGCGGGCGGGTCGAGTTCGACCCTGTCCGCGCGCCGGCTGCGTCCCGTACGACCCGGGATGCAGCTGGTCTTCCAGGATCCGCAGGCCTCCCTGAACCCGCGTCGCCGGGCCGGGGAGATCGTCGCCGAGCCTCTGCTCATCCACCGGTACGGAGATGCCGCCGCCGTCCGGCGCAGGGTGGCCGAGCTGTTCGACGTGGTCGGCCTCGCGGCGGCCCATCTGGACCGGTACCCGCACGAGTTCTCGGGCGGCCAGCGTCAACGCATCGGTATCGCGCGGGCGTTGGCGACCAACCCGAAGCTGGTCGTCGCCGACGAACCGGTGTCCGCGCTCGACGTGTCGATCCAGGCGCAGGTGCTGAACCTGTTCGCCGATCTCCAGGACGAGTTCGGGCTCACGTACGTCTTCATCGCGCACGACCTGGGCGTGGTCCGACATGTCTCGGACCGGATCGCGGTCATGTATCTCGGCGAGATCGTGGAACTCGCCGACGCGGAGACGCTGTACGGGGCTCCGGCGCACCCGTACACCGAGGCGCTGATGTCGGCCGTCCCGGAGATCGACGACGGGACCGGCGCCCCGGACGCGCCGCGCCGGGAGCGGATTGTGCTCAGCGGGGACGTGCCCGACCCGGTGGCCAGACCGGCCGGCTGTGCCTTCCACACTCGGTGTCCGTACGCGCGGGAGCTGTGCGCGGTGGAGCGGCCCCGGCTGGTCGACGTGGCGCCCGGTCGTGCGGTCGCCTGCCACCATCCGCTGGTGGCGGCGGGTTGACTGCGTTCGGGGGCGGGTCCGCGGTGGATCCGCCCCCGAACGCCGTCGGTCGCGTCAGGCGCGCAGCCACTCCGTCATGACGACCTCCGCGTCCGTCCGCAGCCGGAGCGCGAACGGGCCGGTGACGTGCAGGTCGCCGGCGAAGCGGCCCATGCCGTCCGCGGTGAGGGCGGGCGGGGAGGCGAGCTGCGGGCCGCTCAGCACCTCGATCCTGGCTCCCTGCGGCGGCAGCAACTGGCCCATCAGACCGTGCGCGGTCACCTCGATGTCGACCGTCAGCTCGTCCGTGCGGAAGGTCAGCATGCGGGGTGAGTCGACGGCACCTCTGACCGGGATGCCGTGGACGAGCGAGTCGAAGGTCAGCTCGGCCAGTTGGGTGTCGAGCGAGTACAGGGCGTAGGCCTCGACGGCCGTCTGCTGGAGCTGCGCCGGTACCGGATCCATGATCGCGGCGGCCTGGCGGAGCGTCTCCTCCAGGAGGTCGTTGTCCAGCGAGTCGTCGCCCTCGAACCCGGTCAGGTCGTCGGTCTCGCCGTCCAGTTCGTCGTCGGCGTCGCCGAAGGCACCCGTGTCGTCAGCGCTGTTCATGTCGGCCGTGCCGTCCAAGTCGTCGGAGTCGTGGGGTGATCCGTCGTGATCGTGCGCGTTGTTCACAGCACCCCCCGGGCGGCGAGCCGTACCCGCAGCCGGCGCAGGCAGCGCTGGCGGAGGGGGCCGATACTGCCGACGGCGATGCCGAGTGCGGCGGAGATCTCCTGGTAGCTCGGTGGCGGCGCGGACATCAGGATGCGCAGCAACTGCCTGCACCGGGAGCCCAGTTCCTCGAACTCCTGCCATAACCTCCGGATGCGCTCGGCCTCGGTGGAGGCCTCCTCGGACTCGATCACCCACTGTTCTGGCGTACGGTCGTCGCTGATCCGGTCGAGCAGTTGGGCGTCGTCCGTCGGTGTCATCCGGTGTGCGCTCTTGATGACCTTGAGGCACTCGTGCCGTGCGGTGCTGGCGAGCCACGAGCCGGCCTTCTCCGGTTCACGGATCCGGCCCAGGTGCTGGGCGAAACGGAACCAGACGGTCGAGTAGACCTCATGCGCGTCCGCGTCGGACAGCCGGTGGGCGCGCGCCACCGACCACACCAGCGGGCTCAGCCCCTCCACCAGCGCCTTCCAGCCCGCGGCGTCACCGTCGACGGCGGACTGGACCAACGCGCCGACCGCAGCTCGCTCCACGTCCCCACCCCTCGTGTACGGCCAGTCATCGTACGCCGTGGAAGGGGGTGCTCCACTCGTCCTGCGCATGGTCTGCACTCGATTTGTCCTTTTGTGGAGGCCTGTCGGCCTCATGGGGCGGGCGGGATGTTCACGACCGGAACCGGGGTCCAGGTGGGCGGGATCAGCGCCGGTACGACCGCGCCCCGGACCTCCGCGAACTCGGTGTTCGCCGCGAGGAGTTGCTGCCTGGCGGCGCGCGGGTCGGTCTCCTTGTGGGCGGTCATGTGGGCGGCGATCAGTGCCGCGACCACCGGGGTGGCGAAGGAGGTGCCGCTCCACTGCGCGAACCCCTCGAACATCACCTGGTCCGGAGTGCCCGAGGTGGTTTCGTGGTCCCCCGAGAGCACACCGAGGTGCTGGGGGGTCTGGCAGGTGCAGGCGTAGGTGAAGTGATGGCGGCAGGTGGCGTACGTGCTGTGCTGGTAGATGTACGGCACCGGGGCGTCGAAGCCGGTGAGGGCGCCGGTGAGACGCTCGCCGGGGGCGTAGACCTTCACCCACGCGCCGTGGTTGGTGAAGCAGGCGCCGAACTCGCCGTCGCTGCGCAGGGCGCCGACGGAGATCACGGACTGGGCGTACTCGGGCTTGTCGGCGTAGGCGGCGGGCCAGAAGGGGGTGGCGCTGGCGTTGTTGCCCGCGGCGGCGACCAGCAGGGTGCCCGGCTGTTCGCGGAGGGCCTCCATGAAGGCGGCGAGGCCGAGCAGACCCTCCGTACTGCCGTTGGAGGTGCCGGCGGAGAGACTGATGATGGCCGGCCAGCCGTCGCGCTCGACGGCCTCGAAGAGCTTGTCGCCGAACTCGGACTCCAGGATCGCGCCGGCGTCGTTGAGCGTGTTGCGGGAGACGATGTTCGTGTTGGGGGCGACGGCCGCGACGAGCCCCGAGATGAACGTGCCGTGTCCCGCGTACTGCTGGAGCACGCCGTCCGCGTCGCATTCGTCGATCTGGGTGTCGCCCTGGACGTGGGCCATCACCGGGTAGGACGCGAAGTCGTGCATGAGGCCGGTGTCGACGACCAGGACTCCGACGGCGCTGTCCGCGTCATAACCGCCCTCGGCCACCGCCGGGTTGGGTCCCGCGCCGAACGGGACGGGGACCGGCTCGTCGCCGGGGCAGGCGTTGACGGGGGCGATGTGCACCACGTGGTTGCGGCTGACCAGGCGCCGTCCCGCGTTGCCCTCGGTCTGCCGGAGCGCGCGCAGGGCGCCC
This sequence comes from Streptomyces sp. ME02-8801-2C, assembly GCF_033793965.1. Lineage (NCBI taxonomy): Bacteria > Bacillati > Actinomycetota > Actinomycetes > Kitasatosporales > Streptomycetaceae > Streptomyces > Streptomyces sp. ME02-8801-2C. The sequence continues at coordinate 752,227 of NZ_JARAXP010000002.1, read as the reverse complement.
GCCACCGCGCGGTCGCCGCGCCGGTCGCCCTCGCCCGGGTCGCCGACCCGGATGCGGGTGATGCCCGACCGGTTGGTCTCCGGGCTGGCCCGGCGCACGTCGTCGGCGGTCAGGCCGGCGAACGTGGTGAAGTGCGCGCGTACGGTGTCCTCGACGATCCGCGCCTCCTCGCCGTCGCGGGCCAGGACGACGCCCTTCTCGTAGATGAACTCGGCCGCGTCGTCCGGACCCATCGCCAGTTCGACGTCGGGCATGGAGCGCTGGATCTGGTCGAACTGCTCCTGGAAACGCTGAGGTGCCATGGAATGTCCTCCCCCTTGAGCCGATCCCCTGTTGCTTCTATTGAGAGCCGCCGGACCGTCGCGTGATACAGGTGCCTCGGCACGTTTGTTGATACAGGGATCGATCAGCGATGGACAGCGAGTTATCCATGGCCAAACCTGTGTGACGGGGGTCGCGGAGCACTACCATCCGTTGGGTGACAGCGGGAAGTGACACGGTTCTCGAACTGCTTCCGATGGTGTTCGCCCGCCCGAAGGACGCCCTCGCGCGCGCGGAGAACGTCCTCGACGACGATCCGACGCCGTTGCACGCCTCCGTCGCCCATCAGGTGATCGGTATGTGGCAGCGGGACTTCGGCGACATGCGCGTCGCCCTGCGTCATCTGCGGCGCGCACGCGATCTCGCGGCGGACGCCGGGTCCGCGGAGCGCGAGGCGGACGTGCTCGGCACGCTGGGCGTGGCGCTGGTCCACGCGGGCCGTACCCGGCAGGGCCTGGCCGCCTTCGAACAGGGCGTCGACCGGGGTACGGGCCATACACGCGCGCGTGTGCTGTACCGGCGGGCGTACGCGTGGTGGGTGCTCGGGCATCACCGCGAGGCGCTGGACGACGTACGGCGGGCCATCCCCGTGCTGCGGCAGGCGGACGACACCATCTGGACGGCGCGGGCGCTGACCCTGCGGGCCACCGTGCATCTGGCGCTCGGACGCCCCGAGCGGGCCGACGCCGACTTCACCGCCGCCGAGCAGATGTGGGACACCACCGGCCAGGAGCACGACAAGGCCGACGTCGTGGAGAGCAGGGCGCTGGCCGCGTACCGGGCGGGCGACATCCCGGCGGCGCTGCGGCTGTTCGACGAGGCGGCGGAGCGGTACGACCGGCTGGGCACGCCGATCTTCATGTTCTACATCCGGCGCTGCGAGGTGCTGATGGCCGCCGGGCTGGCGCCCGAAGCGGTCGCGGAGGCCGACGCGGCGCTCGGTGTGCTCGACGGCATCGGCGGACAGAGCACCCGCAAGGCGGAGTTGCTGCTGACCGCCGCGAAGGCCGCCCGGCTCGCGGACGATCCGCAGACCGCGATCGCCCGCGCGGCCGTCGCCGTACGCCTGTTCGCCGGGCAGCGGCGCAGCTGGTGGGAGGCGCACGCCCGGCTGGTGCTGCTCGAGGCGCGGGTGGCGACCGGGCGGAAGTCGGGGCGGCTCGTCGCGGACGCGGCGGCGGTGGCCGACCGGCTCGCCGCCTTCGGTTCGCCCGCCGCGCCCGAGGCATCGCTGCTCGCGGGGCGGATCGCGCTCAAGCTGGGCTGGCGGGAGGACGCGGAGAAACATCTGCGGGTCGCCGCCCGTAGCCGGCGCGTCGGTCCACCGCTGGCGCGTATGACGGGGTGGGCGGCGCAGGCGCTGCGTGCGGAGGCGGCGGGGTCGGGGCGGGGCGTGCTGGAGGCCTGCCGGCGGGGGCTGGCCGTCCTGGACGACCACCGGATGACGCTCGGCGCCTCGGAGCTGCGGGCCCGGGCGACCGCGCAGGGCGCCGAACTGGCCGCCCTGGCACAGCGGGCGACCCTGGTCTCCGGTGGGTCGCGGCGGCTGCTGGTGTGGAGCGAGCGGTGGCGGGCCACCGTCCTCACCGCGCCGCCGGCCCGGCCGCCGGACGATCCGGCGCTTGTCCAGAGCCTGACCGCTTTCCGGGAGATCGCCGCGCGGGCGGAGGAGGCCCGGATCGACGGCCGCCCGGTGCCCGCGCTGGAACGGGAACAGCGGCGCCTGGAACGGGAGGTGCGCTCCCGCACCCTCCACATCCGCGGAGAGTCCCCGGGCGCCGAACGGCGCTTCGACCCCGCCCGGCTGCTGGAACGCCTGGGCAGCGGTGGGCGGTTGATCGAGATCGCGGTCGTCGACGGCCGGGTGCAGGTGCTGTTGTGCGGCGAGGGGCGGGTGCGCCGTTTCGAGGCGGGGCTGCTCGCGGACGCGGTGTTCGAGGCCGAGCACGTACAGGCCGGGCTGCGGCGGCTGGCGCATCCGGGGGCGGAGGGCAGACTGCCGGTCCTGGAGGCTTCGGGGCGCCGGCTCGAGGAACTGCTGCTGGGCGCGGCGGTACCGCATCTGGGGTCCGGCCCGGTGGTCGTGGTCCCGCCTGGGCGGCTGCACCGGGTGCCCTGGGCGCTCCTTCCCTCCCTCCGGGAGCGGGTGCTCAGCGTGTCCCCGTCGGCGAGCAGCTGGCTGCGCGCCCAGGAGACCGGGCCCCCACCGGGCGGGCGGCACGTCCTGGTCCGGGGGCCGGGTCTGGCGAGCGGCGGGGCTGAGGTGCCCGATCTGGTCGACCGGTACGGCAGGCCGACGGTCCTCGAACACGAGGGTGCGCGGGTACCTGCGGTGCTGGACGCGCTGGACGGGGCCGCGCTGGCCCATATCGCGGCCCACGGCACCTTCCGGGCGGACAGTCCGCTCTTCTCGTCACTGCGGATGGCCGACGGTCCGCTGATCGTGCACGACTTCGAACGCCTCGGCCGCAGCCCGTACCGGATCATCCTGTCCAGCTGCGACACCGGCCGCCTGGCCAACGTCGGCGCCGACGAACTCCTCGGCCTGGTCACGGCGTTGCTGCCGCTGGGCACGGCGGGCGTGGTGGCGAGCAGCGCCCCCGTCAACGACGCGGCCGTCGTCCCACTGATGCTGGCCCTCCACAAGGGCCTCACCGTGGGCCTCTCCCTGGCCGAAGCCCTCCGAGACGCCCGAGCGGCCCTGCCGGGCGACGCGACCCACCAGGCAACGGGATGGGCGTTCTCGGCGTTCGGCTCCGCCTGAGGCTGCCTCTGGCTGTCGACCGGACGGCGCGCCGCACGCCGTGCCGCCCGGCTCACCGGGCGGCTCGTGTACCCACACGGGTGGGCGCGTGCGCGGTGGCGGGCTGTCAGGCCTGCCACCGATCAGGGGTACGGCGTGTCCGTCACCTCCTCCGACAGCCACTGCATTCACCGATCGACGACGGAACCCACCCGCGCCGACACCAGCCCTGCCGGCGGCGGGTCAGGGCGGAGGTCGGCGCCCCTCGCCGTGACGAGGGCGCCTGGGCCGGCCCGGCGCTTACTCCGACCCCGTACCGCCGGACACCTCGTGCGGGCCGATCCGGCGGGCGCTCAACGCCGCCGCCACCAGCTGACGACAACGCTGCCGGGCCCGTTCCTCCCGCAGCCACGGCAACGCGCCCCTGGCCGCTTGCCCGAGCCGTACCGGTGGTTGCCGACCACATCGATGGACCACCTCACGATCACGCCGACCGCGTCACCCCCCGCCCCTCCTCCAGCAGCCACGGCAATGCTGTCCTGTCGTTTTCGCCGAGGCGGGTGTAGGCGCTGTAGAGGTGGTTGCCGACCGTGCGGATGGACAGGGTCAGGCGGTCCGCGATCTGGCGGTTGGTCAGGCCTGCGGCCGCCAGGGTGACGATCTGGCGTTGGCGGGCGGTGAGTTCACCCAGGACGAGCCCGGAGAGAGCCGGGGTGCGGGCGCCCTGGCAGCGGCGGGCCAGGGTCATCGCGCGGGAGCGGGATCTGCGGGCGGCGCGGGGGTCGCGGTGGGCCGGAACGGCCTGGGCGTGGGCCTCGGCGGCGAAGAGCAACAGGCCCCGGCGTTCCAGGAGTTCGGCGGCGCGGTCCAGTGCTGGGCCGTCCTGGCGGACGAGCGCGTCGGCGTGCCTGGCCAGGGGTTCGGCCTTCTCGCCGGGCAGTTGGGCGAGCCGGTCCGCGACCAGGTGTGGGGCTCCGAGGCGTACGGCGTCGTAGAGGACGTACGCCTCTCCCTCTCCGTCACCGGGACTGGCGGTGGTGGTCGGTTTCAGGGCCGCGGTGACGTCGCCGTGTGCGGACCGTAGCCAGGTGGTCGCCCGGTCGGGGGACGCATGGCCGGCGAGGGCCTCGTCCGCGGTGGCGACCTCGCTCAACTGGGCCACCGCCAGCGCCAGTTCCGTACGGCAGGACGGGTCGTCCGGGGTGCTGCGGAGGCCTTCCCTGGCCCAGGACAGGGCTTCGCGCAGTTCGCCGCGCAGTCGGGCGAAGCGGGCCCGTACGGTCGCGTAGTCGGCCGGTACGGCGGGGTGGGGGGCCGTGCTCTCGGCCGTCAACCAGTCGCCGATGGGGCCCGCCGGTTCCTGGACGTCGGCGCGTTCGATCCGCTCGGCCAGTTCCACGCGCTCCGTGTCCAGGGCCGCCGCGCAGTCGGCCGGGGGGCGGGACAGCCGCCGGGCCCGCAGCTGCCCGGCGCCCGCGCGCAGGACAGGGCCGTGCAGGGGGTGGGCGAGGCGCACCTCGGACAGGGCGTCGACACGGATCAGGCCGTCCGCTTCGAGGGACTCCAGCGCGTCCAGGTCGAGGCCGGCGAGATCCAGCGGGAGGGGTTCGCTGAACGCCAGGCGTTCCAGGGTGTCCCGCTTCTCGGCGTGGGCGCGGGCCGGGTCCAGGGCCTGTGCGGTTCGCTCGCGGATCGCCGCCGTCACGGGTACGGGGCCGCGCCAGAGCAACTCGTCGGAGTCCAGGGCGAGTTCGCCATGTGCGCGCACCGCGCCGATCAGGTCCCGCAGCAGCCGCAGGTCACCCTGGCAGAGGTGGTGCAGTCGGCGGGCGGTGAGCGTCTCGACCGGGCCACCGGCGCCGGCCGCGATCAGCGGGGCCGTGTCCGCGAGGGGCAGCGGCGCGAGGGCGAGCCGCGGCAGCACCTCGCCGGTCCACAGCCGGGACACCGCACCGGGTGCGGACGCCCCGTCCGTCGCCACCACGAGCAGCCGGGTACGTCCGTGCGCCGCGAGCTGGTGGACGAGGGCGGCCGAGAAGTCGTCGAGCAGATGGGCGTCGTCGACCAGCAGGGTCCGTACGCCGGTGAGGAGTTGGACCGCGCGGTGCAGGGATACCTGCTCCGGGAGGAGGTGGGCGAACGCGGCGAAGGGGATGCCCCGGGTCTCGGGCGCGCCGATCACCTTCGCGCAGTCGGTGCCCCGGACGGCCTCCATGACGAGCCGGGTCTTGCCGTGCCCGGCCGGGCCCGTCACCACGACCCCGTGCCGTTCGCCCGCCAACGACCGGCGGACCAGCTCCAGTTCGTCGTCCCGTCCGGTGAACGGCCAGCTCGGTTCCAGGGTCTCGGCGTCCCGTAGCGAAGTCATCACGTGAACTAGAGCAGGGCTACTCAGCTTTGATACAGGCCGACTTGAGTAGCCCCCGACTCAGGCGCCCGGACGTCCGTGGGCCGCAACCTGTTCCCCATGAACGCACGGTTCTGCTCACTCCCGCAGCAGCCGGCCCCCACGTTCCCACCGGGGTTGCCGGCCGAGCGGCTCGGCGCGCTCCTGGCGGGGCGTCTGAAATGGGTGAACGGCACCGTGCTCCACTACTACTTCTTCGACCGGGACGGCGACGGCTCGGTCATCCCCCTGCCGGGGACCGGGGAGACCCGGTGGGAGTCGTGGGTCGGCGCCGAGGCACAGCGCGACGTCGTCCGCGACTGCTTCAGGGAGTGGCTCGACCTGGGGATCGGGCTCTCCTTCGTGGAGGTGCGCGACCGTTCGGAGGCAGAACTGCGCATCGGTTTCCAGACCGGTGACGGTTCGTACTCCACGGTCGGACGGGACGCACTCTCGGTGGGCCTGGGGCGGCGCACGATGAACTTCGGCTGGGACCTGACCGCGCCCGGGGAGCGCGCGACGGCCCTGCACGAGATCGGGCACGCCCTGGGCCTGCTGCACGAGCACCAGAGCCCGTTCGCCGGCCTCCACTGGGACGACGAGGCGGTGTACGACGATCTGGCGGGGCCGCCGAACTTCTGGGGCCGCGACAGGACGTACGCCAACGTTCTGCGCAAGCTCGACCCTGACGAGGTCAACGGCTCCGTCTGGGACCCGCTGTCGATCATGGAGTTTCCGTTCGCGGCGGGGCTGGTCCTCGAACCGGAGCAGTTCCGGTCCGGGGTACGGCCGCCGGGGACCCTCTCCCCGGCCGACAAGGAGGTCGTGCTCCGCTGGTATCCGCCGACGGGCACGCACCGGCCGGCCGAACTCGTGCCGTTCCGGTCCGCTCCCCTGTGCCTCGGCGCGGGCGAGCAGGCCGACTTCGGGATCGCGCCGCCGGAGACCCGCGACTACACCGTGGGCACCTTCGGGGAGAGCGACACGGTCGTCGCGGTCTTCGAGGAGATCGACGGCGAGCCGCGCTATCTCGCCGCCGGGGACGACGGCGGCACTCCGCACAACGCCCAGGTCAGGGTCCGGCTCGTCAAGGGCCGCAACTACTTCGTCCGGGTGCGCCTCTATTCCACCTGGGGATCGGGGGAAACGGCCGTCATGTGCTGGTGAAGCTGGGGGCAGAGACCAGCACATGACGGCCGCGGACGAATCGAACCAACCGTCGGGCACTCGGGGGAGCGGTCGAGGACGTCACCTTCTGGGGGAGGGTGACGTCCTCGACCACGCCATGCGGGTACGGGAACTGTCAGGACGCCGCCCGCTCCCCCGCCTTCTCGGCGTCGGGGTGGGCGAGGCCGAGGTGGTCGCGCAATGTCGTGCCCTCGTACTCGGTGCGGAAGACGCCGCGTTCCTGGAGGAGCGGGACGACCTTGTCGGCGAAGGGGTCGAGGCCGGTCGGGGTGATGTGCGGGACGAGGATGAAGCCGTCGCTTGCGTCGGCCTGGACGAAGTCGTTGATGGTCGCGGCGACGGTGGCCGGGGAGCCGACGAAGTTCTGCCGGTTGCCCGTCTCGATCACGAGGTCCCGGATGGACCAGTTGTTGGCCTCCGCGCGCTCGCGCCATTCGCGGGCGGTGGCCAGCGGGTCGCGGTACATCCGCACCTGGGCCCGCCCCCGGGCGATGGTGTGCTCGCCGAGGTCGGGGTCGATGTCGGGCAGCGGCCCGTCGGGGTCGTACCCGGAGAGGTCGCGGTTCCACACGAACTCGAGGTGCTTGATGGCGGTGGCGCCGCTGACCTGCTGACGGCGTACCTCGTGGGCGAGTTCCTCCGCCTCGGCGTCGGTGTCGCCCAGGACGAAGCTCGCGGCGGGCAGGATCTTCAGCTCGTCCGCGTGGCGGCCGTACTTGGCGAGGCGGTTCTTGACGTCCGTGTAGAAGGCCTGGCCCTCGGTGAGGCCGGCGTAGCGGCTGAAGATGGCGTCGGCGGTGGAGGCGGCGAACTCACGGCCCTCGTCGGAGTCACCGGCCTGGAAGATCACCGGGCGGCCCTGCGGGGAGCGGGGCACGTTGAACTGTCCCTCGATGTCGAAGTGCTGCCCGTGGTGGACGAAGGCGCCGGCCTTCGCGTCCCGCAGGAAGGTGCCGCTCTGCTGGTCGGCGAGGATCTCCTCGCCCTGCCAGGAGTCGAAGAGCTCGCCCGCGGTCCGGAGGAACTCCTTGGCCCGTGAATAGCGCTGCTCCTGGGGGAGGAAACCGCCGCGGCGGAAGTTCTCGCCGGTGAAGGCGTCCCAGGAGGTGACGACGTTCCAGGCGGCACGCCCGTCGGAGAGGTGGTCGAGGCTGGCGAACTGGCGGGCCACCTCGTAGGGCTCGTTGAAGGTGGAGTTGATGGTGCCGGTGAGCCCGAGGTGCTCGGTGACGGCGGCGAGCGCGGCCAGGACGGTGAAGGTGTCGGGGCGCCCGACAACGTCCAAGTCGTAGATTTTTCCGCCCTGTTCACGCAGTCGCAGGCCCTCGGCGAGGAACAGGAAGTCGAACTTGGCGCGTTCGGCGGTCCGCGCGAAGTGCGCGAAGGAGCTGAACTCGATATGGCTGCCGGCCTGCGGGTCGCTCCACACGGTGGTGTTGTTGACCCCGGGGAAGTGCGCGGCCAGATGGATCTGCTTCAGCGGCTTGCTCATGGTCGTACGGTCCTTCCGGCTCAGGCGCTGACAGAGGCGGTGGCGGTGGCGTAGCGGTTGGCCGGACGGCCCAGGCCGAGCAGCCCGCGCAGGGTTTCCGCCTCGTACGCCTGCCGGAAGACGCCCCGGCGCTGGAGTTCGGGGACCAGCCCCTGGGTGATGGCGGGGAGATCGTGCCCGGCGACAGCCGGCCGCAGCCGGAACCCGGACAGTCCGGCCGACGCCAACTCCTGAAGCAGATCGGCGAGTTGGGCGGGCGTACCGGCGAATATCCGGGCGTCGCTGGTGTATTCGTATCCGGCGAGGGCGTCCAGCCGCTCCCGGCGGGCCGTCGCGGCGTCCTGGGTCTCGTCCAGGAAGACCACCAAGTCACCGAAGACGTGCAGGAGTTCGCCGGAACGGCCGGCCGCCGACTGTTCGGCCCGGATCTCCTCGACGATGGCACGCGCCTGGCCCGCGTCGTGCGGGGTGACATAGCCGACGTCGGCCGAGCGGGCCACCAGCCGGTACGGGACGGTCGCATGTGCCAGCGCGGTGACCACCGGCTGCCCCTGCGGCGGGCGAGGGGTGATCGAGGGGCCCTTGACGCTGAAGTGCGGGCCCTCGAAGTCGATGTAATGCAGCTTCTCCCGGTCGACGAACCGGCCGGTGGCGGTGTCACGGATCTCCGCGTCGTCCTCCCAGCTGTCCCAGAGCCGGCGCACCACCTCGACGTGGTCGGCGGCCTCGTCGAAGAGGGCGGCCGCCGACTCCCAGGCCCGTGGGTCGGTCACCGAGGCGACGTGCGGCACGGAGCGGCGGCCGAAGTGGGCGGCCTCGTTCTGCCGGGCGGTGATCTGGACGCGCAGTCCCGCGCGGCCGGTGCTCACGTAGTCGAGGGTGGCGATCGCCTTGGAGATGTGGAACGGCTCGGTGTGCGTGGCCACCACGGTCGGCACCACACCGATGTGCCGGGTGAGGGGAGCGACGCGGGCCGCGATCAGGACCGCGTCGAGGCGGCCCCGGATCTGGTCGGTGCGGCCGTCCTGGTCGAGCGGGTGCGAGGACTGGAGGCCGAGGCCGTCCTCGATGGTCACGAAGTCGAGCAGTCCGCGCTCGGCCTCGGCGACCAGGTCGGCCCAGTAGCGGGCGGTGAACAACTCCCCGGGCCGGGCGACGGGTTCACGCCAGGCGGCCGGATGCCAGCCGGCGCCGTCCAGGGCGACGGCGAGGTGGAGGGGGGCGGAGGAATGGGGCGAAACTGATGCGGACACGACGAGGTGCCTTCCTGATCGACCGTACGGGAAAAACCGGGACAGCGATCAGGAACGACAGAGCGCACCGGCCACCCGAAGGAGGTCGATGTGCCGCCGCGAGAACAACCTCGGACGGCAAGGAATGGGCTTCAACACAACCAGGTCAACAACCAACCGGGCCCACGTCTTCCACCCTTTTGTGACGGCCAGATGAACACTGACCGCCCGCGAAACGCGCCCCACAGGGGCGCGGGGAACTGCGCGACAAGCCCCCACCGGCCCGCAGCGAACAATCCGCCTAACCAGCGGAGCTTCCCGCGGAGCGCTGCGCATGGGCGGCCCAGTCCAGGATCTGCACCGCCGCCCCCGCGGCCTCCAACCCCTGGCAGTGGGCGTGATGCCGGCGGGCGATGGCGTCGAGGTCGAGGTGGGGGCCGAACGCCGGGTGGGCGGCGAGCCGGCGGGCGTAGGCCCACAGGGCGGGGTGGTCGGCGATGCGGTGCACGGCGGCGGCGTCCAGGTGCCAGCGGTGCACGGTGTCGAGGCGTACCAGGGCGACCCACAGTTCCACGTCGGCGGCGGTCAGCCGGTCGCCCAGCAGATACGGGTCCGCGGCCAGCCGTGCGTCGAGCGAGCCCAGGGTGCGCAGCAGGGAGGCGAGCGCCTCGGCGCGGTCGGTGTCGTCGGCGTCGGCGTCTCCGGCGCGCTGCGCGGTGGACGCGGCCCCGTCGAAGTGCTGGGCGCACAGCCGCTCGACGGCCTCGATCTCCGCTTCCAGACCGCACGGGTACAGCGTGGGACGGCCGCCGCCGAAGTGCTTGGCCAGGTCGCGCAGGATGTCCGGGGTGTGCGTGCTGACGATGCGCCCCGACCAGTCGTCGCTGAGTACGGGGGCGGTGGCGACGCCGGAGTAGCGGTGCGCGCTCGCCTCGTACAGGGGGCGCAGGGCGGAGTGTCCGCCGCCGGGGGCGTCGGGGACGGCGGGCAGTTCAGTCACCGGACAGGCCGCGTCGAGGCCGAGGAGGCTGTGGGTGACGGCGATCCGCAGACAGTCGGGGTCGGCCGGGGACAGGTGGAGGCGGTAGCGGCGCGGCACGGCGTAGTGGCCGCTGCGCGAGTCCCGGCCGAGCCTGCCGCGGAAGGCGGGGCCCGGACGGGCGGAGCCGGCGGCCAGTGGTGTGACGGACATGAGTCTCCCCAGGTGTGGTGCGCAGACGTACGCGCGGCGGAAGGCGTAGTCGGGTGGCCGCCGGTAGGGCGCGGGGTGGGCAGCCGGGCTCAGCGCGGGCGGCTGATGGAGCTGCAGACTCGCTGCAGGTCGATGTGCCGGCGGGAGGTCAGCAGCGGGGTCGGCCGGGGTGGGTGAGCCACCCGAGGGGCCTTCGACTCCACGCGCATCAAGTTTCCCTACCTTTTCACTAGGATTCCCGAATGGAGTGTCGATCCGCTCACGGCCCACGTCAAGGGCGTCTCGTACGGCGGACGCCAGGGGCGCCGGGCACGTCCGCCCCGCCCCTTGGGCGAGGGGTCCACGCGGTTGGCTCGTAAAGCTCGTGACGAGACGAACGACGACGCCGGCGGCATCGCGGACCGAGGAAGCAGGGGACGACATGAGATTCCTGGAGCGCGAACGCGCGGCCCTCACGAAGTTGCTGCCCGGCCTCGACGACGGGCTGCGGGCCCTGCCTCTGATGGTGCTGGAGAGTACGGAGAGCCCGGGCATCGGGCTGTTCAGGGAGTGCGGCGGCCCGGGACTGCTGGCGCCGACTGCCCTCCAGGGGCGGGGCGCGACCGCTCTCGAAGCGGTGCGGGTGCAGCGGGCGCTCGGCAGCCGCTCCCCCTCGCTGGCGGTGGCGACGACCATGCACCACTTCTCGATGGCCACGCTGGTCGGGCTGAGCGAAGCCGGTGGTGGTGAGGGCCTGGAGTGGATGCTCGTCCAGGGCGTCGCGGCCGACAACCGCCTCATGGCGTCCGGCTTCGCGGAGGGCCGCAGCGGCACCGGCATCCTCTCCCCCGCCATGACCGCCACGGTGACCCCGGACGGCGTGCGCGTCACCGGGGTGAAACGGCCGTGCAGTCTGGCCCGTTCGATGGATCTGCTCACGGCCAGCGTGATGGTGCCGTGCGAGGACGGCGAGGGCGAGGAACTGGCCGTGGCCCTGGTGCCCGCCGAGTCCGAGGGGCTGAGTGTCAGCGCCTTCTGGGCGAGCGGCTTCCTCGCGGGTGCCGAGAGCGACCAGGTCACCCTGGACGACGTCCTGGTGCCGCCGGAGCTGCTGGTGCGCACCGCGTCCCCGGCGGGCGCCCGGCTTGACGAGGTGCAGACCGCCGGGCTCGTCTGGTTCGAGCTGCTGATGACCGGCAGTTATCTCGGCGCCGCGAGCGCCCTGGTGGAGCGGGTGCTGCGCAAGGACCGGGTGCCCGACGCTGAACGGGTGCGGCTGCTGGTGGAGACGGAGGGCGCGATGGCCGCCGTGGAGGGCCTGGCCAGGCGGGTGGACGAGGCGACCCCCGACGAGTCCGCGCTCGCCGACTCCCTGTACGTGCGCTACACCGTGCAGGACACGCTCGCCCGGATCGTCCCGCGCGCGGTGGAACTGCTGGGCGGGCTCGCCTTCACGGCCTCGGACGAGATCGGCTACCTCGCCGCCTGCGTCAACGGCCTCGCCCTGCATCCGCCGTCGAGGTCACGGATGACGGGCCCGCTGGCCGCGTATCTGGACGAGGCACCGCTCACGGTCGCCTGAGGGTTCCGGTACGGGACCCACAGCGCCGTACGACCGACGCCGACCGTCGCCCACCCGATCGAGGGGGAACTTCGCCATGCCCGAAACGATGCCCGGTACGCGGCCCGACATCCGACCCGGTACCCGGCCCACCGTCCTGCTCACCGGTGGCACCGGAGTGCTCGGCAGAGCTCTGATCGACGAACTCCTGCCCCACTTCCGCATCATCTGCCCGCGCCATCGCACCCCGGTGGACGATCCCCGGGTACGGGAGTTCCGCGCCGATCTCATGGAGCCCCGACTCGGCCTGTCCACAGCCGAGTTCGCCCGTCTCGCCGCCGAGGTGGACGTCGTGCTCCACTCGGCCGCCGCCACCAACTGGCAGTGGGAACCCGACCTGATCCGGCGCGCCAATCTCGGCGGCACCCGCACGATGCTCGACCTCGCCGCCCTCGCCGACGCGCCCTTCTTCCACATGAGCACCGCGTTCGTGGCCAATCCGCTGGCCCCCGAGGAACAGGAACGCTTTCCCGGGGCCGCCGCGTATCTCGCCTCGAAGACGGAGGCCGAACAGGCGGTCCGGGAAGCGCCGGTGCCCGGGGTGATCATGCGGCCCTCGGTGGTGATGGGCGACTCGGTGACCGGCCGGATCGCCGGGGTGCAGGGGCTGACGCGGGCACTGGGGGCCATCGTCAAGGGCCAGGTTCCGGTCATGCCGGGCGGGCCGGACTCGCGCATCGACATGGTGCCCCAGGATGTCGTGGCCCGTGCGGTGGGCGACCTCGTGCGCGGCGGGGTGACCGGGGGCGAGTACTGGCTGACGGCCGGCTCGGAGGTGCTGCCGCAGACCGAAGTCATCGACATCTGCCTGGAGTTCGCGGACCGGTTCGGGCCCCGGCCGCATCCGCCCCGGCTGATTCCGCTGGAGTCCGTGCACCGGCTGCTGCTGCCGCTGATCGAGGGCCCCACGTTCCCTGAGTCGCTGCGCCGCCGCTTCCACACGTACGCGGAACTGCTGCTGGTCTTCCAGCGGGCGCTGCCCTTCGATTCGTCCCTCGGTACGCCGCACTGCGGCCGGGCGGTGACGAAGGTGGAGCTGCGCCGGGCCCTGGTGCGCAACCTGGTCGCCTGGGCCGCCCGCCCCGGCGGAATGCGCGGCCGGCAGCGCGTCCCGTCGGCCACCACTCCAGCGCCACCCCAACAGGCGGTCCAGGAAACGGAGTTGGCGTCATGACGACGGTACCGATCGACTCCGGACTCCGCCCGGACAGCCGGACGCATGTCGCTCACCTCTACCGCGAGCACCTCTCCTCCGGCCGGGCCGTCATGGGCACCGTGCTCGGCGGCATGCTGGAGACCGCGTCCGACGGGGCGTGGATCTTCACCGACGACGGCCGCCGCTATCTCGACTTCGGCGGGTACGGAGTCTTCATCCTCGGCCACCGCCATCCCGCCGTGACAGCGGCCGTGCACTGTCAGGTGGACGCACATCCGCTGGCCTCCCGGGTCTTCCTGGAGCCGGTCGCGGCCCGCGCCGCCGAGGCCCTAGCCGCCCGCACCCCGGTCGGCCTCGACCGGGTGCACTTCGTCAACTCCGGTGCCGAGGCGACCGAGGCGGCCCTCAAACTGGCACGCGCCCACGGGCACACGGCACTGGTCAGCATGGCCGGCGGCTACCACGGCAAGACCCTGGGCGCGCTGTCCGCGACCGCCAACGCCAAGTACCAGGAGCCCTTCCGCCCGCTGCTGCCGGACAGCAACGTCGTCCCGTACGGCGACGCGGACGCCCTGAAGGAGACCCTCGCCGTGCTCGGCAAACGAGCCTGTGTGATCGTCGAACCGGTGCAGGGCGAGGGCGGGGTACGGATCCCGCCGCCGGGCCATCTGGCGGAGGTCAGCCGGCTGTGCCAGGCGTACGGGGCCTTCCTGATCGTCGACGAGATCCAGACGGGCCTGGGGCGGCTGGGCTCGTGGTGGGGGCTGGACGGGGAGGGGCAGGAGGGTGTCGAGGGTGCCGGGGAGGTCGCGCCGGACGTCCTCCTCGTCGGCAAGGGGCTGAGCGGCGGGGTGGTGCCCGTCGCGGCGATGGTCGCGACGGGGGCGGCGTACAGGCCGTTCTCCCGGGACCCTTACCTGCACACCTCGACGTTCGCCGCCTCGCCGATCGCCTGTGCGGCGGCGCGGGCGGCGGTCGAGGCGCTGGCCCGGGAGGATGTCGTCGCCAGGGCCCGGGCGCTCGGTGAGGGGCTGCTCAGGGGTGTGCGCGCGGTGTGCGCGCCGTACGTCGGCGGGCTCGTGCACGAGGTGCGCGGGCGGGGGCTGTTGATCGGCCTGGAGTTCACGGAGGAGCGGTTCGTCGGTGAACTCGTCCTCGAGCTGGTCGGCCGGGGCATCCTGGTCAACCACTCCCTCAACGCCTCCCGGGTGCTGCGTCTGACACCGCCCGCGATCATCGGCCACGACGAGGTGGGGCTCTTCCTGACGACTCTGGGGCACGCGCTGCGGGACGTGGCACGACGGGTGGGCCGAGACCCCGGTCAGTGATGGGGGCGGCGGCGGTCGAAGAGGAGGGCGGCGGCGCCGAGCGCCATCAGACCCCGCGAGGGGGTCCAGGGCCGCTGCCCGCCCATACCGGCGGGGGTGTGCGGTTCATGGAGCTGGAGGGCGAACTGCCGGTTCGCGGCGTCGGAGAGGAGACCGCGCAGCTGCTCGGGGGCGGACACGGCGAAGGACAGGAAGTCCATCGTGTTGCGGGCCGCCTGGTCGAGGGAGAAGTACTCGCGCAGCAGGGCCATGACGATCCCGCGCGCCTCCGCCTTGAACACGTCCGCGAGGGCGATGTCCGGGGCCAGGCAGCGCACCGAACCCTCCAGGTTGGCGAAGGACTTGCCCAGCAGCGAGATGGCCGGCGCCGAGCCGATGCCCCGCTTCGTCGCCTTCTCCAGCACGGTCGTCAGGGACACCCCGAAGTTGATGTCCTCCAGGGAGGCCGTGGCGACCTTGGGCACCAGCGCGGCCATGTCGGCGGCGAACGCGGGCAGGTTGGACCACGGAGTGACCCGTCCCATGTCCGCCCAGGCCCGGGCGAGGCCGTGGCCGTCGTTCTGGGCAAGCGCCATGAGAAGGGGCAGCAGTTGCAGGCTCGTACGCCGGTCGAGGCGGCCGATCATCCCCCAGTCGATGAGCGTGGCCGGGCCGCCGGGCAGCGCGAAGACGTTGCCGGCGTGCGGGTCGGCGTGAAACATGCGGTCGACGAAGTAGCCCCGGTACATGAAGCGCAGCAGGTCCTTGCCGATGTCCGTGCGCTCCCGGTCGCTGAACGTGCCGCGGTCGAGATGCCGTACGGAGGAGCCGGGCGCGAGCGACTGCACCAGCACTTTCGGGGTGGCGTGGACGACCGTCGGCACGGCGAGGGTCGGATAGCGCCGGACGTGTTCGCGGGCCTCGTCCATGTTGCGGGCCTCGCCGGTGAAGTCGAGTTCCGGTTCCATGGCGTCGAAGATGGAGCCGAGCATCGCCTCCATGTCGATGACCTCGTTGAAGCGGGGCGCGGTGCGGGCGAGGATCCTGGACGCCCTGCGCATCAGGGCCATGTCCGCGCGGACCGCGTCCCGGATTCCGGGGCGCTGCACCTTCACCACCGCCGGGCGCCCGCCGGGCAGGGTGACCCGGTACACCTGGGCGAGGGAGGCCGCGCCCAGCGGTCGTACGGTGTCGACGTCGTCGAAACGGCGCTTCCAGTCCGGTCCGAGCTGCTCCCTGAGGACGGGTTCGAAGACCGCGAAGGGCTGGACGTCGACCTGGTCGTGCAGGTTCTGCAGCTCCGCGATCATCGAGGGCGGCACCATGTCGGGCCGGGTGGAGAGGATCTGGCCGAGCTTCACGTAGAAGGGGCCGAGGCTCTCGAGCGCGTGCCGTACGGCCTTGGCGCGCCGGGTTCCGTCGCCCTCCCCTGTGCCTTCTCCCCCGTCGTCCTCGCCGTCGGCTCCGCGCCGGGAGCGGCGGCGGTCCCGGGCCAGTCGGCCGGCCTCTTCGGCCGCGAGGCTTCCCAGGACCTTCACCACCAGCCGAAGCCGGCTGCCGAGCAGGGCACTGCCCATGTGTCACGACCTTCTGTGTGTGCCGCGTTTCCTTGCAGCGCGTGCGTACGTGTGCGTATGCGGTGCGGGAGTGGGCGAGGGCGGGGGCGGGGGCGGTGGCCGACCCGGCGGGGCGGGACCGGCCCCGCCCCGCCGTCGGCTGCCGTGGTCAGCCGTCTGTCGGCTGCCCTGCGTCAGCCGCTGACCGTCAGCCGCTCTTCCTCGCCGCCGGTGCCCGGCCGCCACCGCCCGTCACCGCTCCGGCGACGCCCTGGACGCTCTCCAGGACGCCGACCAGGTTCGCGACGAGCTCGGAGAGCTGGGCAATCTGACGCGGCAGCGCCGCCAGCCCCTCCGCCATGTCGGCCGCTCCCGACACGGCCGACGACGCGCCGCCCGCCACCTGTCCGAGCACGGCCAGCGGATTGGCGCCCCCGCCCGTGAGCGCGGCGAGGGGGTTCGGGGCCGCCCCGGTCAGAGCGGCCAGCGGGTTGGGGGCCGCTCCGGCGAGAGCGGCCAGGGGATTCGAGGGCGCGCCGGTGAGGGCTGCCAGCGGGTTCGGGGCCGCGCCCGCCAGAGCGGCGAGCGGATTGGCGGCGCCGACTCCGGCGGCGGCCCCTGCCGCATTCGCCAGTGCGGCCACGGGATTTGCCACGCCGCCGAGCGCGGAGAGAGCACTGACGGTTCGCAGTACGTCCCCGGGCAATCCGTTCAGCGCCTGGTACGGATTTCCCGCGGAGATCCAGTCCGTGGCACGGTATTCGTCACCCCTTCGGTCGAGAATGTCGTCGAAGGCTTTCTTCGTACTGTCGGCGATATCGCCGATGAAATCCTTGATCGTGTCCTGTGTATTGTTCCTGCCCACTGCGATGCCTTCCTTGTCGACTGAACTCCCGTAACCCGGAAGTCGTTCACAAGAGGCCGGACGCACACCGAATCGCATTTCGGCCGTCCGTTACCTGTGGTGCGCCGGGGCCCCGTCCAGCGTCTGGGCGCACACGAGCCGCAGCCGTGCCCGCCCCCGGGTGAACGCGCCCTCGGCCGCCTTCAGGGAGATCCGGTGCATACGGGCGAACTCCATCGTGGAGATGCCGTCGGCGCGGGCCAGCATGACCTGGCGCTCACGGCCCCGCAGCTGCTGGACCTGACGCAGCAGCCAGCGTCCGAAGTCCTCGTCGCACACGTCCTCGTCCGGCAGCACGGGCCTGCTGACGTGCGCGGTACGGCCCACCAGCCGTCGTCTGCGCTCCAGTTCGCGGTAGTGGTCGACGCACAGGCGCAGCGCGACCGAGGTCAGAAAGGGCCCGATCCGCTCCCGGTCGAGGTTGTCGTGGGCCGCCGCCCGCAACATCGCCTCCTGGACGCAGTCCTCCGCGTCCTGGGCGGTCGGCAGCCGCCGGCGGACCAGTCTCATCAGTCGTTCCTGGTGGCCGGCGATCTCTCCCCAGGACAACTCCCGAAGAATTTTCCCATCGCCGATTACGAACTCGTTTGCACAGTCTTCCGAATTCATGCAGTACACGGCCCCGAAATGCTCCCTTGGTGCGAATCCAAGATATTCGCACGGCCTATCCCCAAACCCGACGAGAAAGGACTGTCCGGGTCAACCAATGGACAAACCGAGCCGATTGCTTACCACTCATCCGAATGGAAAACCGGGGAACCATATCCGCCGCACAACGCATCGTGCTATAAAACACGCACAGCCATTGGCGCGGTGCATTGCTGCAGAAACGTCACATCAGGATCAGACCGATGGAATCTTTCCGTGGCAGCATACCCATATCGGCCATCGAGGAGATGAACTCGCCAATACCGGCCGACCTGCTTCTGCCTCGCAGGTCAGCCCTCGGTCCTGGCTGCGGCCTGTTTGATGGCTTCGCGGATCCGTGAGTAGGTGCCACAGCGGCAGACGTTCTCGATGGCGTCGATGTCCGCGTCGGTCGGCTCGGACGTGCGCCGGAGCAGCGCCGCCGCGGCCATGATCTGCCCCGGCTGGCAGAAGCCGCACTGCGCGACGTCCCGGTCGAGCCACGCCTGCTGGACGGGGTGCAGGGTGTCGCCGTCGGCCAGCCCCTCGATGGTGGTGACCCTGCGGTCCACGCAGTCGGCGACGGGCACGACACAGGGCTGGATCTCCGCGCCGTCGAGATGACTGGTGCAGGCGCGGCAGACCCCGACCCCGCAGCCGTACTTGGGGCCGGTCACATTCAGCAGGTCGCGCAGCACCCACAGCAGCGGCATGTCTGCCGGGGCCTCGACGGTGACCGGTCTGCCGTTGAGGACGAAGGTGTAGCGGGGCATCGGAACCCTCTCGGAAGCGAGGTCGCAGTGGGGTGGGATCGGGTGGGTGCGGGTGAGGTCGGGAAGAGGGCAGCGGAGAGGCCGGCCGTCAGAAGTTGAGCGGGAAGCGTCGGGGCTTGGTGCCCGTGGCCCGGGCGTACGCGTTGGCGACCGCGCCCGCCGCGGCCGGCACCCCCAGCTCCCCGGCCCCGCCGGGGTCCCCCTTGGACGGCATGATGTGCGCCTCGAAGTGCAGGGGGGCGTGCCGCTGGCGGGCGTAGTGGAAGTCGGCGAAGCTGCCCTCGCGCACCGCGCCCCGGTCGATGTGGAGGCCGGCCCGCAGCACGGTGGAGATGCCGTCGATCGTGGTGCCCATGAGCTGAGCCTCAAGTCCGCGTGGATTCACGGCGGTTCCGACATCGGCCGCCATCACCGCCCTGGTGACCCGCGGGTTCTTCGGGTCGGTGGCGTCGATCTCGATCAGGCAGGCCACGCAGGAGCCGTACTCCTCGTGGACAGCCATGCCCTGCCCGTGTCCGGCCGGCATGGTCCGCCCCCAACTCCCGGCGGACGCCGCCTTGTCGAGTACCGCGCGTACGGCCCTGCTCCGGAGTGTGGTGCGCCGGAAGGCGACCGGGTCCTTGCCGAGGCTGCGGGCGATCTCGTCGACCATGATCTCCTCGACGGTCCGGGTCGTCCCGGAGTCCACCGAGCGCCAGGCGCCGAGCGGTATCGCCGCCAGCTCCACACCGCCCCAATCCCCGGACAGCCGCCCGAAGTTGTACAGCCCGCTGTCGCTGGGCAGCGGGCCTGCCTCCCGGATGCGTCCCGTCTGCGCGACCACGGACGTCACCCCGCCCTGCGCGGAGGTGCCTTCCCGCTCCCATGCCTCGCTCACCGAGGCCGTCGCGTGGGCGAAGGCCACCACCCGGCCGCTCTTGTGGCTGGCTCTGATCCGGTGGTGGGTGGCCGGGCGCATCGCGCCGTGCCGCAGGTCGTCGCCCCGGCTCCACATCAGCTTGACCGGCCGGCGGGCCGCCTTGGCGACCAGCGCGGCCTCGATCGCGAATTCGTAGTTCAGCCGGCGTCCGAACGAGCCGCCGCCCCGCATCACATGGACCTTGACCTTCGACGGCGGCAGTCCGACCGCCGAGGCGACGGCGTCCCGCGCGTCCATCGGCGTCTGGGTGGAGAACCACAGCTCGGCGCGGTCCGCGCGGACGTCCGCCACCACGGTCAGCACCTCCATCGGGGCATGCCCGACGAACGCGAACTCGAACTCCCCCGCCACCTGTGTCGATCCGCTCGGCGCCGCGCCCAGGCGCGGGACGGCGGCGCGCAGCCGGGACCTGATGACCGCGTCGGAGAGCGCGGCCAGCGGGCCGGGCGCCCAGGTGATCCGCAGTGCGTCGCGGGCCTTGAAGGCGTGGTGGAAGGTGTCCGCGACCACGGCGACTCCGCCCGCGACCCGTACGACCGCGCGGACGCCCGGCATGGCGCGGGCCGCGCGGTCGTCGACCGTGCGGATCTTCCCGCCGAGCGTCGGCGGCCGGGCCACCACGGTCGGTTTCGCGCCGGCCACCTTCAGGTCGCCCGCGTACCGCGCCTTGCCGGTGATGATGTCCCGCGCGTCGATCCGGGTCGTCGGCTTCCCGATCACCCGGTACCGGGAGGCGGGTTTGGGCTTGCTGGACACCCTCGGCCGGGTGACCTTCGCGGCGGTCGCGGTCAGCGATCCGAAGGTGGCGGTACGCCCGTCCGGTGCGACCACCATGGTGTTGCGGGTCCGCAGTGTGCGCGCGGGCAGCCGCCAGCGCTGGGCGGCCGCGGTCACCAGCCGGGCGCGCGCGGTGGCGGCCAGCGCCCGGGCCGGTCCGTAGAGCGAGCTGACCGAGTTCGAACCGCCGGTGTACTGGTTTCCCTTGGTGCGGGCGTCGGCGAGGGGGATGTCGACGTCGGCCAGCCGGGCGTCGAGTTCCTCGGCGATCATCATGGCGATCGCGGTGGTGACGCCCTGGCCCACCTCGACGCGTGGCAGCCGGACGACCACCCGGTTCGCCGCGGTGACCTCCAGGACCAGCATCTCGTCGTCGGTGCCCGTCACCACGACACCGGAGCGCGCGCTTACGTCCGCCGCCCGGCGTTCGGCGCCCTCCGCCGAGGACGTGTCGCAGCCGATCGGGGCGGCCACGGTCAGGGTGGTCGCCGCCAGTGAGTAGACCATGAACCTTCGACGGGACCACTGCCGCTCCATCGCCACTCCTGTCGGCCCATCGCTTCGCCCGCTGCGTGCGTCTCCTCTGTATGAGGTGCCGGAGGGCTTCGTGGTTGCGTGCCGGGACCGGTCGGTCCGCGAACCCTCCCACCGAACCGGCTGGATGCCTCCCCTCAGATGACTGGAGTGGCGCGCACGGGGGGCGTTCCACCGGGGCTTTCGCCGTCCAGAGGCCGGGAGACGACGTCGAGGTCGTCGCGATCACCGCGGACGGCGAGACGGTCGACACCGTACGACGGGAACGTCCCGACGCGGTGCCGCTGGACATCCGGATGCCGGACGCGTGGCGGGCACCACCAAAGTGCCGCGCGGCGTCCGCTGCCCGCGGGCTCAGTCCGTCCGGTGGGGCCGCGGCGGCGGACGGTCGGGCACCCTCAGGGCCGTGACCGGGCGCACGCTCTGCCCGGTCGTCCATGGCGGCTGTCGTCGCCGACGCGGCACCTCTGGGTGATGTCTCGCGTACGTCGCTCGGCGTGACCGCCTCCGCGCCCTCTCCGGCGATGTTTTTCCGCCAGCGGCGGGCCTTGACGTCCAGGAACAAGAGGCGCAGAGTCGTATATATACACCGCAAACATACAGTGTCTGGTATCGCGCTCAGGGGCATCGCGCCATGACGCGCAGTGAACCGGCGCCCTCCGGTTCCTGTCGTCGCCGCCAACCGTGACCGTCACACCTTCTGCGCGACATGTGCCACGGCCCGGGGCCGATCAGGTGCGGTGAACACGGACCGACGCCGCGCGCACAAAGGAGCCACGCCCATGAGTGCACCGTCAACGGTCCTCGTCACCGGCGGAGCCGGCTTCATCGGCAGTCACGCCTGTGTCGAACTGCTCGACCACGGCTATGAGTTGATCGTGATCGACAGCTACTCCAACAGCACACCACAGGTCTTCGCCCGCGTGGAGCGGATCGCCGGCCGTTTCGTCGGTGCCGTCTATGAGCTGGACATCCGTGATCGACATGCCCTCTCGGCCGTTTTCGACCGCCACTCCGTGGACGCCGTCGTGCACTTTGCCGCGCGCAAGGCGGTGGGCGAGTCGACACGGATGCCCATCGAGTACTACGACACCAACGTCGGCGGCACGACCGCCCTGTTGCGGACCATGCACGAGCACGGCGTGCACCAGCTCGTGTTCTCCTCCTCCTGCTCGATCTACGGCGACGCCGGACACGGACCGCTCGACGAAGCCACCCCCGCCCGGCCCACCAATCCGTACGCGGCCTCCAAGTGGGCCTGCGAACAGATCCTCGCCGACGTCTGCCGCCGACGTCCCGAGTACACCGTGCTGTGCCTGCGGTACTTCAACCCGGTCGGCGCCCACCCCAGCGGACTGCTCGGCGAGAACCCGCGGGGGACGCCGGAGAACCTGATGCCGTCCCTGGCGCAAGTGGCCGTCGGCCGGCGGGAACAGTTGCGCGTGTACGGGGGCGACTACCCCACGCCCGACGGGACCGCGATCCGCGACTACATCCACGTCCTGGACACCGTCGAGGCACACCGCGTCGCGCTCGACCACCTCGCCGACGCCCCGGGTATGCACGTGTACAACCTCGGCCTCGGCCACGGCAGTTCGGTCCTCGACGTCGTCTCCGCGTTCTCCAAGGCGTGCGGCAGACCCGTTCCGTACGAGGTCGCGCCGCGCCGCCCCGGCGACGTGGCCGAACTCGTCGCCGACGCCTCCGCCGTGGCGCGCGCCTGGGGCTGGCACCCTCTCAGGAACGTCGACGACATGTGCCGGGACGCCTGGCGTTTCCAGCGGCTCAATCCCCACGGCTACGCGGAGTTTCCCCGGCGGCCCGGGTCGAAGGAGTGCTGACCGACCGGTGCCGAGGTGCAGCGAGCGCCTCTCATGCCTACGATCGTGAAGAAGGACCAGGTCGAACGCGTAGTTCGCGCCCGGCCTCCTCCGAGCAGGGGAGGCTCGCTTTGCGATTGCTGCTGGCCCACCGGCTGATGGTTGTCTACGTCACGACGGCCGTGGGCGCCACCACTCTCTACCTGACCATTCCCGGCTTGCAAACGCCCATGTGGGCCCTCATGAGCCTGGGAGGCACCGCGGCCGTTCTCGCCGGTGTCCACATCAATCGGCCGGCGCACCGATGGCCCTGGCTGATGCTCGCCGCCGGGCTGCTGGCCTTCGCGGCAGGCGGCACTTACGGCAACGTGCAGGAACAGTACTTTCAGGCCTCCGATCCGTTCCCGTCGCCGGCGGACGCGTGCCACCTCGCCGTATACCCCCTCCTCGCAGGGGGATTGTTCGGCCTCGTCCGGTTCCGCTGGGTGGATCGTGACCTGCCCAGCCTGCTGGACTCGTTGATCATCACGGCCGGGCTCGCGCTGCCGGTCTGGGTCTACCTGGTGCAGCCGCTCACCGTGCTGGAGGGCCTGACGTGGGAGCAGCGCGCGATCCGCATCGCCTACCCGTTGGGCGACGTCCTGGTGCTGGCGACGCTGGTCCGACTACTCGTCCCCGGCCGCGTCTCCGGCCACGAACGCTCCCTGCGGCTGCTCGCCCTGGGCACCGTCACACTGCTCGGTCTCGACATCGCCTACGGGCTCCTACGGCTCGACGGCTCATGGGAAGCCGGCACGGTGCTGGACTCCGGCTGGCTCGTCTTCTGCACGGCCTGGGGACTGGCCGGGCTGCACCCCTCCATGAGAGACCTGACCGAGCCGGAACGCCGGCCGCTGTCCCCCCTCCCGCTCTGGCACCGGCTCCCGCTGCTCGCCGCGGCCACGCTGGCCGCGCCCGCGATCCTGCTCTTCGAGGAACGATTGGGCACCGTCCACGACGCGACAGCGCTTGCCGCCTTCTCCAGCCTCCTGTTCGTGCTCGTGATCCTCCGGCTCGCGGGCATGATCGTGGCACACCGCAAGGCCACGGCACGTGAACTGACACTGCGCATGGCGACCGCCTCACTCGTCGCGGCAGAAGGAGCGCAGGAGATCGAACAGTCCTGCGAAACGGCGGTCACGGCACTGTTCGGGCCGAGGGTCCGGCACGCGAGCATGCTGCTGTCGGCCCAGCAGGCCCTGCGGCTGTACACCCTTCTGGCGCGGTCGCCCGTCGAACGGCGCAACACCGCCACGGACGGCAGCCCGCAGGCCACCACCGCGCTCCCCGGCACCCTCATCGTCACCGTCCCGGAGCTCGGGCCGGACATCGCCGGCCGGCTCGGCGACCTGTCGGCCGCCCTGGTGTGCCCCATGGTCCAGCCCGACCGCCCGGCCGGCGGAGAGCTCCCTGGTGTACTCCTGGCGGCGGGACCCGAGCAGCAACTCACCGAGATACGCGGCACGCTGGAGATCCTGGCCTCGTACGCGGGGCTGGCGGCGGAACGTGCGGCGCTCCGCCGGGAGATCTCCCGGAAGGAGAGCGAGGCCTACTTCCGCACTCTGGTGCGCAACGCCTCGGACGTCATCCTCATCCTCAACGACGACACAACCGTTCGTTACGCCAGTCCGTCCGCCGAAGCCGTCTTCGGCAACGCCGCACTGACCGGTACGGCCCTGGCGGAGCTGGTGGATCCGCAGGATCGCGGCCGGGTGCACCGGACGCTGGGGGTCCTGCGCAGCAACAAGCAGGAGGAGGCCCATGACTACTGGTGGGTGCTGAATGACGGCAGCCACATCGAAGTGGAGGTGCGGTGCCGTGACCTGCGGCAGGACAGGACCGTCGGCGGACTGGTGATCACCCTCCGGGACGTGACCGAACAGCGTCAGCTGGAGCACGAACTCACCCAGCGGGCCTTCCACGATTCACTGACCGGTCTGCCCAACCGGACACTCCTGCTGGAGCGGACCGAGCGCGCCCTGTTGCGCGGCCGCCGGGAGTCGACTCTCACCTGTCTCCTCTTCATCGACCTGGACGACTTCAAAATCGTCAACGACACGCTGGGCCATTCGGTCGGCGACCAGCTCCTCGCCACAGTGGGAGAGCGCCTGTCGAGGACGCTGCGCCGCACCGACACCGCGGCGCGTCTGGGTGGTGACGAGTTCGCGGTGCTGATGGAGGGCGCGAGGCAGCCCGTCGATGCCGAACTTCTGGCCGCACAGGTGATCCAGAGCCTCAACCGGCCCTTCCAGTTGTCCGGCGATTCGGTGGACGTCTCCGCCAGCGTGGGCGTGGCCACGGCGTGGGACAGCGCGGACCCCGAAGAGCTGCTGGCCCTCGCCGATCTGGCCCTGTACTCGGCCAAGAGCGCGGGCAAGCGCCAGTGGCGCCGCTTCCAGCCGGATCTGCGCGACAACATGGCGGAGCGCCACGACATGCGGGCGCGCCTGGACCGGGCGATCGCCCACGAGGAGTTCAACCTGCTCTACCAACCGGTGGTGGACATCACCGTGGGCAAGGTCGTCGGCTTCGAGGCTCTGGCCCGCTGGCCGCACACCCGGCGCGGGACGGTCCCACCGCTCCAGTTCATCACGCTCGCCGAGAAGACCGGGCAGATCACGCCGTTGGGCGCCTGGGTACTACGGCACGCCACGGCCGACATCGCCCGACTGCGGAACCGGACCCCACTGCCCGCACCGTTGCCGTACGTCAGTGTCAACGTGTCCGCCCGCCAATGGCGGGACACGGGCTTCCTGGACGAGGTGCGCAGGTCCCTCGACATCTCCGGCCTCCACCCGGACTCACTGCAGCTGGAGCTGACCGAGTCGGTGCTCATGAGGCGGGACGACCACATCGACGCACTCCTTCGGACGCTGAAGGACCTCGGGGTTCGCATCGCGGTCGACGACTTCGGCACCGGGTTCTCCTCGCTGCGCTATCTGCGGGAGTTCCCGATCGACGTGCTCAAGATCGACAAAACGTTCATCGACGATGTCCCGGAGGACCCCAAGCAGGTCGCCCTCGTCGAGGGAATCGTCCACCTGGCCGACACCCTCGGCCTGCAGGTGATCGCCGAGGGCATCGAGGAACAGGCACAACGCGAGCTGCTCGCCTCCATCGGCTGCCAGTTCGGACAGGGATATCTGTTCGCCCCGCCGATGAACCTGGAGGAGAGCAGGGCCATCCTGCGCCGGCCCGACGACCCTCTGTCCGGCGCGGCAGCACCACGGCGACCTGCGGACTCGTCGGAGTCCGGCCGCGAGCAGCGCCGGGCGTGATCCCAGTGGCCGGCGTAACCCCGTGGTCGGTTCACGCCACCGAGCGACCGGCCGGCGGTGGCCCGGATCAATGCCGGCCGGACGCTTCCCGGCCACGGGGACTCCGGGAGGGCGCAGCTGACAGAGCGAACGCCGTCTCCGCCAGGGCGATGTGGCTGAACGCCTGCGGTGCGTTGCCCATCTGGCGTCCGGCGTCCGGGTCCCACTGCTCCGACAGCAGTCCGACGTCGTTGCGGACGGCGAGGACCCGCTCGAAGACCTCGCCGGCATGTTCGGTGTGCCCGGTCGCGGCGAGCGCGTCGGCGTACCACAGGGAGCACGCCACGAACGCACCCTCGCGGCCGTGCATGCCGTCCACCCCGTGCGCGCCGTCACCGCCCGGCGCGTACCGCCACAGGAACCCCCCGTGGTCCAGCCGCTGCATCTCGCGGACGGTGCACAGCACCCTCGGGTCCCCGGCGGGAAGGAAGCCGAGCCGGGGCATCAGCAGGGCCGAGGCGTCCAGGTCGGCGGAACCATAGGACTGGACGAAGGACCGCTGCTCCGCGTCCCAGCCCTGGCGGAGGACCTGCCAGTACACCTCGTCCCGCATGGCCCGCCACTCGGCCGAGGATCCGTTGCGGCCCAGCAACTCCCCCATGCGCAGGGCGCGATCGGCGGCCACCCACACCATGACCTTGGAGTGGACGAACTGCCGGCGCGGCCCCCGCACCTGCCACAGGCCCTTGTCGGGTTCCCGCCAGTGCCGCTGCAGGAAGCCCATCATCTCTCCGACCAGGTCCCACACATGGGCGGGCATGGGAATCCTCGCCCGCAGGGACAGGTACAGCGCGTCCAGGACCTCGCCGTACACGTCCAGTTGGAACTGGCCGACGGCGGAGTTCCCGAACCGTACCGGCTGCGAACCCTCGTAGCCGGGCAGCCAGGGCGCCTCGGTCTCCGGCAGCAGCCGCTGTCCGCCGAGGCCGTACACGGTCTGCAGGCCGGCCGGGTCACCGGCAATGGCCCGCACCAGCCAGTCCAGCCAGGCCGCCGCCTCGTCCCGGTAGCCGCTGCGCAGCAGGCAGGACAGGGTGAGCGTGGAGTCGCGCAGCCAGCAGTAACGGTAGTCCCAGTTGCGTTCGCCGCCGATGCACCCGGGCAGCGAGGTGGTCGGCGCGGCGACGATGCCGCCAGTGGGTGCGAAGGTGAGCGCCTTCAGGGTGATCAGCGAGCGCACCACGGCGTCCCGCCACGGCCCCTGGTAGCGGCACTGGCCCGCCCAACGCCGCCAGAAGTCGTCGGTCTCCTTGAGCATCGACTCCGCCGGGACGGACACCGACGCGGGCGGCTCGGGGCGGTGCGAGGGCGACCACACCAGGGTGAGAGCGAGCCGCTGGCCGGGCAGGACGGTGACGTCGAGGACCGTGGAGCCGTCCTTGCCGAGGGCGCGCACGGGGCGGTCCGAGCCCAGCCAGACGGAGTCCGGCCCGGCGACCGCGACGGTGGAGCCGTCGGTGACCCTGACCCAGGGCACCACGCGGCCCTGGTGGAAGCGCAGGCGCAGTTCGCTGCGTACGGGCACGGCACCCGACAGGCCCTCGATCACGCGGACGACGCACGGCAGGCCGACGCGGGGCGGCATGAAGTCGGTGATCCGGACCGCTCCCGCCGCGGTCTCCCACCAGGTGTCCAGGATCAGCGTGTCGGGCCGGTAGGAGCGGCGGGTACAGGTTGCGGGTGCAGCGACCGGAGCGACCCGCCAGAAGCCGTTGTCCTCCGTACCCAGTAGCGCGGCCAGACAGGCCGGTGAGTCGAAACGGGGCAGACACAGCCAGTCGACGGACCCGTTCCTGCCGACCATGGCGGCGGTTTCCAGATCGCTGATGAGGGCGTAATCCTCGATGCGTGCATTCATGATCCCGATTACGCCGTCATGCACTTTGCCACTCTCCAGGATACGGCGATCGCGGCCGGTTGGCACGGGCGGTTTTTCTCCCCTCGTATGTGCAGAGGGCGCACACCGTGGCCCGCGCTCCCGACCGCCATGGCTGCACCACAAGGTGGACGGCCTGACCGGCCGGGAACGAGCCCGGCCGAGTACAGCGTCGTCTGCCTCTGTTCCGAGGGGTGCGCACCACGGCGCGAGCAACGGCATCCATCCGCTGAACGCGACGCCCGGCATCGACCGGGCCCGTGCTGCTCTCCTACACGGCGTGCCGTGCCCGCCGGCCGCGTTCGGCGGCCAACAGAGCGGGAAACGCCTCCACCAGGGGGTAACACCAGTGGCGGAGCGTCGGCAGCCCGGCATCCGACCAGCGGCCGTGGCCGAGGACGCTGTACGCGGGGCGAGGCGCGGGACGCGGCAGGGCGGCGCTGGACGCCGGGTGTATCCGCGCCAGGTCCGCGCCCAGCAGCCGGAACACCTCACACGCCAGACGGTTCCAGGTCGCCTGACCGCTGTTGGTCGCGTGGTACACACCGGGCGGCGCGGTGCCCTCCCGCGCGCAGTTCCCCAGCAGGATCAGCCGGTCGGCGACATCCCCGGTCCAGGTGGGTTGCCCCCACTGGTCGTCGACGACGTGGAGGATGTCCTGGACCGCCTCCAGTCTGATCACGGTACGGACGAAGTTGCTGCCTCCCGCCCCGTACAGCCAAGCCGTACGGACCACGTGACCGGTCCCCGGAAGTGTCGCCAGGACGGCCCGTTCCCCGGCGAGCCTGGTCCGCCCGTAGGCGGTGCGCGGCGCCGGGTCGTCCGTCTCCCGGTACGGCCTGTCGCTGTCACCGGGGAACACATGGTCGGTGGAGACGTGGAGCAGGATCGTGCCGTGGACACCGCAGGCCTCGGCGAGACGGGCCGGACCGTGACCGTTCACGGCGAGTGCCTCCGCCTCGTGGGACTCCGCCGCGTCCACGTCCGTCCACGCGGCGCAGTTCGCCACGACCGCGGGGCGGTACCGGTCCAGGGTCTCGCGCACCGCGTCACCGTCGGTGATGTCCAGGCAACGGTGGTCCGCGGCGACAGTCTTCACCTTGCCGGCCTTCAGCCGGGAGACGAGTTCCCGGCCAAGCATGCCGTCCGCTCCGGTGACGAGCCACTCGCAGGTCATGCCGCCCGCCTCTCAGCCGGTCGGAGCAGCGGCTCCCACCAGGAGTGGTGGGTCCGGTACCAGTCGACGGTCTCCGCGAGGCCCGTGGCCAGTTCCTTCCGCGGTGCGTAGCCGAGTTCCGTACGGATCTTCGTGAAGTCGACCGAGTAGCGGCGGTCGTGACCCTTGCGGTCCTCGACGAACCTCACCGACTTCCAGTCGGCGCCGCACTCGCGCAGCAGCAACTCGGTCAGTTCCCGGTTGGCCAGCTCGTTGCCGCCGCCGATGTTGTAGACCTCGCCGGGGCGGCCGCCGGTACGGACGAGTTCGATGCCCCGCACATGGTCGTCGATGTGGATCCAGTCACGGATGTTGCGGCCGTCGCCGTACAGCGGCACCGGCCTGCCTTCCAGCAGACGGGTGATGAAGAGGGGGACGGCCTTCTCGGGGAACTGGTGGTGCCCGTAGTTGTTGGAGCACCGGGTCACGCGTATGTCCAGGCCGTGGGTGCGGTGGTGGGCCAGCGCGAGCAGGTCCGATGCCGCTTTGGACGCGGCGTAGGGCGAGTTGGGTTGCAAGGGGTCGGTCTCGGGCCAGGAGCCCTCGGCGATGGATCCGTAGACCTCGTCGGTGGAGATGTGGACGAACGTGCCGAGGCCGTGGCGCAGGGCCGCTTCCAGCAGGTTCTGGGTACCCAGCACGTTCGTACGGATGAACGCGGCGGCGTCCAGGATGGACCGGTCGACGTGGGACTCCGCGGCGAAGTGCACCACCTGGTCGTGTTCGGAGACCAGCTTACCGACGAGCTCCGGATCGCAGATGTCGCCCCGCACGAAGGCGAAGCCGTCCGCGTCGCGTACCTCGTCCAGGTTGGCGGGATTGCCGGCGTAGGTGAGTTTGTCGAGCACCGTGACCGCCACGCCGGGCGGACCGTCCGGGCCCAACAGCGTGCGGACGTAGTGGGAGCCGATGAACCCGGCGCCGCCGGTGACCAGGATGCGGGTCGTGGTCATGAGGGGATCTGCACCTTGCTGTGATCGCCGAGCACCAGGCGGTGCACGGAGGGGGTACGGGGGGCGGGAGTCACCTCGACGTGGTGACCGATCAGTGAGACCTCGATCCTGCGCATGCCGACGATGGACGCCCGGCTCAGCACGATCGAATACTCGATCTCGCTCTCCTCGATACGGCAGTCCTCGGCGATCGAGGTGAACGGTCCGACGTAGGAGTCGGCGATCACGGTTCCGGCGCCGATGACTGCCGGGCCGACGACTCGGCTGGTGAACACCTTGGCGCCGTCCTCGATCCTGACCCGGCCGATGATCTCGCTCGCCTCGTCCACGCTGCCGTCGATCCGTGGTTCGAGCGTTTCCAGGACGGAGCGGTTGACCTCCAGCATGTCGGTGACGTTCCCGGTGTCCTTCCAGTACCCCGAGATCGTCGTGGAGCGTACGTCCCGGCCTTGCTCGATCAGCCACTGCAAGGCGTCCGTGATCTCCAGCTCGCCGCGCCGGGAAGGCTCGATGGCGCGTACGGCCTCGTGCACGGCGGGAGTGAAGAGGTAGACGCCGACCAGCGCCAGATCGCTCTTGGGCTCCTGCGGCTTCTCGTCGAGACCCACCACCCGGCCGGCCGTGTCGAGTTCGGCGATGCCGAAGGCGCTGGGCTCGGACACATGGGTCAGCAGGATCGCCGCTTCGGGCCGCTCGCGTCGGAACTCGTCGACCACGCCGGAGATGCCGCCGACGATGAAGTTGTCGCCGAGGTACATCACGAAGTCGTCGTCGCCCAGGTAGTCCCGGGCGATCAGGACGGCGTGGGCGAGCCCCAGGGGGACCTCCTGCGGAAGGTAGGTCACGTCCAGGCCGAACCGGGACCCGTCGCCGACCGCCTCGCGGATCTCGCGCTCGGTGTCCCCGACCACGATGCCGGTCTGCGTGACACCTGCGGCGGCGATGGCCTCCAGGCCGTAGAACAGGACCGGTTTGTTGGCAACCGGCACCAGCTGCTTCGCCGAGGTGTGCGTGATGGGACGAAGCCGGGTGCCCGCTCCGCCACACAGTACGAGTGCTTTCATGATTGCCGTCCCACTGCGGATTGCTGCCGCGGTCGTACGCGCGTGTCCGGCTGCGACACGAACCAGTCGACGGTGTGCCGCAGCCCTTCTCCCAGGGGCACCCGCGGGTGCCAGCCGAGCCCTTCACGCGCACGGGTGATGACAGGGCGTCGGCGGACCGGGTCGTCGACGGGCAGCGGAAGGAACCGCAGCTCGCTGTCCGATCCGGTGACCTGCAACACCAGCTCCGCCAGCTCCCGCACTGTTCGCTCCCTCGGATTGCCGAGGTTGATCGGGCCCGGCTGAGGCGAATCGATCATGGCCACCAAGCCGCGGACCATGTCGTCGACGTAGCAGAAACTGCGTGTCTGACTGCCGTCTCCGAAGATGGTCAGCGCTTCCCCTTCAAGGGCCTGCCTGATGAAGCTGGAGACCACCCGGCCGTCGTGCGCTCGCATGCGAGGGCCGTACGTGTTGAAGATCCGGACGATTCCGGCATCGGTGCCCTGGTTGCGGCGGTACGCCATGGTGAGGGCCTCGGCGAAACGCTTGGCCTCGTCGTAGACGCTGCGGGGGCCGATGGGATTGACGTGTCCCCAGTACTCCTCGTCCTGCGGGTGCACCACGGGGTCGCCGTAGACCTCGCTGGTGGACGCCAGGACGAAGCGTGCTCCGTGCCGGACTGCCAGCCGCAGCATGTTCTCCGTTCCCCGGCTGCCGGCGGCCAGCGTCTCCAGCGGATGACTGTTGTAGTCGAACGGCGAAGCGGGGCTGGCGAGGTGCACCACCGCGTGGGCGTCCCCGGAGATCCTGAACCGGCTCGCGACATCGCACGACGTGCAGGTGAACCCGGGCTCGCGGACGAGGTGGGCGATGTTGACCGCTCTGCCCGAGGAGAAGTTGTCCAGGCAGCAGACGCTGTCACCTCTGCGGAGCAGCGCTTCGCACAGATGCGATCCCAGGAAGCCGCTTCCTCCGGACACCACGACACGCATGGGCTCCTCCTTCCGGTCAGCCGAGCCGCGGACGGCCCAGCGCGCGCAGCGTCCATCCCGCGGAACACCAGGCCGCCGGGTCGAGGGTGTTGCGCGCGTCGACCATGGCCGGGGTGCGCACCACCGCGGCGAGGGCGACGGGGTCGAGTTCTTGGTACTGGGGCCATTCCGTGAGATGCAGGACGACATCGGCCTGCTCGCACGCCTTGGCCACGTCCAGGGCGAACTGGAGCGCAGGGTATGCCGCCCGGGCGTTGTCGACCGCCTCGGGGTCGTGTACGCGGACCTGGGCTCCCCGGCGCCGGACCGCGTCCGCGACCGCGAGCGCCGGCGAGTCCCGTACGTCGTCGCTGCGGGGTTTGAAGGCAGCCCCCAGGACCGCGATGTTGCGATCCGCGAAGCTCCCGCCGACGAGCTGCCGAGCGAGGTCGACAGTGCGGCTGCGCTGCCGTGTGTTGATCTCGTCGACCTGCCGGAGGAAGGCCACCGACTCGCCCCGGCCGAGTTCCTCGGCGCGGGCGGTGAAGGCCCGGATGTCCTTGGGCAGACAGCTGCCGCCGAAACCGAGGCCGGGAGCCAGGAAACGGGGGCCGATACGGGAGTCCTGGCCCATCGCCTCGGCCAGCGTTAGCACGTCGGCGCCCGTGACGTCGCAGATCTCGGCCATGGCGTTGATGAAGGAGATCTTGGTGGCGAGGAAGGAGTTCGACGCCAGCTTGACGAGTTCGGCGGTGGCCGGGTCGGTGCCGATGAACGGGGTGCCGCCATCCAGCAGGGGCGCGTAGATCTCCCTCAGTCGCGCCTCGGCCTGCTCTGAGCGGGCGCCCACCACGAGGCGTTCCGGCCGCAGGGTGTCCTGGACCGCGCAGCCCTCACGAAGGAATTCCGGGTTCCAGGCGAGTTCGGCGCGCGGAGCGGCCGCGTGCAGCCGCCCTGCCAGCCGGTCCGCCGTACCGACCGGCACGGTGGACTTGCCGACCACCAGGATCCGCTCGTACCCGCTGTCGTGCAGGTAGGGCGCCAGGCCGTTGACGGCGGCCTCGACGTGGCTCAGATCGGCAGCGCCCGTGGTGGGGTGCTGCGGGGTGCCGACGCAGATGAAGTGTGTGTCGGCGAACGAGGCGGCCTCGGCGAGCGAGGTGCTGAAGCTCAGCCTGCCCGTGGTCACCGCCTTCACGAGCATCTCGGAGAGGCCTGGCTCGTAGAAGGGCGGCCTCCCGCTGGTGAGCGCGGCGATCCTCTCCGCGTCGATGTCGACGCCGAGGACCTCGTGGCCGATGTCCGCCATGCAGGCGGCGTGGACCGCTCCGACATAACCGGTACCGATGACTGTCAAACGCATATCAATCTCCGAGGCCGTTGGGATGGCGCGGATGTCACGCTGTGT
The DNA here is from genome assembly GCF_033793965.1 of Streptomyces sp. ME02-8801-2C. Classification (NCBI taxonomy): domain Bacteria; kingdom Bacillati; phylum Actinomycetota; class Actinomycetes; order Kitasatosporales; family Streptomycetaceae; genus Streptomyces; species Streptomyces sp. ME02-8801-2C. The sequence continues at coordinate 718,874 of NZ_JARAXP010000002.1, read as the reverse complement.
ACGCCCGCGCCGGATCGGCGGGCGCGGTGGGGTGATGGCTGGGGGCGGCTGTCCGGGCCGGCCACGTCCTCGGCAGGCCCAGCAGGTCGCGGTAACAGGCGTCGAGGGAGGCGCACATGGTCTCCGGCGCGAAGGACCCCCGTACACGTTCTCGTCCCTGCCGCCCCAACCGGGCGGCGTCTTCGGGGTTTTCGAGCAGCCAGCCGACCGCCGTCGCGAGGCCCTCCGGGTCGGCCGGTTCCGCGAGCAGACCCGTGGCGCCGTGCTCCACCAGATCGGGAACTCCGTTGACGGCCGTCGCGACCACCGGGCGAGCGGCAGCCAGGGCCTCGGTGAGCGCGCGGCCCAGTCCTTCGTAGAGGGATGTGATCACGAAGATGTCCAGGGCGGCCACCAGCTCGGCGGCGTCCGGGCGATGACCTGCGAGCATTATCTCGACGCCCAGTTCCGCGGCGAGTCGCCGGACACCCTCCTCCAGGGGTCCGTCGCCGATCATGACGAAGGCCGTGTCCGGGAACTTCGCATGGACGGTGGCGGCCATCCGGACGAAGTCCAGGGGGGCCTTCTGAGCGTCGATCCGTCCGACGGTTCCGATGAGAGTCGCTCCGGGCGGCGCGCCGAGGGCGTGCGGTGCGACCGGATCGAACCCGTCGGGGACGCGTTCCAGCTCCACCGCCGACGGCACGACCAGGACACTGCCGGGGAGGGCCAGATGCTCCTCGACGACCTGTCGCGCCACACGCGGCGCCACAGCGACAAAGCGGTGGGCGCAACGCCTCGTCACCCGTTCCAGGCAGCGGTACACGATGCGTCGGGTACGGGGCATGCGGTCGTGGAAGCTGAGGCCGTGGAAGGTGTGCACCACCACTGGTGTGCGGCACAGCCATGCGGCCAGGCGCCCGAGGAAGCCGCCCTTCGCGGAGTGGGTGTGCACGATCGTGAAGCGCTCCCGACGGACGAGGCTTACCAGCCGCCACAGCACGAGGATGTCCTTGGGGGTGAGGACGTGGCGGAACTCCCGTATCTCGACCGTGCGCACCCCCGCTGCCCGCGCCCGGTCCCACAGCTCACCACCCTGCCCGCCCGCGATCCACACCTCGTACCGGCCGGGGTCCATGCCCACGGCCGACAGCAGGGTGTTGCCGCCGGCACCCCCCTGCAAGCGGGTGATCACATGGAGCACCTTGATCCGTGGCAGAACCGGCTCGGACGGCAACCGGTCCCCTGGTGCCACGCGCGGCGGCGGTGCGGGCCAGGCGGGCGCACCGCTCGGCCGACTGGTCGCGGCCGCGAGAGCTCGGTTCGACATCGTCCCATCACCACTTCCCAAACCGTTCAAATGCGTATATTTACGACGTATACATACATGCTCTCTCTCACCTGGAGGCAGGTCAAGCCAGGGCAATCAAGTACGAAGCAGCACAGCCGCCGCTCCGGATGCCGCCGCGGGACGGGGCGTCGATACTGGCCCGAGGAGGGGCCCGCCCATCGGAGGAGCGCGTATGGCCCTGATCGAACTGGAACGCGTCAGGCATCTGCTGGTGTGTCCGCGGTGCCGGTCCACTTTGGCGGATGCGCGCGGCGGGTTGCACTGCACGTCGCCCGACTGCCCGTACCAGGCGTCAGCGGGCTTCCCCGTGAGCGGGAGGTGGCCGGTCCTCGTCGACTTCGAGCGCAGCGTTCTGAGCCGCGAGGAAGTCGCGACCGGGGCAGGTACCGACCTCACGCGTCCGATTCCCGCCGGCCGCGCCGATCGTCTGCCGGCCGCGCTGGCCCGCGTCTGGAAGCCGCCCAACCGTGTCGCGCCCCAGAACGTCGATCTGCTGCTGCGGGCTCTTCCCGGCCCCGCGCCGACGCTGCTCGTAGTCGGCGGAGCCACGGCCGGCAACGGTGTGGACGCCGTCTACCGCGATCCCCGTGTCCAGGTGATCGGATTCGACATCGTCGCCAGTCCGATGACCCAGTTCGTCGCGGACGCCCACCAGGTTCCGCTGCCCTCGGCCAGTGTCGACGCGGTGCTGGTGCAGGCCGTACTGGAACACGTACTCGACCCGGCGCTGGTCGTCGCCGAGATCCACCGCGTCCTGAGGGACGGCGGACTCGTCTACGCGGAGACTCCCTTCCTGCAACAGGTGCACGCCGGTGCGTACGACTTCACGCGGTTCACCGCGAGCGGCCACCGCTATCTCTTCCGGCGGTTCGAGGAACTCGCCGCCGGGCCCGTCGCAGGCCCCGGCACCCAACTGCTGTGGAGCACCGACCACTTGGTCCGCGGGCTGACCCGCTCCGACCTCGCGGGCCGCGTGGCGCGGGGTCTGATGTGCTGGCTGCGGATCCTCGACCGCCTCGTCCCGGCGAGCTACGCGATGGACGATGCCCCCGCCTACTACTTCCTGGGCCGCAAACGGGACGCCGAGATGTCGGCCGCGGAGATCGTGGCTTACTACCGCGGCGCGCAGACGACCGCCTGAGGCCGTCCAGGAGGTCATGCGGCGGGCACCGGCCGGCCCGTGCGCGCAGCCTCCACCATCGCCGCGAGTCCGTGCCGTACGTCCGTCGCGGGCAGGTACCCGAAGGCTTCGCGTGCGAGCGTGATGTCCGCAGCGGTACGGCGGGCGTCGCCGGGTCGGCGGGGCATACGGACCACACGGACGGACGCGCCCAACAGCCGGAGCAGGCCGATGACCTGATTCATCGTCACTTCTGAGCCGCCGCCGACATTGGCCACACCGCTCCAAGAGGAGAGCGCGGCGCCTCGCATGGCGGTCACCACGTCCGCGACATAGGTGAAGTCGCGGCTCTGCTCACCGTCTCCGTACAGCGGGAACGGCCGCTGGGTGAGGGCGGCGGTGACCAGCCGGGAGAACGCCATGTCGGGTCGCTGCCGGGGGCCGTAGACGCTGAACAGGCGCAGGGAGACGGCAGGAACGCCGAAAGCGGTGCGATAGGTCTCGCACAGGTGCTCCGCGGCCAGTTTGGTCACGCCGTACGGGGACACGGGGCTGGGTCGCAGGGTCTCGCCGGTCGGGTACGACTCGGCGTCCCCGTAGACCGACGAACTGGAGGCGAAGACCAGCCGGCGCAGTCCGGTGGCGCGGGCCACCTCCAGCACGCGCTGGGTGACCAGGACGTTGCGTTCCACGTAGGAGGTGAACTCCGGGCCCCAGGAACCACGTACGCCGGGCTGGCCCGCGAGGTGGTAGACGGCATCGGCGTGAGCGAACACCGGTTCCAGTGGCGCCACCAGCAGATCCTCCTGCCGGAAGGTGAACCGGTCGCGGCCGAGTAGCGGGCCGAGGTTCTCCCGCTTGCGCACGGGATCGTAGAAGTCCGTCATCGCGTCGACGCCCGTCACCTCGTCGCCGCAGGACAACAGGTGCTCGCACAGGTGGGAGCCGATGAATCCGGCAGCCCCGGTCACGACGGCACGCATAAGGATCGGTCCTCCTCGGTACGCCCTGCCGCATTCCTGCCCGGTCGGTCCGAGGAGCCTCCCGCACGGTCCCAGGCGGCGGACAGGAGGTACCACAGTGTTCGGGCGATGTAGTGCAGGACAGTGGTCAGGGTGATGTCCGCCAGAAGCTCCGCGTTCATCGCGGCACGGCGCGGAACCATCACGGTGAGGTAGTACTCCTCCGGATCCGGCATGCCGTTGAGCAGCGCCGCGTGTGAGCGCGAACGGAGCTGGCACGGCCCGGTGAGCCCGGGGCGATGGCGGAACATCCACTGGTACTCGGGCGGGAAGCGGCGGGCCAGGTCGGCGGGCTCCGGACGTGGGCCCACCAGGGTCATGTCGCCGCGCAGGACGTTGAACAGTTGCGGCAGTTCGTCCAGGGCGAAACGCCTGAGCAGCCGCCCCGGGCCGGTCACGCGCGGGTCGGAGCCGCTGGTGAGCGAGGGACCGGTGGAGTCAGGTCGCATGGTGCGGAACTTGTAGAGCGTGAACTCGTGTCCGCCTTCCCCCATTCGCTGCTGGCAGAAGATCGTCGGCCTGCCGCTCGTGATGTACACCAGCACGGTCAGGAACAGCAGCAGTGGCGACAGAAGGAGAAGCAGCGCCACGGCGACGATGACATCCAGGGCTCGCCGCGGGACCGTGAGCCGCACTGGAGTCATGGGCGGCAGAACCTGTCGGTGAAAGTGACTCCTGGTGTCCATGGAGGGTGTTCCTTCGTCGGGGCCGGCCGGTCCGTCGCGCCTGTGGGGTCTTCGGCCTGTTGGGACCTGGAGGTCGGCCGGGAGAGAACCACGAGCTGCCGCGGTCATGGCGTCCCCCCTACGAGTTCCAGAGCCGCCATCCATCGGGGGCGCCAGGCGTCGAAGGAGTACCGTCGGCCGACGACGGCCCGGGCGGTCCGTCCCAGCCGCTCTCGGGCGGCATCCGAGCTGTCCAGCAGGCTCTGGATCACCTCGGTCCACTCACCGTCGCCCCTGGCGGCCGGCATCTGGAACTGGCGCAGGATGTCGGCGTTCACCCCGATCGGCGTGGCCACCGCGGGCAGGCCCGCGGCGCCGTACTGGAGCAGCTTGTAGCCGCACTTGCCCAGGCTGTAAGCGGTCGTCGGGAGTGGCATCAGGCCGATGTCGATGTCGGCCAGCGCGGCTCCCTGGCTGTCCGGGCTCCAGGCGACACGGTCGATGAAGGCTTCCATACGGCCCAGAGAGCGCTTCGTCGTCCCCACGAGCGTCAGTCGAGCGCCACTCCGGCTGTGAATCTCTTCGAGGGCTCCCGCCACCAGCAGCAGGTACGCCTCGTTGTGGGGCGAACCGAGCCAGCCGAGCCGCGGTGGGTCGTGCAGCGCGTACGAGGTCTTCGGTATGTAGTCCTCCGGCGCCACGCAGCTGGGGATCACCACGACATCGCCGTGGCGCTGTGCGGCCCAGTCCGCGAGGACGTCGTTGCCCGCGATGACCCGGTCCGCATGCCGAACGGCGGTCCGCGCCTTGTCCGCCTTCGGCGCCAGCCGACGGGCCAGACCACCGGCGCCCAGGTCCCACTGCAGGGCGTCGTCGAAGTCGTACACGGCGAATTCCGCGCACGTGAGCAGCCGCCGTTCCCACCAACCGCGGCTGATCGGCGACGCCTCCCGGTGCAGCAGCAGACGGCGGGGACGCGCGGACGCGAGGCGCTGCAGCCGCAGTTCCGCCCGCGCCACGGACACGGGGTGCCGGGCCAGGCGGGTCGGGGCCGCATCGGCGAGTGAGGCATAGCTGTTGACGGTGAAGTCCATGTCGACGCGGTCCAGCCACTCGAAGACGCGGACACGTGAGCTGCCGGCTCTCCGGCTGTAGGGAGTGATCGCGCAGTGGTCCAGGTGACGATCCATGGGTTCACATCCCGGGCTTGACGCTGATACTGTACATTTACGTCGTAAACACCAATATCCCCCCATAACAGCACAGGGTCAAGTGGCCGCACGGATACACAGAGGAACTCCCATGGATCTCCGCGAATACATCAATGTGCTGCGCCGGCGGTGGCGGTTCGTCGTGGCGTGCGCGCTGCTGGGACTGGCCGCGGCCGTTGTCGTGACGACCCTGACGCCGCGCACCTATACGGCGAAAGCACAGCTGTTCATCGCCACCATCGACAAGGACAGCACCAACGCGTACGCGGGCGGTCTGTTCACGCAGCAGCGGGTCAAGTCCTATACACAGATCGCGAACAGCCCCCCGGTGCTCACGAAGGTCATCTCACGGCTGGATCTCGACACCACGCCCGAGCACCTCGCGAAGAAGATCAGCGCGCGTGCGCCGCTCGACACGACCCTGATCGACATCCGGGTGCAGGATCGGTCCGCCACACGTGCGCAGGCGATCGCCGACGAGACCGCCGCCGAGTTCACGAAGTACATCGACACCATTGAGAAGTCCTCCCCGGACGCCCCACCGCTGGTCAAGGCCAGCGTTGTCGGTGACCCTGAGGCGCCGTCGGCACCGACGAGTCCCCGTCCACCACTGAATCTGGCGATCGGTCTGCTCGCCGGTGTCGTCGTCGGTGTGGCGGGCGCCGTGCTGCGTCATTCGCTCGACACCACTCTCCGCTCGGCGGGCGACGTCCGTCGCTGTCTGGGCCTCACGACAGTGGGTGCCCTCCCGAAGCCCCACCGGGGTCACGCGCGTGCGGGACACCCTGTCGGCACCACGAGGCGTGACGAGGCGTTGAGCCAGCTTCGGACCCGGCTTCTCTTCTCGACCGATGGCCGCATGCCGAGCTCGGTGCTCGTCACGAGCACCGTGTCCGGTGAGGGCAGGACCGAGACGGCCCTCGATCTGGCGTCGAACGTCGCGCGAGCTGGTCGGCGCGTCGTTCTCATCGAGGCGGACCTGCGCCGACCACGCCTGGCCGAAACACTCGGCCTTCATGACAGAGCCGGCCTGACCGACGTCGTCACCGGTGGAGTGGCTCTCGACGATGCCCTCCAATGGTGCGGGGACGGCCCGATCCGGGTCCTGACAAGCGGCGCGCCGCCGCCGGACCCGAGCGCGCTGCTCTCGTCCCCGCATATGACGCAGCTGTTGCGCACCCTGAAGGCGGATGCGGATCTTGTGGTGGTGGACAGCCCGCCGCTGCTGGCCTTCGCCGACGGGGCGATCCTCGCCTCTGAGGCGGAGGGCGTGCTCCTCGTCACCCGGATCGGCAAGACCCGCTACGACCTGGTCCGCCGAGCGCTCGACAACCTGACCGCCGTCCGTGCGCAGGTCCTCGGTGCCGTTCTCACCGGTACACCGCCGGAGAGGCGCGTCGGCCGGCACCCAGACAGGGCAGCGAAGCAGCGGAGCGGTGCTCCGCTGCCGAGGCACCAGCCGTCGTCGGCGCCCGCCGGCATCCGCGACCCGGCCGGACACCGCTGGTAGGAGCAGGGGAGACCTCGGATGACGCACGAGCAGTCCACCTCGGTACTGATCATCGGGATCCTGACTCTGCTGTCCCTGATCCCCTGGATGGCGGCCTTCCGCAGGGCCCGCGCCTTCGGTGACTGGGACCTCACCACGACATGGGTCCTCCTGGTAGGCGTGCTGGCCAACCTGCCCGCCACCGTGTACGTGATCGTCGCAGGCCGACAGGAGCGCCTGGACCCCCTGGGCGATTCCGTGATCGGATTGCCGGAGTGGGCGAACCGGATCGGAACGCTGTCCAACAGCGTCCTGCTGATCGTGTGCGTGATCTTTTTCGGCTACCGGCTATTGATCGCCCGTGCCCGCATCAATGCCCCGCCGCTGGTCGCCCTGGTGCTTGTCCTGGCACTCGCCGCCTCGGACGGCCTTCACGGACAGCAGCTCTGGACGCCCAGGCAACTCACCCTGTTGGCGGTTCTGCTCGCGGCGTCGGTCGCGCGTCCAGGACGCTCCGCGTTGCTCGGCGGTGCCTCGGTCGCGATGCTGTACACCGTACTGGGCGGGGTCGAGGCGCTCATCGAACCGGCCACCGTCATACGGCCCTGCCGCAGTGACAACGCGTGTGGCGTCCTCGGAGTGCTGTACTCGGGCGTCTTCACCAACGAGAACATCTTCAGCCTGCTGTTGATCGTGTGCATACCCTTCGTCTGGCTCGGTCTACGCGGCCGCATACGCATCGTTCTGGCGTGTTACGTCGCCCTGATTGCGGTTGCCACCAGCAGCGTACTGGCAGGCATGACGGCGATCACCGCGGTGGTCCTGCTGATGCTGCTGCGCCCGAGGCTCCCGGACGAGGAGGCCGGTGGGGCCGAAGGCGCGACACCCGGACGCAGCCTCCTGGCCGTGTCGGTCCTCGCCGCGGTGACCGCCGTCGGTTTCGTCGTGCCGCTGCGCCATGCGAGCTTCGGCGACCTCGGGCTGCGGGCGGCCATCTGGGACCTGGCGAAGGAGGAGTGGACCGGCTCACAGCTCCTCGGGTACGGAGGCAAGGCGTGGTCGGGCAAATACAACCAGGGCGAGATTCCCGCGGCTGTCTCGCCCTCACTGCACAATCAATGGATCGATGTCCTGTACGCGGGCGGAATCATCGGGCTCGTTCTCTACGCCGCCCTGCTGGCCTATCTCCTGCTCCGGGGCGGTGCCAGAGGATTTCCCGCAGTGGCCTGTGTCCTGCTGCCCGTCCTGCTCGCCTCGGTCCTGGAACGTCCCTGGTCCTTCAGCATCAGTAATTCGACGACTTTCGCACTCGTTGCGGCCACCCTCATGCCGGTCGGGGTGCGGTTCCGGGGCGGAACGGTGGAGGTGTCCGAGGGGTACGGGGCTCACCACGTCCCGGTGGCAGGCCTGCGGCAGAAGGCGTAGATTCTCAACGCCCGATACCGCAGCCGACGATGAGGGTAAGCGATGTTCGAGCCGTACTATTTCTCGGATGGGTCCCTGTCGGAGCTGGCCGACATGAATCGCGACCGCTTTCGCACCGCCGATCCATTTTCCCACGTCGTTCTTGATGATTTCCTTCCCGAGTGGGTCCTGGAAAATGTCGTGGCGGAGTTCCCCCAGCCTGACGAGGTCCCCTGGAAGCGGTTCGACAAGACGACCTCGAAGAAGCTGGCAAGTGAAGGAGACGAATTCTTCGGAGAGTTCACCCGGCACCTGCTCGCACAGTTCAACTCGTCTGTGTTTCTTCGATTTCTCGAGCGGCTCACCGGAATCGACGGCCTCGTGGGGGACCCGTATTTCGAGGGCGGAGGCCTGCATCAGATCGAGCGGGGCGGGTTCCTCAAGGTGCACGCGGACTTCAACCGGCACGCCAAACTGCGCCTTGACCGCCGCCTGAATGCCATCGCCTATCTGAACAGGGACTGGCAGGAGTCCTACGGGGGAGCCCTGGAGCTGTGGGATCGGAAGATGACACATCCTGTGGCGGAAGTCCTTCCCGTGTTCAACCGCTTCGTCGTCTTCGCCACCACCGACTTCGCCTACCACGGCCACCCGGAACCGCTGAACTGCCCGCCTGACCGGACCCGGCGCTCGCTTGCGCTCTACTACTACACGAACGGCCGTCCGCCCGAAGAGCACAGCTCTGAGCACAACACCCTCTACCAGAGGCGGCCGGGCGAACGTCAGGGGCGCGCGCGCAGAGCTGTGGAGCGTGTGACCCCGCCGGTTCTGCTGGACGCCGCGAGGCACGTACAGCGACGGGTGCACTCCCGCTAGCTACAGCAGTTCGGCGCCCGATCGGGTGCAGCCCCGTGCGTCCAGGGTGAGCGGCGCGGCGGCCACGATGGCGTCCAGGTCGTAGCTCGTGTGGGCCTGGAGCAGGATGGTGAGGTCGGCCGCCGCCGCTGCCCGCACGATGCTCGTTGTCCGGCCCACCGGCTCACCGTCCACGGTGAACCGATCCACGTACGGGTCGTGGTAGACGAGGTCCGCCGACTCGGCCCGCAGCCCCCGCACGATCGGGCGTGCCGGCGTCTCCCGCAGATCGGAGACGTCCGCCTTGTACGTCACTCCGGCCAGCAGAACGGTTGCCCCCTTGAGCGGTTTACCGATGCCGCTCAGCACCTCGGCGGCGCGCCGGACCACGTAGTCGGGCATGGCCCGGTTGATCTCCTGTGCCAGTTCGACCAGTCGCACCGCGGTGCTGGCTGCGTGCGCCTGGTGGATCAGGTAGTTCGGGTCGACAGGGATGCAGTGCCCCCCGACGCCCGGCCCGGGGCGGAAGGACTCGAAGCCGAACGGCTTCGTGGCCGCGCACGCGATCGCGTCCCACAGGTCGACGTCCATATCATGGGCGACCATGGCGAGTTCGTTCACCAGCGCGATGTTGACATTCCGGTAGGTGTTCTCGAGCAGCTTGGCCATCTCCGCCTCACGGGTGCCCTTGGCCAGCACCACTCTGTCGCAGACCTTGCCGTAGAAGGTCGCGGCGGCCTGGGAGCAGCCGGGTGTGAGACCTCCCACCACCTTGGGTGTGTTGCGCAGCCCGAAGCCCTTGTTGCCCGGGTCGATCCGCTCGGGGGAGAAGGCCAGGTTGAAGTCGCCACCGGCGGTCAGCCCCGTGGCCTGCTCCAGGATCGGGCGCACCACCTCGTCGGTCGTGCCCGGGTACGTTGTCGACTCCAGCACCACGAGCATGCCCCGGCCGACGTGCGGGGCAAGCGTCCCGGTGGCCAGACGGACCGGCGCGAGGTCAGGGGTACCGTCGGCGTGCAGTGGCGTCGGTACGCAGATCACCACCACCTGTGCGGTGCCCAGCACGGACGCTTCGGCGGTGGCAGTGAAACCGGCGGCGAGCATGGCCCGCACATCGGCGTCGGACACGTCGTCCACGTGCGACTGGCCGGCGTTGAGTCCCGCCACCACACGCTGGTTCACGTCGTACCCGGCCACGCGCAGTCCGACCGCGGCCGACTCCCGGGCCAGCGGCAGCCCGACGTAGCCGAGCCCAATCACAGCGAGGTCTATCATCTGGACTCCTTGTGCCCGGCGCCCACGGCATCGCGGACGCTTCCGTGTCGGTCGGCCGCCACTGCCGCGATCATTTGGTCGAGGCTCGTCCGCGGCCGGAATCCGATCAGTTCGCGAGCCCTGGTCGTGTCGGGCATCCGGCGCGCCATGTCCTCGAAGCCGGGCCCGTACGCCCGCTCGTACGGGATGTGCACTACCGGGCTGTCCGACCCGGTGATACGCAGTACACGGTCTGCGAGTTCTCGGACGGACACCTCCTCGGTGCCGCCCAGGTTGAACACCTGGCCGTACGCGCGTTCGTCCATCACCAGCGCCGCCAGTGCAGGGACGATGTCACCGACCGAGCAGAAGCACCGCCGCTGGGTGCCGTCGCCGTAGACGGTGAGTGGCCGACCAGCCAGTGCCTGCCCGACGAGCGTCGGTACGACCATGCCGTAGCGACCGGTCTGCCGGGGCCCGACGACATTGAACGGCCGCACCATGACGGCCCTTAGGGCGTGCTCGCGCCAGAAGCAGTACGCCATCAGCTCGTCCAGCCCCTTGGCAGCGGCGTACGACCAGCGGCTCTTGAGCGGCGAGCCGAGGACCCGGTCGTCGTCCTCGTTGAGGCTGTCCTTGGCGTTCTTGCCGTACACCTCGGACGATGAGGCGAGCAGCAGCCGCGCCCCATGGCGCCGGGCGGCCTCCAGTACGGTCTCGGTGCCCAGCAGGTTCATGCGCAGTGACTCCAACGGCTGGTTCACGATGGTTTGCACGCCGACCGCGGCGGCCAGGTGGAAGACGATGTCGCAGTGGTTCGTCGCCCGCTCCACCGTGGCCTCGTCGAGGATCGAGCCCCGCACAGTGGTCACGGCGTCGGCCACCCGCGCGAGGTTCGCCGCCGAACCGGTGCTGAAGTCGTCGAGCACCACCACGTCATGGCCCAGGGCGAGCAAGTGATCGACCAGGTGCGAGCCGATGAATCCGGCGCCGCCGGTGACGAGTGTCCTCATGCCGACCGCCTCTTTCCACACGCCACACGCACACGTCCTTGGTCTGCGCCCTGCCGTACCGGGGTGGTTCCGGGCAGGGGCCGGAACTGTCGTCGGCCGGCACGAAGCCAGCGCAGGAACGCCCACTGGACGGCGAGCGCGGCCCGCAGTTCCACGCGTTGTCCCCGCAGCGCCGCCCCCACCAGCCGTGCGACCGGTTCCACGGACAGGCTCAAACCCGTCAGCAGCCATGCCTGGGGCTTCGTCCAGTGCTGGAACATGTAACAGGTGCGGCTGCACAGCAGTAGGTACTGTCGCCACGGCCCGAGTTGGACCGAACTCACCTGCCCGGCGTGATAGACCCGCGCTTCGCCGATGTGGAACGAGGGCCAGTTCAGCCGACTTGCCCGCAAGGCGAAGTCGACCTCTTCCAGATACAGGAAGTAGCGCTCGTCGAAGCCGTTCAGTTCCGTGAAAAGGGGCCGACGCACAAGGAAGTACGCGCCGATCACCTGGTCGACAGGGCCCGAACGAGGCAATTCCTCGGGTCGCAGGTGGTGGGGCGGAAAAAGTGCGGGCACCAGCCGGTCGAGCCCGGTCATCCTGCCGACGTAGATGCGCGGGCTGGGGAACCTCGAGCAGGAGATCTGCGGGCGCCCGTCCTCGTCCACCATGCGTGCCCCGAAGATCCCGAAGCTCTCCGCGCCCGGTGTCCGCAGATACTCACCAGTGACCCGCAAGGCGTCGGGATACAGCTCGGTGTCCGGGTTCAGGAAGAGCAGGAAGTCGGAGTCGCAGAGCGCCGCTCCCTGGTTGCAGGCGGCAGCGAAGCCCCGGTTGTCCGTGTTCCGCACCACCTGGAGCGGGAGTCCGGGGACATGAAGGCAGCGGTCCGAGCCGTCACTCGACGCGTTGTCGACGACCACCACCTCGCCGACGCGGAGCACCGACTGGTCGGCTCGGGCGATGGAGTGCAGACAGTTACGGAGAGAGCGTCCGGCGTTCCAGTTGACGATCACGACATCGACGGTCAGGGGGCGCTCGTCTGTCATGGCGCACTCCCCGTCCGACCGGACGACTCGTACGGGACCGCCAAGGAGGTTTCGGGCTCAGGCCGCCGGAGCGATCCGTCCAGCAACCGCCGAAGCGGCTCCAGGGTCCGGTTCCAGTCCAGCTGCCGCGCCTGTTCGTAAGCCTCGTCACCGACCGCACGCCAGCGTGTCTCGTGGCTCAACGTGTCGATGACGGTGGTGAAGTCCTCCTCGGTGTAGGGCACCGATCCGCGCAGCAGATCGAGGTGGCGCCGCCATGCCGGGACCAGGACGGGGAGCCCGTACGCCAGATAGTGCAGATGCTTGGCGGAGAAGCCCTCTTCACGGATCGGGTCCCGCGTGCAGGTGATCAGCCCGAACTGGTACTCGCGCAGGACGTCGGGAGAGGCGTAGCCACGGTAGCGGAGCCCGAGGGACGGGTCCGGCGGAGGTCCGCCGTAGACGTCGATGTGCGGGTACAGCCGGCACAGCCGTGCGAGCAGAGGGACATTGATGAATTGCCCACTGAGCGAACCGAGGTAGACCACACGCGGCGGACGGGCGAAATGCGCCCGGTCGGCCGAGGGCGTACAACCCCAGTTGAGCTGAAGGAAGTTGTCCCCGCTGATCCCGTACTGGGCCTTGGCATACCGGCCGTAGGTCTCCCAGGAGAACGACAGGTGCTCCATGCCGTCGAGGAAGTCCTTCTCCCAGCGGCGGAACCTCCTGTGCTGCCGTACGGTGAGCCGGCCCTCGTGGAGTACCTCGTCGGCCCACGGGTTGGGGCAGTCGTAGAGAGTCTCGGCCGACGTCCCTGTCGTCAGCACACCCGCGTCGTAGGGGGTCGCGCAGAGGACGAGGTCGAAGTCGTCAAGTGGGAGATCGGCTTCGAGAATGCGCCGACGCAGGCGGTGGTCCGTCAGCAGGACGTAGTAGGAGAGGTGACGTCGCCCGAAAGCCCACCGTCGGGTGAGCACCTTGGACGCGACGTCGTTCGCGTACAGCGCCAGCTTGCTGGGACGCGGGGACCCCGGGAGCATCCGCCCGAGGGAGCCGCGGGTGCTGGATGCGCGCGCCAGGCAGTGGGTGTCCACCAGGTGTACGTCGTGCCCCTGCTCCCGCAGGAACCGTTCGATGGCCAGCGGCCTGACGCTGTTCGCGTAGCCGTCGAGCTGAGCGACGATCAGGACGCGTTTGGGGCGTCGGCCACCGGGCCTTTCCGAGGTCGTTCCGGTCATGATGTCTCCTCCTTCACAGGCACGTTCGCCGGCGTACGGGGACCTTGTGTGAGTTGGCGGGCGACGAGTGGCCACGCGACGCCCAGGCCGACGAGGACGGGGAGGCCCGCCAGCAGCAGTGGCAACGCGCCGTGCCACCCCAGCCGCAGTACCAGAAGCTCCCCGAGACCGGCCGTGATCACCGCCAGCCCGGTCGCCGGCACCCATCGCTTCGGCAGACGCTGCTCGTGCAGATCCGCCAGCCGTCGGCACAGGACGACGAAGTACAGGGAGCCGGTCATGAGGCCGATCGAGGTGGCGAGGACGACGCCGACGACGCCGAACAGCATGGTCAGCGGCACCGTGAGGGCAAGGTTCACCACCGTCGCGCACCAGGAGTAGCGGGTCTCGAGCCCGGGCCGGCCGACCGCTCGGACAAAGCAGGTCCGCATGCCGGTGAACGCCACCTGCACGGCGTATCCGGCCAGCAGTACGGCAGCCACGGCGCCGCCGAGGGCGAGCCCGGTGCCCAGCCACACCTGGACCGCCAAGCCCACCGCCATGGTCGTCACCGCGCCGTAGGTGAGGACCGCGGGCAGCCAGCAGGACTGCAGGACGTGGAACTCCCGCGCGGCTCCGGCGAGCCCTCGGGCGACGTAGACGTGCGTCATTCGGGTGAGAATCGGGGGGAAGGCATACAGCGGCAGACTGCGCAGGGCGGTCGCCGCCTGGTACCCGGCGGCGTAGATGCCCACGTACCGCACCGGCAGCAGCGCGGCGATCACCAGAGCATCGATCTCTCCGTTGAGGAAGACGGTGAATCCCGACAACTGCATGCGGGAGGCGTAACCGACGAATTCGCGTCGCTCGATCGGCAGTGGCAGCATCGGTCGCCGGATGCGAAAGTGCCGTGCCGCCGCGCAGAAGCCGCCGGCCGTCACCAGCACGTACCTGATCGTGGTCAGCGCAGCGAGCAGCAGCAGGTCCTGCCCACCGTCGACGACCACCACCACGGCGACGGCATAGGTCAGACACGATCCTGCGCTGACGGCCGCCAGGCTGCGGAAGCGGGCGTTCGCCTGGAGCAGCGCGATGGCGGAGTTGGAGAGCAACGCCAGGGTGAGGAGTGGGCCGAGGGCCAGCAGCAGTTGCTCGGCCTCCTCCGTCAGTCGTGGTGGAACGTCCAGGGCAGCCACGACGGCGGGGCCGGTCAGCGCGCTGAGCCCGGTGACGAGCGCGCCCAGCCCGAGGAAGACCGCCACCGACCCGACGACCAGTCGCCCCGTGCCGTCTCGGTCGCAGCGAGCACCGTGGCGGGCGTAGAAGCGCGCGAGTGACGCGCCGACTCCACCGTCCAGCACGGTGAGGGTGGCCAGGAAGACCAGGATCAGTGCCCAGACGCCGAACCGGTCGAGCCCCAGCCGACCGAGCAGGTAAGGCGTCAGCGCCAGGTTGGTGAGCAGCGGCGCGATCTGCGCCAGTGCGCTGAAGCCCATGCCGGAGAAGAGAGCCCGGGCCGGAGCGCCGGACACGGTTCCGCACGTGCCGGCCTGTTCCGCGTCCCCGGCCGTGTTCGGCGTGGTCGGCAGGCCCAGGAATCGCTTCGCGTAGTGACGGCGGCGCACGGGATCGCCTCATTTTCCGATGCCGAGCGGGTGTCCAGTCACGACCGCGAGGCACAGCCTCCGCAAACTCTCCCGGTCGAGAATCAGGACGTACTGGCCGTTGATCAGGTCCGACCGGACGATCGGCGCGGTGGTGAAGTATGCGTCCGCGGACTCCAGGCGACGCAGGCCGAACACGAGGTCGCGCAGGTCGCTGTTGGACAGCCGGTCGTCCACGCTCACAGTTCCGGTGATCGCTTCGAGCATCCGGTCGACCTTCAGCGGGTTGGTGATGCTCACGTCGCCGCGGATCTCGCCGACGAGAGCCCGCAGGAACTGCTGCTGCCGTTTGATCCGGTCCAGCTCTCCGCCGGGCAGGCCGTGCCGCTGTCGAACGTAGGAGAGCGCCTCCTCGCCGTTCATGGTGCGGGTCCCCGCCTTGAAGTGCCGTCCCTGCTGTGGGTCATAGGAGTTCTCGCGCACGGTGATCGGCACGCCGCCGACAGCATCGGTGAGCGACCTGAAGCCGTGCCAGTCGATGACGGCGAAGTGGTCGATCCTCACTCCGGTGAGCTGCTCGACCGTCTGGATGAGGAGGGGCGGGCCGCCCCAGGAGAACGCGGCGTTGATCTTCGCGGATCCGCGTCCGGGGATGGGCACCCAGCTGTCGCGTGGTATCGACACCGTGTACGACGCATGCTTGCCGGTGTCGAGATGCACCAGCATCAGGGTGTCGCTGCGCTGGGCGCCGACCTTCCACAGGTCGGCTGTGGCGTCGTCCCCGGTGGTCGGCCTGGCGGAGCGGCTGTCGACACCGGCCAGCAGGAAAGTGTTGCCGTCGCTGCTCTCGGGCCGCGGGCCGTCCGGGAAGGCGTGGGGTATCCGAGTGACCTGGTCACCGTAGTGGTCGGTGGCCCACCATATGCCGCCTACACCGAGCCCCAGCAGTCCGATCACAGCAACCACCAGGCATATCAGCAGGCGGCGCAGCAGCCGACGGCGTGGTCGGCCGGCTGTCCCGAGGGCCTGCCTCGGTGTCCACTGGTGCCACTGGCGGCGCGCGGACATCAGAGTCCCTCCGAGTATGGGCGGGCCATGGCGGTGCGTGGCCGCGACGTCCGGTTCCCGACTCCTGGCAGACCACCGGGCGGTGTGAGAGCGGTGCGCTGGAAGTACGGCATGCAGTGCATGGGGACGAAGTGGACGGAGGTACCGATGCCGTGCCCCACCGGCCGGTCGATCTGTTCGTCACGGCCGGGCCCGTACTCCTGCAGCACTCGCACCACGTCAGTGCTGGGCACACCCTTCAGGGCGGGCCGGGGACGACCGACGGATTCCCGCCCGGGTCGCAGACGGTGGAATGTCATTTCTCGCTCCCGGTCTGGGCTCGCTCGGGGCCATGTCCCCATATCTACAGATAACGTATATTTACGTCGTATACGTACACTCTGGCCCGGTCGGCCTATAGAGTCAACACAGGGACGTGGCGCGGGCCGACCACAGGAGGCTGGGCATGACCAAGGAGCAGGCCAAAGGGCGGGGGAAGGGTGCCGGAGCCAGTCCGGCACGCCGCGCAAGCGACC
This sequence comes from Streptomyces sp. ME02-8801-2C, assembly GCF_033793965.1. Taxonomy (NCBI): domain Bacteria; kingdom Bacillati; phylum Actinomycetota; class Actinomycetes; order Kitasatosporales; family Streptomycetaceae; genus Streptomyces; species Streptomyces sp. ME02-8801-2C. The sequence goes on along the minus strand of NZ_JARAXP010000002.1, from coordinate 702,097 downwards.
GCGGCCGCTACGGCCGGCTGAGCCGGGAACGCGTGCTGGCGAGCGCCCTGGAGCTGGTGGACCGGGAGGGCCTCTCGGCGCTGAGCATGCGGCGGCTGGGCGCCGAGCTGGGCGTGGAGGCGATGGCGCTCTACCGGTACGCGGACAGCAAGGACGCCCTCCTGGACGGCCTGGTGGAGGCCCTGTATCTCGAGCTGGAGGAGCGGCTGGCCGCCGAGCCGGGGCCGAGCGCCGAGGCGCCACCCTGGCGCAGTGAGCTCCATCGCATCGCCAGGGCGACATACGACGTCTGCCTCGCGCACCCCCACGCGGTTCCGCTGCTCACCACGCGCATGCTGGCGGTCCCGCTCGCCCAGCGCCCCCTCGTCGTCCTCAGGGACCACGAGAGAGTGCTCGCCCTGCTCCGTGAAGCGGGCCTGGACGAGACCCGTGTCGCCGCCGCGTTCCGCGCCTTCACCGCGTGGCTCCTCGGCTATGTGCCGGCGGAGCTGCGGCCCATGGTGGACAACGCCGACGAGTCGGATCCCGCCTTCCGTCTCGGACTGCACCGTATGCCGCCCCAGGAGCTGCCCACGCTCAGGGAAACCGCCCCCGCGCTCGTCGACCGGGGCGGAGTGGAGGGCCTGGCGGCCGGATTGGACGCACTGCTCGACAGCTTCGCGGAAAACGGGTGAGGGTCGACGCGCAACCGCTCGGCAGGGAATCGACGCGCTGCACGCGGGGGCATTGGCCCGACGCCGCCAGGGCCCCCCGACCGAACGCGCTGTGATTTCAGGCACGCGCGCGTCATGAGATCGCCGGGCCGGCAAGGAACCAAAACCCTTCCACGCCCGGCCGATTCGGCCACCCGGCCATGAGAACGCCCTGCCCCGCGACCACCCCCACACAGGTAAATGATCAAGTTGGGGACAGCTCGACCTTTATGCGAGGCCTGGCGCTTTGGTAACTTCCCGGCAGAGCGCGCCGATTTGGTGCTGATCACTGAAATCGATCCCTACACCCGGAGTACCTGGTTTGTTCCGATCCCGGAGGTCACCGGTGGAGATATTCACCGGCTCCCGCCCTCGCTCCCGCCGGTCGATGTTTGCGCTGGCGTCAATCCCTCTCCTGGCCGCAGCGCGACGCCCTTCCGGCGATATTGTTCGCGTGGCGGACTACGCCACACCTCAGTCTGCGGCCAATGCCGCGGCCAACAAGCGTCTCGTCTTCCCGACAGGGCAGACGTACACGGTCACTTCGCTGTCGATTCCGGCGAACTGCTACGTCGAGGGCAACGGCTCGATCCTGCGATTCCCGGACAACTCCACCACATCAGCCACTCACAGCGACGAAATCCTGCGGGTGAGTGGATCGGGCGTCACGATCGACAACCTCACATTCGACGGGCGTGCGGCATACCAGGGAACCACCTGGTCCCAGTTCCGCCACTGCGTGAAGATCCATGGAAACTTCAGCAACGTGGTGGTCAAGAACTGCCAGTTCAGGAACATCATAGGTGACGGCGCCTATGTGAATATCGGCAGTTCGGCCAGGAACTGCACCATCGGACCGAACAACACGTTCACGTCCGACTACTTCAACCGGAACGGTGTCTCCGTCATCACCGGTACGCAGATCGAGGTGCACAACAACACCTTTGTCAGGTGTTCGCGTGCCGGGATGCCCGGACCCATCGACCTCGAACCCAACTCGCCCACTGAGACCCTGGCCGACGTATTCGTTCACCACAACACGATCGTCGGCGGTTCCACGACCGGTACGGGTACGTTGCCGGGTGTCGCGTACAGCGGGTTCCAGAACGCGGCGGCAAACAACATCAACATCCACGACAACGACATCAGCGGAACCAGATTCACGGATGGCGTCATGATCATCGGAATCAGTGGCGGTCCATTCAACGCTGCGAGGAACCTGAACGTCTTCAGCAACCATATTCACGACATCGGGAATTCGGGCAGGTTCGGCGTCGGCATCAACCACTGCATCGCCGCGAATGTTTACGACAACACGTTCAACGGCATGCAATGGGGAATCTACAACTACAAGGCTGTTCTGGGGGCTTCGACCGGCAACACGTTCACCGGAGTGACAACGCAGATCACCAATGACCAACCGTACCTGGCATGATAACCAGCGGTAGACGCTGAAGAGAGCGTGTCATCGCCGACTTCGTCGCCGCCGATCTACGTGACCGCTACGGGGATTCGAAAAACGCGGCCCGGTTCTTGCCCGCGGTTTTGGCTCGGTACAGGGCGGTGTCGGCGTCCCGCAGCGCTTCTGCCGACGTGGTCGGTCTGGTGATGCTCCGTACTCCGATGCTTGTGGTCACGTGGACCGGATGGGCATGCGCCAGGATGAAGGAGTCTGTGAAGGAGTCGAGGATCCGCAGGGTGTAGTCGTGCAGTGTGCTCGCGTCCACGCCTTCCACCAGGAGCGCGAATTCGTCCCCGCCGAGCCTGGCCACGATGTCCTGCTCGCGGACCCTGCTCGTCAGCCGCCGTGCGACGTCGACGAGCAGTTCGTCGCCGGCCGGGTGCCCCAGCGTGTCGTTGACGTCCTTGAAGCCGTCGAGATCGAGCATCAGCAGTCCGGCGGAGAAAGAGGCGGAGCACCGGCCGAGCGCGGGCTCCAGGCGCTCGTTCAACAGCGCTCGATTGGCCAGACCCGTCAACGGGTCGTGGGTCGCCTGATGGCTCAGCTGCTTCTGGAGCTCTGCCTGCTCCCGCAGTGATGCCGCGAGGTCGTGGGCCTGCGTCCGCGCTTCGGTCGCTCTGCTCTGGGCGTACTGGGCCAGGAACGCCACGCGCAGCACCAGCAGCAGCGACAGACTCGCCATCAGGCCGACGATCACCGTGACCTGCACAGGCTCGTCCCGTATGCCACCGACATCGGCCAGCACGATCGACGGCCCCATCAGAATGAGCGCGATCAGGATCGACAGCCGCCGCCGGGGCATCCTCTCCTGGTCCACCGCCATCTGCGCCGACCGGGCGGCGGACGAGTGCAGCGCCGCCGCCCCCAGCAGGAGGGACGAGACCATCCACCCCACCTCGGACACGTCCTCAGCGATCGCGCTCCCGGTCGTGGCCGACGTCCCGTAGTAGAGGCCGTCGGCAGCAAGCAGGACCACCAGCCATCCGATGCACAGGAGAAACGACGGTGTGCGCGTGCCGGTGGTGAACATCAGCCGCGCGGCCACGGACAACAGCACCAGATCGGTAACGGGATAGACGATGGACACCGCGAGAGGCCAGGCGGACAGCTCGCTGCGCAGGTAGGGCGCAATGATGAACGCCCACGACAGAATGCCGAACCCCAGCGTGACTATTCCCGCGTCCAGCAGCCCCGCCCAGTGCAGGCGGCCTTCCTGCTGCCGGGCCAGCGTCACCAGGCCTGCGGCGAACAACAGATAGCTGCCCAGATAGAGCATGTCGGCCACACCCGGGAAGGGAACCTCGGCGTCGCGGACCTGGTACAGGCCCCAGATCGTGTCCGCCGCCGCGTACGGTGCCATGGCCGCCGCGAACAGGCACCACGGAAGGAATGATGGCGGCCTGTTCCTCATCACTCCCACTGCGATCGCGAAGACAACCGAGGCGGATACCAGTACCGGCAGCATGTAACGCGCGGTGGAGGAGGCGACAAGATAGGTGAGGACCACTGCGGTCCCGGCTGCCATATAGGTCCAGGCCGCCGTATCACGCATATCACGGCGGGAAGGCAACCGGACGTGCACCTTGTTCACAGGCTCTCCTTCCCTCCTCCGGCCCGCACGCGCCCGAGCAGCGGTATGCGGCGGCGGCTCATCCAGGTTCGTGGCCGGGAGGGTGGGAGCGGAGCGTCTCCAGGGTGCGACAGGTACGGTCGAGTTCGACTTGGAGGCGAGGAGCGATATCGGCCAGTGAGGCCGGGGCACCGGCCCGCGCGTGCTCTTCCAGCTCCTGGCAGGAGACGGCGAGGCCCTCGGCTCCCACGTTGCCGGCGGCGCCTTTGAGGCTGTGTGCCAGATCTGCGATCTCCGCGGCGTCGTGGCGGTCCAGTGCGTGGAAGAGTGCGCTGGTCATCTCGGGGGCACGGGCGAGGAAGTGGTCCACCAGCCGGTCCACCAGTTCGTGCTCGGCCGGGGTGCCGGCGCCGCGTAGTTCGTTCAGCCGCTGCTCGATGGAGGCGCGCCGGTCCTCGTTGTCCGTCTGTGCGGGGGTGGGGTGGACCCAGTGGTTGAGGGCTTGTTCCAGCTCGTCGGCGGTTACGGGTTCGCAGACGTAGTCGTCCATGCCCGCGGCCAGGCACAGTTCCCGGTCCTCGGCAAGGGCGCGGGCAGTCATGGCGATCACCGGCAGGTGACCGCCGTTGTCCCGTTCCCGGCGGCGCAGTTCCCGGGTGGCGCTGTAGCCGTCCATCCGGGGCATCCGACAGTCCATGAGCACGGCCTGATAGCTGTGTTCCTCAATCATGCGCAGGGCCTGGATGCCGTCGGCGGCGGTGTCCGCGCTGTAGCCGAGCCGGGTGAGCATGCCCTGGGCGACCATCTGGTTGATCTCGTTGTCATCGACCAGCAGGAGATGGCCTCGGTGGGCGGTCGGGTAAGTAGTGGGCACGGGTGCTGCCGTGGCCACCGGCCATGTCCGGGTGGTGAGTTCGACCAGGGAGTCCAGGAGCTGGGACTGGTGGACGGGCTTGAGCAGGCTGCGGGCGATCCCGGCCGCCTGCAGCTCGGCTATGGGCGGCGGGGTGCCGGAGGTGAGCAGCAACAGCCGTACGCGGGCGAAGTTCTGGTCGGTGGTGATCCGGCGGGCGAGTTCCAGTCCGTCCATGTCAGGCATATACATGTCCAACAGGGCCAGCGCGAAGGGACGGCCCGCGGCCTCCGCCTCGTGCAGGGCCACCAGGGCCTGGGGGCCGTCGGCGACCATGGTCGGCTGGATGTGCCATCTGCGCAGCTGCGTGTCGAGGATCAGCCGGTTGGTGTCGTTGTCGTCGACGACCAGGGCCCGCAGCCCGCGAAGGATGTCGGGGTGCGGTGGGGCCGGGGGTTGCTCGGGGGTGTCGGGTGCGCGTACCGGCACGGAGAAGAAGAAGGTGCTGCCCTGGCCGGGCCGGCTGGTGACGTCGAGGGAGCCGCCCATGGCCTCGATGAGTCTGCGGCAGATGGCCAGGCCCATACCGGTGCCCCCGAAGCGGCGGGTGGTGGAGGCGTCAGCCTGGGAGAAGGCGTCGAACATCCGCTCCTGGTCTGCCGCGGCGATGCCGATGCCGGTGTCGGCCACCTCGAATCGCAGCCACGGCGCCTGCTCTGCGGGTGGCCGGGACGGGGCCGGGCGGGCACGGAGCAGGACCTCTCCGGACGGGGTGAACTTCACCGCGTTGGACGTCAGATTGAGCAGGATCTGCCGCAGCCGACCGGCGTCCCCGAGCACCAGCGCGGGCAGGTCGGGACGGCAGTCGCAGAGCAGTTCCAGACCCTCTGCCTGGGCGGTCTGCGCCACCAGCGAGACGACTTCCTCCATCAGCACCTGCGGACTGAAGGCGACCTCCTGCAGTTCGAGCTTGCCCGCCTCCAGCTTGGAGAAGTCCAGGATGCCGTCGATCAGCGACAGCAGCGCCGTGCCGGCGGCCCGGACGCCCTCCGTGTAGCGGCTCTGCTCGGCATCCAGTTCGGTGCCCAGCAGCAGGTCGCTCAGCCCGATGACGCCGTTGATGGGAGTGCGGATCTCGTGGCTCATGGAGGCGACGAACTGCGACTTCGCCCGGGATGCGGCGATCGCGTGGTCGCGGGCCTCCGCCAGGGCGGCCTCGGTCTGCTTGCGCTCGCTGATGTCCCGGATGAAGGCGTTGAAGCAGCGCGCCTTCGCCGACTTCAGCCGCCACACCGCCACTTCGACCGGGATCTCGTGGCCGTCGTGATGCAGGGCGGTGAACTCGATCTGACGACCCAGCACATGAGCCTCCCCGCCGGCCAGCACCCTCTGCAGACCGGCCAGGTGCGCGGCGTGGTACCGCTCAGGAATGATCGTCTCCGTCAGCGGACGGCCGATCGTCTCGCGGTGGCTGAATCCGAACAGCCTCTCGGCGCTCAGGTTCCAGTCGATGACCAGGCCGTCCTCGTCGATGGAGACGAAGGCGTCCCGGGCGGTCTCGATGACCGAACGTGCCTGATCCTGCAACAGCCGCAGTGCTTCCTCCCTGCGCCGCTGGCCCTCCGCCTCACGGACGAACCCGCGTACTTCGAACGGTTCGCCTGCGGGGTCCCGCACCACCCAGGACGTCAACTCCGTCCACACCCAGTGCCTGTCTGCATGCCGCACACGCAGACACACCGCCACCCGGCCGTCGCGGAGCAGATCCCGCTCCGCCCACTCGAATTCCTCCGCATCGCCCGGATGGACCCAGGACTCCACCGGCGTCCCCACGATCTCCTCGGCCGGCCGACCGAGCATTGCCTGCGCCCCGGCGGACACCTCCCGGTAGACGCCCTCCACCGTCCGGCGGAAGACCATGTCCGGAGAGTTCTTCAGCAGCAGCCGAAACCGCTCCTCGTCGTCGTCCGCATATTGCCTGGGCGTGGCCGTGGGCTCCGGTTCCATCGTCCGCCTCCACATGTCAGGGCCGACCACAATGCGCGGCGCGGCCGGGACCATCGCCAGACCGGTCGCGACGGTTTCCGTGCGGCGTGCGATGACAGAGATCAAGCGATCCGTTCGTCGGACATTTCCAGCAAAGAATGAACCACTGAAGATCGCAAATCGAGGGAGCGGACGCCCAAAGTCGCGGTCGGGCTGCGGCATTGGGGTGGCCCGGTTGCCGGGCGCCGTCGTGCTCATGGCTTTCCGTGCCAGCCTTCTGACGGCCATTCAGTTTCCCGGTGCAACGCCAAGCCGTCGCCCCGGGCCGTCACGGCGTACCTGTGCGCGTCCACCTTCAGCCTGCGGCAACGCCGTTCAGGCCGAGCCCGCCGCACCGTCCGTACCGGTGAGCGGCAGCCAGGCGGTGATCGTGGTGCCCCGGCCCTCTTCGGAGCGCACCGCCGTGCGGCCGCCGTGGTTCGCCACGATCGTGTGCACGATCGTCAGCCCCAGACCGGTTCCCGGGATGGCCTGCTCGGTGGCGTTCGAGGCGCGGAAGAACCGCTGGAAGAGCTTTTCCTGCTCGGCAGCGGGGATGCCGATGCCGGTGTCGCTCACGCGCAGGACCGCCTCCCCGTCCTGCGCGTCGGCTCGCACACTGACCTTCCCGCCGCCGCGGGTGAATTTCACCGCGTTGGAAAGCAGGTTCATCAGGACCCGGTCGAGTTGTTCGCCGTCCGCCTCCAGGACCAGCGGCTGCTCGGGGCACCGCGTCTCCAGTGAGACCGAGGCGGCCTCGGCGGCCGGTCTGATCGCGTCGACCGCCGAGGCCACCAGCCGTCGCAGGTCGACCGGCGCCTTCCGGGAGGTGAACGCTCCCGACTCGATCCTGGAGAGCGTGAGCAGGTCCTCGATCAGCGCCCGCAGCCGGTTGGCGTTGCGGTCGACGACGTCCAGCATGTGCAGATGGGACGGGGAGAGCGAACCGGCGTCGTCGTCCTTCAGCAGCTCGATGTATCCCACGATGCTGGTCAGCGGTGTGCGCAGCTCATGGGAGACGGTGGACAGGAAGTCGCTCTTGGCCTTGTCCAGGGCGCGCAGCTTGTCCACCAGACCCGACTCCTTCTCGTAGAGAAGGGCGGTGTGCAGCGCCCGGCCGACGCCGCTGGCCATGGACTCGGCGATCTCGATGTCCACCGGACGCCAGGGGCGGTCGGCGCTGGTACGGGCCACGGACACGGCACCGATCGGTTCCTCCCCCACCCCTATGGGGGTGATCACCGCCGAGTCCAGGCCCAGCGCCGCCGCGGCGGCACGGTTCCCGGACGGCATACCCGTCTTCCCGAAGGAACCGGGGGCACCCGGTATGGGCCTGGTGCGGGACAAGTACTGGGGCAGGTCGGTCGCCAGCCAGACCGTTCCCCGCCGGTAGTGATCGCTGACCACGTCGGCCGGGAGCGTCGGGATGCGTCTGCGCTCCTCGTCGGGCAGCAGGCCCCGCTCTGCGGACCATACCCGGGCCACGGGAAACTCGGAGCCGCCGTTCTCGGCGAGCAGGATGAAGACGTAGTCGGCGGCCAGGACCTCGCCGATGCCGCTGCACGCCGCGTCGAGGACATAGTCGACATCGAGGCGGCCCCTGATCCGGATCCCGGTCTTCCTCGCGGCCTTCGACAGTCGTTGCCGTTCCTCCTCGACCGCGCGCAGCCGCTCACGCTCGTCCGCGAACAGGTTGACCGACCGCGCCACGGCTCTGATCTCCTCCGGCCCGTCCTCCTCGGCCCGCGCCGAGTGCTCCCCCGCGGTGAGCCGGTCGAGCGTCCGCTCGGTGCTCCGCAGCGGCCCGGTCAGGGCGCGCACGGTGTGCACCGACGTGTACACAGCCACGGCGAGGGCGGCGACCAGCGCGGCGCCGAGCCCGGCGACGCCCGCCCGGACCACCGTGTCGGCGTGCCCCTCCTGACGCTGCTCCTCTTCGTTCAGCTGGTCGTTCAGGCTGGAGTTGGTCACCTCGAAGGCGTCGAAACGCCGGGTGGCCTCACGGGTGAGCGAGACGGCCTGCGCGCTTCCCGGAGTGGCGTACTCCTGTTCGTCGGCTATACGCAGATATGCCTCGAGCTGCCGCTGCTGCGTCGCGAGATCGTCTTCGTCCGCGACCTCGTGCCCACGGAGGTCGTCGATGACCGACGGAATGCCGTCCCGGGCCGCGCGGAAGGCGGCCAGCTCGCTCTGGTCACCGGTGACCAGATAGCCCCGCATCGAACGCTGCGCGCTGACACCCGCGTTGAACAGGCGCAGATTGTCGTCCTCGGCGTGGCGGAGGCGTTCGCTGACCCCGTCGCGCCGGCTCTCCAGCGCCAGCGCGCCGATCAGTGTGCCCGCTCCGCACAGGGCGATCAGAAGGGTCAGCAGTCCGAACGTGAGGCCGAGCCGGTGCGCCACCCGGCCGCCGCGCCGTCCCGAAGCACCGCTCATGCACGATCACCTCCGCTCTGCCTCACCTGGTCGGGAGAGTCGAATCCCGCACGGGTCATGGCACCCCACACCTGGGGAGCCCCGCGCAACGCGTCCCACATGCCGCGCAGCCGCCACCACGCCGTCAGCTGGCGGTATCCGATGTTCTCGGCGACCACCCCGACGAGGCCTCCCCAGACGTCCCGCCACCGCGTGAACCGGTGGAAGGCGTACTCCTCCACCGCGACCGACACCATGCCGACGACGACGGCGTAGACGTAGGCGGCGAGCAGGAAGCGCCAGAGGAAGTCCGCGTTCACCGCGCCGATCAGTACGCCCACCGGCACGAGAACCAGTCCCGCGAGCTCCACCAGCGGTGCCAGCAGTTCGAAGACCACGTAGAAGGGCAGTGCCAGCAGGCCGATGCGGCCGTAGCGGGGGTTACCGATCATGCGGCGATGCTTGAGCAGGATCTCCGTCAGGCCGCGGTGCCAGCGCCGTCGCTGGCGGCCCAGGACCTTCAGTTTCGAGGGCGCCTCGCTCCAGGAGATCGGCTCGGCGACGAAGACGATGCGGTAGTCGCGGCCCTGCTCGCGCAAGTGCTTGTGGAGGCGGATGACCAGCTCGGCGTCCTCGCCGATGCAGTCCGGGTCCATCCCGCCGACCGCCACGACCGCGTCCTTGCGGAAGAGACCGAAGGCCCCGGCGATGATCAGCAGGCTGCCGAGCTTGGACCATCCGGTGCGGCCGAGGAGGAAGGCGCGCAGATACTCGACGACCTGAACGCGTCCGAGCAGGTCCGGGGGTACACGCGCCTCGACCACCCGGCCCGCCACTACCGTGCAGCCGTTGGCGAGGCCGACCACTCCCCCGGAGGCGACCACCCGCAGCGGGTCGTCGCAGAACGGTTTGACCACCGAGAGCAGCGCCTGGGAGTCGAGGATCGAGTCGGCGTCCACCATGCACAGCAGCGGATAGCGCGCCACATTGATTCCTACGTTGAGCGCGTCGGCCTTGCCGCCGTTGGCCTTGCGGGCCACCACCAGGCGCACCGGGCCGCCCCTGGGCAGATGGACGGAGATGACCCTGCCACGTACGGGGACGTCGTCGGGCACCACGTACTCCACCTCGGCGAGGTCGAAGGCGTCCCGCAGGGCGTCCAGTGTGCCGTCGGTGGAGCCGTCGTCGACGACGACGACCTCGAACTCCGGGTACTGCAGCAGCAGCATGGCCCGTACCGCTTCGACGATGCCGACCGCTTCGTTGTGCGCGGGCATGATCACCGAGACAGGTGGGGTGAAGGGGCTGGTGGCGGCCTCTTCATGGCCCGCGAAGGGGGCCCTGCGCAGAGTTCTGACGAACTCCCCGAGCGCGAGGAGGATCAGCACCAGATAACTGGTGTTGATGGCCAGGAAGTACACGATCACCACGCTGTCGCACACGGTGATCAGCGTGTGCGCCGCGCCCAGCAGCGATGCCCACGGTTCGCCTGCTGCCATGCTCACAACACCACCTCCGCGCGCACGTCGTGGCGAGCGGCCCCGACCGCCGATTCGGCGAGCACGGCTCTGGCCTGGGCGGCTGCCGGCTGACCTGAGCGACCGTCCGCCGCCGTGCGCAGCGCGGCTCGTCCTTCCGGGCCGAGCTGCAACAGCGCACGAGCCGCGGTGGCCGCCACATGCGGGTCGGGATCGCCGAGCAGCTCCGCCAGCGGGCCCGTCGCGGCGACGGCTCCCAGGCTGCCGAGGGCCCCGGCGCCGACCATGCGCAGGGCGACCGACCGACCCGGCCGGACAGCAGCCAGCAGCGGCTGCAGCCCGTCGGGCATGCCCAGTCTGCCCAGCGCGCGTGCCGCTTTGATGCGTACCTCGATCTGAGGGTCCTCACGCAGCGCACGGATGATCTCGGACGTACGGGATACCACGCCGTTCACTCCGAGGACCTCGATGGTCACGGCTCTGGCCAGAGGCTCCCGGTGCTCCAGTCCCGAGGCGACACTCCGCTGTGCCTCCGGTCCCAGGGAGACCAGCGCCCTGGTGACCGCGCCGGGCGGCACTGCCCTGGGTCCGTGGAGGGACTCCAGGAGGTACGGCACGGCCTCCGGTCCCCCGCACCGGCCCAGCGCGCGTGCGGCGGCCAGGCGTACCTCGGGATCGTGATCGGCCAGCAGACGGCACAGCGACGGGGCGGCGGGACGGTGGCGGAGCTGACCGAGTACGTGCGCGGCGCGCCCCCGCCGGGCCGCGCTGCGGCTCGACAGGTCCGCGACGGCGTCCACGGCGGCCCCGCGCAGCTCGTACAGGCGGACCAGCGCCGTACGGGCTCCGCCGGCGACCTTGCTCAGCAGCCCCGTCACGGTCGGCTCCAGGGCGGCCCAGGTCCGCCTGTCGATCTCCGCCAGCCGGTGCAGCAGCTCGGTCTGCTCGTCCTCCTCCGCGCACAGGAGCTCCAGCAGGGGACCGCGCACCGGTGCCGCGATCCGCTCGCGTCTGTGCTGTCTGTGCTCGCGGACGAAACGGTTGCCGGCGATCAGCAGGCCCAGCGTCAGGACGACGGCAAGCAGGCCCAGCAGCGCGCCGCTGACGAGGCCGGTGGGAATCACCGTTCCACCCGGTTGAGCACCGCGGTGACCCTGCTGGCCAGCTCCCGCGGGCTGAACGGCTTGATGATGTAGTCGTCTGCGCCGGCCGCGAATCCGACCTCTACGTCCCCTTCCTGGGACCGGGCGGTGATCATGATGACGGGGAGCGTCGCGGTCTCGGCCGCCGCGCGCAGCTCCCGGCATACGTCCAGGCCCGACATGCCCGGCATCCGTATGTCGAGCAGTGCCAGGTCCACCGTGTTCTCACGCGCCGCCCGGAGCGCCGCTATACCGTCCTCCACGGCCATGACCTGGTGACCGCTCTGAGTCAGCTTGAACGCCACCAGATCCCGAATGTCCGCGTCATCGTCGGCTATCAGGACATGAGCCATTACTCCTCCTGGGACTCCTGGGCCACGGAGCTCCGGTAGGAGTCCACGAGCCGCGCCACCGCCGACTGCCGGAACGGCTTGGCCAGCACCTCGTCCGCGAGGCCGATCAGATCTTCCGGGTCGAGCACCGAGGAGATGACCAGACGGCATCTCCTCGTCCGCTCGTCCGCCCGCAGCCTGCGGACGACCTCCCGTCCGTCGATACCGGGCAACATCACGTCGACGACAGCGATGTCCGGAGGGTCGGCGAAGGCGAGGCCGAGCCCCACTTCCCCCGAATACGCGACGGCCACGGAGCATCCCCGCTCGCGGAAGTGCCGCTCCAGCAGGGCGCTCACATCCTGGTCGTCCTCGATCACGAGCACGCTCGGTGGGAACATCACCGTCCTGTCCACGATGTCAGACCGTCAGTCATAAATTAGAACCAATAGCGCACTTTCACCACATATGATCCACCGATCGCGGCCGGGGCGCCGCGCGGCAGGGGTCACGCATCGCCGACGTGAGGCAGTGGTCGCCCTGGGCCCGAACCCCCGGCACCCCAGCGGCCGTCATGAGGTCGGTGACGACGACCGCCTCGAAGAGGTGCTCCAGCACCGGGTGTTGGAGGACCCTGCGACGACCGTGCCTCACCCGTGCGGAATCTCAGGTCGCCACCTGTCCTGGTGACGGCTCGCCCACCTCGCACGGTACGAGGGCGAGCAGCGCGACGAACGCGGTCAGCGCGATCCCGTCGGCGGGGCGAGGCGGCGGGCGGGCAGGGTGGCGGTGGTCATCGGGAGGCCGTCGCGCACGGTGCTGTGGAGGCGCTGCACGTACTGCGCTCGCGGTACGAGAACGCAGCCCAGGTCACGGACGTGCGGACTGTCCCGCTGCGCGTCGAGCAGCACGCCGCCGGCTTGTGCGAAGCGCGCCGCGAGGTCGGTCACCGCCACCTTCGCGGCACCGGGACGATGGAAGAACATCGAGTCCATGCTGAAGACCGTTCCGACCCGCAGGCCGAAGACACCGCCGATCAGATCGCCGTCCTCCCACACCTCGACGCTGTGAGCATGACCCAGATCGTGCAGGCTGACCAGGCTTGCGATCAGCTCGTCGGTGAGCCACAAGGGGACGCGCCCGGCGCGGCATTCGCGGACGACCCCCTCGAACCGCCGGTCCAGGCTGGTCGACCACGGCAGCCGGTTGCGCAGCCGCCGGGCGAGGCTCCGGCTGAGGTGCGTGGCCGAGACGGGGAGCACCGGCCTGGGGTCGGGCGACCACCAGGAGACTGCGTAGGGATCAGCCGACTCCTCGCCGATGAGCCGGATGCGGCCCTCCTGGACCTGATCGGCGAAGACCACCTCGTTGAGGGCGCGGGTGTACTCGTCGGGTGCCGGGAACGGATAGACCCCGGCGCGGTACGCCGCCAGGAGCCCGGCGGGACTGAGGTCGGCGCCGAACGCCACCGGACCGTCGGGCGCCGCTTCCAGTACGTCCAGCGCGTCCCAGGAAGGGCATCGGCTCACCACTGTTCCGCTCCCTGCCCTTGGCTCTTCACCGGCCGGAAGTCGTCGGCCCGCCGGAGGAAGTCGATGTAGTGGTCCATCATCTCCGCGTCCACCGGCGGAATGTCGATCCCGGCGTCCACCAGCGCCCGTTCGGCGTTGCCGCGGGTGAACTCCGCGAAAACGCCCTGGAAGTACATCTCGCTCACGGTGATGTCGGCGCGCGCACACCGGTCGACGAAGAGCGGGACGAACGGGCTGATCGGGTCGGTGGGGTGCCCTGCCGCGTACTTCACCAGAGCGGCGACCCACTCGGCGTACGGGATCTCCTGGACCGGGTAACCCCGTCGGCGCAGGCGCTCGGCGAGCGAACTCAGCGGCGCAGGACGGGGGTTGGTGAGGTGATACACCTCGCCGCGAGCGGAATGGCGGGTGGAGATGTGACCGATGGCGCGGGCGAGGTGGTCGGCCGGAAGGAAGTCCAGCAGCAGCCGGGCGTCCGGGCACAGCCCGGTCCGCGCGATGAAGCCGAAGAGGGCGGCCAGCTCGCTGCTGGTGTTCATCACGCCGGTTCCGCTACGGCCCGTGATGTCCATCAGGCGGTAGACGGCGACCGGCAGGCCCGCGTCGGAGGCCTTCTTCAGCAGCGCTTCGCCGACCCATTTGGTCTCCACGTATCCCACCGACAGGTACTCGGGAAAGCCCAGCGGCGTGTTCTCCGTCACCTCGCGCACCCCAGCCGGCCCGAATCCGGCGAGCACCGCCATGCTGGAGGTGAAGTGGACGGGCACGGCCCGGCCGGCGGCGAGACGGATGATCTCGTATGTTCCGTCGACGTTGGCCGCGCGCAACTCGTGGTACGGGTAGATGAAGTTGACCTGGCCTCCGAAGTGGTAGACGGCGTCGACGGTCGATCCCAGCTCCTCGAACCGGCTTGGGGACAGGCCCAGTCCGGGCTTGCCCAGGTCGCCGACGACCGGCTGGACACGCTCGCTGGTCAGATCGCCCAGGACGTACCGTCGGTGGCTCGCACGGATCCGCTCCATAGCGTGCTGGTCGTCGGAGGCCCTGACCAGGCAGAGGACCCGTCCCGTCGTCCTGCGCAGCAGCTCGTCGATCATGTGCGCGCCGCAGAACCCGGTCGCCCCGGTGAGGAGGACGTCGCCGGGGCGCCGGGGGTCCGGAGCCGACGCGTCACGGCCCACTGTCGGAACGTGCCGATCGGTTTCGGCGGCGAAGTCGACCCTCCCGCCGTCCGGGTGGGCCAGTGTGCCGGCACGTGCCTGGCGGACGGACTCGGCGAACGCGGCGAGCGTCGGATAGCGCAGCAGCGAACGGGTCAGGTCGCGGATCTGTGTGATGCCGATGCCGAACACGACGCGGGTCCGGGCGAGCATCTCCATGGCCAGCAGCGAGTTGCCGCCCAGCTCGAAGAAGTCGTCGTGCGGACGGACGTAGTCCACCTCCAGGATCTGGCCCCACAACTGCGCCATCCCCTGCGGCACCGGACGGTCGTCGGCGCCGACCGGCGCCGCCGCGGCCACGGGTTCCGGCACGGCCCTGCGGTCGAGCTTTCCGCCGGGAGTGACGGGCAGACACTCCACCTCGTGGAAGGCCGCCGGGATCATGTGGCCCGGCAGGACCTCGGCGAGTGCCGACCGCAGCCGTGCGCGCAGCACATCCTCGCCACAGGCCGACCGCGAGGCCGGCGTGAAGTACGCGATGAGGTCCCGGTCGCCGCCTGCGCGCGTGCGGGCCACCACCATCGCCTGGCCGATCTCCGGATGGGAGACGAGCGCGGCCTCGACCTCGGCCGGGTCGACCCGGAACCCGCGGATCTTCAGCTGGTCGTCGACCCGGCCCAGGACCTCCAGGTTGCCGTCCGAGCGCCGGCGGCCCAGATCCCCGGTGCGATACATCCGGTCCCCGGGCGCCGAGCCGTGCGGGTCGGGCAGGAACTGCTGTGCGGTCAGGGCGGGTTGCCGCCAGATACCGCGGGCCAGCCCCGGGCCGCCGACGTAGATCTCGCCGCGCTCGCCCGGCGGCACCGGGCGCAGTTCGGCGTCGAGCACATGGACGGAACTCCCCTCCAGGGGCCTGCCGATCGGGGCGACGGCGGTGTCCGGCGCGGCAAGCACTTCCTCGTTCAGGTCGCAGAGCGTCGAGGTGATCGTGGTCTCGGTGAGTCCGTAGGCGTTGACGAGCCGCGCGCCGGGCATCCGGTGCAGAATGGCGCGGCAGCCCTTCGTGGTGACGATCTCGCCACCGACGATGACGAGCCTCAGCGACGCGAGGCTCTCGTCGCGGTCCGGGACGGAGACGATCCGATGCCAGTAGGCGGGGGTCAGGTCGGCGACGGTGATCCCGTGCTCCGGCAGACGGTGCAGCAGGTCGGTGGGCGCCCACGTGTGTGTTCCCGCGAGGACTAGTGTCGCGCCGCTGATCAGCGTGGCGAAGATCTGCTCCAGTGAGGTGTCGAACCCGAGCGCCGCGGCGTGCAGCACCCGGTCGCCGGGCGTCAGTTCGTATGCCCGGGCCACCGCGGTGAGGGAGTGTGCCAGCGACCGGTGGGTGATCATCACTCCCTTGGGAGGTCCGGTGGATCCGGAGGTGTAGAGCACGTAGGCGAGGTCGTCCAGCCGAGGGCCGGGGACCGGCTGTGTCTGCCGGGGGCTCTCCGGCGGCGCCTGCGTGGCCGGTTCCCCGGCGTGGAGGATCCGCGCCTCGCACTCGGCGAACATCGGGGCGTGCTCGCGGCTGGAGACGATGAGGCGTGAACGGCTCTCCCCGATCAGTGCGGCCATCCGTTGCCGCGGCATCGCCGGGTCGAGGGGCAGGAACGCGCCGCCGGAGCTCAGCACCGCCAGCAGCGCGACGACCAGCTCGGGCACGCGGTCGAGGCACACGGTGACGACGGACTCCGCGTCGACACCCGACTCCCGCAGCCGGTGGGCGAGCCGGTCCGCGCGGCGGATCAGCTCGGCGTAGCTGAGCCGGCCCTCGTCCGAGAGCACCGCGAGAGTGGACGGCTCACGCCGTGCCCGCTCCCGGACCAGCTCGGGCACGGTGCCCCGCCCGGGTCTCGGGGGCCGCCCCGCGGCGCGGGCGGTCGCGGGCCGCATATCGGTCCACAGGCGGTCGACCAGGCTCCCGCACCACCCGGCGGACGCCGGTCCGCCGATGCGACGCCACCCGGCCGGAATCCGGCGGTCGGCGGGCCAGATCGCGTACTGCTCCTCGTCGTTGCGCAGCACGACGCACGGCGCAGCCGACTCTGCCGACTGGTGATCACATTCCGTCACCTCGGGCCTCCTGCCTCGCGCGGCGTCCTGCGGAGCACGATCTGCGCCCCTCGCGGGAGGGGCCGCCATCACCGCTTCCTGTTCGCGCGAGGCACAGGCAGTCCGGCCGGGCGGCCGAGCGGCGGCGCGAGGATGAGCTGCTCCGCCTCCTCGGCGCTGACCGGTTTGGCGAAGAGGTACCCCTGGCCCAGCCGGCAGCCCATGGAGGTCAGCAACTCCCGCTGCCTCACGTTCTCCACACCTTCGGCGATCACCGTGAGGCCGAGCGTATCCGCGAGATGCGTGATGCCCTCGACCAAGGCGTACTGTTCGGGCGAGCGCCCGAGTTCGTCGACGAACGACTTGTCGATCTTGAGTATCGAGATGGGGAACTCACGCAGATAGCTCAGCGACGAGTAGCCCGTCCCGAAATCGTCGATCGCGATACGGATACCGAGGTCCGTGAGCGAACTCATCTCAGCCAGGATACGTTCGTCGTTGTACATCAGCACACTCTCGGTCAGTTCCAGTACGAGAGACGACGGTTCGATGCCGGAAAGCTGCAGGGCGCGCCGGATCACGTTGTGGAACTCGTCGTCCCGGAACTGACGCGGCGACACGTTCACGCTGACATAAGGTGCGGTGCGGTCGGCCGTCCCGTGGCGCAGCACGGAGTCCTCCCACCGGACAGCCTCGGCCGCGGCCTGGTCAAGCACCCAGGCACCGAGCGGGACGATCTGGCCGCTCTCCTCGGCAAGCGTGATGAACTGCTCCGGCAGCACCATGCCGCGCGTGGAGTGGGGCCAGCGAACGAGCGCCTCGAAGCCGGCGATCCGACCGCTGGTCAGCTCCACGATGGGCTGGTAAAGCACCATGAACGACGTCTCGATCGACGAACTGTCCAGGGCCTCCTGCAGCTTGGCACGCTCGGCCATGCCGCTCTGCAGTTCCGGGTGGTAGCGGCGCCACTGGCGCTTGCCCTCCGTCTTCGCCGAGTACAGAGCGAGGTCGGCGTGTGTCAGCAGTTCGACCGAGTCGATGCTGTCCTCCGTCGTCGCGACGCCGATGCTGGCGTACGCGGTCATCGGCCCCACACTGAGCCGGAACGGCTCGGCGAACGCGGTCATCACGTGTTCGGTGAACCGCTCCACACCCGCCGGCGTGGCGGAACCCTCCACCAGGAGCGCGAACTCGTCGCCGCCGATGCGCGCGGCGGTGTCGGAGGCACGGACGGTGGTCTGCAGCCGGAGTGACAGCGCGACCAGGAGTTCGTCGCCCACACCGTGGCCGTGTATGTCGTTGACGACCTTGAAGTCGTCCACGTCGACGAAGAGCACGCCGACCACCGTGCCCTCGCGCTGAGCCTGCACCAGGGCGTGGTTGATCCGCTCCTGGAAGAGCACGCGGTTGGCCAGGTTGGTGAGGGAGTCATGGAACGCCTGGTGCGTGAGTTCGCGTTCGAGCTTGCGTTGTTCGGTCACGTCCCGCAAGGTGAGCACCACCCCACCGACGGTCGCCTCCTCACGCAGGTCGCTCCACCTCACCTCGACCTCGATGGACGTTTGGTCGACGCGGACCATGCGCCAGTGCTCGCGCCTGCTCTGGTACTCGCCCCTCCGTATCCGGCCGAGCGTCTCGACCACCGTGCGACTGTCCTGCGGCGGCACCAGATCGATGAGCTGGGTGCCCTCCAGGCTCGGAACGCCCAGCATCTGGTCGGCGGAGGGGCTGGCGTAACGGACCCGGTCGCCGTCGTCGAGGATCAGGATGACGTCGGAGGCGTTCTGCACCAGCGTGCGGAAGTACATCTCGCTGTTGCGCCGGTTGACCTCTTCGGAGAGGGAGACCCGCGCCGCGGCAAGGGCCGTCTGCGCGGCGAGAGTCGCCAGCGTGTCGTGGAGCACGAGCAGGTCGTGCTCGTCCCCGGCCACGATCAGTGCCCCGATCAGCGGATCGCCCGAGGGGTGATCCTGCGAGGTGAGCGGGCAGACCAGCGCGTGGTCGGTGGGGGCCGGCTTCGTGTCCGGGCCCGTGAGGTGGGCGGCGAGATCGGGCCCCACACCGTCGAGGGCCGCCAGGCGGTTCTCGCCGGACGCGATCAGTTCCCGTACGGCTGCGGTCGCCGGCGCGGACAGGGGCCCGCTCACGCCGCCGTGCGCCCCGTTCACCCAGAGCGTGTTGTCCGGCAGGGTGAGCAGGGCGGAGCGCGGCGGGCCGTTCGACATCAGCTCCGTCACCGCGGAGTGGACGGCGGCGGCCACATCCCGCAGATCGCCCGCTCCGCCCAGCGACGACACCGCGTTGCGCAGCACCTTCTCCCTGCCGACCGCCCACCGGTGGATCGCCACCACGCCCGCCAGGCGGTAGAGCACGAGGAGGAAGAGCACCGCGGAGAACACCCCGATGACGCCGCCGTTGGAACTCACGCCGCGCACCGCCTCCGTCAGGAGGATGACCGGCGCGATCAGCGATGCCAGGATGAGCAGGCTCAGCCGGCCGGTGCCGGCCTCGGCGCGCCATCTCACCGGCTGGGTCAGCGACCGCATGGACGGATGGAGCGCCGCGGCCGCCCAGGCGCCGTACAGGACGGCCCAGCCGAGTTCGACGGCACTACCCGTGCGCCACGTCCCGTTCAGCTGGATCAGGCCGTAAAGCACGTCGGCGGTGAGCAGGCCTACGGTGCCCGCTGTGAGCAGCATGAGCGAGCGGCTCTTTCCGCCTCGCCCGGCGAGCAGGCGCAGCAGCATCGCCAGGACGAGGATGTCGCCGAGCGGATAGGCGATGGCGAACGCCTTCTGCACCCAGGTGAGACCCTCGACGCGGGCGTACGGCTCGATGAGGAAGAGCCACGACAGCAGTGCCAGGCCCACTGTCAGCGTCAGCGCGTCGACGAGACTCGCGCGGTCGCGCCAACTCGTGCGCCAGTGGACGAAGCCCAGCAGCCCGGCCGCATAGAGCGGATATGCCGCGAGATAGAAGCCGTCGGCGATCGACGGGAATGGGATCTCCTCGTGGAGCAACTGGATGAGGATGATCTGGGTGACCTGTCCTGCGGCGAAGGCGAAGTTTCCCGCGGCGAGCAACAGCCAGGGCATTCGATGCGCCGGGTGGTTGAGAAAGATACCCAGGACGATACCGATAACGCCGGTCGCTCCAATGGCGACGAAAATCATCCGCTGTTCCGGAAATACGTAGTAGAACGCGGTCAGCACGACGATAATTGAACTGACGGCGGCCATCGCAGCTTGACTTCGCAGTCGCGCGTTCATCCCAACTAACCTCCTGGGAGGGCCATTTGTCGGACGGTCCGAGCTGGGCGAACGGCACCATCCAGGCGGCGAGAAGCCCGTGGGACCGGGCTGAAAAAGGAGAATTCTCCGGGCCGGGATTCGGCCCTGGTCGCCAGTGAACACGATCGCCGGCATACGCGGTCCGGCCTACGCGGTCCGGCATACGCGGTCGCCGTTATGCGGGCTCCTTCTCGCCGAGACATCGACGTGTCTTCCATCCACCTTACCCGGATTGCCATTTCCCGCACGCGCGCGGAGAGATACCGCCTCGCGTCGCGGGATAGTGCGCCATGCGGGAACATGGAGTACAAGGAGGACGCAGTAACCGGACCGGATCCGCCCAGCGACGATCGGCTCCTGACGGAGCGTGGAGTCCCATGCTCTCCGATTACCGCCGGACCTTCTCTCCCGCAGGCAGTCTGCTCTTCTCCACGGCGGGCTTCATCGCACGCCTTCCGCTGTCGATGATCGGCGTCGGCATCGTCACCATGCTGTCGCAGCTCGGCGGTGAGTACTGGCTCGCCGGCTCGGTCTCCGCCACACAAGCGATCGCCGCCGCCGCGATCGGACCGCAGATCTCCCGGCTGGTCGACCGTCATGGCCAGCGCCGGGTCGTCCTCCCGGCGACGGCCGTGACGGTCGCCGCCATCTGTGCGCTGACGCTGTGCGCCCGGTACGCCGCCCCGGACTGGACACTGTACGTCGCGGCGACGGTAGCGGGCTGCATGCCCAGCATGGGCGCGCTCGTCAGGTCCCGCTGGGCGGAGATCCACCGGGAGTCACAGCGGCTGCTGCACACAGCGTTCTCGCTGGAGTCGGTGCTCGACGAGGTGATCTACGTCGTCGGCCCCGTCCTGGCGATCACGCTGTCGACCGGCCTCAGCGCCGAGGCCGGACCGCTGATGGCGGCGGTCCTGCTCGCCGTCGGCGTCCTGCTGTTCACCGCCCAGCGGCGTACGGAACCGCGGGTGCGCCCCGAGTCGGGGCGCGCTGGGGGCAGCGCCCTGCGTATCCCGGGACTCGGCCTGCTGACGCTGACGCTGACCTCGGTGGGCGCGTCCTACGGTTCGGTGGAGGTCGCGACGGTGGCGTACGCCGGCGCACACGACCACAAGGCGCTCTCCGGCCTGCTGCTGGGCGTGTACGCGCTCGGCTCGGGCCTGGCGGGCGCGGTCTTCGGCGCGATGAGGCCGAGGGGGGAGATCACGCGGCGGTTGCTGGTCAGTGTCTGGGCGATGGCGGTGACGATGGCACCGCTGTTGTTGGCGCCGGGTCTCGCGGCGCTGGCGGGGGTGCTCTTCGTGGCGGGCATGTCCGTCGCGCCGACCCTGATCACCACGATGGGGCTGGTGGACCGTCTGACGCCGGCCGCCCAGCTCACCGAGAGCATCACCTGGGTCGTGTCGGGCCTCTCCCTCGGGGTGGCGGTGGGCTACGCCGCGTCCGGGTGGCTGGTCGACGCGGCGGGGGCCTCGGCGGGCTACTGGGTGCCGTGTGCGGCAGCCCTGCTCGCCGCCGCGACGGTCTCCGTCGCCCTGCCACGACTGACCCGCGCCGGCGCACAGTGAGCGCAGCCGGCCCCGCCGCTCGTGGTGGGGTGCCCGAGGCGGCCGATGGCACGCGCCGGATCCGGGGCGAGCCGACGCCGACGACACCTTTGTGTGAGGTTCGAACCGCCCCGGGCCTCACCCGAGATGCCGACGAGCGTCATCTTCCACCTCGAAGCCCGGATCCGACCCACACGAAACGAAGAAGGGCCCCCGCAGGCTCTCGCCTGCGAAGACCCTTCGCACCGTCGGGACGACAGGATTTGAACCTGCGACCCCTTGACCCCCAGTCAAGTGCGCTACCAAGCTGCGCCACGTCCCGGTGCGTCGACCCGCGGTTGCCCCGCGTGATCGCACAGAGAAACCCTACCGCACGCCCGCGTGTGCGTCCGAGCGGTCACGGAACGGTCACCGGCGCATCAAGGACCCCTTATCGCCTCATCTGACGCTCTAACGTCGTCCCACCTGAAACGCAACAGGGGG
This sequence comes from Streptomyces sp. ME02-8801-2C, assembly GCF_033793965.1. Lineage (NCBI taxonomy): Bacteria > Bacillati > Actinomycetota > Actinomycetes > Kitasatosporales > Streptomycetaceae > Streptomyces > Streptomyces sp. ME02-8801-2C. Next base: position 680,019 of record NZ_JARAXP010000002.1, on the reverse strand, counting down.
GACGAGCATGAGCAACCCGTACAACACTCCCGGCAACCCGCCCGGCAACACGCCCCAGGGTCCGATACCGGGCCCTGGAGCGGACCGCCAGGGCCCGAGATGGGCGCGCAAGAGATTCGTACTGCCCGCCATCGGGCTCGCGTTCATCATCGGTCTCGGCATCGGTGACGGCGGCCAGGGGGACGGGAAGGACCCGGTGTCCGCGGAACCGAAGCCCACCGCGACCGTCACCGCCACCGCGACAGCCACGGTCACGGCCACCGCTACGGCGACCGAGACAGCCACGCCCGAACCCGCGGCTACGGTCACCGTGCTGGCGACGAAAACGGTGACGGCCGAACCGGCGCCGGATTCCGACACCCGATCGGACACCGGCTCCGACAGCGGGTCCGACGGTGGTTCCGGATCGGACGGGGGCTCCGGCTCCGGGGGCGGCGACGTGTACTACCGGAACTGCGCGGCGGCCCGCGCGGCCGGAGCCGCCCCGGTGCATGTCGGTGATCCCGGCTATGGACGGCATCTCGACCGGGACGGCGACGGCGTCGGCTGCGAGTGACGGGAACGGTGGCGTCAGGCGTTCGGGTCGAAGGTGATGCCCGCCGGCATGGCCGCCGCCAGGTGGGAGTTGAAGTTGCCGTCCTTGAGGCCGAAGTTGGCGCTGCCCCAGTCGGCGGAGGTCAACTTGTCGCGGATGCCTGACGGGTAGCCGTTCCAGCCGACCAGCGCCGGGAACTGCCAGGTTCCCTTGTGGTTCTCCGGCGGCTCGTCGTTGGTGCCCGCGAGGCGGAAGCAGTGCGTCCTGATGCCGTCCTTGTGGTAGACGATCTTGGGATGCGTGCCGTCCCAACGGACCTGGTCCCGGGTGTGGATGCTGAAGCCGCCGTGGTTGGACGTCGAGACGTACTGCGCCACGCCGTCCCGCACCCAGACCACCACGTGTTCCCAGTCGTGCCGGTGCCCGCCGATGCTGCTTCCCGCGAGGGCCTGGTCCTTCTCGAAGTAGAGGCCGTAGATGATCGCGCACCAGCCGTTGTTGCACTTGTACCGGGAGTAGCCGTTGGTGTTGTCGAGGTCGGCGGCGTCCCGGCACTGCCCGTTGAGAGAACCGGTCGGCTTCAGGCCGCCGTTGAGGGTGCCCGTGGACCCGATGGCGGGGCTGGAGTAGCAGCCGTCGGTGTCGTAGTCGTAGGCCGGCTGGTACGTCTGTTCGGTGCTGTCCGCGTTGGCCGGCAGCGCCCCGGGCGGGTCGGCGAGAGCGGTGCCGGGGAAGGCGACGACCAGCGCGACCGCGCTGCCGAGGACGAGCGAGGCTCTGCGGGTGCGCGTACGTCTCTTCGCGGGAGCGGCTTGGGTCATGGGTGCCTCCTGATCGATGACGTCCCGGGGAACGGGTGCTCGGTCAGATTGGCATGCCCATATCACGGATGGGTCACTCGGGAGGCGTGGGGGTGTCGTGGGTCCGGTACATCGCCTGTACGTCCAGCTCGAGTTGGACCGTCGGGCCGACCACCGCGATGCCCCGCGCCAGCATGGAACGCCAGTTGAGCGTGTAGTCCTCCCGGTGCAGCTCGGCCCTGGCGTGGGCCGCGCAGCGCAACTCCTCGCCGTAGCCGCCGTTGACCGAGCCCAGGTAGGTCGTGTCCAGCGACATCGAGCGGCTCACGCCATGCATCGAGAGCGAGCCCTGCACCGCCCACTTCGCGCCGGCCCGGTAGGAGAAACGCGAGCTCACGAAGTCGATGTACGGAAAGCGCTCGACGTCCAGGAAGTCCGGCGACCGCAGATGGTCGTCCCGGGTCCGGTTGCCGGTCGTGATGCTCGACGCGTCAATACGGACCTGGACCCGGGACTCGGTCATCGTCCGCGCCACCTGGATACCGCCCTCGAACCGCTCGAAGCGGCCGTGCACATGGCCCATGCCGACATGCTTGGCGATGAAACGGATCGCCGTGTGCGGCGGGTCGAACAGCCAGGTGCCGGGCACCGGCAGGTCAAGCGGCCGGGCCGGCTCCAGCCGGACAGGTTGAGCCGGGAGCGTCTCGCCGTCGAGCAGATCGACGGCCTCGCGGTACGGCGTCAGCCCCTCGGCACTGACCATGAGGCTGTAGCGGCCCGCCGGCAGCACGGCGAGAAAGTAGCCGTACGGGTCCGTCGTACCGCGTGCAACCACCTGATGGGCGTCGGTCGCGCTCACCGTCACCTCGGCGCCGCCCATCGGCTGGCCCAGCGGGTCGAGGACCTCGCAGTTGAGGGCACCGGCCCCGGCGGGCAGGGGTAGTGCGAGGCCCGCGCGACCGGGGGCGCCTTTGGACCGCAGACGCCTGAGCAGTGCGAGGGTCATGGGAAATGCCTTTCTGTTCTCAGTTCGTCGTCCCGGGCGCCGCGCCCCGGAATGCCGCGCGCAGCAGAGCGAGCACGCCCTCCCGCGTGACCTCGCGCGGGTTGGCGTACGGCTGTTGTCCGGTGAGCTGGGACGCCGCCGTCTCCACATCGCCCTCTGTCAGGCCGAGTTCGGCGAGGGAACGCGGTGCGCCGAGGCGTCCGGCCAGTTCCCAGAGGGCGGTTGGGGCATCGGACGCTCCGCCCAGCGCATGGGCGACGGTGTCGGCCGCGTCCGGAGCGGCGGGCGCGTTGTAGGCCAGGGCGTGCGGCAGGACCACCGTGTGGGTCTCGGCGTGCGGCAGGCCGAAGGTGCCGCCGAGGACATGGCACAGCTTGTGGTGCAGGCCCATGGTGGTGGCGCCGAGACAGGCGCCGCACAGCCACGCCCCGTACAGGGCCCGGCCGCGTGCGTCGAGGGACGCCGGGTCGGCGGCCACGTCCGGGAGCGCCTCGGCCATCGCCCGTACCCCTTCCCGTGCCATCAGGGAGACGAGCGGGGAGGCGTCCGGGGCGTACAGGGCTTCCACCGCGTGCGCGATGGCGTTGATGCCGCTGGTCACCGAGAGCGGGACGGGGAGGGAGAGGGTCAGCTCGGGGTCGTACACCACACTGCGCGGCAGGACCGAGCGGTCGCGGCCGGTGCGTTTGACGCCCTGTTCGGTCAGGCCCCAGACGGGGGTCATCTCCGAGCCGGAGTAGGTGGAGGGCACGGCGATCAGCGGCAGCCCGGTGCGCAGCGCGATCGCCTTTCCCAAGCCGATCGCGCTGCCGCCGCCGACCGCCACGCACCCGTCGGCGCCCACTTCGAGCGCCACCTCCACGGCCCGCTGGGCGACTTCGACGGGTACGTGCATCCGTGCCTCGTCGTGCAGGCCCGCCAGGGCCGGTCCGAGTGAGTCGGCGACCGCCCGCGCGGTGTCCTTTCCGCGCGCGCCGCACACCACCAACAGCCGTCGCAGCCCGAGCCGTTCGGCCTCACCGGCCGTCGCGGTGACTGCTGCTCCGGCGCGCAGGACGACACGCATCGGCTGGGCCTCGTAGCTGAAGTCCGGTGCGCCGCTCACGACTTCCTCTCCACCGGCTTCGCCGACTTCTCCGACTTCTCGAGTACGAGGTCGAAGCGCGCGTGGCGGAAGGGGTTCGGGACGTCGAACTCGGCTGCCAGGGGCGGGTCGTCGGTCTCGGTGAAGTCCTGGACCAGGCTCTCCTTCACGGCGAACACGGCGTCCGAGTCGAGGTAGTCGCTGCCCGCGACGAAGATGTGGGTGGTGACGGGCTCGTGGCCCTCGGCCGTGGCGATGAAGTGGATGTGGGCGGGGCGGTAGGGGTGCCGGCCGGTGGCGTTCAGGAGGTCGCCGACCGGGCCGTCCGTCGGGATCGGGTACGGGCTCGGTACACAGGTGCGGAACCAGAAGCGGCCCTCCGCGTCCGTGGTGAAGAGCCCTCTGCCGTTGCCCGGCGGCTGGACGTCCGGCTGCTGGACGTCGTAGTAGCCCCCGGCGTCGGCCTGCCAGACGTCGAGTACCGCGCCGGGCAGCGGAGTTCCATCCCCGTCGAGCACCCGTCCGCTGACCACGCACGGCTCACCGGCGCCCACCAAGTCGATGTCGGCGCCGAGTTCCCGTACCGGTGACTCGGTCATGTGGAAGGGGCCGAGCACGGTCGACTCGGTCGCGCCCGGGTCCCGTTGGCCGTTGAGGGTCTCCACGAGCATCGAGACGCCGAGGACGTCCGACAGAAGGATGAACTCCTGCCGGGTGTCGGTGCAGGTCTGCCCGGTCGCCGTCAGGAAGCCGATGGCCCGCTCCCACTCGCGCATCGTCGGCTCGGTCTCCCGGACGAAGGCGTGGAGGTGCCTGGTGAGGGCGGTGAGCAGCTCGCGCAGGCGCGGGTCGGGGGTTTCGCTCATGCTGTCGACGACGGCCTCGGTGACGGCGGTCGTGAACCCGGCGCCGTCACCGCCGTCGCTCGCTCCGGCTTCAGTGGTCATGTCGCGCTCCTCGTCCCGTCCGGTCAGGCATGTCCGAGGATCTGTCGCAGGGCGTCCGTCAGCAACTGTTCGGCGTTCTCGGCCGCTTCGGCGTGTCGGAAGGCGACGAACCCGTCCGGGCGTACGAGGAGCACGCCCGCGTCGGAGATCTCGCTGAGGCCGGCCCAGTCGCCGTACGGGTCCTCGTACGCCTGGCCGGGGCCGATGACGACCGTGGCGATGTCGAGGGGCTGTGCCTTCGCCGCGCGTGTCCAGGCGTCGCCGCCGATGCCGGTGAGGAGGGTGAAGCGGCCCCGGCCCACGGTGTCGAGGGTGGACAGGGTGCGGGTTCCCGAGGTGAGCCAGGCGTGCGGGATTCTGGCGCCTGGGCGGGTGGAGGGCTGGTGGTGCAGCTCGTGATCGCGGGCGAAGCCGGGGACGGGGGTGCCGTCGGGGACGATCGCGGCGGACTCGTAGCGCTGGTTGAGGTCGACTCCGTGGGCGTTGAACTCGTACACCTTGGCGGCGATCGCCGCGCGCAACCGGGCGCGCTGTCCGGCGGCGGCCTCGGTGGCGTCCTTGCGGGCGGCGATGTTGGCCCAGAGTTCCTCGGGGGTCTGCGGGGAGAGCCCGTCGAGAGCCTCGAAGATCGGGGCGGTCTCGGCGATGGACTTGTTGGCGCGGGTGACGATCTGCTTGCCGACGGGGGCGCGTTCGGCCGTGTAACTGTCGAGCAGCGTGGGGGCGGCGACGCCGTCGAGGACCAGTTTCAGCTTCCAGGCGAGGTTGTAGGCGTCCTGGATGGAGGTGTTCGAGCCTAGGCCGTTGGACGGCGGGTGGCGGTGGACGGCGTCGCCGGCGCAGAAGACGCGCCCGTTGGCGTATGTCTCGGCGTACATCTCGTTGACCGTCCAGGCCGAGGACGACTTGACGGTCACGGGGATGTCGTCGTCGCCGACGAGCCTGCGGACGATGGATTCCGCGTACTCGGTGGTGAGGTCGGGGGCGCCGGCGGTCACGTCGTAGCCCCAGACGATCATCCACTCGTTCCAGGGGCGGACGTTGCGGACGAGGCCCGCGCCGATGCCGCCGACGGTGGCGCCGGGGGCGAGGACCCAGTAGAGGGTGGAGGGGCGGTGGGCCGTGTACCGGGTCAGGTCGGCGTCGAAGACGATGTTGATGCTGCCGGCGACGCCCATCTGGCCGCCCATGGGCAGCCCGGCGTCCTCGGCGACCTTGGAACGGCCGCCGTCCGCGCCGATCAGATAGCGGGCGCGTATCTCGTAGGTGTCGCCGCGCAGCCGGTCACGGACGGTGGCGGTGACCCCGGACCCGTCCTGAATATGGGTCAGATACTCGGTCTGGAACCGGAGTTGGGTGCCGCGTGCGACGGCCGCGTCGACGAGGACGGGTTCCATCAGATGCTGCGGGAGGTCGCACATACGGGTGGGACTGGCCAGTTCATGAGCGGCCTGGACGAGCGGATCGTTGCCCCAGGAGCGCACCCGGCCCAGTTCCTCGCCGGCCAGGCTGGTGCAGAAGGTGGTGTTGCCCATGAGGTGCTGGGGCGTGGCCCTGGCGACCACGTCGCCCTCCACACCGAGGTCGCGCAGGACCTCCATCGTGCGCTGGTTGGTGATGTGCGCGCGGGGCGTGTCGGCGAGGCTCGCGTACCGGGTGACGACGATGTTGGACACACCGTAGGCGCTGAGCGCGAGCGCGGCCGACGCCCCGGCCGGGCCGCTGCCCACGATCAGTACGTCGGTCTCGACAACGGTAGGCATGGGGCTGCACTCCAGACGCTGGGCATGCCGCGCGCGGGAACAGTAGGCGGCCATGGGTGATCGTGGAGCGGTACGGCCGTCCGTGGGTGTCTCATTACGAGACACCAGGCGCTCTCCGTATCCCCGTACCTCGGCGACGGTCGCCGGGTGCGGCCCGATACCGTGAGTCGTGCCATGACCACAGCTGAAGAATCCCCCGCCCTCCTCCTGCTCAGTCAGGCACGCCAACGGTTCCTGACCGGGCGTCCGCTGCCCGCCGACATCCCTGACGAGACCGTCGCGGCCTGGCGGCGCGCCCGCTTCCTCGGCGTACGGCACGACGTGCGCCGGGCCGATTCCGTGGACGGACGGTCCGCCGGATCGGCGCTGCTGGCGGCGGCCCTGCCCGTCCTCGAACGGCTGGCCCCGGCGCTCGGCGGCCACTCGGCGCTGCTGCTCACCGACGAACGGCTGCGGGTGCTGTGGGTGGGGGGCGACGCGCCCGAGGGCCGGTTGCGCCGCGATCTGGCCGAGCGGGAGGTCGGGCACAACAGCGCGGCGCTCGCCCTGCGCGTCCGGCGGCGGGCCGAGGTGCACGGCCCCGAGCACTTCCTCGACGTGTGGCAGGACGTGTCGGCGGTCAGTGTGCCGGTGTTCGCCCCGGACTCCGGCCGGCCCCTCGGCACGATCACCGTCGCCTCGAAACTCTGCACCGGCGAGGGCCCGCATCCCGGTGCGGCCCTCGCGGAGGCGGCGGTGATCGCGGTGGAGGCGGAGTTGCTGGCCCGGTCCCACTCGGCCGAGCGGACCCTGCTGGCCGCGTACGCACGGGCGGCGCAGGGCCGGGACGGCGGGCCCGGCGGCGGGCAGGAGCGTGCGGTGGTGGCCCTGGACGGGCGCAGCCGGCTGGTCAGTGAGGCGGCGGTGCGGTTGGTGTCGCCGCAGGTGCTGGAGTCGCTGGAGCGAAGCGCGCGGGCGGTGCTGCGGTCGGCGGCGCCTGTCGGGTCGTACGACCTCGCGCTGCCCGAAGGGGCGGGCTGTACCGCCGAGTTCAGCCCGGTGCGGGAGGAGGACGGCGGCCGGCTCCTCGGGATCGTCGCCGTGCTGGAGCCGGTCTCGGAGGGGACGACGGTACGGACGCCGGTACGGGCGGTGGCGCGGCCGGTGACGGGGCGGCCGGCCGGGAGTTCGGTGCCGTGGCTCCACGCGGTGGGCCGGGCAACGGAGTTGGCGCGCGGCAGCGAACCGCTTCTGCTGACCGGGGAGCGCGGCTCCGGCAAGACCACGCTGGCCCGCAAACTGCTGGGCGACACCGAGTTTCTGGTCCTGGACGCCGCCGAGTCGCCCGAACTGGGCCTGAGGGGCAGCGAGTTGCTGGGCTACCGGCCGCTTCTCCTGCGGCACGCCGAGCGGCTCGCCCAGTCCGATGTCGCCGCGCTGAACTCGCTCCTCGACGAGCGTCCGGACGTCCGGTTGCTCGTCACGTACACACCCGGCACTCCCCCGGGCCCCTGTCACCAGCGGCTCCTGGACACGCTGGCCGCCCGCTCGGTGACCCTGCCCGCGTTGCGTGAACGCCCCGAGGACATCCGCGAGTTGCTGGCGGTGCTGGCTCCGCGGCCGGCCGACGGCACACCGCCGCTCACCTGGACACTGGACGCGCTGCGGGCACTGGAGCGCTATCCGTGGCCGGGCAATCTCACCGAACTCGCCCACCTGGTACGGACGTTGGCGGAGACCCGGCGGGCGGCGGGGCCGGTCGGGCGGGCCGAACTCCCCGACCCGGTAAGGGAAGGGCCCGCCGCGCGTCCGCTCAGCCCGATGGAGCACGCCGAGCGCACCGCGATACTGGAGGCCCTGCGCCGCAACGGCGGCAACAAGGCGCGTACGGCGGCCGACCTGGGCATCGCCCGCGCGACGCTCTACCGGAAGCTGCGCGAGTACCGGGCCTGAACACGCTTCACGGGCTTGAGCAGGGCTTTACGGGCTTGAGCAGGGCTTTACGGGCTTGAGCAGGGCTTCACGGGCCTTGGTGAATTTCACGGGCCTTCGGCCGGTGGTGCCGTCGTCCCCCTGATCTCCAGTGTCGGGGCGGCGAGGTGGACGCCGCCCGGCTGCCGGGGCCGGTCGAGCCGCTCGAGGAGGCAGCGGGCGGCGCGGCGGCCGATCTCGTGGCTGGCGGGGTTCACGGTGGTCAGCCAGACGTGCCGCAGCCGGGAGATGTTCGTGTTGTCGTAGCCGATGACGGACAGGTCCCGGGGAACGCTCAGTCCCAGCTCCTCGGCGGCGGAGAGGGCACCGACAGACGTCATGTCGTTGACGGCGAAGACGGCGGTGGGCCGGTCGGCGGGCCCGCCGAGCAGGCGGACGGTGCTGCGGTAGCCGCCCTCCTCGGTGAGGTCGCCGGCCTCGACGAGCGCGCTGTCCGCCAGACCGTGCGCGCGCATGGTCGCCTCGAAGCTGCGCCGGCGCAGTTCCCCGACGGCGCCGTACCCGGCGATGTGGGCGATCCGGCGGTGCCCGAGCCCGATGAGGTACTCGGTGGCGATGCGGGCGCCGTACTCGTCGTCGTTGGCGACCATGTCGACGCCGGGCAGCGCGGGCTCGCGGGCGCCCGCGACGACGACCGGGATGCGCTCGGCGAGGGTGCCGAGAAGCGCCGGGTCGGGCAGGGTGCCGACGACCACCAGGCCGTCGACGCCGAGATCGCGGAAGGGGCCGGTGAGGTCCTGGCCGCTGCGCCGGTTGAGGCGGGCGTCGGCGAGCAGCATGTGCAGGCCGTTGTCGTGCAGGACGGAGTTGAGCCCGTCGAGGAGGTCGACGAACCAGGGGTTGCGCAGGTCGTTGAGGAGGACACCGACGGTACGGCTGCGCTGTTCGCTGAGGCTGCGCGCGGCGGCGTTCGGCCGGTAGCCGAGTTCCCGTACGGCGAGCAGGACGGCGTCCCGCTTCTCGGGCCGCACCTGTTCTGAGCCGCGGAGCACCAGGGAGACCAGGGACTTCGACACACCGGCTCGTTCGGCGACGTCTCGGATGGTCGGCGGTCTCATGCGTTGGACCGTTCCACAGGGTCCCATGTCCTGTCAAAGGGTTGACAGCACAGGCCGTGGGCGCGGAGGGTGAGGGGAAATGTTCTGGACCGGTCCAAAGAGGGGCTGTCATGGCAAGTACGCTCGGTGTCGCCGTCGTGGGGTTCGGCTGGATGGGACGGGTGCACACACAGGCGTACGTCCGCCTGGCGCACCACTTTCCCCAGCTGGGGCTGCGGCCCGAACTGGTCACGGTCGCGGAGGAGGTGCCCGGGCGGGCCGAGGAGGCCGCCGCGCAGTTCGGGTTCGCCTCGACGACCCGTGACTGGCGTGACATCGCCGAGGACCCGCGCGTTCAGGCGGTGAGCATCACCGCGCCGAACTTCCTGCACCGGGAGATCGGCGTCGCGATGGCCGAGGCGGGCAAGCACATCTGGATCGAGAAGCCGGTCGGCCCGTCGGCGGCCGACGCGAGCGCGGTGGCCGACGCGGTCGCCAAGGCGGGCGTCCAGGGCACGGTCGGCTTCAACTACCGCAACGCGCCTGCCGTGGAGCGGGCCCGCCAGCTCATCGCGTCGGGCGGGATCGGCACGGTCACGCATGTCCGCGTCCGTCTGTTCAGCGACTACGCGGCCCATCCGGACGGCGCGCTGACCTGGCGGTACGAGCGGGAGCGCGGCGGCAGCGGAGTGCTGGGCGACCTCGCCTCGCACGGCGCGGACCTGGCCCGCTTCCTGCTCGGCGACATCGCCGCGCTCACCGCCGACACGGCCGTCTTCGTGCCCGAACGGGCCCGTCCGACGGGCGCCACGGCCGGTCACACCCGTGCGTCGGGTGGTGAGCTGGGGCCTGTGGAGAACGAGGACTACGTCTCCTGCCTGCTGCGTTTCGCCTCCGGCGCCCGGGGTGTCCTGGAGGCGTGCCGGGTGTCGGTCGGGGAGCAGAACAACTACGGCTTCGAGGTGCACGGGACGAAGGGGGCGGTGTTCTGGGACTTCCGGCGGATGAACGAGCTCGGTGTGAGTACGGGTTCGTCGTACCAGGATCAGGCGGTCAGCACGGTGTTCGTGGGCCCGGGGGACGGGGAGTTCGGAGCGTTTCAGCCGGGGGCGGCGAACGCGATGGGGTACGACGATCTGAAGGTGATTGAGGCTTATCGGTTTGTGCGGTCGGTGGGTGAGGGGGTGCCGTACGGGGCTACGTTGGTGGACGCCGTTCACAGTGCGGTGGCGTTGGATGCGATGGGGCGGTCTGTGGAGTCGGGGGCGTGGGTGAGCTTGGGGGCGTAGCGCGCGGTTTGTTGGCTGCGGGCCGGTGGGGGGTCGTTTGCGCAGTTCCCCGCGCCCCTGTCGATGCGGTCGGTTTGTTGGCTGCGGGACGGTGGGGGCTTGTCCCGCTGTTCCTCGCGCCCCCATCGATGCGCGCGGTTTGTCGAGTGCGGGACCGGCGGGGGCTTGTCGCGCAGTTCCCCGCGCCCCTGTCGGGGCGCTTGTCAGCGTGGAGGCATGTTGTAAGGGGTGACCACCTGGATCGGTGACGGGAGTGTCGGGCCCGCCGGGGGGAGGGCGCCGTGGGCTCGCATGATGGTGCGGCAGGCCTCGTGCATGTCCTGGCGGAGGTCGTGGTGGAGGACGCAGGACAGGCGCTGTTCGCCCAACAGGCGGGTGTTGTCGTGGTCGAGGTCGTGGGCGACGAACACCGCGCACTCGCGCCCCAGGTCCTCGAAGGCCCGTAGCGTCGCGATGTTGCCGCCGCCGATCGAGTAGACGGCCCGGATGTCGGCGTCGCGTTTCAGGGTGTCCCGGACCAGGTCGTACTGGGTGGCGTCCAGGCCCTGCCCCTCGGCGATCTCGACGAGGGCGCGGTCGGGATACCGGGCCCGCATGACGCCCCGGAAACCCATCTCGCGTTCCTCCTCGTTGCGGAAGAAGCCGCTGCTGAGGCTGGTCAGCACGTTGCCGGGGCGCTCGCCGAGCCACTGGCCCATGAGGTACGCGGCGGTCGCGCCCGCGGCCCGGTTGTCGATGCCGACATAGGCGAGGCGGGCGCTGGAGGGCAGATCGGTCACCAGGGTGACGACGGGAATGCCGGCGGCCACCAGGCGTCCGACGGCGGCCGTGATCTCGGGTACGTCCGGCGCCTTGACGATGACACCCTGTGAGCCGCGCCGGGCGATGCGGTCGAGGGTCGAGGCCAGTTCGGCCACCGGACCGGTCTCGCGGAAGTGGAAGCGGGAGCGCACGACGGCCGGGTGGAGAGCGGGCAACTCGGCCTCCAGGGCGGCCCTGACTGCGGTGGTGAACCGCTCGGGCGCCTGCATCACAATGTCGATCATGAACGTACGGCCGACCAGCCTGACCTGGGTGCGCTGCCGGTCAAGGTCCGTGATGGCCTGCCGCACCTCCCGCTGGGTGCTCTCGCGCACCCCTCCCCGGCCGTTCAGGACGCGGTCGACGGTGGCCTCGCTGAGGCCCGCCTGACGGGCGATCTCCCGGATCGGGTAGGGGTGGCCCATGGGAAGGATCCTCGGCTTCGACTTGAGGGGTTTTTGATGGCTGTCTGCCGGTTGTTTGACGAGTTTGTCATGACAACAATGACAGCAACAACAACAGTCGAGAGAAGCGAGAGAAGGACGACGATGTCCCTCACCGCCGCACAGCACCCCGCGCGGCTGTCCGAACAGGACTGCGATCTCGACGTCTTCCGCGCCGAGGTCGAACGGACGACCGACGCCGCGGACTACCCGTACGCGACCGCCGTCCGCGAGAACGTCCTCGTCTACGACAGTGAGCGGCTGCGCACCGCCGCCGCCACGCCCGACGGGCGCCGGGAGGTCCTGGCGGAGCTGGTCCGGGCGCTCACCGGCGGACCCGGGGTCGTGGTCCTGGAGCGGGCCTTCACCGATCCGTCGGTCGTGGACCGGGCGAGTGCCGCCTTCGAGGCACTCATCGCCGACCAGCGTGCCGCCGGGACCGTCGCGGGCGACCACTTCGCGAAGCCGGGGGCCAACGACCGGGTGTGGAACGCCCTGGAGAAGACGGCCCTGCGCGACCCGGAGGCGTTCGCCGACTACTACGCCAACGACATGATCGCCCTCGTCTCGGCCGCCTGGCTCGGCCCCGGCTACCAGGTCACCTCGCAGATCAACGTCGTCAACCCCGGTGGCGCCGCGCAGAGCCCGCACCGCGATTACCACCTCGGCTTCCTTTCCAACAAGACGGCGGCCGCCTACCCGGCGCACGTCCACCGGCTCTCCCCCGTGCTGACCCTGCAGGGCGCGGTCGCCCACTGCGACATGCCCGTCGAGTCGGGGCCGACGCTGTACCTGCCGTACTCGCACGCGTACGAGCCCGGTTATCTGGCGTGGCGGCTCCCGGAGTTCAGGGCGTACTTCGACGCCCACCACGTGCAGCTGCCGCTGGCCAAGGGCGACGCGGTGTTCTTCAACCCGGCCCTCTTCCACGCGGCCGGCACCAACCGCTCCGCGGACATCCGCCGGACGGCGAACCTCCTCCAGGTGTCCTCCGCGTTCGGGCGGGCCATGGAGACCGTGGACCGGGAGGCGATCGTGAACGCGGTCTATCCCGTGCTGCTCACCCGCAAGTCCGAGGGAGCGGGTGACGCCTGGCTCGAGGCGGTCGTAGCCGCTTCCGCCGAGGGCTACCCCTTTCCCACCAACCTCGACCGGGATCCGCCGGTCGACGGACTGGCCCCGCCCTCCCAGGCGGACCTCGTACGGCGTGCGCTGCACGAGGAGTGGACCCCCGAGGCGCTTCGCGACGCACTGCGGACCGGCGCCGAACGACAGATGAGCTGAGGAACAACGGCATGGGACTTCTTCAGGACAAGGTCGTCCTCGTCAACGGCGGCAGCCAGGGCGTCGGCGCGGCCATCGCCCGGGCCGCCGTCCGCGAGGGCGCCGTCGTCGCGGTGACCGGGCGGCGCCCGGAACCGGGTGAGGCGCTGGTCGCGGAGCTGACTGCGGCGGGCGGCAAGGCCATGTACGTACGCGCCGACCTCTCGGACGCCGAGCAGGCGAAGGCGTCCGTCGCCGAGGTCGTCGCCGCTCACGGGCGGATCGACTGCCTGGTCAATTCGGCGGGCCTGACCTCGCGCGGCACGCTGCTCGACACCACGCCCGAGCTGTTCGACGCGCACATCGCGATCAACCTCAAGGGCCCGTTCTTCGCCATGCAGGCGGCGGTCGCCGACATGGTGGGCCGGGGGGCGCCCGGCACGGTCGTCAACATCATCACGTCCTCGGCCCACGGCGGGCAGTCCTTCCTGGCCCCGTACGTCGCCGCGAAGGCCGGTCTCATCGGCCTGACCCGCAACGCGGCGCACGCGCACCGCTGGGACCGGGTCCGGATCAACGGCCTGAACATCGGCTGGACCGCCACGGAGGGCGAGGACGCCACCCAGCGGGCCTTCCACGGCGCGGGCGACGACTGGCTCGAGCAGGCCGCCGAACGCCTGCCGATGGGCAAGCTGGGCCAGCCGGACGAGATCGCGGACTTCGTGGTCCTCCTGCTGTCCGACCGGTCGGGCGTGGTCACCGGTTCGGTGATCGACTGGGACCAGAACGTCCTGGGCGGCCTGGACTGATCCCCCTGTACCTTCCTGCACCTCCCTGCGCCTCTCCTCTCCACTCCTCTCCTCTCCTCGTAAGACACCCCCGCACGACACCCAAGGAGCAGTACAGCCCATGCGCATCGGAATCCTCGGCCTCGGCCGCATCGGCGCCTTCCACGCCGAGACCCTCTCCGGTCTCGACGCCGTCGACTCCCTCGTCTTCAGCGACCCGTTCGGGGACGCCGCCAAGACCGCCGCGGAGCGCTTCGGCGCCCAGGTGGCGGACTCCCCCGAGGCCCTCCTGGCCTCCGGTGTCGACGGCATCGTGGTCGCCGCCGCGACCGACGCCCACCCGGCCCTGATCCTCGCCGCCGTCGAGGCGGGTGTCCCGGTGTTCTGTGAGAAGCCGGTGGCCCGCACGATGGCCGAGGGCGTCGCGGTGCTCAACGCCGTCAAGGACAGCGGCGTCGAGATCCAGATCGGCTACAACCGCCGCTTCGACGCGGGCTTCGTCGCCGCGCGTGCCGCCGTGCAGAGCGGTGAGCTTGGCCGGCTGCACACCGTCCGGTCGACCACACTGGACCCGGCGCCGCCGCCGGCCGCGTACATCGCCTCCTCCGGTGGCATCTTCCGGGACTGTTCGGTGCACGACTTCGACATCATCCGCTGGGTGACGGGCCGCGAGGTCACCGAGGTGTACGCGGTGGGCTCCAACAACGGCGCCGACTACATCAAGGAGGCGGGCGACGCCGACACCACCGGCGCGATCCTCACCCTGGACGACGGCACGATCGCCGTGGTCTCCAACTCCCGCCACAACGCCCGGGGTTACGACGTCCGCATGGAGATCCACGGCTTCCAGGACAGCATCGCCGTGGGCTTGGAGGACAAGCTCCCGCTGCGCTCCGTGGAGCCGGGCGTGACCTTCCCGGCGGGCGTCCCGCACGACTTCTTCATGGACCGCTTCATCCCCGCCTACCGCGCCGAGCTGACGGAGTTCACGGAGGTCGTCGCGGGCAACCGTACGTCCCCCTGCACGGTCGCCGAGGCGCTGGAGGCCGGCTGGATCGCGGACGCGTGCACGCTCTCGCTCCAGGAGCACCGCCCGGTGCGCATCGAGGAAGTACGCACGGTCTGACCAGGCCGGATTACATGAAGGGCCCGCGCTGTCAGTCGTACAGCGCGGGCTTTTCGACGAGTTCCACCTCGACCCGCCGGCCCTCGCGCTGTGCGCGTACGCCGGCCTCGCAGACCGCGGCCACCGCGTAGCCGTCCCAGACACTCGGTCCGGTGACCTCGCCGCGCCGGGTGGCGTCGACCCATGCCTGGACCTCACGGTCGTACGCGTCTTCGAACCGCTCGATGAAGTCCTGGGGGATGGTCCCGCCCCAGCGGCCGGCCGAGCTGACGACCATGTCCTGACCGTCGCCGATCCGTGCCGTCCCGCGCTCGCAGACCACCTCGGCCTGCACCTGGTACCCGAAGCCGCAGTTGACGTTGATCTCGACGTCGACGAGCGCGCCGCCGTCGGTCTCCATCACGACGAACTGCGGATCCTGAAGGCCGTCCGGGGCGTTCCGGGACGGCCTTGGAAACAGCACGGTGACCGCGGTGATCTCCTGTCCGAGGAGCCACCGGGTCACGTCCATCTCGTGCACCACGGAGTCGTTGATGTGCATCGCGCTGGTCCACCAGGGCGGGGAGGCCAGATTGCGATGCCGGTTGTGCAGCATGAGCGGCCGGCCCAACTGCCCTGTGTCGAGCAGCGACTTGAGCTTCAGGTACTCGGCGTCGTACCGCCGCATGAACCCGACCTGCACCCGGCGCCGCCCGAGCCGCCGCTCGGCATCCAGCACCCGCAGCGCGGAAGCCGCGTCGGGCGTGAGCGGCTTCTCGCACAGCACGGGCAGGTCGCGGGAGAACGCCGCGAGCAGGGCCGCCTCGTGAGCGGCCCCGGGCGAGGCGATGAGCACGGCGTCGACATCGGTGGATGCCATGGCGGCGACGGGGTCGGTGTAGGCCGTACAGCCGTCGACCCGGCCGGCGACCAGTTCGGCACGCTCCCGATCGACGTCCACGACGGCGACCACCCGGGCACCACTGGTGACTTCCTGAATCCGCCGAACATGATCAGCACCCATCTTGCCGGTACCAATCACGGCTACGCCCAGCGCGTCACGGCTTTTCATGGAGTAGCGACACCCCTTCGACAGACGTGGGCTGTACCTACCAAGGGGCGCGGGGAACTGCGCGACCAACCCCCACAGACCCGCACCCGCCGAACAACCGCACGGAGCCGACCCGGACGCAGTCGACCGGAGTCATCATGCCGTCTTCTCCTCCGAGGAGTCCGAGGAGTCCGAGGAGTCCGAGGAGCCGTTGGCAGAGGCAACGGGCGTCTTGAGATCCTCGACCTCGGGGAGTTCCTCGACGTCGACACCGCGCACCTGGGCCAACTCGTGCTTGAGAGCCGCGAGTTCGGCGCCGCCGGCCATGTGGTTGGTGAGCTCTTCGAGGGTGACATCGCTGCGGGCGGCGGAGAGTTCCATGGTGCCCAGGCGCAGGACGCTGAAGTGGTCGCCGACCATGTAGGCGTGGTGCGGGTTGTGGGTGATGAAGATGACGCCCAGGCCCTTGTCGCGGGCAGCGGCGATGTACTTCAGCACGACACCGGACTGCTTGACGCCGAGCGCGGCGGTGGGCTCGTCCAGGATGAGGACGCGGGCGCCGAAGTAGACCGCGCGGGCGATGGCCACGGACTGGCGCTGGCCGCCGGAGAGGGTGCCGATGGGCTGGTCGAGGTCGTCCAGGACGATGCCCATGTTGCGCAGTTCGGTGTCCGCGGTCCGCTTCATCTTCTCGATGTCCAGGCGGCGGACGGGCCAGGGGCCCTTGGTCATCTCGGAGCCGAGGAAGAAGTTGCGCCACACCGGCATCAGCGGGACGGTCGCCAGGTCCTGGTAGACGGTGGCGATCCCGGCGTCCAGGGCCTCACGGGGAGTGGCGAAGTGGACGGGGTTGCCGTCGATGAGGAGTTCGCCCTCGGTGTGCTGGTGGAGCCCGGAGATGATTTTGATCAGGGTGGACTTGCCGGCGCCGTTGTCGCCCAGGACGCAGGTGACCTGGCCGGCGTTGACCGCGAGGTTCACCCCGTGCATGGCGCGGATGTTGCCGTACGACTTGCCGGTGGCCCGGAGTTCGACGATCGGCTTCTTGTCCTCGGGCGAACTGTCCATGGTGAGCGTGCCGTTGGGGGAGGTGGTTTCGTTGGTTGTCATCAGTTCACCTCCGGGTCGCCTGGCGGCGGACCCACAGATTGACGAGGGCGGCGAGCAGGAGCATCACGCCGAGGAACGCCTTGAACCAGTCCGGGTTCCAGTTGGCGTAGACGATGCCCTGGGAGACCATGCCGAAGATGAAGGCGCCGATGACCGAGCCGATGGCCGAGCCGTAGCCGCCGGTGAGCAGGCAGCCGCCGATGACCGCGGCGATGATGTAGAGGAACTCGCTGCCGACGCCTTCGCCGGACTGCACCGTGTTGAAGGAGAACAGCAGGTGCATGCCGACGAACCAGGCGCACGCGCCGACGCCCATGAACAGGGCGATCTTCGTGAAGTCGACCGGAACGCCGACCGCGCGGGCGCTGTCCTTGCTGCCGCCGACCGCGAAGATCCAGTTGCCGAACTTGGTGCGCAGCAGCAGCCAGGTCGCGATCGCGGCGAACACCAGCCAGTACACGATCGTGATCTTGAAGTTGACGTCGCCGATCTTGAACTCGGACGCGAAGACGCTCTTGGCCTGGTCGAAGCCGTCCATGTCGGCGATCGAGTCGGAGGCCACGTTGCCGGTGAAGATCTTCGTGACGGCGAGGTTGGCGCCCTGGAGGATCAGGAACGAGCCCAGGGTGACCAGGAAGCTGGGCAGCCCGGTCTTGATCAGCAGCCAGCCGTTGAACGCGCCCACGGCCAGCGACACGATCAGCGCGACGAACACGCCCGTCCACACGTTCATCGACAGCTGGAAGCTGAGGATCGCGGCGGTCAGGGCGGAGGTGGTGACCGCGACACCGGCGGACAGGTCGAACTCCCCGCCGATCATCAGCAGAGCCACCGGCAGCGCCATGATGCCCATCACGGACGCCTGGTAGAGCACCGTCGCGAGCGCGCTGGTCTCCCGGAAGGAAGGCGCCGCCGCGAAGAAGAACAGGTACACGAGGACCGCCGCGATGAAGGCGCCGACCTCGGGGCGGCCGAGCAGCCTGCGCCCCAGCGACCGCTGCTTGGTACGGCCGTCCTTCTGAGTGACCGGCGGAGCCGGCGGCGAGGAACTCGCCGCCGGAGCCGTTGTCTGACTCATCGACATCACCGAGTGCCCTTCGCGGCGAACGCGGCGATCTGCTCGACGTTGGACTTGTCGACGAACGCCGGGCCGGTCAGCACGGGCTGCTCACCGCCACCGCTGTAGTTGCCGTTGTTCTTGAAGAGCCACATCGAGTCGACGGCCAGGTAGCCCTGGAGGTAGGGCTGCTGGTCGACGGCGAACTGGATGTCACCCTTCGAGATGGCGTCGGTCAGCTCCTTGTTGAGGTCGAACGTGGCGACCTTCGCCTTGCTGTTGGCATCGCCGACCGACTGCACCGCGGTCAGCGCGTAGGGGGCGCCGAGCGCGACCACGTAGTCAATGGCCTTGTCCTGGTTGAGCTTCGCCGTGATCGTCGACTTCACGGACGGCATGTCGGTGCCGTTGACGTTGAGGGTCTCCAGCGTGCCGGTGAACGTCTTCTTCACACCGTCACAGCGCTGGGTGAGGCCGACGTTGCCCTGCTCCTGGACCACACAGACGGCCTTCTTGGAGCCGAGCTCGTTCAGCTTCTTGCCGAACGCCTCGCCCGCGACGGTCTCGTCCTGGCCGAAGAACTGCTGGAGACCGAGCTTCTTCCAGTCGCTCAGGCCCGAGTTGAGGCCGACGACCGGGATGCCCGCCGCCGTCGCCTTGGCGACGACGTCCTTCATGGCGTCGGGCTTCGCCAGGGTGATGGCGATGCCGTCGACCTTCTGGTCGATCGCGTTCTGCACCAGGTTGGCCTGGTTGCCCGCGTTCGGGTCGGCCGAGTAGACGAGCTTGATGTTGTCCTTGTCCGCGGCGGCCTGGGCACCCTTGCGGACGATGTCCCAGAAGGTGTCGCCGGGCGCCTGGTGGGTGACCAGGGCGACGGTCATCCGAGGAGTGGTGGCCTTGCCCGCCGAGGCGTCCGCGCCGTTGTCCTCGGACTTCTTGCCGCCGGAACTGCTGGAGCAACCCGCGAGGACCATGGCCGTCACCGCGGCAGCGGCGACGACGGGAGCGATCCTGCGGGAGCGAGAAGAGCGGTCCATCTTTCCTGCACCTCACTGTGCGACCGGGGAGAGGGTGGGGATCAGGGTGATCCCGGGCCCGGGTCCCGGAGGTCCGGGCCGTGTGCCGCGAACACGGCAAGTCGTGTTGGGACCGAATCCAATTCCTTGGAACTGTCCGCTGTCAATACTTTGTTAAGACATCATTTCACGAGCAGGTCAGAATGTAAGAACAAACCCTTGACAGCGTCACCCTTCGAGTCCTACACCTTGGGGGACGACAGGCCCCTCGGGACCCGCATCCTCCGCAGCTCGAAGGAGCATCGCATGACCGAGTCAGCCCCGCCCTTCGACCTGGTCACCAAGGGCCGCATCGGAGTTGATCTCGTTCCGCTGCGGTCCGGCGCACCGCTGACCCTAGTGCAGATGTTCGGGAAATTTCTCGGCGGGTCCGCTGCCAACGTGGCTGTCGCGGCGGCCCGTCCGGGGCATTCCGCGGCCGTCGTCATCAGGGCCCGCGACCGGGCAGGTATCACGGTCTTCGACCTGGACCGGCGGCCCGCGCTCGACCAGTACGAGATCGCCACCGGCGCCCGCCGTGAACAGGGTCGACACGGGACCCGCTGTGAACAGGAGTGACAGACCATGACCACCGCCTACCACCTCCCGGCAGGCAAGGCCCTAGGCGGCTCGTACGTCGTCGATGTCAACCCCGAGAAGGCCGGCTGGGGCTACTCCAGCCTCCGGGTGCTGGAACTGCCACCGGGCGGCTCGCACACGCTCTCCAGCGGCGACAGCGAGTGGATCGTGCTGTCCCTGAGCGGCGCCTGCACGGTCGAGACGACGGACGACTTCGGCCGGTCCACCTTCGAGGTGCGGGGCCGCGACAGCGTGTTCAGCGGCGTCAGCGACTTCGTGTACGTGCCACGTGACGCGAGTACGACCATCACCTCGGCCGCGGGCGGGCGCTTCGCGCTCACCGGTGCCCGCTGCACCCGCCGGCTGCCCGCCCGCTACGGGCCCGCCTCCTCCGTCCCCGTGGAGCTGCGCGGCACCGGGAACTCCTCCCGACAGGTCAACAACTTCGGCGCGGCCGGCGTCTTCGAGTGCGACAAGCTGATCGCCGTCGAGGTGATCACCCCCGGCGGGAACTGGTCGTCCTTCCCGCCGCACAAGCACGACGAGCACCGGCCCGGCGAGGAGTCCGTCCTCGAGGAGATCTACTACTTCGAGTTCGCCGACCACGAGGGCACTCCCGGCCTCGGCTACCAGCGGGTGTCCCCGTCCGGCCAGGGCCGGAACACGGACGTGCTGGCCGAGGTGCGGGACGGGGACGTCGTCCTCATCCCCGACGGCTGGCACGGGCCCTCGATGGCCGTGCCCGGCCACCACATGTACTACCTGAACGTCATGGCGGGCCCCGAGGACGACCGTGCCTGGCTGATCTGCGACCACCCCGATCACGCCTGGGTCCGCTCCACCTGGCCCGAGCAGCCCGTCGACCCCCGTCTGCCCCTCTACACGGCCCCGGAGAAGTCCTGATGAGCACCACCCCTGTCCGCCGTCTGACCGTCGCCCAGGCGCTGGTGCGGTTCCTGTCCGTCCAGTACACCGAGCGCGACGGCGTCCGCCACCGGCTGATCACAGGCACCTGGGGCATCTTCGGCCACGGCAACGTGGCGGGCCTCGGACAGGCGCTTCTGGAGGCCGGTGAGGACGCGATGCCGTTCCACCAGGGCCGCAACGAACAGGCGATGGTCCACGCGGCCGTCGGTTACGCCCGCCAGCTGAACCGGCTCTCCACGCAGGCCGTCACCACGTCCATCGGCCCGGGCGCCACCAACCTCGTCACGGGCGCGGCCCTCGCGACGATCAACCGCCTCCCGGTGCTGCTCCTCCCCGGCGACTACTTCGCGACGCGCAGCGCCGACCCGCTGCTCCAGCAGCTGGAGCACCCGGTCGAGGCGGACCTGTCCGTCAACGACACCCTGCGCCCGGTCTCGCGCTACTTCGACCGGGTGACGCGCCCCGAGGCGCTGATCCCGTCCGCGCTGAACGCCGTACGCGTCCTCACGGACCCGGTGGAGACCGGTGCCGTGACGCTCGCGCTGCCGCAGGACGTGCAGGCGGAGGCGTACGACTGGCCGGAGGAGTTCTTCGCCGAGCGCGTCTGGCACGTCCGGCGCCCCGCGCCCGACCCCTATGAGCTGGCCGAGGCGGTCTCGGCCATCCGGGCCGCCGAGCGCCCGCTGATCGTCGCGGGCGGCGGGATCCACCACAGCGAGGCCGAGGAGGCGCTGAAGGCGCTGGTGGACGCCACCGGCATCCCCGTGGCCTCCACCCAGGCCGGCAAGGGCTCCCTGCGCCACGACCACCCCGCCGACCTCGGCGGGATCGGCCACACCGGTACGGCCGTCAGCGACGACCTGGCCCGTACCGCCGATCTGGTCATCGGCGTCGGCACGCGCTACACCGACTTCACGACCGCCTCGAACACGCTGTTCCAGAACCCCGGCGTGCGGTTCCTCAACCTCAACATCGCCGCGTTCGACGCCCACAAGCTGGCGGCGCGCACCCTTGTGTGCGACGCCCGCGCCGGCCTGACGGCGTTGACGGAGGCGTTGACCGGTCACCGTGTGAACTCGGTTCACGAGGCCGAGTACGGCGCCGGCAAGGCCCGCTGGGAGCAGGTTGTCAACGCCGCTTTCGCAGCTGCCGACGACTCCGCCGTGCCCACCCAGACGCAGGTGCTGGGCGCCCTGGACTCGGTCGTCGGCGACGACGACGTGATCATCAACGCGGCCGGTTCGCTCCCCGGTGACCTGCACAAGCTGTGGCGGGCCCGCAGCCCCCGCCAGTACCACCTGGAGTACGGCTACTCCTGCATGGGCTACGAGATCCCCGCCGGGATCGGCGTCCAGCAGGCCGCGCCGGACACCCCGGTCTGGTCGCTGGTCGGTGACGGCACCTATCTGATGATGCCGACCGAGATCGTCACCGCCGTCCAGGAGGGTCTGCCGGTCAACCTGGTCCTCATCCAGAACCACGGGTACGCCTCCATCGGCGGCCTCTCCGAGTCGGTCGGCGGGGAGCGCTTCGGCACCCCCTACCGCTACCGGGCCGCCGACGGCACCTTCACCGGCGACCCGCTGCCGGTCGACCTCGCGGCGAACGCCGCCAGCCTCGGCATGGACGTGCTGCGCGCCAAGACCGTGGGCGAGCTGCGCACGGCCCTGGCGACCGCGCGCGCCTCGGACCGGCCGACCTGCGTGTACGTCGAGACCGACCCGACGCCGACCGCTCCCCCGGCGGAGGCCTGGTGGGACGTACCGGTCGCCGAGACCGCCGCCCGCGAGTCCGCCGTACGGGCCCGTGAGGAGTACGAACGTCAGGTCGCCGACCGCCGCCGGCACCTCTGACCCGGAGGTGGCAGGCAGGCCAACCCCGTTTCCCCCAGCCACTTCTGACGCAACGTCATTATCCGAAGGGAGGTGCCCCCGTGGCGACACCCGGTGATCGTGCCCGTGCGGTGTCCGGCTCCCCGCTCGACACCCTGGACTTCACGCTGGACCGCTCCAGCCCGGTCCCGCTCTACTACCAGCTGGCCCAGCAGTTGGAGGCGGCGATCGAGCACGGGGTGCTGGCGCCCGGCAATCTCCTGGGCAACGAGATCGATCTGTCGGTCCGCCTGGGCCTGTCCAGGCCCACGGTCCGCCAGGCGATCCAGTCCCTGGTCGACAAGGGCCTGCTGGTACGCAGACGGGGCGTCGGGACGCAGGTGGTGCACAGCCAGGTCAAACGCCCGCTCGAACTGAGCAGCCTGTACGACGACCTGGAGGCGGCCGGGCAGGGGCCCACCACCGACGTGCTGCGCAACGAGGGGCAGCCGGCGTCCGCCGAGGTCGCCGCCGCCCTCGGGGTGAAGGAGGGCACCGAGGTCGTCGTGCTGGAGCGGCTGCGCTGCACGCACGGCGAGCCGGTGGCGTTCCTGTGCAACTACCTGCCCTCGGGGCTGCTCGAACTCGACGCCGGACGGCTGGAGTCGACGGGTCTGTACCGGATGCTGCGCAGCGCGGGGATCAACCTGCACAGCGCCCGCCAGACCGTCGGCGCCCGCTCGGCCACGGCGGCGGAGGCGAAACGCCTGGAGGAGCCGGAGGGCGCCGCCCTGCTCACGATGCAGCGGACGGCGTACGACGACACCGGCCGGGCCGTGGAGTACGGCACCCACATCTACCGGGCGTCGCGCTACGCCTTCGACTTCCAGCTGCTGATGCGGCCCTGAGCCGCCGCCCCTCCCGCCATCCGTACGGCTCACTGGATCCGTGCGGATGGCGGCATCCGTACGGCTACCTGGAGCAGGGGCGGCCCGGGTACTCGGCGCTCTCCGGTACGCCCGCCGCGCGCATCCGGCGCAGTACCTCGCCCCGGATCGCGTCGTCGTCGATGTAGAGGGGGCAGTTGACGTCCCGGTCGAACACCAGCACGTCCCCGGCGGTGTCCCAGAGCACCCACCGGGGTGCGTGGGGCGAGTCCTGCCACAGCTCGGTGTAGTCGGCGATGACGTCCGTCGTCGGAGCGCTCACAGCGTTCCCTCCTCGTTCTCCCGGCCGTCGACGAGTGTCGCCACGACCTCGATGTCCCCGACGCGCGAGATGTCGACGCTTCGGGGGTCGTCTCCCAGCACGACCAGATCGGCACGCTTTCCCGGCGTGACGCTGCCCGCGCTGTCCTCCCAGTGGCAGGCGTGGGCTCCGTCGACGGTGTACGCGCGCAGCGCCTCGTCGACGGTGATCCCCTCGTCCGGCCCGATCAACTGCCCGGACAGGGAAGCCCGTTCGACCATGAACTGCACGGCACGCAGCGGCGACCCGTCCGCCACCGGCCGGTCGGAACTCCCCACCAGCCGGATCCCGTACTCCAGGAACCCCCGGCCCCGGTACAGCCAGTTCGCCCGCTCCTCCCCCATGATCGCCGCGTAGTCGTCGCCGAAGTACCGCAGGAAGTTGGGCTGTACGACGGCTGCCGCACCGAGCCGCGCCATCCTCGGCAGCTGGTCGGGCCGGATCAGTCCGGCGTGCTCGATGCGGTGCCGGGCACCCGGCCGGGGCCGCAGCCGCTGCGCCTGCTCCAGCGCGTCCAGCGCGACATCGGCGGCCCGGTCGCCGATGGCGTGCACGGCGAGCTGCCAGCCCGCGAGGTGCCCGTCCACGATGGTCCTGGTCAGGAGTTCGGGGTCCTCCTGCAACTGCCCTGCGGTGTCGAGCCCTTGGTAGGGGCTGGTGAGGGCGGCGGTACGGGCCATCATGCCGCCGTCGGTGTACACCTTCAGCGCGCCGACGGACAGCCAGTCGTCGCCGAAGCCGGTCCGCAGTCCGAGATCGAGGGCGCGCGGGATGCCGTCGGTCTCGTGGGCGGTGACGGCGTGCAGCCGGTCGGCGGCCACCATCAGCTGGACCCGCAGGGGCAACAGGCCGCGTTCCCGGGCGAGTTGATAGGCGCCCAGCTCGACCGGGCTGTTGCCGAGCAGGGCACCGCCGATGCCCGCCTCGGCGCACGCGGTGACGCCCTCGGCCAGACAGGCCCGGGCGGCCCGTCCGATCGCCTCGGCCAACTCCTCCTGGGAGTGCGGCAGTCGAAGCGCCCGGGCCGCCCCCATGGCTCCTTCGGCGAGGAACGCCCCCTCGTGCGGGACCACTCCGGGCAGCAGTTCCAGCACGGGACCGCTGACCGCGCAGCCGTGTCCGGAGTCATGCATCAGGAGCACTTTGCGCCCGGCGGCCGCCCGGTCGAGCTCGGCGAGCGTCAGATGCCGTCCGAGCCCCCGCTGGTCGTACCCCGCGATGTCCACCCAACCGCCCGCCGGCACCCGCGCCGCGGCCTCGGCGACGACCGCGAGCACGTCCTCGACCCGGACGCACGGCGCGACCGTGGGTGTGGCCGCCTTGAACCCGGTCCAGGCCAGGTGCACATGGCTGTCGATGAACCCGGGCAGCAGGGTCGCGCCCTGCAGGTCGACCACCCGCTGTGCGGGCAGCCCGGTCACCGCCTCGTCGAGGCCCACGATCCGGCCCCGCCAGATGCCCACGTCGTGGGCCACGGGGTGGTCGGGGTCCATGGTGAGGACGTGGGCGTTGGTCAGTCGTGTGGTGAGCATGGGGAGTCGGTTCGATCGTGGCTCAGGCGGTCGGTTCCATGCGTTCCGCCAGGCTCCTGGGGCGCATGTCCGTCCAGTTGGTCTCGATGTGGTCCAGGCACTCCTGGCGGGGCGCCGGGCCGTGGACGACGGTCCAGCCGGCCGGTACGTCGACGAAGTCGGGCCACAGGCTGTGCTGGCCCTCGTCGTTGACGAGCACGGAGTAGACGCCGTCGGGGTTCTCGAAGGGGTTGGTGCTGCTGCCGCTCATGCGGTTCTCCTCTGTCGGGGGTGGGCGGGTGAGTGAGTGGTGGATGGGCTCGGGGTCAGTGCCGGTCGAGGTTCTCGGCGCGGGCGACCAGGGCCCTCAGCGCCCGGAACCAGGTCTCCGCCAGGTCCCGGACCGCCTCCTCGGACAGGACGGCGGCGGGCCAGGACCAGTGGGCGGCCAGGACCGGGCCGTCGGCGCGGTCCTCGGTGACGACGTTGATGCCAAGGGCGTGGCCCTCCCGCATCTCCGGCTCGGCGCCGATGTCCGAGACGTCCTCCTCGGGGGCGTACGACCAGTCCGTGGCCTCGGGGATGCCGAAGCGGCCGAGGTAATTGAACTCGATCGACGGCGGGGCGAAGCGCGCCAGGACGGGCGCCGTACGGGGGTTGAGGTGGCGCAGCATGCCGTAGCCGGTGCCGTTCGCGGGCAGTGAGCCGAGGTGGGCCCGCACCCGCGCGAGTGCCTCGTCGATCTCCGCGCCGCCCGCGAGGGCTGCCTCCAGGTCGACGGGTCCGGGATCGAGCAGGACCGGGAAGACGCTGGTGAACCAGCCGACCGTACGGGACAGATCGGCGTCCTCGGCCAACTCCTCGTCACGGCCGTGGCTTTCGAGGTCGACCAGGGCGGGGCCGCCCTGGTCGTCCCCGTGGCGGCGCCGCCAGTCGGCGACGGCGAGGCCGAGGCCGGTGAGCAGTACGTCGTTGACGTTCGCGGTGAAGGCGGACGGCACGGCGGACAGCAGCGGGCCGGTGATTTCGGCGGGCAGCCGCAGTTCCAGGTTCCGCACCGTGCCGGCCGTGTCGCGGACCGGGTCGAGCGGCCTGTCGAGCGGGAGCGGCGCGGCTCCTTCGAGTACGCCGGTCCAGAACGGCAGTTCCGCCTCGTGGGCCGGGTCCTGGGCCAGCTCCTCGAGCCGGTGGGACCAGGTGCGGAAGGAGGTGTCGACGGGCGGGAGTTCGGCCGGGCGTCCGGCGTCGACGGCGGTCCACGCGGCGGCCAGGTCGGGCAGCAGGATGCGCCAGGACACACCGTCGGTGACGAGGTGGTGGCCCATCAGCAGGAGCCTTCCGGGTTCGGTGCCCGCGTCGAACCACACGGCCCGCACCATGACGCCCGCGTCCGGGTCCAGGGCCGCGCGGGCTGCGTGGGTCCGCTCGCCGACGACGACCCGCAGCTCCTCCGCGTCCAGTCCGGTGACGTCGACCCGCTCGATCCACGTCCCGGTGTCCACCGATCCGGCCTCGGGCACCTCGAGGGTCCACTGACCGGCTTCCGTACGGACCAGGCCGGCGCGCAGCATGGCGTGCCGGTCGGCGAGAGCGCGGAGGACGGCGGTGAGCTTCGGCCGGTCCAGGGCGGCGGGCGTCTGGACGAGGGCCGACTGGTGGTAGCTCCTGAAGGGGCCGCCCAGTTCACGCAGCCAGTGCATGACCGGCGTGAGCGGCACGGTCCCGGTTCCGTCGTCCACGGGACGGGCGGCGGCGGAGCCGGTGGTCGTCGCCACTTCGGCGAGGGCGGCCACCGTGCGGTGGCGCAGCACGAGTCGCGGAGTGATCCGCACGCCCACCGCCCTTGCCCTGCTGACCAGTTGCATCGCCATGATGCTGTCGCCGCCGAGCGCGAAGAAGTCGTCGTCGACGCCGAGTTCGTCCAGTCCGAGCACGTCGGCGAAAACACCGCACAGGGCCTTCTCCAGCTCGGTGCCGGGAGCCCGGCCCGTGGAGAGGGCGGCGAAGTCCGGGGCGGGCAGGGCCGATCGGTCCAGCTTGCCGTTGGCGAGTTCGGGCAGCCGGTCCAGGAGGACGACGGCCGCCGGAACCATGTGGTCGGGCAGTCGCCGGCCGACCTGGCCGCGCAGCCGCGCCGGGTCGGGCAGTTGACCGGGTACGGGGACCACGTACGCCACCAGCAGCCTGCGCGCGCCCTCCTGACGTACCGTCACCACGGCCTGGGCGACGTCCGGTTCGGACGCGAGCACGGACTCGATCTCGCCGGGTTCGATGCGGAACCCGCGGATCTTGACCTGGTCGTCGGCCCGGCCCAGGTAGTCCAGGTAGCCGTCGGCGGTCCAGCGGGCCAGGTCGCCGGTGCGGTAGAGCCGGGAGCCCGGCTCACCGAACGGGTCGGCGACGAAGCGCTCGGCGGTCAGGGCGGGGCGGCCCAGATAGCCGCGGGCGAGGCCGCCGCCGGCCAGGTACAGCTCGCCCGTCACGCCGGGCGGCAGGGGCTGCAGGCGGTCGTCCAGGACGTACGCCCGGGTGCCCGCCACGGGCCGGCCGACCAGCGGCCGGTCGCTGTCGCGCACCCGTGCCACCAGGGCGTCGACGGTGGACTCGGTGGGGCCGTACAGGTTGAACGCCTCGGTGCCGGTCAGCCGCCCGAGGCGCTCCCAGAGCGCCACGGGGACGGCCTCGCCGCCGACGCCGACGACGGCGAGGGGGCAGCTTCCGTCGTCACGGACGAGACCCGT
Organism: Streptomyces sp. ME02-8801-2C; assembly: GCF_033793965.1. Taxonomy (NCBI): domain Bacteria; kingdom Bacillati; phylum Actinomycetota; class Actinomycetes; order Kitasatosporales; family Streptomycetaceae; genus Streptomyces; species Streptomyces sp. ME02-8801-2C. Next base: position 652,094 of record NZ_JARAXP010000002.1, on the reverse strand, counting down.
CTCGGCCATCTGCGCGAAGAACGACGGGGTGACCTCCAGGAAGTCGAAGCCGTGTTCGACGACAGCTGCCGCGAGCAGCTCCGGGTCGCGGCGGGTCTCGTCGGACACGACGTGCACGCAGTGCCCGTCGAGGAGCCACAGCTGCGGCTGCCAGGAGGCGTCGAAGGAGAACGCCCAGGCGTGTCCGGCCCGGAGACGGTCTCGGCCGGTGGTGGCCTTCGCCGGTGCGTAGAGCGTCTCGCGGTGGCTGTGGAAGAGGTTGCCGACGGTCTCGTGGGTGACGACCACGCCCTTGGGGCGCCCGGTGGACCCGGAGGTGTAGATGACGTACGCCGGGTGGCGCGGGGTGAGCGGGGCGAGGCGGTCGCCGTCGAGGAGGTCGGTCGTGTCCTGGGCGGCGAGCAGTTCGGCGGTCGCCGGGGCGTCCACCTCCAGCGTCGGCGGACCGCCTGCGGGCAGCCGCCGCGCGATGTCCCGCGTCGTGAGCGTCAGCACCGGGCGGGCGTCGTCGAGGGTGTCACTGAGGTGGCCCGTCGGGGCGTCGGGGTCGAGGGGCAGATAGGCGGCGCCGGCCTTCTGTACGGCGAGGACGGCCAGCAGTGTGCGGGCTGTCCGGGGCAGGGCGAGCGCCACGAGCCGCTCGGGACCCGCGCCACGCGCGACGAGCAGCCGGGCGAGGCGGTTGGCCTCCGCGTTGAGCTGGGCGTACGTCAGCTCGATGCCGTCGGAGGCCACGGCGGGAGCGTCCGGGGACAGTGCGGTCTGGCGCTCGAAGAGGGCCGGTATGGTGGTCGGCTCGGCGATGATCGGCCGGGCGTTCCACTCGGTGAGGATCCGGTGGCGTTCGGCGGTGCCGAGGATGTCGATCCGGCCGATCGGGGTGTCCGGGGCGACGACGACCGCCCGGAGGAGGCGGACCAGGCGCTCGCCGATCGCCTCCGCGGTGGCGGCGTCGAAGAGGTCGGCGCTGTACTCCAGGACACCGTCGACGCCGTTCCCGCCGGCGCGTTCCACAAAGTCGAAGGAGAGGTCGAACTTGGCGCCGGTCGCGCCGAGTTCCTCCCGGCGGGACTCCAGTCCCGGGAAGCCGCCCCTGTCGACGCCCGCGGCCAGGTAGACGACCATGACCTGGAAGAGCGGATGCCGGGACAGCGAACGGGCGGGGTTGAGCACGTCCACCACCCGCTCGAACGGTACGTCCTGGTGGTCGAAGGCCGCCAGGTCGGTCTCCCGCACCCGGGCGAGCAGTTCACGGAACGCGGGGTCGCCGGAGGTGTCGGTGCGCAGCACCAGGGTGTTGAGGAAGAACCCGACCAGGTCCTCCAGGGCCTCTTCACCGCGCCCGGCGATCGGGCTGCCGAGCGGGATGTCCGTACCGGCGCCGAGCCGGGTCAGCAGGGCCGCCACCGCCGCCTGGACGATCATGAACATACTGACGTTGCTCGACCGGGCCAACTCGCGCAGTCCGGCGGTCAGTTCCGGGTCCAGGGCGATGTCAGCCGTGCCACCGCGGTAGCTGGCCTCCAGCGGGCGCGGCCGGTCGGCGGGCAGCGCGAGTTCCTCGGGGAGCCCGGCCAGGGTCCGCTTCCAGAAGGCGAGTTGGCCGAACGCGAGGCTTTCCGGGTCCTTCTCGTCGCCGAGCATCGCCCGCTGCCACAGGCTGTAGTCGGCGTACTGCACCGGCAGCGGCGCCCGCTGCGGCGCCCGGCCGGCCGCGCGCGCCTCGTAGGCGGCGGCCAGGTCGCGGGTGAGCGGTGCGTCGGACCACTCGTCGCCCGCGATGTGGTGGAGCAGGAGCAGCAGCACATGCTCGTCCTCGGCGGTACGGAAGAGGTGGACGCGCAGCGGCGCCTCCCGGTCCAGTTCGAAGCCGTACGCGGCGGCCTCGGTGAGCCGTTCGGTGAGTTGTGCTTCGTCCCGGACAGCCTCGGCCGTCACCTCGACACGGGCCTCGTGCGGCTCCAGGATCCGCTGGTACGCCCGGCCGTCCTCCTCGGGGAAGACGGTGCGCAGCGGCTCGTGGCGGGCCACCAGGTCGTCGACGGCCAGTCGCAGCGCGTCGGCGTCGAGCCGTCCGGTGAGCCGCCAGGCGAGCGGGATGTTGTACGTGGCGCTCGGGCCCTCCACCCGGTACAGCACCCACAGGCGCTGCTGGGCGAAGGAGAGCGGCAGCCGCTCCGGCCGCTCGGCCGGTGCGAGTACGGGCAGTCGGGCGCCGCCGTTGTCCTGGCCGTCCGCCCGGAGGCGCTCGGCGAGCCGGGCGACCGTGGGTGCCTCGAACACGCTGCGCAGCGAGACTTCGGTGGCGAGCGCGGCACGGACGCGGGCGGCGAGTCGCATCGCGACGAGGGAGTGTCCGCCGAGGGTGAAGAAGTCGTCGTGGATGCCGACGCGTTCGAGGCCCAGTACGTCCGCGAAGAGGCCGCAGAGGATCTCCTCGCGCGGCGTGCGCGGCAGGCCCTCGCCGGTGCCGGAGCCGGCCGCCGTTGCCGCCGCCGAGAAGTCGGGGGCGGGGAGGGCCTTGCGGTCGAGCTTGCCGTTGGGGGTGAGGGGCAGGGCGTCCAGGGCGACGAAGGCCGCGGGGACCATGTGCTCGGGGAGCACGGTGGCCGCGTGCCGGCGGAGGGCGGTGGTGTCGAGCGCGGCGGTGTCGAGGGCGGTGTCGCCGGTCGGCACGACGTAGGCGACGAGCCGCTGGTCCCGGGCGACCACGCTGACGTGGGCGACGGAGTCGTGGCGGGCGAGGGCGGACTCGATCTCGCCCAGCTCGACACGGAAACCGCGGATCTTCACCTGGTCGTCGGTGCGGCCCAGGTATTCGAGTGTTCCCTCTGTTGTCCAGCGTGCCAGGTCACCCGTGCGGTACATGCGTGAACCGAGTTCACCAAAGGGATCGGCTGTGAACCGCTCCGCCGTGAGCCCCGGTCGGCCGAGATAGCCACGCGCCAGCTGCACACCGGCCAGATACAGCTCTCCCGCCACACCCGGCGGCACGGGCCGCAGCGCGCCATCGAGAACATACGCACGCGTGTTCCACACCGGCCGGCCGATCGACACCCGGCGGGTCAGCTCGGTCACCTGGGCCGCCGTGACGTCGACCGACGCCTCCGTGGGCCCGTACAGGTTGTGCAGCTCGGCCGGCAGTACGGCACGGAACCGCTGGGCCAGCTCGTCGGGCAGCGCCTCCCCACTGCACATCACGCGCCGCAGCCCCAGGCAGCCGGCTGCCGTGGGTTCCTCCAGGAACAGCTGGAGCATCGACGGCACGAAGTGCACGGTCGTGACGCTCTGCTCCTGGATCAGCCCGGCCAGGTAGACGGGGTCCTTGTGCCCCTCGGGCCTGGCGACCACGAGGGCCGCGCCGGTGATGAGGGGCCAGAAGAACTCCCACACCGACACGTCGAAGCTGGACGGCGTCTTCTGGAGCACGCGGTCGTCGCCGTTCAGCCCGTACTCCGCCTGCATCCACAGCAGCCGGTTGACGATGCCCTGGTGCGGCACGACGACGCCCTTGGGGGTGCCGGTCGAACCGGAGGTGTAGATGACGTAGGCGGGGCTCAACGGGTCGTAGAACGACGGGAGTTCACCGTCCGCCGGTCCCTCCGGGAGGGCGTCCCGGATCACTGTCACCGGGCGGGCGTCCGCGAGCATGAAGTCCAGCCGCTCCTGCGGGTAGTCCGCGTCCAGCGGCAGATACGCCCCGCCGGCGCGATGCACGGCCAGCAGCGCGACCACCAGCTCCACCGAGCGCGGCAGCGCGACCGCGACCGTGCGCTCCGGGCCCACGCCCAGGCCGGCCAGTACCCGGGCCGTCCGCTCGACCCGCTCGTCCAACTCGGCGTACGTCAGCCGCTGTTCGCCGAACACCAGCGCCAGGGCGTCCGGCGTACGCGCCACCTGGGCCCGGAACAACTCGGGCAGGCTCGTGGCGGGCACTTCACGGGCGGTGTCGTTCCAGTCGCCCAGAACGGCCCCCCGCTCGGACTCCTCCAGCACGTCCAGGTCCCGCACCAGCACGTCGGGGCGGCTCGCCACCTGTTCGAGCAGCCTCACCAGGCGCCCCGCCGTCCGGGTGGCCGTCGGTTCGTCGCAGAGGTCGGTCGCGTACTCCAGGAGAAGGATCAGCCGGTCCGACTCGTCCACGAAGGTGAAGTGGAGGTCGAACTTGGCCATGCCGGTGTCCATGTCGAACCACTCGGTCGCCATGCCGAGGACATCGGGGTCGCCGTCGGGGCGGTAGTGGTAGCCCAGCATGACCTGGAACAGCGGGTTGCGCCCCGCCACCCGGGCCGGGTTGAGGGCCTCGACGACCTGATCGAAGGGCAGGTCCTGGTGCTCGAACGCGGCCAGGGACGATTCCCTTACCCGAGCGGCCAGTTGACGGAATGTCAGGTCGTCGCCCGACACGTCGGTGCGCAGCACGAGCGTGTTGACGAAGAAGCCGACCAGATCATCGAGGGCGTCGTCCGTGCGGCCTGCGATGGGGGCGCCGAGGGGGATGTCGTCCCCGGCCCCGAGGCGGTGCAGCAGCGCGGCCGTGGCGGCCTGGAACAGCATGAACATGCTGGCGCCGGTGGCACCCGACAGCTCGCGCAGGGCGCGACCTGTGTCGGTGGGCAGTTCGAGGCGGACCTTGCCGCCCCGCCCGGTGGGCTCGGCCGGGCGAGGCCGGTCGAGGGGCAGCCGCAGTTCCTCCGGGAGGTCGCGCAAGGTGTCCGCCCAGTGGGCGAGTTGGCCCGCGCCGACCTGGCCGAGCAGCTCGTCCTGCCAGAGGGTGTAGTCGGCGTACTGGACCGGCAGCGGCGCCCACTCGGGGGCGCGGCCCGCGCGCCGGGCCCGGTAGGCGGTGGTGAGGTCGGCCAGGAAGGGGCGGTCGGACCACTCGTCGGTGGTGATGTGGTGGAGCACGACGGCCACGACATGGTCGGCCGGGCCGACCCGCAACACCTCGCACCGCAACGGGAGTTCACCGGTGAGGTCGAAGGGCCGGCGCTGTGCCGCCTCGATGCGCTCGGGCAGCTCGCCCTCCCCGCAGTCGCTCACGGTGAACCCTGGGTCGGCCTCGGCCGCCGGAACGATCAGCTGGTACGGCTCACCGTCATGCTCGGGGAACAGGGTGCGCAACGCTTCATGGCGTCCCGCCACGTCCCGTACGGCGGCCCGGAGCGCGTCGAGGTCCAGGACGCCCCGGAGCCGGAAGACCAGCGGGAAGTTGTAGGCGACGCCGCTGCCGGTGATCCGTTCGACCAGCCACAGGCGGCGCTGCGCGGCCGAGAGCGGGACGCGTTCGGGCCTGGCTGCGGGGGCGACGGCCGGGCGGGCCGGGCGTGCGGTGTCGGCGCGGGCCGCGAGCTGCTCGGGCGTGGGCGCCTCGAACAGATCCCGGATGGCGAGTTCGGCGCCCAGTTCGGTCCGGGCGCGGCTGATCAGGCGGGTGGCGAGCAGGGAGTGGCCGCCCAGGTCGAAGAAGCCGTCCTCGGCGCCGACCTCGGGCAGGCCGAGCACCTCGGCGAAGAGCCGGCAGAGCACCTCTTCGCGGGGGGTGCGCGGTCCCCGGCCGGTGCCGAGGGCGACGGCCGGTTCGGCGTCGGGCAGGGCGCGCACATCCAGCTTGCCGTTGTCGTTCATGGGCAGCCGGTCGAGGGTGACGAACGCGGCGGGGACCATGTACTCGGGCAGCCGCTGCTTGAGGTCGTCGCGGAGCTGCCGGATCAGGCTGTTGGCATCACGGGCCGCCGTCGGGGAGTTGGCGTACGGGGCCGCTCCCCCGCCGGGGAGGTAGAGCCCGGCGGTCAGCGCGGGTACCTCACCGGGGACGAACACGGCGTCGTAGGTGCCGGTTTCGCCGGACCAGGTGGTCAGGACGCGGTGCCCGAGCCCGGTGGCGAGGTCGCGCAGGGTCTCCGGGTCGACTCCGCCGGGGGTGCCGATACGGGCGTCGGGGATGCCGGTGAGGCGTACCGGGAGTTCGGTCAGCGGCCCGGCCAGATCGCCGCTGTCCAGGCCGTGCCCGATCGTGTCGAAGGGAACGGCGAGAACGTCCGTCAGTCGCAAGCCCGGCTCGGCGGCGTACAGGACGGCGTCGTAGCGGTAGCGGGTGAGTTCGTTGTGGTGGCGGGCCTGCTTGGTGCGGAGGTCGACGCCGTAGCCGAGGGTGGTGAAGTAGTCCGGGTCGACGAGGAGTTCCTTCTCCAGGCGCAGCCCGCGTTCGACGGCCCGTGCGAGCGCGTCGCCGGTGAGGCCCTTCGCCTCCTGGATCTCGGTCTGGAAGGCGCGGGCGAGCCGCAGGTTGCGGACGTCGCCGACGAACAGCGCGCCGCCGGGGGCCAGCAGCTTCATCGCGCCCCGGATCACCGAGGTCAGGTAGTCGATGCTGGGGAAGTACTGGATGACGGAGTTGATGACGATGGTGTCGAAGTAGCCGTCGTCGGGCAGGCCGGTGAGGTCGTCGGCAGGCTGGGCACGGAGAGTGACCCGGGCGGCCAGGTCGGGGTCCTGGAGCAGTTCCTGGCCGATCTTGCGGATGACGGGGGCGGCGAAGTCGGTGGCCCAGTAGGCCTCCGCGTCCGGGGCGAGCCGGGACAGCAGCAGGCCGGAGCCGACGCCGATCTCGAGGATGCGGCGCGGTCCCAGGGAGCGGATGCGCTCCACGGTGGCCTCGCGCCACTCCCGCATGTGGTCGAAGGGGATGGGCTGTCCGTCGTAGGAGGAGTCCCAGCCCGCGTAGTCCTCGGTGAAGACGGCGGTGCTGATCTCCTCGTACTCGTCGGAGTAGATCTCCTGCCACTCGCCGACCTGGTCGCGCTCCGCCGAATCCCGGTCGCTGCCCGCGAGCCCGGCCGGAACGACGTATCCGACGAGGCGTTCGTCGCGGACGATCACGGCGGCGTGGGCGACCCGGTCGTGCTGGGCGAGCGCGGTCTCGATCTCGCCGAGTTCGACGCGGTAGCCGCGGATCTTCACCTGGTCGTCGGTGCGGCCGAGGAAGTCGAGGTTGCCGTCGGGGTTGCGGCGGACCAGGTCGCCGGTGCGGTACATGCGCTCACCGGGTTCGCCGAACGGGTCGGCGACGAAACGCTCGGCGCTGAGCGCGGGCCGGTTCAGATAGCCGCGCGCCAGACCGATGCCGGCGATGTACAGCTCTCCCGGCACGCCTTCCGGCACGGGGCGCAGCCAGGCGTCCAGGATGTGGGCGCGGGTGCCACGGATCGGACGGCCGACCGTGGGGGTGGCGCTGTCGAGGGTGCCGCCGCCGAGGGTGTTGATGGTGTACTCGGTCGGCCCGTAGAGGTTGTAGCCGTAGGTGCCCTCGGTGTCGCGCAGCCGGTTCCACACCGTCTCGGACACGGCCTCGCCGCCGAGCAGCACCAGCGGCGGCCGGTGGCCCTCCAGCAGGCCTTCCTCGATGAGGAGATGGGCGTAGGTCGGGGTGACGTTGACGACGTCGACGCGATGGCGTTCGCAGTAGGCGACCAGCGCTTCGGCGTCGCGCCTCAACTCCTCGTCGCAGATGTGGACTTCATGCCCCTCGACCAGCCAGAGCAGCTCCTCCCACGACATGTCGAAGGCGAAGGACACGGTGTGCGCGATGCGCAGCCTGCGTCCGCCCGCCGACGCGATCGCCGGTTCGAAGATCTCCTTCTGGTGGTTGAGCTGCATGTTGGTCAGACCCCGGTAGGGCGTGACGACGCCCTTGGGGCGGCCGGTGGAACCGGAGGTGTAGATGACGTACGCGGGGTGTTCCAGGCTGAACGCCACGGAGACCAAGTCACCCGACAACGAGTCGAGTTCGGCGGCGATCTCCGGGTCGTCGAGCAGCACGCGCGGTGTGTCGCCCGTCAGCCGCGCCGACACTGCGGCGGTGGAGAGCAGCATCGTCGGCCGGGCGTCGTCGAGCATCGCGGCGAGCCGGTCGTCCGGGTAGTCGAGTTCCAGCGGCAGATAGGCGGCGCCCGTGCGCAGTACGGCGAACAGGGCGACGACCATGTCGAGGGAGCGGGGCAGACCGAGGGCGACGACCCGCTCGGGGGCGGCGCCCCGCGCGATCAGCAGACGGGCCATCCGGTTGATGCGGGTGTCGAGTTCGGCGTAGGTGAGGGTGCGGTCGCCGAAGACGACGGCCGTGGCGTCGGGGGTGGCGGCGGCCTGCGCGGCCAGCAGGTCGGCGATGGTCTCCGTGGGTTCGGGGACCCGTCCGGCGGCCCGCTCCTGCTCCAACTCGGCCTGCTCGGCGGGCAGTAGCGGGTCGAGGCCGCCCACCGGGGCGTCGAGGTCGAGGGTCAGGCGGTCCAGGAGGAGGGTGAAGCGGTCGAGGAGGTCCTGCGCCTGGGGGCGGGCGATGACGTCGGCCCGGTGGGTCAGGGTGACCTGGATGGAGCGGCCCGGGGTGACGACGAGGTTGACCGGGTAGTGGGTCGCGTCGACGTTGGCGACGGCCGTGGCGCCGTGCCGGTCGCTGAGCTCGGCGAGCCGGTCCTCGGTGTCGTTGTTGCGCAGCACGAACAGTGTGTCGAACAGCCGCCGGTGCCCGGTCTCGGCCTGGAGCACACCGAGGCCGAGGTACTCGTACGGCATGACGGCGAGCCGCTCGTCCTGGACGCGCCGCAGCAGCCCGAGCACCGGCTCGGCCGGGTCGTAGGCGATGCGGGCGGGGACGGTGTTGAGGAACATGCCGATGACGTTCTCGATGTCCGGCACCTCGCTCGGCCGGCCGGCGACGGTCGTGCCGAAGACGATGTCGGTGCGGCCGGTGGCGCTGGCCAGGGTGAGCCCCCAGGCCGCGTTGAGCACGGTGTTGAGGGTCAGACCGTGGAGCCGCCCGATGGCGCGCAGCCGCTCGCCCACCTCGTCCGGGACGAGGACGTCCAGGCTCTCCGGAATGTCCGGTTCCAGGCCCTGGTCGGCGGCGGCGAGCAGGGTGGGCTCGTCGAGTCCGGCGAGGGCGCGGCGCCAGGCGCCGGTGGCGACGGCCGTGTCCTGGACCTCCAACCAGGTCAGGTAGTCACGGTAGTTGCCGGGGGCGGGCAGGGTGCTCGCGTCGCCGCCGTTCTCGTACAGGGCGAAGAGCTGGTCGAGGAAGAGCCATGCCGACCAGCCGTCCCAGAGGAGCAGATGGCGTCCGACGACCAGTCGGTCACCCCGGTCCGCGCCGAGGCGGACGAGGAGCATACGGAAGAGCAGCGGGCGGGTGAGGTCGAAGCGCCGGGAGCGCTCGGCGTCGGTCAACTCCCGCAGGCGGATGTCCTGTTCGGCCTCCGGCAGCCCGGAGAGGTCGACCTCTTCGAGGGGGATCTCGGGGTCGCGCACGATGAACTGCACCGGCTGGCGCAGGCCCTCGCTGGTGAACCCGGCGCGCAGGCTGGGGTTGCGGTCCAGCAACACCCGTACGGCGGTGCGGAGTCGGGCGGTGTCGACGGTTTCGGCGAGGTCGAAGGACTCGTGGACGGTGTAGACGTCCAGAGCGCTGTCGTCGTACGTGGAGTGGAAGAACAGGCCTTCCTGGAGCGGGGCCAGCGGCCAGATGTCCTCGACGGGGTCGGGGCTGAGCCGGTGGACGCGCTCGGTCTCCTCGGCCGTGAGGGCGAACGAGGAGCGGAGGGCGGCCACTTCGGCCACGGGCGCCGCCGCTGCGGCGAGGGCGGCCGGGGTGCGGTGTTCGAAGACGTCACGCGGGCTGAGGTCGAGCCCTGCCCGGCGGGCGCGGCTGGAGACGCCGATGGAGGTGATGCTGTCGCCGCCGAGCATGAAGAAGTCGTCGTCGATGCCGACGTCCTCGAGCTTCAGTACGGCGGCGAAGATCCCGGTGAGGGCGTGTTCCCGCTCGTCGCGCGGGGCGCGCCTCTCGGCTCGCACCGCCTCCGGGGCGGGCAGCGCGGCCCGGTCCAGCTTGCCGCTCGGGGTGAGGGGAAGGGCGTCGAGGACGACATAGGCGGCCGGGATGACGGCGGCGGGCAGTTCCTGGGCCAGCGCGGCCTGGAGCTCTGCGGGCGGCGGGACGTCGGTGTCGCGGACCGGCACGACGTACGCGACCAGTTGGCCGGCGTTCACGGTGACGGCGGCCTGGGCGACCGCCGGTGTGCGGCTCAACGCGGCCTCGATCTCGCCGAGTTCGATCCGGTTGCCGCGGATCTTCACCTGGCGGTCGGTGCGGCCGAGGTACTCGATCACCCCGTCGGCGCGGCGGCGCACGAGGTCACCGGTGCGGTACATGCGTGCGCCGGGCTCCCCGTACGGGTCGGCGACGAACCGCTCGGCGGTCAGTTCCGGCCGGGCGTGATAGCCGCGCGCCAGCTGAACGCCCGTCAGGTACAGCTCGCCGGGCACCCCTTCGGGCGCGGGCCGCAGGCAGGAGTCCAGGACGCGCAGGCCCGTGTTCCACACCGGGCGCCCGATGGGCACGGTGGTGCCGGGTGCGCCGTCGTAGGGGTGGTACGTCACGTCGACGGCGGCCTCGGTGGGCCCGTACAGGTTGTGCAGCGGTACGCCGGTCAGCGCGCGCCAGCGGGCGGCGGCGGCGCCGGGCAGCGCCTCGCCGCTGCTGAAGACGTGACGCAGGGACGCGGCCCAGGTCGGGTCGGCGGTGATCTCCTCGGACTGGAGGAAGGCCTCCAGCATCGACGGCACGAAGTGCAGTGCGGTGACGCCCTGTTCGCGGATGAGGCCGGCGAGATAGGCGGGGTCGCGGTGTCCGTCCGGGCGGGCGAGGACCACGGCGGCGCCCTCGCACAGCGCCCAGAAGAACTCCCAGACGCTGACGTCGAAGCTGGCCGGGGTCTTCTGCAGCACCCGGTCGGCGGCGATCAGTCCGTACTCGCCCTGCATCCACGCCAGCCGGTTGAGGATGGCCCGGTGGGTGACGACGACGCCCTTGGGGCGGCCCGTGGAGCCGGAGGTGTAGATCAGGTAGGCCGGGTCGTCGGGGTGGGCGCGGCGGGCGGTCTTCTGCTCGGGCACGTCCTCGGACGGGGTGTCGAGCAGCAGGAGGGTGGGTCCGGCAGGCAGCCGGGGTGCGGTCGCCGAGGTGGTCACCACGGTGGTGGCACCGGAGTCGGCGAGCATGTGGGCGACCCGGTCGGCGGGATAGTCCACGTCGACGGGGAGGTAGGCGGCGCCCGACTTCAGCACGCCGAGCAGGGCGACCATCAGTTCGGCGGAACGCGGTACGGCGACGGCGACGATCGTGCCGGGGCCCGCGCCGCTCGCGGTCAGTCGCCCTGCCAACTCCCCAGCTCTGACGTCGAGTTCACGATAGGTGAGCGTCTCGCCCTCGAAGACGACCGCTGTCGCCTGCGGGCTGCGCGCCACCTGGGCCTCGAAGGCCGCGGCCAGGGTCGTACCGGCGATGTCCCGGTGTTCGCCGGTCGGGTGGGCGACGAGGAGTTCCTCGGCCGACAGCAGCTCGACGTCGGCGACGGACTGCGCCGGGTCGGCTGCCAGGGCGTGCAGGATGCGGGAGAGACGGTCCGCTATCCGGCGCACGGCGTCGGCGTCGAGCCGCTGGGCGTGGTGCTTGAGCCGCAGGTCGAGCCGTCGGCCCGGCTTGACGATCAGGGCGAGCGGATAGTGGACGGCGTCGTGGAACTCGTGCCCCGTCAGCCGGAGCGTGCCGGTCGGGTCGGCGAGGTCGGTCGCGGCGGGGTAGTTCTCGAACACGACGAGGGTGTCGAAGAGTTCACCGGCGCCCGCGAGGCCCGCGACGCGCTGGAGTTCGGCGAGCCCGAGGTGCTGGTGATCCAGCAGCTGGGCCTGTTCGTCCTGGAGTCGGCCGAGCAGGCCGGCGAGAGAGTCGGAGGGTTCCCAACGCAGGCGCGTCGGGAGGGTGTTGATGAACAGGCCGATCATGGACTCGATGCCCTCGACCTCGGCGTCACGCCCCGAGACCGTCGTGCCGAACACCACGTCCTGGCGAGCCGTGAGCCGGCCGATGAGCAGGCCCCAGGCACCCTGGACGACCGTGCCCAGGGTGACCCCGTGCTCGCGTGCCCGCGCGGCGAGTCGGGCGGTCACCCGCTCGGACAGTTCGAGGCGGATCTGCGCGGGCTCGACGGGCGTGCCGTCGGCGGGCGTCTCGACGAGCCGCGTCGGCTCCTCGACCCCGGCGAGGGCCGTGCGCCAGGCCGTGCGCGCCGCCTCGCGGTCGGCGGTGGCCAGGCGGCGCAGATGGGCGCTGTAGGGCGCGGGCTGCGGCAGCGCGGCCGGAGAGTCCCCGTAGGAGGCCATCAGTTCGCGGTGCAGGACGGGCAACGACCAGCCGTCGGCGACGATGTGATGGAACGTCAGCAGCAGGCGGCTGCGGTGCCCGTCGAGGCGGATCAGCGCGCAGCGCACGAGGGGCGGGTTGGCGAGGTCGAAGCGGTGGGCGCGTTCGGCGGCGGCGACCGCGTCGGCCAGCGGCACCCGGGCGGGCCCGTCGTGGACGGTCAGGTCGACTTCGCGCCAGGGCAGTTCGAGTCCGGCGGCGATGAGCTGCACGGGCTGCCCGTCCGGGCGGCGGCGGAAGCAGGCGCGCAGCGGGGCGTGCCGGTCCAGGACGCGCTGGGCGGCCCGGCGCAGGGCCTGGCCGTCGACCGGGCCGGTCAGGTCGAGGGCCTGCTGGACGATGTACGCGTCGAGGTCCGCGCCGTCGACGAGGGAGTGAAAGTAGAAGCCCTCCTGGAGGGGGCTCAGCGGCAGCGTCTCCTCGACGGCGACCGGGAACTCGCCCTGGATCTCGGCGAGTTCGGCGTCCGTGAGGGCGACCAGCGGGGCGTCCGGCTCGACGGTCTCCTGGACCACTTCCCCGGCCGCTGCCGCGAGCGCGGCGACCGTGCGGTGTCTGAAGACGTCCCGGGAGCTGAGGCGCAGGCCGGCGCGGCGGGCGTGGACGAGGAGCTGGATGGCGGTGATGCTGTCGCCGCCGAGGGCGAAGAAGTCGTCGTCGATGGTGGCCGAGCGCAGACCGAGGACGTCGGCGTAGGCCGCGCAGAGCAGTTCCTCGCGGGCGTTCCGGGGCGGGCGGCCGGCGCTGAGGGCGCCGTAGTCGGGCGTGGGCAGCGCGGCGGCGTCGAGCTTGCCGCTCGGGGTGACCGGGAGGCGGTCCAGGGGGACCACGGCCGCCGGGACCATGTACTCGGGGAGGTGGTCGGCCGCGTATGAACGCAGCGTCCGCATCAGGGCGTTGACGTCCCGGAAGGGGGCCGGGCGGTTGGCGTGCGGGGCGGTGCCCGAGGGCCGGTAGAGGCCGGTGAGCGGGGTGTCGCCGAAGGCGAAGACGATGTCGAGGCTGCCGTCGTCGGCGGTGCCGTTCCAGGTGACGGCCGTCCGGTGGCCGTAGCGGGCGCCGAGCTCGTGGAAGACCTCGGGGTCCGGGGCGTCCGCCGTGCGGCTGCTGTCGTCCAGGGCGGACAGCGCGGCCAGGTCCTCGGCGAGGCGGGCGTTGGGCACGCCGGTGACCCGAAGCAGCGAGGGCCTTTCGGCCAGCTGGGCTTCGAGCGCCTCCGGCCCGCTCCAGACGACCTCGGCACCGGTGGCCGCAGGCTTGTCGGCAGTGGTGGCCTGCTTGCTGAGCACCACGTCGTACCGGTAGCGCGTCAGCTCGTTGTGGTGGGTGCCGCGCTTGACGAGGATCTCGGCGTCGAACCCGTCGAGGACCGCGAAGTAGTCCGGGTCCAGGAGCAGTTCGCCCTCCCAGGCGACGGACCGCTCGACGGCGGCCCGCAGGGCCTGCTTGTCCTCCGGGTCCCCCGTGCGGCGGCTCTCCACGGCCGCGCGCAGGCAGCGCAGCAGCCGGGCGTTGCGCACGTCGCCGATGAACAGCCGTCCGCTGGGCGCGAGAAGCGTGCCCACCGCCCGGACGACCTCGGTCAGATAGTCGGCGCTCGGGAAGTACTGGGCGACGGAGTTGAGGACGACGGTGTCGAAGTGGCCGGCTGGCAACCCCGTGGTGTCATGGGCGGGTTGGGCCGACAGCCGTACCTTGTCGGTGAGTTCCGGCACTGCCTCGACCTGGGTACGCAGGGCGCGTACCGCTTCCTCGGAGAGGTCGGTACCCCAGTACTCGGCGCAGTCGGGTGCGATGCGGGAGAGGATCAGGCCGCTGCCGACTCCGATCTCCAGCACGCGGCGGGGCGCGAGTTCGCTGATGCGGGTCACGGTGGCCGCGCGCCACTCGCGCATCTCCTCGACGGGGATGGGCAGCCCGTCGTACATGCTGTTCCAGCCCGCGAAGTTCTCCCGGAAACCGGCCAGTTGCGCCTGGTAGCCCTCCGATCCGGCTGCCGCGTAGAGGAGTTCGTGCAGGTCCTTCCACTCGCGGACCTGCTCGGTGGCGTCCGGGACGGTCTCGCCGTCCAGCGCCGGGACGATGTAGGCGGCGAGCCTGCGGTCCCCGGGCCGGTCCTCGCGGACGACGACCGCGGCCTGGTCCACGGCCGGATGCGCGCGCAGTACGGATTCGATCTCGCCCGGCTCGATGCGGAAGCCGCGGATCTTCACCTGGGAGTCGGCGCGGCCCAGGAACACCAGCCGCCCGTCGGCCTGCCAACGCACCAGGTCACCGGTACGGTACAGACGCTCCCCCGGCGCCCCGAACGGGTCGGCGACGAACCGTTCGGCGGTCAGGTCGGGCCGCCCGAGGTAGCCGCGGGCGAGCCCGGCGCCGCCGAGGTACAGCTCGCCGGGGACACCGGCCGGGACGGGCTTCAGACGGGCGTCGAGGACGTAGGCACGTGTGCCGGGGTCCGGGATGCCGATGGGGACGACCGAACCGGACGGGATGTCGGGGTCGCACAGGCCGAGAGTGGAGTTGGTGGTCGCCTCGGTCGGGCCGTACGCGTTGAACATCATCCTGCCGCGCGCGTACCGTCCGACCAGCTCGGGCGAGACGCGTTCGGTGCCGGCGAGCAGGGTGGCGGGCGGGAGTTCGACGTCCTCGGGCATCGCGGCGAGCAGCGCGGGCGGGAGGATCATGAACGTGATGCCGTGCGCGCGGGCGTAGTCGGCCAACGCCCGTCCCGGCACCCGGCGTTCGGACGGTACGACGACGAGCCGGCCGCCGGACAGCAGGCCGAGGCACAGGTCCCAGAACGCCACGTCGAAGCTGGGCGAGGCGAACTGGAGCACCCGGCTGTGCGGGCCGATCCCGAACCGCTCGGTCTGCGTGGCGACCAGTTTGGCGACACCGGCGTGGGTGAGGACGACACCCTTGGGGCGGCCGGTGGAGCCGGAGGTGTAGATGACGTAGGCAGCGTTGGTGACGGTCAGCGCGCTCGGGTCGGCACCCGTGGGCTGACGTTCCGTCATCTCCCGAATGAGGTCCGGCGAGTCGAGAACGACGACAGTGACCCCGTCGTTCGCCGGGAGGTCGGCGGCGACCTCGGCCGTGGTGACCAGGCAGACGGGACCGGCGTCGGCGAGCATGTAGGAGATGCGGTCGGCCGGGTAGTCGGTGTCGACCGGGAGGTAGGCGGCGCCGGACTTCAGCACGGCGACCTCGGCGACGATCAGCTCCGCCGACCGGGGCACGGCGAGGGCGACCACCCGCTCGGGTCCGGCACCCCGGGCGATCAGGGCCGCCGCCAACCGGCCCGCACGGTCGTCGAGTTCGGCGTAGGTCAGGGAGACGTCCTCGAAGACCAAAGCGATGTCGTCCGGGCGCTGCCGCACCTGGTCGGCGAACATCTCGGGCCAGGTACGGAGCGGGACGGAGTGGTCGGTGTCGTTCCACTCGCGCAGGACGCGCCGGCGCTCCTCGGCGCCGAGCAGCTCCAACTCCCCGACGGAGGCGTGCGGGTGGGCGAGGGCGTCGGCGAGCAGGGTGGCGTAATGGTCGGCGACGCGCGCGGCGGTGGCGGCCTCGAAGAGGTCCTGGCGGTAGGTCACGTACAGATCGCCGTCGCGCACGGCGAGGGAGAGGTCGAGCCGGCCGCCGTAGCCTGACACCTCACCAGTCGCCTCGCCGGACCTGTCATCGCCGAACGCGGTGTTGAACAGCAGTCCGCCGCCCCGGGTGGGGTCCGGGCGCAACCAGTCGACCAGTGTGGCGTGTTCGACCCGGTGGGCCCGCGCCTCCGCAAGGGCCTCGGTCACCTGCCGTACGAGGTCCGTGAAGGAGACTCCGGCGTCGACTGCGATCCGGAGTGGCAGACCGTCGTACCCGAAGGTGAGGTCGCGGGCGCCGCTGTAGCGGTGCAGCAGGGCGGCGTACGCGGCCAGGAGGATCGGTTCGTCGGCCGTCGCCGACAACGAGCGACGAAGAGTGTGCCGTTCACCGGTGGGGTGCAGCGGGTAGGGGAAGTCGACCGGGAGCGCGGTCTCCTGCGGGAGCGGTTCGAGGCACCGCCGCCAGAAGGCCGGGATCGCGCCTTCCGCGTCGTCGATACCGGGCACACGTACTTCGAAACCGGACACAGGCGACGTGCCTCCATGGTGTACGGACCGGCTGAGCCGGAGGACCGCAGGCCATACTAAGGTAAGCATTACCTAACCAAAAGACCCCAGTCTCGGCGGAGCCGCTTCCCGCCCCTACTATTAAGGCCTGCCTAACCTAAGGGAGTTATCCGTTGGAAACCGCACGGTGACGCGGGGCAGAAGGGTTCGCCCCGTACTTCTGGTGGCGGTGCTGGGCGCCGTCCTGCTCGGACTGTGTCTTCTGTCACTCGCCCTCGGCGCGGCCAGCATTCCGCCCGATCAGGTGGTGCGGGCACTGTTCGGTGACGCGCCCAGCCGCTTCGTGGACAACGTCATCTGGTCGGCGCGGGTACCCCGAACGGCGCTCGGCCTCGCGGCCGGTGCGGCGCTCGGACTGTCGGGCGCGCTCATGCAGGCGCTGACCCGCAATCCGCTCGCCGACCCGGGAATCCTCGGCGTCACCGCCGGTGCCTCGTTCGCGATCGTGCTGGCCGTGGGGGTGTTCGGGCTCGGCTCGTTCTACGGCTATGTCTGGTTCGCGTTCGCGGGCGCGCTGGTGACGAGCGTTCTGGTCTATCTGCTCGGCCGCCTCGGCAGGTCCGGGCTCACCCCGGTGAAACTGGCCCTCGCCGGAATCGCCGTGTCCTCCCTGCTCAACTCCCTGACCAGCGCGATCGCACTGACCGACCCCGACGCACTCGACCGCTACCGGTTCTTCACCGCCGGTTCGATGGCCGACCAGGACGGGGCGACCGTGCTGCGGATCCTGCCCTTCCTGCTCGTGGGCGCCGTACTGGCGCTCGGCTGCGCGCCCGCCCTCAACA
Source organism: Streptomyces sp. ME02-8801-2C (assembly GCF_033793965.1). Taxonomy (NCBI): domain Bacteria; kingdom Bacillati; phylum Actinomycetota; class Actinomycetes; order Kitasatosporales; family Streptomycetaceae; genus Streptomyces; species Streptomyces sp. ME02-8801-2C. Next base: position 634,884 of record NZ_JARAXP010000002.1, on the reverse strand, counting down.
GCCTGGCGCTCGGCGAGGACGTCGCGGCCTCCCTCGGGCGGCGGCTGGGCCTGGTCCGGCTCAGCGGTGTCGCCGCGGTCACCCTGCTCACCGGGGCGGCCGTCGCGGTCATCGGCCCGGTGGTCTTCGTCGGGCTCGTGGTGCCGCACGTCGCCCGGGTACTGGCCCAGTTGGCCGGGATCGGCCCGGACCAGCGCTGGCTGCTGCCGCTGTCGGCGGCGCTCGCACCCTGCCTGCTGCTGTCGGCGGACATCGTCGGCCGGATGATCGCCCGGCCGGTCGAGGTCCAGGCCGGGATCGTCGTCGCCTTCATCGGCGGGCCGTTCTTCATCGCCCTGGTCCGACGACGCAAGCTGGCGGAGGCCTGACGATGACAACCTCGAGCTCTCCGGCCACGCCTTCTTCCGCCAAGGCCCCCTCCGCCGAGCGGCTTTCGCCACCCGTCCGCACCTACCGCCTGACCGTCCCCCCGGTCTCCGGCATCCTGCGCCCCCGCCTGGTGACGGTCGCCACGCTGCTCGCCGTCGCGACCTTCCTCCTCTTCTGCTGGAGTCTGACGATCGGCGACTACCCGATCGCCTTCACCGACGTCGTACGTGCCCTGGTCGGCTCCGGCGACCCCGGTACCGTGCTCGTCGTCCAGGAACTGCGGCTGCCACGCTCGCTGGTGGGACTGCTGGCCGGGATCGCGTTCGGGGTGTCCGGCGGGCTGTTCCAGACCATGACCCGCAATCCGCTGGCCAGCCCCGACATGATCGGCCTCACCCAGGGCGCGGGCACGTTCGTGGTCGCGGGCATCGTCCTGGGCTGGGACGGCGGCCTCGGCACCCAGACGCTGGGCCTGCTCGGGGCGCTGACCACGGCTCTCCTCGTGTACGCCCTGGCCTGGCGACGTGGCACCACCGGCTACCGGATCATCCTGGTCGGTATCGGCGTCGCCTGGATCTGTACGAGCGCCACGGACTACCTGGTCGCCAAGGGCGGCCGGTTCCAGGCGCAGGCCGCGCTGGGCTGGCTGGTCGGCAACCTCAACGGACGTACGTGGTCGGACGTCGGACCGCTCGCCGTCGCCCTGGCCGTCCTGCTGCCGACGGCACTGCTGCTCGGCCGGCTGCTGCGCACACTCCAGCTCGGCGACGACGTCGCCACCGGCCTCGGCACCCGCGTACAGCCCGTACGCCTCGCCATCCTGCTCTCCGGCGTCGGCCTGATCGCCTTCGCCACGGCCGCCGCCGGACCGGTGGCCTTCGTGGCGCTGGCCGCCCCGCAGATCGCCCAGCGCCTCGCGCGCACCGCGTGGCCGCCCACGCTCGCCTCGGGACTGACCGGGGCGCTGATGGTCCTGGGCAGCGACCTGATCGCCCGTACGCTCATCTCCGGCACGGAACTGCCGGTCGGAATCGTCACCGGCGTGCTCGGCGCGCCCATCCTGCTCTGGCTGCTCGTCCGCGCCAACCGCGCGGGTTCAGGAGGCTGATCCCCATGTCGACGGACCCAACGATGCCGACCGCCGCCGCCCCGACGGCCCGTTCCAGCACCAGGACCACCGAGGACACCATGCCGGCCGATCCCCTCCCCCGCACCCCGGAGCCGGCCGCCGACCCGGACCTGAGGGCGAAGGGGCTGCGGCTGTCGTACGACAACCGGGTGGTCGTCGACGGCCTCGACCTGGCCGTCCCGCCCGGCCGCATCACGGCCATCGTCGGGGCCAACGCCTGTGGAAAGTCGACGCTGTTGCGTGCCCTGGCCCGGCTGCTCGCACCCCGCGAGGGCGCCGTCCACCTGGACGGGCGGGCCCTCCAGTCCATCCCCACCCGGGAGTTGGCGCAACGCCTGGGCATCCTGCCCCAAAGCCCGGTCGCCCCCGAGGGGTTGACGGTCCTCGACCTGGTCAACCGGGGCCGTTCGCCGCACCAGACATGGTGGCGACAGTGGTCCAAGGCCGACGAGGAGGCCGTGCACGAGGCGCTCGCCGCGACCAACATGACCGACCTCGCCGATCGTGCCGTGGACGAGCTGTCCGGCGGTCAGCGGCAGCGGGCGTGGATCGCGATGGCGGTCGCCCAGGGCACGCCCGTACTCCTCCTGGACGAGCCGACGACGTATCTCGACCTGGCCCACCAGATCGATGTCCTGGACCTGATCACCGACCTCAACCGCCGCGAGAACCGCACCGTCGTGATGGTCCTCCACGACCTCAACCAGGCCTGCAGGTACGCCGATCACGTCGTCGCCATGAAGTCGGGGCGCATCGTGGCGGAGGGTCCGCCGAGCGAGGTCATCACGGCGGAGACGGTGGAGGATGTCTTCGACCTGACGTGCCGCATCACCCCGGACCCGGTCAGCGCCACGCCGATGGTGATCCCGCTGGGCCGCCATCACCAGACGGCCCCATAGTTTCCTCGGGGGCGCTGCCCCCCGAACCCCCGCTCCTCAAACGCCGGAGGGGCTAGATTTCAGCCCGTCCGGCGTTTGAGGACGAGGCCCCTTCAGGGCCGAAAGCGGGGGTCTGGGGGCGCAGCCCCCAGGGATGGGACGGGTAGGGGCGGCGGGGGCGGATCCCCCACACCACATGCCGCCGCAGCGGCCCCTCCGGAACCGTCAGGTCGTCGAAGTCCTTGGCAGGGTCGTGCGTCATGCCAAGACGCCGCATCACCGCCTGTGACCGGAGGTTGGCGGCGGTCGTGATGGCCAGTACCTCCTCGAGGCCCACCCCCTCCTCGTCGAAGGCGAACCCCACCACCGCCCGAGCGGCCTCCGTCGCATATCCGTGCCCCCACGCGGAGCGGGCCAGCCGCCACCCCGCCTCCACCCCGTCGAACGCCATGTCGTCCTCGACCGGGTCCAGCCCGGCGAAGCCGACGAACTCACCGGTGCCCGTGACCTCCACCGCCCACCAGCCCCAGCCCCGTTCGTCGAGGTCGGCCTGGAAGCCGGCGGCGGAGGCCTCGCTCTGTTCACGGGTCAGGAGGTCTCCGAGGTGCTCGCGCACCTCCGGGTCGGCGTTCATGGCCGCCCAGGGGGCGAGGTCCGACTCCCGCCACGCGCGCAGGAGCAGACGTTCGGTTCGCAGTTCTGGCATCCCGCCATCCTGGCGTCACCGTGAACCGGCGTCGATCGGATATTGGCACTGCCTCAGGGCCGCGCCGTCAGATACCCGCCCATCGTCCGGAAGTACTCCGTCGCCGGAAGCTCCGTCCCGTCCTCCGTCCGGATCCTCTTCACCAGCAGACCCCGCAGCCGCCCGTTCCGGGCCTCCGCGCCCGCGACCACCACGATTCCGTCGCCCTCGCGGATGAAGATCCGGCCCGGTGTGCCGCCGTAGCAGCCCTCGGAGACCGCGGCCTCGACGATGCGTATCCGCTGTCCCCTGTGATGGGTGAAGGCGTTGGGGTACGGGTCCGACTGGGCGCGGACGAGGCGTTCGAGGTCCTCGGCGGGCCAGGTCCAGTCGATGCGGCTGTCCTCCAGGGAACGCTTGTGGAAGAAGCTCGCCCTGCTGCGGTCCTGCGGAATCCACTCCGCGCGCCCGGAGGCGATGAGCGCGAGGGACTCGTGGATCACCGGTGTGATCAAGTCCACAGTGCGGTGGAAGAGGTCGGTCACCGTGTCGCGCGCCCCCACCGGGACCGCCCGCTGCAACAGCACGTCACCGGCGTCGAGCTCGGCGTTCATCCGGTGGGCGGTGACCCCGACCTCCCGTTCGCCGTTGATCAGCGCCCAGATCAGCGGGGAGAAGCCCGCGTACGCCGGAAGCAGCGAGTCGTGGATGTTGAGCGTGCCGTGCGCCGGGAGGTCGAAGATCTCCGGGGGCAGCACGGTCCGCCAGTTGTTGGCGACGATCAGGTCAGGCTCCAACTCCCGCAGCTTGGCGAGGAGTTCGGGATCGTCGGGGCGGTTGCGCAGCAGCACGGGGATGCCGTGCTTCTCCGCGAGGTCGGCCACCGAGTCGTCCCAGATCTTCTCGTAGACGTGGTCGCTCTTGGGGTGGGTGACCGCCATGACCACCTCGTGATCGGAGTCCAGCAGGGCCTGGAGCGTGCGGTGCCCCCAGGTCTGATAGCCGAACATGACGACCCGCATAGTCGATCCTTCCGTAGACCACACCATTGCAAGGTAAGGCTAACCTTATTTAATATCAGTGGCGCCTAGGGGAAGGGAAGTTGCGGTGAACGCACTGCACGACGCGCCGGACGCCATATATGACGTGCTCGGTATCGGCTTCGGCCCGTCAAATCTGGCGTTGGCCATAGCCATCGCGGAACACAACGCACAAGCCGCGCCAGAGGAGCGGATACACGCCGAGTTCCTGGAACGCCAGCCGCGGTTCGGCTGGCACCGCGGCATGCTCATCGACGACGCGACCATGCAGGTGTCCTTTCTCAAGGACCTGGTCACCATGCGCAACCCGACCAGCGATTTCAGCTTCCTGTGCTTCCTGCGGGACCGCGGCCGGCTGGTGGACTTCCTCAACGCGAAGACCCTCTTCCCGCTGCGGATCGAGTTCCACGAGTACTTCGAGTGGGCGGCCGCCCGGATCGCGGACCAGGTCACGTACGACGCCGAAGTGCTGTCCGTGGACCCCGTGCTGACCGAGGAGGGCGAGGTCCGCTGGTTCGACGTGGTCAGCCGCGTACCGGGCGACCCGGAACGTACGGTGGTCCGCCGGGCCCGCAACATCTCGGTGGCCGTCGGTCTCGAACCGCATGTTCCGCCGGGCACCGCCCTGTCGGACCGCATCTGGCACAACAGCGAACTGGTCCCCCGCACGAGCGAGCTGACCGCCAAGGGCACCTCCGTGGACCGCATCCTCGTCCTCGGCGCGGGGCAGAGCGGGGCCGAGGCGGTGGACTACCTGCACCGCTCGTTCCCGGGCGCCGAGGTCTGCGCGGTCTTCGCCAAGTACGGCTACACGCCCGCCGACGACAGCCCGTTCGCCAACCGGATCTTCGACCCGGAGGCGGTGGACGTCTACTTCCGGTCCCGGCCGGAGGTGAAGCAGTCGCTGCACGAGTACCACCGCAGCACCAACTACTCGGTCGTCGACATGGACCTGATCGAGACGCTGTACGCCACCATGTACCGCGAGAAGGTCCAGGGCACCGAGCGGCTGCGGATGCGCAACGTCTCCCGCATCCGGGACGTCGAGCAACTGGACGACCGGCTGGACGTCACCGTCGAGTATCTCCCCACCGGAGAACGGGAGGTGCTCTCCTGCGACGTCCTCGTGCACGCCACCGGTTACCGCCCCCGCGACCTCGACACCCTGCTGGGCAGAGCCGCGAAGCTCTGCCTGCGGGACGACAACGACGCCGTACGAGTGGGCCGCGATCACCGCGTCGAGGCGGCACCTGAGGTCACCGCCGGCATCTACCTCCAGGGCGCGACCGAGCACACGCACGGTCTCACCTCGACGTTGCTGTCGACGACGGCCGTGCGTTCGGGAGAGATCCTCGACTCCCTGCTCGCCCGTCGCACGGGCGACGCGGTGGTGAGCTCTGGGCAGGCGTCAGCAACTTAGGGTACCCTCACCTAAGTTTTTGGCCTGTCCGGGTGAGCGCACATGTGCCCGGACAGGCCTTCCGGCCCCAACTGTCGTCCGATCCCGGAGGGTTACGGGTGAGTAGTCCTTCACAGCCGTCGGGGCGTGGCGTCCTGCGGCAGGCGGTCCGAGGGCAGCGGCGTGACGTCGCCCTCGGCGCGCTCCTCGGCTCCGGCCATCAGCTGGGCGAGGTGATGGTGCCGGTCGTCATCGGTCTGGTCATCGACCGCGCCGTCACGGGCTCCGACACCGGCGCCCTGCTGACCTGGCTCGCCGTCCTCGCCCTCGTCTACGTCGGTCTCGCGCTCAGCTGGCGCTTCGGCGCCTGGTCCACCGACCGGGCCGCCGCCCAGGCCGAACACACCCTCCGCGTCACCCTCGTACGCCGGATCCTGGCCCCCGGTGGCGGCGCCGAGGAGGGCCGGCTGCCCGGCGCCCTCGCCAACATCGCCACCGAGGACGCCAAACGCGTCGGCGCCGTCAGCATGGCGGCCATGGCCGGGATCTCCGCCCTCGCGGGCATCCTGGTCGGCGCGGTCGTCCTGCTGCGCATGTCCGTCACGCTCGGGCTCGTCGTGCTGTTCGGCACGCCGGTGCTGCTGTGGCTCGGCCATCTGCTGAGCAAGCCCCTGGAATCGCGCAGCGAGGCCGAGCAGGACCGGGCCGCGCACGCCTCGGCCGTCGCCGCCGACCTGGTGGCCGGCCTGCGCATCCTCAAGGGCATCGGCGGCGAGTCCACCGCGCTGGCCCGCTACCGCACCACCAGCCGCGACTCCCTCCGGGCCACCCTGAAGGCGGCCCGCGCGCAGGCCTTCCAGAGCGGCATGGTGCTCTCCCTCACCGGCTGTCTGATCGCCGCCGTCGCCCTGGTCGGCGGCCGGCTCGCCGCCCAGGGGGACATCAGTCTCGGCCAGTTGGTGTCGGCGGTCGGGCTCGCCCTGTTCCTGCTCGGCCCGCTGGAGACCCTCGCCTGGGTCAACGCCGAGCTCGCCCAGGGCCGGGCCTCCGCCACCCGTATCGCCGAGGTGCTGGCCGCTCCGCCCAACGTCACCCCGGGCACGGCGACCCTGACCCGGCCGGTACGCGGTGCCGTCCGGCTCACCGGCGTCACCCTCGGCGGCCTCAAGGGTCTCGACCTCGACATCGCACCCGGTGAACTGCTCGGCGTGGTCGCGACCGACCCCGTCCACGCCACCGACCTGCTGCGCTGCCTGGCCCGGCAGTCCGACCCCGAGTCGGGCACCGTCGAACTGGACGGCACGCCCCTGCGGGACCTGGACCCCGCCGAACTCCGCACCGCCCTGCTGGTCGCCGAGCACGACGCCGACCTCTTCGAGGGCACCGTCCGCACCAACGTCACCGCGTCCGCCCCGCCCGACGCCGACCCGGGACCGGCGATGACCGCGGCGGGCGTGGCCCAGGTCGCGCAGACCCTCCCGGACGGTGAGGACACCGCGGTCAGTGAGCGGGGCCGTTCGCTCTCCGGCGGGCAGCGTCAACGCGTCGCGCTGGCAAGGGCGTTGGCGTCGAAACGGCCCGTCCTGGTGGTCCACGATCCGACGACCGCCGTCGACACGGTGACCGAGGCGGGCATCGCCACCGGTGTCCGGGAGATCCGCAAGGGCCGTACGACCGTACTGGTGACCAACAGTCCCGCGCTGCTGTCGGTCACCGACCGGGTGGTGCTGCTCGAGGACGGCCGGGTCACCGACACCGCCTCGCACACCGACCTGATCAACCGTCACGAGACCTACCGAGCGGCGGTGCTGGCATGAGCGGCGACGAACTCTCCAGCAGTATCCGGGAGTTGCTGCCCACGGCGACACCGCGGCGGACCCGGGAGGCGGTCCGTGAGGTACTGCGTCCTTACCGTCCGCTCGCCTTCGGCGCGTTCGCCGTGATGGTCGCGGCGACCGCTGTCGGACTGCTCGTCCAGCCGCTGCTGGGCCGCATCGTGGACCTGGTCGCCGACCACCGCCCGCCGGGCGACCTCACCCTCCCGGCCGTCCTGCTGATCGTGGTGGCCGTCGTCCAGGGCGTCGCCACCGCGCTCGGGCTCGGCCTGGTGTCGCGGCTCGGGGAGACCGTGCTGGCGCAGTTGCGCGAACGGTTCGTCGAGCGGGCACTGCGGCTGCCCCAGGAGCAGGTGGAGAAGGCCGGTTCCGGCGACCTCAACTCCCGTGTCACCAGGGACGTTTCCGTGGTCGGCGAGGCGGTGCGCAGCGCGCTGCCCGAACTGGCCCGCTCCCTGCTGGCCATCGTGCTGACCTTCGCCGCGCTGGCCGTGCTGGACTGGCGCTTCCTGCTGGCCGCGCTGCTCGCGGTGCCCATCCAGGCGGGGACCGCGCGCTGGTACGTGCGCAACGCGGTGCCGCTCTACGCCGAGCAGCGCATCGCCATGGGGGCCCAGCAGCAGCAGTTGCTGGACACCATCGCGGGCGCCGGCACCGTACGGGCGTTCCGGCTGGAGGAGGAGCACACCGAGTCGGTCACCCGGCGCTCGTCCGCCGCGGTCGCGTTGACGATGCGCGGCGTGCGGCTGGTGCTGAACTTCTACAACCGGCTGCACCTCGCCGAGTACACCGGTCTCGCGGCGGTCCTGGTCACCGGGTTCCTGCTGGTGCGCGCCGACTCCGTGTCCATCGGTACGGCCACGGCCGCCGCGCTCTACTTCCACAGCCTCTTCGGGCCGGTCAACCAGGCTCTGGCGCTGCTCGACGACGCCCAGTCCGCGACGGCCGCGCTGGCCCGGCTGGTCGGCGTCACGGACATACCGGAGCCCGAGGCCGCCGCACCGATGCTCCCGGCACAGCGGAGTGAACCCGGCACGGTCACGGTGACCGGGGTCCACCACGAGTACATAGCGGGGCGTCCCGTCCTTCGGGACGTTCATCTCACGCTGGCCGCCGGGGAGCGGGTCGCGCTGGTCGGGCCGAGCGGCGCCGGCAAGACGACGCTCGCCAAGCTCGTCGCGGGGGTGCACGAGCCGAGCGCGGGCACGGTTGTGCTCACCGGCGCCTCAACGTCCGCCGACAGCCTGCAGGTTGCGCTGGTCACCCAGGAGACGCATGTCTTCGCGGGTCCGCTCGCCGACGATCTGCGTCTCGCGCGCGCCGACGCCACGGACGACGCCCTGCGCGCCGCCCTCACCGAAGTGGACGCGCTGGACTGGGTGTCGGCGCTTCCCGAGGGCCTGGCCACCGTCGTCGGCGAGGGCGGGCACCGGCTCACCGCCGCCCAGGTGCAGCAACTCGCCCTGGCCCGGCTGGTGCTGGCGGATCCGCCGGTCGCCGTGCTGGACGAGGCGACGGCCGAGGCCGGCAGTACCGGTGCGCGGCTGCTGGAGAAGGCGGCCGACCGGGCGATCGAGAACCGCACCGCGCTCGTGGTCGCCCACCGACTCACCCAGGCCGCCGACGCGGACCGGATCGTCGTCATGGACGGCGGCCGGATCGTGGAGAGCGGCACCCATGACGAGCTGTGCGCGGCGGCCGGCACCTACGCCTCCCTCTGGCAGGCCTGGTCCGGCACCCGTACGACAGCCGAGAAGCCCCCCACGCGTCCCAGCACCGAAACAACCACCACCGTGAAGGACCACTGATGTTCGGCTCTCCCAGAGGCACTCGGCTCGCCGCGGCGCTCACCTCCGTACTGCTCCTGTTCGGCACCGCCGCCGCCTGCGGCTCCGACGACGACTCCGGCGCGCCGGGCCCCGCCGCCGACGCGTCCGCCAACTCCGCCTTCCCGGTGACCCTTTCGCACAAGTACGGCAGCACGACGATCAAGTCCGAGCCGAAGCGGATCGTCACGGTCGGTCTGACCGACCAGGACGCCGTGCTCGCGCTGGGCAAGGTGCCGGTGGGCACGACCGAGTGGCTGGGCGGCTACAAGGGGGCCATCGGCCCGTGGGCGACGGACAAGCTGGGCGGCGCGGCGGTACCGACCGTCCTGAAGGACACCGGGACGGGCCCGCAGACCGAGAAGATCGCCGCGCTCCGGCCGGACCTGATCCTCGCGGTCTACGGCGGTCTGACGAAGGCGCAGTACGACACGCTGTCGAAGTTCGCCCCGGTGGTGGCCCAGCCCAAGGAGTACAACGACTTCGGCGTGCCGTGGCAGAACCAGACCGAGATCATCGGCAAGGCGCTCGGCCAGGAGGCCAAGGCGAAGGAGCTGGTCAGCGGGGTCGAGTCCGACTTCAAGAAGGCGGCGGCCGAGCACCCCGAGTTCGCCGGTGCCACCGCCCTGATGGCGACCCCGTACGAGGGCATCTTCGTCTTCGGCAGTCAGGACCCGCGCTCGCGCGTCCTCACGAACCTCGGTTTCAAGCTGCCCACCGACCTGGACAAGGTCATCGGTGACGAGTTCGGGGCCAACATCAGCAAGGAGCGCACCGACCTCCTGGACACGGAGGCGATCGTGTGGATCGTCTCCGACACCGCCAAGGACAAGGCGAAGCTGCGCAAGGACCCCCTGTACGCGGACCTGAAGGTGGCGAAGGAGGACCGTGAGGTCTTCGTCAAGGAGACCAGCGACTACGGCAACTCGGTGTCGTTCGTGTCGGTGCTGAGCCTGCCGTACATGCTGGAGCGGCTCGTCCCGCAACTGTCGGCGGCCGTCGACGGCAAGACGGCCACGAAGGTGGTCGAGGCGACGAGCTGACGGAACAGCAACTGGGCGTGGCCCGACCGGAGTTCCGGTCGGGCCACGCCCATGGGGTCTGTCCGGGAGCTATCGGCTCACGTGGTGGGCTTGATCTGCCACTGCTGGCAGTTGTTGTTCAGCCAGGTCCACTGGCGTACGTCGGCGCCGTTCGCGGTGGAGCAGTCGGCGACGTCGGCGACCTTGCCGGTGGACTCGTTCACGATGCGGACGTAGTCGCCCGTGGCCGTGTAAACCAGCCTGAACTTCTGGCAGTTGTTGTTCAGCCAGGACCACTGGCGCAGATCGGTGCCGTCGGCCGTGGCGCAGGCGGCGGTGTCCATCACCTTGCCGGTGGCGACGTTGACCAGCCGGCTGGTGTCGTTGGCCTGGTCCTCTATGCGCCACTTCTGGTTGGCGCCGCCGTTGCAGGTCCACTGGAAGATGTTGGTGCCGTCGGCGGTGTTCCCGCCCTCCACGTCGAGGCACTTGCCGCTGTTGCGGTTCACCAGCGTGTACGCGGTCGGGGTCGCGGCGGTCTCGCCGGACGGGCCGGGCAGCGTGGTGCCGAGCGCGACCGGAGTGCCGAAGTTCGGCGTGCCGTCCGCGTTCCAGGTGAACTTCTGGGCGCGGGTGGTACGGCCGTTGCCGCAGCCGCCCGAGGCCGAGTCGTTGGCGTGGTAGACGATCCAGTTCTCGGTGCCGTCGGGGGAGGTGAAGAACCCGTTGTGGCCCGGCCCGTAGACCCCGGCGGCGTCGTTGCGCTGGAAGACGGGCGTCTGCTTCTTCGTCCAGGAGGACGCCAACAGCGGGTTGGTACCCGTGAGTTCGAGCTGGCCGAGCTTGTAGTCGGCGGTCTGGCAGTAGCTGGCGGAGAAGGTGAGGAAAGTCCGACCGTCGTGGTAGAGCGGCTCGGGTCCCTCGTTGACGGGCGCCCCGGACGTCTCCCAGGCCAGCGTCGGCTGCGAGATGAGGCTGAAGGTGGAGCCCTGGATCGTGTAGGGGTTGCTCATCGGCGCGATGACCAGGCTCTGCTTGCTGCCGCCGATGGCACCGCTGCCGATCAGGTAGAGCTTGTTGTTGTACGTCAGCACGGTGGCGTCGATGAGCCAGCCGCCCGGGTCGAGGTTGGAGCCGGTGAGCTGGTTCTTGAAGGTGTACGGGCCCATCGGATCGGTGCCGGCGCTCTCCACCACGTACGTCCGCTGCTGGTCGCAGCAGGCGGCCCCGCTCGGCGCGCCCGAGTAGTACAGGTACCAGTGGCCGTCGAAGAAGTGTAGTTCGGGCGCCCAGAAGTTGTTGTTGCGGGTGGAGGTGGTGTCACTCCAGACCTGCACGCTGGGAGCCGTCGCGAGCCCGGCCAGGGTCGGCGACTTGCGCATGGTCAGGACGCCGGTGAAGGACGTGGTGACCAGGTAGTAGTTGCCGTTGTAGTACTCGAGCCAGGGGTCGGCGCCCTTCTGGGACTTGACAGGGTTTGTGTACGGACGCCCCTCGGCCGCACCGGCGGGCTGAATGCCGACGACAGGTACGAGCAGCGCCAGCAGAGCGGCCAGGAGGGTCAGCCAATGACGGGTACGGAACACAGATGCCCCTTCTCACAATCGTGATTCGAAATATCGGACAGTGTGCGTAACTTCGGCCAGAACATAGGTACGCGGGGTGCATGAGTCAACGGTTGTGACAGGTTCCGTTCCGTTTGGGCATGTCTCGCGTAAAAAACAAGTTGTCCGACCCGCCGAACATTGTTCGAAAACTCTTGACGCCTCTGGTCGCACCGATTGACACTCACGCAACGCGCGGACACACAGCCGAAACCTGTTGTCTCCCGCCCCTCCCCCGTGTCCGATCAGAGGAAGCCGAAACGATGCAACTCGCGCGATCACGCGGCCGTAGCAGACCCTGGTCCGAAAGGCTCGCCGGACTGACCGCCGCATCGCTTCTCCTGGGCCTCGCCGGGCCGTTGGCCATGTCGGTGCCCGCTCACGCCGACGCGGCCGACATCACCGACGGGCTGGCCCTCTGGTACAAGCTAGACGCGGCCTCCGGCACGACCGTCACCGACGCGTCGGGCAACGGCCGTACGGGCACGGTGAACGGGACCGCCGGATGGTCCAACTCCGGTGACGGGCTTGCCTTCAACGGTTCCGACACCTACATCAAGGTGCCGGACAACATCATGAGCGGCATGAACTCGATCACCGTCGCGATGGACGTGAAGATCGACTCCGCCCAGTCCAGCCCGTACTTCATCTACGGCTTCGGCAACACCAGCGGGTCGGCCGGCAACGGCTACCTGTTCACCACGGGCAACTCGTACCGGACGTCCATCGCCAGCGGCAACTGGTCGACCGAGCAGACGACACGGAGCGCCGGCACCAACCTGCAGCGCGCCGTCTGGAAGCAGATCACCTACACCCAGACCGGCAACACGGGCGTGCTCTACGAGGACGGCGTGGAGGTCGGTCGCAACACGGCGATCACCCTCACCCCCGGCTCCGTCGGTGCGGGCAAGACCACCGCCAACTACGTAGGCAAGTCGGTCTACCCGGGCGACAACCTGTTCAAGGGCAACATCCGCGACTTCCGCGTCTACGACCGGGCGCTGGCGAGCACGGAGGTCGAGCAACTCTCCGTCCCCATCGCCGCGCAGGGCGTCGCCGCCGACAAGTCGGCCCTCACCCTGGGCGACACCAGCGCGGTGACCGCCGACCTCACGCTCCCGAGCGCGGGCCCGGCCGGTGGCTCCGCCATCACCTGGGCGAGCGACAACGCCTCGGTGGTCTCGGCCTCCGGCGTGGTCACCCGCCCGGCCGCCGGTCAGCCGGACGGCCACGCCACGCTCACGGCGACCCTGAAGAAAGGCCCGGTGAGTGACACGAAGACCTTCGACATCACGGTCCCGGCCACCTTCGACGACGCCACCGCCACTCAGCAGGCCGCCGACGCGCTGACCCTCCCGAACATCGACGACGTACGCGGGAACATCACGCTTCCGACAACAGGCGCCTACGGCACGGCAATTGCCTGGTCCTCGGCGAACCCGGAAGTCATCGCGACCGACGGCGTGGTCCACCGCCCCGCGCACGGCGCCGGCGGCACGACGACCGAGCTGACCGCGACGATCACCAAGGGCACCGCCACCGCGACCCGGGTCCTGACGGCCAAGATCCCCGAACTCCCCGCCAGGGAAGCCCTCAAGGGCTACATGTTCAGCTACTTCACCGGCGAGGGCACCGCGGACGGCGAGCAGCTCTACGCGGCGCTCAGCAAGGGCAACGACCCGCTGAAGTGGCGGGAGCTGAACGACGGCAAGCCCGTCCTGACCTCCACGCTCGGTGAGAAGGGCCTGCGCGACCCGTTCATCATCCGCTCCCCCGAAGGCGACAAGTTCTACCAGATCGCCACCGACCTGCGGATCTACGGCAACGGCGACTGGGACGCCTCCCAGCGCACCGGCAGCAAGTCCATCATGGTGTGGGAGTCCACCGACCTGGTCCACTGGACCGACCAGCGCCTGGTGAAGGTCTCCCCCGACTCGGCCGGCAACACCTGGGCGCCCGAGGCGTTCTACGACACGGAGCTCGGCTCGTACGTCGTCTTCTGGGCGTCGAAGCTCTACGACAACCCCGACCACTCCGGCGACACGTACAACCGCATGATGTACGCTACGACCCGTGACTTCCGCACCTTCAGCGCGCCCAAGGTGTGGATCGACCGCGGCTACTCGGTCATCGACTCCACGATGATCAAGGACAAGGACACCTACTACCGCCTGTCCAAGGACGAGCGGAACAACAGCTCCTCGACGCCGAACAGCAAGTTCATCTTCGAGGAGAAGAGCGACTCGATCCTCAACCCGTCCTACACCGCCGTCGCCGAGGGCATCGGCAAGGGCGCGATGAGCGCGGCCGAGGGTCCGCTGGTGTTCAAGTCGAACACCGAGGAGAAGTGGTACGCGTTCCTCGACGAGTTCGGCGGTCGCGGCTACATCCCCTTCGAGACGACGGACCTGGCCTCCGGCGTCTGGACCCCGTCCACCGGATACGACCTGCCGTCCAAGCCCCGCCACGGCACAGTGCTCCCGGTCACGCAGGCGGAGTACGACCGGCTGCTGCAGACCTACCAGCCGGACCAGATCATCACGAGCGCCGAGAACGTGAAGGTCGAGACGCGCATCGGTGAGGCCCCCGTCCTTCCCGCCACCGTCATCGCCCAGTCCGGGGACGGCGTGAAGCGGCCCGTCGCGGTCACCTGGGCGAGCGTGGACGCGTCGCAGTACGCGCAGGCCGGCACCTTCACGGTGACGGGCGACCTCGCGGGCGACTCGGCCATCGCGGTCAGCGCCGAGGTCACGGTCTCCGCCGAGGGCCCCGACGTCCCGGCCGACCTGCTCCTGCACTACGACTTCGACGAGACCGGCGGCAACATCGCCCGTGACTCCAGCGGCCACGGCTACCACGGCACCTACGTCCGTACACCCGCCTTCGGCACCGGCGTGCACGGCGGCTCGTTCCAGATGTCCGGCGGCAACAGCAGCTCCAGCTCGCCGTACGTGAAGATCCCCAACGGGGTGCTGAAGGACACGAACAGCGTCACCGTCTCCACGTACGTCAAGTGGAAGGGCGGCGACAACTTCCAGTGGCTCTTCGGCCTCGGCCCGGACAACAACAAGTACCTGTTCGCCTCGCCGTCCAACGGCGCCGGCAAGCTGTTCTCCGCGATCACCAAGGCCACCTGGTCCGGTGAGAAGCAGATGATCGGCGGCTCCCCGCTCACCGCCGGCGAGTGGCAGCACGTCACCGTCACCCTGGACGGCGCGACCCAGACGGCGATCCTCTATGTGAACGGCGCCGAGACGGCCCGCGTGAACGGTGTCACCATCAAGCCGTCCGATCTGTACGACGCGTCGAAGGACTACTCCGGCTACATCGGCAAGTCCCTGTACTCACCGGACCCGTACTTCGGCGGCGAGGTCGACGACTTCCGGATCTACAACCGGGCCCTGACGCCCTCCGAGGTCCTGGAGCTCGGCGGCAACACCACCGGGATCGCCGCGGTGACCCACCCGGCGCTCAAGGTCGACGCGATCATCACCGACAAGGAGAGCAAGGTCGTCCTGCCCCTCAACCCGGGCAGCAACATCAAGGCCCTGGCGCCGCAGTTCATCCTGGCCCACGGCGCGACCATCAGCCCCGCCTCCGGCACGCTGCGCGACTTCACCAAGCCGCTCACGTACGAGGTCACCGGCTCGGACGGCAAGAAGCGCACCTGGACCGTCTCGGCGGTGGAGATGAAGAGCCCGGTGCTGCCGGGCCTGAACGCGGACCCGAACATCGTCAGGTTCGGTGACACCTTCTACATCTACCCGACCACAGACGGCTTCGACGGCTGGAGCGGTACGCAGTTCAAGGCGTACTCCTCCACGGACCTGGTCCACTGGAAGGACCACGGCGTCATCCTGGACCTCGGTCCCGACATCAGCTGGGCCGACAGCCGCGCCTGGGCGCCGGCGATGGAGGAGCGCAACGGCAAGTACTACTTCTACTTCTGCGCCGACGCGAACATCGGTGTGGCGGTGTCGGACTCGCCGACGGGCCCCTTCAAGGACGCCCTGGGCAAGCCGCTGCTGAAGGCCGGTGCCTACCCGGGCCAGATGATCGACCCGGCGGTCTTCACCGACGACGACGGCCAGTCGTACCTGTACTGGGGCAACGGCCACGCCTATGTGGTCCCGCTCAACGACGACATGGTCTCCTTCGACGCGTCGAAGGTCTCCGACATCACGCCGAGCGGCTACAACGAGGGCTCCTTCGTCATCAAGCGGGGTGGCGTCTACTACCTCATGTGGTCCGAGAACGACACCCGTGACGAGAACTACCAGGTGGCCTACGCGACCGGTTCCTCGCCCAAGGGTCCCTGGACCAAGCGCGGTGTGATCCTGCTGAAGGACCTGACCCTGGGTATCAAGGGCCCCGGCCACCACTCGGTGGTCCACGTCCCGAACACCGACGACTGGTACATCGCCTACCACCGCTTCGCCATCCCCGGCGGTGACGGCATGCACCGTGAAACGACCATCGACAAGCTGGAGTTCGACGCCGACGGTCTGATCAAGAAGGTCGTCCCGACCCTGTCGAGCATCGACCCGGTGACGATCGTCCACGCCGGCGCCGACGCGACGGGCCCGGAGGGCAGCCCGATCACGCTCACGGGCAGCATCTCCGGAGCGGGCACGCCGAGTTGGAGCGTGGCTCCGGGAACGCCCTGCACGTTCGCCGGCAGGACCACGATCCCGACGTCCATCACCTGCACGGACAACGGCTCGTACGAGGTCACGCTGACCGGTGGCCGCAGCAAGGACACCCTGACGGTGACCGTCTCCAACGCGCCGCCGTCGATCACCTCGGTCCAGGGCCCGAAGACCCCGGTCCCGGCGGGCAAGCGCACCCCGGTCCGCCTGTCGGTGAAGTTCACCGACCCGGGCCGGTCCGACACCCACACCTGCAGGATCGACTGGAAGGACGGCACCGCGCCGACGGCCGGCAAGGTCACGATCGGCACCTGCGAGGCGACCCACGCCTACCTGAAGGCGGGCATCGTCCGCCCGGTGATCACGGTGAAGGACGACGACGGGGCCTCGGCCACCACCCAGCTGCCCGAGCTGATCGTCTACAACCCCGACGCGGGCTCCGCGACGGGCAAGGGCGCCATCACGTCCCGGGCCGGCTCCTACGCGGTCGACCCGAGGCTGAGCGGCAAGGCGTCGTTCTCCTTCGGCCTCTCCTACCCGAAGAACGCCACGGTCCCGAAGGGCCGCACGGCCTTCGACTTCACGGCCACCGGGAAGCCGAAGCCGAGCGTGCAGCTGCGCGCCACGTCCTCCGACTGGCTGGTGATCACCGGCTCCACGGCGGTGTTCCAGGGCTCCGGAACGGTCAACGGCAAGGCCGGTTACGTCTTCCGGGTCACGGTGACGGACAAGCCCGACTCGTTCCGCATCCGGATCTGGAAGAAGTCCACGGGCGTCGTCCTGTACGACAACCGCACCGGGGCTGCGACGAAGGGCATCGTGATCGGCCGCTAGGCCGGATGTACCGGTAGCGCGAACACAGGGGCGCGCACACGGAGTTGGGCCTGACGGCCCGCTCGGTGTGCGCGCCCTCGGCGTTCCCGCCGTCACCCCCTCCCCAAATACGCATCTCAGATGCAACATTGATAGGCTGCCGCCGTGAGGCTGACCAGATACACGGATCTCGCCCTGCGGGCAGTGATGCGCCTGGCCGTCGTGGACGGCGAGGAGTTGCTGACCACGCGGCAGATCGCCGACTCCATGAACGTCCCCTATACGCACATGGCGAAGGCCATCGCCCAGTTGCAGCACCTGGGGGTGATCGAGGCGCGGCGCGGGCGCAACGGCGGGCTGACCCTCACCGACGCGGGCCGGCGTACCGGCGTGGGCGATCTGGTCAGAACACTGGAGGGCGACCGGGAGGCGGTCGCATGCGAGGGCGACGCGCCCTGCCCCCTCTCGAGCGCCTGCCGACTGAGGCGGGCACTGCGGGAAGCGCAGGAGGCCTTCTACTCCTCACTGAACGAGGTGACCGTGGCCGACCTCGTGACCTCCCCGACGGGACCGCTGCTGCTGACGCTGAGCGCTTCCCCGGGCTGACCGCCTCCTCCGCCTCGCCCGCCTCACGAAGAGATCACCATCACCGGGCGGGGCGATTGCGCCCAAAAATAAGCATCCCAAATGCCAATTACCAGCAACCAACGATCCAGGAGTGTGTCTGATGTTGTCCGCACAGTCGGTACCCGTGGTCCGGGCGACGCTTCCCGTGGTGGGAGCCTCGCTGAACACGATCACGGAGTTGTTCTACCGGCGGCTGTTCGAAGAGCGCCCGGAGCTGCTGCGGAACCTGTTCAACCGGACCAACCAGGCCACCGGCGCCCAGCGCGAGGCACTGGCCGGCTCGGTGGCGGCGTTCGCCACCCTCCTGGTCGAACGCCCCGACGAGCGCCCGGACACCGTACTGTCGCGCATCGCCCACAAGCACGTCTCACTGGGCATCACCGCCGACCAGTACCCCCTGGTGGGACGTCATCTCCTCGGGGCGGTGGCCGAGGTCCTCGGCGAGGCCGTCACCCCCGAGATCGGCGCCGCCTGGGAGGAGGTCTACTGGCTGATGGCCAACGCCCTGATCGCCATCGAGGCCAGGCTGTACGCCGAGGCCGGCGTCGAAAGCGGGGACGTGTGGCGGCGCATGGAGATAGCCGAGCGCCACCAGGAGTCCGCCGACGCCGTCTCCCTGATCCTGCGCCGTCCCGACGGCCGTCCCACCGCTCCCTTCCGGCCCGGCCAGTACGTCAGTGTGCGCGTGGAACTGCCCGACGGCGCCCACCAGATCCGCCAGTACAGTCTGTCCACCGCACCCGACCACCGGACCTGGCGCATCACCGTCAAGCGCGAGGACGCCGCCGAGGCCACCGTCCCGGCCGGTGAGGTGTCCTCCTGGCTGCACGCCCACGCCGAGGTGGGCGACGTGCTGGACGTCTCGCTGCCCTCCGGTGACCTCGTGCTCCCCGCCGCCGAGACCCCCCTCTTCCTCGCCTCCGCCGGCATCGGCATCACCCCCATGCTGTCGATGCTCGACCATCTCGCCCTCACCTCCTCCCCGCGTCCCGTCACCGTCGTCCACGCCGACCGCACCCCCGGCGACCACATCCACCGTGCCGAGCAGGCAGACCTCGTCACCCGTCTGGCCGACGCGGAACTTCACCTCTGGTACGAGAACGACGCCCACCGCTCCGCCGCGAGCAACGTCCTCGCCGGCCGTGCCACGCTCGACCACCTCACCCCCGCCCCGGACACCACCGCCTACCTCTGCGGACCGCTGCCGTTCATGCGCGCGGTGCGCGGCGAACTGCTGACCAAGGGGCTGCACCCCTCCGCCATCCACTACGAGGTCTTCGGCCCCGACCTGTGGCGTTGAGGGGCCCGCGGAGAATTTTCCCGTCTTCCGGCGAACAGCTGTCACAGGCAGAGCCGCTGTCCGGTCTTTCTCAGTACAGAGACCGAACGCGGGAGGAATCCGTAATGAAGATCGTAGTGATCGGTGGCACCGGACTCATCGGCTCGAAGCTGGTCGTCAGGCTCAACGAACACGGCCACGAGGCGGTTGCCGCCTCGCCGAACACGGGCGTCAACACGTTGACGGGCGAGGGCCTGGCCGAGGTTCTCGAAGGCGCGTCGGTCGTGGTCGACGTGTCCAACTCGCCCTCCTTCGAGGACCAGCCCGTCATGGACTTCTTCCGCACGTCCACGACCAACCTTCTCAAGGCAGAGGCGGAAGCAGGCGTCACCCATCACGTGGCGCTGTCCGTGGTCGGCACGCAACGCCTCCAGGAGAGCGGCTATTTCCGTGCCAAGCAGGTCCAGGAGGAGCTGATCAGGGAGTCCGGCATCCCGTACTCCATCGTCCACGCCACCCAGTTCTTCGAGTTCGTCAACGCCATCGCGGACATGTCCACCGAGGGCGACACCGTGCGTCTGGCCCCGGTCAGGTTCCAGCCCATCCACTCCGACGACGTGGCCGCGGCCGTCGGCCGCACGGCGGTCGGCACCCCGGTCAACGGCGTGGTGGAGATCGCCGGCCCGGATCTGTTCCAGCTCGACGAGCTGCTGCGCAAGGTACTCGCCGAGAAGAACGACCCCCGCACGGTCGTCACGGACGAGCACGCCACGTACTCCGGAGCCGAACTGCGGGACACCACCCTCGTCCCGGGCGCGGACGCGCACCTCGGCGAGACCCACTTCGCCGACTGGCTCGCAGCTGCGTAAGCCCCGATCCCCGCAACTCCCTGAACTCCAGGGTGTTGCGGGGATCAGTAGAACTGGCCAAGCCGGCGGGGCATCGTCGTATCAGGTCCTTGTCTACGCAGAACCCCCGCCCGAGCAAGCCGACGGGGGATACCGGGCCCGGGGCCGGTTCAGTTGTTCCGATCGTTCAGTACGTTCTCGCGGCTGGTCAGTACGTGGTCGATCAGGCCGTATTCGGCCGCCTGTTCGGCCGTGAGGATCTTGTCCCGCTCGATGTCCTGCTCTATCCGCTCCACCGGCCGGCCGGTGTGACGGGCCAGGACGGTCTCCACCAGCACGCGCACACGCTGCATCTCGCGGGCCTGGATCTCCAGATCGGAGACCTGTCCGCGCGCTCCCCCGCTGTGGGGTTGGTGCAGCAGTACGCGTGCCCCCGGCAGCGCAGCGCGCTTTCCGGGAGTGCCGGCGGCCAGGAGGACAGCGGCGGCGGAGGCTGCCTGACCGATGCAGACGGTCTGGATGTCGGGCTTCACGAACTGCATCGTGTCGTAGATCGCTGTCATCGCGGTGTGGGAGCCGCCCGGCGAGTTGATGTAGAAGGCGATGTCCCGATCCGGGTCCATGGATTCGAGACAGAGGAGCTGCGCCATGACGTCGTTGGCGGATGTGTCGTCGATCTCCGCTCCGAGGAACACGATGCGCTCCTCGAAGAGCTTGGAGTACGGGTCGTACTCACGCGTTCCCTGTGCCGTGCGTTCGACGAAGCGGGGCACTATGTACCGGGCCTGCGGTGGCGTACCGCCTAATGCAGAGGCCGGACGGTCGTGCAGGGCCATGGTCTCGGCTCCTCTTGGGGTCGGGTGTGATTCGGTGGCCGGACGCGGCCGGCCCGGCTCGGCCCCTGATGGGTGAGGGGGTCCTCGCCGGGCCAGTCCGTTGTCCGTTGTCCGTAGTCCGTTCAGGACACGAGCGTGCCACCGGCCCCCGTGACACCGGAGGCGGACTTCATCACCGCGTCGATGAGGCCGTACTCCGCGGCTTCCTGGGCCGTGAACCACTTGTCGCGGTCCGAGTCCCTGGTGATCGTGTCGACGTCCTGGCCGGAATGCTGGGCGATCAGCGCCGCCATCTCCTGCTTGGTGCGCAGCAGTTGTTCGGCGTAGATCTTGATGTCGGTGGCCGAGCCGCCGAGTCCGGCCGACGGCTGGTGCATGAGGATCTTGGTGTTGGGCAGGGCGTACCGCTTGCCCTTCGCACCGGCGGTCAGCAGGAACTGACCCATCGATGCGCAGAAGCCCATGGCGATCGTCACCACGTCGTTCTTGATGTAGTGCATGGTGTCGTACACGGCCATGCCCGCGGTGACCGACCCACCAGGAGAGTTGATGTAGAGGTAGATGTCCTCGCTGGATTCCGCGGCGAGCATCAACAACTGAGCCGTGAGCTTGTTCGCGATGTCGTCATCGACTTCCTTGCCCAGGAAGACGATGCGGTCGCTCAGAAGCCGGCTGAATACCTGGTCGCCCATTGCCATGCCGCTGATGCCGCCTTCACCCCGCGGCATCTGCGAGGCAGACGAATATTCGCGCGCTAAGGTCACTGAACCCCCAGAGATAATGGAGGCGGCGCTTGTGGCAGCCGCCCGGAGTATTTCCCTTTTCTTTATATCCGCTGCCACAGAATGCCAAATGCGTCGGCTTTTTGGTTAACCGCGGATACCGTCCCAACGCTAACACGGCAGCCGGGACGTGTCCTCGATTCCACGGCTGCTTCTGCTGACAGCAGAGGACCATCGGCGCAGCGGACTCGACGGTGTCCCGAAATCGAGTGGTGGCTGAAATACACCAGTCCTGGCGAACGATCTCGGCCACTCCGCTGGAGTTATCACAAACTCAGGCAGGCAGTCCCAGCTCTCGGGCGATCAGCATCCGCTGCACCTCGCTCGTTCCCTCCCCGATCTCCAGAATCTTGGAATCCCGCCACATGCGCGCCACCGGATACTCGTTCATGAAGCCGTACCCACCGTGGATCTGCGTCGCCTCACGCGCGTTGTCCACGGCCACCGTGGAGGAGTACAGCTTTGCCATCGCCGCCTCCTTCTTGAACGGCTTCCCCAGCACCAGCCGCGACGCGGCATCGCGCCAACCGATCCGGGCCATGTGCGCCCGCGTTTCCATGTCCGCGATCTTGAACTGGATCGCCTGGTGGGCACCGATCGGGCGCCCGAAGGCGCGCCGCTCCTTGGCGTACTTCACCGACTCGTCCACACAGCCCTGCGCCAGACCGGTGGCCAGCGCGGCGATCGCCACCCGGCCCTCGTCCAGGACGCGCAGAAACTGTGCGTAGCCGCGGCCCTCCTCGCCCAGTAGGTTCTCGCCCGGTACCCGCACATCGGAGAACGCCAGCTCGCGGGTGTCCGAGGCGCTCCAGCCGACCTTGGAGTAGGGGGCGTGGACGGTGAATCCGGGCGTCCCCGACGGCACGATGATCGAGGAGATCAGCGGGCGACCGTCCGGCTTGCGGCCGGTCACCGCGGTCACCGTCACCAGGCCCGTGATGTCCGTACCGGAGTTGGTGATGAAGCACTTGGAGCCGTTGATCACCCACTCGCCGGTCGCCTCGTCGCGCACCGCCCTCGTCCGGGTGCCGCCCGCGTCCGAACCGGCCTCCGGCTCGGTCAGGCCGAACGCGCCGAGCAGCTCGCCCGCGCACAGCTGGGGCAGCCACTGCCGCTTCTGTTCCTCCGTGCCGAACCGGTACAGAGGCATGGCGCCCAGGGAGACGCCCGCCTCCAGGGTGATGGCCACCGAGGAGTCCACCCGAGCCAGCTCCTCCAGGGCGATGCCCAACGCGAGGTAGTCGCCGCCCATACCGCCGTACTCCTCGGGGAACGGCAGCCCGAACAGGCCCATCCTGCCCATCTCGCGCACGATCTCGTACGGGAACTCATGACGCTCGTACAGGTCGCCGATCTTGGGAGCCACAACGTCGTGTGCGAACGCCTCCACACTGCGGCGGAGTTCCTCGTGCTCGAGGGTGAGGCGGTGGTCCATGGTGATCACCAATCCTTGGGCGAGAGGGTTTTTCTCCGCGGGGACGACGGGGCCTGTGTGCGGTGAGAAAGGCCGCGGCCTCCGCGCCGTCGCCCACCTGCGGCGAAGTGGGAGACCGTGACGGTGGAGCCCGTGTACCCACCCGCGGTGTGGTCAGCCCAGTGGAGGCCAGGTGAGCACCGCCTCGTTCTGGCTGGTGAGCTTGGACAACGGCGTGAACCGAAAGTAGAGGTCGCGCGCCAGGGCCGGACCGAAGCCCTCCAACTGCTCGGTCTCGCTCAGCGCACGGGCCGCGGCGACCAGTCCCTCCGTCCGCGGCCTGCGCTCGTCCTCGTACCCGCGCAACGCCGCGACCGGGTCCGCTGTCGCGCGCAGGTGCTGGGCGAGGACGACGGCGTCCTCGATGGCCAGCGCCGCCCCCTGGCCCAGGCTCACGAGCATCGGGTGGGCCGCGTCGCCGAGCAGGGTCGTGCGTCCGGTGCCCCACCGCTGGAGGAACGGGCGGTCCTGGGCGGTGATGCGGACGATCGATTCCTCGGGGGTGGTACGGATCGCCGCCCGCACCTCGTCGGCCCAGCCCGCGAAGAGGCCCGCGAGCCCCTCCTTGCCGCGCCGCAGGTGTCCGGAGGCGCCCGGGGGCACGTTCTTCGTCGCCCACCAGTAGGCGCGGCCGTGCCCGATGTCGGCAAGGCCGAAGCGCTGGCCCCTCCCCCAGTAGTGCGCCGCGTAGCCCTTACTCATCCGCGGGTGGGTGAAAGGCACCGTGGCCAGCCAGCACGCGTAGTTGCCGGGCCGCGGTTCGTCGGCGCCCCCCACCTGCCTGCGGATCGCCGAGTTGAAGCCGTCCGCTCCGATCAGGACGTCGCCCGAGGCGGTCCTGCCGTCCTTGAAGGTGACCTCGACCCCGTCCTCGCCGCTGGCGAACTCCGCTGCCTCGGCGCCGAGTTCGATGACGCTCCCGTCCCCGAGGGCGTCCAGCAGCGTCTGCTGGAGATCGGCCCGGTGGACGGCGTAGTTCGACGCCCCCAGCCGGTCCGAGACCTCCCGGAAGGGAAGCGCCCTGATCGGACGGCCCCGCCGGGTGAGGAACTTGAGCTCGTCGAACACCGCGCCACGCTTCTCCAGGCCCGGGGCGATGTCGATGTCGAGGCTGCGCAGCGCCAGGACCGCGTTGCACATCAGCGACACCGCCGTGGTACCCGGCCGCAGCTCGGGAGCGCGCTCGAAGACCTGTACCTCGACGCCCACACGGCGCAGCGCCGCGGCGGCGGCGAGGCCGCCGACGCCCGCTCCGATGATGAGGGCCTTGCGCGGGGGGATCTGCGTCATTTCCCACTCCTCTCCGACAGTCGTCGGCCCGGTCGGCCGGCCACCGCCTGTGCCACCTTCTCGGCTACGACGTTCACGTGCGGTTCGTCCAGGAGCACCAGGTGGTCACCGGGGACGTCGACCACCTGGAGCCGGCCCGTGGTCAGGTCGCCCCAGCCGTTGGTGGGGTCCGCGTGCAGGCTCTGCGCTGCTCCGTGCATCGGCTGGAGGATCTCCGGCAGCTCCGAGGTCGCGCGCAGCAGCACCACGTCCTCGTCGCCCGGTTCGGGTTGGTAGGTGAGGATCGCCCGCCAGTGCGCCTGGAACATCTGGAACAGCCGCCGCACGGTGGTGCGCGAGCTGCCCGCGGGCAGGACGCCCGCCCGCGTGGCGTGTCCGACGATGAAGTCGAACTTCGCCTCCTCCTCCAGACCGTCCGGCAGCGGGACCACCGGTGCGGTGCCACCGCGCCCCATCCACAGCAGCTCCCAGAAGAACCACTCCAGCAGCGAGTGGTCGGCGATGTCGGGCCGCTCCCCCTGCTTCACGGCGATCGGGTCGATCAGCACGGTGCCGTGCAGGGCGCCCGGGTCACTGCGGCGCAACTGGCGCGCCATCTCGAAGGCGACGAAGCCTCCGAAGGACCATCCTCCGATCACGTACGGCCCTTCGGGACACGCGCGCCGCACGGCCTCCAGGTAGCCCGCCGCCATCTCCGGGATCGAGCTGAGCGGCTCCGTGCCCGGCACGCTTCCCCACGCCTGGAGCGCGTACACCGGCTGGTCCTGCGGTAGGTGACGGGCGAGGCGTACGTAGCACAGCACGTGGCCGCCCAGCGGATGGACCAGGATCAGCGGCGGCTTGTCCCCCTCGGTGCGGATCGGCACGACCGGGTCGAACCGGGCCGCCGCGTCGCCGCCCCGCAGGCGTTGGGCCAGCCCGGCGACGGTCGGGGCGGCGACGAACGCCGAGAGCGGAACGCTGACGCCGTAGCGCTTCTCGATCGTCATCACCAGCCGCATCGCTGTCAGTGAGGTGCCCCCGATGTCGAAGAAGTTGTCCCGCACGCCCACCGTGGGCAGTTCCAGCAGTTCCGCCAGGATGCCCACCAGCACCCTCTCGTGCTCGTCGGCGGGTTCGGTGGCGTCCGACGAGGGCGCGGCCAGCGGCATGCGGCGCAGCAGCGCGTCGTCCCGCTTGCCGCTGGGCGTCAGGGGCAGGCTCGCCAGCCACTCCAGGTGCGAGGGCATCATGTAGTCCGGTAACACCGCCCGCAACCGGCCGCGCACGTCGTCCAGGTCCACGGCCTCGGGGTCGCCGACGAGGAACGCCGCGAGGAACGCGTCGCCGCCCTCCCGGCGCCGCGACACCACCGCCGCCTCGCGGATACCGGACGCGGACTGCTCCTCGGCGAGCTTGGCGATGGCCAGTTCGACCTCGGCCGGCTCGACGCGGAAGCCACGCACCTTCACCTGGGAGTCGGCGCGGCCCAGCCAGGCGAGGTTGCCGTCCGGCATGACCCTGGCGAGGTCGCCCGTGCGGTAGAGGCGGGCGCCCGGCTCTCCGGACGGGTGCGGTACGAACCGCTGCTCGGTCAGGTCGGGCCGGTTGCGGTAGCCGTGGGCCAGGCACACCCCGCCGACGTAGATCTCTCCCTTGGCGCCCGCCGGGACCGGCCGCATGAGGCCGTCGAGCAGGTGCAGCTCGATGCCGTCCACGGGGACGCCGACGGGCGGCAGGGCGGGGAAGCCGGCCGGGTCACCGGTCATGGTGTGGTGGGTCAGCAGGTGGGTCTCGGTGGGCCCGTACTGGTTCTCCAGTACGGTGTCCGGCCGCGCGGCACAGAACTGGCGGATCTCGTCGGTGACCCTCAGCTGCTCACCGGAGGAGATGACCACCCGCAGGGCACCCGGACGGATGCCCAGCGCCTGGGACGTCTCCGCGAGCTGCTGGAGCGCCACATAGGGCATGAAGACGCGCTCCACCTCCTCGCGGTCCAGGAGCCGCAGCAGGGCCGGCATGTCCCGCCGCTCGTCCTCGGCGAGCAGTTGCAGGGTGCCGCCGCCGCACAGCGTGGAGAAGATCTCCTGGAACGCCACGTCGAAGCTCAGGGGTGCGAACTGAAGGGTCTTGCCGCCCGCCGCGCCGCTGGCCGAGGGCACCTGCCACCGCATGTAGTTGGCGAGCACCCGGTGCGGGAGTTCGACGCCCTTGGGCTCGCCGCTGGACCCGGAGGTGAACAGCAGGTAGGCGACGGTCTCACCGGTGATCTCCGGCAGTTGTGCGACACCTGCCGGGTCGGGTTCCGTCTCCATCAGCTCATCCACGTACAGCAGTCGGGAGGGGTCGTCGAAGAGCGGTACGTGTGTCTCGTCGGTGACGATCCACAGCGGGTCGGCCTGGGCGATCATCGCGGCAAGCCTGGCGCGCGGGTAGGTGGTGTCGAGGGGGACGCAGGTGGCTCCGGCCTTCCCGACCCCCAGTACGGTGGCCAGTGTCTCGGGCGAACGGTCCATGGCGATGCCGACGGCGGTGCCGGTGCGCACCCCGGCTTCGATCAGGGCGTGGGCCATCCGGTTCGCGGCGGCGTCGAGCCGGGCGTACGTCCAGCGGCGCGCGCCGCAGCTGACGGCCACCGCCTCGGGCGTACGGGTGACGTGCTCGTCGATCAGACGGATGACGTGCGCGGGCGCGTCGGCCCCGCTGCCCGCGCCGGGGACGGTTCGCGGCGCGGCCTGCGCGAGCCGGTCGCTCAGGAAGGCGAAGTCCACGTCCGCTTCTGGGTGCTCGGTGATCCGCTGGAGGAGGGCCACGTACGTCTGTCCGATGCTCTCCACCTGGGAGCGCGAGAACGTGCGTCCGTCGCAGTCGATCCGCAGCCACAGGCGTTCGTCCACCGGGTCGACCACGGCGTTGACCAGGAGCTTGAAGTTCGTCTCCTCCCAGGTCCTGAAGTCGGTCAGCTTCATGCCGGTGCCCTCGAACAGCGAGGTGAGCACGTGCGGATGGACGTAGTTGAAGGCGGTGTCGAAGACGGCGTTCCCGCCGCGGTCCTCCTGGATCGCGCTCAGCGGATAGCGGCGGTGGGGATGGCTTGCCCGCTCCTGTTCGTACACCTCGCGCGCCGAGTCCAGCCAGGAACGCGGCCGGCCGTTCAGCCGCAGCGGCAACGTCTCCAGGAACAGTCCGGTGATCCGTTCGGCGTCGGCCTGCTCCGGTCGCCCGCCGGTGACAAGCCCGGTCGTGATGTCGTGCGTGTCGGAGAACAGCCGCAGCGTCAGGCAGTGCGCCGCGAGCAGCAGGGACTTGACCGGCAGGTTGTGGGTGCGTGCCAGCCGGCCCACCCGCTCGGCCAGGCCGTCCGGAAGCTCCAACTGGTGCACGACGAGCCCCGTGTCGCCCACGGGCTCGTACGGCCTGAGACCGTCGATCTGGGCCAGTTCGGCACCGTCGAGCAGCCGCTGCCAGTACCGCTTGCTCTCCTCGGAGGCGAGGGCCCTGCGCTCCTCGCGCACGTAGAGGGCGGGCGAGGGCAGTGCCCGCGCCGGGACGGCGGCGACAGGGTGCCCTGCGTGGTGGAGGAAGTCCTGGAGCAGTTCGCGCACCAGCGTGGCCACGCTCCAGCCGTCCAGGATCGCGTGGTGGAAGCTGAACACCAACTCCAGGGAGTCGCGCAGGACGTGCATGCGGAACAGGTACAGCGGCGGCCGGTCCAGACGGTACTCGTGGTACCGCCGTTCCTGGACGTGCCGGTCCAGCTCGTCCCGCGCCTCCTGCTCGCCGAGACCGCGCAGGTCCGCGATCTGCAGCCCGCCGTCGGCCTCCCGGTGCACGAGCTGGAGTGGCTCGGAGTAGCCGCCGAGGTCGAAGGCGGAGCGCAGCACCGGGTGCCGCCGGACCAGTCCGTCGAAGGCGCGACGCAGCGCCTGCTCGTCCCAGGGCGACTTCAGCGAGTAGCGGAAGACGTCGTGGTAGACGGCCGATTTCTCGTGCTCCCCGCCGTGGTACAGCAGGCCCAGGTGCAGCCGGGTGGCCGGGTAGGCGTCCTCGAGGCCGGTCAGCCGTGCCCGGTCGATCCCCGGGACCAGGGCGAACGGTTCCAGCGGGGTGTCCGTGCCGTCCTGCGGCACGGTCGTCGCGACCGCGGCGAGTTCGGCGACCGTGGGGTTGCGGACCATGTCGGCCAGGGTGAAGTGGACGCCCGCACGCCGTGCCTCCGCCTGGATGCGGAGCATCTGGATCGAGTCCCCGCCCAGGGAGTAGTAGTCCTGGTCGGTCCCGACGGCGTCGGTCCCCAGGACGGCCGCCCAGGCCGCCGCCACCTTGACCTCGGTCTCGGTGGACGGCGCCCGTGACCCGGCGCCCGTCTCCACCGCGGGGGCGGGCAGCTGCCGCCGGTCGGCCTTGCCGTTCGCCGTGAGCGGTATCCGGTCGATCCGCACGAAGTACGCGGGGATCATGAACTGCGGCAGGGTTTCGAGGAGTCGGGCGCGCAACCGGGCCGCCCCCACTTCTTCGTCGGCCACGTAGTAGCCCACCAGGTGCACACCGCGGCCCGGTTCGGTCCGGTCGACGACGAGGGCGTCCCGGACGCCCGGACAGTCCGCCAGGCGATTGCGCACCTCGCCCGGTTCGACCCGGTTGCCGCGGATCTTGACCTGGTCGTCGAGGCGTCCCAGATACTCCAGGGTGCCGTCCGACAGCCAGCGCGCCCGGTCCCCGGTCCGGTACATGCGCCCGCCCGGCGTGAACGGGTCCGCCACGAACACGGCGGCGTCCAGCTCGGGCCGGTCCAGGTAGCCGCGCGCCACGCCGACGCCCGCGATGCACAGCTCGCCGGCCACACCTGCGGGCTGGAGGTGCCCGTGCGCGCCGACCACGTACAGCCGGATGTTGTCGATCGGCCGCCCGATCGGCACCCGGCCCACTTCGCCGTCCGTGCCGCCGGGGCATTCGTAGGAGGTGACGTCGACCGTGGCCTCGGTCGGGCCGTAGAGGTTGACCAGCCGGGGGGCCGCGGCGCCGGCGTCGGCGAACACCTGGTTGAACCGCGCCACATGAGCGGGCGTCAACGCTTCTCCGCTGCAGAACACCTGGCGCAGGGAGGCCGCGTCCGCCACCCGGGCCGGGTTCTCCTCGATCCGGTCGAGGAACGGGCCGAGCATCGACGGCACGAAGTGGGCCACGGTCACACGGTGCGCCCGCACCGTACCGAGGATGGCTTCGGGGTCGCGTTCTCCCCGGGGCGGCAGCAGCGCCAGGCCGGCCCCGGTGATCGCCCACCAGAACAGCTCCCACACCGAGACGTCGAAGGTGGCCGGCGTCTTCTGCAGCAGGACGTCCTCCTCGCCGACCGGGTAGCGGCGCTGCATCCACTCCAGACGGTTCACCACGGAGCGGTGCTCGACCTGCACGCCCTTGGGCAGTCCTGTCGACCCGGAGGTGTAGATGACGTACGCGAGGTCGTGCGGCCCGCCCAGGGCGACGGGTCCGTTGGGTGCTACGGACGCGGTCGCCGCAAGGCGCCGTACGGACACGGCGTCGCCCACCGGGGCGGCGGGCACGGTGCTGCCCAGCAGCACCGCGGCGGCCCCGCTGTCGGCCAGCACGAACCGGACGCGCTCCTCGGGATGGTCCGGGTCGACCGGAACGTACGCGGCGCCCGCCTTGAGGACGCCCAGGACCGCGGCGACGAGCTGTGGGCCGCGCTCGGCCAGCACGGCGACCCGGTCGCCCGTGCGCACGCCGTCCTCGCGCAACTGGTGCGCGATGTGGTTGGCCCACCCGTCGAGGCGGGCGAAGGTCAGCGACTGGGCGGGGTCGTCGGTGACGACGGCCATCCGGTCGGGAGTTCTCGCCGCCTGTCGCTCGAAGAGCGCGTGGACGGTCGCGTCCTCGCTGAACGCGTTCACCGGGCCGGTGCCTGTCGCGATCAGGGCGGCACGTTCGGCTTCGCCGACCATGGGGATCTGCGACAGCGTCAGGGCGGCCCCCGCGAGAGCGCCCTTGAGGATCGCCTCGATGTGGCCGGCCACCGACGCCACGGGGAAGTCGGCGTCGAACACGTCGAGGGCGTAGTCCATGTCGACCAGGACGTCACCGACGTCGTCCAGTTCGTTGACGACCACTGCCAGCACGTCGTCGTCGTGGGCACGCGCCTGCACGACGGTCTCGTACTCCACGCCCTGGACCGCGAGGGGACTGGGCCAGCGCAGATACGCGATGGTGGTGTCGAACAGCCGCTTGGGGCCGCTCTCCTGGAGCGGTACGCAGCGCAGCAGGTCGCCCAGGGAGAAGCGCTCGTGGGGCTTGAGTTCCCGGGTCGATGCCTGGACCTCGGCGACGAGTTCACTCATCGTTCGGTCCTCGCCGGCTGTCACCCGCAGCGGCAGGGTGTTCGCGAAGTGGCCCACGGTCTGCTTCTGCGCGGCGGTGGGCCGGTTCAGCAGCGGTACGCCCAGGACGACTTCGTCGCTGCCGTGCACCCGCGACAGGTAGACGGCGAAGGCACCCGCGACGAACGCGAAGACCGAATGGCCGCGTTCACGGATGCTCTCGATGACACCACGTTCGATCATGAAGCTGTGGCGGGCACTGCTGCGGGAGCCGGCCGGGGCCGAGCGGCGGAAGAGGGCCGGGGAGACACCCCGCAGCTGCTGCTGGAAATAGGCCCGGTCATTCGCGTGGTCGTCCGAGGCACGGTAGCGGCGCTCGTCCTCCGCGAAGTCCAGGTACGACGGCACGGACGGCTCTTCGAACCGCCCGGTCCTTCGTAACTGGTCGTACTCGGCGCGGACTTGGGACATGAAGAGGTTCAGGCCCCAGGCGTCCGCGACGATGTGGTGAACCTTGACGTAGGAATGAAAGACTCCCTCGCCCTCCTTGAGGACCGCGAGCGTGAACAGCCGGCTGCGTTCCACCTCGAAAGGAACGTCGAACGCGTCTCTTATCCACGCCTCGCAGGAATCCCGCGGCGACGGGGCGTCGGAAAGGTCGATCGTCGGAATGTCGTAAGCCTCGTCCTCGGACCACTGGACCGGGGTTCCCTCCTCCGGGTCGATCCGGATCCGGAACGCGTCGTTGCGGTCGACCGCCCGGCGTAGGCACGCCTTGAGGAGGTCGACGTCCACGTCACCGGTGAACCGGTCCGTGATGAAGCAGTTGAACTGCGGGAGATCCGGAAAGATGGAGTTCGCAGCCCAGATATCCTGCTGGTAGGCCGTGAGGGAGTTGCGCTCCCGTCGATTCACGATCGCTCGCCGCCGTTCTCCGCGGCGATGGTGCTGCCGTGGTACCAGGGATTTCCCGCGGCCTCGGATATGAGGTTGCGCGACTTTGCCTCCCGCGCCTTGCCCAGATCGAGAGTGAGGTACTGGACGAACTCCAGAGCGGTGAAATACTGCCGGATGAAAGTCGACTGGTCGAGTTCGATCTCGGTGACGGTGACCTGTGCGTTCTGCGGGATCGGTGCAGTCAGCAACGACACCAGGTTCTTCCGCTTGGCCCGGGTGTATTCGTCCTCTTCCGGGTCGGCGAAGACGAGGATGCTGTGCCTGCGCTCGGGGTCGGTGAGCGTGGCCACCTCGCTGTGACAGAACTCGTGGAAATAGTTGCGTGTCGCCGGCACCATGGCGATTTCGTTGAAGTGCATCTTGGCCAACTTCAGCAGGCTCTCGTGCCACTTGGGCGAACCGAGCATGATGACGTTGGCGTTCTCGCTGCGCGCGGCGGCGTCCGCGGCCAGGGCACGCAGCTCCGGGGTGAAGTCGGTCCGCAGGTCCTCGGCCAGGGAACGGACCTCGGGCCCGTAGTCCTTGTCCAGCAGACCGAGCTGCAGGAACATGTCGACCAGGATCGAGAAGTACTGGCCCACGTGGAACAGCGGGTACTCACGGTCCGGCCTGCTCAGCGTCCAGCGCGCGATGGACACGCCGTGCTCCTCGCCCAGCTCGCCGAGCCGGCCGCCGGAGGTGAGCAGCAGCACCCGGTCGTGCATGGGGCGCAGCGCGTGGAAGGCACGGACCGGCTCGTTGGAATGGCCGCTGTACGAACTCAGGATGATGAGCGTGCGCTCGTCCTCGATCACCGCGCGCGGAACAAGGTACTCGAAGTCGTAGTCGTTGAAGACATACACTTCGAGGTCGCTGCGGATCGAGTTGAAGAACACCTTTATCACGTCCGACACGATGGCCGAGCAGCCCATTCCACTGAAGACGATGCGCGTGAAGTGACCGTCCTTCAACCTCTTCAGGAGGTCGGAAGAGATGCCGGACATGTCATACTCGTCGAACTTGGTGAACCCTGCGCGGTACTCCTGCTCCAGGAACTCCTGGTAGCGCTCAAGGCGTGATCGCATGAGTATTCCTCTTCCCGGGAAGTAGTGCTTCACCACATGAACTGGCCGCCGTCCACAATCAGTTTCTGCCCCGTGATGTACGCGGCCCCCTCGCCCACCAGGAATTCCAGCGCGTCCGCCATCTCGTCGGTGGCACCTATCCGGCGTTGCGGTATCTCGTTCAGCAACGCATCCATGTACTCCGGCTCGGCCACGCGGTAGCGCGTACGCATTTCCTCCGTGTCGATCATTCCCGGAATGAGGCAGTTCACCCGGATACTCGGAGCGAGTTCCATGGCCAGGCACTTGGTGAGATGAAGCATCCCGGCTTTGCTCGAACAGTAGTTGGCGCCGTTCGTCCGGGGCCGAATCGCTGTGGTCGCACCGATGTTGACGATGGAACCGCCGCCGGCCTCCAGCATGACCGGGGCGAAGGCCCTCGTCATATAGAAGGGGCCGGACAGATTGGTGTCCAGTACCCGGCGCCAGTCGGAGTCGGAAATCTCGAGCACCGGACGGTCGATATTGAGACCGGCGTTGTTCACCAGGACCTGCGGGACTCCGTGCTCGGTCCGTACGAGTTCAGCGAGTTCGGCGACTTCGTCCGGGTCGGACACATCAGACCGTACGACAGACAGCCCCTTCTCCACCTGTTGCAGAGCAAGATTCGCCGACTCTTCGTCACTGCGATACGTGGCGACCACCCGGAATCCCATCCGGGTCAGCCGGAGGCTGAAAGCGAGACCGATTCCCTTGGTTCCGCCGGTAACGATGGCAAGCCTGTCAGGCGAATTCACTCAAGCTCCTTTTCTTGGATGCGGCGCCGAGGACACGAAACAGGGCACGCCGCTCCGACCCGACACCGAGGGGCGGGAAGGCGTGTGAGGTGACGACAGGGGTGACGGTGATGCGGTCCGGATCAGGTGTCTGCAGCGCGGGGCGGGCCGCGCACGTGCGTTGTTACGCAGCCGCGCGCGGAGCCGCACGGACGCGTGCAACGCGCACACCCGCGTGCCGCGTGGAGGGAGGGGACGGGCCTGTAGGTCGACGCACTGCGCCCGGGTGAGGGATGCGGGAACGCAGGGGTGCACGGGAATGAGGCCCCGAAGGGCGCGTCACACGGGCGCGAGGCCCCGTCGAAGTGATCCGGCCGCGCCCTGACGGGCGGCCGCCCGTGTCAGACGGCCGGAGTTGCCCGCCTGACGGATCGGCAGGGCGGCATGGAACGGACCGGACTCAGCGGGTGAGGGGCTTGCGGGCGCGCAGGATGACGTCGAAGCGGCCCGGATACTGGCGGTCCATCACCTCGAAGCCCGCTTCGGTGTACCACTGCTCGAATTCCTGCGCCGTGTAGATACGGCCCTCGGGTGACGCGATCGTCTGGACGTATCCCGCCATGAACGCGGCGTGGGCGGGCCCGGTCTCGTCGTCGTCCTGGGCACACGCGACGATCACCATGTGACCGCCCGGCTCCAGCGCGCGGTACGTCTTCGCGAAGAGGTCGCGGACCTGGTCGGGCGACCAGATCTCAAGGAAACGGGAGTAGACGACGCAGTCGTGGGACGAGGGGAACTCGTCCTTCCAGATGTCGGTTCCGACCGCGTCGATGCGCTCGGAGAGGCCCGCCTCGGCGATGCGGGCGGCGGCCATCTCCGCCACGTTGGGCAGTTCGAGGATGGTTGCCCGAAGATGCGGCCAGCGCTGCGCGAAACCGATGGAGTTGGTCCCGGTGCCTCCGCCGACGTCGAGCACCTTCTTGTACGACGAGAAGTCCACGGCTTTGACGATGTCTTCGACCACCGAGCGACTCTGGTGTTCCATCATGACCGTGAAGACCCGCTCCAGGTTCTTGTCCTCGCCGAGGAGCTCGTAGAGCGTGGTCGCCGGGGAGTCGGCGAGGAGTTCGCGATGCAGCCCCTCGTTCTCGTTGTTCACCAGCGACTCGTGGAGCCAGCCCATCGGCTGGTACAGCATCTCGTGGGTGTAGCGGACGATCACCGGCATGAACGCGTCCTGATCGCCGGCCAGCAGGTCGGTGGCCGCGGTGTTGTGGTAGCCGTTGCCCTCCTTGCGTAAGAGGTCGAACGCACAGCACCCGAGGAGCAGCACGTGTCCGGCACGTTCCTCCAGCCCGAGTTCGGCGGTGATCTCCTCACGGCTGCTGCCCGGCCGGTTCTTGAGCAGGGTGAAGAGCTCAAGACGCAGAGCGGCGTGCATGAACGGGAACCTGAAGCTGGTGTACACCAGCTTCCACAGCTCGTCCAAGGCCGTTTCCGAAGATTCCTTCATAGTTTTCCCTCCACGTTTCTTGCAGGTCGCGAGCAATCGCTTTCGGCCATGGAGTGATTGATGCTCAATGCGGGGCCGGCGAGCAGTGCCGCGACGGTGGCTTTCGAACGTCGACCGGCAGCGTGGCGCTACGCGCACAGGGCCCGCGCCGTGGAGCGATATCGGCATGAATGGAAGGTGTCGCCACGACCGCTCACGTAGTTGACACTTGCAACCACAGACTTAACTTCACATGCAGCAATCACACAAGACATCACTGGACTCTTCCCTCCACCGGTGGCGCGAATCGCGCGATGCGCGAACACGTATCCCCCTAGCTCAGCGAGGTACGTCTGTCGGGAACGGGCCGAATTCCGAGTCGATTCTGTCTGAAAATATCTCAGGCTCCCACAACTCCCAGGAGCGCTCACCGTTATTCCCGTGCCATGAAAACCCGAGATCGACAAGGAGGGCGTGCAGTTGTGCGGGTGGTGGTGCGAGATTAGAGTGAGCGGCCGTGCTCGGAGTGGTCGGCGGGGGCCGGTAACCCGGGCCTGAGGGAAGGGAATTCCGTCGTGACCGAGACCGAGAAAGCCGTCACCGATCCCGCGATACCCGACAGCATCGACCGGCCCGGCAGCCCCGGCGGCATCGAGGTGCTCGCCTCACTCAGCCCCGACTTACAAGCCGACCCGTACACCGCCTTCGCGCGGCTGCGCCGGCGCGGTCCGGTGCACCAGGTAGTGACGCCCGACAGGGGCCTGGTGTGGCTCGTGGTCGGGTACGAGGCCACGCGCGAGGCCTTCACCGCCCCGCAGCTCAGCCGGGACTGGCAGCGCGAGTATCGGCAGCCCGGCTGGAGCCCGCCGTACGCCCTGAACATGCTCGGCAACGCCAACATGCTGATGAGCGACCCGCCCCATCACACCCGGCTGCGGAGGCTGGTGGCGGGGGAGTTCACGGCCCGGCGGGTCGAGGGGATGCGGGGGCGCGTCCAGGAGATCACCGACGAGCTGCTGGACCGCATGACGGCGGACGGAGCGCGCCGCGCCGACCTCATCGAGGCGTTCGCCTCCCCGCTCCCCATGATCGTCATCTCCGAACTGCTCGGCGTACCCGGCCTGGACCGCGCCTCCTTCCACGCCTGGTCCAACGAGACCCTCGCGCCCACCAGCCCCGAGGCGGAGAAGGAGGCGTACGAGCAGGTCATGCCATATCTCACCGGGCTCATCGCCGCCAAGCGCGAGAGCCCCGGGGAGGACCTGCTCAGCGCCCTCGTCCACACGGTCGACGAGGGCGGCGACCGGCTCACCGAGGACGAACTGGTCTCGTTGGCCTTCCTGCTGCTCGTCGCCGGGCACGAGACGACGGTCAACACGATCGGCAACGCGGTGCGCGCGCTCCTCGCACACCCCGAGCAGCTGGCGGCCGTACGGGCCGATCCGGCGGGGCTGGCGGCGGGGCTGGTGGAGGAGACGCTGCGCTACGACGGGCCGGTGGCGACCACCACGCCGCGCATCGCTCTGGAGGACACCGAGATCGGCGGCGTACAGGTGCCGCGCGGTGGCATCGTGCTGATCGCCATGGCCGGCGCGGACCACGACCCGGCGCGCTTCCCCGAGCCGGAACACTTCGACGTACGGCGTCACGACGCCCGGGCCCATCTCTCCTTCGGACACGGGATCCACTTCTGCCTGGGCGCCCCCCTCGCCCGCCTCGAGGGCGAGCTGGGGCTGCGTACGCTGCTGGAGCGCTGCCCGGACCTGACGGCGGACGGGGAGCCCGGGGAGTGGCTCCCGGGGATGCTGATCCGGGGGAGGCGGAGCCTGCCGGTGCGGTGGTGACCCGCCCGCCGCGGGTGTCAGGAAGTCGCCGTGCCGGGGACAGGACCTGCGGGCAGCGCACCCGGTACGGACAGGGCCGATGTCTCCAACAGCCGCTCGGCGTACAGCCAGGCCGCGGACGCCACCCACCGGTCCCGTACCAAAAACGCCTGGAAGGCCACCAGTAGCGTCTCCATGACTACGAGGACCACGAGCAACTGGGTACTCGGCCGTCCCAGAAAATCGGGCTCGGCGAAGGCCCACGCGAGTACGGCGAGCAGCGCGACCACGGCGGTCGGGAGGGCGTACGGACGCAGCCCGAGGGTGTTGCGCCGGAAGCCGTACTCGCAGTTCTGCTCCTGCACCAGTTCGGCGCCGGGCAGTCCTCGCGCCCGCACTCGAAGCGCCAGTCCCGCCGCGTCGTAGATCTCGTCCGCCCGCTGCGGGTCCGCCGACTCCTCCTGTTCGGTGGGCAGCGGCAGGGACGCACCGACGATGTCCTGGATACGGGTACGCAAGAACTCCAGCCGCTGCCTGTCGGTGGGGCCGCGCCAGCGCAACAGCTGCACGGTCGGTTTGCCGCCCCAGGACTGGAAGAGCCGCGCCTCGATCCGCTTCCCCCTGCTGCGGCCCAACTGGTCGGCGAGCAGGGGCAGTCCGCTCAGCAGGACCAGCGACCACAGCCACCGGCCTCGGGGCAGGGCCTGCACCCCCACGACAAGGGGCAGCGTCGGCGGCAGCAGCATGATCAGGACCGGCCTGAGACGAGCCCGTCGGCTGTACTTGTCGAACAAGACGAACAGCGCCGCATGCCCCATGGCAGCCCTCCCCCGAAGTGTGCGCGCCGCCCCCGGGGCGCCCACGCGAACCCCTCCGCAGGGATACCCGTGCCGCACCCGGGTCATGCCCCCGCAGCCGTGGGCGTCACAGGGGCGGGGCCTGCCGCACCCGTCCCTTCTCCACCAGGACCGCGATGCCCTCCGAACCGGGTTCGGGGTAGCCGGCGTCGAAGTCGAGTTCGGCCGCGAGGGCGGTATCGGCGTAGCGTTCAGTGCTCGGCACCCAGTGGTTGAACCAGAAGGTGGGGCGCGTTCCCGGCCTCATCATCCGGGCCATGGCACGCAGGCTGGGGTGAGCGCCCTCTCCGTACCGGTACCGCGCCTCCTCTGACAGGCGCCGCAGAGCCCGGCCTCCGTGCGTCGAGATGAGCCAGTGGTTGCAGTCGAGGGCGTCGAGGAGTGCGGTGCTCGTGTTGTGAGCGCTGCCGTGGTGCGGGACTTTGCAGAGGTCGACACGGTACGGGCGCCCCGCACCGAGCCTGTTGAGCGAGGCGGCCAGTGTCTCCGCGTGGGCGTCGGCGCCGAACAGCACCCGGGCGCCCGTGGTGTCCTCGGCACAGAAGGCGATACTGGACCCGTTGTGGGGATGGCGGTCACGTTCGTAGCCTGCGTCGTCGGCGAGTTCGCGCCAGGGAATCGCGGCGGGCTCCTCATCGTCGGGTGGGTCGAGGTCGAACAGGTCCTCCAGGTCTCCGAGCAGGTCGGGTTGACCCGGTGCGGAGTCCTCGGTCGACGGTTCCGGCCAGGCGGCGTGCAGCTTTGTGAGCCCCGTCCGGTCCGGCGAGAGCAGGGTGAGCCGAAGACCGGGGAGGGGGAAGACGGGTGGCGTGCCGTCGTCCGCCACCACCACGGGCCCGCCACGTGCGCGGCTGTTCCAGGCGACGCCCCGCGCGCGCAGCAGTTCGGCGAGCCGGTCCCCCTGTCGCGGCCCGAGGCGGTCGGCGGGGACGAGGTGGTCCCGACCGTTGAACCACACTTCGTCGGCGACGAATCCTTCGGGTGGCCGGGTGAAGAGGTCGAGCAGCCCGCCGATGTGGTCGGTGTCGATGTGCGTGCACACGACGAGGTCGAATCGCCGGTCGTGGACCGGCAAGCGGCCGAGCCGGTCGGTGAGCCCCTCGGGCAGGCGGGCGCGGCCTCTGGTGCCGCCGTCGATCAGCATGCGGTGGGGACGCCCGGCGTGCGTCCACTCGACCCACAGGCAGTCCCCCTCCGCCGCGGGGAGTGCCTCGACCCGGATCACCGTCGTGCTCCTTCCCCGACCGCGCCGGCCCGGCCGTGCACGCGGACCTCCCAGTCCGTGTCCCCGTAACCCACGAGAGCCAGGGCGGACGCCTCGCCCTTGAGCAGAGAGGCACGCCGGGCGCGGGTGAGTGCCTCGCCCAGCAGCAGTCCTGCGCCGGATTCACCCGCCAGGCGTCTGATCTCGGCCATCAGTTCGACCGCCACGGGCACGATGTGCCGGGCGAGGACGGGAGTGAGGGTGCCGACGACTCCCGGTGCCCCGGCTTCGAGCATCCTGAGCTGGGCTCCGAGCAGCGGCGTGTGGTGGTCGGCGGTCCGGCAGCCCAGCAGCAGGACCAGGGGGTTCGGCTCGGCGGGCCCGGCGAGCAACGGGTCCAGCGTCTCGTACAGGGACAGCCGGTCGTCCGTGCCCAGCACGAGGAAGGACGTCCCGCGTGCGGGGCCGCTCACGACATTCCCGCTGTGGACGACGAGAAGGAGTACGCCCGGTGGTTCCCCCTCGTCCCGCAGGCGTTGTGTGCGTCGGGCCAGTTCACTCCAGGTGGCGACGGGGGCGGACCCGGCGCCGAGCAGGGGGAACGCGGTCGACCAGGCGCGCTCGGTGTTGTGGTCGGCCCGGTCGCAGGCCGCCGCGAGGACGGACTCGCCGACGTCGATGGTGCCGCGTCGGGCGGCCGGGCCGATGGTGAGCGCGAAGTCCTTGGTGAGTCCCGCGGACTTCTCGGCGTGCACGTACCGTTCGATCACTTTGCTCGTCCCCCAGAACCCGAAAGGGCACACCACGCTGTCGTCGCTGTGTCCGGGGCAGCGCGCCGCGCAGTCCTCGGGACCGGAGAGGGCCGGGGCGTCGGGGCAGAGCCGGCCGGGCACGCCGAGCGGTCCGCCGACCCGCAGCGGCTTGTCGTACACGAGTTCCAGCGGGAGGAGGTCGCCGGGCCTGGCGGCCAGCACGGAGATGGTGTCGGCGCGCCGTAGTGCCTCGGCGTGCTGCCGGGGAACCAGTCCGATCCGCTCGCCGAACAGGGCCCGGGACAGGGCCTGACCGCTCTGGGCGAGGCTGATCAGCAGCTCTTCGTAGGTCGGACTGCGATAGCCGCCGTACTTTTCGGGGTGCTCGGCCGGATCGCGCAGCGCCGCCGTCAACGCGCTGATCGTGCGGGACAGATCGGCCGGCGCACTGATCTCGACGGAGTTCGAGATCACGGTGGTGAGGACGGGTTCTCCCCCGGCGTCGGTTCCGAGGGTGAGAGCGACGTCGTGCGGCGTCCGGGCGGCGAGGTCATCGGTGTCCGCGCGGACCACGGCGTCGATCTCGAAGACGGGCGCGTTCCCCGATCCCACCGTGCCGCTGAGGACACCGCTCTGGAGGAAGCGATTGCGGTGAAGGACGGTGACACGGACCTGGAAGGGGCTGCCGGCGGCACCCGAGGACACCCTGAAGACGGCCTCCCCCGACCGGCCGACGGGCGGCAGGTCGACGTCCTGGAGCTGACCTGCTCGGGACGGCGGTGAACCGTGCAGTTGTACGGCCGTGATCCGGAGCCGATGCGTCCGGTCGGGTACGAACGAGTCCGTGGGCAGCGGCTCCTGGGCCGCCGTCTCCCTTCCGGGTCGGCCGACCCAGACCGTGAGGTCGTAGTCCGTGTCGGGGCGGACCGCCGTCGGCCAGGTCCGTTCCCCTGTGCTCTCCGCGGTCTCCGCGAGCGCGGTGCGCACCACTCGGTGCGGCTGCCGGTACCGGTCGTGCGCCACCTCCCGCAGCAGGCGTGACCATCGCCGGGTCGTGGCCTCGGCGTCGGTGGTCTCCGGGCGGTTCCGCGGGTCGGGGAGGGTACGAGTCCAGCCGGCGACGTCGCTCGGGAGACCGACGCCGGTCCGGGTGATCGCCGCGCTCAGCCGGGTGGTGTCCAGCAGTCTCGGATCGGCCCGCAGCACGGGAAGGGGGGCGCCCACCGAGGCGGCGGCCCAGTCCAGAGCGATGTCGAGGGGCGCGTCGTGCGCCATGGCGGAGAGCACGGCCACCAGCCACTCGGCGTCGTCGCCTCCGGTGTCCGCGAAGGCGGCGCTCGTGGTGCCGTGTCGGGCCGCGATCCGGGACAGCAGTGTGTCGGCGTCGGCGGGCGTACGGCCGGGCTCGACCAGCGCGATCGCCATGGCAGCCGTCGGCCCCTGGCCGGCGGGGACGGGCGGCAGGGACGAGGCGTCCGCCCGGCACACCACGATGGCCGCACGCGCCCATCGGCCCTCCGGCGCGGTCTCGACGACGCAATCCCGCCACAGCGCGCTCCGCGCGGCCAACGCGTGAGCGAGGTCCGCGCGCTCCTCGGGCGTGCCGTCCGGGAGCAGTGCGACAGGCAGCGGCCAGGACCATCCCGGACACGCGGCCGGGGTGGGCGGGGCGACGAAGCTGACGGCGGCGACATGGCGCCCGGTCCGCAGCTGGGCACCGACGTCGTGGCACGCGCCCTGTGGGGGCGACACCGACAGCCGGACTCCCGGAGTCCCCGCGCAGGTCTCGTACCACTCGTCGGCGAGCCGGGACACGGACGCCGGGTCGCGCTCGAACAGGGCGACCGGGTCCGTCCAGGGGACGAGCACGGCGTGCCCGCCGGTCCGTTTTTCGAGGAGTGGACCGAGCACGGAGCCGACGCCGGCTGTCCGTCCCCCGGGCCCCGCCGCCGCGGCCACGACTCCGCCTGCCACGAGCGTGTCCACGCTTCTGCGGTCGTCGGCCCCGCCGCCGAGGATCCGGCTCACGACGCGCAGTGATTCGTACGGCTTCACGCTGTCCTCTCGACGGTCCGCGCCACGAGGGCCGCTCGCCTCCACTATGCCAAGTAAGTTCTCTCGATGGACAGTTGTGGCACTCTTGCCCAAACGATCCGGTAAGGGGCAGGGGTGAGCCGTGGCGACGGACGAGTCGGCCGAGGATCTGACGCTGACGATGGACGGCTTTCGCAGCGACGCGGACGGGATGTCCTGGCGCTGGTTGCTGACCGGTCCCGGAGGCGTGTTCGAGGCGGACGCCGAGATCCGGCTGCGGCGCGAGGAATGGCAGTTCGACGCCTTCGAGGATCTCTACGGCTATCTCGCGTGGCGCGTCGACCCGGAGCGGCGGACGGAGCGTGAGGCCGCCGTGGTGCGCGAGGTGGGTGAGTGGATCGGCACCCGGGTGCTCGGAGAGGTGGGTGTCCGGCTCGCCCGGTTCGCCGAGGACGCGGTCGGCTGCACGGTGCGCGTCACTCTGCCTCGGGAGGCTCGGACCCTTGCCGCGCGCCCGCTGGAGGCCGCCGTGATCGACGGCGTCCCGTTGCGGCGCTACGGGGTGGTCTTCGTGCATGACGTGCCCGCGCCGGGCGGGTCCGCGCCCAGATTGCCGAAGCGCCCGGTCGGGGCGGCACTGCGGATCCTCGCGCTGTTCAGCCTTCCCGATACCACCACCGCCCTGGACCTGCGGCGCGAGCGCCACGAACTGGCCCGCATCGTGCGTACGGTCAGTGCCGTGCACGGCCGTGCCGTCGAACTGCGGGTGCTTCAGTACGGAGTCACCCGCCGGCGGCTGCGCGGAATCGCGGAGGACGGCCGCGGGTGGGACGTCGTCCATGTCTCCGCACACGGCGGCCGTGCCGTTCTGACGCTGGAACACGAGGACGGCAGCCCCGACGAGGTGCCCCACGACGTGCTGGTGGACCTGCTGGCCCCCCTTCGCCGCCAGGTGAAGCTGATCACGGCATCGTCCTGCTCGTCGGCCGACGACCGGGCGCGCGACTCCTTCGACGCACCCGGTCTCGGGCCCGCGCTGCGCCGTCGGAGCTCCCCGGCAGCCCCGACGGCCCCGCTGGCCGATCTCGCGTCCTCGCTCGCCGGACGGCTGGACTGCGCGGTGGTCGGCATGCGTTTTCCCGTAGTCGACGACTTCGCCATCGCGCTCAGCGGGAAGCTGTACGAGGCGCTCCTGATCCGTGACCAGCCGTTGGCCACGGCGCTGACCCGGGCGCTGGCGTCGGCCGTGCCCGACCGGCCGACCGCCTCCTTCCCGGCTCTGTCCGCGGTGACGCCGGCACTCTTCGGTCGCAGCGCAGCCGCCCTGCGCCTCTCCGCACCCCCGAGCAGTCCCCTTGTCTACGACGAGGAGAAGCTGAAACTCGCGGGTTTTCTCGACCAGCCCGCACGGTTCGTGGGCAGGGTCGCGCTGATGAGCCGGGCCAACGCGGTGCTGGCACCGCGCAGCAGGGTGTCCGGCATCGTTCTGCACGGCATGGCGGGGTCGGGCAAGACCACCGCGGCCCTCGAACTGGCGTACACCCAGGAGGACAACTTCCAGGCCCTCGTGTGGTTGCGGGTCGGAGGCGCCGAACCCGCCGACGGCGAACTCCGGGCGCCGAGCGCCCACGTGGTCGACAGCGCGCTGACCGATCTGGCGATCACCCTCGAGCGGAAGCTGAAGGGCCTGTCCATGACCCCCGCCCTCACCGACCGCGAGGAGTTGCACAGGCTGTTGCCCCTGCTCACGGAGTTCTTCGAACGGCGGCGGGTACTGCTGGTCATCGACAACGCGGAAGCTCTCCTGACGAGCCGGGGCACCTGGCGGGACGAACGCTGGGAGGCCGTGTACACCGCGCTCACCTCGCACACGGGGCTGTCGCGGACCGTACTGACCAGCCGTGTCCGTCCGGCATCCACCCCTGCGGCGGTCTCGGTCGAACCGGTCCACGCGCTCGGCCGACGCGAGGCGATTCTGCTGGCGCGTGAACTGCCGCGGCTGGGGCAGCTGATCGAGGGCTCAGCCTCCGATGTCCCGGCGGAGCGGGGGCGTGAGGTCGTCTCGGAGGTCCTCGCCGCGACCGGAGGCCATCCCGAACTGCTGGTCCTCGCCGACGCACAGGCCACGGACCTCGACCGGCTCGGTCCGCTCCTGGACACCGCGCGGCGCACCCGTGAAGCCGCCCGCTCCGAGGGCGCCGACATCGGCGGAGACGGCGGCGCCGACGCGGCGGAGACGGCGACCGCCGAGGACTACGCGATCCTCCTGGACTCCTGGACGCGAGGCATCTCCGACGAACTCGGCCCGGCCGAGCGCACGTTGTTCCAGGTACTGAGTGTGATGGAGGAAGCCGACCGCAGCCAGGGAATCGTGACCGTGGTGTGGAACAGCCTGAATCGGAGCGGCGGGGGCTGGTCGGACGGCGCCCCGGTGCCCGCGCTCGTGCGGAGCGGACTGGTCGCGCAGAGCGCCGACACCGACGGACAACCGCGCTGGGACCTGCATCCCAGCGTGGCCGGCACCGGCCGGGCGAGCGCCGATCCGTCCCTCGTCCGTCAGGTCGAGGTCGCCCTCGCGGACCACTGGTGTGCCGCGCTGGACGCGGCACTCACGAACGAGGACACCGGCCGCACCGGCACAGAGGTGCTGCGTGCGGCCCGCGCGGCGTGTCCGTACCTGTTGCGGTTGGGCGACTGGGAACAGCTGGTCGACGTGGTGAGCCAGGTGCTGGCCCGTGACCTGACACGGCCCGGCGCACTGGCACTGCTGCCGTTCGTGGAGGCGGCGGTCGCGGACGCCGGTGACGCCGACCGGGACGCGCGCGTCGCGCGCACACAGGCGAGGGTGCTGCTCCGGGTGGACCCCGCGGCCGGTGAGCTCCGTCTGACCGAGCTGTTCGACGGCGCGGTCCGCCGCGGGGACCACGAGCGGGCCGCCAACCTCGCCAGCGATCTCCGGGCCCGGCACCGCAACGTGGGCAGGCTCGCCGAGGCGCTGACATGGGCGGAACGTGCCATCGAGCACATCGCCCTGACGGGCCGCGGACCCTGGACCAAGCTCGGCATCGAGGCAGCGCACGCCCAGCTCCTGGCCATGACGGGGCGTTTCGAAGAGGCGTTGGAACGAAGCCAGGACCTGCTGGACCGCTCCGGCCGGCTGTCCCGGCACTCGGACGTTTCCGAAGGTCTGGAGCCGTGGACCGTGGAGGAGATGCTGCTCGACGTGGGACG
The DNA here is from genome assembly GCF_033793965.1 of Streptomyces sp. ME02-8801-2C. Classification (NCBI taxonomy): domain Bacteria; kingdom Bacillati; phylum Actinomycetota; class Actinomycetes; order Kitasatosporales; family Streptomycetaceae; genus Streptomyces; species Streptomyces sp. ME02-8801-2C. Next base: position 590,016 of record NZ_JARAXP010000002.1, on the reverse strand, counting down.
GCTGGCCGCCCACGGCCTCGGCCGCCTCCAGGAGGCTCTCGACTTCAACAAACGCATCGCAGACTGCGAGTTGCGGCGCGACGCGCCCGTCCTCGAACGCACCCACACTCTCTTCAACACGGGGGAACTCCTGCTGTCCCTCGGCGAACTGGACGAGTCCGCCGCCGTGTTCCAGCGGTGCCGGCAGGAATACGAGCGCCAGGTGTTCGCGCCGGGGCTGGCATGGACGTTCACCGCGTTCGCACGGGTGGAGCACCGGCGCGGTCACGGCTCGACCGCCCTCGGACTCGCCCGGGACGCGCTGCGCTACGCCTACCGTGCGGACCTGGCGGTGGACATCGTCGTGGCACACCATGGCATGGGGGTGCTGACGCGGGCCCACGACGACGATCCGCGGACCGCGGTCGCCCATCTGCTGGCCGCCGAGCTGATCGAGGCGGCCGGGGGGCCCACCGACGGCGAGCGGCTTCCCGAACCGGCCGGCACCGAGGGCTCCGGCGCAGGCGAAGGTCCTGGTGAGGGCGACGGTTCTGGTGAGGGCGACAGCCTGTCCGTCCCCGGCACCGTGGACGAGGTCATCGAGTTGGTCGGCCGGGTGCCGGGCGTGGACCTGCGTCGTGTCCTCACCGCAATCCTCGGTACGGACGCGCCGCTGTCTCTGCAGGCCCTCCTGGAGGGGGTACGAGCATCCGCTCGGCCCTCCTCCTGAACTGCTTGTGGTGCCGACCCGGCAACAGAGCGGTCCGACCCGGGCGGCGGCCTCAGTCGTCGCCCGCTCGGGTCCAGGCCTCGACCACTGCGCCCCACGTCACCCGCACCTCCTCCGGGTCGGCCACGCGGGCGAGGACATCGGCCAGCCGGATGCCGGGTTCGGCGTCCATGACGCTGCCCAGTTCCTCGACGGTGGCGGGCGGTGACTCGTACACCGGGACGAGCCGGCGGATCAGCCCGATGGCGGCCCCGAGGTCCACGCCGTCGACGAGCGCGCCGAGCAGCACCGAAGTCAGACCGTGCAGAAGGACCCGCCGCGTGTCCTCGGGTGTCCTCGTCGGCAAGGAGGCGAGGAAAACCGCCAGGTTGTGGTGCGCCACCCGCAGCGTCTGGACATGGGCGTTGCCCGCACCGTAGAGCCCGAGCAGCGCCTCGGTCATGAGACTCACGGCGGTGTCGAAGCGCCCGCGCCCGGCCTCGACGTCGGCCAGTGCCCCGGTGGTCAACGCCACCTGTTCCCAGTCCTGTTCGCGGGCGAAGAGGGCGCGGCAGCGGATGAGGACCTCGTGTGCCTCGTCGCCCCTCCCCAGCCGTTGCAGTGGCCCGTACCGGTTGAAGAGGGTATGGGCGGTATCCGTGGCGGGGGCGTCCCGGGCCTGCTGGGAGGCGAGGACGGCGTCGATGAGGGTCAGCTCCAGTTCCCAGGCCCCCATGGCGTCGGCCGCGGCGCACCCGATGCCCAGCACCGCCTCGCGAACGTTCCACGGGTCCACGTTCTCCGGGCCGTCCGGCAGGTCGCCGGCGGACAGGGCGTCCATGCGGTCGAGGAGTCGCTCCACCTCACCGAGGACGGTCTCGGGCGGGTCCCTGCGCTGCAGGATCTGCAGTCGTTTCGCCTCGTCGCCGAGGACCGACCACGGGCCCAGACCGGCCTGCCGCGTGTAGTCGGGCTTCCGATCGAGAAGGACCAGAGCCCCCTCCCAGTCCCCGTGGCGGAAGCGGAGCCAGCCGAGGTCGCCCGTGAGCCCGGTTGCGGCGAGGTGGTCACCGCGGATGAGAGCGACCTCCAGCAGTCGTTCCAGGTGGGTTCGGGCCTCGTCCGGATCGCTGCGTTCCAGCACTCGGGCGAGAATCCGGGTGGCGGCCAGTTCGTCGTCGCTGCCCTCGGCTCGGCGTCCGATGTCCCGAAGCGCGGGCAGCAGCGTGGCGGCGGTCCTGGGCGAGGGGTCGCGGAACAGCACGCGTTCGAGGAGGAGGGCGGCCCGGCTCCAGTGGCCCCTTCGCAGCAGGTACGGCAGGGCGGCCCGGGCCGCGTCGATGACCTGGCCGGAGCCGCCCTCGCGTTCGGTCGCCAGGCTCTCCATCGCGCGGTCGGTCCAGTACGTGGCGAACTGTCGGTCGACGACCTCCCGCAGGTGCTCGGCGGTCTTGCGGCCGGCCTCCGCGACCTCGGGGTGCACGACCAGGGTGACATGGTCTCCGCCGGCGTCCCGGTCGACGGTGACAAGGCTGCTCTCGGCCAGCTCGGACCAGTCCTGCCACCACGTGTCCCCGTCTTCGGGGCCCCCTGGCCCGGTCTCCCGGAGCAGCGGGCCGATCTCCTCGAGGAGCGCGGGCCTGCGGTCGGCCGGCTCCAGCCAGCACAGGACACGGAAGAGATGGCGGGCGGACCCGGAGAGCGCGGACACCACGCCCCTGGTCCACATGGCCAGAACGGCCGTGTAGGCGGTGGCATCCGCACGGGTGGCAGCGCCGAGGTCGAGGTAGCTCCGCGGGGTGATACCCAACTCCTCCCAGGAACGGTCCACTTCGGCGAGACGCGCGGCGAGGCGCTCCGGGTCGGACAGTTCGCCCTCGGCCAACTCGATGAGGGTGGGGTGCCCCTGTGCCGAGGTCAGAACACCCACCGCGAGAGCCTTGCACCGGCTCGGGTGCAGCCCGGCCAGCTCCCCGTCCAGCAGCGCCCTGAGCTGCGGCATCTCGCGAGCGAGCAGCACGCTCTCGCGTGGCGACAGGGCTTCGACCTGGTACACGGACACACCGGGGTCGAGGGAGCGGGGCGCGCGCCGTCCGGTCATGATCAGCCGGGACAGGCCCCGGTGCCGGGTCAGGGCATCGACCACCAGCCCCCATCGCGGGTCGCGCCACTCACCTGACGTGCTGAGCAGGGACTCCACGTTGTCGAGGACGACCAGGACCCGCTCCTCCTTGCAGAACTGGGTGAGCATCGGCAGGAACGCCGACAACTCCTCCGGCTTGTCCAGTAGCTCGGCGAAATGAAGGTTCTCGACGCGGTGCTGCAGGGCCCGGACGAAATCGGTGAGGGAGGTGGCGATGTCCGCAGCAGCACCGTCGGTCCCCTCAGGGGCCCTGTGCCAGACGAGCGCCGCGAAGTTGTCCTCCTGTCCATAGGAGAGTTCAAGGGCGCACGCGGTCTTGCCCGCGCCCGCCATGCCCTGGAGGAAGATGCCGGATTCTCCGCTGTGCTCCGCCAGACAACGGTTCGCCGCGGACATCAGGGCGCCCCGGCCCACGAACCGTGCGGGCTGGTCGAGAAAGCCCGCCAGTTTCAGTGCGCTCCTGTCGAAGATCAGGGCGGGGCCCTTGGGCGGTGGGAGCAGGAGTTCCACGGCGGTGCCGCCGAACAGCGCGGGCGAGCTGGCGGCCAGGGGCGGGCTGGCCTCGGTGGCCGGCGTGTCGACCACTCGGGGCAGGGCGAGGGCCACCGCACGTCCCAGGGTGTTCGCCTGTTCCACCATCAGTTTGAACACCGCACCGTTCAGCTCCGTCACGAAGTCGTCGGTGACGGTGTGCCGCATGCCGAGCACCGCGCAGTCGAGGCGATCGGCGAGGACCTCGGCGAGGGTGCCCACGTGCGGGGAGGTACCGGACCGCTCGGGGCCCTGCGGGCCTTCGTGCGAAGACTCGGCGGACCGGTGCGCGGGGCCGATCCCCAGCGCCTCCAGTCGCTCGTCGGTCAGGGTGTCCGCCGACGAACAGGCCGCCGCCAGTACGAACTTGACGCGGCGGCGCAGCGGTGCCAGCAGCTCCACCAGCGCGTCTCCGCCGATCGGATCACGACTGCCGTCCGGCTTCTCCAGGACGAAGACGCCTTCCCCACCGTGACCCGACAGCACGAGAACGTCCCAGCCGCGCCCGTCCTCCACGAGCCTGCTCAGCCGCGCACGCGTCACGCCGTACTGCAGGACGGCCAGTTCGATGGCTCTCCCACTCGTCTTGGCCACCGTGTCCAGCAGTCGGACGAGTTGCAGGCGTTCCCGTCTGAGATTCAGCGCGGAGGTGCCGTCGGGCAGGCTGAACAGAGCCAGTACACGCAGGGCGTCCGCGATGGGATGCTTTTTCCTCCGTAACGGCCTGGCAGACGCCGCCGCGAGATCCCGAACGAGGCTGACGCGGTGCAGCGGCAGGGGCTTGCCGCCGACCACCGCCGCCTCCCAGGGCAGTCCCCCGACGAAGCGGGCCTCGGGAGGGACCTTCATCCGCACCACGCAGGGGCCTTCGTCCGCCAGGATGGGGCCGATCTCCTCGAGCGCCGTACGGGTGATCCACCGGCCCAACTCGTCGAGGAGTTCACTCTCATGCTCCAGGCGCCGGCTCGGGTCCGCCCGCCATCGCAGATACGACTGCAGATCACGGAAGGCGTCGACCTGCCAGTCCGAGCCGTTGAGGCGGACGTCGGCCTCCTTGATCACACGACCGTCGGCCTCCAGGACCCAGCGCCAGCTCGCCTCCGTCATTCTGCCCGTGGCGGGGTCCGTCACCACGTGAAAGCCGGTCACACCGAGGCAGAAGTCCGCCGATTCGGCATCCACGAGGCCCCCTGTGCGTCGCAGCTGATTTCGGTCCCCACCTGGTCCCCAAGAATAGCCAAGGGCCGGTTTCGGAACTTCCCGAAACCGGCCCTGAACTGCGCCAGGAGTGTCGGTCACCCGAATTATCTGTCTCTACTGATGTTGTGGCCGTGGTGTCGTCAAGGTGAGGCCGGTTTCGGCGAGGCATGCGTCGATGAGGTTGCTGCGGTACTGGATCCGGCGGAGACCGTGCCGGAGCGTGCGCATGAGGTGGTCGGGGTCGGTGAAGGCGGTGTTGGCCTGGCTGCTGCGTCGCAGTAGTGACCAGATGCCCTCGACGGGGTTGAGGTCGGGTGCGTAGGCCGGCAGGAAGTAGCAGCTGATCCGGTCGTGGGTGTCGATGAACTGCCGCATTCGGCGGTCCTTGCGCCTGCCGTTCAGGCGTCAGCCCACCACCTTGCGGATATCTCACACAACCGGCATACCGCGAAGTTCACGCATCGTCAGCCCCCGGCGACAACACGCCTCAAAGGTCAGTAACAGGCTCAATCCGTCCGCAACCTGTGCGCCGACGTGCCTGCCGTCCGGTATCGCGCACACCCTGTGGTCCCCAACCGGCCCCCAGGCACGCCTCGGGGGAAACCCTTCCTGAGGGGATGGCCTCGCGCCGCCGACTGATCCTCACGGGCGGCCGCCGCGACCGCCCGCACGGACGCTCATGCGGCCTGCTCACCCCCGGCGACCGCCCCCTCGACGCCGCGCCCACCGCGCCTTCGCATCGGGACTCCCCACCCCACTCGAACGCACCATCGGGGGGACGCACCCCCCACGTGGAGATCGCCTGGCTCCCCCAAGTCGCGGCCGCCTGTCGATCCCTGGGCTCCGACGAACCGGAACTAATCGAACGCCCTTGTGCGACTGTCCACGGCTCACTGTTCCGGACAGTTGCTCAACAGGGTCGGGGACCGGCTCGGTGACTCATGCTCCGTTTCCAGTCCCGGCGACCGTACTCAGGGCACCGGAATGATGTCGGGGGCGCCGAGCCGTACCGCGTCGGCGGTCTGGTCGTCCGGCTGCTGCTGGGCCTCGCGTTCGGCGGCCACCCGCTTCAAGTAATGGTTTACCTCACGGTCCCGGTGCGCTTGGCCCCACCCCAGGTGAGACGCCATCAGTTCCGCGACGGTCTGCGCCGCGTCCACACCACGGTCCCAGGACTCGATGGAGATCCGGGTACGTCGGGCGAGCACGTCCTCCAGGTGGCGGGCACCCTCATGGGTCACCGCGTAGACGGCCTCGACCCGCAGGTAGTCGTCGGAGCTCGGCAACGGCTCGCCGAGCGAGGAGTCGGCTGCGACCATGGCGAGCAGTTCGTGCACCAGGGAGCCGTAGCGGTTCAACAGGTGCTCGATGCGGGCGACATGCAGCCCGGAGCGCTCGGCGAGGTTGTGACGGGAGTTCCAGAGGGCCGGATAGCCGTCGGCGCCGAGCAGCGGAACGCGTTGCGTGACGCAGTCGGGCACTTTCTCGTCCAGGCCGCGGGCCGCCTCGTCGACTGCGTCCTTGGCCATCACTCGATAGGTCGTGTACTTGCCGCCGGCCACCACGACGAGACCGGGTACCGGGTGTGCTACCAGGTGCTCCCGTGACAGTTTGCTGGTTTCTGCGGCCTCGCCTGACAGGAGGGGACGCAGACCGGCGTAGACGCCTTCGACATCCTCCGGAACCAAAGGCGTGGCCAGGACGCTGTTGACGTGCTCCAGCAGGTAGGTGACGTCCTGGGAGCTGAGGGCGGGATGGGCCTTGTCGAGTGTCCAGTCGGTGTCGGTGGTCCCGATGATCCAGTGTCGTCCCCAGGGGATGACGAACAGCACGCTCTTCTCGGTGCGGAGGATGAGCCCGGTGCGGGAGTTGATCCGGTCCCGGGGGACCAGCAGGTGTACGCCCTTGGAGGCGCGGACGTGGAACTGGCCGCGCGTACCGACGAGGGCCTGGGTGTCGTCGGTCCACACGCCGGTCGCGTTGATGACCTGCTTGGCTCGCACCTCTGTCTCGTCGCCGGTCTCCAGATCCGTGACAGCGGCTCCCACCACCCGCTCGCCCTGCCGCAGGAAGCGGCTGACACGGGTGCGGTTGGCGGCCAGCGCTCCGTAGGCGACGGCCGTGCGGGCGAGGAACATGGTGTGCCGGGCGTCGTCGACCTGGGCGTCCCAGTACTGAATCGCGCCGACCAGGGCGTCGGAACGCAACGCGGGCGCCTCGTGCAGGGCTCGACGCTTGAGCAGGTGGCGGTGGTGGGGCAGACCTCTGGAGGTACCGGAGGCCGCGGCCATGGTGTCGTACAGGAGCACGCCGGCGCCGACGTACGGGCGCTCCCTGATCCGGTGTCGCAGGGGGTAGAGGAACGGCACCGGACGCACCAGATGAGGGGCCAGGAACTGCAGCAGGAGTCCGCGTTCCTTCAGGGCTTCGGCTACGAGTCGGAAGTCCAGCATCTCCAGGTAGCGCAGACCGCCGTGGATGAGCTTGCTGGAGCGGCTGGAAGTGCCCGAGGCCCAGTCCCGGGCTTCGACGAGGCCGACTCTCAGGCCCCGGGTGGCGGCGTCCAGGGCCGCGCCGGCGCCGACGACGCCGCCCCCGACGACGAGGATGTCAAGCTCACCCTCTCCCAGTCGGACCAGGGCCTCCGCGCGTGCGCCGGGCGAGAGAGCCACCGGGTTCGCCATGGTGTCCTCCTCGTGCAGCTGGTGCGGGTGGGGGCCGCGCACGCGGCTCGGGCGGCCCCGTTCGGTCGCTCCCGGCCAGGACCTATTCGACCTTGGCCCAGTCGAGCGTGCGCTCCACCGCCTTCTTCCAGCCCGCGTATCCTTCCTCGCGCTGTTCCTCGGACCACTGGGGTTCCCAGCGCTTGGACTCCTGCCAGTGGGTGCGCAGTTCGTCCGTGTCCCGCCAGAAACCGGTGGCCAGACCGGCGGCGTAGGCGGCGCCCAGCGCGGTGGTCTCGGCGACGACCGGGCGGCTGACCGGGACGCCGAGGACGTCGGCCTGGATCTGCATGCACAGGTCGTTGGCCGTCACGCCGCCGTCGACCTTGAGCACGTCGAGGTGGACGCCGGAGTCCTGCTCCATGGCTTCCACCACGTCTCGGCTCTGGTAGCAGATGGCTTCCAGGGCGGCCCGCGCCAGGTGGCCGCCGTCGTTGTACCGGGCGAGACCGACGATCGCGCCGCGGGCGTCGGAACGCCAGTACGGGGCGAACAGGCCGGAGAAGGCGGGGACGAAGTAGATCCCACCGTTGTCTTCGACGGTACGTGCCAGGCGCTCGCTCTCGGCGGCATCGTTGATGATCTTCAGCTGGTCACGCAGCCATTGCACCGCGGAGCCTGTGACTGCGATGGAGCCTTCGAGTGCGTAGATCGCCGGGCTGTCGCCGAACTGGTACGCCACGGTGGTCAGGAGGCCGTGCTGGGACCGCACCAGTTCCGTGCCGGTGTTGAGCACCAGGAAGTTGCCGGTGCCGTAGGTGTTCTTGGCTTCGCCGGGCGCGTAGCAGACCTGCCCGACGGTGGCTGCCTGCTGGTCGCCGAGCACACCGGTGATGGGGATGGCTGCCCGCAGCGGCCGGGACGTACGGGTCTGTCCGAACGCCTCCGCGTGGGAGGACGGGTTGATGGTGGGCAGCATCGCCCGGGGAACGCCGAAGAAGCCGAGCAGCTCGTCGTCCCAGTCGAGGGTCTCCAGGTCCATCAGCATGGTGCGGCTGGCATTGGTCACGTCGGTGGCGTGGACGCCGCCGTCGGGGCCGCCGGTGAGATTCCACAGCACCCAGGAGTCGGTGTTACCGAAAAGGGCATGGCCCTGCTCGGCCGCCTCGCGGACTCCGTCGACGTTCTCCAGGATCCACTGGATCTTGCCGCCGGAGAAGTACGTGGCCGGCGGCAGCCCCGCCCTGCGGCGGATGACGTCGCCCTGGCCCGAGCGGTCCAGCGCTGCCGCGATGGAGTCGGTACGGGTGTCCTGCCAGACGATGGCGTTGTAGTACGGGCGGCCGTTGCGCGGGTCCCAGACGACGGTCGTCTCCCGTTGGTTGGTGATACCGATGGCCGCCAGGTCCTCCGGGGAGAGGTTTCCGTGCCGGAGCGCGTTCTGGATCACCGAGTTGGTGCGCTCCCAGATCTCCACCGGGTCGTGTTCGACCCACCCAGAGCGCGGGAGGATCTGTGAGTGCTCCAGCTGGTGCCTCGCCACCTCGTTGCCGGCATGGTCGAAGATCATGAAACGGGTGCTGGTGGTCCCTTGGTCCACCGCGCCGACGAAGTCCGCCATGGGATGCCGCCTCTCCTTGGGCTCTCCCGGGGCAGCCGGATGACGGCAACCCCGGGAGCCGGTCAGCTCTCGTGTCAGCTTTCGTGTCAGCTTTCGTCCGGGGCCGGGACCCGTCCGGGGGGCTCCGGCTCGGCAGTCGGCAGGAACCGGCCGATGAAGAACTTGTACAGGCCCGCTCCCAGCAGACCTCCGATCAGCGGACCGACGATCGGCACCCAGAAGTAGAAGTGCCCGTACTGATCTCGCCACGCTCCGCCGTACCCGGTGAAGAAGCTGGCCAGCCTGGGACCGAAGTCACGTGCCGGGTTGATCGCGTAACCCGCGTTGGTGCCCCAGGCCATGCCGATGGCCACGACGATCAGGCCGACGATGAACGGCGCCAGGTTGGCGCCGGGGGGCGTGTTGAGCAAGTCCGTGACCGCGAGGATCAGCAGCAGCAGGATCGCGGTGCCGATGATCTGGTCGCGGAGTGCGCCCCAATCGCTGACCGGCAGGTTCGGGTTGCCGTTGGCGGGCAGCGTGGAGAAGACGCCCTGTGTCTTGATCGTGTGGGTGGGATCCGCCTTTGCCAGCGCCTCGGTGTAGTTCCACCGGACGAGCAGGGCTGCCACGAAGGCTCCGGCCGTCTGGGCCAGCGCGTAGGGAGCCACTTTGCTCCACGGGAAGCCCTTGAAGGACGCCAGCGCGACGGTAACCGCGGGATTGAGGTGAGCACCGCTCAGCCTCGCCGCGACGTAGACGCCAAGGGTGACGCCGAGGCCCCAGGCCCAGGCGATGCTGTCGTGGTTTCCCAGGCCGCCCGCCGGGTCCGTGAGAGCCCCGCCGGCGACTACCTGAGCCACCACACCGCACCCGAAGAGGATGAGGATCATGGTGCCGGCGAATTCTGCTGAAAGCTCGCCGACCAGCCCTGATCTCTTGAGCCGCTCAGCCATGGGTGCCCGCTTCCCGCCGGCCCGAGGACCGGCCGTCGACTGCCCCGAGTACTCCAGAGATCATTGTAGGACCGGCCAGAGCCATGCGCGCGCGAGGCGATACTGCCCGCTGCCCGGCCATGGAGCGGAAGGCCGCCCGTCGGCAGGAGATGCCTGGGGCTGCCCTTTGTGCTCCGCTGCGACTGCGAGCGCTGCTCTCTCCACCGGCTCACGAGCACCGGCCGACAAGTGGTTGCAAAAGAGCGACGAACGCAGGCGGGTTCCCCGTCGTCGTCCCAGGCAAGCACTCCGCCGACGGCAACCGGGGGGTCCCGGGATTGCGGCGCTTCGGCGGCACCTGCCTTCGCCGCGCACGAGGCCGACGTGACCGGTCGTCGTCACCACCAGCTCCTCCACCACACCCGCCGAGGAGTACGACACCACCTGCGGCATCGTCTGCGTCGACGGCACCGCCCTGGCCCCTGGACCGAGCCTGCCGCGCCCCGCCCGGGGAGGCGGGCGGAAGCGAGCACCCATCGCGGATGTCCACGGCGTGACGGCACACTGTTCGTGTGGCGGACGATCGCGAATGCGCCCGCCTGTCACCGGCGATGCCTGAGCCCCGTGCGGACACCGGGCAGAGGCTCAGCCGCCGGTTCCACCCGGGAGGTCCCATGAAGATGCTGATCAACAGTCCGGAGACCGTGGTCGCCGATGCCCTGCGGGGGGTGGCTGCCGCCCACCCGGAGCTGAACGTGGACGTGGAGCGGCGGGTGGTCGTACGGCGAGACGCGCGGGAGGGCGGGCGGGTCGGGCTGGTGTCCGGCGGCGGCTCCGGTCACGAGCCGCTGCACGCCGGGTTCGTCGGATACGGGATGCTGTCGGCCGCATGTCCCGGGGATGTGTTCACCTCGCCCGTCCCGGACCAGATGCTGCGCGCGGCGAGCGCCGTCGAGGCCGGGCAGGGCGTGCTGTTCGTCGTCAAGAACTACACCGGCGACGTGCTGAACTTCCAGATGGCCGCCGAGCTCGCCGAGGAGGACGGCGTCCGGGTCGAGCGGGTCCTGGTCAACGACGACGTCGCCGTCACCGACAGCCTGTACACGGCCGGGCGGCGGGGCACCGGGGCGACCCTGTTCGTGGAGAAGATCGCCGGGGCGGCAGCCGAGGAGGGTGCACCGCTGGAGCAGGTGGCCGCGATCGCCCGGCGCGTCAACGAGTTCTCGCGCAGCTTCGGCGTGGCGCTCAGCCCCTGCAGCACTCCCGCGAAAGGCGGCCCGACCTTCGACCTGCCGGACGGGGAGATGGAGCTCGGGGTCGGGATCCACGGCGAGCCGGGCCGAGAACGGCGCGCGATGATGCCGGCCCGGGCGATCGCGGAGGTCGCGGTGGGTGCCGTACTCGAGGAGCTGGTGGAGGTGGCTCCGGCCGACGGGCCGGTAGTGGCCTTGGTCAACGGGATGGGAGCGACGCCGCTGCTGGAGCTGTACGGCTTCCACGCCGAAGTGGCCCGGCTGCTGGAAACCCGGGGCGTGCCGGTGGCGCGAACGCTCGTGGGCAACTACGTCACGTCGCTGGACATGGCGGGCTGCTCGCTGACACTGTGCCGGGCCGACGCGGAAATGCTGCGGCTGTGGGACGCACCCGTGCAGACCGCCGCGCTGCGCTGGGGCCGCTGACCCCATGGTGGCGTAGGACCAGCCAGACCCGATGCGCGGCGAGGAGATCCGGTGCGGACGCAGACTTTTCCGGCTCTCGATGGCGGCCGCCGCAGCCGCCGCGGAGCGAGAGCCGGACCGGCCGGCCGAGTCGGCTCCCCGTCGGGGACGCCGGCCGCGGGAGTGACCTGCTACGTGGTTTCACTGCGGTACGGGAGGTCGTGGGGCCGGAGGCCCCGGCTACGCCGGGAGCAGTGCTGCAGCTCGCCGGCGGACCCTGATCTCCACCGTCGGCGGCACATCGGGACCGCTGTGATCCGGCTGACCGACGCATGTACCCGGGCCACCGGCCGCCAACTGTGGCGCACCCTGACCGGGTCAAGGTGCGCCACAACCGCTGCGAAATGCACTGGTCCCCAAGCAGTCCCCAAGAATGATCAAGGGGCCGCCTCAGATCTCCTCTGAAACGGCCCCTGACCTGCGACTTCAAAAAGTCGGGACGACAGGATTTGAACCTGCGACCCCTTGACCCCCAGTCAAGTGCGCTACCAAGCTGCGCCACGTCCCGGTGCGTCGTCCCGCGGTTGCCCCGCGTGATCACGCGGACAGAACTTTACCCCACGTCAGGGGCTGCCCCGAAGGCCGTGGGGAGCGCGCGACAATCGGGGGATGAGCAGTGCGTGGAAGGGCCGGGCAGCAGCAGTGGGCGGGCGGGATAGGGACCAGGAGGGTCGGGCGCGCAACGCGCGGCCCCGGGACGGGCTCGGACGCCCGCTGCCGTACGGCGAGCCCGGGGTGGCCCGGCAGCCCGAGGGGGTCGTACGCCCTCCCGAGGAGAGTGTCACCGAGGCGCAGGCCCTGCTGGACGCCGGGAAACCGTTCCATGCGCACGAGGTTTTCGAGGACGCCTGGAAGTCGGGGCCGGAACAGGAGCGTGGCCTGTGGCGGGGGCTCGCGCAGCTGGCCGTGGGACTCACGCATGCCGCGCGCGGGAACGTCACGGGCGGTGTCCGGCTGCTGCGACGCGGGGCCGGCGCCGTCGAGGAGTGGGCAGCCGTGGAAGCGCGGACGCAGCCGTACGGGCTTGACCTCGCGGGGATCGTCGGCTGGGCGCGGAACCTGGCGGCGGAGGTTGAGCGGGACGCGGTGGCCGTCGACGCGGTGGCTCACGCGCCACGGTTGTCGAACCGCGGCGCCGACGACTGACCCGGTCCGTCGGCCGCGTTGTCAGTGGGGTGCGGCAGACTCGGGACGGACCGAGCAGCCGTAGGCGCCGTACCAAGGGGCACCCGGGCGCACCGCACCCCTTGCACGGGTGTACCACCGGTGTGATCGTGACCTCGTGACAGTCGCCGAGGACACCGCACCGCCCGTCTCCGCGCAGCCACCCGTGCTGGACTCCCGCCGCCGCAACGTCGTCTTCGTCCGCCGTGCGAACGGCGCCGCCGACCAGGCCACCATCACCAGAGCGGCGACCAGCCCTGAGGGCCTGCACCAACTGCCCGCCCAGACGGCCGACCCGATCGTGGGCGCCTACGCGGACACCATCCAGACCGTCTTCCTGCGGACCGTGCGAGGGGTTCGCGACACCGGCCGGCGCGGACTCCCGCCGTCTGCTGGAAGCCTCGGTCGGCAAGATCATCGGCAGTACGGACATGGACACCGCGCGGCGGATCGTCAGCGACTCCGACACCCGGCTCGACATCGCGGGCGCGTGGGCCGTGATGCAGGTCGAGCTGTTCACCCGCATGGTCGGACACGCGGGCCCCGGCCTGATCGCCGCCCGGCGTCAGATGCCGCCTGAGGTCCTCGTCCCGGTCTTCGACCGCATGGTCGAGGAGGGATATCTGACCCGCACCGGTTCCTTCTTCTCCCACACCGAGGCCGGCACCCGCGAGGCCGAGGTGATCAGCAGGGCCTGGGGCACCTGGCTGGCGGGACGAGTGGAGCAGGACCTCGGCCGCCCCTCGGGGCAAGACCTGCGCAACGCGGTGGACGCCATCTCCAAGCGCCTCCTGGTGGATGACCTCAGCAGCAGCCTGCCGAGCCGACCGGCGGCACTGACGGGTGGGAGCGTCTGATCAGCGCAGCAACAGCTGCGCGCCCCCCACCACCGTGGCCGCGATCACCAGCTGCTCGAACAGCCGTTGGTTGATTCGGTTCACAGCCCATTTGCCGATAAACGCCCCGGGGATCACGAACACCACGAGCGCCGCGTCGAGCAGGAGCGAGTGGCCGTCGATCAGTCCGAGGCCGGCGCTGAAGGGGACTTTCGAGACGTTCACGATCAGGAAGAAGAACGCCGACGTTCCCAGGAAGCCGAGCTTGCGGAAGCCGGCGGACAGGAGGTACATCGACATGACCGGGCCGCCCGCGTTGGCGACCATCGTCGTGAAACCGCCGAGGACACCGTACGAGCGGGCCTTGAAGCGGCCGGCGGGTGTACTCACCGCATCCGGCTCGTCCTCCTCCGACTCCGACCCCGACTGTGCCTTCGCCTCCGCGTCCGCCTGCCGTCGGCGCCACACCGTCACCCCGGCCATCAGCAGCAGGATCGCCCCGATCGAGGTCCGTACGACCTCGTCGTCCGCCCACACCAGGAACACCGTGCCGACGACCACACCCACCGCGACCGCCGGAAACAGCCGCCACAGCGTCGGCCAGTGGGCGTGTCTGCGGTAGGTGAGGACGGCGAGTACGTCACCCGCGATCAGGATCGGCAGCAGCACCCCGGTGGACTCGCGGGCGGGCAGGACGGCCGCGAAGATCGCCAGACTGACCGTGTTGGCCCCGCTGACGGCGGTCTTGGAGAAGCCGACGAGTACCGCCGCCGCGGCGAGTGCGGCGAACTCCCAGTGCGTCATGTGCCAGAGCGTCATCGTGTTCATGCGGAGACCGATGCTATGCCCACCCAACTGCGCCCATGAGAACCGTCTCGCCAGGTGACCCCAGCCCCACACACACCCACACCACGGACGTCACCGATGGCACCCACCGCGCCGACGCGTCACCGTGGACCGGCCACCCCGCCCCCTGGGAAGATCCACGCAGCTCCCGCAACACGCCGCACACCCCGCACCCCCTCCAACGACGCACCCGGAGAAGCCATGGCCGACTCCCGCGAGTACGTCCTCACCGGCACCCGGGGCACGATCTCCGTCCGCGAATGGCCTCGCCCCGCCCGAAGTGGTCCCGGCCACCCCACCGGGCAACCACCCCGCTACCTCGCCCTCATCTCGCACGGATACGCCGAGCACATGGGCCGCTACGAGGAGCTCGCCCATGTCCTGGTCACCCACGGCGCCACCGTCCTCGGCCCCGATCATCAGGGACACGGCAGGTCGGCGGGCGAGCGGGCGGTGATCGCGGACTTCGAGGACGTCGTCACCGACCTGCACGGTGTCGCCGCCCAGGCCCGGGCCGCCCGTCCCGACGTACCGCTCGTCCTGCTCGGCCACTCCACCGGCGGGCTGATCGCGGCCCGCTTCGCGCAGCGCCACGGCGACGAACTCGCCGCGCTCGTCCTGTCCGCGCCCGTACTCGGCAACTGGGACCTGCCCGAGCGTCTGCTCGCGCTCGACGAGATCCCCGACCGGCCGATCAATCCGGCCGCGCTGTCCCGCGATCCGGCGGTCGGGGCGGCGTACGCGGCTGACCCGCTGGTGTGGCACGGCCCGATGAGACGGCCGACGCTGGGGGCGTTCGTACGGACGCTGGACACCGTGGCGAAGAGCGGTGACATCGGAGCGCTGCCGCTGCTGTGGCTGCACGGCGACGACGACCGGCTCGTGCCCCTCGCCGGAAGCCGCGTCGGCGTCGAGGAGCTGCGCGGCACCGACTGGACGGAGCGGATCTTCCCGGGCGCCCGGCACGACGTCTTCCTCGAGACGGACAGAGCGGCGGCCTACGCCGAGGTGACCGCGTTCGTGGACCGGGTGCTCGCAGCCCGGACGGACCGCCCGAACTGAATGCCCTGCCGTCACGTTTCCACCCTTCCGACCTGGGCACCCGCGTCCCCATGGAGTGGTTGCGGCGAGCAGCGTGCGTGGGAGAGGACCCGGAACTGTTCTTCCCCGTGGGCACGACAGGGCCGGCGGTGCGGGACATCGCCGCCGCCAAACGCGTGTGCGCCCACTGCCCGGTGACCCCGCAGTGCCTGGACTGGGCCCTGCGCAGCGGTCAGACCTCGGGCGTGTGGGGCGGCACCTGCGAGGACGAGCGCGCCGCACTGCTCCGTACCGCGAGAGAACGGGTCCGGTAGCGAGATCCGGGCCGAGTCACGAGGAGGAGTGACCCCATGACTGTCGTGAAGAGCAGCCTGCCCGAGCCGGAGCGCCGGATCACCGGCGACGCTCTGCAGGAGACCTTGGTGGATCTGCTTGCACTGTCACTGATCGGGAAGCAGGCCCACTGGAACATCGTGGGGCCGAGGTTCCGTTCGATCCATCTGCACCTCGACGAGGTGGTGTCGGCTGCCCGCGCGTTCTCCGACACGGTCGCCGAGCGCTCCGCGGCCCTCGGTGTGCCGCCGGACGGCCGCCCCGAGACCGTCGCCTCGGCCTCCGTCTTCCAGGGACCGAAGGACGGCTGGCTGCATGACACGGAGGTCGTACAGCTTCTTGTCGAGGCACTGGCGACGGCGATCGAACGCCTGCGCAAGCGCGTCGAGGCGACGGAGGAGGCGGATCCGGTGACCCAGGACCTGCTGATCGGCATCACCGCCGAACTGGAGAAGCAGCGCTGGATGTTCGAGGCGGAGAACGCGACCCGCAGCGACTGACCCGCCCCCTCCTCGGGTCAGTCAGTCCCTTTCAACGCCGTCGCGTTGACGGACCGGTTGCGCAGCAGGAAGTCGACTGCGTCCACCACGTCGGCCGTCGTCGCGAGTCGCCTGGACGGCATCCGGGCCCGTAGGCCAGCCAGTAACTCGTCGGCTCGCCGCGCCAGTAGCAGCCGTCTGTCGCCGACGGCTCCCGGGTGCCGCTCCTCGGCCTGTCCGTACGGGAGTTGCGGCGCGTCCGTCGCGCGCCGCACCCCGTAGATGGCTTCGCCGGGACGGAGGAACCCGTCAGCTCCTCGTACGGGCCTCGACCGTGTCACCAAAGAGATCCTCCGCGTCACGTCTTTCCGGTGGGGAAAAGGGCCCGTACCTCCCAGCCCTCCGTCTGTCCGTCCGGCGGCCCCGCTCTCAGGTCACCGCCCAGGGCCGTGACGCGTTCCGTGAGCCCGACCAGGCCGAAGCCGCCCCCGTGTGCGGCGGCCGGCAGCTGGGTGCCGCCCCGGCCGTCGTTGATCACACCGACCTCCAGCCGGTGACCCTCGTGGCGGAGCCGGACGGTGATCCCGATGGCGTCCGCCGCGTGCCGTCGTACGTTCGTCAGGGCCTCCTGCACCACCCGGAACGCGGCGGCCTGCACCTCATGGGGGAGGTCGTCCGGCACGGCGGGGTCGCGGTCAAGGGTGACGTGCTGGACCGGGCTCGCGAAGCCGTCCACCAGTTCCGCGATGCCGGCCAGGTCACCGACAGGCCTGCGGTCGGCGGCGTCCGGGCCGGTGGCCCGCAGCACGCCGACGGTACGGCGCATCGACGCCAGGGCCTCGGTGGCCGCGTGTTCTATGCCCTCCAGGACGGTGTCCAGCTTCTCCGGCTCGGTGGTGGCCATCATGCGGGCCATCTGGGTCTGGACGAGGATGCCGGTGACATGGTGGGCGACGAAGTCGTGGAGATCGGCGGCGATCGCCAGCCGTTCGGCGCGCCTGGTCTCGACGACCGCCATGGCCCGCCGGTAGTCCTGCGAGCGCAGGAACGCCGCCAGACTGCCGATGATGCCGGTCATGACGAGCATCACCATCATGAAGCCCAGCAGGCTGGACGTGTCATCCTGGTAGAACCGCGCGGGTGTGCTGATCAGCGCGGCGGCGTTCAGAACCCCGCAGATCACGGCCCAGGGCTGGGGACAGCTCCGCACCGCGACGAACAGCAGACTCAGCAGGAGGACAGTCTCACCCGGGCCGAACAAGGTCTGCGCGCCCAGCAGCGAGCCCGCCGTGACCAACAGCGATGCGACAGCCGCCGCGCCCGTGCGTATCTGCGGGGTGAGCCAGTCGGGCCGATGCCTGGCCGGCCACAGCAGGGCGGTGTACCCGAGCAGCAGGACGACCGCGTGCGGCCAGACCGGGTAGGCGCTGTCGGTCGCCTCGAGCAGGTCGACGACCCCGGCCATGACCAGGAGCGCGACGACGAAGGCGCCGACGCAGTTTCGGGACGAATCCGATCTCATGCGAATCACCGTAGGCGCGGACAGCCGCGCTCGTATCGGCCGAAAGGCCGAGGCCCGCTCCGCCAAGGATGGCCGGACGGCCGAGGCGCGCGCAGTCCCTCGCGGGTGAGAGTGGAGCCACTGGCCACCCGCCACACCTTCAGGAGTACGAGATGCATCGCAAGGCCCTCATCAGCGTGATCGGTGGTGCTACCGCCGCGGTCGCCCTGGCCGGCGTCGGAACCTATCTGCTCGCGGGCACCGAGTCGACCACGGCCTTGGACGAGTACACGACAGTGCTGGTGGACGGCCACAAGGCACTTGCGGCCAACATCGTCGCGGGTCGCACGAAGGGCAAGTTCCACCCGGTTCCCTGGGTGGGCACGAAGGTCTCCAAGGTGTCCTGCCCGACCGGTCTGAAGGCCGTGACGGGCGCCCGCATCACCTGCACGGGCCGCACCGCCAAGGGCAAGGACATCGACATACCGGTGACGGTGGTGAAGGCGACGGCCACCTCCGTGACCTGGAAGTTCGAGCGCTGAGCGGCGCCGGAGAGACTGAGGAGAACGAGAAGACCATGAGTACCGTCCTGGCCGGCGTCGGCCTCACCAAGAAGTACGGCTCCACCGTCGCGCTGCACGGAGTCGATGTAAAGGTCGGCGTCCGCGAATCGCTGGCGATCATGGGCCCGTCGGGGTCCGGCAAGTCGACCCTCCTGCACACGCTGGCCGGGGTCGTCCGTCCGGACGGCGGCGAGGTCCTGCTGCACGGCGAGCGCATCGACGAACTGGGCGAGAACCGGCTGAGCGAGCTGCGCCGCAGGAAGTTCGGATTCGTGTTCCAGTTCGGCCAGTTGCTGCCAGAATTGCCGGCCGAGGAGAACGTCGCTCTGCCGCTGATGCTGAACGGCATGCCCCGTGGCCGGGCCGTCTCCCTCGCCCGCCGCTGGTTCGCCCCGCTCGGCCTGGACGGCCTGGAAACGCGCCGTCCCGGTCAGCTGTCCGGCGGTCAGGCCCAGCGCGTCGCGATAGCCCGTGCCCTGGTCGTCCAGCCGGATGTAGTCTTCGCCGACGAACCGACCGGCGCGCTGGACCAGGTGACCAGTGAGGAGGTCATCCGACTCCTGACCTCGGTCACCCGCGAGCAGGGCGCATCCCTGGTGATGGTGACGCACGACCCGGACGTCGCCGCCCACTGCGACCGTGTCCTCCAGGTCCGCGACGGCCGCATAACGGCCCACCAGCAGTACACCGTGGCGCCCTGAACGCACGCGCCACCGCTGCGCCGCCTTGCCGAGGGCCGAGCGATGCCCACCAGGTAGCCCTGCCTCCGCAGCCTTCTCCCCCACTCAGCGCCCCCCTGCCGTGGGCTGCCCTGTCCTGCCCTGCTCCCACGCCGGAGAACACCCCCACCGTCTGCTGCCCTGCCCGACCAGGGCCATGCCCCTCCCTATCGACCCGGAGCCCTCATGTCCTCGCCCGTCCCACAGTTGACGTGGTTTCTCGCTCGCCGCTCCGGTCGGCGTGGCCTGCACAGCCAGTTGCTGTCAGCCGGCGCCGCAGCCGTCGGCGCGCTGATCCTGCTGGTGCTGACGGCCGCCTACTTCGGCAGCGACGCCCGCGCCCAAGCCACCGCCTGGCGCACCCCAGTGCCCGACCGGCACGGCACCGCCGTACAGACGCTCGGCACGACGTACCTCGGCGACCGGCCGATCACCGTCGTAACGCTGGCCCAGTTGCCCGGCCGCAGTGCGACTCCGGCGCCCCCGGGGCTCACCGAGTTCCCGAAACCCGGGCAGGTGTATGTCTCTCCCGCTCTGTCCGACCTGCTGCACAGGACACCGGCGAACCGACTGGCCGACCGATTCCCGAAGGTGTCCTCGTACGGCACCATCGGAGAAGCCGGTCTCGCGGCGCCCGAGGAGCTCGTGGCCGTCGTGGGGAAGGCGGCGTCCGACCCCGCGGTCTCCGACACGGCCGAACCGCTCGGCATCTTCGGCCAGTTCAGCGGCCAGACCGAACGCGCGGTGATCTCGGGCTTCGACGGGACCAGGGTCAGTTTGTTCACCTCGGCGGACAAGCCCGCGGTGTCGATCGGCGTTGCCATCGTCGCCGTCCCCGTGATCGTGCTCGCGGCCGCCGCCGGACGACTCGGTACGGCCCGCCGTGAGCAACGGCTCGCGGCGCTTCGGCTCGCGGGAGCGACTCCCCGTCAGATCCTCGCGATGACCGGCCTGGAGTCGGCGGTCGTCGGCGCGGCCGGGGCGCTGACGGGCGCGCTGGCCTACTGTCTGCTGCTGCCCGCGCTCGCGGAGATCCCGTTCGGCATCGGCACCTGGCACACCGGTCAGCTCTGGGTGGGACTGCCCTGGCTGCTGGGGGTCGTGGCATGCGTGGCCGGCCTCATCGCGGTGAGCGCCATGATGACGCTGCGCCAGGTGGCGACCTCCCCGCTGGGCGTGGCCCAGCAGGCGAACCCGCGCAACACCCGATTCATCCGCCTTGTCCTCTTCGCCGCGGTGCTGCTCTACATCTATGTGACGACCTCGTCGGGCGGCGCGAGCGAACGTCAGCAGCTTGCGATGCTGCTCCTGTTCTACGGCGGCTTCTGGCTCCTCGGCCCGTGGGTCGTGGACCGACTCGGCCGGATCACCGCCCGCTTCGCCCGCCGGCCGGCGACTCTGCTCGCGGCACGTCGGCTCAGTGACGACCCGCGCGGTGCCTGGCGCACCGTCAGCGGGCTGGTCCTGGCCGGGTTCGTGGCGGGGTTCTTCACCGTGGGCAACGTGGGTATCGACGACTACCACTTCCCCGGCCAGATCGCCGTGCCCACCACCAGCACAGCCACGGCCCGCACTGCCACGGCCGAGGCCCGTACGCTGCTCGACGCGGCCGGGGTGAAGGCGACCGTCACCGCGGACGACGGTGACGAGGAGATACTCGGCGGCACCCCCGGCGTGCTCGTGCACGTCTCCGGCGGTACCGCGCAACTCGACACCGCCGTCACCGCCCTGTCGAACCTGGTGCCCGGCAAGTTGCCGTACACCGAGGAGTACGCCAACGCCGAGAACCACACCTTCACCGAACGCCTGGGCGAACTCGGTACCGCCGCTCTCGCGGTGAGCTTCCTCGTCGCGACCGCCTCCGCCGGACTGACCGCCGCCGCGAACGTGCTCGACCGGCGCCGCGTCTACGCCCTGCTGCGGTTGGCCGGCACCCCTTTGAGGCTCCTCGACCGGGCCAGGTTCCGCGAGACGGTCCTGCCACTGGTCGTGCTGGCCGGCGGTACCACCGGCGCCGGTATCTACGCCGCGTTCAAGGTGAACGAGATGTTCGACAGCACGATCAGCACCTCCGGTGCGGTGACGCTGGCGGTGTGTGTGACAGTGGGCGCGCTGGCCATGTTCGCGGCGATCGGAGCGAGCAGACCACTGCTGCGGTCGGTCACCGCGGATGCGGCGCAGACGGCGGACTGAGAAAGACGGACGACCCCTCCCACCCTTGAGGCATGATCGAGCCATGACCCCCGACCCGCCCAGCCCCACGATTCGTGTCCTGATCGCGGACGACCAGGACATGGTCCGTACGGGTTTCCGTTTCTTTCTCGACGCCCAGCCCGACATCACCGTGGTCGCCGAGGCCGCCGACGGTGAGGAGGCCGTGGCGCTGGCCCGCCGTGAGCGTCCGGACGTGTGCCTGCTGGACATCCGGATGCCCAGACTGGACGGCCTGGAGGCGACCCGGCTGCTGGCAGGACCCGGTGTCGCCGACCCCATGCGGGTCGTCGTGGTCACCACCTTCGACCTCGACGAGTACGTGTACGGGGCCCTGCGCGGCGGCGCCTGCGGGTTCCTGCTGAAGGACTCGGGGCCCACCCTCCTCGCGGAGGCGGTACGGGCCGCCGCAGCCGGCGACTCCCTGGTGTCGCCGTCGATCACCGTCCGGCTGCTCCAGCACATCACCGCCCCGCAGAGCACCGAGTTCCGCCCACCGGGCCCGCCACCGTCACCGGTCTCCGCCGCGACTCTCAAGGAACCGCTCACCGACCGCGAGCTCGACGTGGTCCGGCTGGTCGCCCTCGGCCGTACGAACGCGGAGATCGCCGCCTCGTTGCATGTATCCCTCTCCACGGTCAAGACGCATCTGTCGAGCGTGCAGCTGAAGTTGGCGGCGCGGAACCGGGTGGAGATCGCGGCCTGGGCGTGGCAGAACGGGTACGCGCGCCCCGACACCCTCTGAGAGCGCGGCCGGTCACCCGGATGTGGCGCGTTCGACGTGGAGCGGCTATGCAGAAACAGGACGAGTTGAAAGTACGATCAGCCAATGTCTGACATGATCGAAACCACGCCCGGCTGGCTGGCACCCGACGAGCTCGAGCAGTCTCGCGCACGGATGCCGATCCTGTACGTCGAAGCCGTACCGGTGCGCGTCGACGACAACGGCGAAGTCACCAGCATCGGCCTGCTGCTGCGCATCGGATCGGACGGCACGGTCAGCCGCGCTCTGGTCTCGGGTCGCGTCCTGCACCACGAGCGTGTGCGCGACGCCCTGCTGCGCAACCTGGAGAAGGACCTCGGCCCGGTGGCGCTGCCCAGGGTCCCGGCCTCCCCGCAACCCTTCACCATCGCGGAGTACTTCCCGACGCTGGGTGTCACCCCGTTCCACGACCCCCGCCAGCACGCGGTGTCCCTCGCCTACATCGTCCCGGTGGCCGGAGACTGCCGTCCCCGCCAGGACGCCCTGGACCTGGTGTGGTTCAGCCCGGAGGAGGCGTCCTCCCCCCTCGTCCAGAACGAGATGCCGGGCGGTCAGGGAGTCCTTCTCAAGCAGGCCCTGGCCCATGTCGGCCGTCTGTCCTGAACCCCGGACGCACCATCAAATCCCGGGAACGGCAGGCTGACCCACGTTTTTCGCGCACGAGAAAGGGCCGGTGGTGTTCCACCGGCCCTTTCTCGAGATTCAGGCGATCTCGACGAGCAGATCGCCGCCCTCCACCTGCTGGATCCGGTTGATGGCCAGCCTCGTCACCTTTCCGGCCTTCGAGGCGGTGACCGCGGCCTCCATCTTCATCGCCTCGATGGTGGCGACCGTGGCGCCGACCGCCACCTCGTCCCCCTCGGCGACGGCGAGTGTCACCACGCCGGCGAACGGCGCGGCGACGTGCCCGGGGTTGGCCCGGTCCGCCTTCTCGGTCGCCGGGATGTCGGAGGACACGGCGGTGTCGCGCACCTGGATGGGCCGCAGTTGGCCGTTGAGGGTCGACATCACCGTACGCATGCCGCGTTCGTCGGCCTCGCCCACGGCCTCCAGCTCGATGAGCAGCCGCACGCCCGGCTCCAGGTCGACGGCGTACTCCTTGCCCGGCCGCAGCCCGTAGAAGAAGTCCTTGCTGTCCAGCACGCTGGTGTCGCCGTAGTTCTGACGGTGCGTCTCGTACTCGCGCGTCGGCCCGGGGAACAGCAGCCGGTTGAGCGTTCCGCGCCGGTCCTTCGCCAGCCCCGTACGGTCGTCCGAAGTCAGTTCCGTCATGGGCCTGGGCGCGGCACGGCCCTCAAGCGCCTTCGTGCGGAACGGCTCCGGCCAGCCGCCGGGCGGGTTGCCCAGCTCGCCGCGCAGGAAGCCGATGACCGAGTCGGGGATGTCGAACCTGTTCGGGGTGGCCTCGAAGTCCGCCGGGGAGACATCGGCGCCCACCAGATGGAGCGCGAGGTCGCCGACCACCTTCGACGAAGGGGTGACCTTCACCAGCCGGCCGAGGATGCGGTCGGCGGCGGCGTACATCGCCTCGATCGCCTCGAAGCGGTCGCCGAGGCCCAGCGCTACCGCCTGGGTGCGCAGGTTGGACAGCTGCCCGCCGGGGATCTCGTGGTGGTAGACGCGCCCGGTCGGCGAGGCGAGGCCCGCCTCGAACGGTGCGTAGATCCTGCGAACGCTCTCCCAGTACGGCTCCAGGTCGCCCACGGCGGTGAGGCTCAGCCCGGTGGGCCGCTCGGAGTAGTCGGTCGCGGCGACGATGCCCGACAGTGACGGCTGCGAGGTGGTGCCCGCCATCGACGCCACCGCGCCGTCCACGGCGTCCGCGCCGGCCTGGATCGCGGCGAGGTAGGTGGCGAGCTGACCACCGGCGGTGTCGTGGGTGTGCAGATGCACCGGCAGGTCGAACTCTCGGCGCAGCGCCGATACGAGGGTCGCGGCGGCCGGGGCGCGCAGCAGGCCCGCCATGTCCTTGACGGCCAGGACATGGGCGCCCGCTTCGACGATCTGCTCGGCGAGACGGAGGTAGTAGTCGAGGGTGTAGAGCCGCTCGGACGGATCGGACAGGTCGGACGTGTAGCAGAGGGCGACCTCGGCGATCGCCGTTCCCGTCTCCCGTACGGCGTCGATGGCGGGCCGCATCTGGTTGACGTCGTTCAGCGCGTCGAAGATGCGGAAGATGTCGATGCCGGTGGCCGCGGCCTCCTGGACGAAGGCGTCGGTCACCTCGGTCGGGTACGGGGTGTAGCCCACGGTGTTTCGGCCGCGCAGCAGCATCTGCAGACAGATGTTCGGTACGGCCTCACGGAACGCGGCCAGCCGGTCCCAGGGGTCCTCGGCGAGGAAGCGGAGCGCGACGTCGTAGGTGGCGCCGCCCCAGCACTCCAGGGAGAGCAGCTCGGGCAGGGTCCGCGCGACCACGGGGGCGACGGCGAGCATGTCCTTGGTGCGGACCCGGGTCGCCAGCAGCGACTGGTGCGCGTCGCGGAACGTCGTGTCGGTGACGCCGATGGTCGGTGACGCGCGCAGCCACCGGGCGAAGCCCTCGGGGCCCAGTTCGACGAGCCGCTGCCGGGAGCCCGCGGGCGGTTCACCGTCCGGCAGGGGCGGGATCTTGCCGACCGGGTCGATCAGCTCGGGCCGTTCGCCGTGCGGCTTGTTCACGGTGACGTCGGCGAGATAGGTGAGCAGCTTGGTACCGCGGTCGGCGGAGTGCCGTGCCGTGAGCAGGTGCGGCCGCCGCTCGATGAACGAGGTCGTGACGCGGCCGGCCCGGAAGTCCGCGTCGTCGAGCACGGCCTGCAGGAACGGGATGTTGGTGGCGACGCCACGGATCCTGAACTCGGCCACGGCGCGCCGGGCCCGGCTGATCGCGGTTTTGAAGTCGCGTCCCCGGCAGGTGAGTTTGACCAGCATCGAGTCGAAGTGCGCGCTGATCTCCGTACCGGCGTGGGTGGTGCCGCCGTCCAGCCGGATGCCCGAGCCGCCCGGTGAGCGGTAGGCGCTGATCCTGCCGGTGTCCGGGCGGAAGCCGTTGGCGGGGTCCTCGGTGGTGATACGGCACTGCAGTGCCGCCCCGTGCAGGGTGACGGTCTCCTGCGAGAGCCCGAGGTCGGCGAGCGTCTCGCCGGAGGCGATGCGCAGCTGCGACTGTACGAGGTCGACGTCGGTGACCTCTTCGGTCACCGTGTGTTCGACCTGGATGCGCGGGTTCATCTCGATGAAGACGTGGTTGCCCTCGCGGTCGAGCAGGAACTCCACGGTGCCCGCGTTGCGGTAGCCGATCTCGCGGGCGAAGCGCACCGCGTCGGCGCAGATCCGGTCACGCAGCTCCGGGTCGAGGTTCGGCGCGGGGGCCAGCTCGATCACCTTCTGGTGGCGTCGCTGCACCGAACAGTCGCGCTCGAAGAGGTGGATGACATTGCCCTCGCCGTCGGCGAGGATCTGCACCTCGATGTGACGGGGTTCCACGACGGCCTTTTCCAGGAAGACCGTGGAGTCACCGAACGCGGAGGCCGCCTCCCGGGACGCCGCCTCGATGGACTCCCGCAGTTGGGCGGGGTCCTCGACCCGGCGCATGCCACGCCCGCCACCACCGGCGACGGCCTTGACGAACACCGGGAACCCGATGTCCTCGGCGGCGCGGACGAGTTCGTCCACGTCGGTGGAGGGGGCGGAGGAGCCCAGCACGGGTACGCCGGCCTCGCGGGCGGCGGCCACCGCGCGCGCCTTGTTGCCGGTCAGCTCCAGCGTGTCGGCGCTCGGTCCGACGAACGTGATGCCGGCCTCCTCGCAGGCGCGCGCCAGGTCGGGGTTCTCCGACAGGAACCCGTAGCCCGGGTACACCGCGTCCGCACCCGCCCGCTGTGCCGCGCGGACGATCTCCTCGACGGAGAGGTAGGCGCGCACGGGGTGTCCGGGAAGGCCGATCTCATAGGCTTCGTCTGCCTTCAACCGGTGCAGTGAATTGCGATCCTCGTGCGGGAAGACGGCCACGGTCCTCGCACCCAGCTCATAGCTGGCACGAAATGCCCGAATCGCGATCTCACCACGGTTGGCGACCAGCACCTTGCGGAACATCCTGGATCCCTTCAGCCTGCCGGTGACGCGCACCATGGTGTCGGTACGGCCCGGCTCGCGCCATGTGAACCGGGCCACTCATATCCACCGGTACCGCGTTCAGCGCAGGTCGGCCCGCTCGGGGCTGTCGCCAAGGGACTCGTCCACGCGCTTGTCGTCGCAGTTGTCGACGCTCTCATCGAGGGCGTCGTCGAGGAAGCCTCCCGACTGGTGCTGCCACAGCTTCGCGTAGGCGCCGTCCGTGGCGAGCAGTTCCTGGTGCGTGCCCTGCTCGATGATCCGGCCGCGGTCGAGGACCACGAGTCGATCCATGGTGGCGACAGTGCTCAGCCTGTGCGCCACCACCAGTGCCGTCCGCCCCTCCATGAGCCGCCACAGCGCCTCCTGTACGAGGAGCTCGCTCTCGGAGTCGAGGGCGCTGGTGGCCTCGTCGAGCAGCAGGATCGGCGCGTCGCGCAGGATGGCCCTGGCGAGCGCGACCCGCTGGCGTTGTCCGCCGGACAGTTTGACTCCGCGCTCGCCCACCATGGTGTCGAAGCCGTCAGGCAGGGCGTCGGCGAACTCCGTGACGTGCGCGGCCTCGGCCGCTCGGCGGATCTCGGCGTCGGTGGCGTCGGGCCGGGCGAACGCGATGTTGTCCCGCAGGGTGCGGTGGAACATCGCCGGGTCCTGCGGGACGTAGGCGATCAGGCTGCGCAGGTCCGTCTGGCGCAGCCGGCTGATGTCCTGGCCGCCGATCAGGATCCGGCCCGCGTCGATGTCCGTCATCCGCAGCAGCAGCCGGCTGAGCGTGGTCTTGCCTCCGCCGGAGCGGCCGACGAGACCGATCTTCGCCCCGCTGGGCACCGCCAGGTCGAGTTCCTGGAAGAGCGGATCCGCGCCCGCGTGGGCGAAGGTGACGTTCTCGAAGCGGACGTCGGCGGCCCGGGAGCGCAGTTCCTCGGGCGATGTGGGGTCGAGCACGGTCGGTTTCGTCAGCAGCAGTTCGGTGAACTGCGCGGCCTCCGTCATCGAGCTCTCCAGCCGGCGGTAGATCTGGTTGAACTCGAACATGATCCGGGTGGCGTTCGAGTAGTACGTGAACGCGACCACGACCGCCTCGACGCCGAGCGCGCCCCCGGCGAGCGTGACCGCCAGCAGCAGGCCCAGGGCGTTGGTCAGCACGGACAGCGGCGCCACCAGCGTGTCGATACGCAGGTTCCCGTAGTCCCACGACCTCAGCGTGAGCCGCCGCGATACCGCGACTCGTGACCGGTGCTCGGCGGCCTCGCGTTCCTCGGCGGCGAAAGCGCGGACCGTGTCCATGTTCATCAGGCTGTCGGCGACATGGCCCGACACCCGGGCGATCGCCTCCTCCCGCTTGGCGACGAGCGTCTGGCGGCGCCGGATCAGGGGCACCACGCACACCCCCGTCAGCGCGATCATCGTCAACAGACCGACGACAAGCAGCGGTTCGTAGCGCCACAGCACCACTGATCCGAACACCAGTGGCACCAGAGAGCCGATGACCTGGAACGTCAGCGTGTCGACGAACTCCTCGAACCGGGAGGCGAAGCTCAGCACCCGCTTGGTCAGCGATCCGGCGAAGTTGTCGTGGAAGAACGCGGCGTCCTTGGCGAACAGTTCGTCCATGCCGATCACGTACAGATGCTCGATGCCGCGGGCGTCGACCCGGTTCAGACAGTGCAGGCCCACCCGCCACAGCACTTCGGCGAGCAGCAGAACGCCGGCGAAGCCCAGTACGTAGGGCAGCGCCGAGCCGACGGTGATGGAGTCGTCCCCGGCGATGCGTCCGACGAGCTTGGCGACGACCAGCGGCGCGATGTAGTTGATGCCGATGTTGCCCAGCGCCGGGAGCAGCATCGCGGGTACCGTCAGCCGCCGGAGCCTGGCCAACTCCCGTCCGTAATAGCGAAGCGCGAGGAGCACCGATCCCTTGCCCGGTGAAAGCTCGCGCGATTCAGGCGATTCCATACCAGCCCTGTGTTGTCGTACCGCAGCCCCGCCACGCAGGTGCTTGAGAACACGCACATGCTTCAGCGGTCGAATTGTCCCGCGTCGCCGCCCGCGCGGTCCAAGCGTTTTTCCCGGCCACCCGCCTGCCGTCGGGGGGCGTCGTATCCTGCGGCGGTGGCTGACTCCGACACCGAGCCGATGCGGCTTCCCGACATGCCGCTGCACGATCCGTTCGTCGTAGCCGACCCGCACACCCGCGTCTACCACCTCTACACGTCCAACAACCCGTCCGTGTCGGGCGTGGACGGCACCGGCACGATGGTCTACCGCAGCCGTGACCTGCGCGACTGGACGCGGCCCGTCGTGGTCTTCCTGGCCGCCGAGCAGCCCGGGATGTGGGCGACCGACGGCGCTTGGGCACCGGAGGTGCACGAATGGGACGGCGGGTACTACCTGTTCACCACGCTGCACAACGAGAACAGACCGCTTCCGGTGCCGCCACCGAACCGTTGGGGAACGCCGTTCCAGATCCCCGCCTACATGCGCGGCACGATCACGGCCGTCTCGTCGTCGCTGCTGGGCCCGTTCACGGTCGTCGACGCCTCACGCCCCACTCCGCCCGAGAACCTCATGACCCTCGACGGCACGCTCCACGTGGACCCGTCCGGGCAGCCGTGGATGGTGTACGCGCACGAGTGGCTGCAGACGATCGACGGAACGATGGAAGCGATCCGGCTGGCTCCGGACCTGTCCCGGACGATCGGGGATCCCGTCTTCCTGTTCAAGGGTTCGGACGCGTTCTGGCTGTCCGAGGAACTCCCGGCCGGTCTGCCGAACCAGCTCCCGCCCTATGTCACGGACGGTCCGCAGTTGCACCGCACCCCTGACGGGTCCCTGCTCATGCTGTGGTCGACCTACGAGAAGAACGTCGTCGGCCGGGACGGGAACATCAGCGGCGGCTATGTGCAGACCTACGCCACCTCGAAGTCCGGCAACCTCACCGGGCCGTGGCGGCAGCACCGGCCGCTGGTCCGCGAGGACAGCGGTCACGGCATGCTCTTCCACACGTTCGACGGCCGACTGATGATGATCGTCCACCGCCCCTTCGACAACGCGCGGGGCAAGCTGTACGAGATGGAGCTCCTCGGCGGCGAGCTGCGGATACTCCGCCGACGCGCCGACCTCGACGGCGGCGGCTGACACAGCCCTGGGCTGCGCGGGAACGCCGGAGGCCGTCTCCCCATCGCTGGGAAAACGGCCTCCGACCTCCGACTTTCACAAGTCGGGACGACAGGATTCGAACCTGCGACCCCTTGACCCCCAGGAGTAGGGGTCAGGGGTATTTTCTGGATACAGCAGACTTAATCGGGGCCGATAATGTGCATAGCAGGCTCCGTCGTGCACCGTCCTCCCCTCGCTCCAGCACGGCAGACGGTGGTGGCGTCGACGCGCACGACGGCATCGGTCGCCTCCTCGATCACGGGATCCGGGACGGTGTCCCAGGAGATGTGCCCCGGGCCGTGACGGACGAGCGCTCGCACGGTACTCACTCACTCGCTCGCGTCTCCCGTCAGTCCGGCTCCATGTAGGGGCGGCGGAAGACCGGGGCCTGGCCGGTGCCCCAGGGACGTACAGCTGCCAGTGCCCGGGCGACCGCGGAGTCCAACGTGCCACTGGTGTCGAGGGCGACGGCCTCGGGCCACGCGGCTTCTCTGGCCGCCATGGCGGTGGCGATGTCGACGTCGGCGTCGGACGGGCCGGAGGCGCGCGTGCTCAGGCGGGCCGCTGACACGTCGTCCGGAACGTGGCAGCGCAGGGCGACCAGGTCAGTGCTGGTGCGTTCGGCCATGCGCCGTGCCGCTTCCCGCTGCGCCGTGTCGGACCAGGTGGCGTCGAGGACGACCGACTCACCGGCGGACAGCAGGGCCGCCGCCCGGTCGAGGAGGGCGGCGTAGGTTCTGGCGGTCCACTCGGGTGTGTACAGCCCTTCGCCGTAGCCGGCCGCCGCGGACTGCTCCGCGGGAATGCCCGCCAGTTCCTTGCGGACGCGGTCGCTGCTGAGCAGGGTGACCCCCAGCCGGTCGGCCAGCGCACCGGAGAGGGTGGACTTCCCGCTGCCCGGCAGTCCGCCGACGACGGTCAGGCCGACGGCGGAGGTGCGCAGGTGGCGCAGCGTCGTCGAGACCAGCCGCCGTGACGCCGCCTGCGCGCCCGGCGCGCCCTGGCGGGCTTGGATCAGGGAGACTTTGGCACGGACGAACGCGCGGTAGGCGACGTAGTGGTGCCACAGCGACGCGGGAGCCGGATCACCGGAGTACTCGCCGTACTGCGCAAGGAAGTAGGCGGCGGCCTCCGGGGCGCCGAGCTGTTCCAGGTCCATGGCGAGGAACGCGGCGTCGTCCAGGCCGTCGACGTAGCGCAACCGGTCGTCGAACTCCAGGCAGTCCAAAACGCGGGGGCCGTCGTCGAGGCAGAAGACGTCCTCGGCGAGGAGGTCGCCGTGGCCGTCGACCACCCGCCCTTGCTCGATACGGGACGCGAACAACCCTTCGCGGCCTGCAAGATAGCGGCGCACCAGTTGTTCCGTCTCCGTCATCCCCTCGGGCACGGAGCCGCCGTCGGCCAGCGCGTGCACCTGCGCGAAGCTTGCCTCCCACCGTGACGACAGGGCGTCCCGCGTGCCCTGCTCGTCCACGTCCGGGCCGCGGGGCGCTTCCGCGTGCCATGCGGCGACATGCCGGGCGACAGCCCGGAGGACGTCGTCCAGGTCGCCCCCTTCGCGTACCAGGCGCGAGAGACGACGGTCCGCCGGCATGCGGCGCATCACCACGAGGGGCTCGGGGGCTTCGACGTCCGGGCTGCTGAACTCGCCCAGGCCCAGATAGACGTCGGGGGCGAAACGGCGGTTGAGAGCGACCTCGCGCTCGCACGCGATCCGCCGCGCCGCCCGCGTGGTGTAGTCCAGGAATCCGAGGCGCACCGGCTTCTTGACCTTGTAGGCGTGGTCCCCGGCGAAGAACACGATCGCGGTGTGGGTCTCGCACACCTCCGCGCGCGGGGGCGGTGGCCCGTGGTGGCCGTGCTCAGTCATGGGGGACGACGGCGACGGGGCAGTGTCCGTGGTGGATGGCGGCGTGGGCGACCGGACCCAGGTGGGGTGCCACACCGTGCCGGTGCCGGTGCGCCCGCCGGCCGACGACCAGCAGCGCGGCACCCTCGGCGGCTTGAACGACGGCCTTGCCCGGGTTTGCGAGACGGATGCTGTCGGCCACGTCCACCTGCGGGTACTTCTCGCGCCAGGGACGGAGCGCCCTGCTCAGTTCCCCCTGCGCGTCCCGCGTCATCTCGTCGGTGGCGGCGTGGTCCACACCCCAGGGCACGTGTGCGTGGAGCGGCACGCTTCGGCCGTGCACGGCCAGCAGCGGAACCTCCCTGACCGCGGCGGTGAGGAACGCGAAGTCGAGCAGGTCGTCGGAGGGTGCGTGCAGTTTAAGGGCCACGACCACGTGCCCCGCGGGTGCCGGATGCGCTCCCTGCGCGGGGGATTCGGCGCGGACCAGTACCGCCGGCCGCTCCGCCCGGGCCACGACCGGCATGCTGACGTCGCCCAGGAAGTAGCTCACGTGGGCTTCCAGCCCCCGTGAGCCGAGGACGATCATCTCGGACTCCGAGGCCGCCTGGAGCAGAGCCTCCTGGGCGTCGTCGGCCACCAAACTCCCGACGACGGTCAGGCCCGGGTGACGGGCCTGCAGCTCAGCCCGCGCGGTGTGCACGAGACGCTTCGCCCAGTAGTTCTGGTCGACCTCGGAGGAAGCGTGCGCGGGCTCCGGCGCCAGCAGGGGCCACGCGTGCAGCAGGCGCAGCGTGAGCCGACGCTTCTCGGCCTCGTCGGCGGCCCAGCGGGCGGCAGCGAGACTCTCGGGTGAGCCGTCGAGGCCCACGGTGACAACTGGCTGCATGGCGGCGGCCTCCGTCTCGTACGAAGCTGGATACGACGGTGGATGACGGTGAACGAGCCCGATGGCGTGCACGCGCCGGACGTCGCCGACATGCCGAGCGCGGTGCTTCTCTCCTTCGAGGAGTACCCCAATCCCCTCCCCGGCGCATGTGGAGCCGTGGAGGAGGAGGCCGGGCGCGTGGCACCCGCCACGAGAGGAGACGGGGCGATGGCGATTCCCATGGTGGTCGGCATCGACGGGGCCGAAGCAAGTCTGGAGGCGGTGGACCGGGCCGCCGACGAGGCTGTCCGGCACGGTCTTCCGCTCCACCTCGTGCACGCGGCGGCTGGTGACCGCGAGCCGTCCGACGCGGTCACTGCCACCTCGGAACGCGCCGAGGAAAGCAAGGGACGCACCACCTTCGCGCTGGTACTCGGGTCCAGAGGGCTCGGAGACCTCGCCGGCATGCTCCTGGGCGCGGTCAGCCTGGCCGTGGCCGCCCGAGCGGACTGCCCGGTCGTCGTGATGCGCGGTGCCGCCGAGCACAGGGACGGCCGGTTCGGGAACATCGTCGTCGGTGTCGAGGAAGGGGAAGGCAGCGGCACGGCCTTGCAGTTCGCGTTGCGGGAGGCTCACGTGCGGAGCTGCCGACTGACGGCGGTGCACGCCTGGAACCCGTCCTCCAGGGCTCTCACCACGCGGCCGGCTCCGTCGTGGTACGCCATGGAGGCCCACCGGCGCCCACCGTCCCAGGTGCTCGACGACGCCCTGCACGGCATCGCGGAGCGGTATCGCGACTCCGGGGTGAGTTCCACCGGTGATCGAGGGCCTCGCCCGCCGGGCGTTGCTGGACGCGGCGGCGGAGGTGCATCACGCGCCGTGTCCCGTCGCGGTCGTTCCCCCGGACATGACCGACATGACCGCGGTCCGCGCACACGGACGAGGCCGGAATCCGGTGAACCTGGAGCCGGAAAGCGGCTCTACAGGGACTTTCGGCCCTGTGCCCCGAGCCCGCTGCCGGGCGACGGTGGGCGCAGGTGGCGGGGGACGGCCGACGAGTTGCTGGAGGCCGACTCATGAGCGCACGAGGTTCGCCGTACGCGTCCGGTCCGCCGTCCGGGCGCGGCGACAAGACGCCCGAGGGCGCGAACCCCCTGAGGCGTACGTCCGACAGACTCGAATGCTGGCTTTGCCGCGTCCTGATGGCCGTACTCGTCGTCGGGCTGCCGACAGCGGCGGTCAGCGCGGGACTGGCATCGTACGAGGTGTCGATGCGCACCGTACGAGCCCAGGCGGCGGACCGGCACCAGGTCACGGCCCGGCTGACGGCGCGTGTCAAGAACGATGACGAGCTGGCGAAGCGCCCGGCGCGGGTCCGCTGGACCGACGCCGACGGCAACGTCCACGGGGCAACCGCCCTCGTGAAGTCGGGAACTCCCAAGGACGCCACCGTGCGTGTGTGGGTGACACGGGACGGAACCGTCACCGGTCCGCCGGTGAGCACGCTCAACGCGACGACCAGTGGCTGGATGGTGGGCGGTATGGCGGCCGTCGGCGTGGCCGCCGGCTCCTACGCGGCCCGGGCAGGCATACGCCTGGTCCTGGACCGCAGAAGGTATGCGCGGTGGGACGCCGAGTGGGACCTGGTGGAACCGCAATGGTCCGCGCGCTTCCGCCGGTGACGCAACCTGCCACCGGAACGCGGCTTCCTGGTGGCGGCGGGGCTCGAGTCGGCACTCGACTACCTGGCCCGCTTCCATGCCGGGCCCGAGGACGTCGACGCCTTCGCTTCAGCGCCGCGCAGACGGAACAGCCTCCCAGGCTGATCGGCCCCGTGCGGCCGTCCGTCGCGCGTGGCACGTTGGATACAGCACCATTCTGAGGAGAGGGCTGACGTCATGCGAGCTCACCTCGGCGACCAACTCGTCATCGAACGCACGACGACCGGCGCCGCCAAGCGCGACGGCGAGATCGTCGGACTCCATCACGAGGACGGGACGCCCCCTTACGACGTGCGCTGGTCGGACACGGACGAAGTGACGCTCGTGTTCCCCGGGCCCGACGCCCACATCCGCCATCTCGAACACGGCTGGCCCGGGAGCACCGATGCCCCTTCGGGTCCGGACACGGCCGAGGCGGAGGCCGTGCCGCCCAGGGCACCCGGCCCTGGTGACATCGGCCGACGCG
The DNA here is from genome assembly GCF_033793965.1 of Streptomyces sp. ME02-8801-2C. Classification (NCBI taxonomy): domain Bacteria; kingdom Bacillati; phylum Actinomycetota; class Actinomycetes; order Kitasatosporales; family Streptomycetaceae; genus Streptomyces; species Streptomyces sp. ME02-8801-2C. The sequence continues at coordinate 555,924 of NZ_JARAXP010000002.1, read as the reverse complement.
TGGCCGTCGAACGCCACAGGCAGCGGCTCAGCCGTGAGGAGACGGCCCGCCGCGCCCGGATGTCCCCCGGTTACCTGGAGTACCTGGAGTCACGGCCTGGCGACCCGAGTACGGCGACCCTCATCAGGCTGGCCGACGCGCTGGGCACCACTGTCGCCAAGCTGCGCGGCGGAGGAATGGATCTGCCGCCCGGCCAAGGACAGGCGCTGCTGCATCCTCAGTTGCGGGACATCGGCCCGGAGGAATGCCGCACGTTGCTCTCCACCCACGGCGTGGGGCGCGTCGCGGTGTCGGCGCCCGACGGCCGCCCGGCGGTCGTGCCGGTCAACTACGACGTCGTGGATGACGCGATCGTCTTCCGGACCGCGCCTGAATCCACACCCGCCGCGGCCATCGGATCCGAGGTCGCCTTCGAGGTCGATCACATGGACGAGGCCATGAGCCAGGGCTGGAGCGTCCTCGCCATCGGCCCTGCGAGCGTCGTGACGGAGCCTGACAGCGTTCGCAGGCTCACCGAGCACGCCCGCACCACGCCATGGGCGGGCGGTGCACGCGAGATGTGGGTGTCGATCCAGCCCGCACACCTCACCGGCCGCCGCATCGCTCCAGCCGATGGATGACCAGGCAGTCACAGGCCGCTGAGGAGCGTTCCCGTCCCAACGGCTCCGGAAGGAGTCTTGATGAGCCGGCCGGCACTGTCCGACGAGTGGGTGGCCGCCGCGGTACGCGACGCGGTGGCCGCGCCGTCGATGCACAACGCGCAGCCCTGGCGCTTCCGTTACCTCCGGCGTACCCGCGCTTTCGAGGTGTGGGCCGACTTCGAGCGCACCATGCCGCACTCCGACCCCGATACCCGCGGCGTTCATCTAGGCTGCGGTGCCGCCCTGTTGAACCTGAGGACCGGCATCGCCCACGCGGGCTGGCACCCGGAAACCCGGCTCCTGCCCGACCTCAGCGACAAGGCACTTCTCGCGAGCGTGCGGCTGGTCGGCCGTACGCATCGTGCGAGCGGCCTCAGCGTGCTGTATCCGGCGATCCGCCAACGGCACAGCAGCCGCCACCCGTTCGAGGAGAGGCAGATCCCCGAGGCCGTGCGGGAGAGCCTCCGCGCGGCCGCTCGCGCTGAGGGAGTGACACTGACGTTCCCCGACTCATGGCATCTGCGGGAAGTGCTGGAACTGGTTCAGGAAGCCGAGGCACGCAACATCACCGACCCCGGCAGCGACCAGGACCTGGCCCGGTGGACGCGTACCGACGCCCCGTCGGTGAGCACCGCCGACGACGGAGTCCCGCACTACGCCTTCGGGCCGCGCAAGCGCGGCGGCAGGGCACCCATGCGGGACTTCGCGGGCCCCCGGCAGGTGGCGGGACGTGACGCGGCGGACTTCGAGCAGAACCCTCAGCTGGCTCTCATCAGCACGGATCACGACCGCCCGGAGGACTGGCTCCGCGCCGGCCAGGCGATGGAACGCGTCCTGCTGCTGGCCACCCGCGAGGGCCTCGCCAGCTCCTTCGTGACCCAGCCTCTCGAATGGACGGACCTGCGCTGGCCCTTGCGTGACCCAATGACCGGGACGGGCTACACGCAGGTCCTGCTGCGCCTGGGCTACGGCCCCAACGGCCCCGGCGCGCCGCGCCGTCCCGTGTCGGAGGTACTCGACATCGAAGCCTGACCCTGGACTGGCCACTGCCTGGGTTCACGCCCGGACACGGAGGTGGACCGTAACCCAGGAAGCGGTCATGTGCTCCTCGGCGGTCACCGCCCCCTCCTCGGCGAGCTCGGACAGACGCTGATCTGGGCGTGGCGCGCCGGACGGGTACCGCTGGGAAGGTCGTCGCATCCCTCACGATGTTCGGGGTGTCGGGCATGCCTCGGGTCGTTGACGAGCGCGCCGGGCGGTTGGTCGTGCCGTACGTCTCCAGCGTCGTCGCGACCCGGTGCACCGCAGTCCCGCCGACGTCCGCCCGAAGCGAGCGCCGGCCTGTATGGGGTGGCCCCGATGGAACTCCCGCTGGTCGTGGGCGTCGACGGATCGGACTCCAGTCTGACGAAGCGGCACCGCACGCGGCCACTGCGGCTCGTCCATGCCTCCCTCTCGCGGTTCGCGCCCGGCTCCGAGACCCCGAGGTGAAAGTGTCCGCCGACGTAGTGGCCGCCGATGCGGTGTCCACGCTGCTTCGAGCGGGGTCCGAGGCGTTCGCCCTGGTCACGGGCGTTCGTGGGCGCGGCGCGGTCGCCGGGCCGCTGTTGGGGTTCCGCCCTCAAGGGGCGGCCGGCCACAGGACAGGAGCGGATACGGCACCCAGCACGCGGAGCCGTCCGGGCACACCTCAGCGACGGCCGTGAACCGCTGCGGTGGCAGCCGGAGGCCCGCTGCCGAGCACCCGGGCCACAACACCCTGACCTGCACTTATAACTCTGATCGCGCCCGCGCGCCGGGCATCGAACCGATGCCCGGCGCGCGGACCTGGTGCGGCGGAAGCCGGGCCACTGGCCACTGTTGTGTCATCACTTCGGGGGCTGCCACGGCGGCAGCACCCGAAGTGCCACCCGAGCGGCGGAACCCGCATCATCGCTTGGAGTGGCCGCCGGGCGGCGGCTGCACTGCTTCGCCACCAAGAGGAAAGACTCAGCTCGTTTCAGAATCGGTTGCGGGTGGTACTGCCGGGCGGACACCGCAGCGCCCGGGTGCTCGCGGAGTGCGGGCGCCGTCCGGGCCGTAGCCGAACCGGATCAGCATCTGCGGATGGCACCGTTGGTGTCGCGGGACAGCCGTCGCGGCCCGCAGGTCGGGCCATTCCATGGCCTGGTGCAGGAGTGAGGTGCGCAGCCCGTGGGCGGTCGCCGTGAGCAGGACATACTGCAGGGCCTGGCCGGCTCGCAGCCAGTCCTCCCGGCGGTCGTGGGGCGTCCACAGCAGGGCCGCCTGGACGTGGCGTTCGAACCACAGGGCGGGCAGGCGGAGGGCGGGCAGCGCGGCGGTGAAGTCCCGCACCGGCATCCGTCGGCCCGCGTCGGGCGGGCCGAGGGCGGTGACGGGGATGCCGTAGGGGGCGTCTGTTCCCGGGGCGGTGAGCCAGGTGCGGGTTTCTGCGGTGCGGTCCGGGTGGGAGTGGTCGCGTGCCTCGGCCGCCGCGGTCAGGCGCAGCAGCCGCCGCGTTCCGGCGATGTCCGGCACGTGCAGGCGTGCGCCGGCGGCGTGCGCGGCCGAGCCCATTTGCGCCACGATCGGCTCGGGCACCGGGCGGCCGGTGAACGGCATCCGGCTGGTGTGCCGCCGTGCGATCGCCTCGTAGAGACCGGGGTCCGCCAACTGGTCGTCCGCGCCGAGCGGTTCAGTCAGTCGTACGGTGGCCAGCAGCCCTGGTCGGCGTGGATCCGGCAGCAGTCGCACCTCCGGCCGCCGGCCCTGGTGGACGGCGGCGAGCCGGAGGTTGAGGACCGCCGCTCCCACGGACAAGTACTGGGCGCGGTGCGTCGGGTCGGTCAGCGGCAGTGTGCGCTCCGGCGCCGAGTGCACCTCCAGTGCCCGGTGGTCGGGGTCCAGGCGGAAGCGCCAGGGCTGGGTGTTGTGGATCGACGGGGCCGCCACGGCCGCCGCCAGGAGCGACTCCACGGTGGCGGCGTCCAGCCGGGATCGGGTACGCATGATGTCTCCTCTGTCTCTTCGTCGTGGCCGCGGGTCAGGTGGCGGGCAGGGCGGTGGCCAGCAGTACGACGCCGAGCGAGCCGACGAGGGAAACCACCGCCAGGATGCGGGCCAGTTCGGCGCGGCCCTTGGCGTGGGCGATGCCGTGTCCGGCCGCGGCGATCATCACCACGACGAACACGGCGAGTTTGGTCGCGAGGGTTCGACCGTAGCCGGGTTCGGCGAGTGAGGCCCAGGTGACTCCCCGGTGCCAGGCCATGGCCCAGCCGGTGGCCAGTTGCACCGGCAGGAACAGCGCCCCGGTCAGCATGCCGAAGCGGCGGCCGGCTGCCGCGGTGAAGCGGTCCTTGGTCTCCGGGGCGAGCAGGTGGCGGGCCAGCGGCAGGATCACCAGGGAGAGGGCGAGTTGGCCGCCGACCCACAGGGCGGCGCCGGCCACGTGCGCGAACCGCACCAGGGACCACCAGCCGACGGTGTCCATCAGTGGCTCACCTCCACCATGCCGTGCGCGCCGGCTTCGGCGTGGCGCATGTCGTGGTCGACGAACGCGTAGTGGCCGGCCTCGGGGAACGTCGTCTCGCCGAAGCCGCCCTGCGCCGTGGCCAGGTCCAGCACCTGGGCACCGCCCGGCTGGTTGGGCTTGAGCAGGTAGGCGCCTTCCTTGTACACGGTGTCGAAGACGGTGCCGACGATGTGGAAGGCGATGCCGTCGCTGGGGCCGGCGGCAACCACCCAGAAGCGGGCACGCTCGCCGGCCTTCACCTGGAGGGGCCGCTTGGTGTACTGGTTGGCGACGCCGTTGAACACCCAGGCGTCCGGGGTGTTCTGGCGCATCTTCGTCACCTGGGCCGTACTGCCGGGCGTGCCGAGGTAGAGCGCGGAGGAGACCAGCACGTACTCGTGGTCGACTTTCGCCAGGCCGGGCGGGTCGATGATCACCGCGCCGTACATGCCGTTGCCCATGTGCTGGAGCATGGGTGCGGTGCTGCAGTGGTACAGCCATGATCCGGCCTTGTCGGCGCGGAAGCGGTAGACGAGCCGTTTGCCGGGCTGGATGGTGCGCATGGGCTTGTCGGGCGCGAGGGAACCGGCGTGGAAATCGATGCCGTGGCCCATGGCTGTGTCGTCGTTGACCAGGGTGACCTCGAAGACATCGCCGACCTTGCCGTGCAGGGTGGGGCCGGGAGCGGTGCCGCCAAAGGTCCACATCTGCTGCTTGACGCCCGGAGCGGCTTCGACCGTGGTGTGCGCGGCGTGCAGTTCGATCTTGTGGACCGTCCCGCCGGGCACGGGGGCCAGGGCGGCGTCGCGTGGCCGCCATCCGGTGGAGAAGTCGGCGGAGAGGTCCGGGCCACCGTCGGTGGTGGCGGTCGTGAAGTGGCCGTCGTGCGCGTCCGCGTCGTCGGTGGAACCGGTGACGACGATGTCCATCGTCATCCCGGCCGCCCGGTGGCCCGGCAGAGTGCACCATGCCTCGCGGTTCTCGGTGACCGGTCCGAGGCCGAGGGTGCGGGTGTGGCCCTTGGCGAGCATCGGGGTGGTGGGGCCGTCCTCGACCTTGAGGTCGTGGCGCTGGGCGTCGGTGTTGGTGACCTTCAGCTTCAAGGCGGTGCCCGCGGTGACCTCGATCCGGGCCGGGCGGATGCGCATGTCGGCGAGGGTGACGGCGACGGTGCGGGTGGTCCCGGCTCCCGCGCCTGCCGCCCCGGCGGCGCTCGCCTCGCCGCTGGTGTCCCCGCCGCTGTTGGCCACGAGCACGGCCAGCACGATCAGTACGGTCCCGGCGGCCGTGCCCCACAGGACCGGACGCCGCGACGCATCGCCCGGCTCCGTGTCCTGGAGGAGACCCCGTCCGCTGTGGACCAGCACACGCACGGCGAGGGCGAGGAAAGCGGCCCCGGCCCCGCCGGCCAGCAGCATGCCCGCCGTGCCGAGGGGCTTGGGCAGCGGCGACGCCAGCAGGGCCACGCCGAGGTTGAGCGCGCTCAGCCGCGGCACCCAGCCCCACTCCAGCACCGCCCGCAGCGCAGCCCGCTCCTTGGGGCCGCTGGACAGCACGATGGGCAGCAAGTAGGTGAGGGCTCCGATGAGGACCTGCGCGACGAGACCGACGAGCAGGAGCGGGAGGAGAGAGCCGATGTCGTCCCGGACCTCGGCGAGCGGCCGTGCGGTCAGGAGCACCAGGTCCACCGTCACGCCGACGCACAGCCATCCCATGGCTGCGGCCAGCATCGACGCGGCGGCCGCGGAGATCGCGGGCCGCCGGCGCACCGTACGGGCGAACAGTTGCGCCGCGACGACGACGCCGGCCGCGTAGCCCGCGATGCCGAGTGCGGCGGCGGGGCGCCAGCCGGCCGACAGTCCGGTGACGGCGGTCAGCAGCCCGCCCCCGGTCAGCACCAGCACCCGGCGTGCCAGCCGGGTGGTGCGCTCGGCCATGCGTACGCCCAGCACGGTGGGCCACAGCATGAACAGCGTGCCCAGCACGGGCAGTCCGGTCCAGCCGAGGAGCGTGACGTGCACGTGCGCCAGCTTCAGCCCGCTGTAGTGCTCCGGGCCGGCCTTGCCGGTGGCCAGCAGCCAGCCCAGCACCGCGCCGATGACCAGTGCCACCGCCGCGGCCCGGTAGTAGTCGGCGATCGGGGCGAGCCGTCCGCCCAGCGCGCTCCGGCCCATGCGGACCAGCACCAACAGGTGCGCGGTGACCGCGGTGACCAGCAGCGCGCACCCGGCACCGGTCAGGACGGGCAGGTCGGCCCACACGCCGGTGAGGACGCCCACGACCCCGATGTTGACGCCCGCCAGCCGGGCGTTGCTCCACCGCCGGTCGGGCAGCCGCGCGTGGAGCATGGCGACGGCGAAGTGCTCGCTCCACACGACGATCGCCGTGGTGGCGGCGCCGAGCAGGAACAGGTGAATGGCCAGCCAGCGGGCCACGGGCAGTGTCTGCTGGATGCTCGCCGCCAGTAGCGCGAGCACCACCCAGGCCGCGACCAGGATGTGAGCGCCCAGGTGGCGGCCGCGCGGGCCGGACGCCTTGAACCTGTTGGGCGGGCGGCCATCGGCCACGGCCGGATCATCGTTCTTGCTGTACACGGTGCTCCTTGCCGCCCTCGGCGGCGGTCGGACCGGGACGGGCCGGCGAGGGCGCGCCTGTGTCGCCGGACAACAGCGCGGCCAGTTCCCGCTGGTGCGGGAAGGAACCGGGGACGTAGCCGCACCACGGCTCCTCGGCGAACGGGTCGCCGGTGACGCCGTAGGCGCGGGAGCGGGAGCCGCCGCAGACGCGGCGGAACTCGCAGCGCCCGCACCGGCCGCCGAGCATGTCGGCGGCGCGCAGGCCGGTGAACAGCGGTGAGGTGCGGTATATCGACGTCAGCGGGCTCTCCCGCACGCTTCCCGCGCTCAGCGGCAGGAAGCCGCTGGGGTGCACGGTGCCGGTGTGCGAGACGAAGACGAACCCCCGGCCCGCGTTGACGTCCAGCGGCGGACGCCGGACCCGGCGCGTGCCGGCGTCCAGGCCCAGGACGGCGGCCCGATCGGTCAACTCCTGGTACAGCGGCCCGAGTCCGAGTACGGACACGTGGTCGTCGCCGGTGGCGGCGAGGACCTGGCGCTGCAGGGCGACGCGGCGGAAGTGGTGGGCCTCGGTGGTCTTGGCGGGCACGGTCAGGCCGACGTCGTAGACGAAGTTGAGCACGTCCTCCACCTCGCCCGGCGTCAGCGCGCCGAGAGTGCGGCCGCGGCCTGTGGGTACCAGGAAGAAGGCGCTCCACAGCATCGCCCCGTGCTCGGCGACCAGGCGGACGATGTCGGGCAGGTCATGCAGGTTGTGCCGGGCGACCGTGGTGTTGATCTGCACTCTCATGCCGAGGGCACGGGCGGCGTCCCAGGCGTCCAGGGTCCAGCGGAACACCCCGGGCACCCCGCGGAAGGCGTCGTGGAGTTCGGCGGTGGAGCCGTCCAGGCTGAGCGAGAGCCCGGACGCGCCCGCAACGTGCACGGCCCGCAGCCGCTCCTCGGTGAGCGTCGGTGTACCGGAGGGGGACACGGCCACCCGGACCCCGATCTCCCTGCCGTAGGCGATGAGTTCGGTCAGGTCGGGGCGCTGGAAAGGGTCGCCGCCGGTGATCACGAACAGCGGGGCGGGCTGCCCGAAGGCGGCCACCTGGCGCAGCAGGTCCTTGGCGGCGGCGGTGTCCAGCTCGTGTGGGTCGCGGTCGGGCACGGCATCGGCCCGGCAGTGCAGGCAGGCCAGCGGGCAGGCCCTGGTGGACTCCCAGATGACGATGAACGGGCGGTCGGCCGCGTCGTGCCGTTGGCGGCGGACGGCGTGAGCAGCGGCGCTCATCGGCCGGCCCTTCCCAGCGCTCTCACGCTGTGTCCGGCCGTCCTGGAGTCAGGGCAGACGAGGCGGGCGGCCGGACGATGGCCGGGCCGGACCGTGCGCGGCACCCACCGCGAGCAACAGCGGTGGAATCGGCCTTGAGGGTGGTCGATGTGGTCGGGCACGGGATTACCTCCGGATCGGTCGCCGTCAGCATCCACCGGCGGCGGTGGCCGGCGCGGCGGCCGATGGTCGTCACGGACAGGGCCGACAGTCCCTCTTCGCGCGAGGTGCGGCAGGGCCAGCCGGGCCATCAAAGCCGCGGCAGGGTCAGGCCTGGTTCGACGGGCGGGGAGTCAGGGCGTCCGCGGTGGCCACCAGCGCGGCCCCCAGGCCGGTGAGTGCGACGCCCAGGCCCGTGACCAGGGTCGTGAGGTGCCATGCCTGGTGGGCGGACATCAGCGAGGCGCGCAGGGACTGGCCCATGAACGCGGTCTGGCGCAGCTCGGTGAGCTTCTCGTCGTCGCCTCCGGCGGCGTGCAGCTCCGCGGTGATCTCCGCGTAGGCGCGGCCGCCGGTGGCCTTGACGAGGTTGCCCTTGATGAACTGGGCGTAGGCGTGCGCCTCGGGGCCGGTTTCCACCCGGCGGCCGGCGTAGGCGGAGAGGTCGGCGGGCAGCCCGCGCTCGGGGAAGGTGATCTTCTGGGCGGCCAGCTCGGTACGTATCTCCTTCCTGCCGCTGCGGCCGCGCCACAGCATGACCGGTCCGGTGACTACCAGGGCTGCGCCGACCGTCCCGAGCAGGGTGCCGGCTCGGCGGTGCGATCCGTCCATGACGCGCTGTCCTTCTCTTTTACGTGTGTCTACGGGTGTGGCGGGTGCGGGCGCGCAGGGTGGAGCACATCCCGAGCCCTCGGGTGGGCGGTGGCGCCGGATCAGCGGTGGCTGAGCCGCAGCCGCCAGGCTTCGGGGCCGCGTTCCAGGTACTCCACCGAGAACACCCCCGGGCTGCGCTGCTCGATCTGCGCGAGCAGCGGCAGCGGGTCGTGAGGGGCGACCAGCACCATCGCGGTGCCCGCCGGGACGGCGTCGAGGGCGCCGAACACCGTGGCGTGACGTATGGCGTGCGGCACGTCCCGGACGTCCAGTCGGGGTTCGTTATCCTCCTCCCCGCCGCCGCAGCCGCACACTCCGCCGCAGCCGCCGCTCTCGTCGGTCTGCCGTTCGTCCATGTCGTGGCCTTCCTCGTGGTGCTGGTCCTGGGTTGCGCCCTGGGTGGACGAGTCGTTGGCGAGCCGGTGGTGCATGTCCGCGAGCAGCTGCGCCAGAGGGACGTCGGGCGTCATGGCGAGCAGCGGCAGCACGAGGCCGTTCTCCTTGGCCAGGTGCTCCTCGAAGAGCACCTGCAGGGCCCGGGCGTCGGCCGCGGAATCCGCCGCAGTGGGTGCGGCGCGCAGGGCGTCGACGAGCGTGGCGAGGCAGCGGTGTTCGCCGATCAGGCTCTCGACGAGCAGACGGGCCTCGGGCATGCGGTGGGCGGCGGGGTAGAGCTCGGCTTCCTCGGCCGCGGCATGGGGCAGGAGCGAGCGGTCACAGAAGGCCGCAAGACCGGCGTGGATCTTCTCGGCGGCGCTCGGGTCGCGGTCCACGGCGGTGAGCAGCATTTTCACCCGTCCGGCCAGTTCGCCGGCCAGTCGGGCGTGGTGTGCCTCGGCTGATCGCAGGGCCGTGGCGTCCTCAGGGGTCGAGGCAAGGGTCAGCTCGCTCATGGCGGTGTCTCCAGCAGGTCGGGCCGGCGCAGCCGGCCCATGCGGTGGGCAATGGGATCCGAAGCGCCGGGGCGGGGGCGGATGCCGCGTCCGGCCGCACGGGGCGGCCGGACGCACGACCGAAACGTGCGCCACACGCCGTACGCGCTGTGCCTGCGGCGGCCGGGGACGGGGGAATTGGCCGCCCGGCAGGCACGGAATGCGGTCGTACGGATGGGCATCTGCGGTTCGATCAGTGCCCAGCATGCATGCCAGGCACAGCCGACTCCCCCGCCGACCGGACCCCAGCACAGGGACCATTGGTCCCTGTTGCGACCGGCCGGATGGGGCCGGAAGGTCGTCCGGCGGGGACCGCCGGCCCCAAGTGCACCATGGCCTGCGGCTTCTAGCGTTCCTCACCATGGAGAACGATCAGCACGCACGACGCAAGGCGTCAGGTACCGGTGAGGGCTGGCCGCTGGCCGCCCGCAGACTGCTCACCCGCAGCGAGGTGTCGGCCGACGGACGCGCCGTGTTCGGTGAAGGCGACCCGAAGTGGGAGAGCTTCTACCGGGACCGGTGGGCCCACGACAAGGTGGTGCGCTCCACGCACGGCGTCAACTGCACCGGTTCCTGCTCGTGGATGGTGTACGTCAAGGACGGCATCATCACCTGGGAGCACCAGGCCACCGACTACCCCTCGATCGGCGCCGACTGCCCCGAGTACGAGCCGCGCGGCTGCCCCCGCGGGGCGTCGTTCTCCTGGTACACCTACTCGCCCAGCCGGGTCCGCTACCCCTATGTGCGGGGCGCGTTGCTGAAGCTGTGGCGCGAGGCGCGTAAGCGGCTCGGCGATCCGGTGGCGGCCTGGGCCGAGATCACCGGCGACCCGGCGAAGGCCCGCGCCTACAAGCGGGCCCGCGGCAAGGGCGGCCTGGTGCGCGCCGACTGGGACGAGGTCAGCGAGCTGATCGCCGCCGCCCAGGTGCACACCGTCAAGGCGTACGGCCCCGACCGCGTCGCGGGCTTCTCGCCCATCCCGGCGATGTCCATGGCGTCGTTCGCGGCCGGGGCCCGGTTCCACTCGCTGATCGGCGGCACCCTGCTGTCGTTCTACGACTGGTACGCGGACCTGCCGATCGCCTCGCCGCAGGTCTTCGGCGACCAGACGGATGTGCCAGAGGCCGCGGACTGGTGGAACGCCGGCTACCTGATCATGTGGGGCTCCAACATCCCCGTGACCCGCACTCCGGACGCGCACTTTCTCACCGAGACCCGCTACAACGGCACGAAGGTCGTCGCGGTCAGCCCCGACTACGCCGACAACGTCAAACACGCCGACGAGTGGCTCGCCCCGCATCCGGGCACGGACGGGGCGCTGGCGATGGCCATGGGGCATGTGATCCTGCGCGAGTTCCTCGTCGACCGCGAAGTGCCGTACTTCCAGGACTACATGCGCAAGTTCACCGATGCGCCGTTCCTGGTGACCCTGCGTGAGCACAACGACCACGGTCTCGTCCCCGACGGGTTCCTGACCGCCGCCGACCTCGGCCACGACACGGAGAACGCCGGGTCCAAGACGGTTCTTCTGGACGGGGCCACGGGCGAACCGGTGGTCCCCAACGGCTCGCTCGGCTTCCGGTGGGGGGAGGCCGGGCGAGGCCGCTGGAACCTGGACCTGGGCGACGTCGTGCCCGAGTTGAGCCTGCTGGAGCGGGCCGAGGAGACGGCCGAGGTCGCGCTGCCCCGCTTCGACGAGGGCACCACCGAGGGCGGCTCAGTCCTGGTGCGCGGGGTGCCGGTGCGCCGGGTCGGCGGCCGGCTCGTCACCACCGTCTTCGACCTCATGCTGGCCCAGTACGGGGTGCGGCGGCCCGGTCTGCCGGGCAGTTGGCCGTCGTCGTACGAAGACCCGTCCGAGCCCTGCACCCCGGCCTGGCAGGAGACCATCACCTCCGTCCCCGCCGAGCAAGCCGCTCGTATCGCGCGCGAGTTCGCCCGCAACGCCGAACGCACGAACGGCCGGTCGATGATCGCCCTCGGTGCCGGCACCAACCACTGGTTCCACTCCGACACCATCTACCGCGCCTTCCTCGCGCTGACCACCATGACCGGCTGCCAGGGCGTCAACGGGGGCGGCTGGGCACACTACGTCGGGCAGGAGAAGGTCCGCCCGGTCACCGGGCAGCAGCACCTGTCGTTCGCCTTCGACTGGCAGCGGCCCACCCGGCACATGGCGGGCACCTCGTACTGGTACCTGAACTCCGACCAGTGGCGCTACGAGGCGTTCGGGCCCCAGGAGCTGGCTTCCCCGCTCGGGGAGGGGCGGTTCCAGGGCAAGGGGTTCGCCGACTGCCTGGCGCAGGCCGTACGGCTGGGCTGGACACCCGGCCACCCCGGCTTCAACCGCAACCCGCTCGACCTGACGGACGAGGCGGCGGCCGCGGACCGCCCGGTCGCCGAGCACATCGTCGACGAGCTGAAGTCCGGGCGGCTGCGCTTCGCCGTCGAGGACCCCGACGACCCGGCCAACTTCCCCCGCGTGCTGACGGTGTGGCGGGCGAACCTGCTGGGCTCCTCGGGCAAGGGCAACGAGTACTTCCTGCGCCACCTGCTGGGCACGGACGCGGCGGTCCGCTCCGAGGAGACCCCGCCCGAGCACCGGCCGAAGGACGTGGTGTGGCGGGAGGACGCGCCCGAGGGCAAGCTCGACCTGCTGGTCACCATGGACTTCCGAATGACCTCCACCAGCCTGCTCTCCGACGTCGTCCTGCCGGCCGCGACCTGGTACGAGAAGGACGACCTGTCCAGCACGGACATGCACCCCTTCGTGCACGCCTTCACCCCGGCCATCGCCCCGCCCTGGCAGGCCCGCACCGACTACGACACCTTCCTCACCCTCGCCGACAGGTTCAGCGAGCTGGCCGCCGAGCACCTGGGCACCCGTACCGACGTCCTCGCGGTCCCGCTGCTGCACGACACCCCCGACGAACTCGCCCAGCCCGGTGGGGCGGTGCGGGACTGGAAGGCCGGTGAGTGCGAGCCGGTGCCCGGCCGGACCATGCCGAAGCTGGTCGTGATCGAACGGGACTACACCGCGATCGCGCAGAAGATGCGCGCCGTCGGCCCGCTGCTCGACACCCTCGGCACCACCACCAAGGGCATCACCGTCCACCCCGACCAGGAGATCGAAGACCTTCGACACCGCAACGGCACCGTACGGGACGGGATCGCCGCCGGGCGGCCCTCCCTGGCCACCGCCTCCGACATGTGCGAGGCGATCCTCGCCCTGTCCGGCACCACCAACGGCCGCCTGGCCACGGAGGGCTTCCGCGAGATGGAGCGGCAGACCGGCAGCGAGGGCCTGGTGGAACTCGCCGCCGAACGCGAGGCCGAGCGCATCACCTTCCCCGACACCCGCACCCAGCCCCGCTCCGTGATCACCTCCTACGAGTGGTCCGGCTCGGAGACCGGTGGGCGCCGCTACTCGCCGTTCGTCATCAACACCGAGCACAAGAAGCCCTGGCACACCCTCACCGGCCGCCAGCACTTCTTCGTCCAGCACGACTGGATCGCCGAACTCGGCGAGCAACTCCCCGTCTACCGGCCGCCGTTGAACACGCCCAAGCACTACGGCAACGAGCACCTGGGCGACAACGGCCGGGCGGAGGTGACCGTCCGCTATCTGACCCCGCACTCGAAGTGGTCCATCCACTCGAACTACCAGGACAACAAGTACATGCTCGACCTGTCGCGCGGCGGACCCACGATCTGGATGTCCACCGCCGACGCCGAGAAGATCGGCGTGAAGGACAACGAGTGGATCGAGGCGTACAACCGCAACGGCGTCGTCGCCGCCCGGGCCGTGGTCACCCACCGCATGCCCGAGGGCACGGTGTACATGTACCACGCCCAGGACCGCAACGTGAACGTGCCGAAGACCGAGGTCAGCGGCAAGCGCGGCGGCATCCACAACTCGCTGACCCGTCTGCTGCTCAAGCCCACCCATCTCGCGGGCGGCTACGCGCAGTTCACCTACGCCTTCAACTACTACGGCCCGACCGGCAACCAGCGCGACGAGGTCACGGTCATCCGCCGTCGCTCGCAGGATGTGGAGTACTGACATGCGCGTGATGGCTCAGATCGCGATGGTGATGAACCTCGACAAGTGCATCGGCTGCCACACCTGCTCGGTCACCTGCAAGCAGACGTGGACCAACCGCACCGGCGTCGAGTACGCCTGGTTCAACAACGTCGAGACCAAACCCGGTGTCGGCTACCCCCGCCGCTACGAGGACCAGGAGCAGTGGAAGGGCGGCTGGATGCTCGACAAGCGCGGACGTCTCGTCCTGCGCTCAGGCGGCCGGATCAAGCGGCTCCTGTCCCTCTTCTCCAACCCCGACCTGCCGTCCATCGAGGACTACTACGAGCCGGTCACCTACGACTACGACAACCTGGTCAGCGCCCCCGCCCAGAAGGACATCCCCGTCGCCCGCCCGCGTTCCGTCCTCACCGGCAAGCCCACCGCCATCACCTGGGGCGCCAACTGGGAGGACGGCCTGGGCGGTGCGCCCGAGAACGCCGGCGGCGACCCGAACCTCAGCGGTGAGTGGGCGCAGAAGGTGAAGTTCGAGTTCGAGCAGACCTTCCTCTTCCACCTGCCCCGGCTGTGCGAGCACTGCCTCAACCCGGCCTGTGTGTCGGCCTGTCCGTCCGGCGCGATGTACAAGCGGGTCGAGGACGGCATCGTCCTGGTCGACCAGGACCGCTGCCGGGGCTGGCGCATGTGCGTGACGGCATGCCCGTACAAGAAGGTGTACGTCAACCACGCCACCGGCAAGGCCGAGAAGTGCACCTTCTGCTTCCCGCGCATCGAGGCCGGCCAGCCCACCGTCTGCTCCGAGACCTGCGTCGGACGGCTCCGCTACCTGGGGCTGCTCCTCTACGACGCCGACCGCGTCGGCGAGGCCGCAGCCACCCCGGACGAGAAGGACCTCCTCGACGCCCAGCGCGGCGTCTTCCTCGACCCGCACGACCCGGAAGTGCGCGCGGCAGCACGCGAGTCGGGCATCCCTGACGACTGGCTGGACGCCGCCCGCCGCTCCCCCGTGTACGACCTGGTCATGCGGTACAAGGTGGCGCTGCCGCTGCACCCGGAGTACCGGACGATGCCGATGGTCTGGTATGTGCCCCCGCTCTCCCCGGTCCTCGACGCCGTCGACGCGGCGGGCGGCAACCAGGACGACCCCGACCACGTCTTCGCCGCCGTCACCCGTCTGCGCATCCCGCTGGAGTACCTGGCGGAACTGTTCACCGCCGGGGACACCGACGTCGTCGCCGGTGTCCTGATGAAACTCACCGCGCTGCGCTCGTACATGCGCGAGCGCACCCTCGGTGAGGAGGGCGACGAGGCCGTGCTCGAGGCCGTCGGCCTGACCACACGGGAGGCGGAGGACCTGCACCGGCTGCTCGCCGTCGCCAAGTACGCCGACCGGTATGTCGTCCCGGCCGCGCACAAGGAGGACGCCGCCGCGCTGACCGCGATGGAGAACCGCTGCCCGGTCGAGTCCTCCGGCGACCCGCAGCCCGCCGACGGCCGCCGCGTGATGCTCGGCCTCCCCACCCTGCGCCGCCGTACACCCGAAGCCCCCGCCGGAGGACGTCCGTGAGCCCGCTGCCCGCCACCATTCCCGCCCTCGTCCGCACCCGCGTCCGCGCGGCCGTACGCCGCCCGGCCCGGCTCACACCTGCGGAGACGGCGGGCCGAGCCCTGATACTGCGGCTCGTGTCGCTGCTCCTGCAGTACCCCGACTCCGAACTGACCGCAGCACGCACGGAGTTGACCACGGTAGTGGCAGCCCTGCCGGCCACGCCCGCGGCGGAACACCTGGCCCGGTTCACCGACTGGTTCGCCGCAGAGGATCCCGAGGCGCTGGAGCGGCACTACGTCGAGATGTTCGACCTGCGCCGCAAGAGCAGTCTCTACCTCACCTACTACCTGCACGGCGACACCCGCCGCCGCGGCCTGGCCCTGCTCACCCTGAACCAGCGGTACAAGGCGGCGGGCTGGGACACCGACGGGGGCGAACTGCCCGACCACCTGCCGGTCGTGCTGGAGTTCGCCGCCCTCGTAGGGCCGGGTGGTGGCGAGGCACCATTGCGCCAGCACCGGCGCGGGCTGGAGCTGATCCACCAGGCGCTGACCGATGCCGACTCCCCGTACCGGCACGTCGTGGCCGCGTTGCTCACCCTGCTGCCGCCACCCACCGAGGCGGACCGCGCGGCGGTGGCCCAGCTCGTCGCCGAGGGCCCGCCGAACGAGGAGGTCGGCCTCGACCCCTACGGGACCTACGGGGACGGCGAGTTCGCCCCGCCGGGCACCTTCGTGCCGCCCGTCCCCGCCCCGCCGACCTGTGTGCCACCCGCTCCGACCAGCCGCACGGAAGGCCCCCGATGAACGCCGTACCCACCCCCCTGGCCACCGCGTCCACGAGCGGCGCAGACCTCCTGCTGTGGGTCGCCGTCCCCTACATCTGTCTCGCGGTGTTCGTCGTCGGGCACGTCTGGCGCTACCGGCACGACCAGTTCGGCTGGACCACCCACACCACCCAGCTCCTCGAACACCGCTGGCTGCGCTGGGGCAGCCCGCTCTTCCACCTCGGCGCCTTCATGGTGATCGCCGGGCACGTGGTGGGCCTCGCCATCCCCGACTCGTGGACCGAGGCCGTCGGCATCACCGAGCACGCGTACCACACCACGGCCGTGTGGGCCGGCTCCGTGGCCGGCGTGGCCATGGTCGCCGGCCTCGGCATGCTCTGCGCCCGCCGGCTGCTGACACGATCGATCCGGCTGGGCACCGACCGCAGCGACAAACTGCTCTTCCCACTGCTGTCCGCCACGGTCCTGCTGGGCATCACCGCCACCGCCGCCCACAACGTGTTCGGCCCCGGCTACGACTACCGCTCCACCATCTCCGTATGGTTCCGCGGCCTGTTCGTCCTCCAGCCGCAGCCCGAGGCAATCACCGGGGCCCCGCTGCTGTTCCAGCTGCACGCCCTGACCGCCTGCCTTCTCTTCGCCGCCTGGCCCTTCACCCGCCTCGTCCACGTGTGGAGCGCCCCCATCGGATACCTGGCCCGGCCTTACCTGGTCTACCGCAGGCGGGCCACACCGGCGTCGGCCCCGACAGCCGTCGGACAGTCCCGGTCGGCCTCCGGTTCCCGGCGAGCGGTATGAACCACGGACCCGCGCTCGCGCAGGACGCCACGACCGCCCAGCGCACGAACGCGGTGGGCGCGAGCCGCCGAACGGGCCTGGTCATGCTCGTCACCGGGATCGTCGGCTGGCTCGCCTCCTTCCAGCTCACCGCGGACGACTGGCGGCTCCTGAAGGACCCGGACTACCAACCGCCGTGCAACCTCAGTCCGGTCGTGAGTTGCGGCAGCGTCATGTCCAGCTCGCAGGGCAGCCTGTTCGGCTTCCCCAACATGCTGCTCGGCCTGGGGGCCTTCGCCGCCGTGGCCGCCTTGGGCGTGGCCGTGCTGTCCGGGGCGCGCCTGCACCGTCGGCTGTGGCTCGCGCTGGGCGCAGGGGCGCTGGCGGCGGTGGTGTTCGCGCACTGGCTCATCGGGCAGTCGCTCTACGAGCTCAACAAGCTCTGCCCCTACTGCGCCGTCGTCTGGGTCGTCACCATCGCCCTGTTCTGGTACCTGACGATGCACTGTCTGGAGCGAGGAATCGTCCCCGTGCCCAGAGGTGTACTCGCGGTCGTCCGGGACACGCACTGGATGCTGCTCGCCGCCTGGTACGGGGTGATCGCACTGCTCGTCCTCACCCGCTTCTGGGCGTACTGGAGCAGCCTGCTGTAGCCGGCCACCGCGCTCCGGACCACGTGCTCGCCGGTCACGGCGCGACCATGCGGCCCAGGCCGGCGCCTACGGCGCGGAGCCGATCCTCACACCGGCAGCCGAGGGCATGACCGGCGCCGTGGCCCGCGCCACCGAACAACCGCAGGCCAGGTCGACATCCTCGTGGCGGGCGTCGGTACCGGCGGCACCGTCACCGGCGTCGGCCAAGTGCTGAAGGAAAAGAAGCCAGAGGTCACAGTGGTGGCCGTGGAACCGGCCGAGTCGGCCGTCCTGTCCGGCGGCGCCCCCGGCCCGCACCGCATCCAGGCCTCGGCGCCGGCTTCGTCCCGGACGTCCTCGACACCGAGGTCTACGACACCGTGCAGCGCGTCTCCGCACCCCAGGCCCGCGCCGAGGCCCGCCGCCGACCAGTAGGGGTGCCGCGCAGGAGTGCCAGGCCGACCTCTCCGCCTCGTCGCACGAGTTGAGGGGCCTCCGGCCGTGTCGGAGCAGCCTGCCGCGCCTGGCCCACTGGGCCCTCACATCGGGACGTTCGGCCCCCGTACAGCACCGCCACCTCAAGTTAGGTTCACCTAAGTAATACCCGTGCGGCAGAGAGCGAGGCACGACCATGGCATCGACCGGCCAACAGGCCCGGCGGCAGAACACTCCGCTTCCCGGTGACGGACTGGACGCCGCCCGCATGCCCGGCCACTGGCTGTTGGCCCGCCTGGGCAAGCGGGTGCTGCGCCCCGGAGGTGTGGAGCTGACCGGCTGGATGCTGGACACCCTGGGCGTGGATCCGCAGGACCGGGTGGTGGAGCTGGCCGCCGGCCTGGGAGCCACCGCCCGGCTGACGCTCACCCGCCGCCCTGCCGCCTACACCGCGGTCGACCGCGACCCCTCCGCCGTGGCCGCCCTGAGCGCCCTCACCGCCCCCGGCCCGACCGTGATGCGCGCCGTACGGTCGGACGCCGCGGACACCGGGTTGCCGGACGGCGCCGCCAGTGTCGTGTACGGCGAGGCGATGCTGACCATGCAGCACTACCCCGCCAAGCGGCGCATCGTACGGGAAGCACACAGGCTGCTCGACGACTCCACCGGCCGGTACGCCATCCACGAACTGTGCCTGCTGCCCGACGGTCTCGACCCCGCGCTCGCCGACCGGATCGCCGCGGACCTGCAGGACGCCATCCACGTGGGCGCCCGCCCCCTGTCCCCCAGCGACTGGAGCGAGCTCCTCGCCATCGAGAGCTTCACCGTCACCGCCCACAAGACCGCACCGATGGCGCTGCTCGAGCCGCGCCGGCTGATCACCGACGAAGGGCTGATCCCCGCCCTGCGCATGGTCGGCCGTGCCCTGCGCAACCCGGCCGCCCTGCGCCGTGTCCTGCACATGCGCCGCGTCTTCCGACGCCACAGCGCTCACCTCGGCGCGATCAGCCTGGTCGCCGTCCCCACCCCGACCCAAGCCTGAGGAGGCACCCCATGTCCGCCACCATGACCGCCACCATGATCACCGACCTGACCGCAGTACTGACCGTGCCCGAGGACGGCACCCTCAGCCGCGTCCTGTACCGCGACGACCGCCTGCGCGTGGTCGGCTTCGCCTTCGCCGCCGGCCAGGAACTGACCGAGCACACCTCCGCCCTGCCCGTCGTCATCCAGGTCGTCTCCGGCCGCCTCGATCTCGTCCTGGGCGACGAGGAGACCGAGGCGACGCCGGGCAGCTGGATCCACCTGCCCGCACGGCTGCCGCACACCGTGCGCGCCACCGAGCCCAGCGTCATGCTGCTGACCATGCTGCCTGCCCCGGAGCCGTCCGGATCCGGGGTACCTGCCACCGCATGACGCACCCGGCCACGTGCCCAGTCCGGTCAACGCACCAGCGCCGCTGCCACCGTGGACGGCAGCACGTCGCACAGGTCGGTGACCCGGACATGGTCGGCATGGTGGGCGGTGAACTGCGCGACGGAGACCTCCAGGGAGCCGAAGATCTCCTCGAACACCCGGCGCGCGTGCGGGGTGCGATCCAGTGCCCAGGCCGCCGTCGCCCTGGAGGTGCGCAGGAAACGGCCGGGCTCGGGCCCGACGACGAACAGCTCGGCGCGGCGGCCCGTGCGGTCGGCTGCCAGCATGACCAGGTCCTTGAACGTCTGCCGTTTGCGGGTGGCGTCCGCGCCGCGCCATCGCGCCAGTTTGAACTCCGCCACGCGCCGGTCCGTCTCCAGGTCGAAGGGCCGGTGCGGGTCGTTGCCGGCGGCCAGCGAAGGGCGCACGGCTATCTCCTCACCGTCCTCCAGGAGATGCGGCAGCGCCAGCACGATCCCGGCCGCGTGGATGAGGTCGTTCAGCCGGCCGAGGCTCTCGCGAACGGTCAGGGCTGCCACCATCAGTTCGGGGTTGAGGCCCCGGGCTGCGGCCAGGTCACCGACCTCCCTCGCGGGCCTGCTCGCCAGGTCCCGCTCCAGTGAGGCGATGGTGGCGGTCAACGGCTCGGCGCCCAGGAAGTCCGCCAACAGCGCGACAGCTTCACCCAGTTGCGGACCGTCCGCACCATCAGCCTTTACGTCAGTCATGAACGGCATTGTGCCCGGCGGCGCTTCGGCAGTTTGGGCCCGGCCGGTTGTGCGACAGGGCCGGTCGGCCCTCACAGGACGACCCCGTTGGTCTCTGCCGCGATCGCTCGCCGAACCGTCACCGTAGGTGTGATGTTCAGGTCCGTCGTGCCCGGAGGGATGCACGCATGCTGAAAAGGTTTGGCAGGGTGTCGCTCTGGCGCTGGCGGCGCAACCCGCTCAAGCGGCGCTCCGACGTCGCCGAAGCCTGGATCGCCGTGGCCGCAGCGGCGATGCTGCTGCTCCTGGCGCCTGCGGTGGGCGTGGTGATGGCCGGTGTCGGCGAGCGCTCCGCTCTCGATCAGGCACAGGGCCTGCACCGCAGCGCCGCTCACCTCGTCGAGGATGCCGCCGCGACGCCGGCGCGGTTCTCCGGGACGGCAGACGATCATGTGCGGGCGACCGTGCGGTGGACGATGCCCGACGGCTCGCCCAGGACAGGTGAGGCCCCGGTGGCAGCGGGCGGGAAGGCGGGCTCGTCCACCACGGTGTGGCTCGACGACGCGGGCCGCCTCCAGCCCGCCCCGCCCGCCCCCGCCGAGGCCCGCTCCCAGGGGGCCGCCCTCGGCGCCGCCGCCGGGGCCGGCGTGTGCGTGCTGGTGGCGGGTGTCCGGTGGGCCATCCGGGTACGGCTGGAGGTGCGTCGCAGGACACAGTGGGACCGAGCCTGGGCCGAATTCAACGCCAACCGGGGCCACCGGCACGCGTAAGGCCCTTCCGACAGCAGGCCCGAACACGTATCCATCCGGTGTCGCGGTGGGCCGATGAGAGGCCCGTCGGCGGCCTCCCGGAAGGCGGCGTTGACCTCGTCCGCGGTCACGGGCCGCTCCAGGAGGACACTCAGGTCGGTCAGCGAACCGTCTTCGACGGGCACGCGGACGGCGATGCCGTCCTTGTGCGGTCCGTCGAGTACGACCTGGTCCTCGGTGTAGCCGTGGATGGTCGTCATCAACCCCTTGACCAGGCCGAAGTGCTCGTCGAGCACCTGTGCACGACGCGTTGGAGACGACGTGTCGTTCTCCGGGTCGTACGTGCCTTCGTTGGCGCCCATCACCGTGGTGGCGTCGCCCTTGCCCGGCACGGGCAGCAGCACCTTGCGCGCCCCGCCCTTCAGGTGCAGCCCGGCGTCCTCGCGGGGCGGAAGCGGCCGGTGGACTCGATGACGACGTCGACGCCGAGGTCGGCCCAGGCCAGGGCGGCCGGATCACGCTGGGCGGTCACGGCGATGCGGTGGCCGTCGACGGTGATCGAGGTGTCGTCGTGCTCGACGGTGCGGTGCAGC
Source organism: Streptomyces sp. ME02-8801-2C (assembly GCF_033793965.1). Taxonomy (NCBI): domain Bacteria; kingdom Bacillati; phylum Actinomycetota; class Actinomycetes; order Kitasatosporales; family Streptomycetaceae; genus Streptomyces; species Streptomyces sp. ME02-8801-2C. The sequence continues at coordinate 534,452 of NZ_JARAXP010000002.1, read as the reverse complement.
CGGCCGTACGTGGAGTCGTACTCGAGCAGATGGGCCAGCGCGGCAGGTGAGGTGATGTCGTTGATCGCCACGACCTCGACGGCCGTACCGGCCGTGGTCTCCGCGCGCTCCACACGCAGCGCAGGTAGTTGCGTCCGATACGGCCGAAGCCGTCGATGCCTACGCGCACGCTCATGTCCGTCGTCCTCCCGGTCGGTGCCCGGTGGTCTCCGGGCTGCGCCGCCGGCCTGCTCGCCGGGGAGGGAATCGGGCTTGGGCCGTACGGGGTGAGCGGGGGACGTTCGGCCCAAGAGCCCGGCGTGCGCTCGGACTCAGCGGCCTTCCTGCTTGAGCCGGTCCTGGGCCTGGGTGGCGATGACGGCGGCCTGGATGCGCCGCTCCACACCGAGCTTGGCCAGCAGCCGGGAGATGTGGTTCTTGACCGTCTTCTCGGCCAGGTACAGCCGCTGGCCGATCTGGCGGTTGGTCAGGCCCTCGCCGATCAGGGCCAGGATCTCCCGCTCCCGGTCGGTGAGCCCGGGCAGGGCGTCCGGCTTCTCCTCGGGTTGCCGGTCCTGGCGCAGCCGGGCCATCAGCCGGGTGGTGGCACTCGGGTCGAGCAGGGACTGGCCCGCGGCCACCGTGCGTACGGCCGAGACCAGGTCGGAGCCCTGGATCTGCTTCAGTACGTAGCCGGAGGCGCCGGCCATGATCGAGTCGAGCAGGGCCTCCTCGTCGTCGAACGAGGTCAGCATCAGGCAAGCCAGCTCCGGCATGTGCGAGCGGAGCTCGCGGCACACGCTCACTCCGTCGCCGTCGGGCAGGCGGACATCGAGCACCGCCACCTGCGGGCGCAGCGCGGGAACCCGGACGAGGGCCTGCTCGACCGTGCCGGCCTCCCCGACCACGGTGATGTCCGGCTCGTCGTTCAGCAGGTCATGCACCCCGCGTCGTACCACCTCGTGGTCGTCCAGCAGGAAGACCCGGATCGGGTTGCCGGGTCCGGGTCGTTCGCTGTCCGCCATCGGATGCTCCTTGTCCTGCGCCGTCTGATGCCTGTACCGGACTTCGCCCACCGGGCGTAACCGTTCCTTGTCTACCCGAGATCTTGCGTGATTCCGGGCCGAAGGGCCAGGGCCGGTCGGCCCTACTGCCCCGGCACCCCGGCTTCCCACGAGGGACCCGAGCGGATCGCCTACCCGGAGCCGGGCGCTGCCGAACAAGGCTCCGGTCGGCGCCCACGCGGTCGGCCGCGGTCACGTCTCCGGCGTCGTACCGACCACCGCAGGAGCCGGGCTCACGGTGGCCTGCCGCTTGCACCGTCCCGCGTATCACGGCACCGGATGGCCGTGGCCGCCCGGCGGGATCAGCCCGGCAGCCCGGGCGGCAGCGGCCACGGGAGGGGCGCGTCGGCGAGGTCTCCCATCCGAGCTGCACCACGCCGCCCCGCCGGCGGATCCCGCAGCAGCGATCCCCGGACCGATGGGTCGGTTTCCGTGTGGCTCGGGGCCTACCGGCCCCATCCGCAAGGACGTCCAGCACCTGCCCCAGTACCGGCACGCGGCCGACGCTGGAACCGCACCGCGCCGCACCGAGATTGAGGAGCATTCCATGAAGGCAGCAGTCGTCCGGTCCTTCGGCGAGCCGCTGGTGATCGAGGAGCGGCCGGATCCGGAGCCCGGTCCCGGCCAGGTGCGCATCCGCCTGGAGGCGTCCGGGCTGTGCCACACCGACATCCACGCCGCGCACGGCGACTGGCCGGTCAGGCCGACCCCGCCGTTCGTCCCCGGTCACGAGGGCGTCGGCATCGTCGAGGCGCTCGGCGCCGGGGTGAGCCACCTGGAGGTCGGGCAGCGGGTGGCCGTGCCCTGGCTTGGCTGGGCATGCGGGCGGTGCGAGCACTGCCTGTCCGGCTGGGAGACGCTGTGCGAGCAGCAGCAGAACACCGGCTACAGCGTGGACGGCGGGTACGCCGAGAAGATGCTCGCCCCCGCCGACTTCGCCGCTGTGGTCCCCGACGGCATCGACCCCCGCGACGCGGCCCCCCTGACCTGCGCCGGCGTCACCACGTACAAGGCGCTGAAGGTCGCCGGGGTTCGGCCGACCCAGCTGGTAGCCATCTCCGGCGTCGGTGGTCTCGGCCATCTCGCCGTGCAGTACGCGAAGATCGCCGGAGCCACGGTCGCCGCGATCGACATCACCGACGACAAGCTCGAACTCGCCCGCGAGCTCGGCGCGGACATTCTCATCGACGCGCGCAAGGAGGACCCGGCCGAGGTGCTCAGGCGGCACGGCGGCGCCCACGCGGCGATCGCGCTGGCGGTCAACGAGCAGGCGTTCGCCTCCGTGTACGGCGGTCTGCGGCGCGGCGGCAAGCTGGTCATGGTCGCCCTGCCCGCCGACGGCACCATCCAGGTACCGATCTTCGACACCGTCCTGAACGGCACCTCCGTCATCGGCTCGATCGTCGGCACCCGCCAGGACCTGGACGAGGTGTTCCAGCTGCACGCCGCCGGACGCACCAAGGTCATCTACGAGACCCGGCCGCTGGAGACCGTCAACGAGTCCATCGCCGAAGTCCTCGACGGGCAGATCAAGGCACGCATCGTCTTCGAGATGTGACCCCGCCCGCACCCGTCCGCCGCGCCTCGTGCGCCGATCGGGCACGGCGGACGGCCCGGGCCCGGCAATCCCCGGACTTCGACAGCAGGAAGGAAGAGCACCGCCATGGTCCGTTACGTGTACGCGTTCACGGAGGGCGGCCGCGACATGGCCGACCTGCTCGGCGGCAAGGGCGCCAACCTGGCCGAGATGACCCGCATGGGCCTGCCGGTGCCGCCGGGCTTCACCGTCTCCACCGAAGCCTGCCGCGCCTTCCTCGCCACGGGCGCCGAGCCGGACGGTCTGGCCGGCGAGATCTCCGACCGTCTGACCGTCCTGGAGCAGGCCGCGGGACGGCGGCTGGGGCAGCCGGACGACCCGCTGCTGCTGTCCGTCCGCTCCGGTGCCCGCTTCTCCATGCCCGGCATGATGGAGACGATCCTCGACATCGGCCTCACCGACGAGTCCGTGCCGGGCCTGGCGAAGTCCTCCGGGAACGAGCGCTTCGCCTGGGACTCCTACCGACGTCTGGTGCAGATGTTCGGCAGCACCGTGATGGGTGTCGACAGTGCTCTGTTCGAGAACGTCCTGGCCCGGCTCAAGGTCGCCCGCGGCGCGGTGGACGACCTGGGACTGGACGCGGCCGATCTGGCCGCTCTCGTCGAGGCGTACAAGGAACTGATCCGCCAGGAGACGGGCGAGTACTTCCCGCAGAGCCCGGCCGAGCAGCTACGCCGGGCGGTCCTCGCCGTCTTCGAGTCCTGGAACGGCGAACGCGCCCGCCTCTACCGCCGCCGCGAGCACATCCCCGACGACCTGGGCACCGCCGTCAACGTGCAGAGCATGGTCTTCGGCAACCTCGGCCCCACGGCGACATCCGAGGGCGGCGGCAGCGGCGTCGCCTTCACCCGCGACCCGGCCACCGGCCGCCCCGGCCTGTACGGCGACTACCTGCCCGACGCCCAGGGCGAGGACGTCGTCGCCGGCATCCGCAACACCGTCCCACTGGACGAACTGGGCCGCCTGAACCCGGAAGCGTTCACCCAACTACGCGACCACATGGAGACGTTGGAGAATCACTACCGGGACCTGTGCGACATCGAGTTCACCATCGAGCGCGGCCGGCTGTGGATGCTGCAGACCCGGGTCGGCAAGCGCACCGCCGAAGCCGCGTTCGCCCTCGCCGCCGAGCTGGTCGACGAGGGGTTGATCACCTCCGACGAGGGGCTGGCGCGCGTCAGCGGCGACGGACTCGCCCGGCTGATGTTCCCCCGCTTCGACACCACGGCCGTCGGGGCGGCGCTCGCGCATGGCATCCCCGCCTCGCCGGGTGCCGCCGTCGGGGCGGCGGTGTTCGACTCCGCCGAGGCGGTCCGGCGTGCGGCCGCCGGAGAGAAGGTCGTCCTCGTACGCCAGGAGACCACCCCCGACGACCTGCCTGGCATGATCGCCGCCCAGGCGGTGCTGACCAGCCGCGGCGGCAAGACCAGCCACGCGGCAGTGGTCGCCCGCGGAATGGGCAAGGTGTGCGTGTGCGGTGCGGAAGAGATCACCGTGGATGTGCAGGGGCGCCGCTTCAGCGTGGGCGGCACCACCGTGGAGGAGGGCACGGTCCTCTCCGTCGACGGCTCCGAAGGCACCGTCTATCCGGGCGCGGTCCCGTTGGCCGACTCGGCGGTGCTGCAGTACTTCGAGACCGGTGAACGCTCGGACGGGCTGGTCAACGCCGTGGCCCGCGCCATGCAACAGGCCGACGGCGTACGGCGGTTGGGGGTACGGGCCAACGCCGACACCCCCGAGGACGCCGCCCGCGCACGCCGGTTCGGCGCCGAGGGCATCGGCCTGTGCCGCACCGAGCACATGTTCCTCGGCAACCGCCGCCGACTGGTCGAGGCGATGATCCTGGCCCGCACGGACGCCGAACGCGAGCGGGCGCTCGACGCGCTGCTGCCGCTCCAGCGGCACGACTTCGTCGGCATCCTGGAGGCGATGGACGGCCTGCCGGTCACCATCCGCCTCCTCGACCCGCCCCTGCACGAGTTCCTGCCCGACCGCACGGAACTCGCCGTCCGCCTCGCCGCCGCCGAGGCCCACGGCACCCCACCCAGCGCGCACGACGCCGAACTGCTGGACGCCGTGAACCGCATGCACGAGGAGAACCCGATGCTCGGCCTGCGCGGCGTACGCCTGGGCCTGGTGGCACCGGGCCTGGTCGCCATGCAGGTACGGGCCATCGCCGAAGCGGTCGTCGAACGCAAGCGGGCGGGCGGGGACCCGCGGGCGGAGATCATGGTGCCGCTGATCGACACGGTCGAGGAGCTGCGGCTCGTACGCGAGGAAGTGGAGCAGGTGATGGCCGAGGTCTCCGAGGCCACCGGCGTCTGTATCGAGTGCCCGGTCGGCACGATGATCGAGCTGCCCCGGGCCGCGCTCACCGCGGGCCGGATCGCCGAGGAGGCGCAGTTCTTCTCCTTCGGTACGAACGACCTGACGCAGACCACCTGGGGCTTCTCCCGCGACGACGTCGAGGCGGCGTTCTTCTCCGCCTATCTCGACAAGGGCATCTTCAAGGTGTCCCCGTTCGAAACGATCGACCGCGAGGGCGTGGGCCGACTGGTCGAGATCGCTGTCGCCGAGGGCCGCGCGGCCCGGCCCGGGCTGAAGATCGGCGTCTGCGGCGAGCACGGAGGGGACCCGGACTCGGTGCACTTCTTCCACGCTGCGGGGCTCGACTACGTCTCCTGCTCGCCGTTCCGTGTCCCGGTCGCGCGCCTGGAGGCCGGACGGGCCGCGCTCCCGGAGACCGAGGCAAGCGACAGCCGGTGACACGCGGGGCCTCGGATGAAGGCCCGGCGTCGGGTTTGCGGGCCGTCGGCTGCACTCCGACCGGGTACACGGCGATGTGGTCCGCGGCCGAGGCTACGAGGACTGCCGTCGTTCCAGTCCCTCGGGGTTGATAGCCATGACCCCCGGATCCTTCTCATCCCGCACTACGTCGTGCTGTTCTTCCCGTGGATCGCCTTCACCTGTGGTGAGCGGGATCGCGTTCTTCGTCGTCCTGTTCACCGAGCGCTATCCACGCGCCCTGTTCGACTCAGTCGTGCGGGACCACCGCCACCGGCGCGGAGGCGTGCTGGAATGCGGCGTGCGCCACCGGGCCGATGTGGCCGCCGGCCGACGAGCGGCGGTTCTTCCGGCCGACGACGACCCGGGCCGCGTCCCGCGAAGCGTGCACGAGGTGGCGGCCCGCGCCGCCGACGACGGCCTGCTCACGCACCTCGACGCCCGGATGCCACGGCCCGGCCCGCCGTCCAGTCGATGGCGGCGCCGGCGGTACGGCGAGGGCACGCGGAGCGATCCACGCCTGGTGTGTGCAGGCCCTCAGCACGCCGGCCCCCGCGCCGGGTAGCTCCCTGCAGGTCACAGTGCCCGCAGACCGTGCTCCCGGAACTGCTCGCGCACCCGCTCCGTCAGCTCCGGATCCGGCGCGGGTGTGTCGCGCAGGGGGAAGGAGATCCCCAGCGCCTCGTACTTGTGGGCGCCGAGCTTGTGGAAGGGCAGGACGTCCACCCGGTCGACGTTGCCCAGTCCGGCGAGGAACCCGCCGAGCCCGTCGATGGCCGCCGGGTCGTCGGTCCAGCCGGGCACGAGGACGTAGCGGATCCACACCGGGACGCCGAGCCGGTCCAGGCGGGTGGCGAAGTTGAGGGTGGGGGCGAGGTCGCCGCCGGTCAGCTTCCGGTAGGTCCGGACGTCGAAGGACTTGATGTCCAGCAGTACCAGGTCGGTGTCGGCGAGGAGTTCGTCGGTCGCGCGGGTGCCGAGGAAGCCGGAGGTGTCCAGGGCGGTGTGCAGGCCGAGTTCCTTGCAGCGGCGGAAGATCCCGGCCGTGAACGCGGGCTGCAGCAGGGCCTCGCCGCCGGTGAGGGTCACTCCCCCGCCGGCGGTGGTGATGAAGGGCCGGTACTTCTCGATCTCGGCCATCACCTCGTCGACGGTGCTTTGCTTACCGTCGCGCATGTGCCAGGTGTCCGGGTTGGCGCAGTACAGGCAGCGCAGTGGACAGCCGCTGAGGAACAGCACGAACCGGGTCCCGGGACCGTCCACTCCTGTGGACAGGTCCCAGGAGTGGACCCGGCCCGTCACCGGCTCGACCGTGGTGTTCACAGCGCTCCGTGGAAGGTGCGGCTGATCACGTCGAGCTGCTGCTCGCGGGTCAGGCGGACGAAGTTGACGGCATAGCCCGAGACCCGGACCGTCAACTCCGGATACTTCTCCGGGTGTTCCATCGCGTCCTCGAGCATCGCCCGGTCCAGGACATTGACGTTCATGTGGAACCCGCCGGAGGCCATGTAGGCGTCCAGGATGCCGACCAGATGCCCCGCGCGCTCGGCTGGGTCGTGCCCCAGTCCCTCGGGCGTGATGGTCGTGGTCAGTGAGATGCCGTCCCGGGCCTGCTCGTACGGGAGCTTGGCCACGGAGAGGGCCGAGGCGGCCACGCCGTGCCGGTCCCGGCCGTTCATCGGGTTGGCACCGGGCGCGAACGGGGCGCCCGCGCGCCGTCCGTCGGGGGTGTTGCCGGTGTGCTTTCCGTAGACGACGTTGGAGGTGATGGTCAGCACCGACTGGGTGTGCTCGGCGTCCCGGTAGGTGGGGTGCTTGCGCACCTTGGCCATGAACGACTCCACCAGGTCGACGGCGATGCTGTCGGCGCGGTCGTCGTTGTTGCCGTACGCCGGGAACTCCCCCTCGGTCCGGAAGTCGACCGCGAGTCCGGTGGCGTCCCGGAAGACCTTCACGCGCGCGTACTTGACGGCGGACAGGCTGTCCACGGCGACCGACAGGCCGGCGATGCCGCACGCCATGAAGCGGTGCACCGGGTGGTCGTGCAGGGCCATCTCGATGCGCTCGTAGGCGTACTTGTCGTGCATGTAGTGGATGACGTTGAGCGCGTCGACGTACGTGGCCGCGAGCCAGTCGAGCATGTGGTCGTACGCCGCCCGCAGCTGCTCGTAGTCCAGGTATTCGCGGGTCAGCGCGGGCGCCTCGGGGGCGACCTGCTCTCCGGTCATCTCGTCCCGGCCGCCGTTGACCGCGTACAGCAGCGCCTTGGCCAAGTTCACCCGCGCGCCGAAGAACTGCATCTGCTTGCCCACCGCCATCGCGGACACGCAGCAGGCGATCGCCGTGTCGTCCCCGGTGCGCGGACGCATCAAGTCGTCGGACTCGTACTGGATGGCGCTGGTGTCGATGGAGACCTGGGCACAGAACTCCTTGAAGCCTGCGGGCAGCCGCGGCGACCACAGGACGGTCAGGTTGGGCTCGGGGGCGGGGCCGAGGTTGTAGAGCGTCTGCAGGAAGCGGAAGGAGGTGCGGGTGACCAGCGGGCGCCCGTCGGTGCCGATGCCGCCGATGGACTCGGTTACCCAGGTGGGGTCGCCGGAGAAGAGGGCGTCGTACTCGGGGGTGCGCAGGAACCGTACGATCCGCAGCTTGATCACGAAGTCGTCGATCAGCTCCTGGGCGCGGGTCTCGTCGATGGTCCCTTCGTCCAGGTCGCGCTGGAGGTAGACGTCCAGGAAGGTGGAGGTGCGGCCCAGCGACATCGCGGCGCCGTTCTGCTCCTTCACCGCGGCCAGGAAGCCGAGGTAGAGCCATTGGACGGCCTCGTGTGCGGTGGCTGCAGGGCGGGTGACGTCGCAGCCGTACGAGGCCGCCATCTCGGCCAGCTCGCCCAACGCCCGGACCTGCTCGGCCAGTTCCTCGCGGTCGCGGATGACGTCCGGGCTGGACGGCCGCGCGTCCAGCCGGGCCCGCTCGGCCCGCTTGGCCTCGATCAGCCGGTCGGTGCCGTACAGCGCGACGCGACGGTAGTCGCCGATGATCCGGCCGCGGCCGTACGCGTCCGGCAGCCCGGTGATGATGCCGACCTTGCGGGCGGCGCGCATCTCGGGGGTATAGGCGTCGAAGACGCCGTCGTTGTGAGTCTTGCGGTAGGTACTGAAGACGCGGGTGACGAAGGGGTCAGCCTGGTAGCCATACGCCTTCAGCCCGTTCTCCACCATCCGCAGGCCGCCGTTGGGCATGATGGCCCGCCGCAGCGGGGCGTCGGTCTGCAGGCCGACGATCAGCTCGCGGTCCCGGTCGATGAAACCCGGCCGGTGCGAGGTGATCGTGGACGGATTGCCCGGGTCGACGTCCAGGATGCCCATGCGCCGCTCCTCCGGGAACAGCGCGCTGATCTTGTGCCAGACCACGAGGGTGCGCTCGGTCGGGCCGGCCAGGAAACCCGCATCGCCCTGGTAGGGCGTGTAGTTGGCCTGGATGAAGTCGCGCACGTCGACCTGGGCCCGCCAGTGCGTACCGGCGAAGCCCTGCCATGCCTCGGTTGTCGCCCGGGGTCCAGCTGTCACCGTTACCGTCATCGCCGGTCTCTCCCTCGCTCTGCGCGTGAACGTCTGCACTGTCGATCCTCGTCACTCGCGATGCCTGCGGGGAGGGCCTGTCGGCGTACCCCCGGTGCGCCATCCGTCCCTCGCTTGCCGGGCCGTTGGGCCCGGTCAGGCCACGTCTCGCCCCACCGAGCCGGCGGGGGAGCGACCGGGGCACCCCCGCCGACGGGCGGGGGTGCCCCGGTATGACGAGCATGCGGTCCTCAGAGCAGCCAGCGGTTGCGGCTGACGAAGGGCAGTCGCGCCCAGGCCCTGCCCAGACCCCAGGTTGCGCCGGCGCCCGCGGCCGCGAGGGCGATCAGGACGACGGCGTAGACGAGGTGGTAGTCGGCGAACGGGTTGGTCGACATACTCACCGAGCCGTCGGACAGATGCTTGGCCGGCGGCCACTCCGCGATCCACATCAGCGCCATCATGGCGGTGCCGGCCAACGCGGCGAGCCGCAGGCCGATGCCGGCGATCAGGGCAAGGCCGACGCCGAGGAGGCCGAGCATGAACAGCCAGTTGGCCCAGGCGGCCCCGGCCCAGTCGTGGAAGGTGGACTCCATCGGGCCGACGGCGACCGAGCCGAGGAAGCCTTTGGTGGGCGAGCCGCCGTCGATCCAGCCCTTGCCGGAGCCGGTGGCGTAGCCGAAACCGAAGGTCTTGTCGAGGAACGCCCACAGGAAGACGAACCCGGTCAGCAGGCGCAGCCCGGCGAACACGTACGCACGGGTTGCCGTCGCGGCGGCGGTCGTCTCGTCGGTGGAGGTGGGAGCCGTCCCCGCCCTGCGCAGGGACGGGAAGCGGAATCCCGGATGCCGGTGGGGATGGTCGTGCACTGCCATGATGCTCATCCCTTTCGAGGGGTGCGAAGCGCGGAAGGTGGACGACTCTCGTTGCGCCTTCAATGTCCCGCGTCGTCAGCGCCCGGCAGAGGGGCTGCAGGGCCCGGCAGGCGGGCCGAACGGCCCCCTCCTCGGGCCCCGTTGGCATCGATCTGTGCCCGTTCCTGCGGTCGCTGAAGTGATCTGCCGACGGCGCTTGGGCGGTACCGGGTGGTCGAAGGCAACCTCGTGGACCATACGGGCTCGGCGACGCTCCCGGGACCACGAACGGCCGCCGCAGGACGGCGAGTCGCTGCCACGTCACGGCTGAGATCTCTCGATGCCAGGAACGAACAGGCGCTCAGCCGTCCCAGGCCCAGTCGGCGACCTCGGGCAGGTCGGTGCCGTGGACACGGATCCAGTCGTGGTGGCGCAGCCGGGCGTCCTCCATCCGCTGGCGTACGGCTGCGGCGCGCACCGCCAGGCCGGGGACGCGGTCGATGACGTCCATGACCAGGCGGTAGCGGTCGAGGTCGTTGCGGACCACCATGTCGAACGGCGTGGTCGTGGTCCCGATCTCCTTGTAGCCGCGCACGTGCAGGTTCTTGTGGCCGGTGCGGCGGTAGGCGAGACGGTGGATCAGCCACGGGTAGCCGTGGTAGGCGAAGATCACCGGCTTGTCGGGTGTGAAGAGCCCGTCGTACTCGAAGTCGGTCATGCCGTGCGGGTGTTCTTCGCTCGGCATCAGCCGGGCGATGTCGACCACGTTGACAACGCGGACGGCGAGCTCGGGCAGGTGGCGGCGGAGCAGCTGGGCGGCGGCCAGTACCTCGTGTGTGGGCACGTCGCCCGCCGCGGCGAGCACCACGTCCGGCTCGCGGCTGCCGTCCTCGGTACCGGCCCATTCCCAGATCCCGGCGCCGCGCGCGCAGTGGACCTTGGCCTGCTCCATCGTCAGCCAGTCGAAGCAGGGCTGTTTGCCGGCGACGATGACGTTGACGTAGTCGCGGCTGCGCAGCGCGTGATCTGCCACGGACAGCAGCGTGTTGGCATCCGGTGGGAGATAGACCCGTACCGCCTCGGGGCTCTTGTTCATGATGTGATCGACGAAACCGGGATCCTGGTGCGAGAAGCCGTTGTGGTCCTGCCGCCACACGTGCGAGGTCAGCAGGTAGTTGAGGGAGGCGATGGGAGCGCGCCAGGGCAGGCGGCGGGTGACGCGCAGCCACTTGATGTGCTGGTTGACCATGGAGTCGACGATGTGCACGAACGCCTCGTAGCAGGAGAACAGGCCGTGCCGCCCGGTGAGGAGATAGCCCTCCAGCCAGCCCTGGCAGGTGTGTTCGGAGAGGATCTCCATCACCCGGCCGTGCCGGTCGAGGTGTTCGTCCACGTCGAGGGTGCCGGCCTGCCATGCCTTGCCGCTGGCCGCGTAGACGGCCTGGAGGCGGTTGGAGGCGGTCTCGTCGGGGCCGACAAGGCGGAAGTCGCGCCGGTCGGTGGTGGCGCGCATGACGTCTTCCAGCAGGTCCCCGAGGACGCGGGTGGGTTCGTGCAGGGTCGCGCCGGGTTTGTCGACGGAGACCGCGTACCGCTCCAGCGGGGGCAGGGGCAGTTCACGCAGCAGTAGTCCGCCGTTGGCGTGCGGGGTGGCGCCGAGCCTGCGGGCGCCGTCCGGGACGCAGGCCAGGACGTCGGGGACGGGTCGGCCGTACTCGTCGAACAACTCCTCGGGGCGGTACGAGCGCAGCCAATCCTCCAGCTGCCGCAGATGTTCCGGGTTGTCGCGGACAGCGGCCAGGGGAACCTGGTGGGCGCGCCAGGTCCCCTCGACCGGGACACCGTCGACCTCGGCCGGGCCGGTCCAGCCCTTGGGGGTGCGCAGCACGATCACCGGCCAGCGCGGGCGCTCGGTCGCGCCGTCCTCGCGGGCGGCGCGCTGGAAAGCGGCGATGCGGTCCAGGGCGGTGTCCATGGCATTCGCCATCGCGCGGTGGACTGCGGTCGGGTCGTCGCCGGTGACGTGGAGGGGGTCGTGGCCGTAGCCGCGCAGGAGCTCGTCGAGTTCGGATTCGGGGAGCCGGGCGAGCACCGTCGGGTTGGCGATCTTGTAGCCGTTGAGGTGGAGGATCGGCAGGACGGCGCCGTCGTGGACGGGGTCGAGGAACTTGTCGGAGTGCCAGGAGGCGGCCAGGGGGCCGGTCTCCGCCTCGCCGTCGCCGACGACACAGGCGACCAGTAGGCCGGGGTTGTCCAGCGCTGCCCCGTAGGCGTGCGAGAGGGAGTATCCGAGTTCCCCGCCCTCATGGATGGAGCCGGGCGTCTCGGGCGCGACGTGGCTGGGGATGCCGCCGGGGAACGAGAACTGCTTGAACAGCCTCCCCATCCCGGTGGTGTCCCGCGTGATGTCCGGGTAGGTCTCGGTGTACGAGCCCTCCAGCCAGGAGCCCGCGACCACCGCGGGGCCGCCGTGACCGGGGCCCCAGATGCACAGGGCGTCCTGGCCGCGGGCTTTGATGACGCGGTTGAGGTGGGTGTACACGAGGTTCAGCCCGGGCGAGGTGCCCCAGTGACCGAGCAGCCGCGGCTTGACGTGCTCCGGACGCAGCGGCTCGCTCAGCAGGGGGTTCGCCATGAGGTAGATCTGGCCGACGGACAGATAGTTCGCGGCGCGCCAGTGGGCGTCCAGCATCCTCAGCTCGTCGTCGGAGAGCGGGGCAGGCGCCTGCGGCGTGTCAACGGACATCATGGGGTCCCTTCCGGATCGGGGTCGGTCGGAGGTACATGCGGGTCCGTACCTCCTCACCCTTCCCGACCCGCCGGGTACCCGACAGGGCCGACCGGGCCATCCTGGGACCCGGATGCCCGTCGTCCGGTCGTCGGCACCAGCACCACGGGGCAGTGGGAGTGGTGCAACAGGACGTGCGCGACCGGGCCGACCGGTGGACCAAGCCGGCCCGCGCGCCGGCGCGTTCCGATGACCACGACGCCGGCCTCACTCGTGCCCGCCAGCAGGGCGCGGGCCGGGCCGGTGCGGACCGTGCGGCTGTCCACCCCGATCTGGGGATACGCCTCCCTCAGCCGGGCGATGCTGAACCGCGGGACGGCTTCTTCCGCCAGGCCGTACCGAGCCTGGCGCTCCTGGCCGGGGCTCGTCGCGGCTACCAGCGAGGGCAGTTCGGGCGTGGTGTGCCGGTGCGTAGCAGAGTGCAGAACACGCAGCAGAGCTCCGCGCCGCGCCGCCTCCTGGAAGGCATAGGCGGCCGCAGCCTCATCGGCGTCGCTCTCCAGGCCGAGCAGCACCTCGCGCCCCTCGTCACGGGGATGGTCCCCCCGGGCTACCAGCAGCGGACCGCGCACATGCGCGGCCAGGCGCCGGCTCACCGAGCCGGCCAGCAGGCCACTGACCCCGCCGAACCCCCGGGTGCCCACGACGGTGAGGACCGCGTCCTCGCTCTCCCGCGCCAACGCCCGCACCGTGCCGTCCTCCACGGCCCGGGTCTCCACCGGCAGACCGGGACGGCGCTCGTGGACCCGTGCGGCGGCCGACGCCAGAACCGGCCCCGCCTCGTCGCGGTCGGCCACGGCGTAGACGATGCGCAACCCGCTGCCGCGGCGCACCGCTTCCTCGGCGGCCCAGTCCAGGGCCCGTACGGCGACCAGTGAACCGTCCACGCCGACGACCACATGACGGTCAGTCATTGCCCTGTCCCTTCTGTTCCGTTCTGTTCCGTGCGCGGGGTGCTCACCTCCCTGGCGGCGCCGAGGGCGGTGGCGAAGTGCCGCCGGTCGACTGATCGTCGATTCCATGGCGGGTCTACGAAGGATGCTCATCGTTCGCGGACGCTGCGGGCAGAGGCCGACGGAACCCCTCGGCGTGCCGTACGGCCCGTCCCGCAGGGCCGTACGGCCCCGGAGTCCGGCCGGACGAGGGTGAACCTGGAAGGACGAGCGGGACGTTCAGGCGGTGAGGTCCACCCCGTACAGGGTGCGTCCGCCGATGAGTTCACGCCCGGTGACCAGTTCGGGCTCGATGCGGACGAAGACCTCCTGCGGCGCGGGCACCCAGGAGACCGGACCGGTGCGGGCCAGGCGTTCGTGCTCGGCGGGGTCGGTCACCACCGTGGCCGAGCCGGTGACAACGACGCTCCAGCCGGAGTGCCTGGCCGCGTCGACGTCATCGGCCTCGAAGGCGACCACCGCGCCGTCGATCGCGCGGACCAGTTCCGAGGCCGCGGAGGTGCGCAGCAGGACCGCGCCATCGCCGTCCAGGGTGAAATTGACCGGCAGCACGGCGGGCAGGGCCCGGCGTGTGAAGACGATGCGGCCGACGGGCGCCCTGGCCATCAGCCGCAGGCACTCCTGCCGTCCGAGTTCGCGGAATCCGTCATTGGGGTACATCGGCCAGCCTGTCTTTCGCCGGGTACAGCGGGTACGCGTCTTGCCATCCTGAGCCGGGTGAGGCCCGGTGTGAGGGGGCCATCGGTCCCGGCCATGCCGGAGAACGACCCGTGTCACGCCGCGATCGAGCGGGGCAGATTCGTCGATACCGGGCGGTAGGGCCGGCCGGCCCTACCGCCACATCGCCATGCCCTGTTGTCTCGGACCATGTCCGGAATTGACTCCAGGTCCGCGCCGCACCACACGGATCACACCGTCGGTGAAACCACCGTCGTGGAGCTGCGCGGCAAGATCGACATCTTCACCGCGCCGCACCTCGCGGCCCGGCTGGACGCCATGACCGCCGACCCGCACCCCGATCTGGTGCTGGACCTGCGCTCCACGGCCTTCATCGACTGCACCGGCCTGGGTGTCCTGTGCCGGGTACGGAACCGAGCCGAGGCACGGTACGGCCGGTTGCGGCTGGTCACCGACAGCGCCGGCTTCCGGCGGATCCTTCGCGCCGTGGGCCTGGCAGGCGTCTTCGAGCTGCACCCCAGCCTGAGTGAGGCCCTGGCCCGTACGTCGGAGGCCGTCGCCACGAGCTGATGGCCGGACGGGTGTTCTAGCGACTCGGCAGCGTCTCATCGAGTACCGCGATCGGGGCGCGCCGCGGGCTCGCAGGGCCTTCGGGGCCGTAGCCGAGGCGGATGAGCATCTGCACGGGACCGATTCGCCCGGGGGTCGGGCTCAGGGAACGTCGCAGGTCAGGCCACTCCAGCGCCTGGTGCAGCAGGGATGCGCGCAGACCGTGTGCCGTGGCGAGGAGCCACACGTGCTGGAGCGCCTGAGTCGGCGCGGCAGTCGTGCTCGGTGATCAGCACGGCGACGACGGGTGCCGCCTCAAACGGTCGGGCGACCAGCCGCTCGGTGTGCCGCTGCGCGGTGAAGTCCCGCAGGGGAAGGTGTTCGCGGGCGTCCTGGGGTCCGAGCGCCGCCTGCGGCAGTCCCACGTCGGGATTCGGCTTCACGTCCCGGTGCACCCAGCGGTTGCTCTCCGCAGCGCGGTCGGTGTCGACGCGGTTGCGGTGCTCGGCCTCTGCGGTCAGGCGGAGCAGCCGCGCCGTCTCGACGGGGTCGGGGAACCACAGCCGTGCGCCCTCCATGCGGGCGGCTTCACCGAGTTCGTTGCGCAGAGACTGTGGCAGCGGTCGCCCCGAGAACGGCAGACGGCTGCTGTGCCTGCTCCAGATCGCCTCATACAGGTCCGCGCGGTGCCTCATCGGGCGCCGGGCAGCGGACCCGACCAAGCGGACAACGGCGAGCAGGCCAGGGCCCTCCGGTGCGGGCAACAGGCGCCCGACCGGCGACCATCCGGAGTGCGTGATCGCGACCCGGAGATTCAACAGGCACGCCCCCACCGAAAGATGCAGGGCGCGACCTGCCGGGTCCGTGTGCCGCAGGCCGCGTTCAGGGACGGCGCGCACCTGGAACGTGGGCCGACTCGGCCTCCAGGCAAAAGCGCCATGGCTGGGTGTTGTGGATCGAGGGCGCGGCGACCGCGGCCAACACGCAGGTCTCCGGAATCACGGCGTCCAGGGTTGTGGTGTGCATGATGTCCTCCTCACGCGTCGGCGCGGGACACGGGGTAGTCGTCCTACGAGCGTGGGTGTCCGGCCACGGCCCTGTGAGGGGCCGGCAGTCCCGCCGCCATGCCCGGACGGGCCACACCTCACCGAGCGAGCGGCATACACGGGACAACTCCCGCGACTTGAACGGTCCAACACCAGCGGCGAGTTGGCCCCTGCCACGGGCTCGTCGGCGGCATCTCAGCCGACGATCAGGTCAGGACGCACAAGCGTCCCCGACCTCCCGTGAACGATCTCGTACGCCGCGTCGAGGGCACCGATGGCCGCCAGCCCTCCGGTACGTTCGACGAACCGGGCGGCGGCCTCCGCCTTGGGGCCCATGGAGCCGTCGGGGTAGCCTCCGCGGCGCAGATCCTCGGGCGTTGCGTCGAGGACGGGCTGCGCGTCGTGGGTGCCATAGCCGGCGTAGACGCACGGGACGTCGGTGAGGATCAGCAGGAAGTCGGCCTTGAGGTCCTCGGCGAGCAGAGCCGCCGTGAGGTCCTTGTCGACGACCGCCTCCACTCCGTGCAGTGCGCCGGTGTCGTTGTCGGCGGTGACAGGGACACCTCCGCCTCCGGCGCACAGGACCAGGGCGCGGCTTCCCAGTAGGTCGTGGATGGTCTCGATCTCCAGGATCCGTTCGGGCGAGGGTGAGGGGACGACGCGCCTCCAGCCCTTGCCGTCCTTGGCGATGTGCCAGCCGTGTCCGCGGGCGAGGGACTCGGCGGTCTTGCGGGAGTACACCTGGCCGACGAACTTCGTGGGCCGGCCGAAGGCGGGATCGTCGGCCCGTACGAGGGTGTGTGTGACCAGCGCGGCGATCCGGTGCCCTGGCAGCGCGTCGTGCAGTGCGCGGACCAGCAGCGAGCCGATCATGCCCTGTGTCTGGGCGCCGAGCAGGTCCAGCGGATAGGGAGCCCTCAGTGCCGGATCGGCGGCGCTCTCCTCGGCGAGCAGACCGATCTGTGGCCCGTTGCCATGGGTGACGACGATCTCGTGCTCAAGGGCGAGGCCGGCGATCGCCGTGGTCACCCGGTCGATGTTCGCCTGTTGAATATCGGCGTCGGGGTGTTCGCCCCGGTGCAACAGTGCGTTGCCGCCGAGGGCGATGACGATACGCATGGCTTTGTTCCTCCAGGGTGGTTTCCCGGCTCACTGCTCGCTGCGGTACCGGGATCGAGCACGAAAGCGACCGCCGTGGAGACCACCAGAAGAACTGCGAACAGCTTCCAGAAATCGGAGGTCGGTGACGTAGGCACTCTGCACACCCCCATCCACCAAGTCGTCTCTCGTCTCCATCGAACAACCAGAACGGTTCCGGCACAGAGTGCCGATGGACCCGGACGCGGGGCCCGGGCGGCCCGGCCATGGGGCCGGGTGGCCCATCGCCCGGCACAGCACTCGGGCACACGCTGGGAGCAGCAGGTTCGCACGCCCCGACTGGAGGCACGTCATGAACGCTCCCGCCACGGCCGGCATGCTGCAGGCCCTGCCCGCCGAGCACCGGCAGCGGCTGATGCACGTCGCCCGGGAGGTGGCGTTCCCCCAGGGCACCCGCCTCTTCGAGGAGGGCGGCCACGCCGACCGGTTCTGGATCATCCGTACGGGCACCGTCGCCCTCGACATGCACGTGCCCGGCCGCCGGGCCGCCGTCATCGGGACCCTCCGCCACAACGAACTCATCGGCTGGTCCTGGCTGTTCACCCCGCACACCTGGCACCTGGGCGCCGAGGCGACCAGTCCGGTGCGCGCCTACGAGTTCGACGCCACCGCGATCCGATCGATGTGCCAGGACGACCCCGCGCTCGGCGCGAGCGTCGCCCAGTGGGTGGGCGGAGTCCTCGCCCACCGCCTGCACTCGGCACGCACCCGCTTGCTCGACCTGTACGCCCCCTACGGCAGCGGCAGCACCCTGTGACGACGCCGACGAATCGAGACGACAACGCCCGGGGAGGCACGATGCACGGCAGCCCGCACATCGTGAATGACGTGATGACGCACACCGTCGCCGCCATCGGCCGCGGCGCCACCTTCAAAGAGATCGTGCGGATGATGCACGACGGGAAGGTCAGCGCCCTTCCCGTCCTGGAGAGCGAGGGCCGCGTCGCCGGAGTCGTCTCCGAGGCCGACCTGCCGCCCAAGGAGGAGTTCCGCGACAGCGACCCCGACCGCCACACCCAACTGCGGCGCCTGTCCGACCTCACCAAGGCCGGCAGCCTGACCGCCGAGAACCCCCCTGCCGACGTCCCCCGCACGTGTGGCCGTGCGGGAGGGGATCGTGACGATCAGCGGCCGCATCCGAGACACATCACTGGTCCCCGTGGCGGCACGTCTGATCCGCGCCGTTGAGGGAGTCGTGGACGTGGAATTCGAACCTGGCAGCGTGTGCATGTCCCCGCTCGTCGCGCGCTACCTGCGGCCCTCTCCGGGAGACCTGCACCAGGCCGCCGGTGTCCCTTGGCGGTGGAGAGGCACCGGGCCGGAGCCACGGTCGCGTGCTCACTCCGACCGCAGTCGTTCAGTCCCGCGGGCTGACACCGGTAGGACACGGTACGACGGTGGTCACGGTCTTACCCGTGGAGTGGACGTCGACCCGCACGTCCACAAACAGCTCCTGCACGAGATGCCGGCCGAACCCGCCCGGCCTGATGACCTCCAGCGGCAGGCGGCGCGGCGGGACGGTGCCGGCATCGTGGACCGTCACCGCGATCTTTCCTGGCCCGGCCTTCAGCCGGAATCCGGTCAACCCGCCGGCATGCCGCACCTCGTTCGTGAACAGCTCCGACACCACCAGCGGCACCGCGTCCTTGGGGGATGCACCATCACGGCATCCAGCGGCTCGGTCCTGGAGATTCCCACCGACTTCCCCGAGCAGACCGGATCATCGGCGGAGAGAGGGCAAGGGCCCCTCCATGTAGCGATCTCCAAGATCCACGACAGCGTCAGCCACTCATGTGCGTCAGCTCGTCGGCGACGTGCGCCGCCCACGTCTCGATCGCGGTGAAGTCCCGGAAGTCCCCGCCCTTTCCGTTGCGGAGGATCGTCCGTGCGACCCATCCCTTCGCGCCCTCCTCCAGGCAGCCCCCGAAGGTGACGTGCTCCCTGGCGTCGAGCCGGGTCATGGCCTTCTTCACGCCGGGTACGGGCGGGATGTCCCGCTCGGAGGCCGAGGCGTCGAGCGGGCCGCTGCTGAACATCCACAGCGGGCGTCCGGCCAGGGCACGGCTGTGCTGGCGGACGAAGCGGCGGGCGTGCTTCTGCCAGCGCCCGGCGTACACGCCGCCTCCGACCACCACGGCCTCGTACGAGGCCACGCTCGCCACGGACTGGGCGGGCAGTACATCGACCGTCAGTCCGTCCTTGCGCAGGACCTCGGCCACGGCCTCGGCGATCTGCGCGGTGGATCCGTTCGTCGTCCCGTAGGCGACCAACACGCTGCTGGGCATGGCGGTGCGCCTCCTCTCATGTCCTGCGCAGCCAGTCGTCGGCCACGCCGTGGAGCGCCTGTTCCTGGATGCGCAGGTGTGCGTCGTCCAGTCGGTAGGTGAGTTCGTCGACCACGCCGACCACGCCGTCGACCCGGCGGGTCATCGACGAGGCGATCTCCGTCTCGCTCTTGCGTTCCATGTGACCGGTGAGCGTGACAACGCCCTGCACCACGGACACGTCGATGCTGCGGGGCGCCAGCCACAAGGTGCGTACAAGTACGTCCTCGATCACCTCGTCGCGGATCTCCTCGTCGGGTCGCAGGAAGACCTGGAGCAGGTCCCGCCGGGTGACGATGCCGACCAGCCGGTCCGCCTCGTCGAGCACCGGCAGCCGTTCCACCTGGTGCTGGGCCATGGTGCGGGCGGCCTCGACGATGGTGTCGTCGGCGTGGGCGGTGACGGGCGGGGCGGTCATGAGCCGGCCGGCGGTGCGGGCGCGCACCTTCGCTGCCTGCCGTCGGGTGCCGCGCGTCAGCCCGGGGAACGTGAAGCGGCGGCGCGGAGCGTACGGGTCGGGGGTGGCGGCCTGGCGTGCGACCAGGTCCGTTTCGGAGATGACACCGATGACCTTGTCGTCCTCGTCGACCACCGGCAGTCCGCTGATCCGGTGGGTTGCGAGAAGCCGCGCGACCTCCTTGAACGGGGTGCCGTACTCGGCGCGGACGACATCCGTGGTCATCACGGAGCCGACCTTGTTGTGCTTCATGTCTGTTCCCTCCTCGGCTTCGCTCAGCGGAGCCGGCGCAGATAGGGGTCCTGGGGCCTTGACGGCACCAGGCGGATTCGCGCGTCGAGCACGGTGACGCCGTCCGGTGTCGCGAGGACCGGGTTGAAGTCGGCCTCGGCGAGCTGCGGCAGGTCCGCTGCCATGCGGGACAGCCGCAGCAGCAGTTGCTCCAGCCCCTTGCGATCGACGGGTCCGTTGCCGTGCGCGCCGAACAGGAGTGGGGCGCAGCGCGGGGCTGTGATCAGGTCGTGCACGTCGTGGTCGGTGAGTGGGGCGAGCCGGGCCGCGTGGTCGGCCAGTACCTCCGTGGCCGTACCGCCGAGGCCGAGCAGGACGAGCGGGCCGAACACCTGGTCCTGAACGACGCCGGCGAACAACTCGGTGCCACGGTCGGCGAGCGGCTGCAGCACGACGCCGGTCATCAGCCCGGCGAAGCGGGCCTCCAGGTCGCGGAACGCGGCCCGGATCCGGGAGTCGCCGCGCAGGTCGAGGTGGACGGCGTGCTGCCGGCTCTTGTGCACCAGACCGGGCCAGTGCGCCTTCATGACCACGCGTCCGTCGACGCCACACAGCCGGTCGGCGGCCAGGACGGCTTCGTCCTCGGTCTCGGCCCAGGCCCACGGGATCTGCGGGACGCCGTACAGGGCCAACAGGTCGGCGCAGGTGCGTGGTTCGAGCCAGCCGCCGTCAGGGTGTGCGGCGAGGTAGTCCTCGACGACCGCGTGGGCACGCTCCGTCTCGACGCGGTCGAGGTCGGGGACAGTCCCTGCGGGCCGGGCCAGCCAGGCCGCGCGGTGGGCGGCATGGGCCAACGCCCGTGCCGCGGCGTGGGGCTCGGCGTACGACGGGACGGTGCCGCCTTCGGCGGCGGGCAACAGCTCGACGGGCAGGCCCTGTTCGAGCCGTACCGCGACGACCGGCTTGGCCCGGCGTCCGGGGGCGCCGGTGAGGGCCCGGACGAGATCGTCGCCGGTCGCCGCGGCGACCGCGGTGGGCACGAGGGCCACGAGGACGGCGTCGACACCGCCGTAGCGCATGATCCGCTCCACACACTCGGTGAGCTGTTCCTCCGTGACGGCGGCGGTGGCGTCGACCGGGTTGCCCACCGCAGCCCCGTCCGGCAGGACGGCGAGCAGGTCGTCGACCAGCTCGGAGGTCGGCGCCGGCAGCGACAGCCCGGCCTCGGCGCAGGCGTCGGCCGCGAGGACACCGGCCCCGCCCGCGTTGGTGACGATCGCCACCCGGCTGCCTGCGGGCAGCGGCTGCGAGTGCAACAGCGCGGCGGTTTCGAGGAGTTCACCGACCGAGCGGGTCGCGGTGATGCCGGCCTGGGTGAACAGCGCGCCGCGGGTCATGGTGCGGGTGGCGGCGGCCGCGGTGTGCGAGGCGGCGGCACGGCGGCCCGCGTCGGTACGTCCGGCGTCGACGGTCAGCACCGGCATGCGGCGGGTGACGCGCCGGGCGGTGCGGGAGAACGCGCGCGGGCTGCCGAAAGACTCCAGGTGCAGCAGGGCGAGGTCCGTGCGACCGTCGCTCTCCCACCACTGGAGCATGTCGTTTCCGCTGACGTCGTACTTGTCGCCGAGCGAGACGAATGAGGACACGCCGATGCCGAGCCGGGACATGCCGTCGAGCAGGGCGATGCCGACGCCGCCGGACTGCACGGCGACGCCCGCCGTGCCGGGGCGCGGATGCCCGGCGGCGAAGGTGGCGTCGAGCCGCAGCTCCGGATCGGTCTGGGAGATTCCGAGACTGTTGGGGCCGACGAGCCGCATCCCGTGGGCGCGGCAGGCGGCCAGCAGGGCGTGCGCCTGGTCGGCGTCGAGACCGGCTGAGACCACGAGCAGGGCCCGTACGCCCGCCTTGCCGCACTCCTCGGCGGGCGCCGGCACCGCGGCGGCGGGCACGGCGAGGTCGGGGGTTCGGGGCAGGGCGCTCACCGAGGAGTAGGAGGGCACACCCAGGATCGACTGCGCTGCGGGGTTCACCGCGAACAGGCGCCCGGTGTAGCCGCCCGCGTGCAGCTGGTGCAGAACCGCCCGGCCCACCGAGCCCGGTGTGCGCCCGGCGCCGATGACGGCGATCGCACCCGGCCGCAGCAGCGTCTCGAGGCTGGCGACGCCGGCGGCCCGGCCGCGTTCCTCCACGGCCGTGAGGTAGGCGTCGCTCTGGTCGAGGGCGATGGTGCAGCGCACCTCCGGGCCGTCGAAGTGGCGGGCCGTGTGGTCGGTGGTCTCGTGCGCGGGGCAGCGCCAGGCGCGTACGGCCTCCAGAGGCACCCCGCGTCGTCGCGCCTCCTCGGCGGCGAACCTCGTCACCGCCGCCGACTCCTTCGCGTCCTCGCCGACGCCCAGCACGACCTGCCTGTGGACCGGGGGCGTCGCCTGGTTGTCGTGGCTGCCGCGCAGCACGATCACCGCGGAGGCGTGCCGGGCCTCGCGGACCAGGGCGTACTCCGGCTCCTCGAACACCACGTCGGTGCTCACCTGCAGGCCGGGGTGGCGGGCGAGTGCCCGCTGAGCTGCGGCGCCCACCACGTCCTGGGCCAAGGGCAGCCTGGTCGGCTTGCCGATGTCCCGGGCGAGGGCGGCACCCTCGTACCGCTCCCACAGGCAGGCGTACACCATCCGCAGCGGGACCCCGCGCAGCACGGCCTCGTCGGCCGCCCGGTCAACGGCGCGCAGGCTCGGCTCGGAACCGTCCACGCCGGCGACCACGGGCTCACTGAGGGCCCGTCGACTGCTGCGTCCATGATCTCCACTCCCTCGGGTGGTGCGTTCAGTCGTGCGCGATGACGGCGACAGGGGCGGTGGCGTGGTGCAGTACGGCGTGCGTGACGGGTCCGATGTGGGCGCCGATCGGGCTGCGGCGGATCCGGCGGCCGACGACGACCAGCGATGCCTCGCGGGAGGCGTCGATGACGTGGTTGGCGGGGCTGCCGAGGCGGGACTCCTCGAGAACCTCGACGGCCGGGTACTTCTGCCGCCAGGGGCTCAGAACCTGGGCCAGAGCGGCGGCGTCCTGCCGGCCCAGCTCCGTGCCCACCTCGGGGGCGGCGGGCAGGCTGGAGACGTAGTAGGGCGGCAGGATCCAGCCGTGTACGACCCGCAGGGACGTCTGCCGTCGGGCGGCCTCATCGAACGCGAAGGCGATCACCGTGTCGTCGGGGTGATCGGTGTCGAGGCCGAGCACCACGGGCCGGTACGCGGTGGCGGCGGACGGGATGCCCGCGGGGTCCTTCTCGTGCTCGTCGGCGGCATGCTCTCCGGATCGCACGAGGACGACGGGGGTGTCGGTGTGCGCGATCACGGCCATGCCCACGGACCCGACGAGAAACCCGCCGATGCCGCTCAGCCCACGCGAGCCGAGGACCAGCAGCTCAGCGTCCTTCGACGCCTCCGCCAAGACGTCCACCGGCCTGCCGGGAATCTGCTCCCTGTCCACATGCACGCCGGGGTGGCGCAGGCGGAGCCCCTCGGCCGTCTCGCGCGGAATCCTCCCCCAGCCTTCGGCCGGGGGTGCCCCCATCTCGCTTCGCTCGCTCCAGTGCGCTTGCGTCTCGGCGCCCAGGAGCGGGGCCTGCGCCATCGGCTCCGGGACGGGTTCCCAGACGTGCACCAGCCGCAGCGGCGCGCCGCGCAGCCGCGCCTCACGGGCCGCCCACTCGGCAGCGGCGCGGCTCTCGGGCGAGCCGTCGAGGCCCACGGTGACGTTGCGGGACATGCTGTCCACCTCCTGAATCGGGGTTCCGATCCCAGGGTGGTGTCGGGGGAAGGCCACGGCGCAGAGACCGCAGGTCCCCGGTCGGGGGCCGATAGGCCCCATGGGCCGAGCGGCGTCCCCGCCGGGGCAGTACCGGCCCGTTCCTCAGGAAGTGCCGACTGCCACTCCCCAGCACGTCGACCAGCCGGGCTGCACTGGCAGACGATGTCCCGCGAGCCGTTCTGCATCTCGCGGTCGACCAAGGTCCCGGAGGATCCTGAGATCCTTCCGCCCAAGGAGGATCATGTCCCAGAGCTCGGCCGGCCGTGCTCCGCGGTGGCGCCGTCCGCTACCCGGGCTCAGTGCCCTGCTCGGCTGTCGGCGCTCCTGACCGAAGGGCGACGTCCTGGCCGGAGTGACAGTGGCCGCGTATCTCGTCCCCCAGGTGATGGCGTATTGATGGCGTACGCGAGGGGGTGACCGGCCTGCCCCCGGTCGCCGGGCTGTGGGCCATCCTGCCCGCGCTCGCCCTGTACGCCCTGCTCGGCTCCTCTCGCCTGCTCTCGGTCGGCCCCGAGTCCACGACCGCGCTGATGGCGGCCACGGTGATCGGGCCGCTCGCCGCCGGAGACCCGGCCCGTTACGCGACGCCGGCGGCCACCCTCGCGATCCGGTCGGCCTGCTGTGCCTGCTGGAATGGGCGACACGACTCGGATTCGTCGCGGATCTGCGCTCCCGGCTGGTCCTCCCCCAACTGTGTTCCTTCGCAATGCACTTGTCACAGATCCACCTGGCCACAGCACTGTTCTCCCTCGTGTCGCTCGGGGTCCTCTGCACAGTGGCGCATCTCCTCCGCTCCTTCCCCTCCTTCCCCGGTCCCCTGCTCGCCGTGGTCTTCGGCACGGCTGCCGTGTCCCTGTTAGACCTGGACGACGGATACGGAATCCAGGTGATCGGCGACGTCCCGTCGGGCCTGCCCGCCGTCTCGACGCCAACCGGGAGTTCCTCGCGCTGGACGCGGCCGGCCTCGGCGCGGGCACGCTGCACGGCTTCCCCGTCAGCAGCAGCGCCGACCGTACCGCTCCGGCGTCCTCAGCGGGTGGGCGCAGCCAGGCGTACTCACTGGTCGCCGGCGCGGCTGTCCTCGCGGTCCTGCTCTTCCTGAGCCGGCTGCTCTCTCGCACCCCACGGCGGTCCTCGGCGCGCTCGTCGTCCACGCGGCCGTCCGCATGATCGACCTGGCGGGTTTCCGGCGCCTGGCGTCCTTCCGCCGCCGCGAACTCCTGCCGGCGCTCGGCTGCCTGGCCGGAGTCCTGGCCCTGGACATCCTGTACGGCGTACTGGTCGCCGTCGGACTGTCAGTCGCCGAACTGCTCACCCAGGTGGCCCACCCGCACGACGCCGTCGAGGGCCTGGTGCCCGGCGTGGCCGGCATGCACCACATCGACGACTACCTCGAGGCCCGCACCGTCCCCGGCCTGCTCCCCGGCCTGCTCGTCCACCGCTACGGCTCTCCGCTGTTCTTCGCGAACGCCGAAGACTTCCACCGCCGGGCCCTGGCCGCCGTGGACGAGCAGACCGAACGGGTCCGCTGGTTCGTCCTCAACACCGAGGCCCATGTGGAGGTCGACATCACGTCCCTGGACGTGGTCGACGAACTCTGCCGCGAACTCGCCCACCGCGACATCGTCTTCGCCCTCGCTCGCGTCAAGCAGGACCTGCTGGACGATCTGACCGCGTGCGGTCTGGCGAACTCCGTCGAGAGCGAGCGGTCTTTCCCACACTTCCGACGGCGGTGGCCGCGTACCGGGTGTGGTGCCGCGACCAGTAGGCCGTCTCCCAGGTCCGGGCTCCGTGGCACTGCGCTCGTCGGGATCGGGGGCTTTCACTTGAGTGCCAGGCTGACGCCCACGCAACCGCTGTCGCTCCTCGTTCGCCTCAACCGACCGCGAGGCAGGGCCGTCGGTACACCGTTGCGGCTCCGTCCGACCCTGTCTTCGGGATGTCCCGTTGGGCCTATGCGCCCGAGTCGGTGGGGCCGTTCGGCCCCTCTTCGCCCTGCGCCGCGAAACGACGCCGGAACGCGGCTCGGTGCCTGCTACACAGGAGTCGGCCGCCGTCGTCGGACGCGGTCCCCCTTCCCCCTCATCAGCCCTGTCCGGGAGGCATCATGCTGTCCGCAGAATCCGCCGCCGTGGTCCGTGCCACCCTGCCCGCCGTGGCCGGCGCGCTCGACGAGATCACGACACGCTTCTACGGCGCGATGTTCCGCGACCGGCCGGAACTGCTGGATGGGATGTTCAACCGCGGCAACCAGGCCGGCGGAACCCAGCGCCGCGCGCTGGCCGGCTCGATCGCCGGGTTCGCGACCGCGCTTGTCGACGCCCCGGACACCCGCCCGGACGTCCTGCTGGAGCGGATCGCGCACAAGCACGCCGCCGTCGGGGTCACCGACGACCAGTACACGATCGTGCACAAGTACCTGTTCGGCGCGATAGCCGACGTGCTCGGCGACGCGGTCACCCCGGAGGTAGCGGCAGCCTGGGACGAGGTGTACTGGCTGATGGCCGGCGCCCTGATCGGCCGGGAGGCCCGCCTGTACCAGGACGCGGGCGTGGAGCCCGGCCGGATCTGGCGGCAGTGGACGGTCGTCGAGCGCCGCACCGAGACCCCGGACGTGGTGTCCTTCCTGCTCCAGCCGGCCGACGGCGAACAGGCACCTCGTGCGCGAGCGGGCCAGTACGTCAGCGTGCGCCTGCGCATGCCCGACGGAGTACATCAGCTGCGCCAGTACAGCCTCTCCTCCGACCCCGGCGGGGATCTGCGGCGCATCACCGTCAAGCGAGTCGCCGGCACGGCCGACGCGCCGGACGGCGAGGTCTCCAACCTGCTGCACCACCATGTCCGTACCGGAGACGAGTTGACGCTCTCCGCTCCCTTCGGCGATGTCTTCCTCGACGACGCGGCCGACGCCGGCACTCCGGTCGTCCTGGTCTCTGCGGGCATCGGCGGCACTCCCATGACCAGCATCCTGGCCCATCTCACCACCCTCGGTTCCACTCGCCCGGTGCTGGTCCTGCACGCCGACCGCTCCCCCGCCGACCACGCCCTGCGCACCGAGACAACCGGGCTGGCCGAGCAACTGCCGGGCGCCCGCGCCGTCTTCTGGTACGAGCACCCCGGCCCGGAGGAACCGGACGCCCGCGATGGCTTGATGAACCTCGACGGCATCGAACTGCCTGAGAACGCCGGCGTGTTCCTGTGCGGCCCACTGCCGTTCATGCGCGACATCCGCGCACAGCTGCTGAGCGCCGGAGTTCCCCCGCAGCGCATCCGCTACGAGGTCTTCGGCCCCGACCTGTGGCTGCCCGGCCCGGCGGCCTGAACGCCGGACGTCCCACCGCACTCCAGGAAAGGAAAACGGCATGACCAGCAATGACACCCAGACCGCCGCCCCCACCGTGCTGCTGCGTTCGGAAGGCGAGGTGGACGAGGAGGCCCTCTCGTACGCCCGCGAGAAGATCGACGCCGTCGTGGGTCGGCCGGGGCTGCCCACCGTCACCGGCGAGGTGCGGATCACGCGAGTGGCCGCTCACCACGCGGACCGTCCCTGGACGGCGACGGCCGCCCTGCACGTCGGACGGCGAGAGGTTGCCGTGCTCGCCGAAGAGGCCACCGGCCGGGAAGTCGTCGACCGGCTCCAGGACCGGCTGCGCCGCCAGATCGACAAGGCGGCCCGCGCCGGACACGACGACCACCGGACGGCGGCCCCGCCGTGGCGCGGCGGCCCCGGTATCCGTCCGGCCGAAGGCAGCGGCCCGACGGCGGACTCTCACCCGGCGTGAGTCCGCGGTGAGCACAGGCCCGGTCGGTGGCGTGTTCCAGCGACCGGGCCTCTGTGATTCCGCGCCGGCGCGGCGTCGGTGAGCGTGCAGCGCTCCCGCACGTGGGAGCCGACCTGGCGGGCCGTTCGGCTCCCTCGGGTGACCAACGGCCCACTGACGGCGCTCACTGTCACCGGAAACGCTGCTGGTGTGCGGTTCCCGGTCAACCGGCCAGAACGAGGAGTTGTGTGATGGCAAAGGCTTATCTGGTGGGCAGCGGTATCGCGGCGCTCGCCGCCGCCACGTTCCTGATCCGCGACGGCGGATTCGACGGCGGCGACATCCACCTCTTCGAACAGCAGGAACGCACAGGCGGCAGCCTGGACGCCGGCGGAACGCCCGAGGCCGGCTACACCATGCGCGGCGGGCGGATGTTCGAAGCCGAATTCCGCTGCACCTACGACCTGCTGTCCACCATCCCCACCCTCGATGATCCGTCGGTGTCGGTGACCGAGGAGATCCTCGCCGCGTACGAGGAGTTCGGCTGGGACGACGCCGCACGCCTCGTCGACGCGGACGGGAAGATCACCGACGTACGGTCCATGGGGTTCTCCGAGCTCGACCGGCTGGAGCTGGTGAAGTGCCTGGCGACCCCGGAGGCGGTGCTGGACGGCGAGAAGATCAACGACTGCTTCGGCGAACACTTCTTCACCACGAACTTCTGGTCCATGTGGTGCACCATGTTCGCGTTCCAGCCCTGGCACAGCGCGATCGAGTTCCGTCGCTACCTCAAGCGGTTCATCCACCTCTTCCCGTCGTTCGCCTCGATGACGGGCATCCAGCGCACCCGCCACAACCAGTACGACTCGATCGTCCGCCCGTTGCAGGCGTGGCTGGCCGGGCAGGGCGTCACCGTCCACACCGGCTGCGCGGTGACCGACCTGGACATCGCACCGGGCCCCGGAACCCGGGTCGAAGGCATCCGGCTGGACCGCAGCGGCCGCCACGAGCGCATCCACGTGGCACCCCAGGACCTCGTCCTGATCACCAACGGATCCATGACGGACTCCTCCAGTCTCGGCTCGCACACCACCGCTCCCCCACCGCACCCGCGGCGATCGGACGCCTGGCTGCTGTGGCACCGGTTGGCGAGGGGGCGCGACGACTTCGGAAACCCGGACGCCTTCGACAAGAACATCCCCGCCTCCCAATGGGAGTCGTTCACCGTCACCGGCACCGACCCCGTCTTCCTCGACGCCCTGGAGAAGTTCAGCGGACGTCAGACGGGCAAGGGCGGCCTGATGACCTTCACCGCCTCCAACTGGCTGCTCACCATCGTCGCCAACCACCAGCCCGTCTACCGCGACCAGCCCGACGGCGTGACGGTCTGGTGGGGCTACGGCCTGTTCCCCGACCGCCCGGGCAATCGCACCGGCAAGCCGATGACCGCATGCACCGGCCGGGAGATCCTCCAAGAGGTCCTGCACCACCTGCGGTTCGACCCGGAGCTGACCGACCGTGTTCTCGCCAACTCCACCGTCGTCCCCTGCGTGATGCCGTACATCACCAGCCAGTTCCTGGCCCGTCGGCGCGACGACCGGCCGCAGGTGGTGCCCGAGGGGTCGGTGAACCTCGCCTTCATCGGCCAGTTCGCCGAAGTACCCGATGACGTCGTCTTCACCGTCGAGTACTCGGTGCGCACCGCCTGGACCGCCGTCGCCGACCTCCTCGGCCTCGAACGGCGCCCGCCCGAGGTCTACAAGGGACACCACGACCCGCATGTCCTGATGGAGGCGCTGGAGACCATGCACCGGCGGTGACCGCCCGATGCATGAGGGGACCGGGCCGCAGGCGCAGCTTCCCGAGCGCCCGCGATTCACGTGGAGGGCCCGAGGCGTTGATCACTGCTCGCGCTCGGCGAACCACTCGTCGAGGGCATCCGTACAGCCCCCGTACCACTCGTCGGGGTTCAAGTGGAACCCCGTGGGGGCCTGCCCGCCCGCCATGATCCGCTGGACGATGACCTGGCAGTTCTTGAGCAGAGTGTCTTGTTCGGTCCCCGGTCCGAAGCCGGGGACCTCCAGCATGATCTGGTGGTTGGCCAGCACGGTCTTGGTGATCGAATACCCGTTCTCGTACACACTGGCGGAGCCCTTGCCGCCGGACGCCTCCGGTGCACCGCCGACGTCGGTGTCTCCGTTCCAAAGGGTCCGTCCCGAAACAAGGATGACCGCGAAGAGGGCTAACCAGACGAGCCCCTGGAGCACCGCGGGGAGGTTGCAGAACCATCGGTAGACACGAGACACAACGCGCACCGGTCAAGGTTACAAGGCACCCGAACGCCGCTACCCCTCCCGGAAGTTGACCACCGCCCGTCACCAGGCCGGGGCCGTCCCGGGCAACGAGTGACCGTACCGCTGGGTGCACTCCGTCGCGGAGACTGGCGCTCATGGACCGGCTCTCACCCGTATCCGGACTCGTCGGCGCCCTGGTGGGTGCCGGGCTGTCCTACCTCGCCACCCACCGGGCAGAGGCCAAGCGCCGGCCGACGGCCACCAAGCGCGCCTTGAAGCCAAGCAGGACCAAGCCGTGACCACACTGGCGCAAGCCTTCGGAGACCTTCACCAGCACGTCCGGAGCGTCCCCGACGACCGGGAGCCGGGGATGAGCGCCGAAGACGCCGCCGCGCTCACGACGGCGCGGCAGGCGTGGGACGAGAAGCTGCAGGACCACATCGCGCCCGCCCGGCCGGCCATCGGCGTCATCCGGGACAGGAAGGTCCGCCATCGCCTCGACGAGGCGCGGGAGGAGACGTTGCCGGAACCGAACCGCCCTTTCGGGCAGGCCCGGGAATCGTTGGCGGCCAAGAACGACGAGTGGGGGCCATCGCGGAGGCCGAGGAGGAGGACCGGCGCCGACGGCGCGCCCAGAGGGCAGGCAACGGCTCGTAACCGCCCGGATCGGCGCCGAATACCGACGTTGACAATGGGGAGAAGCCGATGACACCCAGGCACGGATGCTGGTTCAGACGTGAGGCACAACGGCGACGGGGCAGCCGACGTGGTGCAGCACCGCGTGAGTGACCGGACCGGTGTGGATACCGAGACGGCTGTCCCGTATCCGGCGCCCTACCACCACCAGGGCCGCCCCGGCAGCGGCACGGACCAGTTCGGTGGCCGCCCGGCCCTCGGCGACCGTCTCGGTGACGGCGACCTGGGGAAACTTCTCGCACCACGGGCGCAGAGCAGCGACCACCGCATGCTCGTGCTCCGCGAGCAGTTCCGGGCCGGGCGGCGGGACGACCCGGTCGGCGGTGGCGTGTCCCGGCGGGACGGTGAAGGTGTGGACCACGCGCAGCCCGGTGCTGCGGCGCCGGGCCGCCGCGAAGGCGAACTCGATGAGGTCGTCGCAGGGTTGGCCGGTGTCGAGGCCGAGGACGACGTCGCGGTACGGAAGCTCGGGGATCTCCTCCGGGAAGACACCGCCGGGGGCCGGGAGGTGTTCGGCGGCGGAGCTCTCACCTGCCCGGACCAGGACGACGGGGCGCGGGAACCTGGCCAGGACCCGCTGCGAGACCGAGCCGAGGAGGAAGCCCGTGACACCGCTGAGACCGCGGGAGCCGAGCACCAGGAGGTCGGCGCGTTCGGCCGCTTCGAGCAGGGCGGCAACCGGTGACTCCTTCACCTGCTGGTCGGCGATGCTCAGCGCGGGGTGCGCGGCACGGACACTGTTCGACACCTCTGCCAGGATCTGCTTGGCCCAGCCGCGCTCGGTCATGCCCATGGGCACATTGGCCGGAGGGCGCGCGTGCACCTGCCAGGCGTGCACCAACTGCAGCTCCGCGCCGCGGCGCAGGGCCTCCCGGGCCGCCCAGTGCGCGGCGGCGAGGCTCTCGGGAGAACCGTCGACCCCTACGGCAACGTGTCGATCCATGACCTGTGCCTCCTCTGTGTCCGCGCGTGCGCGCGTCCGCTCTGAAGCCTGCTACGAACACCGAGCAGCGCGCAGGGACCGAAGGTCCCTTTCCTCGGGCTTCACGGCCCCCGTGCTTCTCGCGTTGTTTCCCGGGGGCGTTGTCCCGCGATGCCGACCGTGGGTGCATCCCTCACCGCCCCTCGCGCGCCACGAGAAGGGGACGGTTCGGCCCGGACCGTCCGGGACGACCGGCCCTACCTCCTCACGTCGTTGCACGAGAGGCTGAAGTGGCATCGCGGGGCCGGTTACCCGGGACAGTCCACAGGGACAGCAACGGCCGGACCGGCCGCTCGAACCCGCGAGTCCCGGCCCCGATGCACATCGCGGGGCCACGACACCCCGCGGTGTCCGTCAGGCCCGTACGCGCCACAGACCACGTCACGCTCCGCATGACGCCGTGAAGGAGGGAGGACAGCCATGAAGACCCGCACGGTCGGCGAGGTCATGACCAGGGAGGTCGTCGGCACCCGCCAGGAGACACCCTTCAAGGAGGTGGCGCGCCTGCTGGGCCGGCATCGGATCAGCGGCCTGCCGGTGGTGGACGCCGACGACAAGGTCGTGGGCGTGATCTCCGAGACCGACCTGATCCTCCGGCAGGCGGCGCAAGCCGAACGGGAGCGGGGACGCGGCTTCCGGCTCCCGGCACTGCGCCGCAGGACGCGGCGCACGACCGCCAAGGCCCGTGCCACCACCGCCGGGCAGCTGATGTCGACGCCCGCGATCACGGTGCACCCGGAACAAGGTGTCACGGACGCGGCCCGGGTGATGGAGCGTCATCACGTCGAACGGCTGCCCGTGGTCGACGAGGAGGACCGCCTCATCGGCATCGCCACCCGCCGTGACCTGCTGCGGGTCTTCCTGCGGACCGACGACGAGATCCGCCAGGAGATCATCGACGAGGTCCTCACCCGCACCATGTCCCTGCCGCTCCACACGGTCATCGTCTCCGTCCACGACGGCGTGGCCACACTGGAAGGCCGCCTGGAACAGCGCAGCGACATCCCGCTGGTGCTCCGGCTGACCTGGAAGGTGGACGGCGTCGTCGGCGTGATGAACAGCCTCACCTTCCACTTCGACGACACCCACCCACCAGAGAAGCACCCCTCACGCAGGATCGAGCACTACTGGCTTCCTGCGCGGTGACCCCCAGCGCCGTTCGGGCGGCGTGCCGCCGGGACGGCCACGACCGTCCCCTCCCCTGTGCCGGCGATGCCCGCACCACCGCCGACTCTCCGACCTCCGACCGGCTCCACAGCCACCGGACAGAACCGTAGGTCGGACCGGGGTGCCGGCATCGGCATTCGCCTGGTGGGCTAGGCTGTGCGGCCATGAATACCGGGACGGCATTGCGCCACACACGGATTGGTGACCCGGTGCTCTTCTGAGCGCCGTGCGGGCCGGCGCGGGCCCGCTGTTCGATCGAGGATCGTGCACCGCTGCGCGGGCTCCACCTCCGTCGTGTTGATCACAGGCTGTACACATCAACCACGACAGGGGAATTCATGCCCACCAAGACGTTGCGGATACCCACCACGGACGGCCAGGCCGACGCCTTCGCCGTCTTCCCCGACCACGGGGAGCGGCACCCAGGGGTGCTGATGTACGCGGACGGCTTCGGCATCCGGCCCGTGCTGCGGGAGATGGCCCGCGAACTGGCCGGGCACGGGTACTACGTCCTCGTCCCCAACCTCTTTTACCGGCACGGCCCGGCACCGCTGATCGAACTTCCCGAGCACATCGGAGAAGAGGAGCGGCCCGCGCTCATGGCCCAGCTGATGCCGTTGATCGAAGCGCACACCGTTGAACGCGTACGGCGTGACGCCGACGCCTACCTCAGGTTCCTCACCACCCGGCCAGAGGTCGCCGCCGGACCGGTCGCGGTGACCGGCTACTGCATAGGCGGCCTCCTGGCGACGCGCACCGCCGCGGCCCACCCCGGCCAGGTGGCCGCCCTCGCCGCATTCCACGGCCCCGTGGGCGCGGACGGGCCCGACACCCTCGCCGGGATCACCGCTCAGGTCCACTTCGGCCACGCGGAAAGCGACCTGACGCCCGAGGCCCTGGGCGAGCTCAACCAGGCCCTGGACGCCGCGAAGGTCGACTACACCTCCGAGATCTACCCCGGCACCGTCCACGGGTTCACCATGTCCGACACCGACGCCTTCGCCCCCGCCGGACTGCAGCGCCACTGGGACCGCCTGCTCCCCCTCCTCGACCGCACACTGACCAACACCTGAGGTTCCGGCTCGGAAACCAAAACCTGAAGTACACGGCCGCGACCGGCAGACGGCTCGGCCGGCCACGCCGATGTCGGCATGGCCGACCCGCCCGGCCACCGAACGCTGGACGGCCGACGAACAGGCTGACTTCGTCCAGGAGCCTTCGGCCGGCGCGGCGGAAAACGGATTCCCGTGGGTCTGGCTGGGCCGACCGCGACCACCCCCTCCCGCCACCCGGTTGCGGGCAGCTGCTTCGGCGGCTACCGGGAGTGCCCGCCCACCGATGCCTGGGCGGGCGTCCCCGTCGAGGAGCCGGCACGGGGACGACGACGGCGGATGGCCGCCTGCCGGCACGTGTGCAGGCGCCGCACGAGCAGTTCGTCGGCGACCGCGGCCACGACGCATGTCGCGGCCGTCGCCGCGACCAACAGCACGGCGAACATCTGGTAGAACTCCGGCGTGAGTGTCGTACGCACTGGCCTTGCCTCCTCCGGGACTGCTGCGCATCGGTCAGTTCGTTCAGGTTCATCCAAGCCGCCCGCTGTGCACGGCACTTGAGTCGGGCGGTACCCGCTCGGGTGCCGGTCGGCCCTGTCATCCGGGCGCGCGGGCCTACGTCCCGGCCACGCGGCGAACCGCTGCACCGGTCAAGTCCACTGGGGTACGACCGCCACTGGGCAGGAAGAGTGGTGCAGGGCCGCGTGGGCGACCCTGCCGAGCTGGAGCCCGGCGTGTCCGTGGCGCCGCTGGGCGCCGACGACGAGCAGATCGGCGGTGTGCGAGGCGTCCAGCAGCACCTGGTGGGCGGGACCCTCGACCGTGCGTCGGCGCACCGGCACGGACGGGTGGGCGGCCGCCGCGTCGGACAGGGCCGCTTCCAAAGTCCCGGCGGCGTGCTGCTCAGGATGAGGGGCGGGCTCTCCCGCAGGCAGGGCCTGTGTGGGGCGGTGCCAGGCCCGTACGGCCTGCAGGGTGGCGTAGCGGGCTGCCGTCTCCGCGAAGGCGAAGCGCACGGCTGCCCTGTTTGCCGGTTCCTCGTCGAGGCCGAGCACGATGCGCTGGTAGGTCCGGGACGTGCGGCGGTTGTCGTGGCCGCCTCGCAGCACGATCACCGGGCAGTGGGCGCGGGCGGCGACGGCCAGGCTGACCGAGCCGAGCAGCCGCTCGGCGATACCGCTGCGGCCCCGCGATCCGACGACGAGTGCGCCGGCGTGGTGGCCCTCGTCGAGCAGCGCGCTGACGGCGTCATCGGGCAGGACCGCTGTGGTGATTTTCAGCTCCGGGGCCCGTCGGTGGGCGCGGCGCGCGGCGTCCTCGACGATGTTGTCGGCCAGCACCTGTTCCGAGGATCTGCCCAACCCTTCCGCGAGGGCGGCGCCTTCGTACCGTTCCCGCAGGGAGGCGTACACCAGCCGCAGCGGCACCCCGTGCAGGGCGGCCTCGTCGGCCGCCCAGTCCACCGCCCGCATGCTCGACTCAGAGCCGTCGACGCCCACGGTCAGGGGCAGCTCCACGTTCCTCATCCCCCTTGCTGTCCCTTCCTTCTACTCTTCTGCCAAGCGGCTCAGTCGTGCGGGACGACGGCGACGGGGGCAGCGGCGTGGTGCAGTACGGCGTGCGTGACGGGGCCGATGTGGGCGCCGAACGCAGAGCGGCGGATCTGGCGCCCGACCACAACCAGGGAGGCGTCGTGGGAGGCGGCCACCAGTTGGTCGGCGGCCTTCCCGACCCGGGAGCTCTCGACGATCTCCAGGGACGGGAACTTCTGTCGCCAGGGACGCAGGACCTCGGTCAACGCTGACGCCCATTCTGCGGCGATCAGGGCGTTCAGCTCCGGGTCGTCGGGCAGCCCGTAGGCGAAATAGGGCGGCAGGGTGAAGCCGTGGACGACCTGCAGCATGGTGGCGCGGCGCATGGCCGCGTCGATCGCGAACTCGATCACCGCCTCGTGGGGATGCCCGGTGTCGAGCCCGAGGACGACGGGCCGGTACCCGGTCGCGGCGGACGTAATGCCTGCTGGGTCCATGGCGTGCTCGTCAGCGGCCGCTTCCCCGGCCCGTACGAGAACCACGGGCCGCTCGGTGCGCGCGACGACGGCCTGGCCGACCGAGCCGACCAGGAACCCGCCGACGCCACTCAGGCCCCGGGATCCCAGCACCAGGAGCTCAGCCTCCTCGGCCGCGTCGGAGAGCACCTCGCCCGGTCGCCCGGTGAGCTGTTCCCCGACGACCTCCACGCCGGGGTGGCGCAGCCGCAGCCCTTCGGCTGCCTCGCGCAGGATCCGATCCGGCCACTTCTGCTGCGCTTCGGTGCTCACCAGGGGTGCCAGGGCCATCGGCGCCGGCACCGGTTCCCAGACGTTCACCAGCCTCAACGGCAACCGGCGCAGCTGCGCCTCACGGGCCGCCCACTCGACGGCGGCCCGGCTCTCGGACGAGCCGTCGAGCCCTACGGTGACGGTGCGGGACATGGGACGTACCTCCTGGGGCAGGTCGAGCGCATGGAGTATCCGGCTACAACCTCGCAGCCGGGGACGGTGTGTTGGAGAGGCCACAGGCCCCCTGGCACGGGGCCGATCGGCCCCATGTGCGGGCCCAGAGCGTGTGCAGAAGCGCGATCGCGGCACAGGGGCTGCGGGCCCGCGTGTGCGCAGTACGGTGACGATCGCCAGCGCCAAGAGCGGTGCGCCGTCGCGACGGCGGTCGGTGATCCGGAGGGCAGGGAGCCGTGAGGGCCCGGGCCGCCACGGTGCGGCAGTGTTCAGGCGTGCTTGCGGCCCAGTGCGGTCCGGCCTCGGCCCATTCGCGTTCCCACCCGGCCGCGCGGCGCGTGTCCAGGCGCCGTCGGACGACCCAGGAGCCGGTCAGGAGCACGGCGCAGGCCCCGACTGCGGCCAGGACCCCGGACAGGCCGGCCGTGGTTTCCACCTCGGCCGGGCTGAGCGGTCCGTCGCGGAGGGCTCCCGTGTCATCGGTCCAGGCGGTGGCACGGTCACCGGCCTTGAGGCCCGCCTTCACCTGCGCGTCGCCGGTACGGGTGGTTCCGTCGGGCGCGGTCCACCGCGCCGCCGCACGGACTGTTGCCCCGCCGATGGCAGGTCGCGCCGGATTCCGGCCACTCCGAAAGCGCGTCCTGCTTGTGGCCGCCGGCCGACGACACTGAGAGTCACCACGACGACTGACCGCATCCTCTCCGCCGGCCCCGCCCCTGACGCACGTCTGTTCACCGGCCCGCGCGGAGGACGCGTCTCCACCGCGGTCCTGCGCGACGCGACCCACTGGGAGGAGGTTGTCACCCGCCTCGGCTACGAGCACCTGCGCCGCCACTGTCTCCGCCACACCGGACCGACCTGGTTCGCGGACGCCGGAGTCCCCCTCCACGTACTGCGCAGGATCGCCGGCCACGGATCGCTGACGACCACTCAGCGCTACCTGCACCCGGACGTCCACAAGATCACGGCTGCCGGTGCGGCACTCTCCGCACACCTCAGCGTGCTGCGCGCCCCGCGCACGCTTCCCGTAACGACGGTCCTCACCCGGTGACACCGGTCAAGGACCGCTGGTCCCCATCTGGTCCCCAAGAATGATCGAGGGGCGGTTTCGGATTCCTCCGAAACCGCCCCTCACCTGCGACTCCATAGAGTCGGGACGACAGGATTTGAACCTGCGACCCCTTGACCCCCAGTCAAGTGCGCTACCAAGCTGCGCCACGTCCCGATGCTGTCTGACCTGGGGTTTCCCCTGGCCGAACGCGCATGGAAACCATACCGCACTCGGGTCGATGGTCGCGCACCTGTTTATCCACCCGGCCACCGCTTGACCTCAAGTTTGCTTGAGGTAGCACGATCGTCCTCATGACGACAACAGCCACGCATGTCGACCCGAACCGGACACACGGCACACGCACGTACGCGTACGACGAGCTGACCGGCCTCATGGGTCTGATGACCGGCGACGAGAAGCACGGCCCGGCGGCGACCTCCACGTTGGACGTCCTCTGGGTGCTCTACGACCGGGTCCTGCGGGTCGGCCCGGACCGAATGACGGACCCCGGGCGCGACAGGTTCCTGCTGTCCAAGGGGCACGGGCCCATGGCGTACTACGCGGTACTCGCCGCCAAGGGTTTCCTGCCCGTGGACCGGCTGCCGGGGTTCGGCTCGTACGACTCGCCGCTCGGCCACCACCCCGACCGGGTGCTCGTGCCGGGGGTGGAGATCGGCAGCGGTTCGCTCGGGCACGGTCTGCCGATCGCGGTCGGTACGGCGCTGGGGCTGCGCGGACAGCGGCTCGACGAGCCCGCGGTGTGGGTGCTGGTCGGCGACGCCGAACTGGACGAGGGCAGCAACCACGAGGCGATCGCCTTCGCCGGTCCCGCCGGCCTCGAGCGCCTCCACACGGTCGTCGTCGACAACGCGTCCGCCAGCCATGCCCGGCCCGGTGGCATCGCCGCCCGCTTCGAGGCCGCCGGCTGGTCCACGGCAACGGTGGACGGCCGTGATCACGAGGCCCTGTACAGCGCCTTCACCGCACCCCATCCCGGCCGCCCGCACGCGGTCGTGGCACGGGTCGAACCGAAGTCCGACTGACCCGGCGGGCCAGGCACGACCGAACCGGCCCCTGCCACCCGCATCTACCGCCTTCCCAGACCTGAAGGGATCCACTCCCCCATGGACACCATGCGTGACCGCTTCGCCCCCGTCCTCTCCCGGCTGCTCGACGAGGATCCACGTGTCGCCGTCGTACTCGCCGAGATCGGCACGGCCCAGTTCACCCAGGCCCAGGCCAGGCATCCCGACCGGGTGATCAACGTGGGCATCCGTGAGCAGCTGCTCATCGGTACGGGCGCCGGTCTGGCGCTCACCGGTCTGCGCCCCGTCATGCACACGTTCGCGAGCTTCCTCGTCGAGCGCCCCTTCGAGCAGGTCAAGCTCGACCTCGGGCACCAGGACGTCGGCGCGGTGCTCGTGAGCGCCGCCGCCTCCTTCGACTGGCCCGCGGGCGGCTACACGCACATGGCGCCCGGCGACGTGGCCCTTCTCGACACCCTGGACGGCTGGACCGTCCATGTGCCGGGACACCCGGACGAGGCCGAGACGCTACTGCGGCACGCCGTCGCCGCAGGGGACGACAGGGTGTACGTACGCCTCTCCACACAGTCGAACAGGGAGGGGCTCCCGGTCGACGGCGAACGGTTCCTCACCGTTCGCGAGGGCCGCTCCGGCGTCGTGCTCGCCGTCGGGCCGATGCTCGACGCGGTCCTCGACGCCACGGAGGGGCTCGACGTCGCCGTCCTGTACGCGACGACCGTACGGCCCTTCGACACGGCCGCGCTGCGCCGGGCCACGGAGACGGCGGGCACGGACGTCGTCCTCGTCGAGCCGTATCTCGCGGGCACGTCGACGGCCGTCGTGAACGACGCGCTCCACGATGTGCCGCACCGCGTCCTGGGCCTCGGCGTTGGCCGTCGCGAACTCCGCCGTTACGGGGACGTCGAGGAGCATCTGGCCGCGCACGGGCTCGACGCGCGAACGCTCCGCGAGCGAATCCGAGGATTCGTGTCCTGAGCCCTCCGTTCCGGTGCCGACATAGGTTCAGGTTCAGCGGGCATTCGGCATCCCCAACTCCGGGTAGGCGTCGATCAGTCGGGGCGGGGCGGCCTGGCGCCAGGAGTCGGCGAGGATGTCGTGCAGTTCACCCTCGTCCTCCAGAGCGGCCAGGCGCACTCTCACCCAGGCGAACCCCGCCTCGTGGTCGGCGATCCAGAACTTCTCCGGCTCGGCCAGCACGAGTTCGTCGCGCTCGTCCTTCGGGCAGCGCACGGCGATGGACGTCTCGTCCTCGGGCAGCGTGGCGAACATCTTCCCCGCGACTCGGAAGGTGGGCATGCTCCAGGCGATCTTCTCGGTCGTGTCCGGCAGAGAGAGGGAGATACGGCGTACGTCTTCGGCTTCCGGCATACAACGCACCGTAGCCAATGCCACTGACATTCACCCGCGGTGATCCGCGATCGTCGGCGGGAGTGCGCAGACCTTGCGCGAAGGGGTGCGCCTACGCCTGGGCGGCCGTGCCGAGCGCGCCCAACACCGGGCGGATCAGCGGGTGTTCCTCCGCTCCCCTGCGGACGGCCGCGAAGACCCTCCGGGTGGGGGCGACCCCGTCGACCGGACACACGACGACACCCGTCAGATCCATGCCCCGCAGCGCCGAACGCGGTACGAGGGCCACACCGGCGTCGGCCGAGGCGAGGGCCACGACCGCGCGGAAGTCGTCGGAGGAGTGTTCGAGGCGAGGCCGGAAACCGGCGTTCTCGCAGGCCAGGACGACCACTTCATGGCAGGGATTGCCCGGGTAGGGCCCGATCCACGGATCCTTGGCCAGTTCCGCGAGCTGCACCTCGCGGGCGTCGGCGAGACGGTGGGTGACCGGGACGACCGCGTCGAAGGGCTCGGCGTAGAGCGGGACGTGGGTGAGACGGGGGTCGTCGGCGGGCGGCGCTCCCCGGTACTCGACGGCCACCGCGACGTCGACCTGCCGGTCCAGCACCATCGGCAGACTGGCGTCACCCTCGGCGTCCTGGACGCGGAGACGGATTCCGGGGGCGGTGTCGGCGAGGCGGGCCAGGGCGGGCGCGACGACCAGCGCGATGCCGGTCGCGAAGGCCGCGACGGTGACCGTGCCGGCGGCGCCCTTGTCGTAGGCGGCAAGCTCGGCCTCGGCCCGCTCCAGCTGGGCGAGGACCAGGTTGGTGTGCACGAGCAGGATCTCGCCGGCCGGGGTCAGCCGTACGCCCTTGGCTCCGCGCTCGACGAGCCGGCGGCCGGTCTCCTGCTCCAGGGCCGTGAGCTGCTGGGAGACGGCCGAGGGAGTGAGGTACAGCGCGGCGGCAGCCGCCGTCACCGTGCGATGGTCGGCCACCGCACGCAGGATGTGGAGCCGCCGCGCTTCGATCATGCGATCGATTATCCAGTAGGTCCGGAACGGTGCGCCTGGGCCCTCCGATCAGCCACCAGATCCTCCGAGGCCGCGTGGAAGGCGTCGACGGCACGATCGACGTCTTTGGACGAGTGCGCCGCCGACAACTGGACACGGATCCGGGCCTGCCCCTGCGGCACGACCGGGTACGAGAAGGCGATCACATACACACCGCGCTCCAGCAGAAGCTCCGCCAGCCGACCGGCCCTCGCGGCGTCCCCGATCATGACGGGCACGATGGGGTGATCGCCGGGGAGGATGTCAAAGCCGCTCTCGCTCATCCGGTGGCGGAATCGGGCGGTGTTCTCGGCGAGCCGCTCGCGCAGGTCGTCCGCGGACTCCAGCAGGTCGAGCACCTTCAGCGACGCGGCGGCGATCACCGGGGCAAGGGTGTTCGAGAACAGATACGGCCGTGAGCGCTGCCGCAGAAGGGCGACGATCTCGGCGCGCGCGGCCACGTAACCGCCGGACGCGCCGCCCAGCGCCTTGCCCAGCGTGCCGGTGACGATGTCCACGCGGTCCATGACGCCGTGCAGCTCGGGGGTGCCCCGGCCACCGGGGCCGACGAAACCGACGGCGTGCGAGTCGTCGACCATGACCATCGCGTCGTGGCGGTCGGCGAGGTCGCAGATCTCACGCAGCGGGGCCACATGGCCGTCCATGGAGAACACGCCGTCGGTGACGATCAGCTTCCGGCGCGCGCCGCCCTCCGCGGCCTCCTTCAACTGCCGTTCCAGATCGGCCATGTCGCGGTTGGCGTACCGGAAGCGGCGAGCCTTGGACAGACGGATGCCGTCGATGATCGAGGCGTGGTTGAGGGCGTCGGAGATCACCGCGTCCTCGGCGTCGAGGAGTGTCTCGAAGACACCTCCGTTGGCGTCGAAGCAGGAGGAGTAGAGGATCGTGTCCTCCTGCCCGAGGAAGGCCGACAGCCGGGCCTCCAACTCCTTGTGCACCTCCTGCGTACCGCAGATGAACCGCACGGAGGCCATGCCGTAGCCCCAGCGGTCGAGAGCCTCGTGGGCGGCGGTGACGACCTCGGGGTGGTCGGCGAGGCCGAGGTAGTTGTTGGCGCAGAAGTTGAGCACCTCGCCGGGGCGCCCGCCCGCGGTCACGGAGACGGTCGCGGACTGCGGGGTGCCGATGACACGCTCCGGCTTGTGCAGACCGGCGGCGCGGATGTCGTCGAGGGTGGCGCGCAGGTCGTCGCGCACGGAGTCGAACATGACAGGGGCTCCTGAGGCTGTGAGGGAGTTAGGTGGTCCAGTCGAGGATGACCTTGCCGCCCCGGCCGCTCGCCGCGTCCGCGAACGCGGCCTCGTGGTCGCGGTGGTCGTAGCGGCCGGTGATGACCGGGGCGAGGTCGAGGCCGCCCTCCAGCAGTACGGACATCGCGTACCAGGTCTCGAACATCTCCCGACCGTAGATGCCCTTGATCGTGATCATGGAGGTGACGATCCGGGACCAGTCGACCGGAAACTCCTCGGACGGCAGGCCGAGCATGGCGATCCGTCCGCCGTGCGTCATGTTGGCGATCATGTCGCGCAGGGCCTCCGGGCGGCCGGACATCTCCAGGCCGATGTCGAAGCCCTCGCGCAGCCCGAGGGCGCGCTGTCCGTCGGCGACGGTCGCGCCGGAGACGTTCAGCGCCAGGCTCGCGCCGATCTTGCGTGCCAGTTCGAGCCGCTCCTCGCTGACGTCGGTGACGACGACGTTCCGCGCCCCCGCGTGCCGGGCGACCGCCACCGCCATCAGCCCGATCGGGCCGGCCCCGGTGATCAGGACGTCCTCGCCCACCAGCGGGAAGGACAGAGCCGTGTGCACGGCGTTGCCGAACGGGTCGAAGATCGCCGCCACGTCGAGGTCGACGGGCACGCGGTGCACCCACACGTTGGCGGCGGGCAACGCCACGTACTCGGCGAAGGCACCGTCCCGGCCGACACCGAGTCCCACCGTGGCTCGGCACAGATGACGGCGCCCGGCGAGACAGTTGCGGCACCGGCCGCACACGAGGTGCCCCTCGCCGCTGACCCGGTCGCCGACACCGATGTGGGTGACATCGCGGCCGACTCCGACGACCTCGCCGACGAACTCGTGCCCGACGATCAGTGGCGTACGGATCGCCTGTCGCGCCCAGCCGTCCCAGGCGCGGATGTGCAGGTCGGTGCCGCAGATCCCGGTCCTGAGCACCTTGATCAGTACGTCACCGTGGCCGACTGCCGGTTCCGGTACGTCCGCGAGCCACAGCCCGGGCTCCGCCTTCTTCTTGACCAGCGCTTTCAAGGCAGCGGCTCCTGTGGGTGAGGGCCCGTGGCAGGGCATGAACGCGAGAAGAAATCTGCCGTACGACGGCTCGCCGGTCCATCGAGGATTTCTTAAGCTCCGCCGCAGCTTTCCTTCACGTGTTGATCCGACCGGAACCATCAGCCGTATCCCTTCTGAGAATCGCGCGAATCCCCATGTGAGACCCCGCCGGGGCCCATCGAAGGAGTCAGGAACCCGTCATGCCCGCACCGCACTTGGCGCTCCCGCCCAACGACCGGGTCCTGTCGCTGTTCACCGGCTGGACCCGGGCACACTGGGAGACGCTTGCAGACCGGCAGTTGGCGGCGCTGGTCCCCTAC
This sequence comes from Streptomyces sp. ME02-8801-2C, assembly GCF_033793965.1. Classification (NCBI taxonomy): domain Bacteria; kingdom Bacillati; phylum Actinomycetota; class Actinomycetes; order Kitasatosporales; family Streptomycetaceae; genus Streptomyces; species Streptomyces sp. ME02-8801-2C. Next base: position 491,073 of record NZ_JARAXP010000002.1, on the reverse strand, counting down.
GCGACGCCGGGTCTCGCGCAGTACCGGCTGCCGGGCCGCAGCTCCTCCGCCGGCGTGGTGGCGGACGGACTCGAGGGCTTCGCGAGGTCGTTTCTGCTGGCCTCCTTCCGGATCGCGGGAGCGGCGGGCGAAGCCGATCCCCGTCTCGTGGAACGCTACGCCCGGGGTCTGACAACGGGCACGGACCGTGACAGCGGCGAGGCCTGGCCCGAACTCACCGACTGCTCCCAGCCGATGACCGAGGCGGCCTCGATCGCCATCGGGCTGCACGAGACCCGCCCGTGGATCTGGGACCGGCTCGACGTGGACGTGCAGGAGCGGATCGTCGACTGGCTGTGGGGTTTCGTGGGCCGCCGTACCCGGGACGACAGCGGGCGGCTGTGCCAGGTGGTCGCCGAACAGTTCCTGGCGTCGGTGGGCGCGCCGCACCGCCAGGAGGACATAGACGGCGGACTCGACCGGATGGACGACTGGTATGTCGGCGGCGGCTGGTACAGCGACGGCGACGGCCGTACGTTCGACCACCACGTCGGCTGGGCACTGCACATCTATCCGCTGCTCTGGGCCCGGATGACAGGCGGCGAGGACGGCGGCCGCGGCCGGGTCCACCGGCGTCGGCTCGCCCAGTTCCTCGCCTCCTACCCCCACTTCTTCGGCGCGGACGGCGCCCCCGTCCACCAGGGGCGCAACCTGACGTACCGTTTCGCCGCGACGGCTCCCGTCTGGCTGGGCGCGCTGGCGGAGTGCACTCCCCTGGCGCCGGGGCTGACCCGTCGGCTTGCCTCGGGCGCGGTGGCGCACTTCGTGGAGCGCGGGGTGCCCGACGAGCGCGGGCTGCAGCCACTGGGCTGGTACGGCACGTTCCTGCCGGCGACCCAGGCGCACTCGGGGCCCGGATCGCCGTACTGGTCGAGCATGGCCTTCCTGGGGCTGCTGCTCCCGCCGGAGCACGCGGTGTGGACCGCTCACGAACGCCCGCTGCCCGTCGAGGAGTCCGACCAGTACACGGCGCTGCCGGGGCCGGGGTGGCTGCTGCACGGCACCCGGCACGACGGCATCGTGCGCCTCGTCAACCACGGCAGTGATCGCAATCCGATGGAGGGACCCGCCGACGACGATCCGCACTACGCCAAGTTCGGCTACTCGACGGCCACCGCGCCGGAGACGGGCTCGGTGGCCTGGGAGCGGAACGTGGACGGTCACCTCGCGCTCCTCGCCCCCGACGGCACGGCGTCGCGTCGGCGCAGAATCCTTCCGCTGCACTGTTCGGGACGGGTTGCGGCCTCCCGGTGCGAAGCCGAACTCCCGGGTTTCGAAGGGGAGTTCCGGGTCGAGTCGACAAGCCTGCTGCACGGTACCTGGGAGATCCGCGTGCACCGGGTCCAGGCGCCGGCCGACGCGGCGGTCCGCGAGGGCGGGTACGCGGTGGCCGACACCGCCCTGCCCAGGGCCGAGCGGGGTGACGGCTGGGCCCTGACCCGTACCGGCTCGGGGCTGACCAGTGTGGTCGTCGCCCTGCACGGCTGGGACGACGCGACGGGCGTGGCCCGGGAGGTCGACGCGAACGCCTTCGGGCCGCACTCGGCGACGCCCTACCTCCAGCGCGCGGCCGAATCACCGGGAGCGACCAGGCTGTTCGTGACCCTGGTCGCGCTGACCCGGGACACCGTGCATCCGCAGGCCCTGCGGGAGGCGGTGTCGTGCGCGGTGACCGAGGAGGGCCGCGCCCTGATCATGTTCCCGGACGGCGAGACGGTCTCCGTGTGATCCACCGAGTCACCCTCCCGGCGCGAGTCGCCCCACCAGTTCCGCCGCCATCGCCTTGATGGTCTCGAGGCCCGCCCTCCCCCACGGGCGCGGCTCGAAGGCGGCGACACACACCGTGCCCAGCGCCATGCCCGTGCTGTCGATGAGCGGCGCGCCCAGATAGGAGTGGATGCCGAACTCGTCGACGACGGGGTTGCCCGCGAACCGCGGATAGTCCCGGACGTCCTCCAGGACGAGCGCCTTGCGCCGCACCACCACATGCGGGCAGAACCCGTGATCGCGCGGCAGCCGCCGGCCCACGCACGGCTTCACCTCGTCGGAGTCGGCACCGGCCGCGCGACGGCCCGCGGTGTCGGCGTCGCCGGGGACATGGAGTCCGGCGAAGAACTGCCGTTCCTCACCGATGAAGTTGACCATCGCGTACGGCGTGCCCACCAGCTCCGCGAGCCGGTCCGCGAAGGCGTCGAGGGCCGGCTCGGGCCGTTCCCCGAGGCCGAGGCCGTGCAGCCGCCGGGTGCGGGCGGGAGCCTCGCTGTCCTCGGGAGTCAGCAGCAGACGACCGGCCGGGCGTGGCGGGTCGTAGCTCATGGGCGGGCTCCCTCACTGTGGGCGCTGGGTGCGGGCGCGGGCGCGTGGGCGAGCAGATGCCGTACGAGAGTGAGCAGGGTCTGCACGCCCGAACTGGAGATACGGGCGTCGCAGCGCACGATCGGGATGTCGGGGTCCAGGTCGATCGCGGCGCGCACCTCCTCGGGGTCGTAGCGGTACGAGCCGTCGAACTCGTTGATCGCCACGATGAAGCCGAGGCCGCGCTGTTCGAAGAAGTCGACGGCCGCGAAGCAGTCCTCCAGGCGCCGGGTGTCGGCGAGGATCACCGCGCCGAGCGCGCCCTCGGAGAGCTCGTCCCACATGAACCAGAACCGCTCCTGTCCGGGCGTGCCGAACAGATAGAGGACGTGTTGCGGGTCCAGGGTGATGCGGCCGAAGTCCATCGCCACGGTGGTCTCGACCTTGTTCTCGATGCCTTCGAGACTGTCGGTCGAGGCACTCACCGTGGTGAGCAGTTCCTCCGTACTGAGCGGCGCGATCTCGCTCACCGCGCCGACCAGGGTCGTCTTGCCGACTCCGAACCCGCCCGCCACCAGGATCTTCAAGGCGGTGGGGAAGGGATCAGAGCTGTCGTCGTAGTCCATCGAGCACTGCCTCCAGAAGAGACCGGTCAGTGGGGTTGTGGTAGAACTCGGGCGGTTTGGTGGTGAGCGCCCCGCAGTCGACGAGGTCGGAGAGCAACACCTTGGTGACCGCCGCCGGCAGCTTCAGATGGGCGGCCATCTCGGCGACCGACACGGGCACCCGGCACAGGTCGAGTGCAGTTGCGTGTTCGGGGCCGAGGTAGCCGAGAGGGGTGGCCCCGGTGGCCATCACCTGGGACATGAGGTCGAGGGCGGTGGACGGCCGGGTCCGACCGTTGCTGACGGTGTAGGGGCGCACGAGCCGTCCGGCCGCGTCGTCGAGCCAGGGCCCGTCGCCGGCCGCCGTCACGCTCAAGGCCTCATCGCCGACGGTTCGACGGCGGACTGCCGGGGCGCGGTCATCAGATACGGACGGACGCTCTTGACCAGCATCGCCATCTCGTACCCGAGCACCGCGGCATCGGCCTCCCGGCCCGCGAGCACGGCGAGACAGGTGCCGGAGCCCGCGGTGGTGACGAACAGCAGGGTCGAGTCGAGTTCGACGACGACCTGCCGGACCTCACCGCCGTCCCCGAACCGGACGCCCGCGCTGCGTCCGAGGGAGTAGAGACCGGAGGCCAGGGCGGCCATGTGGTCGGCGCTGTCCGGGTCGAGTCCGTGCACGGACTTGACGAGTCCGTCGCAGGACAGGAGTACCGCGCTCGTGGTGTGCGGTACGCGCTGGACGAGGCCGCTCATCAGCCAGTCGAGGTCGGATACCTGGCCGGTCGGCACATCGCTCGCCATGGTGGATCGACTCCTTGGGGTACGAAGGTCTGCGGGAGCGCTGGGGGTGGGGGCAGGACTGGTGGTGCGGGGGATGGTGCTGTGGGGGATGGTCATCCGGCCGGTGCGCTCCCGTCGTGCCGGGCAGTGAGGTCCAGGTCGTGTCCGGGCGCGCGCAGCCGGTGCGCCTCGGGTATGGGGGAGGTGTCCGGGGGCGGTACGGCGATGAAGCCGCTGCCGTCAACGGCCTCCGCAGAGTCCCGGTGGCCCGCGGCGGCATCGGTACGGCTCGTGTCCGGAGCCGCCGGGGTCAGGCCGGGCCCGGTCGCCCTCGGCGACACCCGTTCCATGGACGCGGGTTCCAGGGGCGCGGCTCCCGAGTCGGCCGGGTACGCGGGCTCCGCGTACGAGGGCTGCGGGGACGCCGGTAGCCCGGAGGGCACTTCCGCACGCGCCCGCTCCCCCGAGTCGGCCGGGTACGCGGGCTCCACGTACGGCGGCTGCGGCGACGCCGGTAGCCCGGAGGGCACTTCCGCACGCGCCCGCTCCCCCGAGTCGGCCGGGTACGCGGGCTCCACGTACGGCGGCTGCGGGGACGCCGGTTGCCCGGAGGGGACTTCCGCACGCGCCCGGTCCCCGTACCGCGCCTCGTACTCCCGCTCCATCGCCGCCACCGCCGGGTCCGTGTAGTCCGCCTCCAGTTGGCGGGCCTCGGCGAGTCCGATGCCGCGCTGGAAGGCGGCCATGAGGCCGGGATCGTGTTCGACGACCTGTTCGCTCTCCGGGCGGGGAGCCGCCGGGCCGCCGCGCAGTTGGGGTGCGATGTGTTCCTGCGCGCGGCGGCGGGGCAGTTGGGGCTTGCCCATGGTGCCGCGCACGGCGCTGTTGTTGCGGGGGGTGGGCGGCGTGCTCGTGTGGTCCGCGACGGTCCGCCGGTCGTCGGGGCGGATGCCGGGCGTCGCCTCCGCGGGGTTGGGCCGCTCGAGGTGCGCCCCGCGTACGGGCAGCGGCGCCGGGCCCCGGCCGTTCGGCGCCGGTGCGGCGGGGCGGACGGGTGCCTCCGGACGGCGGCTCGCCGGGCCGCCGGGCTGCGTGCCGGGTGCCGGGGACCGTCCCTCGCGGCCGGCGGCCGAAGGACGTTGCCGGGGCGGCTCGGCCACCCTCCGCATGCCCCCGGTCTCCTGGATCTGGGCCTGGGTCTGCGTCCGGGGCTGCGGCGTCGCCTGGGGGCGCGGCTGCGGTACGGCCACGGGGGCGCCCTGCCCCGCGGCGGTGCCCAGCAGCCCCTGCGGCACGACGAGTACGGCCTGCACTCCGCCGTAGATGTTGGTCTGCAGGCGGACGTGGATGCCGTGCCGGCGGGCGAGCTGGGAGACCACGAAGAGCCCGATGCGGCCGTCCTGGAGCAGGCTGGCGACATTGACCTGGTCGGGGTCGGTGAGCAGCGCGTTCATCTTGTGCTGCTCGTCCACGGGCATGCCGAGGCCGCGGTCCTCGACCTCGACGGCGAGCCCCGAGGTCACGAGGTTGGCGCGCAGCAGCACCTGGGTGTGCGGCGCGGAGAACAGGGTGGCGTTCTCGACGAGTTCGGCGAGCAGGTGGATGACGTCCGCGACGGCGTGTCCGCGCAGGGTGCCGTCGATCGGGGGCACGAGCTTGACGCGCGAGTACTGCTCGACCTCCGCGATGGCCGAGCGCAGCACCTCGGTCATGGAGACCGGGTTGCTCCACTGGCGGCGGGAGACGGCGCCGCCGAGGACGGCGAGGTTCTCGGCGTGCCGGCGGATGCGGGTGGCGAGGTGGTCGACGTGGAAGAGGCCCTTGAGCAGGTCGGGGTCCTCGATCTCGTGTTCGAGCTCGTCGAGGATGGAGATCTCGCGGTGCACGAGCGACTGAAGGCGCCGGGCGAGGTTGACGAAGACCTCGACCTTCTGTTCGCTGCCCGCCTGGCTGGACAGCTGCGAGGCCTGGACGACGGCGGTGACGGCGCCGTCGTGTGCGCGGGCGAGGTCGGCGCCGAGGAGCTCGAAGTCGTCGGCGTCGGCCGCCGGTTCACCGCGCGGCCTGCGCGCGGGCGGGGCGTCGCCCCTGCGCAACGCCTCGACCAGGGCCCGCAACTCCGCTTCGCTGCGGGCGCTGGTCTGACGCAGGGCGCCGACACGCTCTCCCACGGATCTGGCGGTGCGGTCGGCTGCGACCAGGGCGATCACGATGCCACCGAGGGCCACGCCGACCGCCCCGGCGAGCACGGCGAACAGGGTGAGGGTGGGCCGCACCCCGCTGGAGCGGACGAGGAACAGGACGGCCGCGCAGGCGCTGAGGGCGACCGCGAGCGGCGGCAGCACGGCGAGCCGCACCAGCTGGGGCCGTATGTGGGTCTCGGGCAGTGAGGGGACGGTACGGGCGACCGGCCGACCGTGCCGTCCGCCCTCACGGCGGTCTGCGCGGGGGGCCGGTGCTCGGAGGTGAGACATCTTCGTCCTCGTACTGGTGCGTCGGGACCTTCGGGACCTGGATGTCGCGCGTCTGCGCGACTCGGGCATGTGCCATCGCGGTGCCGGTCGGGAGCCGAAGAAAACGGCCCTGTGTCGCCCGGCGGCCACTCACAGTAGTCGGCAACGCATCAGGTGCGGTGGGCAGTTGACAAACTCCCCCACACGGCGCCCCGCTCTGGTATGAGACCTGGCACGGCAGACCGACAAGCCTTTCGGACGCCCGTTCCCTTCCTCCGCTCACTCGATCAGAGCTGGTCAGAACCGTTCACAAACAGACGGCGGGGGCCGGGGAGCCCCCTGCTCCCCGGCCCCCGCCGTCCGTACGACTGTCCGCTCGTCGTCCGTTTTCCCCGGTCGCGGTCAGCCCACGGAGCCCACCGCGGGCTCTCCGCCGCCGCCGGCAGTACCCCCGTGAATGTCACCGGCCGTGTCGGTCCGGGGGTCCTCCACATCAGCCGTACGAGTGACAACGGCCGTACGAAGGACAGCGGCAGGCCCCTCGTGGGCGGCGGACCTTTCCGGGTACCCCTTGCGAGGATTCCCCCCGCCTCCGGCCGCGACCGACGGTCACTCGTCGTCGGACTCCACCAGCCAGCCCCGGCGGATCACCCACACCCTGCCGTCCGCCGTCGCGCCGCGCATGCCGTCCAGTACCCCCGGACCCGCGGCGGTCGCCAGCCGCGAGTCGCCCGCGGACGCGAAGCCGAACGTGCGGCGCGGGTCCCAATCGGTGCTGTGCCGCAGTCGGCGGCTCATCTGGGCCCAGCCGGCCGACCCCGCGGCCACCACCCAGGCGTCCGGCTCGGCGCGGGTCAGCCGGCGGGCCTGGCGCAGCCAGGACGCGGCGTCCTCCGGCCAGTCGACCACCTCGGCCAGCCACCCGCCGCTCCCCTGCCAGGCGTGGGCGAACGCCGCGGCGGCGTCCCTGGACGCGGCGTCCCGGCCATGCCCCAGCGCGACACCGCCTCCGCGGAACCCACCGCCTTCCAGCAGCGCGAGCAGCCGCGCGAGTTCGCGGCCGGTGTGCGGCCGGACCTCGGGCCAGGGCGCGTAGTCGGAGAGGGCCGCCGGAAGCAGCCGGGGAGAGCGCTCGTTCATGACGACTCCCCCGTGCGCCACGCCCGGTGGCGTTCGGGAAGGCAGACCGCGCACGGCCGGTATCCCGCCGCGACGGCGGTCGCCTCGTCCGCGAAGAACACTCGGTGGCGTACGTAGTTCCCGCGGGCGATGTGCCGCAGAGCGGAGGGACAGTCCAGCCGTCCATAGATCCGTCCGCGCCGGTAGCCGCCGAACCGGCCGGCCACTTCGCTGCGATACGGCCTCCCGTCGCTGCCGATCATCGTGTATCCGCGTTGCGCCGCCGCGGGGGCAGTGTCGTCCAGCCGTCGTCTGTCCACGAAGGCACTCTGCATCATCCCGGGCGGTCGTTACCAGCGGTATCAGGACGTCCGCCCCGCAGCCGGCGGGCGGGTGACTTCGACCGGCGCTTCAGCGGCGCACGGCAGGCTTTCGTGCCGGGCAGTCCCACGCGACTCGGCCGCCGGGTCGGGCCGCGCCCTTCGACCCCGGGTTCAAGGAGAGACCGTCGTGCGAATCGCCGTGACCGGCTCGATAGCCACCGACCATCTGATGTCCTTCCCCGGTCGGTTCACCGACCAACTGATCGCCGACCGCTTGGAACAGGTGTCCCTCTCCTTTCTCGTCGACCGTCTGGACGTGCGGCGCGGCGGTGTCGCCGCCAACATCGCCTTCGGACTCGCGCGGCTCGGACTGACCCCGCGTCTGATCGGCGCCGCCGGCGTCGACTTCGCCGAGTACGGGGCCTGGCTGCGCGCCGCCGGCGTGGACACGGACTCCGTCAGGATCAGCGAGACACTGCACACCGCCCGGTTCGTGTGCACGACGGACGAGGCGCAGAACCAGATCGCCACCTTCTATGCCGGTGCCATGGCGGACGCCGCGAAGATCGACCTTGCCGCGGCCGCGGCCCGCTGCGGCGGGTTCGACCTGGTGCTCGTCGGCGCCGACGCCCCGGAGGCGATGCTGCGCCACACCGAGACCGCCCGTCGAACCGGCACCCGCCTGGCCGCCGATCCCTCGCAGCAGCTTGCCCGCCTGGACGCCACCCAGGCCCGTCGCCTCGTGGACGGCGCGCACCTGCTGTTCACCAACGAGTACGAGTCCGCCCTGCTGCGGGAGCGAACCGGATGGAGCGAACGGCACATCCTCCAACGTGTCGGTACATGGATCACCACCCGGGGCGGGGACGGCGTCTCCTTGGCGCGGTGCGGTCAGCCCCGGCTGGACGTGGCCGCCGTCCACACCGCGAGGATCGCCGACCCCACCGGGGTGGGGGACGCGTTCCGCTCCGGATTCCTCGCCGGCCTGAGCTGGGACTGGCCCGAGGAGCGGGCGGCGCGGCTCGGCTGTGCGCTGGCGTCGATCGTCCTGGAAACGGTCGGAACCCAGGAGTACAAGCTGCTCGCGGTGGATCTGACCGAACGGGTCGAGCGTGCGTACGGGCACGACGCGGCCCGTGAGATGGAGCCGCGCCTGGTGGGGCTGTCATGAGCGGGCTGTTCGACAAGCCGGCGGGTGGCGTTCCCTCGTTCTCGTTCGAGTTCTTCCCGCCCAGGACCGACCAGGGCGAGCGCGCCCTGTGGAACGCCGTTCGCCGCGTCGAGTCCCTCTCCCCCACCTTCGTGTCCGTCACCTACGGCGCCGGCGGATCGTCGCGTGAGCGGACCGTCGAGGTCACCCGGCGCCTCGCCGCCGAGACCACCCTGCGGCCCGTCGCCCACCTGACGGCCGTAGGGCATTCGGTGGCCGAACTGCGGCACATCATCGGCCAGTACGCCGACGCGGGGATCAGGGACGTGCTGGTGCTGCGGGGTGATCCACCCGGCGATCCGAACGGCCCCTGGACACCGCACCCCGCCGGTTTCACCTACGCGAGGGAACTGGTCGAACTCGTCCGCTCACTCGGGGACTTCACCATCGGTGTGGCGGCGTTCCCCGAGATGCACCCGCGCTCGCCGGACTGGGACAGCGACATCCGGCACTTCGTCGCCAAGTGCCGGGCGGGCGCCGACTACGCCGTCACCCAGATGTTCTTCCGCGTCGAGGACTACCTGCGGTTGCGCGACCGGGTGGCCCAGGCCGGCTGCGACATCCCGATCATCCCGGAGATCATGCCGGCCACCGACGTCCGGCAGATCCGCCGCTTCGCCGAACTGTCCCACGCGACCTTCCCCGAGGACCTCGCCCACCGGCTCGAGAGCGCCCGCCACGACGCGGCCGAGGGCCACCGGATCGGCGTGGAGCACGCCACCGCCATGGCCGGACGTCTCCTCGCCGAGGGCGCGCCCGGCCTGCACTACATCACGCTCAACAAGTCCACCGCGGCCCTCGACATCCATCGCGAGGTGCTGTCGACGCACATCGCGAGGAGCGTGCCCGTCAGCTGAGTACTCCCCCTGCCCGAGCACCTCGACGAGAAGGTCGCGGGCCTCCACCGAGCGGGCGCCCCGCCGTCTACGCGGGGTCCCCGAACCAGCAGCCCAGCGTCCCGGCCAGCGCTTCCGCGTCCCCGGCCTCGCCCACGGCCGACCACGCGATGTATCCGTCGGGCCGCACCAGCAGGGCGTCGGTGCCGATCTGCTCGGCCGCCGTCGCCGTCACCACGTTCACCCGGAAGCGCCAGGGCTCGGCGGCGCTGCGCAAGTCCTCCGAGTCGGTCAGCAGCAGCAGCAACGGCCGCGCGCTGTGGAGGAGTTCGGCGAGGCTGGTGACCGAGTCGCCGGTCTTCAGCAGCACGTCGGGGGCGAAGCGGCCGGCCAGCGGGTCGCCGGGGCGGCTGGTGTCGTAGTAGACGTCGACACCGCTGATCATGCCGCCGAGGAACTGGTTGACATCGTCGAAGTGCATCATCCGGGCGAACAAGGTCCGCAGCGAGTCCATGCGGGGGTCGGGATCCATCAGGGCCACCTGGGCACGCACGTTCTCCAGGACCGCCTCGGCGATGGGCGCGCGCTCGATCTCGTACGTGTCGAGCAGTCCGGGCGGCGCCCAGCCGTGCACCTCGGCGGCGAGTTTCCAGCCCAGGTTGACGGCGTCCTGCAGGCCGAGGTTGACGCCCTGGCCGCCGGCCGGGAAGTGCACGTGCGCCGCGTCGCCGGCCAGCAGGACCCTGCCCACGCGGTAGTGCTCGGCCTGCAGGGCGGCGTCGCTGAAGCGAGCGAGCCGGCTCGGTGAGTCCATCGGCACCGGATGGCCCGCGATCCGCTCCACCTCCGCCCGGAACTCGTCCAGGGTCACCGGTGCCTGCCGGTCCGGGTGCGGGCCTCGGAAGTCGTACGTGCACACCCGGCTGCGTCCGTACAGGTTGAGCCACACCAGGGTCCAGCCCCGCGAGTTGCGCTGCCAGCCGTGCGGCGCCCGGGCCGGGTCCAGCAGGCGGACCTCCCCGATCAGGGCGCCGACGCCGGCGGGCGTGCCGGTGAACGGGATGCCGGTCAGTGCGCGAACGGCGCTTCGGGCGCCGTCGGCGCCGACCACCCAGGAGGCGCGCAGGGTATGGGTGGCGCCCCGGGAGTCGCGTACGGTCAGCCGCATCGCGTCCGCTTCCTCGTCGAGGCCGACGAGTTCGCGGTCGCGCAGGATGCGTGCGCCGAGTCGTTCGGCATCGGCCGCGAACACCTCCTGCGCCCACGCCTGCGGGCTGCCCACCATCACGGGGCCCTCGGTGACGACACGGCTCAGGTCGAGGTCGAACATGCCGGAGAAGTGGAACGGCACGGGTCCAAGGCCCACCGGCGGGGCGGGCGGTCCGGGCTGCACGGCTTCGAGGAGTCCGCGCCGGTGCAGGGTCTGCGCGGTGCGGGCGTGCAACGTCCCCGCCTTCGACTCACCGGTCGGCGCGGACAGTTTCTCCAGGACGGTGACGCGCACGCCCAGCAGGGCCAGTTCCCGGGCGAGCAGCATGCCGACGGGCCCGCCGCCGACGACGGCGACCTGGGTGTCCACGGCTGGGCTGTTCGGCATCGGGGCTCCTGCGGTGCTAGACGGACACTGTGGGCATCCGTTCGGATGCTGTACGTCAGGAGGAACACCGGCCCGCGCCGACGGGTTGCACCGGCAGGCGCCGGCTCAGCTGCCCGGCAGCCGCACCGACTGACGGTGCCGGAAGACGTTGCCGGGGTCGTACGCCTGCTTGACGCGTTGCAGACGACGGTAGTTGCCCTTGTAGTACAGATCGTGCCAGGGCGTGCCCGAGCGGTTGAACTCCGGCGAACCGAGGTCGGCGTCGGGGTAGTTGACGTAGCAGCCGTCGGTGACCGCGCCGGGGACCGGGACGCCGCCGGTGTCGCCGTACATGTCGGTGTAGAACTCGCGCAGCCAGCGCACGCAGTCCTTCTCCTCGGCCGGGTCGTCCCACCAGATCATCCAGGCCAGCTTGTACGCGGCATCGCGGTGTGCGCTCGCCGTGGCGTCCTGGGCGACGGCCGAGACCTGGCCGGCGAAGGAGCTGAGCATGACCGAGCCGGTGGGGTTGCCGAGGTCCGTGCGGGTGAGGTGGCGGTACAGCGCGGCCAGCTGGCGCTGGGGGAAACCGGCCTTCATGTAGGCCGACTTGAAGTCGCTCTTCTGGGTCGGGTCGTTGGTGGTGGGGTTGGCCGTGCCGAGGTAGCGGGCCGCCTGCAGCCAGGGGAGGCGGCGAGGGGTGGCCAGGTCCGGCAGCGCGGTCAGCTCGCCCATCCGCGTGGTGACCGGTCCGTACGCGGCGGTGACGCCCTCGCTGACGGCCGCGAGGAACTCGTCGTGCAGCCGGGCCGCGCCGGGCACGCTCGCGTCGACGTGCGTGATCAGGCCCACGGCTCCGTTCGAGACGTGGTTGAGGGAGAGCAGGCTGCACACGGCGGTCGTCGGGTCGTCGGGGGCCGCGTGCCGTACGTGCCAGTCGGCGTAGTTGCGGACCAGCCGCGTGAAGGACCGCTCGTCGAGGTCGGACCACTGCCAGGAGACCGCGCTGACCAGGACCTCCGGGGGCGGGGCCGGCAGCAGCCGGGCCGGGTCCGTGCCGCTCGCTCCGGGACTGCGGAACCAGTAGCGGGTCACGACGCCGAAGTTGCCGCCGCCCCCGCCCGTGTGGGCCCACCACAGGTCCCGGTTCGGATCGTTGTCCTCACGGGTGGCGACGACGGTGCGCACGGTGTTGTCGGCGTTCACCACGACGACCTCGACCGCGTACAGGTGGTCCACCACCAGGCCGAGCCGGCGGCACAGCAGTCCCCAGCCGCCGCCGCTGACGTGGCCGCCCGCCCCGACCTGGAAGCACATGCCGGCCGGCACGATGACACCCCAGGTGCGGTACAGGCGCTCGTACACGTCGAGGAGCTGGGCGCCCGGCTGCACCATGAAGGCGTTCATGGACGGGTCGAAGTCCACGTCCCGCATCGCCGACATGTCGATGACCGCCTGGACGTCGGGGCTGAAGACGAAGTCCTCCCAGCAGTGTCCGCCGCTGCGCACCGTGAGCCGCTTGCCGGCCTGGACCGCCTGCCGGACGGCGGTGGCGACCTGGGCGGTCGAGCGCGGAACGTAGACCGCCTCGGGCCGGCCGACGTAGCGCTGGTTCCAGCCCCGGACGAGGTCCGGGTAGCGCGCGTCGCCCGGGGTGACGGTCACCAGCTCCTTCGGCGCGGCCACCGCCTGTTCGGCGGGCAGCAGCACGCCGCCGCCGATCGCGGCGCTCGCCGCGAGCACCCCCCGTCTGCTGACCTGCTGTCTGTTGTGCGTCATGGGGCTTCCCCTCCCGCTGTCGCGTGCGGATCACACGCGGATGCAGGCGACGCTAGGCAGCCCGCGGGCGTCGCGGCACTCCGCATCTTGCGGCGTGCTCGGCCCGGGGCACCTGGCTCGATTCTTCAGAGGCCACTGCGAGGGTTCAGCCCGGGACCCGCAGCGGAATCCCATCCGAACCCTGTGACCAGGAACGAGGAGGGGTGTCATGTCGAGCATGCCGCTCACCGGTAAATCGGTGCGCCTCGCGCGATTGTCCCGGCCGGGAGACGGCCGGTTCCTGTTTGTGCCGCTGGATCACTCCGTGTCCGACGGGCCCGTCGCGACCGCCGCCGACTTCGGCGATCTGGTTCGGTCCATCGCGGACGGCGGCGCCGACGGTGTCGTCGTCCACAAGGGCCGGGCGCGCATGATCGCGCCGGAGCTGCTCACACGGTGCTCCCTCGTGGTGCACCTCAGCGCGAGCACCGCGCACGGACCCGACGTCAACGCGAAGGTGCTGGTCGGTGACGTGGAGGAGGCGGTCCGGCTGGGCGCTGACGCGGTCAGCGTGCACGTGAACATCGGCTCCGACACCGAGGCGGAGCAGCTCGCCGACCTCGGCGCCGTGGCCGCGGCCTGCGACCGCTACGGCATGCCGCTCATGGCCATGATCTATCCGCGCGGCCCCCGTGTGACCGATCCGACCGACCCGACACTCGTCGCCCACGTGGTGAACATCGCCGCGGACCTGGGCGTCGACATCGTCAAGACGGTGCTCGCCGCTCCACCCGAGCGCATGGCGGAGGTGATCGCCTCCTCGCCGCTGCCGGTGGTGGTGGCGGGCGGTGGCACCACCGACCGCAGCCTGTACGAGTTCGCGGTCACCGCCATGGACCTGGGTTGTGCCGGACTCGCCGTCGGACGGCGGGTGTTCACCAGCCCGTCGCCCGAGAAGGCGGTCCGGGAACTGGCCTCAATCATTCACCACCGCGAGCTCACGTCCGAGCCCGCGCCGCAGACCGAGATGGCAGGTGTGTTGTGAAGTTTGCCTGGATCGACCTCCGGACCGTGCCCGCCGAACACCGCGAGGCGGTCGTTGACGCCGCGATCCACGCGCGGGTGGACGGGATCGTCGACAGCGACCCGGAGCGCCTCGCCCTGCTGCCGAACACCGTCAAGCGCGTCCTCGCACCGGGCGGGCGCGTCGGTGAGGACGCCCCGGAAGACCTGATCGTGCTGCGCGAGGTCGTCGACGTCGACAGTCTCGGCGTGCTGGAGAACCTGCACCGCGGCGGCGAGAAGGACACGGCCGCCTGGGTGAACGTCGTCGACGACCCCACCCTGAAGCTCGCCTGTGACGCGGCACGTGAACTCCCCTTCACCGTGGTGGAGTTCAAGGACCCGACGAAGATCCCGCTGGAGATCGTGATCGCCGCGGCCGACGCCTCGCCGGGACAGCTGATCTGCCAGGCCGCCGACATCGAGGAGGCGCAGATCATCGTCGACGTCCTCGAGAAGGGTTCCGAGGGCGTCCTGGTGGCGCCGCGCTCCGCCAACGACGTCTTCGCGCTGGTGGAGATGTTGCGGGTGAAGACTCCGGACCTGCAGCTGCAGACGCTCACGGTCGAGTCGATCGAGCACCTCGGCCTCGGCGACCGGGTCTGCATCGACACGTGCACGCACTTCGAGAAGGACGAGGGCATGCTGGTCGGCTCCTACGCGCACGGCTTCGTGCTGTGCGTGAGCGAGACGCACCCGCTGCCGTACATGCCGACCCGCCCGTTCCGTATCAACGCGGGCGCGCTGCACAGCTATGTGTTCGGGGCGGACAACCGCACCAACTACCTGAGCGAGCTCAAGGCGGGCAGTCCGGTGCTCGCCGTCGGCGCCGACGGCCGCACCCGCCGCATCGTGGTGGGCCGCATCAAGCTGGAGTCCCGTCCGCTGCTCGGCATCAAGGCCGTCTCCCCGGAGGGGGTGGAGGTCAGCCTGATCGTGCAGGACGACTGGCACGTGCGGGTGCTCGGTCCCGGTGCGGCGGTGCTGAACGTGACGGAGCTGAAGAAGGGCGACCAGCTGCTGGGTCACGTGGCCACCGACAAGCGCCATGTGGGCTGGCCGGTCGGCGAGTTCTGCGTCGAGAAGTAGGCGACAGGCGTCCGGGGCCGCCCTCGCCGCGGCGGCCCCGGCGCCGGGGCGAGGAGTCCGGTGGAGGCGATGACGGAAAGGTCCTGGTGGTGTGCCGAGCTGCTCGGCCGCCACGCCGACGACATGGTGTGGGCACGTGCCGCGGGCCGCGAGGTCTCGTTCGGCAGACTGCGCCGCGAGACGGCCTGGCTGGCCGACGTGCTGGAGCGGTACGGCATCCGGGCGAGGAGCACGGTCGCCCTGTACGGCAACGCGAGTTTCACGCACCTGTGGACACTGTTCGCGCTGTGGTCGCTCGGCGCCCAGGTGGTGCTGGGGAAGACGCCGGCCGGCCGCCGGTCGCGGGATGTCCCGCTCGGGCCGCGGCGGACACAGTTCTCGGTGTGGCTCGGCGAGAACCGCGGGCGGCCCCATGACTTCGTCGACGAGTGCGAGGTGCTGGTGCGGCGCCACGCCGGCGGCGCTCCGAGCGTGAGCGGGCACTGCCTCGTGCAGTTCTCGTCGGGAACCACCGGGCGCCCCAAGGCGGTCGGCAGGAGCCCGCAGTCGCTGCTGGAGGAGTTGGACCGGCTCGCCGCCGTCGAGGGCATGCCGCGCCACGGCGAGCGGGTGTCCGTGCTGGAGCCGCTCACGCACTCCTTCGGGCTGATCGGTGGGGTGCTGCACTCCCTCGCGGTGGGGGCGACCGTGGTGATGCCGGTCGCCCGTACGGCGGAGGCGACCGTGCGGGCGGTGGCCGACGCGCACGTGGTGCTGGGCAATCCGCACCACTTCCGCCGGCTGGCACGGGCCGAGCCCGGAGAGCTGCCGCACCTCCGGCTGGCCGTGTCGAGCGGAGACGCCCTGCCGCCGGAGATCCCCGCGGTGTTCCGCGGCCGCCACGGGGTGCTCGTCGGCCAGGCCTACGGCACGACCGAGACGGGCATCATCGCCGCCGACCTCACCGGCCGCTTCGGCCCGGCAGGCGTCGGCGTTCCGGTACCCGGCAGCCGTACCCGTGTGGTCGGCGGCGTGCTGGAGGTGCACGTCCCCGAATCTCCGTACCTGTACGACGACACGCCCTGGACGGGCGGCTGGATGTCCACCCGTGACCTGGTCACGCGTGATCCCGATACCGGTGCTCTGCGGCTGCGCGGAAGGGTCCAGGGTGTCGGGGACGCCTCGGTCGACCTGCTGCGCATCGAGTCGGTGCTGCGGGCCCACCGGCACATCACGGACGCGGTGGTCCTCGGGGTCGGCCCGATCGAGGCGCACGTCGCGAGCAGCGCGGAACTGGACGGCGACGAGTTGCGCTCCTGGTGCCGCCGGTTCCTCAACGGGGCGCCGGCGCCGGACCGTTACCACCTGCTGCGGGAGCTGCCCCGCACCGCCAACGGCAAGGCCGTGCGCGACCGCGGCGTCCTGCGCCGTCACAGAACGCATCCGCCCGGTGCGTGCCGCTGCATCAGCTGGTGAGTATCGCGGCGGCCAGGGGCTGCCGCCGACGCGGTGGCGGATGCCTCGCCCCCCGCCCTGCGGACCCTTTCCCTCCGTCAGCGGCGCGACCCGCCGAAATGCCATGGGAAACGACCTCCTGGACGAGTGGAAGGCACGGAGCATGACGGTGACGACGACCGCCGCAACGCTGTACGGCTGTGACGAGGCACGCTGGCAGGCCGTGCGGGACCGCGACGCCCGCGCGGACGGCCACTTCTGCTACGTGGTGGTCACCACCGGCGTGTACAGCCGCCCCTCGTGCACGGTGAAGCTGGCCCGACGCGAGAACGTCCGGTTCTTCCCGGCCCCCGAGGACGCCCGCGCCGAGGGATACCGCCCTTGCCGCCGTTGCTGCCCCGACGACTCCCACCGGCACGCCGCCGCGGCCGAGGCGGTCGCCCGGGCCTGCCGGATCATCGACGAGGCGCCGCTGCCGCCGAGCCTGAACGAGCTGGCCCGCGAGGTCGGTTACAGCCGCTTCCACTTCCACCGCCTGTTCAAGTCGTTCACCGGCATCACCCCGCACGCCTACCTGGCGGCGGCGCGCGCCCGCCGGGTACGCGAGGCGCTGCCGCTGTCCGGGACCGTCGCCGACGCCATGTACAGCTCGGGGTTCAACTCCGGCGGTCACTTCTACGCGGCGGCGACGGAGATCCTCGGCATGACACCGAAGGCGTACCGTGCGGGCGGCGACGGGACGGACATCCGGTACACGGTGACGGGTTCGTCGCTGGGGCCGGTGCTCGTCGCGGCGACGGACAAGGGCGTGTGCGGGGTGCTGACGGGGGACGAGGCTCCGGCTCTGCTGCACCGGCTCCACGCGACGTTCCAGCACGCCCGGCTCGTGCGCGCGGACGACGACTTCGCCGCCGCAGTCGCCGCGGCCGTGAGCGAGGCGGAGCCCCCGCAGCTCGCCAGGGAACTGCCCCTGCGGATAAGACGCTCAGCGTTCAGCGTGCGGGTACGACGGACGGTCCCGGCGGCACTCGCCGTACGCATACGCCGCACGGCGTCGACCACTCCTGTCCCCAGCGGATGACCCGACCCGCGTACAGGCCACCACCACCGGCGGAACCACGATCACGGGTAGGCGCAACCGCCCCGGCAGCGCCCAGCCCGGCGAACCCCGCTCCGCAACGGCGACAACCGACGGCACTCCCCCGCGCACACAACCCACGACGCCGACGACCCACATACACGCCGCCGGTCCCACCACACCGCGCCGCCACCGGCCGAACCACGACCACACGCAACCGCAGCCCGCCCCGCAAGCGCCCAACCCTGTGCGAGGTCCGCTCCGCAACGGCGACGACCGGCCGGCGCTCCCCCGCGCACACAACCCACGACGCCGACGGCCCCCGGTCCCGAGCGGGTAACCCGACCCACGTACACGCCGCCGCCACCGGCCGAACCGCGATCACGGGTAGGCGCAACCGCCCCGGGAGCGCCCAGCCCTGCGTAGCCCGCTCCACCACGGCCACAACCGGCCGTCCCTCCCCCGCGCACACCACGCACGACGGCGACGGCTCCCGTCCCGAGCGGGTAAGTCGACCGGTGTGTACGCGGCTGCCGTGCCGCGCTGCCGCGATCACGCGCGGTCGCGGTCGACCCGCGAGCGTTGTTCTGGCGCGGCGGTCGGCGGGCGTGGTTCGGGCGTCGGGCGCAGGCGTCCGGACGCCCAGGTCGCCGGTAGCGCCGCCGCGCACACCAGCAGTCCGGTGAGCACCGCGTCCGCCGCACCGCCGTGCGAGACGGCCGCGCCACCGGCCACCGCCCCCACCGCGATGCCCGCGTTGACCGCGGACGCGGGCAGCGTCGAGGCGAGGTCGCGCCCGGGACCGGCCAGCAGCCCGACCCGGTACTGCAGTGAGGGGACCAGGCCGAACCCGACCACCCCCCACAGCACGAGGGCGCAGGCCACCACGACCCGAGAGGCGCCAGCGACATGCAGGACCGCCAGCGCCACGACCAGGGCGAGGTTCGCCGCGACGAGTGTGCGCGCCGCGTCCCGGTCCGCGGCCCAGCCGCCCAGGAACGTACCGGCGGCCGTCGCGGCCCCGTAGGCGAAGAGGAACACGGTCAGCCAGGCACCGGACACCCCCGTGACGTCCTCCAGGAACGGCGTGATGTAGGTGAACGCCGCGAACTGGCCTCCCAACAGCAGGAAACCGACGCCGAGCACGGCCAGGACCCGGGGCGCGAGCGCGTGTCCGGCCTGCGCCCACAGGCCGTCGGTGTCCGAGCCGGCGACCGGCGGGACACACACCACCGTCGCCAGCAGCGCCAGCGCGCCGAGGACCACGACGGCCGTGAACGCCGCGCGCCAGCCCAGGTGCTGTGCCGCGAGGGTACCGAGCGGAACGCCGAGCGCGGTGGAGACGGCGATGCCGCCGAAGACCACGGAGATCGCGCGCCCGGTCCGCTCGGGCGGCACCAGGGCGGCGGCCACCGCGAACGCCGTTCCGAGGAACAGGCCCTGCAGTGCGCCGGTGACGGCCCGGGCCGCGAGCAGCGTGCCGAAGCCCGGGGCCAGGGCGGCCAGCAGGTTGCCGGCGACGTAGCCGGCCAGGGACGTCCACACCAGGGTGCGGCGCCGGATCCGGATGGTGAACGCCGTCAGCAGCGGACCGCCGACGCAGATGCCCAGCGCGTACGCGGTGACCAGGGTGCCCGCCGTGTCCACGGACACGGCGAGGTCCCCGGCGACGAGCTTCAGCAGACCGACGACGACGAGCTCGGCGCTGCCCATGACGAACGCGGCCAGGAAGAGGGCGGCGAGGGCCGGGCCCGGTCGCCGCCGCACCGCGGAGGGGACGGAGGTCATGTCAGTGCCAGAAGTTCTTCCTGGCTCCGCGCAGGCCGTGGAACGAGTCGAGGTCGGGGACCGTCCACCCGTCGAGGTCGTACTCCTGGAGGCACTGCTCGGCGAACCCCTTGTAGGCGTCGAGCTGGCCGGTCTCCAGCTGGGTCATGTAGATGTCGCTGCGCACCGACTCGTGGTTGCCGGAGTAGTTGCGCTCGTACAACTCGTGGCGACCGCCGAACTCGGTGCCGACCGCGTCCCACAGCAGCTTCATCAGCTTGACGCGGCTGACGGCGTCGTAGCCGTTGGAGCCGCGCACGTACTTGTCGAGGTAGGGGCGCACCTCGGGGTTCTTGAAGTCCTCGGCGCTGGAGTTGACGTAGATCAGGCCGCTCGCGACGTCCTGCTCGATGATCTCCTTGATGCGCGGGTAGCCGAGGGTCATGAACCAGCGGTACGCCATGCCGTACTCCAGGCGCGGCAGCAGGGCCCCGTCCTTCCACTCCTCGGGGTTGCGGGCGGCGGCGTCGGTCAGGGCCCAGAACATGTTGCGCCAGGCGAGCACCTCACCGACCCGGGCCTGGACACCGCGGAAGTCCTTGGTGCCGGTCATCTCGACGGCCTTGGCCAGCAGCCCGGCGATGAAGTCGATCTTCACAGCGAGGCGGATGCAGCCGTGGAAGGTCAGACGCGGGATGAAGCCGGACTTCGGGGCGAACCCGTTGACCTGGTCGACGTCGCCGTAGAGGAAGACGTTCTCCCAGGGGATGAGGACCTTGTCGAGGACGAAGATGGTGTCGTTCTCGTCCAGGCGCGAGGAGAGCGGGTAGTCGAAGGGGCTGCCCATGACGGCGGCCGTCGCCGCGTAGGAGGGGCGGCAGATCAGCTTCAGGCCGGGCGCGCCCATCGGGATGGTCGCGACCAGCGCGAACTCCTTCTCCTTGAGCGGCAGTCCGTAGTGCGAGATGAAGTTGTAGTGGGTGATGGCCGAGCCGGTGGCGACGACCTTGGCGCCGCTGACGACGAGGCCGGCGTCGGTCTCCTTCTCCACGTGCACGAAGACGTCCTTGACCTCTTCGGACGGGCGGTGCCGGTCGACCGGCGGGTGGATGATCGCGTGGTTCCAGAACAGCACCTTCTCCTGGGACTCGCGGTACCAGCGCCGCGCGTTGTCCTGGAACGGCGCGTAGTAGTCGGAGTTGGCACCGAGCGTGCCGAGGAAGGCCGCCTTGTAGTCCGGGCTGCGGCCCATCCATCCGTAGGTGAGGCGGGCCCACTCGGCGATCGCCTCACGGTCCTCGACGACGTCCTGGACGCTGCGTGGTGTGCGGAAGAACTTGTGGGTGTACCCGTCGCTCCCGGTGTCGGTGCGCGTCGTCAGCACGTCGCGGCGGTCCGGATCGTGCAGGGCGTCGTACAGACGGGCCGTCATCCGGGCGGGGTTGGCGAACGCCGGGTGCTTGGTGACGTCGTCGACGCGTTCGCCGTAGATGTACACCTCGCGGTCGTCGCGCAGGCTCTCCAGATACTCGTCGCCGGTCAGGGGGCGGGTGGTGCGGGGAGCCGGTGCGGAGGCGGAGGCCTCGCCCTGCTGCAGCGTCATGGTGTGTCCTTGTCCGGTCGTGGCGGTCAGTGACCCAGCGAGGAGTGGAGCGCCGCGGTTCCCGACGACCACGCGCCGTCCGCCGGTCCGTCGAGGGTGCCCGCCCACGCGTGGTGGCCGGGCGCGGTGTCGAGGAGGCGGAAGACCCCGCCGTGGAAGACCAGCGGCTCCGCGTCCCAGGTCGAGAAGCCCCGCACCCGCCCGACGTGCAGCACGTGGTCGCCGCCGTCGTACGCGGCCCAGGGCTCGCAGTCGAGGTGGGCGGCGCAGTCGGCCAGGCGCGGCCCCGTCGCAGCGGGGTCCCAGGACACGGAGGTGTCCGCGGGCAGCGGCCGGCCCGCGAAGTGCAGGGCCAGGTCCTGCTGGTGTGCGGCGAGGATGTTCACGCCGAACGACGACGCGCCCGTGAGCAGGTCGCACATCCGGCTGCGCCGGTCCAGGGACACCATCACCAGCGGGGGATCGAGGGAGACGGAGGTGAACGAGCCCACCGTGGCACCGTGCACGCCGTCGCCGCCGTGTTCGACGGTGACCACGGTGACACCCGTGGCGAACCGGCCGAGGCAGTCGCGAAAGCGGCGTTGCATGTCGCCCATCGGCACTCCTCGAAAAGAAATGAGCCCTCGAATCAGGCGCTCTCTCAAGTGGCATTGTGCCGGTGGCCACTGAAGTATCGATCGAGAACAACGGCGGCATTTCTGCGCAATATCCAGGAGGCCGGAAATGATTGACACCGGTGTGTGCCGGCGCCTGTAATTCCTTCTCGGATTCGAGTACCCGACACGAGGTGGCCAATCATGAGACTCCAGGTCGAGTTGACCGACGCACTCCAGGACTACGTCGCCGATGTCTCGCTGCGCGAGCCCGACTTGTTGCGGGAGCTGCGCGAGGAGACCTCGCAGCTCCCGCTGCACCTGATGCAGATCTCGCCGGAGCAGGGCCAGTTCATGCGGACCCTGTTGAAGGCGACTGGGGCCCGGCGGGCTCTCGAGGTCGGCGTGTTCACCGGTTACAGCCTGCTGTCGACGGCGCTCGCGCTGCCCGCCGACGGCAGGGTGGTAGGGCTGGACATCAACGAGGAGTGGGGCGCCATGGCGCTCGACTACTGCAAGCGGGCGGACGTCGCGGAAAAGGTCGACCTGCGCATCGGCGACGCCCGGGCCTCCCTCGAGCGACTGCTGAAGGAGGAGGACTCCGCCGGCACCTTCGACTTCGTGTTCATCGACGCGGACAAGGAGAACTACACGGCGTACTACGAGTATGCGCTCGAACTGCTGCGCCCCGGCGGACTCGTCGTGGTCGACAACGTGCTGTGGCACGGCGCTCTGCTCGACGAGTCCGCCCAGGACTCCGAGACGCGGGCACTGCGCGACTTCAACCCGCGGCTGCGCCAGGACGAGCGGGTGGAGCTGAGCGTGATCCCCTACGCGGACGGGCTGACGTTCGCCGTCAAGCGCTGAGTTCCGCACCGCGCACGCGTGAAGGCCGCCCCCGGAACTCCGGGGGCGGCCTTCACGCGTGGGTCACGGAAGGCGGACGGACTGGGCGTGGCGGAAGAAGTTCGCCGGGTCGTACTTCTTCTTCACCTGCTGCAGCCGCGGGTAGTTGTCCTTGTAGTAGAGCGAGTACCAGGGCGTCGACGACGTGTTGTACTTCGGGTCGTTCAGGTCGTTGTCCGGGTAGTTGACATAGCAGCCGTCCGTGACGCCGTTGGGCACGGGCACACCGCCGGTGTCGGCGTACACCTCCGCGTAGCACTGCCGGTTCCAGGCGATGTACGCGGCGTCCTGTGCCGGGTCGTTCCACAGGGACATCCACATCATCTTGAAGAACGACTCGCGGTGCGGGTAGCCGGTGGCCGACGGCGCGAGCCGGTTGACCTCGCCGCCGTAGGAGCTGAGGGTGATGGACGCGCCGGGCAGGGTGACGTCCTTGCGCGTCAGGTGCTTGTACAGCGCCGCCAGCTGGCGGTCGGGGAACTCCGCGCGCATGTACGCGGACTTGTACTCCTGTCGGTAGGTCGGGTCGGTGAGGTTGCTGTTGGTGGTGCCCAGGTAGCGGGTGGCCTCCAGCCACGGCAGCTTGCGAGGCTCGGCGTAGGCGGCCATCGGGCCGAACTCGGCGAACTGGCGGGTGACGGCCGCCGTCGGTACGTCGACGCCGTCGCCGATCGCGGCGAGATAGCCGTCGAGCAGCCGGCGGGCGTTGGGGACGGTGGCGTCGACCTGGGTGACCATGGCTATCTGGCCGGCGGACTTGTGGGTCAGCACGAGGAAGCTGGCCAAGGCCAGTTCGGGGGTTCGCGGGGCGCTGTGCGCGGTGAACCAACGCGCGTAGTTCTGTGTCAGCCGGGCGAACTTCGCCTCCGTCATGCTCTCCCACGGCCAGGCCTGCGCGACCAGGTACACCTCGCGGGGCGGCTGGGGCAGCAGCTTCTTCGGGTCGTTGCCGGTGGCGCCGGGGGTGCGGAACCAGTAGCGCGTGACCACGCCGAAGTTGCCGCCGCCACCGCCCGCGTGGGCCCACCACAGCTCGTGGTGGGGGTCGCTCGGATCGTTGGTCGCCACGACGGTGCGCACCTTGCCGTCGGCGCCGACCACGACGACCTCGACGGCGCACAGGTAGTCGATGATCAGGCCGAGCTGGCGGCAGAGCAGGCCCCAGCCGCCGCCGCTGACGTGGCCGCCGGCGGCGACGGAGTAGCAGATCCCGCCGGGCACGGTGACGCCGTACACCTGGTACAGCAGGGTGTAGACGTCCAGGAGCTGGGCGCCCGTCTCGACGGCGAACGCGCGCCGCCCGGCGTCGTAGTACACCTGGTTGAGCTGTGACAGATCGAGCACCACCTGGACCTCGGGGTTGAAGACGAAGTCCTCCAGGCAGTGCCCGCCGGAGCGCACGGTCAGACGCTTGCCCGCGGTCACGGCCGCCTGCACCACACCCGCCACCTGGGAGACGTCGTCCACGATCTGGACGGTCTCCGGGTTGCCGACGTAGCGGTTGTTCATGCCGTGCACCAGCTCGCCGTACTGAGCGTCCGCCGGTGTCACCGTCACCGGGGCGAACGTGACGGCGGCGGCGGCCTCCTCCCCCGCTGCCGCCGCCTGCCCGGCCAGGGCCCCGCCCACGGCGGCCGTACCGCCCAGCGCCGCGGCGGTCGTGAAGAACCGCCTGCGGCCCATCCCATTGTTGTCGCGCACTTTAACGTCTCCCGTTCTCGCCATTTTCGGCGCCCGCTTCACGCGCTTCGACTGCGCCGCGACAGTACGAATCAGCCATCGCGGAAAACACTCCGGATCTTGCGGTCGAATCCCTGAACGGCTAATTCCGGGATACGACCGCAAGATGGGGAGTGTCGGACGGCCCACCGATCGCCACCATCGGATTCCAGGCTGAATTCGCCATTGGAAGGAGTCGGCCGGTGACGGTCAACATCGGTGAGGTGTACGAGAACCCGCGGTGCAGGGAGCGGGTCGTGATCAGAACGCCGTCCTCGCACACGGGCGGGGCGCGCACCGTGATGGACGTGTACTCCGAGCCCGGCGGCGCCGTGTCGGGCGAGCATCTGCACCCGGTGAGCGAGGAACGCTTCACGCTGGTGCGGGGCAAGGTCGCCTTCCTGATCGGCGGGCGCCAGGTGACCCTCGACAAGCCCGGGCAGAGCGTGCTCATCCAGCCCGGCATCAAGCACCGCTGGTGGAACTGCAGCGGCGAACAGGCCTTCCACATCTGCGAGGTGCGCAAGAACAGCGACCGCTTCGAGCAGTTGGTGCTGCGCCAACTGTTCGGGCTCGCACAGGACGGCAAGACCACGCCCGAGGGCATGCCGAAGCTGCTCCAACAGGCGGTGACCACGCTGGAGTTCGGCGACGTGGTGCGGTTCACCTCGCCCCCGTGGGCGCTGCAGCGCGCCCTGTTCACCGTGCTGGCCCCGGTCGCCCGGCTGCTGGGACACCAGGGGTGCGACCCGCGGTACATGGACCGCAAGCCGTCCGAGATCGCGGAGTTGGAGGACCTCCCCGAGGAGGTCATGCGCTGGCACCGCTGACTCCGCGAGTCCGGTGAAAAGTGCCTGCAACACCTTCGGGCACGGCGGGGTTTCCCTTGTCGAGAGCACATCGCACCGCGCTCCTCCCCCACCTCAGGGCGGGGCCGACCATTGAGAAGGAACCTTATGGATCTGCAGCTTTCCGGCCGGGTCGCCGTCGTGACCGGCGCGTCCAAGGGCATCGGCCTGGCCATCGTCAGCACGCTCCTCGAAGAGGGCGCCAAGGTCGTGGCCACGTCCCGCAAGAGCACCCCGGAGCTGGACGCCCTGGCCGGCCCGAACCTCGTCCACGTCTCGGCGGACTTCATGGACGAGGACGCGCCGGCTCAGGTCGTCGCCCGCGCCGTGGAGCAGTTCGGCGGGCTCGACATCCTGGTGAACAACGCCGGCGGCCCGCCGCCCGGTGTGACCCTGCCGCGCGGCTCGTTCCTGCACGCCTCCGACGAGGAGTGGCGTGCCATGTTCGAGTTCAACCTGTTCTCGGCCGTGCGTGCCATCCGTGCCGCCATCCCGCACCTGCTGGAGCGCGGCGGCGGCGCGATCGTGAACATCTCCTCGGGCAACGCCCGGCAGCCCTCGCCGATCAACGTCGACTACGGCGCCGCGAAGGCCGCCCTGAGCAACATCACCAAGGTGCTCTCGGGCGAGTTCGGGCCGCAGGGCATCCGCGTGAACACGGTCTCCCCCGGTGTGGTGAAGACGCCGTGGTGGACGGACGAGGGCGGCGTCGCCGACATGATCGCCTCGCAGGCCGGCACCGACAAGGACAACGTCATCAACAGCGTCGTCCCGGAGATGCTGAACCTGGCCACGGGCCGCTTCGTGGAGCCGCAGGAGGTGGCCGACGCCGTCGTGCTGCTGGCGTCGCCGCGCTCCGGCAGCACCACGGGTGCCGAGTTCGTCGTGGACGGCGGGCTCCTCAAGGAGCTCTGAGCACCCCGTGCGGAGGCCGGCGAGTTCCGGTCCCTCCGCACGCGCCCGGCCGCCGCACGGCGGCCGGGCACAGGACGCAGGACGCCCCGTCGGCGGCGTGCGTCGACCCGGTACGGACGGGCCGTCGACGCCGCCGGCAACGTTTTTCCGCGTCCGTCGCCCTCTGTGTGACCCGCCGCTGCCCCACCGGAGGCCCGCCGGAGTTCCGTCTCTTCCCGGACCCGGGCCCCGGCCGGCACCGCCGATCCCGGCCGTGCCGGCCGCGGTGGCGCCGCCCTCGATCTGGCCTCCGCCGCGAACAGGCCCTGTCCCGCCGTAACCGTCAGGTCCGACACCTCACCCGCCGGCGCGCACCGGGCAAGCCGGGTGCCCGCCCGCCATTGATCTCCTGAGCTCCACCACCTTTCCTCGGCCGGAGTCCGCGGCGCCCCGCGTCCCTCCCCCGGCCTCCGTAGGGCCCCGCCCAGCGCATGCCCTCCACGGCGGGCCTCGTCCGCCTCTCCTTTCTCTCCCCTGCCTTGTCCTGCCCCGCCGTGTCGTTTCGCGGCTCCGAGGCCACTCGTTCGGATCGCCGGGCCGACGTGCCCCGCACTCATGCCTGCCGTGTCGCCGCCGGCCGCCACCGCTCCGGTGGGCCTTCGCCCGCGTCCCGTGCCGGCCCGCACCAGGTCCCGCTTCCTGATCCGCGCCGATCCGAACGGCAGGCCGCGGGCTGCTCGTTCCCGCCCGCCCCGCTGTGGGCCCTCGCGCGACGGCATCGGCGCCGACTCCCGGGAATCGTCATGGCCTTGTCCGCCCCTGCCCGCACGCGCGAAGGCGCGGCGCCCCCACTGAACCGCCGGGTGCTCGCGCTGGCCGTCCTCGCACCCCTGCTCGCCAACGCCGACACGGGCATCGTGACGCTCGCCCTCAGCGACATCCGGCGCGACCTGTCGATGTCACTCCACGCCGTGCAATGGGTGACCGACATATACGTGCTGCTGATGGGCGGGCTCCAGCTGCTGGGCGGCCGGCTGGCGGACCTGGCCGGCGCCCGGCGTCTCTTCCTGCACGGCATGGGCGCCTTCGCCGTGACCTCGGCCCTGTGCGGCGCCGCGACCAGCGGCCCTCTCCTCGTCGCCGCCCGCGCCGGGCAGGCGCTGGCGGCCGCCGTGCTCGTGCCCGCCGCGATGTCGCTGCTGGTGACGGCGGCCGCACCGGAGCAGCGGCCTCGCGCCCTGGCCCTGTGGGCAGGCGCCGGCGGCGTCGGTGCGGTGGCCGGTGTGCTGTGCGGCGGTCTCGTGGTCGGCAGCCTCGACTGGCGCTGGGCCTTCTGGCTCAACGTCCCCGTGATCGCCGTCGCCCTGGTGGTGGCCCGCCGCACCCCGCTGCCCGACCCGCCCCGCATCCGCGGCGTCCGCCTCGACCTGGCCGGGGCCGCCGCGCTGACCGGCGCTCTGCTCGCGGCCGTGTACGCCCTGGTGCGGCTGGCCGCGCACGGCACGGACCGGTACACGGCGTACGCCGCGCTCGGCGCGTCGGCGCTGGCAGCCGTCTTCGCGCAACGGCAACGCACCTGTCCCCAACCACTGCTGCCCACCTCCCTGCTCCGCGACCGGAACCTGGTGTGCGGTGCGGCCGGCATCCTGCTCGTGTCGACGGCCGCCGCGCCCGTCGCCTTCCTCGGCGGCATGCTGCTGCGCGACACCTACGGGTTCAGTGCGCCGGCCGCCGGAGCCGCCCTGCTGCCGATGGTCGGGGGCATCTTCGTCGTGGGCCGGGCCTGCAGCGCGCTGCTCGCCCGGTACGGCGCCCGTCTGCCGTGCGTGCTCGGCTGTCTGCTGCTGGGGACGGGCCTGTGGACGCTGGCCGCGCGCTCGCACGCCTCGGGGTACGTCTCGGGCATGCTGCCGGGGCTGGTGCTGGCCGGCGCGGGCCTTCCGCTGATCTGGATGTCGTGCGAGGTCGTGGCGCTGAGCCGGTTCCGGGGTGTCGGCGCCGGGCTGGCGGCGGGCCTGGTGCAGTGCGCGGGGCAGTTGGGGACGGCGCTCGGCACCGTGCTCGCGGTGGCGGTGTGCGGCCGGGGCGCCGGGGTGGCCGCCGGGGCGGGGCAGGCGTTCGGGGTGGCGGCCCTGCTGATGGGGCCGGCGCTGGTGGGCGCCCTGGTCTGGCTGCCCGGCCGCCACCCCGACGCCCCGTCCGGTCTCGCGCCGGCCACCCGGACGTCAGACCCTGACCAGCCCGTCGTCGCGGCCCGGGCCACCCGGAGCGGACACGGTTCGCTCGGCCAGCAGGTTGAGCGACTGCCGGTAGCGCGGGCTGGAGGGGGGCTCCAGCCGCGGGTGCCCGGAGAGCATGTGGGTGTGCAGGCGTTGCAGTCGCGCCGACGGCTTGGTGCCGAGTTCCTCCCGTAGCCGGGCCCGAAGCCGGTGGTAGGCCATCAGCGCGTCGGCCTGCCGGCCCGACCGGTACAGGGCGAGCATGAGGTGGGCGACGAGGTCCTCGTGCGTACCGTACTGGTGCACCAGCGCGGTGAGTTCGCCGAGGATCTCGTGGTGCCGCCCGAGGCGCAGCTCGGCGCCCAGGCGCTGGGGAACGGCGTCGAGCCGGTCGCGCTCGACGACTTCGATGGCGGCCCTGAGCAGCGGACCGGTGGGCACGTCGACGAGTATCGGCCCGGTCCACATCATCTCGGCGGCGCGCAACTGCCCTGCGGCCTCGGCGTACTCGCCCGCCTCCAGCGTGGCGCGCGCGGCCCGCACCTGCTGCTCGTAGCGGTCCAGATCCAGTTCACCGGGGTTCAGCTTCAGCACGTACCCCTGGTCACGGGTCTGCAGCCTGCCGGGGCCGCGGCCCGGGCCGCGCCGGGCCCCGTCCAGGGAGCGGCGCAACTGCATGACATAGGTGTGCACCGCCGCGACCGCGCTCGACGGCGGCCGGTACTCCCATATCTCCTCGACTATCTGCGCCACGGACACGACGTGATTCGCGTTGAGCGCGAGGAGCGACATCAATTGCCGTTGTTTCGGCGCGGTCGGGGTTCTGAGGCGGTCTTCGTCGTTGTACACATTCAGAGGGCCGAGAACGCGAAATTCCATGGTGACTCCCCCATCGTCGCCCGGGCATGGCCAGCAGGAGGTCGACCCTCTGGAACACCCGGTCAAAATGTCGCGATCCGCGCGCGGATTCTACGTCACTCAGGTTCTGCCGGTCCGGCAGCGGGACCCGGATTGCGCTCGGCTACCACCGCCCGCGGGCGGTGGCCGGTGGCCGTGTCGCCACCGTCTCGTGCGGTCCCCCGGTGACCAGCGCCAGGAGCGCGCCGGGGTCACCGGGCTCCCGGTCGGCCCGCCAGGCGACGTACTGGTCGGGGCGGATCAGCACCAGGTCACGCTCGTACCGCTCACGTACGAGCGGATCGTCGAGCGTCAGGGTCCGCAGCGGCACTCCCCGGGCCCGGGCCGCGGCCTCGATCCGTGCGGTTCGCGGCGGACGCGGGCCGAGCCGCAGCAACGTGAACCCGGGGCCGAACCGGTCGAACAGCGAACTGCCGTCCGTGCGGCGGTCGTCGAGCCACAGGTGGGGTGCACGGCCGCCCGGCACGGCTGAGGGCGTGTACGCGGAAAAGGAGTCGGGCACCGGCCCGGACCCGTCCCCGGCGACGATCGGGGAGCTGTCGTAGCGGGCGCCCAGCTGCACCCCGAGGGTGTCCAGGGTGCGCATCCCGTACTCGGCGAGTTGTGCTCCGGTCCTGGCCCGGGCGGCCTCGCCTGCGGCGGAATCCGCTTCCAGCCGGGCGGGCCGGTCGACGGCGCCGAGTCCCTGGCCGAGGGTCCTGGCCGCCGAGGTGTTGCGCAGGGCGATCGACCGGCGCTCGATGCCGTAGGTGTTGAGGAGATCCGGGCCCGCCCAGCCCCGCACGGCCGCCGCGAGTTTCCAGGCGAGGTTGGCGGCGTCGTCGACCCCGGTGTTCATGCCGAAGCCGCCGTTGGGCGTGAACAGGTGCGCGGCGTCGCCGGCGAGCCGGATGCGGCCCGTGCCGAACGACTCCGCGACCAGCGCCGCGCCCGCGGTCCAGGGCCGTTGGCTGAGCACCTCGACCGGCAGGGGTTCTCCCGCCGCCCGCCGCACCAGCCGCACCAAGTCCTCGTCGGTCGCGGTGTCCGGGTCGACGGAGCTGGTGAGCAGGAAGAACTCGTCCACGCCGTTGAGCGCGATCAGGTTCAGGGCGAGGTCCGCGTTGACCACCCAGTTGCTCCACGCGCCGCGGCCGCGCAGGAAGTCCCGGTACAGCGTGGGCACCCGCAGATGGGCGGCGGTGGAACGGCGCCCGAGGATGTCCTGGTCGAGGGTGCCCTCACCCTCGTAGCGGATGCCGAGGTGGCGCCGGACCAGGCTGTGCCCGCCGTCGCAGCCCGCGACGAACGCCGCCCTGAACACGCTCCGGGCGCCGTCGCGTTCGGCGACGACGTCGACGTGCTCCGCGTTCTCGTGCAGGGCGGTGACCGTCCAGCCGTAGCGCAGGGTGATGCGCGGCCGGGTGCGGGCGTGGTCGAGCAGCAGCCGCTCGACGTACAGCTGGTTCGCCCGGTGCATCGGTTCGGGGGACGGGTCCGTGCGGTCGGCCGTGGCCCGCCGGCGCAGCACCTCGCCGCTGCCCGGCCAGGGCAGCAGGGCCAGTTCGGGCGCGTTGTAGCGGGTGAAGAAGGAGATGCCGGCCGAGTGACCGGCAGGCAGACCGAGTTCGCGGATCCGCCCGGCCAGTCCCAGCGTGCGGTAGTGCTCCATGGTCCGCGCGTTGTGGGTGCTGCCGCGTGGCTGATCTGGCACGTCCGGTTGGGAGTTGAGGACGACGCAGGGTACGCCCTGGCGGTCCAGCAACAGCGCAAGCATCAATCCGACCGGACCGCCGCCGACCACGGCGACCGGGGTTGTCAGCGGATCGTCCATCCGACGCGGCCTCCAGCCTTCTCTTGATCGAACCGATGCGATCGTTTCAACCCGCGCTGAAGAACGAAGCAAGATCGTCGACCGGGGGCGGCTTTCCATCGGCCCTTTAGAAGCCGGTTGGAGACTCCACCACGAACCTTTACCGAACCGCTGGGGTATCACGGGCCGCGATGTCTCACCGGTGACCGAAGAATTCGGCGCATCACTGCGGAGTGTGAGGTATTCCTATGTTCCTGTTCGGCACACACAGGTCTGCGGCGCAACGCCTGCGCCTCCACGCGGACCGGGATCTGGGGGCGGGCAACTTCTTCTGGCACGCGTGGCGCGTCGCCCGTGACCGGGACCGTCCGCTGCTGTTCCACCCCGATGTGTCCTCACCCACCTGGGCGACGGACGAGCCCAGGGCGATGTCCCTGAACGACGTGCGCGTCGCCGCGATCCGCTACGCGCACTGGTACCGCGGCCGGGGAGTGGTGCCGGGGGCGCACGTGGGCCTGCACACCCGCGACGGGCTGCTCGGCCTGATCCACCACATCGCCATCACGTCGCTCGGCGCCGCCGCCGTGCACTGCAACCCCAGGATGGCCCCGGCGACGGCCGCCGAATACTTCCTGCGCACCCGGACCACGGTGCTGGTGGGCGACGCCGATCTGCTCAAGGGCCTCACGGACGCCTGGGAGTCGGACGCACCCGGGAAGGCCACGCCCGAGCTCGGGGACATAGCCTCGCTCGCCGTCACCGCTCCTCTGCCGCCCCGGCCGATGCCCGGCTTCCCGCACCGGCACGCCTACGACGACCTGATCATGATCTCGCACTCGTCGGGCACCACCGGCCGGCCCAAGGCCCCGGTGTTCCACCACGGTTCGTTCTTCGCCGGCAAGCGGGAACGGCTGTGGTCCTTCCCCTCGCTGCGCTCCGACCGGCTGCTGACGGCACTGCCGCACAGCCACTCGGCGGGCATCAGCTACCTCAGCCTGGCGATCCTGCTCGGCATCCCGACGCTGATCCTGGACGACGCGAGCGGCGAGGCCGTGGCCCGGGCGGTCAACCTGTTCCACCCCACCACCGTGCTGGCCTTCCCGCTCACCCTGGCCGAGATACCCACCGAGAAGATCGGCCCCGAGGCCGCCCGGCACATCCACACGTGGCACGGCATGGGCGACGCCTCCCACGAGCGGCACATCCGCCCGCTGATCGCCCTGGGCCGACGCTACGAGAACGGCAAGGCACTGAACGGCTCACGCTACCTGGACGGACTCGGTTCGTCGGAGATGGGCATGGTGCTGTTCAAGCAGGCCTACACGCCGGAGACGACCCGGTACGCCCGCCACATCGGACTGCCCGCCAAGGTGGTACGCAAGGCCGCGGTGCTCGACGAGCAGGGCCGTGAACTGCCCGACGGGCAGGCCGGCCGGCTCGGTGTGCGGACCCCCAGCATCACCGCCGGCTATCTGGACGAGCCGGACCTGACCGAGGAATCGACGGTCAACGGGTACTTCCTCACCGGCGACATCATGCGGCGCGACAGCGACGGCACCTGGTACCACCTCGACCGCACCCCCGACGTGATCCACACCGTCGACGGTCCGGTGCACAGCCTGCCGGTGGAGGAGGTCGTCCTCAACGCCACGCAGGCGCTGGACACGGCGGTCGTCGCGGTCGACGATCCGGGCTCCCCTCGTCACTCCCGTCCCCTGGCGGTCGTTCTATTCGCCGACGGCACCCGGCGCGACGCGGCCCGGCTGCTCGAGACGTGCAACGCGGCCCTGGCCCGTGAGGGCCTGGCACCGCTCGGCGGGCTGCTGCTGGCCGCCGACCGCTCCGAACTCCCCGTGGGTGTCACGGGCAAGGTCCTCAAGCGGCTGCTGCGCGAACGGCTGCGCGCCGCCCTGTCCCGCGCCGGCGACCCCGCGCTCGCCGTGTCCGCTCCGGTTCGGAAGGTCTGATCATGCCCCGGAGCGAGACGACGGCCGCGCGTCAGGTGGTGGATCTGATCACCGGCACGTGGCGGGCGCAGGCCCTGCACGCGGCGGCCGCTCTGTCCCTGCCCGACCACATCGCCGCCGGACACGGCACGGTGGCGGCGCTGGCCGATCACACGGGCGCCAGTGAGGACGGCCTCGCGCGGCTGCTGCGGCTGCTCGCGGCGCTGGGCGTGTTCACCGGCGACGAGGAGGAGGGTTACGGGCTCACCGACGTGGGCGCGCTTCTCGTCGCCGACGGCGAACAGTCCATGCGCGACATGGTGTTGCTGTACGGGGAGGAGTTCCACCGCGCCTGGGGTGCGGTGGTGCCCGCGATCCGCACCGGAGCCTCCGGCTTCGAGCACGCCTTCGGCATCTCGTTGCACGCGTACCTGCGCGATGTGCCGGACGCAGGGCCGCGGTTCCTGCGCGCGATGAACGCCGGCAACGTGTTCTTCCCCGAGGCGGCGGCGGCCTTCGACTTCACGCGGGCGCACACCGTGGTCGACGTGGCGGGCGGCAGCGGCCTGCTGCTGTCGGCCGTCCTCCAGGCCCACCCGCACCTGACGGGGACCGTCTTCGACCTGCCGCACATGCTGCCGGTGGCCGAGCGGCACCTGAGCGCCACCGTCGGCGCCCACCGCTACGAGACCATCGCGGGCGACGTCTTCGACAAGGTCCCCGCGGGCAACGACGTGTACCTGCTGTCCCGGGTGCTGCAGGACTGGGACGACGAACGATGTGTGACGCTCCTCGCCAACATCCGCGCGGCCATGGCGGACACGGGCCGCCTGCTGGTGCTGGAGAGGGTCGTGGCCACCGACGGCACGGCGTCCGTGCTGCCGCTGCTGTGGGACATGCATCTGCTGATGGCCGCGGGCGGCCGCGAGCGCACCCTCGACGGTTACCGCTCGGTCCTGGGCGCCGCGGGCCTGCGTCTGGAAAGCGTGCACTCCCTCGCCCTCGAGACGAGTCTGCTGGTCGCCGCACCGGTAGGAGGCACCCCCTCCGCCCCCGCCCTCCCCTGATCCCATGGAGTACACCTATGCCCAGCGGTGATCTCTGCCTGTGCCTCGTCGGTGCGGGACCGCGCGGTCTGTCGGTACTGGAGCGGCTGTGCGCCAACGAGCGCTCCGCACCCGCTCACCGGGCGGTCACCGTGCACGTCGTCGACCCCTACAGTCCCGGAGCCGGGCGGGTGTGGCGCACCGGACAGTCACGTGTGCTGCTGATGAACACCGTCGCCTCCCAGGTGACCGTGTTCACCGACGCCAGCGTGGAGATGGACGGCCCCGTCGAGCCGGGCCCCAGTCTGTACGCGTGGGCCCGCACGCTCGGTGACGGGCCGGGCGAGGCGGCGCTCTACGACGAGGCCGTCCTCGCCGAGGCGCGCCGGCTCGGCCCGGACGACTACCCGTCCCGTGCCTTCTACGGCCGTTACCTGGAGGACGTCTTCGTCCGGCTGGTGTCCGGCGCCCCGCCGCACGTACGGGTGCGGGTCCACCGGGCCCGGGCCGTCGCCCTGCGGGAGCGGCCCGAGGACGGCGCGCAGCAGGTCGTCCTGTCCGACGGGGAGATACTCGACGGCCTCGACGCGGTCGTTCTCTCCCAGGGCCACGTGCCGACCGACGTCTCCTCCGCGCAGCGGCAGCTCTCACGGCGCGCGCGGGCCCACGGGCTGCTGCACGTCCTGCCGGCCAACCCGGCCGACCTGGACCTGTCGGACGTGCGCTCCGGCGAGACCGTGCTGCTGCGCGGGCTCGGCCTGAACTTCTTCGACCACATGGCGCTGCTCACCGTGGGGCGCGGCGGCCGCTTCGACCGCGTCGGCGAACGGCTCGTCTACCGTCCCTCCGGCCGGGAGCCGCGCATCGTCGCGGGTTCCCGGCGCGGCATCCCCTACCACGCCCGCGGCGCCAACGAGAAGGGCGCGCACGGCCGTCACGAGCCGCGCCTGCTGACCGAGAAGGTGGTCGCGGCGCTGCGGGAACGCGCGGTGGACGGTGAGCGCGTGTACTTCGGCACCGACCTGTGGCCCCTGATCGCCAGGGAGGTGGAGAGCGTCTACTACGCGGCGCTGCTGACCGCCCGGGGCCGGGAGGCCGAACGCGAGGAGTTCGTCGAGCGGTTCGTGGCCCTGCCCGAAGGTCCTGTCCACACAGGCGAGTTGCTCGACACGTACCGCATCGCGCACGACGAGCGGTGGGACTGGGACCGGATCTTCCGGCCGCACGGCGACGGGGAGTTCGCCGACCGGGCGGAGTTCCGCCGCTGGATGCTGGAGCATCTGCGCCAGGACGTGCGCGAGGCGCGTGCGGGCAACGTGAGCGGGCCGCTCAAGGCGGCGCTGGACGTGCTGCGCGATCTGCGCAACGAGGTGCGGCTCGCCCTCGACCACGGCGGGCTGGACGGAAACTCCTACCGGGACGAAGTGGAGGGCTGGTACACCCCGCTCAACGCCTTCCTGTCGATCGGCCCGCCCTTCTCACGCATCGAGGAGCTGATCGCGCTGCTCGAGGCGGGCGTCCTGGACCTGATCGGACCGGGCCTGAGGGTGCGCGTCGACGGCACGGCGGGAGCGTTCGTCGCCGAGTCGGACGCGGTGGGGGGCGCCCCCGTGCGCGCCAGGGTGCTGGTCGAGGCGCGCCTGCCGGAACCGGACCTGCGCCGGACCTCCGATCCGCTGCTGCGCGCGATGCTGTCCACCGGGCAGTGCCGTCCGTTCCGTATCCCCGGTGCGTGCGGCACGAGTTACGAGACGGGCGGGCTGGAGGTCACCGAGCGCCCGTACCACCTGGTCGACGCATACGGCCGTGGGCATCCACGGCGCTTCGCGTACGGAGTGCCGACGGAGGCGGTGCACTGGGTCACGGCGGCCGGCATCAGGCCCGGCGTGAACTCGGTGACCCTGGGCGACTCCGACGCCATCGCGCGAGCGGTCCTGGCCCTCGCCCCCGCCCGCGCGGGCGCCTCCCGGAGACGCTCGGGCAGGACGCTGACGGAGGCGCCGGCATGACGGCACACCCGGCGGGACCGGATGCCGGGCTGCTCTCCCCGGTGCGGGCGGGCACCCCGGTGGAGCGGGCGGTCGGCGACGAGGCCTGGCTCCAGGCGATGCTGGACGCGGAGGCGGCGCTGGCGCGCGCCCAGGCCGGGCTCGGCACGCTGCCGGCGGAGGCCGCCGCGGTGATCACCAGGGCCGCCCGCGCGGAGCGGTTCGACCTGCGCCGGCTCGCCGTCGCGGCGCGGGAGAGCGCCAACCCGGTGGTGGGCCTGGTCCGCGACCTCACCGCGGCCGTCGCCGAGGAGGACCCGAAGGCCGCCGAGTACGTGCACCGCGGTTCGACCAGCCAGGACATCTTCGACACCGGCGCCATGCTGGTCTGCGACCGGGCGCTGCGCCTGGTCCACGCCGATCTGCTGCGCACCGCGGCGGCACTGGACCGGCTCGCGGCACGGCACCGGGACACGCTGATGGCCGGGCGGACGCTCACCCTGCACGCAGTTCCGACCACCTTCGGGCTCAAGGCGGCCGGCTGGGGACTGCTGGTGCGCGAGGCGGCCGACCGCGTGGACCGGCTGCTCGACGGCCGGCTGCCGGTCTCGCTCGGTGGTGCGGCCGGCACCCTGGCCGGCTATCTGGAGTACTCGGCCGTGGACGGCGCGCCGGCCGCGGACCCCGCGGCGTACGCGGCGGCGCTGTCGAAGGCGTTCGCGGCCGAGACCGGGCTGGCCGCGTCCCCGCTGCCCTGGCACGCGCTGCGCTCCCCCATCGCCGACGCGGCCGCGGCCCTGGCCTTCGTGACCGGGGCGCTGGGGAAGATCGCCGTGGACGTGCAGTCGATGGGCCGTACCGAGGTCGGTGAGGTCGCCGAGCCACCCGTGGCCGGGCGCGGTGCCTCCTCGGCCATGCCGCACAAACGCAATCCGGTGCTGGCCACCCTGATCCGTTCGGCCGCGCTCCAGGTTCCCGCGCTGGCGGGTGCGCTGACGCAGTGCCTGGTGACCGAGGACGAGCGCTCGGGCGGTGTCTGGCACGCCGAGTGGCTGCTGCTGCGGGAGTGCCTGCGGCTGGCAGGCGGCGCCTCGCACACGGCCGTCGAGCTGTGCGAGGGGCTCGTCGTCGACGAGGAGCGGATGCGGGCCAACACGGCCGCGACGGGCGCCCTGATGTCGTCCGAGCGGATCGCCGCGGTCCTGGCGCCCAGGCTCGGCAAGGCCACGGCGAAGCGGCTGTTGTCCGAGTCGGCCGGGACGGCCGCGCGCACCGGACGGCCCCTGGCCGACGTCCTCGCCGAACACCCCCTGATCGGGCCGTCACTGGGCCCGGGGGAACTGGCGGAGCTGCTCGATCCCGCCACGTACACGGGCGCGGCCGCCTCCCTGGTGGACCACGCCCTGGAACGTCACCGCACATCCTGACGCACGCCCCGCCGTACCGACCCCTGGAGTTCTCATGTCTGCCCGGCTCTTCACCTCGGAATCGGTCGCCGAAGGCCATCCCGACAAGATCGCCGACCGTATCAGCGACACGATCCTCGACGCCCTCCTCGCCCAGGACCCCACGGCCCGCGTCGCGGTGGAGACCCTGATCACCACCGGTCAGGTCCATGTCGCGGGCGAGGTGACCACCAGCGCGTACGTCGACATCCCCGCCCTCGTCCGCGAAGCCGTCCTGGAGATCGGCTACGACTCCTCCGCCAAGGGCTTCGACGGTGTCTCCTGCGGCGTGTCCGTCTCCATCGGAGCCCAGTCCCCCGACATCGCCCAGGGCGTCGACACCGCCTACGAACAGCGGGCCGACGGCGCCTCGTCGGCCCAGGAGGACCGGCTGGCCCTGCAGGGTGCCGGTGACCAGGGTCTGATGTTCGGTTACGCCTGCGACGAGACCCCCGGTCTCATGCCGCTGCCCATCCAGCTGGCCCACCGCCTGTCGCGGCGGCTGTCGGAGGTGCGGCGCGACGGGACCGTGCCGTACCTGCGCCCGGACGGCAAGACCCAGGTCACCGTCGAGTATCTGGGCAGCAAGCCCAAGCGTCTCGACACCGTCGTCGTCTCCTCCCAACATGCCGGTGACATCGACCTGGACTCCCTGCTCACTCCCGATGTGCGCGAACACGTCGTGGAGCACGTCCTGGAGGAGCTGGCCCATGAGGGCGTCAAGCTGGAGACCGAGGGCTACCGGCTGCTGGTCAACCCCACCGGGCGGTTCGAGATCGGCGGCCCGATGGGCGACGCGGGCCTGACCGGCCGCAAGATCATCATCGACACGTACGGCGGCATGGCCCGCCACGGCGGCGGCGCCTTCTCCGGCAAGGACCCCTCCAAGGTCGACCGCTCCGCCGCCTACGCGATGCGCTGGGTAGCGAAGAACGTCGTCGCGGCGGGGCTGGCCTCCCGCTGCGAGGTGCAGGTCGCGTACGCCATCGGCAAGGCCGAGCCGGTCGGCCTGTTCGTGGAGACCTTCGGCACCGCCACCGTCCCGCAGGCCGCCATCGAGAAGGCCGTGACGTCGGTCTTCGACCTCCGCCCGGCGGCCATCATCCGCGACCTGGACCTGCTGCGCCCGATCTACGCCCGGACCGCGGCCTACGGCCACTTCGGCCGTGAACTGCCCGACTTCACCTGGGAACGGACCGACCGCGTGGACGCGCTGCGGCGGGCCGTCGGACGGTAACGGTCCGACCGCACGCGGCCCCGGACCGTTGCGGTCCGGGGCCGCGTCGTCGCCTCCTGACGGGTCCTGGCTCCCTAGGAGTTGATCAGCATGCGCATAGCCGTGACCGGCGCCATCGCGACCGACCAGGTGCTGACCGTCGCGGGCCGGCTCACCGACGGCACGGCGATGGACCGCGGCGCCGCCGCCGTGCGGGCCGAGACCCTGCGGGTGCGCCGTGGCGGGGCGGGCGCCAACATCGCCGTGGGACTGGGACGTCTGGCCCTGCGGCCGCTTCTGGCCGGGGCGGTCGGCAGGGACTTCGCCGACTACGGCCGTTCCCTGCTGTCGTACGGCGTGGACCTCGAACTCGTCCGAGTCAGCGAGGAACTGGACACGGCGCGGGCGGTGGAGATCAGGGACGCCGAGGACGGCCGGCTCAGGCTGTCGTACGACGGCGCGCAGACGGAGTCCCGGCACATCACCCTGCTGCCGGCCGCACGCCGTATCGGCGGACTGGACCTCGTCGTCGTGGCGGCGGGGGACATCGAGGCGATGGTGCGGCACACCGAGGAGTGCAGGCGGCTCGGCATCCCCTTCGCGGCCGACCCCGGCGACCGGCTGCCCCTCCTCACCGGCAGGCAGGCCCGCAGACTCGTCGACGGGGCCCGCTACGCCTTCACGGACGAGTTCGACGTGCCGCTGCTGCGCGACCTCACCGGGTGGGGCGAGGCGGAACTGCTCGGCAGGGTGGGTACCTGGGTCGTGACACGCGGGCCGCGCGGAGCGGCCGTCATGCGGCGCGGGCGGCCCACGGCCGGTGTCGAGGGGGTGTGCGCGGTGCGGGAGGGCGATCCGTCGGGGACCGCCGAGGCGTTCCGCGCCGGCTTTCTGGCGGGTGCCGTCTGGGGGTGGTGTGCCGAGCGCGGGGCGCAGCTCGGGTGCGCTCTGGCGGCGGCCGCGCTCGAGTCGCCCGAGGCCCAGGGCTACCCGCTGGTGCGGGAACGGCTGACAGCCCGCATCCGTTGCGCCTACGGCCCGCAAGCCGCGGATCAAATAGCCGCCGGACTGCCTTCCTGAATGGCTGCAACACCCTGCACCTGGACGGTGTTTGTCTCAGTGATGGACGACAGGGCAGAGCGGCTGACAGCCCGCATCCGATGCGCCCACGGCCCGGACACCGCGGGCCCTTCTGGATTTCGACGCAAAAGAACCGGTCGGCCGACCTGATTCCTTATCGCTCCTTTTCCGTTGACACCGACGCGAGGCCCTCCTAGCCTTAATTTCGCGAAATAGAATGCCAGTTCGAAGTGTTACAACATTCACGGGGATAGGAACTCTTCATGAACTCGGGTATTCTCGGCCCTCTCTTATTGTCCGACACTGGAGTAAATCTGGTACCCAGCGCACCGAAACCCCGCCAGCTCCTCGCATTCCTGATGCTGCACGCGCCACAGATGGTGCGGGCCAGCGACTGCATCACCGAGCTGTGGAGTTCGACTCCCCCCAAGAGCGCGATGTCCACGCTCCAGACGTACGTGCTCCACATACGACAGTCCCTGCGCGGCCCCCGCAGAGACCGCAGGCATCTGCTCCTGACCAAGAACCAGGGCTATCAACTCGCCCTCGAAACAACCGATTTCGACCGCTCCCGGTTCACGGAGCTGACCCGGCTCGGGCGTCTGGCAGCCGCCGCAGGGGACCACCGGACGGCCTCGCGGAGGTTCACCCTGGCCCTCGCGCAATGGCGCGGGCCCGCTCTGTCCGACGTCTGCACGGGCCCTCTCAGCTCACCGCACCTGGCGGAACTGGCGGAGACCCGGCAAGGGGTCCTGGAACAGCGCATAGAGGCCGATCTGGCGCTCGGCAAGCATCGTGAGCTGATCGACGAGTTGAGCGCTCTGGCCACGCGCCACCCCACCCACGAGAATGTGCACGCACAGTTGATGGTGGCGTTGTACCGGTCCGGCGAGCGCAAACGAGCCAGTGACGTCTTCCACGGCCTGCGCCGGCAGCTCGGCGACTCCCTGGGCATCGAGCCCGTCCCCCGGATGCAGCGCCTGCATCACGCGGTCCTGGTCGGCAGCTCGGCACTGGACGCTCCGGTCGTCCGTCGATGACCGCCCCCGCACGGCTGCAACACCCTGCCCCTGGACGGTGTTTGTTTCAGTGATGGACGACAAGGCAGAGCAGCTGACCGATCTTCTGGCGGCGCACCTCGAAGCCGGCTTCACCGAGCTGGTCCGGGTTCACGCCGGGGCGGTGCACGCGTTCCTGTACCGCGTCTCCGGCTCCCTCGCCGAGGCGGACGACCTGGGACAGGACACGTTTCTGCGCGCCTACACGGCCCTGCAGGGATACCCCCCGGCACGGCGCCGTGAGCTGCGCCCC
Organism: Streptomyces sp. ME02-8801-2C; assembly: GCF_033793965.1. Classification (NCBI taxonomy): domain Bacteria; kingdom Bacillati; phylum Actinomycetota; class Actinomycetes; order Kitasatosporales; family Streptomycetaceae; genus Streptomyces; species Streptomyces sp. ME02-8801-2C. Next base: position 450,119 of record NZ_JARAXP010000002.1, on the reverse strand, counting down.
CGTGCGTGGCTGATGACCATCGCGGCGAACGTGTGGCGCAATCACGTGCGTACACGCAGTCGGCGTCCGGTCACGGCCGGGCTGCCCGTGGAGGAGACCATGGACGTCTGGCCGGACCACAGCCCCGGCCCGGCGGAGCGCGCGGTGACAACGGAGGACCGGTCGCGCCTGGTCACGGCACTGTCGTCCTTACCGGAGCACCATCGGATACCGGTCGTGCTTCACCATGTCATGGGGATGAGCTACACAGAGGTGGCCGAGGTGCAGGGCTGTGCGGTCGGCACCGCCAAGGCGCAGGTCTCCCGCGGGCTGGCCGGCCTGCGGCGCCTGCTCGCATCGGAGCCGACAGCTCTGAAGGAGGTGACATTGTGAACGGGAGCAACGGCGACGACTTCACACGCCGTCTGCCGGATCTCGCATCAGCCGCGCCGCCGGACTTCGCGCTGCGTGTGCTGCGCCGAGTGGGCATCTCCGAGGACCACTACGACAGTTACGTACGCCTCGACACTGCCGCGGGCGGTCTGTTCGTGGCCGCGAGCCCGCAGGCGGTGACCGGTGCCTGCCTGGACTCGGCAGGGCTGACCGGGGCCGCGTTCGAGGAACTGCACCGCGCACGCACCGGCCGCTCGGCGATCCCGGGCAGCAAGCCGTGGCCCGGGATCGTCCCCGCACTGCGCACGGGCCGGGCCCACCGGCTGGCGATCGACCTGTCCGGTCTGCCGGAGGAGCAGCGCGCGGTCCTGGAGGCGGTACGGAACATTCCCGCGGGGCAACTGCGTCCGCTCAGCTGGATCGCCCGCGAGGCCGGCACCGGGAGTCCGCCCTCGGCCGCCGACATCCTGCGCGCGCTGGCGGCCAACCCCGTCGCCGTGCTCATTCCGTGCCACCGGGTCACGCACGACAACGGCTCGCCCTGCGACGCCGCCTACCTGCCGAAAGCCGGCGAGGCCCTGCGCCGGGCCGAGCACATCGACATGACCCGGGTGACGGAGCTGTCCCGGGCCGGCACGGTGTTCCTCGGCAGCGACACCACCTTCATCTACTGCCACCCGACCTGCGCCCACGCCCGCCGCATCACTCCTGGGCACCGGGTGCACTTCCGCACCGCGCACGACGCCCGCGAGGCGGGTTACCGGGCCTGCAAGAGCTGTCGGCCCATCACCGTCTGACCCGGCGGCGCCAGACGCCGTTACAGAGCACCACAGAGCACCACAGAGAGGTTCCCCATGCACACCCCACTCACCGCGGCACTCGCCACGCGCGACACCCCGCTGGGCACCCTTACCCTCGCGGCCACCGACGACGCTCTGGTGCTGTGTGCCTTCGACGAGCGCGAGCAGGCGGTGGCCCGCGTCACCCGAGGTGGCCTCACCGTCGTGGACGCCGACGGCGCCACCGCCGCCCAGCTGCGGATCATCGAGGAGGCGGGCCGTCAGCTGGACGCGTTCCTGGCAGGCCACAGCCGCTCGTTCACCGTGCCGATGGACCTTCGCCTGGCCACACCGTTCAGCCGCACGACCGTGGAACGGCTGGACGGAATCCTTCCGTACGGGGCCACCGGCACCTACGCCGAGCTGGCCGCGGCGCTCGGACGGCCGCGGGCCGCGCGGGCCGTGGGCACCGCGCTCGGGGCGAACCCCCTGTGCGTGGTCCTGCCCTGCCACCGGGTCGTCGGCTCGGGCGGTCGGATGACCGGCTACGCGGGAGGTATCGCGGCCAAGCAGTTCCTGCTCGACCTGGAGTCCGGCCGCACGGCGGCCTCGGCCTCCCTTTGAACCGGCGGGCGCCGGAGCATCCCCCGTCTCCGGCGCCCGCCTCCTTCCACAACCGCGGAGCCGACACTGACCAGCTACCACACCCCTCACCTGCCGGGACTGGAGCACGACCACGTCCCCACCGCGACCGACGCCGGCCTCGGCGACACGATCGAGCTGCCCGCCGTGGACGCGCTGGACTGGCCGACGCTGACCACGGCACTCGACGCCGAGGGTGTTGCCGTCACCCCGCCCCTGCTGTCGCCGAGTGAGTGCGAGGAGATGCGCGCGCTGTTCGACCGGGACGACTTGTTCCGCAGCACGGTCGACATGAGCCGCCACCGCTTCGGCAGCGGCCACTACCGCTATTTCGCAGCCCCTCTGCCTCCGGTGGTGACCGCCCTGCGCAGACGGTTGTATCCGCCGCTGGCCCGGATCGCCAACCAGTGGGCGGAGCGCGTGGACGGGCCCCGGTTCCCGCAGACCCACTCCGAACTGGCGGCGGCGTGCGCTGCGGCCGGGCAGTTGCGGCCCACGCCTCTGCTGTTGCGCTACGGACCGGGCGACTACAACTGCATGCACCAGGACGTCTACGGCGAGCTGACGTTCCCCCTGCAGGTGGCGGTGATGCTGGACCGTCCCGACGTCGACTTCACCGGTGGTGAGAGTGTCTTCGTGGAGCAGCGTCCGCGCGCCCAGTCCCGTCCGGTGGTGAAGCGGCCCGGCCAGGGGCAGGGGCTGATCTTCGCGGTGCACGACCGTCCGGTCCCGTCGGCACGGGGCTGGAGCCGTTTCATGCTGCGCCACGGAGTGAGCGCGGTGCATTCCGGCCAACGGCACGTCCTCGGCGTGATCTTCCACGACGCCCCGTGACCCGACGACGTCGAGGAAATTCACATACCGGTGCAGCGCCTTTTCGTTGAAGGAGTGAGAATTCTCCCCGCGGGGATTACCACCAATGTCGCCCCGCACTCGGCGATGTTCCTCAAACGGTGAAGGGCCGCTGCTGCAGGAACTCGTTGTTGGCGCTGCCGGTCACGAAGAGACCAGGGCTCTGGTTGGGGGGCATCCTGCGGAGGATTTCACGCTGGAAGGACTTGTGACCGCCGGTGAATTTCCCTTCGCCCCAGACTTCGCGGAGTGTGCCGGTGAACAGCCCGTTCTCCCAGCCGTCGGCGGCCAGCTGATTGTCCGCGCAGGCGGAGATGAGCAGCACGCTGGCCGCCAGTTCGACGGTGTCCTTCGGATCCAGGTTCTGCTGGATCGTGTCGTAGAGCGTCTTGTCCCTCGCGTACGTCTCGCGTTGTACGTCCGGTGGCATGACCCGGGAGGTGACCTCGATGTGGTCCGGGTCGCGAGTCTGGTACTGCTCCTCCATCGCGTCCGGGGTGAGGAGTCTCCGCATCGCCTTGACGGCCGTCTCGCTGTGGCAGCAGTCGAAGTAGGCGGAGATGCGCACCCCTGGGGCGAACGCCTCGAACTCCTTGTACAGCTCGTCGTCGATGAACTCGCGGTCATAGAAGACCAGGGTCTCGTCGAGACGGTCGGACTCGTCCTCGGGCCCGTTCTTGTCCGGCACCTGACCGCCGTGACCCGAGTAGGTGAGGAGCAGGATGTCGCCGGGGGTCAGGACCCTGGCCGCCTGGCGGAGTTCGGCGGTCACGTTGTCGACCGTGGCGTCCGCCGTGAGCAGCATCGTGCGGTTGTCGAAGCCGGCGTTCCTGGCGATCTGTTCCATGTCGCGGGCGTCGTTCTCGCACGCCATGAGCTTGCCGTCCCACCCGCCATATCTGGTGGGGTCGACGCGGTTGAGCCCGATGTGGAGCGATATGCCGTTGCCCATGGGCGGGCCTCCTTCCCTGCGGACGGGAAGCGTCCGGAGCGGATCCCCCAAGCCTGGGCTGAACACCCATTGCGTCCAACGGTATCCAGCTTTGCCCCATTTGGCGCCTTTTCGGCTCCCACCACACCCTGAGGCGAGGCCGGCCCCCAACGACCCGACGGTCGCGGCGTCGTACGCGCGTGTCCAGAGCTGTCGGCTACTGCTCGCCCAACCTGGTGGCGTGTTGGTCCACCTCGATGTCCAAGCGCCGTACGCCGGTGAATCGTGTGGGCCGGAAGGCTCCGAGGAGGTCCTGCTCCTGATCGGTTGTGATCTCGGCCGCGACCAGGCGTCCCAGAATCGGTGCCAGGGTGATGCCGCTGTGCGAGACAAGGCAGTAGACGCGGGACCGCGCGGAGGCATAGCCGGCGACGGTGTGGCCGTCCGCGGGCAGTGACCGCAGGCCGATGCGCAGGTCGATCTCCGGTGCTCGGCCGGGATCGGGCAGCAGTGCGCGGAACCGTCGGGCGAGCGTGCGTGCGATGTCCCCGTCTTCGGACGGCGGATCTGCCGGATCGACGTGGGCGTTCAGATCGAGAGCCTGCAGGACGGTGTGCCCGTCGGCCTCAGGGCGGAGGTTGAGACCGGGGCCGTGGATCACGCAGCGCAGGTCGAGTCGTGGCGACCTGGCGTATCCGAGCAGGCCGACGGTCTGCGCTCCGCGACCGGCATCCGTCACCATGGGAACGTCGATCCCGGCCCGCGCGGCGAGCCGTTCCGTCCAGCGGCCTGCCGCCAGGACGACACGGTCGCCCGTGCGTTCCTCGCCTCCGGCCAGGGTGACGGATACGTGCTCGGGCCCGTCGTTGATGGCTACGACCTCGCCGATCGCGAGCCTGGCGCCGTGCTGCTCGGCGTCCGCCAGCAGGTTGTTCACGAAACGGCCCGGCAGAACATATCCCTCGCTGGGAAAGTGGGCGATGGACTTGATGGTCTCCGGGATACGGAGGCCGCCCGAGGTCCGCGCCGCTTCGTCGGAGGTGACCCAGCGCGCGGGGTAGCCGAGTGCCCGCAGTCGTTCCACGTTGTCGGCGAGCCGCTGCTCGTTCGCGGCGTCCGCCCATTGCAGCGCTCCGCTGGGGAAGTACGACGGTGCGCCGCGCAGTTGCCCGGCGAGCCTGGCGTGCTCCTCCATCCCCGCGAGGTTCAGCCGGTGGTAGTCCGGGTCGGGTTTCCGGCTGGAGTTGGTCCAGGCGAAGGTGGTCGCGGTCGTGCCGGTGCCGGCTCCCTTCTGGTCGAGCAGGAGAACGTCCTGGCCGGCGACGGCAAGCTGCCTCGCGACGCTCACGCCCAACACACCGGCACCCACGATGATGACCTTCATGGTATGTACATCCTTTCTGGCAGCGGCACGCTGCTCACATATCGGGGACGGGAAGCTCCAGGAAGAACTCGGCGGTTCCCGGACGGACGAGGGTCGTCACCACCTCGACGGTGCCGCCGTCGGCACGCAACTCCCGGCGCCTCATCAGCGCGGGTGTCCCGTTCTCGCTGTGCAGCAAGGCGGCGTCGTGCTCGTCGAGGGCCACGGGGTCGAGGTAGAGCCGGATCGAGTCGATCGGCACTCCTCTGCGCTGTAGATACGGGAGGGTGACGAGGTCTTCGAGGTTCTCGTTCAGCAGGTCGGGGGCGACCGCGAAGAGGACGACGTGCCGCTCGACCGACTGCGGCTCCTCGCGGACGTTCAGTTTGCGGCGGACCAGTTCGACCACGGCTGTGTCGGCGGAGGCGCCAGGGAGGGTCAGGATGGCGTCGGCGGCCCTGACGATCCGCGCGGAAACCACTTCGTGTCTGCCCGGCGTGCCCTTTGCGGCTGCCGCGGGGGTGACGAAGTTCAGCAGATTGATCTGCCGCGTCACGTCCGCCACGAACGATCCGTGGCGCCGGCGGCGGATTGCCAGCCCCGCCTCGGCCAGGTCGTTGAGGACCCGTTGGGCCGTGGCACGACTGACGCCGTACTCGGCGGAAACATCCATCTCGCTCGGCAGACGCGAGCCGGGCGGGAGGGCCCCGGACAGGATCTTCGCTTCGAACTGTCGCCTGATCTGTACATAGAGGGGCACGGTCATGGCTAGACCGTACATTCACTGGATTGACTGGTGAGAGCGAGCTGACCAGCACAGTCTTCAGCATCTGAGCCCCTCCGCCTGACCTGCACCGTAATAGGCGCGACCCTTAGACCGTACAATCCATGAATTGACCGGTCAATAGGTCTGACGGCCGACCCTCTGCTGTCAGCGAATCCGCCTGGCCGGGGCGATGAGCCCGGTGCTTGTGTGTCGGTATGGAGATCCTGGTTCTGGGTGGAACGGCATGGGTGGGTCGGGAGCTGTCGCGGCAGGCGCTCGTACGGGGCCATCGGGTGACGTGCCTCGCGCGTGGCGAGAGCGGGGAAGTCGCGGACGGAGCGACACTCGTCGTCGCCGACCGGCGCGATCCGTCGGCGTACGAGCCCCTGCTCGACCGCGTTTGGGACGCGGTCATCGAGGTGTCGTGGCAGCCGGGCTTCGTTCGTCGAGCGCTCGACGTGCTGGGCAGCAGGGCCGGCAACTGGGTGTATGTCTCGTCCGGCAACGCCTACGCCTCCCACGCCACGCCGGGGGCGGACGAGGCCGCGGCCCTGCTCGCCCCGACCGACCGGAGCGAGGTCGACCTCGAGTTGTACGGCGCGGCGAAGGTCGCCTGTGAGCAGGCGTCGACGGCCGCTGTGGGCGACCGTCTCCTCATCGCACGAGCCGGGCTCCTCGGCGGCCCGGGCGATCACAGCGGGCGCTCCGGCTACTGGGTCACCCGCGCCGCACGCGATCCGCGAGGGCCGATGCTGGTCCCCGACACACCGGCCATGCCCACCCAGGTGGTCGATGTGCGGGACCTCACCGCCTGGCTGCTCGACGCCGCGGAAACGGGAACCACCGGCACATACAACGCTGTCGGCCCGAGCGTTCCCTTCGAGCGGTGGATCGAGCTGTCCCGCGCCGTCGGCGGGCACACCGGTCCGGTGGTCACCGCCGAATCGGCGTGGCTGGTCGCCAACGGCGTGGCTCAGTACATGGGGTCCGAATCGCTGCCGATGTGGCTGGTCGAGCCTGGCTGGGAAGGGTGGTCGGCCCGGGACGGCTCCGTGGCGCGCGCCGCGGGGCTACGTCACCGAGCCCGGGCGGAGATGCTGGCCGACACCCTGCGCTGGGAACGCGAGCAGGGGCTCGACCGGGAAAGGCGCGCCGGCCTCAGCGCGCAGCGCGAGCGCGAGCTGCTCGACGCCCTCGGCTGACGGCGCTGGACCGGTCTCGTACGCCCGATTGTGCGGGATCCCTTCGTGGGCGTTCGCCGGCGGCGTGGGCCACAGGCGGGTCAGACCAGCCGGCGGGCGAAGAAGTGCAGCGAGTCGTCCGTCTCGAACCGCGGCAGATCTCCGTGCCCGCCGGGGTTGGCGTGCAGTGTCTTCTCGGTTGAACCGATGGCATCGAACAACGCCAGGCTCTGCGCACGGGGCATCAGCTCATCGTCCCACTGGACCAGAAACCGCACCGGCACGGTGATCTGCGCAGCGGCCCCGGCCAGCACGGGTGACCCTTGCAGACCCAGCACCGCGGCGCGGACTCGAGGTTCTGCGGCGACCAACGGTATTCCGAGCGCGCAGCCCAGCGACACGCCCCAATAGCCCACCGGTCCGCCGCCGATGTGGTCGAGTTGCTGGACTGCGGTCAGGACCGCCTGCCATTCCGCGACGGTCTGCCCGACCACAAGCGTGTACATGGCGGTGTCCAGCTCAGCCGTGTCCTCTCCGGCGGTCGTACGCGCCCGGTACTCGGTCGCGAGCCGGTCGAACTCCTCGCCCCTCGGCCGCTCGCCGTGGTGGGGCACGTCGATCGCGGCGACCGCGAACCCGCCTTCGGCGGCGAAGCGATGCGCGCCGGCCAGGATGCCGGGTGCCTTCTTGTGTTGTCCGCCGCCGTGTCCCATCAAGATCAGCGGGCGGGTACCGCAGGCGCCTTCCGGCATCCACAGCACGCCGGGGATCTCGTCGAGGGTGAAGAGCTGTTCGCTCACGCCACCCGACGATGTCCTGGAGACGAAGCGCATGGCGTTTCAAGCCTTTCGGGACATGCACGGGGCGGTACGTCCGCGAGCGGGCGCGTCACTGTGCGTACTCGGGGTTCCATTGAGCGGCCTCGACCGCCGCGCGCATTTCCTCCTGCGTGGCTTTGGGGGCGACGCCGTCCTGCACCGCCGCCGTCGCCGCGGCCAGCGCGATCTCCCGGACCGCGTCCCGCATGTCCCGTAGTGGCGGCAGCAGGGGCGCGGGGGTGCCACCGTCGCCCGGGGCGTACCGGGCGGCGCAGTCCCCGACCGCGCGGGCCGCGGCCACCATCATCCGGTCCGTGACGCGCGTGGCCCGGCTCGCGGTGACGGCCAGGCCGATGGCCGGGAACACGTACACGTTGTTCGCCTGCGCGACCGGCACCTCACGGCTCCCGACCGTCACGGGCGGGAACGGCGAGCCGGTGGCCACCAGCACCCTGCCGTCCGTCCAGCGCACCAGGTCCGCCGGGTCGGCCTCGGCATGGGAGGTCGGGTTGGACAGCGGGAAGATCACCGGGCGGTCGCAGGATGCCGCCATCCGCCGCACGATCTTCTCCGTGAAGGCGCCGTGCACGGTGGACAGCCCGATCAGCACGGTCGGCTCGACGCGGTCCACCACCTCGGCCAGACCGTACGGCTCCTGCTCGTCGTCGCGGGCGTAGATCCGCTGCTCGTCGGTCAGATCTTCGCGGGAGCCGGTCAGCAGCCCGTCGACGTCCACGAACCAGAACCGGGAAGCGGCCTCCTTCTCCGGCACACCGTCGTCGACCAGTGCGCTGCGGATCATGTCGGCGACGCCGACCGCGGCGGAGCCCGCGCCGAGGATCACGATCCGCTGGTCGGCGAGCCGGGTCCCCGCCACCCGCGTCGCCGTGGTCAGTGCGCCGAGCGCGACGGCGGCGGTGCCCTGGATGTCGTCGTTGAAGGTCAGCAGCCGGTCCTGGTAGCGGGTGAGGATCGGCCGGGCGTGCGGGGTCGCGAAGTCCTCCCACTGCAGCAGTGTCCCCGGCAGTTCGGCCTCCACGGCCGCCACCAGGGCTTCCACCAGTTCGTCGTACTCGGCCCCGGTCACCCGGTGCTCGCGGCGGCCCAGGTAGTGCGGGTCGCTCAGCAATTCCTCGTTGTCCGTCCCGGCGTCCAGCAGGATCGGCAGCGTACGAGCGGGGTGGATGCCGCCGATCGCCGTGTAGAGACTGAGCTTGCCGATCGGGATACCCATACCGCCCACCCCCTGGTCCCCGAGGCCCAGGATGCGCTGGCCGTCGGTGACGACGATGACGTCCACGTCGTCGTGCGGGCGGTTGCGCAGGATCTCGCGGAAGCGGTGACGGTCCTCGTACGACAGGAACAGGCCGCGTGGGCGGCGGTAGATCTCACTGAAGCGGCGGCACGCCTCGCCGACGGTCGGTGTGTAGACGACCGGCAGCATCTCCCCCAGATGGCGGGTGACCAGCCGGTAGAACAGCACCTCGTTGGTGTCCTGAAGCTGGCGCAGGTAGATGTGCCGGTTCAGTGGCTTGTCGTAGCCGAGGAACGCCGCGTACGCCCTGTCGGCCTGGTCGTCCAAGGTCTCCACGGCCGGCGGCAACAGCCCGTCGAGCCCGAGTTCTGCCCGCTCCGCCGTGCTGAAAGCGGTCCCCTTGTTCCGCAGGGGGTCGTTCAGGAGTCCGGTGTTCTGGTGGGAATCGTTCACTGTCATGCCTCCCCGCCTGCCCCGCCCGCCACGACCCTCACGCCCACCATGGGCAAGGCATCGGAAAGGAACGGGGAAAGCGCGTCTACCTGGCAGTCATGAACCGGCATCACGGGACGGCAGAACCGGCAGCGCCCTCGCCGACCTGTTCCAGGATGGCGAGCGCGTCCGCCTGCCCCCTGAGGTAGCCGGTACCCCGCTGGAGGGCCAGCGCCTCGCGGGCGTGAGCGGCGGCGCGAGCCCGGTCTCCGTGGTCCAGGGCACCGCGCGCCAGCAGGGTGAGCGCTTCGCCCTCCACGAGCACGTACTCCGTACGCCGGGCGATCTCCAGAGCCGTGGCCGCCTGGTCGAGGTCCACGGGAACGGCGAGGGACGCGAGCCCGAGGAGGGCCCTGGCCTCCTGGTCGTACGCGTCACGCTCGCGGGCCAGCTTCAGCGCCTCCCGGTAGGTCTCGGACGCCTCGCCGCGCCGGCCGAGGGCTCGCTGGACGCCGCCGAGGGTGATCCGGGCCGCGGCGCGGAAGTATTCGTCGACATCCTCGTCGCTGAGCTCGGCGGCGGTACGGGCAAGCTCCAGGGCCCCGGTGAGGTCGCCCGCGTCCCGGCACGCCGACGCCCGCAGGCGCAGGACGTACCCCTCGCTGCCCCGGTCACCCGCCTGCCGGGCCATCGCCAGGGCGGAGTCCAGCCGGCATGCGGCACGCGCCGGTTCGCCGAGCAGGTGCAGGGTGAGGCCGATGTTGGCCTGTCGGTGGATACGACTGTGCTCGGAGTCCAGTTCGAGCGGCAGGCGTTCGGCGCGCAGGAGACAGTCGAGCGAGTCGGTGAGACGACCCAGGTCACGAAGGATGTGCCCGAGGTTGTCGAGGACGACCGGGTGCTCGCCGACGAGTCCGCTGCGCCGGTCGAGTTCGACGGCCGCCTCCAGATGTGCGGCGCTGCGCCGCAGTCGGCCGCTGAAGCGGGTGACCGTGCTGAGGTTGGTGTGCGCGGTGGCGGCGCCCGCGTGCCAGTCAGCTGCCTCGGCGAGGGCGAGGAACCGTTCGAAGTGGTCGGTCGCGGCGTCGGCGCGGCCGAGTTGGAGGTGGGCGTGGCCGAGGAGGTTGTGGGCGCCTGCCTGCGCGAGCGGCTCGTCCTCCGCACGTGCGGATTCGAGGGCCGCCACGCCCACGGCCGTCCAGTCCACGGCGAGTTTGCGGGTCCACGCGTAGCCGCGCAGCCCGTCGGCGAGCCACCAGGATGCCGGGTCACCGTCGGCTGCGGCCTGGTGGACGGCCGCCGCCAGGTTGGTCAGTTCGGTGTCGAGCCAGCGCATCGCCGTCGTCGCGTCGGTGATCTCCCTGGGCGGGGGCACCGCGGCGGCGTGTTCCCGGGCACCGGGCAGGCGTTGTTTGCCGGGGTAGAGGAGGTGGGCGCAACGGTCGACGGCGGCGAGCAGCCAGGCGTACAAGGCCGTCGCGGCGGCCCTGCGGGTGGTGTCGGTCTCCTCCAGGCGCAGCCGTTCGGCGGCGTAGAGGGCGAGCAGGTCGTGGAAGCGGTAGCGGCCGGGGCGGTGTTCGCGCAGGAGGTGCGCGGCGGTGAGCCGGTCCAGGACCCGGGCGGTCTCTCCCGGTCCGGTACCCGCGACGGCCGCTGCGGCGTGCAGGCCGGTCTCCGGTCCGGGGATCAGCGAAAGCAGCCGGAACATGCGGCGGGCCTCGGCGTCGAGAGCCTGGTACGACAGAGCGAAGGCGGAGCGTACGGCGGTGCTGCGGTCGCCGGTCACGGACAGGGCGCTGAGACGGTCGCCCTCGCGCAGTTCGTCGGCCTGTTCCCGCAGGGTGTGATCCGGTGAATGACCGAGGTTGGCGGCGGCGATCCGCAGGGCCAACGGGAGGTGGCCGCAGGCCCGCGCGAGGTCGGCGGCGGCTTGGGGGTCGGCGTCGACTCGGGCCGCACCGACGGTCCGTACCAGCAACAGCCGTGCCTCCCGCGGGGTGAGCACGTCGACACCGATGCGGTGGGCGCCGTCGCGCGCCGCGAGCCCGGCCAGCCTGTCCCGGCTGGTCACCAATACCGCGCAGCCCGGCCCGCCCGGCAGCAGCGGACGGACCTGCTCGGCGTCCACGGCGTTGTCGAGAACGACCAGCATGCGCCGCCCGGCGGCGAGGGTCCGGTACAGGTCTGCGGCGGCCTCGGGCGTCCCCGGAATCCGCTCCGCCGGCGTACCGAGCGCCAGCAGGAACCGCGCGAGCGCCTCGTTGGGCCGTACCGGCGCCTGCTGCGAGTGGCCGCGCAGGTCCACGAAGAGCTGGCCGTCCGGGAAACGGTCCCGTGCGCGATGCGCCCAGTGCACCGCGAGCGCGGTCTTGCCCGCCCCCGCGGGTCCGGTCAGGGCACCGATCGCCGACCCACCATCGGCGAACAGGGCGTCGAGACGGCTGAGCTCGTCGGGGCGGCCGGTGAAGAAGGGAACGTCGTAGGGCAGCAGCGCGGGGGGCCTCGTCACCGGGGCTGTCGCCGTACGGGGGACCTGGCCCTGTACGACGGTCAGGTGAGCCTCCGCCACCTCCCGTCCGGGGCGTACACCGAGTTGCTCGTCGAGACGTTCCCGGAGGCGTTGGTACAGGTGCAGGGCGGCGGCCTGCTGGCCGGAGGCGGCGAGCGCCAGCATCAGCCGGGCGTGCACGCCCTCGTGCAGCGGCTCCAGGTCGGCGGCCTTCTGGAGTTCGGGTACAGCGTCCTGGGCGCGGTCGAGCGCGAGGGCACCGTCCGCGTACGCCTGCAGGACGGACAGCCGCAGCCTCGTCAGGGCGGTGGCGGAGGGGTATTCGCGTACCGCGGGCAACGCCCCTTGGAGGACCGGGCCGCGCCACAGCCGTAACGCCGTCTCGGCGGTGCCGTACGACTCGCCCGGGGTGCCGGTCGGGGTGGGGAGGCAGCTCTCCCGCGTGACCCGGGCGGCGAGTGCGGTGAACCGTGCCACGTCCGAGCGGTGCTCCTCCAGGGCCAGCAGATAGCCGTCCCGGGTGCGGTGCAGCACCCCGTCCGAGGCGAGGAGACGGCGCAGCCGGGTCACGTACGTGTGGACCAGATTCAGGCAGGTCGCGGGCGGGGCGTCAGCCCACAGGACGTCCACGATCTCGTCCCTGGACACGGAAGTGCCGGGGTGCAGGCCCAGCAGGGCGAGCAGGCCGGCCTGTTTCGGAGTCCCGGACTCGACGGGCCGCCCGCCCACCCGGAGGACCAGCGGGCCGAGGACATCCAGCTCGACGGGTTCGGCTTCGGCCTTGAGAAAGGCGAGCAGCCGCAGCACCGGACGACCGTACGGCGTGCGGGCACGGCCGTGCTCGATCTCGCGGATGCTGCGTGTGCCGACCCGCGCCAGCTCGGCCAGCTCCGGCTGGGTCAGGCCGAGTTGTCTTCGACGCTCCCGGAGCCATGCCCCCAACTCCCCAGGCGTGTGCTCCACCATGTTCCGTCCCCGTGCAGGCCCGCCCACACGGTGCAGGTCAGTGGCACCTGCGGCGCGTGCTTGACGGTACACCGCCACCCGAACGGCAGAGAGGCACTTCTCGGCCAACACGTTCACCCAGCGGCTCGTACGCGGACCGGTCGAAGCCGACGGTGCCTTCCACCGCGTACCTCCCGATCACGGCCTCGCAAGATCATCCGTCAGTGCCAGGGTCAGACCTCGCCCGCCAGGTCGAGTTCGTCCTTGACCGCCGGCGTGGCAGTCGCGCCCTTCGGGCGGCGCCATGGGCGCGCGATCGGCGCGGACACCGCCCGCCACCACGCATCGACGGGCAGCTTTCCAGCCGGCTCGAAGGGTTCACCGGGCCGGGGAGTCGCCACCGCCTGCCCCGCGTCCTCGGCGGCGTCCTTCGTCCACTCGCCCGGCTCCGCCCAGGCGTGCGCCGCCAGATTGAAGGTGCCCCAGTGGATCGGCAGCAGCACGCCGTGCGCCGCGCCGCCCTGGAGGTCGAGGTGGGCGCGCATGCCCTCCTCCGGGGTCATGTGGATGTCGGGCCAGAACTCGCTGTAGGCCCCGATCTGGATCATCGTGACGTCGAACGGGCCATGGTCGGCGCCGATGTCCCGGAAGCCCTCGAAGTACCCGGTGTCGCCGCTGTGGTAGACGCGGTGCTCCTCACCGGCGACGACCCAGGAGGCCCACAGGGTGTGCTGGGCGCTGCGCACTCCACGGCCGCAGAAGTGGCGGGCCGGGGTCGCGGTCAGGGTGAGGCCGCCGACCTTCGTGGCCTCGTGCCAGTCCAGCTCACGCAGCCGGTCGGCCGAGACACCCCAGCGCTCGAGGTGGCCACCGACTCCGAGCGGCACCGCGAACAGCGTGTCCGTGCCGGCCAGCGCCTTGATCGTGGGCATGTCCAGGTGGTCGTAGTGGTCGTGCGAGATGACGACGACGTCGACCGGGCCGAGCGCCGCCAGCGGCAGAGGCACCGGATGCAGCCGCTTGGGTCCGGCGAAGGAGAACGGCGAACAGCGCTCGCCCCAGACCGGGTCGAAGAGCACTCGCCGGCCGTCGATCTCGGTGAGCACGCTGGAGTGGCCCATCCAGGTCACCCTGAGACCGCTGACCGGCGGCTTGGCGAGGTCCGCGAGCGTCGTGGCGTGCACCGGCACGGTGCCCGCCGGGACGCGCCGGATCCGGTCCTCCTTCCGCAGCGAGGCCTTGGCGAACTCGATCATGGCGCCGCCCTCGGGCCTCGGCGTACCCGCCGGATTCTTGAAGACACCGTCCGCGAAGTGCGGCGATCTGTGGATCCGCGCCAAGCGCTCCCCACTCGGTTCCGCGCCGAAGGCCTCGGGCCGCAGGGCGCGCAGCCCGGAACTCGGAGAGGGAAATCCGGTCACGGTACCTCCAGGTGGAGTCGGTCAGACATTCCATTATGGTCGCCCCGTCCGACACTCCCGTGCCGCCTGTGTAGCGGCCGGGTCTCGGCAGGGAAAAACCTGGGTTTCCGCACGGCGGACCAAGACTCCGAACGGCCGCCGGGTGGCTACCCGACGCGGCCGGACTAATACCTTACGTGTGCACACCCAGGGCCCAACTGAACGGCGAGTCAGTATATTGCCCGCATGGCAACCCATCAGGGCGCTCCCCTGCTCTCCCTCACCTGGACCGATCACCTCACCGGCCGTCAGGGCTTCCTCGTCGTGGACAGACTGGTGCGGGGCGTGTCCAGCGGCGGCCTGCGGATGCGCGAGGGCTGCACCCTGGACGAGGTCACCGGACTGGCCCGGGGCATGACCATGAAAGAGGCCCTGCACTACAACCCCGAGGGCCGCTACATCCCCCTGGGCGGCGCCAAGGGCGGCATCGACTGCGATCCCCGGGACCCGGCGGCGTACGGCGTGCTGGTTCGCTACCTGCGCGCGATGCGACCGTACGTCGAGAGTGTCTGGACCACCGGCGAGGACCTGGGCCTCACCCAGGATCTCGTCGACCGGGCCGCGGCCGAGGCCGGGCTCGTGTCGTCGATCCAGGCGGTCTATCCGCTGCTGGACGACGGGATCGCGGCCCGGAAGCGGCTCGCGGACGCGTTCGCGACCGAGGTGGACGGGATCGGCCTCGACGAGCTGGTGGGCGGCTGCGGGGTCGCGGAATCCGTGCTCGCGGCGCTCGACCGGGCCCGGGTGCCGCATGCCGGGACCCGGGTCGCCGTGCAGGGGCTCGGCACGATGGGCGGGGCCACGGCACGCTTCCTCACGCGCGCGGGCCTCACCGTGGTCGCCGTCGCCGACGTCAAGGGCACGATCGTCAACCCGGCGGGACTCGACGTCGAGGCGCTGCTCGCGGCCCGGGACTCCTACGGCACGGTGGACCGCGCGGTGCTGCGCCCCGACGACCGTGAGCTGCCGGGTGAGGCCTGGCTGTCCGTGGCAGCGGAGGTGCTGGTGCCGGCGGCGGTCTCGTACGCCGTCGACCCGGGCAACCAGCGGGAGATCGCCGCGCGTTGGATCGTCGAGGCCGCCAACATGCCCGTGCTGCCGGAGGCCGAGGAGCTGCTCGCCGCGCGCGGCATCGTCGTACTGCCGGACGTGGTCGTCAACTCCGGGACGAACGCCTGGTGGTGGTGGACGCTGTTCGGGGACATCGGCGCCGACCCCGAGGAGGCCTTCGCGTACACCCGGCGGTCGATGCGCGCCCTGATCGACCAGGTGCTCGCGCGCGCGGAGACAGACGGGACGACTCCGCGTGCGGCGGCGCACGCGATCGTCGAGGACCGGCTGCCGGTGATCGCAGAGCGGTTCGGCTGGTACCGGTAACGGCGTGGCGGAGTCCGACGGAGGGCCGCTGTCCCGTGAACAAGCCGTATGGGCGTGGATTTACGGGCATTGCCGGACCTGGCCCGACATCGTGTCCGGCGGCGGATTAGTGTGGCCGGGTGGCAAGGGTGCGGTTGAGCGTGGCCGAGCGGCGCGAGGAGTTGTTGCGGGCCGCCGTCGAGCAGATCGAGGCGCGGGGCGTGGCGGCGGTGCGGATCGCCGACGTGGCCGCCGTGCTCGGGGTGAGCAACGCGCTGGTGCTGTACCACTTCTCGACCAAGGAGAAGCTGGTCGCCGCCGCTTTCCGGTACGCGGCCGAGGCCGATCTCACCCACCTCGGCAAGCTGCTCGGACGCCGGTCCCCGGCGCTGCGCCGACTGCGGTCCGCCGTGCGCTGGTACGCGCCGACCGGTCAGGCCAAGGGCTGGCGACTGTGGATCGAGGGGTGGGCGGCGTCCCTGCGCGACCCCGCGCTGCGCGAGGTCGCCGGTGATCTTGACCGGCGCTGGAAGGCCGCGATCACCGAGGTCATCACGGAGGGGGTGGCCGCGGGCGAGTTCGAGTGCCCCGACCCCACAGGCACGGCGCTGCGGCTCACGGCGCTGCTGGACGGGCTGGCCGTCCAGATGACGGCGTACGACGGGGTGTCCCGGGCGCGGGCCGAGCAGTGGGTGGACGCTGCGCTGGCTGGGGAACTGGGGCTGGAACGGGGGGCGTTGACCGGGTCCAGGTGAGTGATGTGGTCGTCCGCCGGGGGCTGCGCCCCCAGACCCCCCTTTCGGCCTGGACGGCCTCGTCCTCAAGCGCCGGACGGGCTGGTTGTGCCCGCCCGGCGCTGAAAACCGTGCTGCAAACCGCGCTGAGAACCGCACTCAGAACCGCGCTGAAAGGCGGCAGCGCTCACGCGACCCGGCCGATGCGGCTCTTGATGTCGTCCGGCGACAGATGCCCCTTCGCCGTCACGTAGTCCCCCGACGACTCGCCCCGCAGTCGCCGCCCGATCCACGGGACCAGGTACTCGCGGGCCCAGTGGACGTCGTCGCGGCGGATCTCCAGCGTGCCGCGCGGCGGCAGCACGGGCCACGGCTGGTCGGGGTCGGCGGGGATGTCCAGGCCGAGGACCTGCCCGGCGCGCAGCGCCACGCGCGTGTGCCCCTCCGGCGACAGATGCAGCCGGTCGCCGTCCCAGGCCCTGCGGTCCTGGATGGTCTTGAGGGACCACAGGTCGAGCACGGGACAGTTGTACCGGTCGGCGATGGCCCGCAGATGCCCGTTGTACGTGGCGATCTTGCCGCGCATGTGCTTCAGCACCGGGACGTTGCGGGTGTCGAAGCCGGTCGTCACCATGACCGTGCCGACCGCCGAGGTGAGGCCGATCACCGCTCGTTCGAAGCGCTCGGCGACCTCGTCCGGGTCGCTGCCGGGTCGGATGATGTCGTTGCCGCCCGCGCAGAAGGAGACCAGGTCCGGCGCCTGTTCCCTGGCTGTCGGAAGCTGCTCGGCCACGATCTGGTCGAGCAGCCTTCCGCGTACCGCCAGGTTCGTGTAGTCGAAGTCGCCCTCCGGGCGCCGGTCCGCGAGAAGTACGGCGAACCGGTCGGCCCAGCCGACGAAGGCCCCGTCCGGGCCGGGGTCGCCGACGCCTTCGGTGAAGCTGTCCCCCACCGCCACGTACGACCCGATCACTGCTCTGCTGTCATTCTTCGAATCGTCTGCCACAACAGAGCATGATTCACCTTCCGATGTGAGCTACGCGACCGTAGGAAGGGCTTGACTGGCGGTGAGATAAGCCACTCGTCAAGTATTGGTCAACTCGGAATAATGGGAAGACGCAGCTCACGGACGCTGAAGTCGGAGATCCGGAAGTGGCTCCACGTCGTACGGAAGGCGAAGTGCCCATCCGTGTACGGCTCCGGGTCGCTGTAGTCGAAGACGAGCCGCCCGTTGATCCACCATTGGACCGTCGAACCGGCCGAGACGATCCGCACCCCGTGCGGTTCGTTCGGGACCAGGAGCGGCTCCGGGTAATCGTAGATCAGGGGGCGCACCCCGGCCTCGCCGACGTAACGGCGCAGCCGGGTCGTGGTGTTGGTGTTGGCGCCGTAGCCGACGTAGTACGTCCTGAGGTAGTCGTACTCGGCGAGGGCGCCGCCGCGCGTGGTGGCGAAGAGGTCGTCCGGGGAGCGGACGTCGACGGCGTTCCAGAAGTTGTTCAGGTCCGAGACCCGGTCGTTCGCTCCGCCCGCCGAGACGGGTGTCGCCGTGTACTCGATGACGTACGGACCGCGCAACCTGCGCTTGAACCAGATGGTTGCGCCGCTCGGCACGTCGACCTCCAGGACGCCTCGGGCCGCCGTGACGCTGCCGCCGTCCTGGAGTTCGACGGCCCACTGGCCGAGACCGCGGCGGAAGTCGTCACGGGCGAGGAGGCGTCCGCACGCGGCGGCACTGGCACTGGTGGCCGGGGCGAGCGCGGTGAGAGCCGCGCCTGCGGCGAGGGCTCCGAAGGCTCTGCGAGTGGTCGTCACGAGGCGGCTCCTTGAGGCAGAAAGCGCTTGCACGGATAGGGAGTTGACTATCACACCCGCACGCGCGCGCGTGAACGCGTCGAAGGCCGGACCCGGGAATCGGGGTCCGGCCTTCGACGGATGTCCTCGCCGCGAACGTTCGTCAGCCGACGGCGACGCCCTTCGAGCGGAGGTACGCGACCGGGTCCACGTCGGAGCCGTAGTCCGGGGTGGTGCGGATCTCGAAGTGCAGATGCGGTCCGGTGACGTTGCCGGTCGCGCCGGACAGGCCGATCTGCTGACCCGCGGTCACGGACTGCCCGGCCGAGACGGAGAGCTGGGAGAGGTGGCCGTACTGCGCGTAGTAGCCGTCGGCGAGCTTGATGACGACCTGGTTGCCGTACGCGCCGCCCCAGCCGGCGGAGACGACCGTGCCGGCGCCGACAGCCTTGAGGGAGGTGCCGGTCGGGACGACGAAGTCGACGCCCGTGTGGTAACCGCTGGACCACATGCTGCCCGACACGTGGTACCCGGTGCCGATGGTGGCACCGGCCACGGGGAGGTTGAAGCCACTGGAGCTGCTGGTGTTGGTTGCCTCGGCCGCCGTCGAGGTCGCGGCCGTCGCGCTCTCGGCGGCCGGCTGGGTGGCCTCCGTCTGCGAAGACTTCGAGGAGCTCGAGGACGCTTCCGCAGAGCCTGAGCTCGAGGTGGGCGACGAGGTCGACGCGGCCTTCCTGCCGATCGACAGCTTCAGACCGGGGTGGATCAGGCTCGGGTCGGCGCCGATGGCGGTGCGGTTGTCCGAGTAGAGCTTCTTCCAGCCGCCGGTGACGCCCTGCTCCTGGGCGATCTTCGCGAGGTAGTCGCCGGCCCGGACGGAATAGGTCCGGGACTTCTTCGAGGCCTTTTCCGACTTCGCGGAAACTGCCTCGGCCGCAATGGAATTCGCGGTTACCGAAAGGGACGACACGGACTGAGTCGCGGACTCCGCCGTGGCCGCGTGGGCGCCGGTGGCTCCCAGCAGCGGAAGAGCGAGAGCCGCTCCGCCGGTTCCGGCGACGGCTATCGAGCGGATGAAGCGCTGGGACTTCGGACGGCGGTGCTTACCCTTCGCGGGCATGGCGAATTCCTTCTCCGTCGCCTGCGAGGTGAGCTGTCGGGTGCGGACTGGAGATGTCCGGTCACGCCTGGACGTGACTTGACCCCAAGCCTGTTCCGGAGACCGGAGCAGGCGTTCTACCTGTGGGTCCCCCGCTCCTGCCGTTGTCGGGTGGTCGAGACGGGATCCGGGCGGCGGCAGGATTGGGCGTCCGTCCGGATGGGTGGCGAACGTAAGCGACCAAGACGCACGGAAACAAGCTTGGGGTTCCCTGTGTGCGGGTTTTCTGTGATCCACCCCAGAATTCCCGGTCACGGTCCGTGAATTATGGATCTTTCCGTCGCGTGAACACCCTTAAAAGCCGCCGAAATTACGTGCACATGACGGCGACACACGGTCACGAATATGACGCTGCTCACTCGCCCGATTCACAGGAGCCCGCATTCCGAAGCGAGTTGGAATCAATGCTCCATAACGGACAGAAGCATCAGATGCGACGCAAGCGGAAAACTGCCGCATCGAGGTCACCCTTGAGTCCGGTTCGCAAGCCATGGTGCAACAACACGGCACCTCTGTGGATTTCACCCGTTTCACGGCATTCGTATGTCGCCGACGGGTCGATTCCCCGCAGCCGCAGCGCCGGTACCGGCTCGCCGTGGTGCTGCGCCTGGAGCCAGGCGAGGACGACGGTCTCGTCCCCGAGCACGTACTGCACCGCACTCAGCCCGCCGACCGGGCGCCGCAGCCGGTGGAGGTCGCCGCGCTGCACGACGGGCCGGATCTCCTTGTAGAGCCCCACCCACTCCCCGGCCTCGGCCAGCTCCTCCTCCGTCCACGTCGTGAGGTCACCGCCGACGCCGAGCACCCCGGCCATCGCGCTCACGAACCGGAAGCGCAACGAGCTGACCCGGTCGTTCAGCTGGGTGTTCGGGCTGTCCGTGACCCAGGCGGCCATGACCCGCGCCGGATGGATCTGGCTGAAGCCCTCCTGGATGGCGAGGCGGTCCAGCGGGTCGGTGTTGTCGGAGGTCCACACCTGGTCCGTACGGGCGAGGACACCGAGGTCGATCCTGCCGCCGCCGCCCGAGCAGGACTCGAAGGCGACGTCGGGATGGGCCGCCCGCAGCCGGTCGAGGAGGGCGTACAGCCCGTGCACATGGTCGACCCACAGGCGCTGCGGGTAATCCTCACCGGGCCAGCCGGCATCGCTGAAGCAGCGGTTGAAGTCCCACTTCACATAGTCGATGGGGGCGCTGGAGAGCATGGCGTCGAGCTGCTCCCAGAGGTACTCCCGGACATCCTCGCGGGCAAGGTTCAGTACGAGCTGGTTGCGGAACTCAGTCCGCTTGCGTCCCTGCTGGAACTGCACCCAGTCGGGGTGCGCGCGATACAGGTCGCTGTCCGGGTTGACCATCTCGGGCTCGACCCAGATGCCGAACTGCATCCCCAGGGCGTGCACGTACTCGGCGAGCGGCCTCAGCCCCGACGGGAAGCGGTCCGGGTTGGGCGTCCAGTCGCCGAGGCCGGCCCGGTCACTGGTGCGGGCGCCGAACCAGCCGTCGTCCACGACGAACAGCTCGACGCCGATCGCGGCGGCCCGCCGGGCCAGCGTCCCCTGCTGCTCCTCGGAGATGTCGAACTCGGTGGCCTCCCAGGAGTTGTAGAGCACGGGCCGGTCCTGGTCCGCGCCCGGTACGACGAACGCGCGCTGGTACGCGTGCCACGCCCGACTCGCCCCACCGTGCCCGGAGTCGGTCCACAGCCCCGCGAAGACGGGCGTGGTGAAGGACTCGCCCGCCGCCAGGCGCAGCAGCCCCGAGTCGTCGTATCCGGCGCCGCCGGTGACCTGCACGCGCGCGTCGGGCAGCTGGGCGACGGCGATCCGCCACGACCCCGACCAGCCGAGCGCGCAGGCGTAGACCTCGCCGCGTTCCTCGGTCGCGTCGGTGTCGAGCGCCACCCAGGGCAGATGCTGGTGCCCGGTGTGACCACGCCGACTGCCGATGACCTTCTCACCGTAGGTGAGCTCCGTCCTCACCAACCGGGACTCGGCGGCCCAGCGTCCGTGCAGCTGCGAGAGGCGCCAGCCCTCGCGGTCGGGGAGCGTCCAGGTGGCGGAGTCGGCGCGCAGCAGCTCCAGCGGGCCGGTCGCGTCGGTCACGTCGTGGGTGAGGGTCACCCAGCGCTCGACGACGTCGTGGCGCATCCGGTAGTGCAGCGTGATCGCCAGCCCGGCGTCACGGAACCGCAGCCGCAACTCGTCCCCGTCGGCGCCGGTCTCGGTCTCGCACGCCTCGAACCGCCACTCGGTGCCCCGGCGCTCCTCGGTCCGCACGGACAGCGCGGGCCGTACGAACCGGGGGCCGCCCTCGACCGGGTACTCCTCACGGCCGTCGAGCGGGGACTCGAAGGGCCAGTAGTCCGGCAGGGGCCGCACGGCGAGCGCCTCCGCGTCGGCGAGGGCGATCCGCGGGCCCCAGTGCAGATGCAGCAGTTCGTCGTCCTCGGTGAGATGGACGGCGTAACTGCTCGTGGGCCCCGAGAGAAGCCACGTACGACCGGTTCCGGCAATTTCCAGCATCATGTCCCCACAGATTCGAACAGGCGCGCTCAAGCATCAACATCATCAGGGCCACGGCGTCCGACGGCAACGCCTGTGGAAAACTCCTGGGCCTGCTCACCCGTGTCGTATCGTCGAAGCGCGCCCGTCGACGAGCAGCGTCCGCGGGGCGGTGTGGGAGGGGAGCACTCGTGACGCAGCAGGTCCCGTCGACCGAGCCCGAGCTGGGCGGCGTACGAAACTTCCGTGACGTGGGCGGGCTGCCGACCGTCGACGGTCGGCGGGTGGCGCCCGGACGGCTGTTCCGTAGCGGCCACCTCGCCCACGCGACCGACGAGGACGCGCTGTTTCTCGGCTCCCTCGGGCTGCACACGATCTTCGACTTCCGCAACTCGGCGGACATCAAGCTGGAGGGGCCGGACGTCGAACTGCCGGGCGTGCGCAACGTGAACATCCCGCTGTCCGACCCGGCGCACGGGGCGGAGTTCTGGAAGATGGTCCGGGACGGCGATCTCGACGAACTGCGCGCCCTCCTCGCCGACGGCAAGGGCGAGCAGCGGATGATCGACTCCTACCGCGAGATCATCAGGTACCGCACGGCTGAGCACTCCCGGTTGCTGCACGCGCTGGCCGAGGAAAGTGTCCCGGCCCTGATGCACTGTGCGGCGGGCAAGGACCGGGCGGGCCTGTCCATCGCGGTGACGCTGCTCGCCGTCGGGGTGGAGCGCGATGCCATCGTCGCCGACTACATGGAGTCGGACGCACTGCACCGGCGCTACAAGGTGCGCCGCAACGGCGCTGCGGCCAAGGCCTACAGCCCCGAGGTCCTGGAGCTGCTCAACCCGCTGTTCGGCACCCGCCCGGAGTATCTGACGTCGGCCATCCGGACGGTCGAGGAGACCTGGGGCAGTGTCGACCGCTATCTGGACCAGGGGCTGGGTGTCACTCCGGAAACGCGGGAGCGGCTGCGCGAGCGGTTCCTCGACTGAACCGGTTGTCCGTGGCCGCTACTGCTTCGCGCCCACCTCGAACAGCAGGTAGATGAAGCCGGCGAAGAGATGCCCGACCGCGATGTAGATGATCAGCCGGACCCACAGGGCCCGGGGAAACCGCTCTTCCATGTCCTTCATGGCGTCACTCCAGTGGTCGGGCCGAGGCAGAGGGCCGTGGTGGGGCTCTGCAGCAGGGTGTGGACGAAGAGCAGGTCGGTGCCGGCGCGGCCGTCGGCGGCGAGGCGGTGCGGGGTCAGCGAGTCGAAGTGCGCGCTGTCGCCGGGCGCGAGGACGTGCGCGGCGTCGCCGAGGCTCAGCCGCAACCGTCCCTCGATGACGTACAGCCACTCCTCGCCGGGGTGGACGCGCACGATGTCACCCTGGGCGCCGTGCGGCACATGGACACGCAGGGCCTGCATTCCCCGTCCGGAAGCGCCGGCCTGCCAGTACGACCAGCCGCCCGCGGCCGTCGGCTCCATGTCGGCGGCGCGCACGATGGCGTCCCGGTCGGCGACGGTCTCACCGAGCAGCTCCGAAACCGTCGTACCGTAGATACGCGCGAGCCCGAGCAGCATCGGCAGGGAGGGCTGGCGTTGTCCGGTCTCCAGGCGGGAGAGGTGAGCGGGCGACAGCCCGGCGGACCGGGCCGCGGCCTCCAGGGTGAGGGAGGCCCGGCGGCGCAGCGCCCGGAGCTGTGGTGCGACGACGGGCAGGTCCTCGACCGGCCCGTCCTCTTCGGGAAGGCTCATGCCGCCATTCAGCCGCACCTTTGCCTCTGAGGCAAATTCCTTGCCTCAGAGGCAAAAGACGTGGCTCTCCTACCTGTTCGCCACCGCCTGCTTGACCAGGGTCTTCCCGAAGTCCCACATCAGCCCGCTCCCGCCGTGCGCGTCGTCCATCACGGCGGTGAAGGCGTCCACGAACCGGTCCACCTCCCGCTCCCCCACGACCAGGGGCGGAATCAGCTTGATCACCTCCAGGTGGTCACCGGAGACCTGCGTCAGGATCCGGTGCCGTTGCAGCAGCGGTACGACGACCATCTGCGCGAACAGCCCCTTGCGTGCGGCCTGGAGCATCGTCCAACGACCGCGCAGCTTCAGTGACTTGGGCTTGCCGAACTCGATGCCGATCATCAGTCCCCGGCCGCGTACGTCGGCCAGCAGCTCGTACTTGTCGACCAGTGCGGCCAGCCGAGACCTCAGCAGCTCCCCGGTCGCCCGGGCGCCCGCGACGATCTGCTCGTTCTCCATGACCGACAGCACGGCGAGGCCGGCCGCCATGGCCTGGGCGTTGCCCCCGAAGCTCGCCGAGTGCACGAGGACGCGGTCGATCGACGAGTAGACCTTCTTGAAGATCCACTCCTTGCCGATCGTGGCACCCACCGGCACATATCCACCGGACAGCGCCTTCGCCACGCACACCAGGTCGGGCTCGACCCCGTCCTCGTGCTGGTAGGCGTAGAAGTCGCCGGTCCGCCCGAGCCCGGTCTGCACCTCGTCGGCGATGAGCAGCGCCTTGTGCCGGTGCAGCAACTCCTGGGCCGCGCGCAGGTATCCGGGGGGCGCCTCGTGCACACCCTTCCCCTGGATCGGCTCGACGATCAGGGCGGCCACATCACCCTTCTTCAACTCCCGTGCCAGGGCGTCGAGATCACCGAGGGGGACGGCGGTGTCGGGCAGCAGCGGGGCGAAGCCGTCCCGGAAACCGTCCTCGCCGTTGACGGAGAGGGAGCCGGTGGTCAGGCCGTGGAAGGCGTGCGCGCAGTACAGGACGCGCGGCTTCCCGGTGGCGTACCGGGCGAACTTGAGCGCGGTCTCCACCGCCTCCGTGCCGCTGTTGCCGAAGAACACCCGGTCCAGATGCGGGCTGTGGGTGAGGAGCCGCTCGGCGAGCAGCCCGGGCAGCGGCGGGCAGTCGAAGCGGGTGAGGTCGGCGAGACCGGCGTCCAGGACGTCGTGCAGCGCCTTGCGGACGACGGGGTGATGGCGGCCGAGGCCCATCACCCCGAACCCGGCGAGCATGTCGAGGTAGTCGTGGCCGTCCGCGTCCCAGAAGTACGCGCCCTCGGCCCGCTCGTAGACCTTGTCGAAGCCGATGGTGTGCAGCATGCGCGGGAGCTGGTGGTTGAGATGTCTGGTGTGCAGCTCGTAGCGCTCGGCGCCGCGCTCGGCCAGCAGCGAGCCGAGGTCGAACTCCCCCGACGGGGAACCGGGTTCAGCGGTTGTCATTCCTGTTTCTCCTTGGCCTTCCCCTTGGACTTCCCCTGGGACAGCTCTTTCCTGGCGGCCAGCCCGGCGCTGATCCGTCCGGCGATCTCTACGGGCGTGAGGCCGATGTCGGCGAGCACCTCGCCGCGCTTGGCGTGCGCGAGGAACTGCTCCGGAATGCCGAACCTCCGTACGGGTACGTCGACTTCGGCATCGCCGAGCGCCAACGCGACCGCGGCGCCGACCCCCGAAGCGCGGCTGTTGTCCTCGACTACGGCCACCAGGCGGTGTTCGGCGGCCAGGCCGGGCAGCGCGGGATCGACGGGCTTGACCCAACGCGGGTCGACGACCGTGCAGTTGATGCCGCGCGCCGCCAGCAGCTCGGCGGCCTGCAGGCACACCGGAGCCATCACCCCGACGGCCACCAGGAGTACGTCGGCGGCCTCCTCGGACCGGTGCAGCACATGCATCCCGCCCACATGGCCGACCGCCTCGATCGCCGGGCCCACCGACTCCTTGGGGAAGCGGATCAGTGTGGGCGCGTCGTCGACGGCGACCGCCTCTCGCAGCTGGGCGCGGAGCTGGTCGGCGTCGCGCGGTGCGGCGATCCTCAGGCCGGGCACAACCTGGAGGATGGACAGGTCCCACATACCGTTGTGGGACGCTCCGTCGACCCCGGTGACCCCGGCTCGGTCCAGCACGAACGTCACCCCGCACCGGTGCAGTGCGACATCCATCAGCAGCTGGTCGAAGGCACGGTTGAGGAAGGTGGCGTACACGGCGACGACCGGATGCAGTCCGCCGGTCGCGAGTCCCGCCGCCGACACGGCCGCGTGCTGCTCGGCGATCCCGACGTCCCACACCCGGTCGGGGAACCGCTCGGCGAACCTGCCGAGGCCGACGGGATGCAGCATGGCCGCGGTGATCGCGACGACGTCGTCCCGCTCTTCCCCGATCTTCACGATTTCGTCGCCGAACACCGAGGTCCAGGAAGGCCCGTTGGACGGCGCGAGCGGCTCGCAGGTGAGCGGGTCCATCACCCCGACGGTGTGGAAGTGGTCCTCCTTGTGCGAGCGGGCCGGCTCGTAACCACGTCCCTTCTCCGTCAGGCAGTGCACGAGCACCGGCCCGTGGAAGCGCTTCGCGCGCCGCAACGCGGACTCCACCGCCCCGGTGTCGTGGCCGTCTATCGGGCCTACGTATTTCAGCCCCAGGTCCTCGAACATGCCCTGCGGATTGAACGCGTCCTTGAACCCCTTCTTCGCGCCGTGCAGCGACTCGTAGAGGGTGTTGCCGATGAGGGGGGTGCGCAGCAGTACGTCCTTGCCCCAGGCCAGCACCTGCTCGTAGCTGTCCGTCGTCCGCAGGGTCGCGAGATGGTTGGCGAGGCCTCCGATGGTCGGCGAGTAGGAACGTTCGTTGTCGTTGACGACGATGATCAGCGGCCGGTCCTTGGCGGCCGCGATGTTGTTGAGCGCCTCCCAGGCCATCCCGCCGGTGAGCGCGCCGTCGCCTATGACCGCGACGACATGCCCCTTCTCGCCCTGCACCTGGCGGGCCTTGGCGAGCCCGTCGGCCCAGCCGAGCGCGGTGGACGCGTGGCTGTTCTCGATGACGTCGTGCTCGGACTCCTCCCGCGAGGGATAGCCGGACAGGCCGCCCTTGCCGCGCAGCTTGGAGAAGTCCTGACGCCCTGTCAGAAGCTTGTGTACGTAGCTCTGGTGGCCGGTGTCCCACAGGATGCGGTCGACCGGTGACTCGAAGACCCGGTGGAGGGCGATGGAGAGTTCCACCACCCCCAGATTGGGTCCGAGATGGCCGCCGGTCCTGGCGACCGCATGCACCAGGAACTCCCGTATCTCGTCCGACAGTTCGCCGAGTTCCGCCTCGGACAGCGCCTTCAGGTCGCGTGGTCCCCGGATGTTCTCCAGAATCGTCACGCTCGGGCCCCCTCTTCTTCCGTACTCGTCAGCCCGTGCTGTTCAGCTCACGGTGACCGCCGGTTCCCCCGACGCGACGCCGTCCTGCTCCATCTGTTCGGCGATCTTCATCGCCTCCTCGATCAGGGTCTCCACGATCTTCGACTCGGGGACGGTCTTGATGACCTCGCCCTTCACGAAGATCTGGCCCTTGCCGTTTCCGGAGGCGACCCCGAGGTCCGCCTCCCGCGCCTCGCCGGGGCCGTTGACGACACACCCCATGACCGCGACGCGCAACGGCACCTCCATGCCCTCCAGACCTGCCGTGACCTGGTCGGCGAGCTTGTAGACGTCGACCTGGGCACGCCCGCACGACGGACAGGACACGATCTCCAGCCGCCGTTGCCGCAGGTTCAGCGACTCCAGAATCTGGATGCCGACCTTGACCTCCTCGACCGGCGGCGCGGACAGGGAGACCCGGATCGTGTCGCCGATGCCCTCGCTGAGCAACGCCCCGAAGGCGACCGCCGACTTGATGGTCCCCTGGAAGGCGGGACCAGCCTCGGTCACACCCAGGTGCAGCGGATAGTCGCACCGTTCGGCGAGCAGCCGGTAGGCGTTGACCATGATCACCGGGTCGTTGTGCTTGACCGAGATCTTGATGTCCCGGAAGTCGTGCTCCTCGAACAGCGACGCCTCCCACAGCGCCGACTCCACGAGCGCCTCGGGGGTGGCCCTGCCGTACTTCTGGAGCAGCCGCTTGTCGAGCGAACCGGCGTTGACGCCGATGCGGATCGGCGTGCCGTGGTCCTTCGCGGCGCGCGCGATCTCCTTGACCTGGTCGTCGAACTGCTTGATGTTGCCGGGGTTCACACGCACGGCCGCGCAGCCGGCCTCGATCGCGGCGAACACGTACTTCGGCTGGAAGTGGATGTCCGCGATCACCGGGATCTGCGACTTGCGCGCGATGGTCGCCAGCGCGTCCGCGTCGTCCTGCGTGGGGCACGCGACGCGGACGATCTGGCAGCCCGACGCGGTGAGTTCGGCGATCTGCTGGAGCGTGGCGCCGATGTCGGACGTACGCGTCGTCGTCATCGACTGCACCGACACCGGGGCCCCGCCCCCGACCGCCACCGGTCCGACCTCGATACGCCGGGAGACCCGGCGCTCGGCGATCGGACGGACCGGTACCTCGGGAACGCCCAAGGAGACGGCGGTCACGACGTCACTCCCTGTTTCCGGCGACGGTCTCGCGCATGGCGCGCAGGGACTCCTTCAGGGACCCCATGGTGGCCATGACGGCCGTCGGCTCGTAGCCGCAGTGCGCCATGCAGTTGGCACACCGGTCGTCCTTGCCGCGGCCGTAGGAGTCCCAGTCGGTCTCCTCGATGAGCTCCTTGTACGTCGTCACGTACCCGTCGCTCATCAGGTAGCAGGGCTTCTGCCAGCCGAACAGCGAGTAGTTGGGGATCGCCCACGCCGTGCACGGGAAGTCGACCTTGCCCTCCAGGAAGTCGAGGAAGAGCGGGGAGTGGTTGAGCCGCCAGCGCCGCCGGTTGCCGCCCCCGAATGCCTTCTTGAACAGCTCGCGGGTCTGCTCGACCCCGAGGAAGTGCTCCTGGTCGGGTGCCTTCTCGTAGGCGTAGGCGGGCGAGATCATCATCTCGTCGACCTGGAGCTCGTCGTTGAGGAAGTTGAGCACCTCGATGATGGTCTGCGGGGTGTCGGTGTTGAAGAAGGTCGAGTTGGTGGTGACCCGGAATCCGCGCCGCTTGGCCTCCTTGATGGCGGCCACGGCCTCGTCGAACACCCCCTCCTTCGCGACGGACTCGTCATGCCGCTCCCGCAGACCGTCGATGTGCACGGCGAACGCGAAGAACGGCGAGGGCGTGAACTTGTCCATCTTCTTGCGCAGCAACATGGCGTTGGTGCAGAGGAAGACGTACTTCTTCCGTGCCACCAACTGCCACACGATCTCGTCGATATGAGGGTGCATCAGGGGTTCGCCGCCCGCGATGGACACCATCGGGGCCCCGGACTCGAGCACCGCACCGACGGCCTGGGCGACGGGCATGCGCTGCTTGAGCACACCGGCCGGATGCTGGATCTTCCCGCAGCCCTCGCACTTGAGGTTGCAGGCGTAGAGCGGCTCGAGTTCGACGATCAGCGGGAACTTGTCCCGCTTGCGGATTTTCTGTTCGGCCAAATACGTAGCGACCTTGATGGTCTGGCGGAGCGGCATGGCCATCTGGCTCACCTCCTGGGGAGCAGCAAGGAACGGTGCCATTCGACAAAAGCGGGGAGGACCGAACGAAGAACGCGGAAGGCCGATATTCCACCGCGAAGCGTGCCGATCCGGACGAGTTCATGTTCTGGAGCGTCCACGACCACCCGTACGGCCGCAACGGGGCGCGCGCCTGTGCGCACGGCGCTGTGGAGCGTGGCCGCCGACTCCATGTCGACCGCGATCGCGCCGGTCGCGAGCAGTTCCGACCGTTCGTGACCGCGTACGACATGATCGGAGCCGGTGAGCGGACCTGTGTGGACGGTGCGCCCGGGTACCGCGCGCACCAGTTCCTTGACGAGCAGTTCGGTGCCGACGCAGGGGGTGGCGCCGCGCCGGTCCCGGGTCTCCTCGGCGACCACCAGGTCACCGGGGTGCATACCGGGTGCGAGTCCCGCGCAGAAGCCGGTCGCCAGGACCGCCGCGTCGCGCAGCACCGAGTCGGCGAGGGCCCGGATGACGGCCGCTTCTGCGGCCTCGGGCCCCATTCCGGTACGCAGCACGGTGACCGGTCCCGCACCTCGTGCGCCCCGGCGCAGGGCGAGCCGCTCGATGCCGAGCGCGCAGGCGATCAGCAGCGGGGCCGGCCCGGGCTGGCTGTCCATCAGCTCCCCTTGGCGTCGGCGAAGGGCTCTCCGTGGACGTACCTGCCGAGCGCGGTGAGCGGGAAGACCTGTCGGTAGAGGTGGTAGTTGATCGAGAAGTCCCAGGGGAAGCCGGTGCCGGTGAAGTACGGCTCGTCCCAGGAGCCGTCCGGCAGCTGGGTCGCGGCCAGCCACTCGACACCGCGTTCGACGGCCTTCGAGTCGCGCTCCCCGGCGGCCAGCAGGGCGAGCAGTGCCCAGGCCGTCTGGGAGGGGGTCGAGACGCCCCGGCCGCTCCAGCCCGCGCTGTCGTGGTAGGAGCGCAGGTCCTCGCCCCAGCCGCCGTCGTCGTTCTGGACCTTCTCCAGCCAGCCCACCGCCCGCCGGATGGCGGGGTGCGCGGCGGTCAGACCGGCGGCGGTCAGTGCGGGCACCACCGACCCGGTGCCGTAGACGTAGTTGACGCCCCAGCGGCCGAACCACGCGCCGTTCGGCTCCTGTTCGGCGAGCAGCCACTCGATGCCGCGTCGGGTGCGCGGATCGTGGGACATGCCCTCGACGGCGAGCATC
The DNA here is from genome assembly GCF_033793965.1 of Streptomyces sp. ME02-8801-2C. Classification (NCBI taxonomy): domain Bacteria; kingdom Bacillati; phylum Actinomycetota; class Actinomycetes; order Kitasatosporales; family Streptomycetaceae; genus Streptomyces; species Streptomyces sp. ME02-8801-2C. The sequence continues at coordinate 419,715 of NZ_JARAXP010000002.1, read as the reverse complement.
TCGACGACATGGGCGGTGACATCGGCGGACGGCGGGTCGATGACCTCGCCGAAGTCGCAGAACGGCAGCTTGTTGGGGAGGGAACTGGTGTTGTCGACGTCGAAGGCCCCCCAGGCGCCGTTCTTCGACTGCATCCCGAGGTTCCAGCGGACCCCGCGTCCGATGGCCTTCTCGACCCGCTCCGGATCGTGGTGGCGGACCCGGCGGAGGGCAAGGACGACCTCGGCGGTGTCGTCGATGTCGGGGTAGTTGTCGTTGTGGAACTCGAACGCCCAGCCGCCCGGCGGCAGTTCGGGCCTGCGTACGGACCAGTCGCCAGGCCGGACCACCTGCTCGCCCAGCATCCAGTCGGCGGCCTTGACCAGTTGGGGGTGGTCGGCGGGCAGGCCCGCGTCGGCGAGGGCGATGACGGCAAGGCAGGTGTCCCACACCGGCGACTGGCAGGCCTCGATCATCCGGGCCCCGTCCTCGCGCCACACCGTGAAGCGGTCGAGGGACTGCAACCCGGCCCGCATGACCGGGTGTGCGAGGTCGTAGCCGAGCAGGTGCAGGGCGATCACCGAGTAGACGGCGGGCGGCTGGATACCTCCCCAGCAACCGTCGTTCTCCTGGCGCTCGATGATCCAACGGGCTGCGGCGTTCATGGCCGCCCTGCGCAGGCGGCGCACCGCCACCTTGCGGTAGCCGTGCAGGACCCGGTCGAGCCGCTGGAAGGCGCCGTCCCAACTGGCGAGAGGGGCAAGGGACTTGCCCGGGTTCGGCAGGTCGGGGTCGGTGTGCAGCTCGTCGAGCGGAAAGGGCGCCGGACGGACCGGGCGTTTCGCGCTGACGATGGTGAGCGGCACGATGGTCTGCCGGGCCCAGCAGCCGAAGTCGTAGATGTTGAGCGGCATCCACTTCGGGAAGTAGATGAGTTCCGGCGGGAGTTCGGGGAGGTCGTCCCACTTCCACCAGCCGAACAGGGCCAGCCAGATACGGGTGAAGACCCGGGCGGCGGCGATGCCTCCCCGGTCGCGGATCCAGGCGGACGCCTTCGCCATGTGCGGCGCTTCGGGTGCGTCTCCGGCCAACCGCAGGGCGACGTACGCCTCGATGGTGGCGGAGAGTTCGGCGGGTCCGCCGTGGAAGGTGGCCCAGGTGCCGTCGGCGCGCTGCTCGCCGCGGATGAACAACGCGGCTGCCTGGGTGGTGTGTTCGTCGCGGATGCCCAGGAACTGACGGAGCAGCAGGTCCTCGGCGTCCATCGTGACGTTGGTCTCGAGGTCGCCCTTCCACCAGCCCTCGGCGTCCTGTCGCGCGAGCAGGTGATCGGTGGCACGCCTCATGGCGTGCGCGGCGGCATCCTGAACCCCTGCCGTCACTGGGGCATTGGTGGCGGTTTCGGTTTCGCTGGCCGAGGCAGCGCGGGGCGGCAGGGCCCCGGTGCTTCCGTCGGTCGTCGCTGTCATGGCTTCCCCTTCGTGCAGTGGCATGTCTCTGCTGATTGGGTCCGCCGTCGGCCGGTGCGCCGCTGAACGCGACGCCGGCCGGCGACTACGCGAGGCTTATTCGACCGATAGTGATCATCTCTTTCGTACGACGACGAAGTCGGCGAGTGCCGTGAACTGCGCACGCACCCGGTCGGGCATGTCGATGGCGCTCAGTGCGTCGACGGCGATGGTGTGCTGCCGGCGCGCCTCCTCGGCGGTCCACTCCCGGCCGCCGGCCTCTTCGATCAGGGCGGCGCGGGCGGCGAACTCCTCCTCGGAGAAGTTCTCGAAGTCGCTGCTCTTCGCGTCGGCGGCGAGGAGTTCGCCGAGCCGCTCGGCGGCCGGGCCGCGCGCCGCGAGGGCGGCGACGACGGGCAGGGACTTCTTGCGCTGGCGCAGATCGCTCCAGGTCTGCTTGCCGGTGGCCACCGGGTCGCCCCAGATGCCGAGGAGGTCGTCGACGGCCTGGAAGGCCAGGCCGAGGTGGTAGCCGTACTTCTCGAGGGTGTCGGCGGTGTGGTCGTCCGCGCCGCCGAGGACCGCGCCGATGGAGCTGGCGCAGGCGAGCAGGGCGCCGGTCTTGTTGCCCTCCATCTCCAGGCACTCCTCGACGCTGACGCGGTCGCGGTGCTCGTAGGAGATGTCCTGTGCCTGGCCGTCGATGAGGGCACGGGTCGCGGTGGTGAGGCGGCGGGTGGCGCGGCCGGCCTCGACGGTGCCGAGTTCCAGGAGGATCTCGTTGGCCAGCGCGAACAGGGCGTCGCCGACCAGGATGGCCTGGGCGGGGCCGTGCACCTTCCAGACGGTGTCGCGGTGGCGGCGCTGTTCGTCGCCGTCCATCAGGTCGTCGTGCAGCAGGGAGAAGTTGTGCACCAGCTCGACGGCGACCGCGCCGGGGATGCCGACCTCGGGTTCGGCCCCGGTGACCTCGGCGGACAGCACGGCGAGCGCGGGGCGTACGGCCTTGCCGCCGTCTCCCGCGGCGGGCCTGCCCTGGGCGTCGATCCAGCCGAAGTGGTAGGCGGAGACGGTGTCCATGGGCGCCGCGAGACGGTTGATCGCCGCCCGCAGTACCGGAGTGGCCAGGGTCCGGCCGCGCTCCAGGAGCGCGGTCACGTCCACCGCGTCGGCAGCCTTCGGAGCCGGGGGCACAGTGGGCACAGTCTCTCCTCTTGTTCTGGTGCTGGGGGTGCGGGAACCTGCCGCGGGCTGATGATCGAGCATCAGGCTGCCTCCTCCACGTCGAAGAGGTGGTGCCGGGGCCGGCCCAGGGTGCTCAGCGCGGCGCCGGCCGCACTGACTCCGCTGCGGACCGCACTCTCCATGGTCGCGGGCCACCCGGTGGCGGTCCACGAGCCGGCCAGGTACAGGCCGGGGGTTTTGGTACGGGCGCCGGGCCGCAGCCGCCCGACGCCGGGGGTGGGGGCGAACGTGGCCGTCCGCTCCCGGGTGACGAAGAAATCCCGTACTACGGCGCCCCGTGCGCGGGGCAACAGCCTTTCCAGCTCGGGCAGATACCGCTCGCGCAGCGCCGCCACGGGCTCGTCGATCTCGTCGTGCGCGGCGGACTGGGACAGCGCCAGATACTGGCCGTCGCCTTCGAGCCCGGACGCCTCGGTCCGGTCGAAGACCCACTGGACCGGGCTGCCGAGCGCGGTGAGGAACGGTGTGTTCAGCACCCTGCGGTCGTAGACCACGTGCACGTTGAGGATCGGTGCGGTGCCGATCTCCAGCAGCCGTTCGGGGGCGTCGAGCGCGCCCTGGGGCAGGAGATCGTGCGCCTCGCGCTGGGGGACGGCGAGCACGACGGCGTCCGCGTCGAGGGTCTCGCCGGGAACCTGGACGCTCCAACGGCCGTTCTCGGTGTGTTGGACGGAGGTGACGCGTGTACGGATCTCGGTACGCACGCCCGCGGAGTCGAGCGCCTTGCGGGCCAGAGTGTCGTGCAGTTCGCCCAGCGGGACACGCGCCCAGCCGATGTCGGCCGCGCCCGGGTCGGACAGCAGACCGGTCTTGAACACCATCGCGGCGAGCCCCAGGGACGAGTCCCCTGCCACCGCGTTGAGGGTGGCGACCCCCACCAGGTCCCACAGTGCCTCGACGGCACGCTCCGACTGACCGTGCGCGGCCAGCCAGCTGCCGAAGTCCCGCTCGTCCAGCGCGGGGTCCGCGAGGTCCAGCGCCTTGAGCGCGAGTGCGGCACGCCCCACTCTGGCGCGCTCGCCGAGCGAGAGATGCGGATAGGTGGCCAGGCTGCGCCCGAGATGCAGCGGTACGGGCAGCGCGTCACGCCGGATTCTCCCCAGGCGCCGCCCCGCCGGCTTCGCCAGGTCGACGACCGGCACGTCCAGCCGGGCCTGCACCGGAGCGAGCGCCGCGCCGTCGACGCGGTCGAGGAACCAGCGGTAGGCGGTGCAGCAACGCAGGTACACGTGCTGGCCGTTGTCGACGGTGAGTCCGTCGCGCTGGAAGGAGAAGGCGAGCCCGCCCAGCCGTGGCCGGCCCTCGATCAGCGTGACACGGACTCCGGCGTCGGCGAGGGAGAGCGCCGCGGTGATGCCCGCCAGTCCGCCGCCGACCACCACCGCGGTCTTCTCACCGTGGTGGCCCGGACGTTCCCCCGGCTGCGTGCCCTCGCTCATCGCGTACTCCCCCCTGTGCACCCGTCGCGCACGATGAACGCCGCACGGCGGGCCGTCGACATCAGGGACGCGGTCCCCGGCCGGAGGGTTGCGCGCCGCTTCGCCGCGGCCGCAGCACCTTGGACCGAATTGTCCATCAGGTGCGCCTCCTGACCATCCGCCGGGACACATGCCGGGCGTCCAGACCGGACAGGCCACGCACCGCGACATACGCCTTCTCGCGTCCGGGCAGCGAGACCCGGCCGCGCAGAACGGCCTCCGGCTCCCGCTCGATGCGGTCGAGGAGTCGTCGGTAGATGCCGGCCATGGCGGCGACACAGGCGCCGCTGCGGCGGTCGAGCATGGGCAGCAGCCGGTAGCCCTCGGCGAACAGGGCTCGGGCGCGCCGCACTTCGAAGTGGACGAGGCCCGCGAAGTCGGAGCCCTCCGGCGGCGTCGACCCGCTGAACCCGGCCGAGCAGCCGAACTTGGCGAGGTCGTCGGCGGGCAGATAGGTCCGCCCGTCCTCGGCGTCCTCGCGGATGTCCCGGAGGATGTTGGTCAGCTGGAGTGCGAGCCCCAACGTGTCGGCGTACTCGGGGGCGCGTTCCGCACCGCGCGCGCCCCGTTCCGTACCGAACACCCCGAGCGAGAGCCGCCCGATGGCCCCGGCGACACAACGGCAGTAGACCTTCAGGTCGTCCCAGGTCTCGTACGTCTCACCCCGGACGTCCATCACGACGCCGTCGATGAGTTCGTCGAGGCCGCCGAGCGGGATCGGGAAATGGGCCCCCGCATGACTGAGGGCGACCGCGACGGGATCGGTGTCGTCCTCGTCGACGGCGCCCTCACGCACCCGGGTGAGCAGGGCTCTGGTGTCCTCCAGCCGTGCGGCCTTGACCTCGGGGGCCAGCGTGCCGTCACCGATGTCGTCGACGCGCCGGGAGAACGCGTACAGGGCGGACATCGCACGCCGCTTCGACGTCGGCAGCAGCCTGATGCCGTACGCGAAGTTGCGGGCCTGCTGCCCGGTGACGGTCTCGCAGTAGCTGTAGGCGGCGAGTACCGGTGCGGACACGTGTGGTTCCGACTCCACGCTCCGGATCACCCCTTTCCTCGCAGGGTTGTGCCCACCTCGCGCAGCAACTGGATCCTGCCGGGCTTGGGCGGGCCGGGAAGTACGTCGTATTCGGCGGCGGCGATCGCGTGGACCGCCGCCTTTCCCCCCGCCACGAAACCCGCGAGCAGCAGCTTCAGCCTGCCGTGGACGCTACCCACGAGAGGGGTGCCTTCATTCAGCAGGTTCAGTGCGCGTTCGGCTTCGTATGCGATCAGCGCGCGCACCGAGGCGCCCGCGGTGGGGGCGGCGAGATCCGGCTCCTGGACGTGGAAGCGCTTCATGTCCTGGGCGGGCAGATAGACACGGTCGCGGCCGAGGTCCTCGGCGACGTCCTGGAGGTGCTCGACGATCTGGAGGGCCGTGCACACGGCGTCGGAGAGCCGGATCCGCTCGGGCGTCGCGGTGCCGGTGACGGCGAGGACGAGCCGGCCGACGGGGTTGGCGGACAGCTCGCAGTAGGCGAGGAGATCGTCGTAGGTCTCGTACCGCTTGATCAGCTGGTCCTGGCGGTTGGCGGCGATCAGGCCGAGGAAGGGCTCGGGGGTGAGGTCGCGGCGGCGTACGGTCGGCCGGAGGCGGCGCAGCAGCGGGTGGCGCGGGGTGCCGTCGAAGACCCGGCGCAGGTCGGCCTCGAAGGCGTCGAGGAGGACGAGCCGGTCGTCGGCGTCCTCGGGGGCGACGCCGAGCAGTCGGGCGTCGGCGCCGCCGGGGGCGAGGTCGCCGTCGCCGATGTCGTCGACGAGGCGGGCGAAGCCGTAGACGGCCATGAGGTCGGTGCGCCAGGCCCTGGGCAGGAAAAAGGGCGCGACGGGAAAGTTCTCGTCCGCGGCCTTGTCGAGCGTGCCGCGCTCCGGGTCGCCGGTGCGCTGGTGGCCGGTTGTCGTCACTGTTCGCTGCCCGGGGCGGGGACGGCGCATGCTGTGGGGTGCTGGGGAGTTTCCGTAGCCATCGCCGTCACATCTCCCGTTCTACACTGCGGACCCAATAGGCACTATTTCGGACACGCCGCTCAGCCGTCCACACGGCGGTTTCGGATGACGGGTGTCGCGTGTTATCGCCCTACTTGCCGCGATTCAGCACTGGTACAGCTTACGTTGTACAACGCGGCATGGTCCGTCGGGGTGCACCGCGCATCACAAGAAGACACCGATTGGCGTCAAGATTCCCATGGCGAGCCGGAGTTGACGTTTTCTTTGCAGACGCAGGGCCCCGCCGGAACAGTTCCGGCGGGGCCCTGATTCGTCCGGCTGATCACCGGTGAAGCCCCCGGCTACCGGCCGGTGAACTTCTCGTATTCCTTGAGCACCTCGTCCGTCGGCCCGTCCATGCGCAGTTCGCCGCGTTCCAGCCACAGCACACGGTCGCAGGTGTCGCGGATCGACTTGTTGTTGTGGCTGACGAGGAACACCGTGCCGGCGTGCTTGCGCAGCTCCCGGATGCGTTCCTCGGAGCGCTTCTGGAAGGACCGGTCGCCGGTCGCCAGGGCCTCGTCGATCATCAGGACGTCGTGGTCCTTGGCGGCGGCGATGGAGAACCTCAGTCGGGCCGCCATCCCGGAGGAGTAGGTGCGCATCGGCAGCGTGATGAAGTCGCCCTTCTCGTTGATGCCGGAGAAGTCGACGATCTGCTGGTAGCGGTCCTTGATCTCCTCGCGGGACATGCCCATCGCGAGGCCGCCCAATATGACGTTCCGTTCGCCCGTGAGGTCGTTCATCAGGGCGGCGTTGACGCCGAGGAGGGAGGGCTGCCCGTCCGTGTAGACATGACCGCTCTCGGCGGGCAGCAGGCCGGCGATGGCACGCAACAGGGTCGACTTGCCCGAGCCGTTGGAGCCGATCAGCCCGACGGCCTCGCCGCGGTAGGAGACGAAGGAGACGCCCCGTACGGCGTGCACCTTGCGCACGCCCGGTGAGTCGCCGCGTCTGACGATGCGACTGAGGGCGGAGGTGGCGCTGCCCTTGCCGGTCTTGGCGCCGTTGACGCGGTAGACGATGTGGAGCTCGTTCGCGATGACGGTGGGGATCTTGTCCCCGGGAATCGGGTCAGCCACGGCCGTACCTCTCCTCCGACTGCCAGAAGTACACGAATCCGCCGACGGCGAAGAGCGCGGCCCAGGCTCCCGCGACCGCCCAGACGTGCGGCGGCAGGTTCTCCGGGCCGTAGCCGTCGATGAGCGCGAAGCGCATCAGGTCCATGTAGATGGCGGCCGGGTTCCACTGCAGCACGTCGGCGAGCCACTGGGGCTTGTCGGCGAGCATGACCGGGATGGAGAACATCACGCCGGACGCGTACATCCACGTACGCATCACGAACGGCATCAGCTGCGCGAGGTCCGGGGTCGCCGAGCCCCAGCGAGCCATGATCAGCGCGAGTCCGGTGTTGAAGAGGAACTGGAGAGCCAGCGCCGGCACGATCAGCAGCCAGGACAACGTGGGGTAGCTGCCGAAGCCGATCGACACCACGAACAGCACGATCATCGAGAAGAGCAGCTGCTGGAGCTGCTGCAGCGCGAAGGAGACCGGCAGGGCGGCACGCGGGAAGTGCAGGGCGCGCACCAGGCCGAGGTTGCCGGAGATCGCGCGTACGCCCGCCATCACCGAGCTCTGCGTGAAGGTGAACACGAAGACGCCCGTGACGAGGAACGGGATGTACACCTCGCGGGGCATGCCCCGGTCGGCCTCGAGGATCACGCCGAAGATGAAGAAGTACACGGCCGCGTTCAGCAGCGGTGTGGCCACCTGCCACAGCTGGCCGAGTTTGGCCTGGCTGTACTGGGCGGTCAGCTTCGCCTGCGAGAAGGCGAGGATGAAGTGACGCCGTCCCCAGAGCTGGCGGACGTACTCGACGAGTCGGGGACGGGCGCCGCTCACGGCGAGTCCGTACTTCGCGGCGAGCTTGGCCGCGGAGAGGCCGTCGTCGGGTGACGGTCGGTCGCTCACCGCGACACCGCCGTCATGCTTTGTCTCACTCACAAATGGAAACTTTCGTCTTCAATATGCGCAGCTGAACGGGGCAGAGCGCGGGCTGTTGACCGGAACGCGGTCGGCCCGCGGGAGCTCTCAGGGAGAGCTTGTCAGATCACTGGGGGGCGGCCCAGTCGGGTCAGCCGCCACACCGTACGCCACCGGATGGGCCGGCGGGGCCCGCACGGGGTGGTCAGGCCCTCCTTGAACCCGCCCCACCAGGCTCTGAGCGCCGGGCGGGAGGGTCTGCGGAGGAGTGTGAGCAGCAGCCAGTCTCCCAGATACACGGGTACCAGGGGGGCCGGCAGGTTGCGGCGGGCCAGCCAGACCCGGTTGCGCGCGACCATGCGGTGGTAGACCGCGTGCCGCGAGGGCGCGGTCGCGGGGTGGTAGAGCAGCATGTCGGCCCGGTAGTCGATCATCCAGCCCGCGTCGAGGGCCCGCCAGGCCAGGTCGGTCTCCTCGTGGGCGTAGAAGAACTCCTCGGGGAGGATGCCCACTTGGGCGAAGACCTTGGTACGGATCGCGACGGCGCCGCCGAGGAAACTGGTGACGCGGGAGCTGCGCATCGGGTCCGTGGTGCCCGGGCGGGGCACATGGCGGCGCTGGGTGAGACCGGTGTCGGGGTCGGCGATGCGGAAGCTGATGATGCCGAGCCGGGGGTCGGCGGTGAAGGCCTCGCGGCACAGTTCGGCGGTGTCCTGGTGGCCGAGGAGGCCGTCGTCGTCCAGGAACATCAGGATGTCGACGTCGCCGCCGGCCGGGCCGAACGCCTCGATGCCGACGTTGCGTCCGCCGGGGATGCCGAGGTTCTCGGGCAGCTCGATGCCGCGTACGCCCTCGGGGAGGTCCGGGACGGGCGAGCCGTTGCCGACCACGACGACCTGGACCGGGTCGCCCTCCTGTTTGGCGATGGAGTCGACGAGGGCGCGCAGTTCGTCGGGGCGGTTGCCCATGGTGATGATGACCGCGCCGACCCGCATCCCGGTACTCACCGCAGCCTGCTCGACGCGAGGATGGACACGAGGTGCAGCAGGGTCTGCAGGATCGCGATGCCGGCCAGTACCGCGATGCCCAGGCGGGTCCAGAAGAGGTCGCCGCCGAACAGGTCGAGGACCGCGACGACGAAGATGAACAGGCTCGCCTCGATGCCGCCGATCAGCCGGTGGAACTTCAGGGCGGCGGCTGCCTTGCGGGCCATGGCGAGCCCCTCGGAGCGCGGCACCGACAGCTCGTCCTTCGCGGCGGGCAGGCCGCTGCGGGCGCGCGCCACGTCCACCAGGTCGGTCTCCGCCTTGATCAGGATCGCGCCGAGGGCGGCCAGGGTGCCGAGAAACGCCCACAGCCACTCGGGACTGCCGGAGCCGTCCCACAGGTCGGCGCCACGCAGCCCGAAGCCGATCAGCAGCGCGGCCTCGGACAGATAGTGGCCGATGCGGTCGAGGTACACGCCGGTGATCGAGGTCTGGTTCCGCCAGCGGGCGATCTCGCCGTCGACGCAGTCGAGGAGCAGGTACAGCTGCATCAGTACGACGGCCAGGACCGCCCCGGTGAGGCCCGGCACCAGGAGCGCCGCGCCCGCCAGACCACCCGCGACGACCATCAGGTACGTGAGCTGGTTGGGCGTGATCCTGGTGTTCACCAGGTACGGGTCGACCCGCAGGGACACCTCGCGCATGTAGAGGCGTCCCGCCCAGTGCTCGCCGCTGCGCCGGTCCTTCACCCCTTCGGGGTGGACGACAGGGCGTAGTTCAGCTACCGATGGCCTTGACATAGTCCGCGTACGTGTCCTTGATCTGGTCGTTCGTGAGGTCGAGGTGTTCCAGGATCGTGTAGCGACCGGGTCTTGTCTGCGGGGCGTACTCGACGACCCGTACGAACTCGTCCGTGGTGAAGCCGATCTCGTCCGGCAGCACCGGCAGCCCGTGCCGGCGCAGTACCTCGGCCATGTAGGCCGCCTCCTCGGGCGCGCCCCGCAGGTACATGGCGAAGGCGGCGCCGAGGCCGCACTGTTCGCCGTGGCTCGCGGCCCGCTTGGGGTACAGCAGGTCGAAGGCGTGGTTGATCTCATGGCAGGCGCCGGAGGACGGGCGGGAGTCGCCGGACACCGACATGGCGATACCGGTGAGGACCAGTGCCTCGGCCAGCACCTGGAGGAAGGCGTTGTCGCCGACTCCGCCGGGGTGGCGCAGCACGGCCTCGCCCGCCTGGCGGGCCATCGCGGCGGCGAGGCCGTCGATCTTCTCCCCGTTGACCTGGCCGGCCAGCTCCCAGTCGGCGACCGCGGAGATGTTCGACATGGCGTCGCCGATCCCGGAGCGCACGAACCGCGCCGGTGCCTCACGGATCACGTCGAGGTCGATGACGACGGCGATCGGATTGGGTACGCCGTACGAGCCGCGCCCCGCGTCGTTGTCGAGGGTGGCGACCGGGGAGCACAGGCCGTCGTGGGCGAGGTTGGTGGCGACGGCGACCAGGGGCAGGCCGACACGGGCGGCGGCGAACTTGGCGCAGTCGATGATCCGGCCGCCGCCGAGGCCGACCACGGCGTCGTAGTGGCCTGACTTGATGGCGTCGGCCAGCCTGATCGCGTCGTCGATGGTGCCGCCGTCGACCTCGTGCCAGCTCGCGCCGGGCAGCGCCGGGGCCAGCCGGGCGCGCAGTTTCGCGCCGGAGCCGCCGCTGACCGCGACGGCGATCTTCCCGGAGTGCGAGATCCGCTGGTCGAACAGCACGTCCGCCAGGTCGTTCAGGGCCCCACGGCGGATGTCGACGACGACCGGCGAGGGGATCAGCCTCGTCAGTACCGGCACGCGATCTCCCGTCCTCGGGCGAGATCCTCGTGGTTGTCTATCTCGACCCAGGGCACCTCGCCGATGGGCGCCACGTCGATCCGGAAACCGCGGTCGACCAGTTCCTGGTAGCCGTGCTCGTAGAACTGCTGGGGGTCGGTCTCCCACACGGTCTTCAGGGCGTCGGCAAGTTCGGCCGCGGCGGCGCCCTCGATGAGGGTGACGCCGATGTACTCGCCGGTGGCCTCGGCCGGGTCCATCAGCTTGGTGATCCTCCGCACGCCCTTCTCGGGGTCCACGACCACCTTCATCTCCTCGTCGGCGAGATCCTTCACCGTGTCGAGGGCCAGGATGATCCGCTTTCCGTCACCGCGCGCGGCGAGCAGCGTCCGCTCGACGGAGACGGGGTGCACGGTGTCGCCGTTGGCGAGGATCACCCCGTCGGCGAGGGCGTCCCGGCCGCACCAGAGGGAGTAGGCGTTGTTCCACTCCTCGGCGCGGTCGTTGTCGATGAGGGTGAGCTTCAGCCCGTACTTCTCCTCCAGGGCCCGCTGCCGCTCGTACACGGCCTCCTTGCGGTAGCCGACGATGATCGCGGCCTCGGTGAGGCCGATCTCGGCGAAGTTGGCGAGGGTGAGGTCGAGGACCGTGGGTCCGTCCTCGTCGCCCGTGGGGCCGACCGGCACGAGAGCCTTGGGGAGACTGTCGGTGTAGGGGCGCAGACGCCGTCCGGCGCCGGCCGCCAGCACGAGGCCGATCATGCGGGTACTCCTTCGTCGTGTACGGCGGGCGCGCCGCCCTGGTGGGCGGCCACCCAGTAGCGGATGCTCTCGGCGAGCACCAGCAGGGCCACGACCACGGCGAGGACCGTGAGCGCGACCACGAACTGCGAGGCACTGAGCAGCGCGGCCAGTACGACGACCAACAGTGTCCGGCCCTCGTGCCCTCCGCACGCCCGTACCAGCCAGCGCGGGGGCGCTCCGGCGTTGCCACGGATGCGGTACACCGTGTCGTAGTGATGGTAGGCGACGGCGGCCACGAGGCCGAAAGCCGCGGGGAGTGCTCCGTTTGCCTCCGCTTTGCCCGCGAGAAGGAGGACTGTGCCGTATTCGGCGGCCCGGAAGAAGGGCGGGACGAGCCAGTCGAGGGCGCCGTCGAGGGGCCGCAGGACGGCGATGGACGACGTGAGGACGTAACCGAGGCAGCACAGCACGGTCTGCCAGCCGGCGCCCCACAGGGCGGCCGAGCACAGCACGAGGACCGCGCCGGACAGGGCCACCGTGGCCGGGGCGGGGCCGGCGGTCCCGCGTGCGGTACGGGCCAGCAGTTCCGCGAGGGGCCCGCTGTCCGCGAGGTCCGCCAGCGCTCGCGTCGCGCGTTCCGTGCGCTGAGCCTTTCGGGTGAGCGAACGCAGGACGCGACCGGTTGTGGTGTACGTCGCGGCGAAGCCGCAGCCGATCAGCAGCACGGTGAAGGTCGTCCGGGGAGTGGTGAACGCCGTGAGGACGGCGATCAGGGCCCAGCGCTCGCCGATCGGCAGGACGATCATCCGCCGCACCCAGACCGTCCAGCCCACGGCGTCGAGGCGGTCGGAGAGGGCGGCCGTGGGACTGGTGTTCGTCGTCGCGTCGTGGTTGGCCTCGTTGAAGGCGAAGTCGACGACGTGCCGGCAGGTCTGCAGGATCATCGCGCCGAGTGCCAGCGCCCATACGTCGTCGCCCCCGCGCGAGGCCCCGAGGGCGAGGCCCGCGTAGAAGGCGTACTCCTTGGCGCGGTCGAAGGTGGCGTCCAGCCAGGCGCCGAGCGTCGAGTACTGGAGGGAGTAGCGGGCGAGCTGGCCGTCCGTGCAGTCCAGGACGAAGGAGACCAGGAGAAGCACGCCCGCCGTGACGAAACCGCCGCGGGTGCCGGTGGCCGCGCAGCCGGCCGCGATCAGCGCGGTGAGCAGCGAGGCGGTGGTGACCTGGTTCGGGGTGAGGCCTCGGCGGGCGCACCAGCGGGCCAGGTAGCGGGAGTACGGGCTGACGCAGAAGGTGGTGAAGAAGCCGTCCCGGGACTTCACGGCCGACTTCAGGCGTACGGCCTCGTCGTCGACGGCTGCGACGGCCTGCCGTGCCTCGTGGCGGGCCTCGGGGTCGGCGGGGACGGCGGCGGTCAGGCTGCCCAGTTCGGGGCGGTGCACGGCGACGCCGTCCGCGTCGAGGGCGAGGGCGATGCGGTCGGCGAGGTTGTCCGCGACGGCGAGAGCCGCCGGCCGGGACGCCGTCGGGGCGTCGCCGCTCGCGGAGATCTCCCGGGCCAGTACCCGGGTCAGGGCGGTACGGCCGGCGCCGGGCTGTGCCGTCACGGCGCCCGGTACCGCGGCGAGCGGGAAGCGGGGGTCGGTGAGGCCCAGGCGCAGCGCGTGCGGGTGGCCGACGAAGCGGGCGTCCACGACGGCGATCCGCTCGTCGCAGGGCGACTCGGCGACGAGGGTCTCGGTCTCGGGGACATCGGTCGCGCTCCGCACGTCGAAGCCGAGGGACCGCAGGTCGGCCTCGATCGACGACCCGGGAACCGGCTGACCCGTGAGGATGGCGGTCGGCAACCGAACTCACTCCCTGGACACCGACGCGCGCACGCCGGTCCTGTACATGTTGGTGGGGGAAACCCTGACCCACGGTGGCCGGGCAGCATGTCGGCAGAGGTTATCGGATGGGGCCACGCCTGTGTTCACCGGCTGTTCGGGGGCCGATCCCGGCCCGGCCGACAGGCGCGTCCGCCCGGTCATCATGGGCGACCCGGCATGCGGCGCACAAACGGTGGCCCGGGTCGCACAGTTCCCGCCCGTCGATTGGCGGTGATCTCCGCACCCCCTGACCTGGGTTTCGTTTTCGCAGGTCAGGGCACATGACAACGGTGTTCAGTGCCGCGTTGCCACATACCCCCCACCCGTAGTTCACTGATCTCGGGACGGGACTCGGCACGAACACCAGGAGGCGGCTTCCATGGGGGCTGGGCACGATCACGGACACGCGCACGGCGCGCCGACCACGGGTACGGCGGCAGCGGCGTACCGCGGGCGGCTGCGTTTCGCGCTGGCCATCACGCTCACCGTCATGGTCGTCGAACTCGTCGGCGGGGTCGTCGCCGATTCGCTCGCGCTCATCGCGGACGCGGCGCACATGGCGACGGACGCGCTGGGTCTCGGCATGGCGCTGCTCGCGATCCACTTCGCGAACCGTCCGCCCACCGGCAACCGCACCTTCGGGTACGCCCGTGCCGAGATCCTCGCCGCGCTCGCCAACTGTCTGCTGCTGCTCGGCGTCGGCGGATACGTGCTGTACGAGGCGATCCAGCGGTTCGTCACACCCGCGGAGACCGAGGGCGGGACGACCGTCGTCTTCGGTCTCATCGGCCTGGTCGCGAACATGATCTCGCTGACGATGCTGATGCGCGGCCAGAAGGAGAGCCTGAACGTGCGGGGCGCCTTCCTGGAGGTCGCCGCGGACGCGCTGGGCTCCCTGGCGGTGCTGATCTCCGCGGTGGTCATCATGGCGACGGGTTGGCAGCGGGCCGACCCCATCGCCTCGGTGATCATCGGTCTGATGATCGTTCCGCGCACCTGGAAGCTGCTGCGCGAAACCCTGGACGTCCTTCTGGAGGCGGCTCCCCGGGGCGTCGACATGGCGGAGGTACGGGCCCACATAGTGGCGCTGCCCGGCGTGGAGGACGTACACGATCTGCACGCCTGGACGATCACCTCCGGCATGCCGGTGCTGTCGGCCCATGTGGTCGTCAGCTCGGAGGTGCTGAGCGGGATCGGGCACGAGAAGATGCTGCACGAGCTCCAGGGCTGTCTGGGCGACCACTTCGACGTGGAGCACTGCACCTTCCAGCTGGAGCCCGGCGGGCACGCGGAGCACGAGTCGAAGCTCTGTCTCTGAGCCCGGCCGGCACGTCTCGGCGGCGGAACGCAGCCGTCCGGCGCGCACCCGCGTCCCCTTCTTCAAGCCCCCCTGAACGGCGGTTCCCCGGCAGCCGGACGGGGCACGATGGACTTTCGGGTCACTGTCGACACGCTTTCGCGCCGGACATGCGGGGGACGCCGGGAAGTGCCGGGAGTGCCGGATTCGTACGGCAGACTTGGGGCTCGAAGACCGAGGCGAAGGATGGGTATGCCGATCACACCTGCCACCGCGACGCACAAGAGTTCGTCGAACGGCACCGCAGAAGCGATCTTGCTCGAGCTGGTCGACGAGAACGGCACGACGATCGGCACCGCCGAGAAGCTCTCCGCCCACCAGCCACCGGGTCTGCTGCACCGGGCGTTCTCCGTCTTCCTCTTCGACGAGCAGGGCCGACTGCTCCTCCAGCAGCGCGCGTTGGGCAAGTACCACTCCCCCGGCGTCTGGTCCAACACCTGCTGCGGCCACCCCTATCCCGGTGAGGCGCCCTTCGCGGCGGCGGCCCGGCGGACGTACGAGGAGCTGGGGGTCTCCCCGTCGCTGCTGGCGGAGGCGGGCACGGTCCGCTACAACCATCCCGACCCGGAGTCGGGCCTGGTGGAGCAGGAGTACAACCACCTGTTCGTCGGGATGGCGCAGTCGGCGCTCGCGCCGGATCCGGAGGAGGTCGGGGACACGGCCTATGTGACCCCGGCCGAGCTGGCCGAGCGGCATGCGAAGGACCCGTTCTCGGCCTGGTTCATGACCGTGCTGGACGCCGCGCGCCCGGCGGTCCGGGAGCTGACGGGCCCCTCGGCCGGCTGGTGACAGCCGCTACGGCAGCTGCGTGGGCCTGAGCGGCAGGGCCGCCCAGACGACCTTGCCGCCGCTCGCGGTGTGCTCGATGTCGCACACCCCGCCCGCCTCCCTGGCGATCTCGCGGACCAGGAGCAGACCCCGTCCTCCGGTCCGGCCGTGGTCGGCCTCCAGGGCGGAGGGGCGGTAGGGGTGGTTGTCCTCCACCGACACCCGCACCCACTCGGCTCCCACTGCCACCTCCACGGCGAGCGTCGGCGACAGGACCGCCGCGTGCCGGACGGCGTTCGTCGCCAGTTCCGAGACGATCAGCAGGAGCCCGTGCACCAGATCCGGGGAGGCGGGCACCTGCTGGCGGTACAACAGGTCCCGGACGGCGTGCCGCGCCTGTGGGACGGAGGCGTCGACGGCGGGCGCGTTGAACCTCCACACCCCTTCGTAGGGAAGCGGATCGGGGGTTCTGTGTCTGTGCTCACAGGGTGGACCGTCGGGTACGCCGTCGTCCGCTGGGCGTGAGTCGGACTCTCGCCCATGGTCGTCCATCGTTCGGTCGCCGCCCTCGCGCTCGATTGTCACCACACGACGAGTGTTGGTAGGGGGCGGGCCCCCGGCGGAGAACTGAACAGAAGTCAGCACGTTTCGAGCGCTTCTGGCGGATGACGTGCGACATGGGCGCAACCACGACCGAAGCTGCCCGGGCGGTGCCGACTTCGTGAACTATTCGGGTTGTACGGGTTTGGTTACCTCCGTCGTTCGGTCGTTCGGCACCGGCGGATACGATCCGGCGCATGGAGCCGCAGCTGACCCACAGTGCCGCCGACGGGATCGCCACCGTCGTCATCCGCCACCCGGCCAAGCGCAACGCCATGACGGCCGGCATGTGGCGCGCGCTGCCGCCGCTGCTCGCCACCCTGGCCGCCGATCCGGACGTCCGCGTCCTGGTGCTCACCGGCGCCGGCGGGACCTTCTGCGCGGGCGCCGACATCTCGACGCTCCAGGGCTCGCCGGAGGAGGCGCAGCGGCTGGCTGTGCTGGCGGAGGACGCCCTCGCGGCCTTCCCCAAGCCGGTACTGGCGGCCATCCGCGGCCACTGTGTGGGCGGCGGGGCACAGCTCGCGGCCGCCTGCGATCTGCGGTTCGCCGAGGAGGGGTCGATCTTCGGGGTGACCCCGGCGAAGCTCGGCCTGGTGTACGCGGCGTCGTCCACCCGGCGGCTGGCGGCCCTGGTGGGTCCGGCCACCACCAAGTACCTGCTGTTCTCGGGTGAGTTGATCGACGCGGAGCGGGCGCTGCGCACCGGCCTCCTCGACGAGGTGCTGCCGGCGGGTGAACTCGACAAGCGGGTCGCGGAGTTCGCCCGCGTCCTCGCCTCCCGCTCACGGCTCACCCAGGCGGCGGCGAAGGAGTTCGCGGACGGTCGTACCGACCGGGACGCGTACTGGGCCGGACAGGCGCGCGAGAGCGACGAGGCCGCCGAGGGCGTCGCCGCATTCCTGGAACGCCGTCCGCCGGCCTTCTCCTGGAGCGGACCGACGTCGCCTACGCCGCGCTGAACCTGCTGCGGGACCGGAGCCGTTCGACCAGGTGTGCGGGTGCCTTGTGCGGGGCGCCTGCGTCGTAGGGCGGCTGCGGGTCGTACTCCGTCGCGAGCTGTACGGCCTGTGCGTGCTCGTCGCCCGCGATCCGGCCGGTCAGGGTGAGGGCCATGTCGATGCCGGAGGAGACCCCGGCGGACGTGACGTACTTGCCGTCGGTCACGACCCGCTCCCCCGTGGATTCGGCGCCGTACTTCGCCAGCTCGCCCAGGGCCAGCCAGTGCGAGGTCGCGCGGCGCCCGTCGAGGAGTCCGGCGCGGGCCAGGAGCAGGGAGCCGGTGCACACGGACGTCGTCCAGGTGCTGCTGGCGTCGGCGCTGCGCAGCCAGCCGAGCAGGGCCTCGTTGTCCATCTGCGCGGACTGGCCCGGCCCGCCGGGGACGACCACGATGCCGGGGTGCGGTACGTCGGCCAGGGTGCGGTCGGCGGTGAGCGCGAGGGTGCCGAAGTCGTCGCGGACGGGCCCGGCCTCCTCGGCGACGAAGACGGTCTCCGCGCCGGGGAGGCGGCTGAGGATCTCGTACGGGCCGACGGCGTCGAGGGCGGTGAAGCGGTCGAAGAGCAGCAGGGCGATCTGCATGGCGTGCCTTTCAGCGGGCGGAGGGTGCGGGGTCGAAACGGCGGCGGTACTCGGCCGGGGCCGTGCCGAGGCTTCTGACGAAGGCGCGGCGCATGGCCTCCGGGGTGCCGTAGCCGCTGGCGCGCGAGATTCGCTCGATGCCGTCGGAGGTGTCCTCCAGGAGGCGCCGGGCGTGTTCCAGGCGGACCCGGTCGACGTACCGGCCGGGGGTCATGCCTGTCTCGGTGCGGAAGGCGCGGGCGAAGTGGCGGGGTGAGAGACGGGCGCGGGCGGCGAGGGACTCGACGCTCAGATCGTCGTCCGGGTGTTCGGTGATCCAGTGCTGGACCTCGCGCAGCGGCTCACGCCGGGCGGTCTGCGCGGAGAGCTGGGCACTGAACTGGGCCTGGTTGCCCGGCCGGCGCAGGAAGACGACCAGATGCCGGGCGACGGCGAGCGCGGTGTCGCGGCCGAGGTCCTCCTCCACGAGCGCGAGGGCGAGGTCGATTCCGGCGGTGACACCGGCCGACGTCATCACGCGGCCGTCGCGTACATAAATGGGCTCGGGGTCGACCTCGACGGCCGGGTGATCGCGGGCGAGCCTGTCGCAGTACGCCCAGTGGGTGGTCGCGCGCAGACCGTCCAGGAGACCGGCGGCGGCGAGCAGGATCGCGCCCGTGCAGACGGCCACCAGTCGCTCGGGGTGCGGCCCGTGCAGGCGCAGCCAGTCGACCAGGCGCGGGTCGGCGGCGCGGGAGCCCGGACCGCCCGGGACCAGGAGGGTGTGCGGTGCGGGCGCCTCGGCGAGCGTCCCGTCCGGTACGAGGGTGAGGCCGCTGGAGGTGCGCACCGGCTCGCCCGTCAGCGAGGCCGTACGGATGCGGTAGCTGCCCGGGTGCCGGGCGGAGGCCTGGGCCAGCACCTCGACAGGGCCGGTGACATCGAGACTCTGGACGCCGTCGAAGAGGACGACGAGGACGGTTCGCTGCGCCATACCTCGATTCTTGGCGGGTGCTCCCGATGGCCGCAATGCCGATTTCCCCACCTTTCCTGCCATCCACGTGCGACTGCGCGGGCCGCCTTCGCGGCCGGTGACCCGCGTGCCGTGTGGCGCCCTGATCCCCGGTTGTCGGTGCCACCTGCCACAATTGCCGCGCAACCTCAGTGGAGAAGGCGGTACGGGATCGTGACGACACCCGGGTCCATCGAAGTAGGGTCCATCGAAGGCAGGATCGCCGAGGAACTCGGCGTACGGGAGCGGCAGGTGAGGGCCGCCGTCGAGCTGCTCGACGGGGGTTCGACAGTGCCCTTCATCGCCCGCTACCGCAAGGAAGCGACCGAGATGCTCGACGATGCGCAGCTGCGCACGTTGGAGGAGCGGCTGCGCTATCTGCGGGAGCTGGAGGAGCGGCGGACCGCGATCCTCGAGTCGGTGCGCGAGCAGGGCAAGCTGACGCCCGAGGTCGAGGCGCAGATCCGCGGGGCCGAGACGAAGGCGCGCCTGGAGGACATCTACCTGCCGTTCAAGCCGAAGCGGCGAACAAAGGCCCAGATCGCGCGCGAGGCCGGTCTGGAGCCGCTGGCCGAGGGGCTGCTCGGGGACCCGTCCGTGGACCCGCTCGCCGCGGCGGCGGCCTTCGTCGACGCGGACAAGGGCGTCGCCGATCCGCAGGCCGCCCTGGACGGCGCCCGCGCGATCCTGACCGAACGGTTCTCGGAGGACGCCGACCTGATCGGCGAGGTCCGCGAGCGCATGTGGGTGCGCGGACGGCTGGCCGCGAAGGTGAAGGAGGGCAAGGAGGAGGCGGGCGCCAAGTTCGCCGACTACTTCGACTTCGCCGAGCCCTTCACCGCGCTGCCCTCGCACCGCATCCTCGCGATGCTGCGCGGCGAGAAGGAGGACGTCCTCGACCTGGTCCTGGAGCCGGAGGAGCCGACGGAGGGCCCTTCCTCGTACGAGGGGATCATCGCCCACCGTTTCGGGATCGCCGAGCGCGGCCGTCCCGGCGACAAGTGGCTGAAGGACACCGTGCGTTGGGCCTGGCGGACCCGGATTTTGGTGCACCTCGGCATCGACGTGCGCCTTCGGCTGCGTACGGTCGCCGAGGACGAGGCGGTCAACGTGTTCGCGGCGAACCTGCGCGACCTGCTCCTCGCCGCACCGGCCGGCACGCGCGCGACGCTGGGACTGGACCCCGGGTTCCGTACGGGCGTGAAGGTGGCCGTCGTGGACGCGACGGGCAAGGTCGTCGCCACGGACGTGATCCATCCCCACGTACCGGCGAACAGGTGGGACGAGGCGCTGGCCAAACTGGCCCGGCTCGCCAAGGAGCACTCGGTCGACCTGATCGCGATCGGCAACGGTACGGCGTCCCGCGAGACGGACAAGCTCGCCGGTGAACTCATCACCAAGCACCCGGAGTTGAACCTCACCAAGGTCATGGTGTCCGAGGCGGGCGCGTCGGTGTACTCGGCGTCGGCGTTCGCCTCGCAGGAGCTGCCGGGCATGGACGTGTCGCTGCGCGGGGCGGTGTCGATCGCGCGGCGGCTGCAGGACCCGCTGGCCGAGCTGGTGAAGATCGACCCGAAGTCGATCGGGGTCGGGCAGTACCAGCACGATCTGTCCGAGGTGAAGCTGTCGCGGTCGCTGGACGCGGTGGTCGAGGACTGTGTGAACGGGGTCGGTGTCGACGTCAACACCGCGTCCACGCCGCTGCTGTCGCGGGTCTCCGGCATCTCCTCCGGGCTCGCGGAGAACATCGTGGCGCATCGCGACGCGAACGGGCCGTTCACCTCACGGGCCCAGCTGAAGGGCGTCGCGCGGCTCGGGCCGAAGGCGTACGAGCAGTGTGCGGGGTTCCTGCGGATCCGGGGCGGGGACGATCCGCTCGACGCGTCCAGTGTGCACCCGGAGGCGTACCCGGTGGTGCGGCGGATGGTGAAGTCGGCGGGGAGCGGGGTGGCGTCGCTGGTCGGGAACACGGCGGTGCTGCGGTCGCTGCGGCCCGATGACTTCGTCGACGAGAAGTTCGGTCTGCCGACGGTCACGGACATTCTGCGCGAGCTGGAGAAGCCCGGGCGCGACCCGCGGCCCGCCTTCAAGACGGCCACGTTCAAGGACGGGGTCGAGAAGATCGGCGACCTGTCCTCCGGGATGGTGCTGGAGGGGGTCGTCACCAACGTGGCGGCGTTCGGGGCGTTCGTGGATGTCGGGGTTCACCAGGACGGGCTGGTGCATGTCTCGGCGATGTCGAAGACGTTCGTCAAGGACCCGCACGACGTGGTGAAGTCCGGTGACATCGTCAAGGTGAAGGTGCTCGAGGTCGACATTCCCCGGAAGCGGATCTCGCTGACGCTGCGGTTGGACGACGAGGCGGTGTCCTCCGGGGAGGGGCGGCCTCCTCGTGGAGGGCGGCCGCCGCAGCCTCGGCAGCGGCAACAGGGGCAGGCTCGGCAGCAGTCGCCTTCGCCGGCGCCCGGCAACAGCGCGATGGCGGATGCGTTGCGGAAGGCGGGGTTGGTGGATCCCAAGCGGCGGTGAGAGTTGCGTGATGCCGGGTGCCCTTGTTGGTAAGGGCACCCGGTGCCGAAGCTGACGCCGGGTGGGTCGCGCAGCCCGGCGCTGTACGGGGTGCCGCCGCGCCCACCCGTGCCGCCCCAGCGGCACGACTGCCCGCAGCTGGGCGGGCCTTCAGGGCGCGGGGAACTGCGCGGCCAGCCCCCGCCGGGCCGCAGACACGACCCAGCCGACCGAGCCCCCCCTCAGCTGAGTTCCGTCACCTTGCCGTCCGTCACCTCGAAGCGGCGTGTCACCTGTACCGCGTCCAGCATTCTGCGGTCGTGGGTGACCAGGAGCAGCGTGCCCTCGTAGGAGTCGAGGGCCTGTTCCAACTGTTCGATGGCCGGGAGGTCGAGGTGGTTGGTCGGTTCGTCCAGGACCAGGAGGTTCACGCCCCGGCCCTGGAGGAGCGCCAGTGCCGACCTCGTGCGTTCGCCCGGGGACAACGTCGCCGCTGGGCGTAGGACGTGATCCGCCTTCAGGCCGAACTTGGCCAGGAGCGTGCGGACCTCCGCCGGTTCCGTGTCGGGGACCGCCGCACAGAACGCGTCCAGCAGCGACTCGGAGCCGAGGAACAGCTTGCGGGCCTGGTCCACCTCCCCGACCACCACACCCGAGCCGAGCGTGGCATGGCCCGAGTCCAGCGGCACCCGGCCCAGGAGTGCGGCCAGAAGCGTCGACTTTCCCGCACCGTTCGCACCCGTGACCGCGATCCGGTCGGCCCAGTCGATCTGTACGGTCACCGGGCCGAGCGTGAAGCCCGCGCGGCGCACCTCCGCGTCCCGCAGGGTCGCGACGACCGAGCCGGAGCGTGGCGCCGCCGCGATCTCCATGCGCAGTTCCCACTCCTTGCGCGGCTCCTCGACCACGTCCAGACGTTCGATCATGCGCTGGGTCTGGCGGGCCTTCGCGGCCTGCTTCTCGCTGGCCTCGCTGCGGAACTTGCGGCCGATCTTGTCGTTGTCGTTGTTCGCCTTGCGCCGGGCGTTCTTGACGCCCTTGTCCATCCAGCCGCGCTGCATCTGGGCCCGGTCCTGGAGCGCGGAGCGTTTGTCGGCGTACTCCTCGTAGTCGTCGCGGGCGTGCCTGCGGGCGACGTCCCGCTCCTCCAGATAGGCCTCGTAGCCGCCGCCGTAGAGCTTGATCTGCTGCTGGGCGAGGTCGAGTTCGAGGACCTTGGTGACCGTGCGGGTGAGGAACTCGCGGTCGTGGCTGACGACGAGCGTGCCCGCGCGCAGGCCCTTGACGAAGCGCTCCAGGCGCTCGAGGCCGTCGAGGTCCAGGTCGTTGGTCGGCTCGTCGAGGAGGAAGACGTCGTAGCGGGAGAGGAGCAGGGAGGCGAGGCCGGCCCTTGCCGCCTGGCCCCCGGACAGGGACGTCATCGGCTGGTCCAGGCCGACGGTGAGGGCCAGGGAGTCGGCGACCTCCTCCGCCCGTTCGTCCAGGTCGGCGCCTCCGAGGTCGAGCCAGCGCTCCAGGCTCACGGAGTACGCGTCGTCCGCGCCCGGGGCTCCGTCCACCAGCGCCTGTGTCGCCTCGTCCATGACCCGCTGGGCCTCGGCCACGCCCGTGCGGCGCGCGAGGAACTCGCGGATGGTCTCGCCCTCCCGGCGTTCCGGCTCCTGCGGGAGATGGCCGACGCTCGCGGTCGGCGGGGAGAGGCGCAGTTCGCCCTGCTCGGGCTGGAGCAGCCCGGCGAGCAT
Organism: Streptomyces sp. ME02-8801-2C; assembly: GCF_033793965.1. Classification (NCBI taxonomy): domain Bacteria; kingdom Bacillati; phylum Actinomycetota; class Actinomycetes; order Kitasatosporales; family Streptomycetaceae; genus Streptomyces; species Streptomyces sp. ME02-8801-2C. The sequence continues at coordinate 396,592 of NZ_JARAXP010000002.1, read as the reverse complement.
CCTGAGCAGCGTGGACTTGCCCGCGCCGTTGGCACCGACGAGCCCGATCACGTCCCCGGGCGCGACGACGAGGTCGAGCCCGGAGAACAGGGAGCGGTCGCCGTGGCCGGCGGCGAGGTTCTTGGCGACGAGGGTGGCAGTCATCAGGAGGCCGATCCTAGCTGCCGTCGGCGGGGCGTCGCGTCCGGGATTTCAGCGGGCCATCGGCTCCACCAGCACGGTTCCCGACGTACGCGCCACGATGAACGACTCCCCCTTCACCGCCTTCGCCTCCAGGGGGATGCGGTGCCTGCCGGGTTCGAGGATGCCGTCGAAGACCTCGAGGGCGTGGGTGCGGTACAGCCGGTCCAGTCGGTACGCGGTGAGGTGGACGCGGCAGGTGGAGGTGACCTCTATGCCCGCCTCTCCCCCGGCGGCGACCAGACCGGTGAGCCGGCGCCGTTCCAGCGGGCTGCGGTCCAGGGCGTGTTCGATCTGGGCGACGAGCAGCGGGACGATCGGGGCGAGACCGTCGACGTACGCCACCTCGACGCCCGCGCGTTCGAAGGAGTGGCGTACGGCGGCACGTTCCGTCTCCTCGATCGCCCGGCCGAAGGCGACCGCGCCGTAGCCCCGCAGTTCGTCGGCCGGCACGTCCGTGGCGTCCCGGGTGATGTCCGCGCCGATGCCGATGGTGCGCAGCGCGGCGGCGAGCTTGGCGAGGACGGCGACCCGGGCACCGATCAGCAGCACCCGGCGCCGGGCCGCGCCGGGCTCAGCGGAGCCCGGCGCCCCGGTGTTCCCCGCGGTGTCGAGGAGGGAGCCGAGCGCGTCCCGGTACTCGGCGCCGGTGAAGCGGAAGGGCCCGATGCCGTGGTAGCCGTTGAGCTCCAGGTCGGCATGGGTGTCCGTCTGCCAGGCGAAGTCGCGCCACACGTAGTCGTCACCCTCCCGCTCGATGGCCGCCGTCACGGCGCCGCACGCCAGGTCGGCGCACTCGGGACAGCCGTAGATGATGTACCGGCCGCCCTCCAGGGGAGCGTCCGTCTCCAGGAGCAGGGCGCGGACCTGGGCGGTGAAGATCGCGGGCGGGATGTCGGACGCGAGCGGGGAGACCGCGTCGAGGTCGGACAGTTGGTAGAGGAGGGGGCGCCCGTCGACGATGAAGTCGAGGAAGTCCCGGTGGACTTGGTAGTCACCGTTGGCGAGGACTCCACCGGCACGCATCGCCGGTGCCAGGCCGAAGGTGGCGTACTCGGCAGACATGGTGTGAGTATCCCCAGATCGGGACCGATCTGAGCACGGCATGACATATTCCGCTACGGTCCCCGGGTGAAGACGCGTGGGAGTGGTGAAGTGATCGTGGTCGGCGGCGGGGTCATCGGCCTCACGACGGCGGTGGTGCTGGCCGAGCGCGGCCGGCGGGTCCGGGTGTGGACGCGGGAGCCCGCCGAGCAGACCACCTCGGCGGTTGCGGGCGCGCTGTGGTGGCCGTACCGGATCGAGCCGGAGGCGTCCGCCGGGGAATGGGCGCTCACGTCGCTGTCCGTCTACCAGGAGTTGGCGGAGCGGCCCGGGGAGACGGGCGTACGCATGGTCGAGGGTGTACAGGCCGGGCTGCGGCTGGACGAACTGGGGCCGTGGGCCGGGCGGGTCCCTGAGCTTCGGGAGACGGGTGAGGGGCTGCGGGCCCTGCTGCCGTTGATCGACATGCCGGTGCATCTGGGGTGGCTGCGGGAACGGTTCCTCGCGGCGGGTGGCGTGATGGAGGAACGGTCCGTCAGTGATCTCGCCGAAGCCGTCGAGTCCGACGCGGTGGACGCCGTCGTCAACTGCACGGGGCTCGGTGCGCGTGATCTCGTGCCCGATCCGGCGGTACGGCCCGTGCGGGGACAGCTGGTCGTCGTGGAGAACCCGGGGATCACGACGTGGTTCACGGCGGCGGGGCACGGCGACGCGAGGACCACGTATTTCTTTCCGCAGCCGGGCGGTCTGATCTGCGGGGGCACGGCCGACGAGGACGAGTGGTCGCTCGTGCCCGATCCGGCGGTGGCCGAGGAGATTCTGCGGCGGTGTGCGGAGGTGCGGCCGGAGATCGCGGGGGCGCGGGTGCTCGGTCACCGGGTCGGGCTGCGGCCCACTCGTCATGCGGTACGGCTGGAGCGGGAACCGGTTTCCGGTGGGCGGGTGTTGGTGCACAACTATGGGCATGGGGGTGCGGGGATCACGGTCGCGTGGGGCTGCGCGGAGGATGTTGCGCAGCTTGTCGGGGGCTAGGGGTTGCGCTGGTCGGACGGATCTTTTGCTGCGGGCCGGTGGGGGCTTGTCGCGCAGTTCCCCGCGCCCCTGACCGGGGCGCTGCGCGCGCCCGGCCGTCCGACGAACGGGCGGGGCCGGTCGGACCCGGCCCGTTCGGCGGTCGGTGGGCGTCACTTGGTGGTGGGCGGTGTCATGCGGGTCCCGGGACGCGGTGGGTGGTGCGTGGGGCCTGGACGCCGTCGAGGAGGGGTGGGGTCGGGGTCGGGGTGGTCGCGACGGTGGCCGTCGTGGCCCGTGCGAACGCGGTCGTGCCGCCGACCAGGGGGACCCTGGCCGACGTACGGGACAGGTCCAGCGTCAGGGTCGGGGTGCTCGACGGAGGGTCGATGAGGTCCTTGTCCGTGCCCGCGACGATCAGGGCGAGACGGTGGCCCGCCGGGACGACGTGGTCGCTCGCGTGCAGGGCGAGGGTGATCCGGTACGGCTTGCCGGGGGTGAGCGGGAAGCCCTTGCCGGCCGCGGCGTGGTTGCCCAGGTCGGCCCAGCCCCGGCTGAAGATCGTGTAGTCGACGGCGGTCGTCTTCGCCCGCGTCGAGCGGAAGCAGGAGCTGTCGCCGGTGGTGCTCGGGCCCCAGCAGGTGCGGTCGGTGAGCGTGGTGATGCCCTCGGCCGCGTCGGCGTAGTCGCGGATGGTGTCGGGGCCGAGATCGACCAGGACGGCGGTCAGATGAGCCGTCGAGGTGCTCGGGGTGGCTGTCACGGTCACGATGGACGAGCCGGACACGCGCAGAGCCTCGGTGAGGGGCTTGGTGATGAAACCGGCCTTGGCGGGCGTGGGCCGGTCGATCTGCGCCGACCAGTCGGTCTCGCTCAGGCTCGGGTCGTCGGTGAACGTCGCTGTGCCGGACTGCTTGCGCAGGCCCAGGGTGCCCACGCCGGGCTGTGCGCCGGTGCCGGGGCGCAGGCTCACCGGGTGCGTGGTGCGGGGCGGCCAGACGGCCGAGGTGACCCACTGGTCGGGGTGGCGTTCGATGTCGGCCATGGGCTCGTCGTCGATGCCGTTGTCGTAGCCGAGGAGTTCGTGGTCGAACCAGCGGTGCAGGGTGTTGGCCCAGGCGGCGCGGCGGAAGTCGAAGGGGTCGACGTGGCCGGTCTGGGAAAGCCAGATCTTGCGCTCGACGCCGCGCTTCGCGAGGGCGTCCCACCACTGGCCGAAGTGCTTGGGGCGGACGTTGAGGTCCTGCCGGCCGTGGATGACGAAGACGCTCGCCCTGACCTTGCGGGCGTCCTTCGCGTAGTCGCGCTCGGTCCAGAAGGACGTCCAGTCGCCGCTGCGAGGGGCTCCGTCGACGATCTTCTGCTGTACGGCGGCGCACTTGGCGCGGGCAGCCGGGCTCTCGACGTAGTCGGACAGCCATTCGGGGCCGGAGTCGTAGAGGGGGGCTCCCTGGGCGAAGTAGTAGTCGTACCAGGAGGAGATGGCGCTGATCGGGACGATCGTTCTCAGTCCCTTGACGCCGGTGGCGGCGACTCCGTTGGCGATGGTGCCGTCGTAGCTCTTGCCGATCATGCCGGTTCTGCCGTTGGTCCAGGTGGCCTTGGCCCGGTCGGTGCCGGTGCGGCTCGTATAGCCCTTGGCGCGGCCGTTGAGCCAGTCGACGACGGCCTTCGCGGACTGGATGTCGGAGCGTCCGCCGACGTCGACACAGCCGTCGGAACGGTTGGTGCCGGCCAGGTCGACGCCGACGAAGGCGTAGCCGCGCGGTACGAAGTAGTTGTCGTAGAACAGCGGCATCTGGACGACGTTGCCGCTCGCGTCGTACGTCTTGCGCTGGCTCTCGTTGCCGCGTCCGCAGCAGGAGTAGTAGGGACTGGCGTCCATGATCACGGGTATTCTGCGGCCCTGCGCGGCGGGTTCGCGCGGCCGGACGATGTCGACGGCGACGCGGTCGGTCTTCCCGTCGCTGTCGCCGTCGAGTCCGGTGTCCACCCAGACGGCCTCGCGGATCGCGTTGTCGTACGAGTAGACGGGCCTGCTCTCCCGTGGTGCGCTGTGGGCGACGGCCGGGGTGAGCAGGGCGGCCATGAGTGCGGCGGTCGCCGCTGTCGCGAGCGTTCTCCAGGCTGTGAGGCGCGTGCGTTTTGGCATGCGCCGGACGGTACCGGGACCAACTCCCGTACAGAAGAGGGCAACTGGCCAGCACCCGCAGCCCGTCCGGCGTTTGAGAACAAGGCGCCGGCCGACATCTTCAGCCCGTCCGGCGTTTGAGAACAAGGCGCCGGCCGACATCTTCAGCCCGTCCGGCGTTTGAGGACAAGGCCCGTTCAGGGCCGTGGCGGGGGCCTGGGGGCGGCAGCCCCCAGACCGGGGCCCGGGGGCGAAACCTACCCGTCCCCGAATCCCTCCCCCCTCGCCGCCTTCTCCACCAGCAGCGCCGGCGGCGCGAACCGCTCCCCGTACCGCTCCGCCAACTCACGCGACCTGGCGACGAATCCGGGCAGGCCGCCCTCGTAGCCGTTGACGTACTGCAGGACCCCGCCCGTCCAGCCGGGGAAGCCGATCCCGAAGATCGAGCCGATGTTGGCGTCGGCGACCGACGTCAGCACGCCCTCCTCAAGCAGCCTCACCGTGTCCAGCGCCTCGGAGAACAGCATGCGTTCCTGCATGTCCACGAAGGGGATCCGCACCCCCTCGGCGCCCGCCCGCCCGAAGTGCTCGCGCAGCCCCGGCCACAGACCCGCCCGGCTGCCGTCCGCCCCGTACTCGTAGAACCCCCCGCCCCCGCTGCGGCCGGTACGGCCGAACTCGTCCACCATGCGGTCGATCACGGCCTCCGCGGGATGCGTGACCCAGGTGCCGCCAGCCTCCTCCACCGCCCGCCTGGACTCGGCCCGGATCTTGCGCGGCAGGGTCAGCGTCAGTTCGTCCATGAGGGACAGCACCTTCGCGGGGTAACCGGCCTGCGCCGCCGCCTGTTCGATCGACGCGGGCTCGATGCCCTCGCCGACCATCGCGACGCCCTCGTTGATGAAGTGGCCGATGACCCGCGAGGTGAAGAAGCCGCGCGAGTCGTTGACGACGATCGGGGTCTTCCTGATCTGGCGGACCAGGCCGAAGGCACGGGCCAGCGCCTCGTCCCCGGTCCGCTCGCCCTTGATGATCTCGACGAGCGGCATCTTGTCGACCGGCGAGAAGAAGTGCAGTCCGACGAAGTCGCCCTGGCGTTCGACGCCTTCGGCGAGGGCGGTGATGGGCAGGGTGGAGGTGTTGGAGCACAGCAGGGCGTCCGGGGCGACGAGGTGCTGGATCTCCTGGAACACCTTGTGCTTCAGGGCGGTGTCCTCGAACACCGCCTCGATGACGGCGTCACAGCCGGCCACGTCCTGCGGGTCGGCGGTCGGGGTGATGCGGGCGAGCAGCGCGTCCGCCTGCTGCTGGGTGGAACGTCCCCGGGAGACGGCCTTCGCGCACAGCTTCTCGGAGTAGTTCCTGCCCCGGGCCGCCGCTTCGGCCGTCACGTCCTTGAGGACGACGTCGATGCCCGCGCGGGCGCACGAGTAGGCGATGCCGGCGCCCATCATCCCGGCGCCGAGGACCGCCACCTTGCGTACCGGGCGCGGCTCGACGCCCTTGGGGCGGTTGGCGCCGGAGTTGACGGCCTGGAGGTCGAAGAAGAACGCCTGGATCATGTTCTTCGAGGTCTGTCCGGCGGCCAGTTCCACGAAGTAGCGGGCCTCGATGACCTGCGCGGTCTCGAAGTCGACCTGGGCTCCCTCGACGGCGGCGGCGAGGATGCTGCGCGGCGCCGGGTAGGGCGCGCCGTTGGTCTGCTTGCGCAGGTTGGCGGGGAAGGCGGGCAGGTTCGCCGCGAACTTGGGGTTGGCGGGGGTGCCGCCGGGAATGCGGTGGCCGGGCTTGTCCCAGGGCTGGTGCGACTCGGGGTTGGCGTCGATGAAGGCGCGGGCCTTGTCCATCAACTCGTCCTGGGTGGCGGCCACTTCGTCGATCAGGCCGTTCTGCTGGGCCCGCTGCGGGCTGTACTGGGTGCCCTGGAGCAGGACCTTCAGGAGCGCGTCGGCGATGCCCAGCATGCGTACCGTACGGACGACTCCGCCGCCTCCGGGGAGGAGGCCGAGGGTGACCTCGGGACAGCCGATCTTCGAACCGGGGGCGTCGAGTGCGACCCGGTGGTGGCAGGCCAGCGCGATCTCGTAACCGCCGCCCAGGGCTGCGCCGTTGATCGCCGCGACCACCGGCTTGCCCAGGGTCTCGATGCGGCGCAGGTCGCGCTTGATGGCGAGGCCGCCGTCGAACAGCTCCTGGGCGGTGTCGGGGGTGACCCGGATCAGGTCACGCAGGTCGCCGCCGGCGAAGAACGTCTTCTTGGCGGAGGTGATGATGATGCCGCGGATCGTGTCCTTCTCGGCCTCCAGGCGGTCGGTGACCACCGCGAGGGAGTCGCGGAACGCCTGGTTCATGGTGTTCGCGGACTGGTCCGGGTCGTCGAGGACGAGGGTGACGAGACCGGTGCGGTCCTGTTCCCAGCGGATGGTGGTGCTCTGTGTCATGACGAGGGTCTCCGTAGAAGCTCAGAAGTCTCTGGATGCCGCTGATGCCGCTGATTCCGCCGGGGGTTCAGATCCGCTCGACGATCGTCGCGATGCCCATGCCGCCGCCCACGCACAGTGTGGCGAGGCCGTAGCGCTTGTCCTGGCGCTCCAGCTCGTCGATCAGGGTGCCGAGGATCATCGCGCCGGTGGCGCCCAGCGGGTGGCCGAGCGCGATGGCACCGCCGTTGACGTTGATCTTGTCGAGGGACAGGCCCATGTCGCGGGCGAAGCGCAGGACGACGGCCGCGAACGCCTCGTTGATCTCGACGAGGTCGATGTCGTCGATGGTCAGCCCGGCCTTGGCGAGTGCCTTGCGGGTGGCGGGCGCCGGGCCGGTGAGCATGATGGTGGGCTCGGAGCCGGACACGGCTGCGGAGACGATCCGCGCGCGCGGACGCAGCCCGTAGCGCTCGCCGACCTCCTTGGAGCCGACCGCGACCAGTGAGGCGCCGTCCACGATGCCGGAGGAGTTGCCCGCGTGGTGGACGTGGTCGATCTTCTCGACCCAGTGGTACGTCTGGAGGGCCACGGCGTCGAAGCCGCCCAGGTCGCCGATGTCCGCGAACGACGGCTTCAGGCCGGCCAGGGAGTCGGCCGTGGTGCCGGGACGCAGGTGCTCGTCGTGGTCGAGGACGACGAGGCCGCTGCGGTCCTTCACCGGGACGACGGACTTCTCGAAGCGGCCCGCCTTCCACGCGGTCGCCGCCCGCTCCTGGGACAGGGCCGCGTACTCGTCGACGTCGCGCCGCGAGAACCCCTCGATGGTGGCGATGAGGTCGGCGCCGATGCCCTGCGGCACGAAGTTGACGGCGAGGTTGGTCATCGGGTCGTTGAACCAGGCGCCGCCGTCCGAGGCCATCGGTACCCGTGACATCGACTCGACGCCGCCCGCGAGGACCAGGTCCTCCCAGCCCGAACGCACTTTGGCGGCTGCCATGTTGACGGCCTCGAGGCCCGACGCACAGAAGCGGTTCTCCTGGACGCCGGCCACCGTGTCGGGCAGTCCGGCGACGACCGCGGCGACGCGCGCGATGTCGGAACCCTGGTCGCCGACCGGTCCGACGACGCCCAGCACGACGTCGTCGATCGCGGCGGGGTCGAGGTCGGGGAAGCGGTTCCTGATCTCGTGGATGAGGCCCACGACGAGGTCGACGGGCTTGGTGCCGTGCAGGGCTCCGTTCGCCTTGCCACGCCCGCGCGGGGTGCGGATGGCGTCGTACACATACGCTTCGGTGCTCACTGGTGGGCCTTTCGGGGAGGGTGGGCGAGCGGGCGTCGACCGAGGTCAGTCGCCATCCTGCAGGAGTCGGGGCACGTCCCAGTCGCGCGCCACGGCCGCCGTGTCGGAACCTGGCTGGGCGGGGCCGCTGTGGATCGACGTGTGGGTGACGGAGAAGCGGGGCGCGGGGGCGGGCTGGGTGATGCCGCCGTGGTCGGTGAAGGTGCCGCGGGCGGCCAGGTGCGGGTGGTGCGGTGCCTCGCGCAGCGAGAGGACGGGCGCCACGCAGGCGTCGGAGCCCCCGAAGACGGCCGCCCACTCGTCCCGCGTACGGGTTCTGAAGCGGGCGGTGACGGCCTCGCGCAGGTCGTTCCAGCGGGTGATGTCCTTGCGGGAACCGGAGTGGTCCCGGATGCCGAGCAGGTCGAGGAACTCGGCGTAGAACTGGGGTTCCAGCGCGCCGACCGCCATGTACCCGCCGTCGGCGGTCTCGTAGGTCCCGTAGTACGGGCAGCCCCCGTCGAGGAGGTTGGCGCCGCGCCGGTCCTGCCAGCGGCCCGCCGCGAGCATGCCGTGGAGCATCGTGGCGAGATGGGCGGCGCCGTCGACGATCGCGGCGTCCACGACCTGGCCGGTGCCTGTAGCGCGCGCGTGGTGGAGCGCGGCGAGGACGCCCACGACGAGGTAGAGGGAGCCGCCCGCGTAGTCGCCGAGGAGGTTGGCCGGGGCGGGCGGCGGCTGATCCGGGGCGCCGATCAGGCCGAGTGTGCCGGTCGGGGCGAGGTAGGCGATGTCGTGCCCGGCGCGGCGGGCGAGCGGGCCCTCCTGGCCCCAGCCCGTCATCCGGCCGTAGACGAGCCTCGGGTTGCGGGCGTGGCAGGTCTCGGGTCCGATGCCGAGGCGCTCGGCGACACCGGGGCGGTAGCCCTCGACCAGGATGTCGGCTCGGGCGGCCAGGTCGAGGACGCGGGCGGGTCCGTCGGCTGCCTTCAGGTCGACGATCACCGACCGTTTGTTGCGGTTGGTCACGTCGTACTCGGGGTCGACGGCGAGTCCGGTGCCGCCGGGGCGGTCCACCCGGACCACGTCGGCGCCCAGGTCGGCGAGGAGCATGGCGGCGAACGGTCCCGGGCCGATGCCCGCCAGCTCGACCACGCGCACTCCGGTGAGCGGGCCGCTGCCCGTCGTCCCCGCCACTGACATCGAGCCCCCACTCCCCGTGACACAACCGACGTGACACCAGCGATGCTAGGAATGCCTTTCACTCCGCACAAGGTTTCACCGGGCACAAATTAAGCAAGCGCTTGGCCAATCCACTCCTTCCGTAGAACGGCCGGCCGCACGACTCCGTTCCCCCTCACGCTAGCCTCGACCACCGACAACGGCGCGGGGCGCACAACGAGGGGTGTCATGAGCAGGCCGAACAAGCTGGAACGTCCGTACGACATCGTGCTGTTCGGAGCCACCGGCTTCGTCGGTGCGCTCACCGCCGACCACCTCGCCGCGCACGCGCCCGAAGGTCTGCGCTGGGCGATCGCCGGCCGGAACCCGGACAGGCTGGAGCGGCTGCGCGAGCGCCTGGCTGGCGTCGGCAAAGGCGCCGAGGTGGAGGTGGTGCAGGCGGATGTGTCCGACCCGGCCTCGCTGCGCGCACTCGCCGGCCGCACGCGCGTGCTGGCCACGACGGTGGGCCCCTATCTGACGTACGGCGAGGAACTGGTCGCCGCCTGCGCGGACAGTGGCACCGACTACCTCGATCTCAGCGGTGAGCCCGAGTTCGTCGACCTGATGTACGTCCGGCACGACACGCGCGCGCGGGAGACGGGCGCCCGCCTGGTGCACGCGTGCGGTTTCGACTCGATCCCGCACGACCTGGGCGCGTATTTCACGGTCGCCCAGTTGCCCGAGGGGGTGCCGCTGACCGTGGACGGGTTCGTGCGCAGCGAGGCGATGTTCTCGGGCGGCACCTTCGCCTCGGCGCTCAACCAGTTCTCGCGGGGTCCGCAGATGCTGGCCGCCGCACGCGACCGGCGGCGCCATGAGCCCCGGCTGCTGGGCCGCCGGGCGACCGCGCCGGCGGGTCCGCCCCGGTTCGCCGGGGAGGTCGGCGCCTGGGCGCTGCCGCTGCCCACCATCGACCCGCAGATCGTGGTGCGTTCGGCGCGGGCACTGGAACGGTACGGCCCCGACTTCCGTTACCGCCATTACGCGGCGGTACGGCGGCTGCCCTTCGCGGTGGGCGGGGTCGCGGCGGTCGGCGCGGTGTTCGCGGCGGCCCAACTGCCGCCCGCGCGGCGCTGGTTGTCCGGGCGGCTGCAGCCGGGCGACGGGCCGAGCGCGGAGCGGCGTGCGAAGAGCTGGTTCTCGGTGCGGTTCGTGGGCGAGGGCGGCGGACAGCGGGTGTTCACGGAGGTCGCGGGCGGCGATCCCGGCTACGACGAGACGGCGAAGATGTTCGCCGAGTCGGCGCTCTGCCTGGCCTTCGACGACCTCCCGGCGACTTCCGGGCAGGTGACCACCGCCGTGGCGATGGGCGACGCCCTGATCGAGCGTCTGCGCAACGCGGGCATCACGTTCCGGGTGGCTGCCTGCAAGTGACCGGCGGAGGCGGTGGGGCGTCTACTGGGCCCAGCCCGTGACCGTGTAGATCATGCCGACGATCCAGGCGAGTCCCGCCAGTACGGCGACGATCAGCGCGGCCGTGACGGCGCGCTCGACGGGCTGGGCGGGGCTGGCGACGGGCTTCGGGGCGCGGTGCGTGGTCATGGGCACAGCCTGCCGACAGCTCGGGTCCGCCGACATCCGTACGGGTACTCAGAACACATACTCAGATGATCACTTGATACCGCCGACCCTCCGGTCCCCTCAGGCGGTTGCTTCCTTCAGGGCCCGTCGGCACAGGGCGTCCGCGCGCCGGGTCGTCTCCGGGAGGCGGTACTGCGGGGTGAGCGCAAGGGTGTGGGCGCAGGCCGTGTCGAGGGTCGTGCGATGGCCGACCGAGACGAACACCGGTTTGACCTCGTCCCGGGTGCGCAGGGCACGGCCGACGTCCTCCGCGCCCGCCAGGAGCGGGGACGACGAGCCGCGCCGGGTGCCCGGTTCCTCGTAGGCGAAGGTGAACGGGTTCTTCGCCACGCCGATCGTGGGCAGGCCGGTGAGGACGCCGAGGTGGCTGGCGAGGCCGAAGCGGCGCGGATGGGCCAGGCCGTAACCGTCGCAGACGACGAGCCCCGGCGGGACGGCCAGGGCCTCCAGGGCGGCCATCACGGCCGGGATCTCGCGGAACGCGAGGAGGCCGGGAACGTACGGGAAGGAGACCCTCCCGACGGCCGTGGCCTCGGCGACGACGTCATGGCTCGCCGCGTCCAGGACGACGGCGGCGGCCGCCACCAGGTCCCGCTCGTCGTCGTAGGCGACGTCGACGCCGGTGACGTGCCCTGTCCCGGGCGGCGGGCCCGGCTCGTCCAGGACGACCCGCAGCCGCAGTTCGTCCTGGACCGCGCGGGCCCGTTCCTCGGTCGCGGGCCAGTCCGCCGGTACGGGCACGGTCGTCGTCTTCGTCTCCATGGTGACGACGAGCGTACGGGCCGGCCCGCCGGCGTCCCACCGCAGGTCACTTGCTGCCGAGTGCCCTCTTCAGCTGTGCCTTGTTCATGTCCGAGCGGCCCTGCACGTTCCGCTTCTTGGCCTCCTCGTAGAGCTGCTCGTACGTCGGCCCCTGGGCGCCCTTGTGGGAGCGCCGGCCGCCGCGCTCGCTGGACGACATGTCCTGGGTGGACGTACGGCTGGCGGTCTTGGACTCACCGGACCGGGCGCGTTCCTTGTTGACGGTCCGCGCGGCGATCTCCTCGGCGCGCTTCTCGCTCTCGCCGCGGTCCCGGGCACTTTCCTTGATGTGCTCGTACTGACGTTCCCGCTTGGGGCTCGCACCGCGTGGCATGGACGTTCACTTCCTTCGCTCGCGCTGTCCTCTCGGGCTGGTGTCGGTGAACGGGTACCCAGGCCTCAGGATTCGAGCCGTGCCACGCGCCCCTTCTCTCCGGCGGCCCAGCAGCCGAGGTCGGGGGTGCAGTCCACGGTGTCGTACGAGCCCGTGTCGACGGTCTTCCAGGTGCGGCCCGCGTCCGTGGTGAGGTCGGTGCCGGTCGGGCCGACCGCGAGCGCGGCCGTGCGGCTGTACGGGAGCCAGGCGACCCCGGAGCGGTAGGCGGGCGGGGAGGCGGCAGCCGTCGTCCAGGTGCGGCCGCCGTCCGTGGTGCGCGCGCCCGCCTGTGGTGAGGCCTGGTCGGCGCGGTAGTCGCCGCCGACCGCCAGTCCGTGCGTGCGGTCGCGGAAGGCGAGCGCGAAGACACCTCGGGCCGGGTCGCCCGCCGGTATCGGCGAATCGCTCGCCCGCCAGGTGAGCCCGCGGTCGGCGGAGTGCAGCACGCGCGCGCGTGCGCCCCCGCCCGTGGCCAGCCACACATCCCGGGGCCCCGAGCTGACCAGGCACTGTCCGCTCGCCGCGAAGCCCGCCTCGCCCTCCAGCGCGGCGGGCATGCCCGCGCTGGGCAGCACCTCCCAGGAGCGTCCGCCGTCGCTGGTGGAGAGGATGCGGAACTTCCCGTCCACCGGGTCGCTCATCGCGAGGCCGTGGCGGCTGTCGAAGAAGGTGAGGCAGTCGTAGAAGGCCCTGGCGTCGGTGTTGCGGAAGGACTCGGTCCAGGTCCGGCCACCGTCGTCGGTGCGGTAGACGCGGGACGCCTCGCCCTCGCCGATGGCCAGGACCACGGCGCGGCGGGCGTCGAAGGCCTCGATGTCCCGGAACTGGAGTTCGGCCGCGCCCGGCGGAGAGACGTTTCGCCAGGTCGTTCCACCGTCGGTGGTCCGCAGTACGGTGCCCTGGGTCCCGGCGAGCCAGGCGGTGCTCCGGCTGACGGCGGACAGTCCGCGGAAGCGGACGTCGGGGGCGCCGCTGTCCTTCGGCGCCCAGTGCGGCATGCGGTGTCCGGGCCCGGGAACGGCGCCGGTTCCCTCGTACGCCTGAGCGGGTGCGGCCAGTCCGGCGGCCACGGCGGCGAGCGCCGCCACGCACGCACCCGCCGTCACTATGCGCCTCGCCCGACCCGTACGCGTGTTCTGTCGCTGCATCCCCTTGATCCTCATGGCGGGCGAAGGTAGCAGGGAATGAACTCGGTGACAGAGGTCACTCGAAATCAAGGTGCACTGTTTGACTCATTCCAGCGTCTCTCTCAGTGTGCGGACCGTTCCACCAGGAGTCCGGCCAACCGTCACAAGGGAGCAAGGCGTTGTCCACCGTCATCGAGCAGCTCGTAGAGGCCCGTCTCGTCGCCGCCGCACCGCGGATGACGAGCATTCCCGCAACCCTCACCTACGACCGGAGCGACCCGTTCGCCGTCCGGATGACCTTCCCCGCACCGGCCACCCTGGAGGGCGTGGAGGTCCGCTGGACCTTCGCCCGCGAGCTCCTCGCGGACGGCATGCTGGAAGCGCGAGGTCACGGGGACGTGCGCGTGCGGCCGTACGGGTACGACCGCACGGTCCTGGAGTTCCACGCCCCCGAGGGCACCGCGGTCGTGCATGTCCGCTCGGGCGAGTTGCGCAGCTTCCTCGCGGCCACCACGGAACTGGTGCCGGTCGGCCTGGAGCACCTCCAGACGGACCTGGACCGCGACCTCGCGGAGCTGATGCGCGACGCTCTGTGAAGCCCGCTTTAAATGCTTTGACAGCCTGAAACGCCTCTTCCTACGCTTGCAGCGGTCCTGTTGCCGTCGAATGGAGAAGGACGTTGCTCTACTGAGGTCCTGAGACACCGCGCCGCACACCCTCCTGTGGTGTGTCCGCGCAGCGTGCGACCTCGGTGTTCGAGCCGTCCGTGCCTCCGTCCGGAGCAGGGCCTTTCTCGTGCCACCAGGATTCTCCCGCCGCCCGTCGGTGTCTCGACACGCGATTGCCCCCACCGAATCAAGCAACCGCGAGGCCACATGTCAGCCACCACTTCCATCGCCGTCACCTCCCTGTCCTTCGCCTGGCCCGACGGCACCACCGTCTTCGACGGCCTCGACGCCGTGTTCGGCCCCGGTCGCACCGGCCTCGTCGGCGTCAACGGATCAGGTAAATCCACGCTGTTGAAGCTGATCGCCGGTCAACTGCCACCGGCGGACGGCACCGTCCGGGTCGCGGGCGACGTCGGCTACCTCCCGCAGACCGTCACCCTCGACACCGGGCTGCGGGTCGACGAGGTACTCGGTATCGCCGCCCGCCGGGCCGCACTGCACGCCATCGAGGCGGGCGACGTGGCCGAGAAGCACTTCGAGACGATCGGCGACGACTGGGACGTGGAGGAACGCGCCCTGGTCACACTCGGCGAACTCGGGCTCGGTCACATCGAGTTGGACCGCACGGTCGGCGAGGTCTCGGGCGGCGAGGCGGTTCTCCTGCGGCTGGCCGCGCTGCTCCTCGACCGCCCGGACGTGCTCCTGCTGGACGAGCCGACCAACAACCTGGACCTGTACGCGCGCCGCCGCCTGTACACGGCCGTCTCCTCCTGGTCCGGGGTGTTGATCGTGGTCAGCCACGACCGCGAACTCCTGGATCTGGTCGACCAGATCGCCGACCTGCACCGAGGAAGAGGTACGGCGCGCAGCGCCTCGGTTGAGGGTGGTGGCGGGCGACGGGTGGGAGAGGTCACCTGGTACGGCGGCAACTTCTCGGCGTACGAGGAGGCGCTCGCCACCGAACAGGAGGCGGCCGAGCGGATGGTGCGCGTGGCCGAGGCCGACCTGAAGAAGCAGAAACGCGAACTGGTCGACGCCCAGGTCACCTTGGCCCGGCGCAAGCGGTACGGGCAGAAGATGTTCGACCAGAAGCGCGAACCGAGGGCGGTCATGCGGGTGCGCAAGCGCACGGCGCAGGTGTCCGCCGGCAAGTACCGCATCCTGCACGAGGAGAAGCTCGCCGACGCGAAGGAACGGCTCGACGACGCAGTGGAGGCCGTACGGGACGACGACGAGATCCGCGTCGACCTGCCGTACACGGCCGTACCGCCGGGCCGGACCGTACTCACGCTCCTGGACTTGGAGTTGGCGTACGGCGCGAGCGCGGGCTCCTTCGATCTGCGGGGGCCGGAGCGGGTCGCGCTGATCGGGCGCAACGGGGCGGGCAAGACGACCCTGCTGCGGACGATCGCCGGGGAACTGGCGCCGGTCTCCGGGGAGGCACACGCGCATGTGCCGTTGCGATTTCTGCCGCAGCGGCTCGACGTCCTCGACGACGAGCTGACAGTCGCGGAGAACGTGGCCCGGTTCTCGCCCGGCGCGACCAACAACCGGGTGCGCGCCCGGCTGGCCCGCTTCCTGTTCCGGGGGGCGCGCGCCGACCAGCAGGCGGCGACGCTGTCGGGCGGCGAGCGTTTCCGCGCCGCTCTGGCCGCCCTGATGCTGGCCGAGCCCGCACCCCAGCTGCTGATGCTGGACGAGCCGACCAACAACCTGGACATGGCCAGCGCTCGACAGCTCACCACAGCCCTGGATTCCTACGAGGGCGCGCTGATCGTGGCCAGCCACGACCTGCCGTTCCTGGAGTCGATCGGGATCACCCGGTGGCTGCTGCTGGACGGGGAGCTGAAGGAGATCTCGCCGGAGGAGGTGGGGTGATCGTTCAGGGGGGCGTGGGCCCCGGTCTGACCACCGGGGCTTTTGTCCGCACAGTCCACACTGCATGATGTGCGCGGACACCCCCTTCCGATACGGAGTTCCACTCGTGCCCAGCAAGAAGGCGCTCATACGCCGCCCCAGCCCGCGCCTGGCCGAGGGCCTCGTCACGCACATCGAGCGCGAGGAGATCGACCCCGACCTCGCCGGCCGGCAGTGGGAGGCGTACGCGGAGGCCCTGCGCTCACACGGCTGGGAGACCGTCGAGGTCGAGCCGGCGGACGACTGCCCGGACTCGGTGTTCGTCGAGGACGCGGTGGTCGTCTACCGCAACGTCGCGCTGATCGCACGGCCCGGCGCCGACTCCCGGCGCGGTGAGACCGGCGGGGTCGAGGAGGCGGTGGCCCGGCTCGGCTGTTCGGTGAACTGGGTCTGGGAGCCGGGCACCCTGGAGGGCGGTGACGTCCTCAAGGTCGGCGACACGATCTACGTCGGACGGGGCGGGCGTACGAACGCCGCCGGGGTACAGCAGCTCAGGGCCGTGTTCGAGCCGCTCGGGGCCCGGATCGTGGCCGTACCGGTGAGCAGCGTGCTGCATCTGAAGTCGGCGGTCACCGCGCTGCCCGACGGGACGGTCATCGGGCATGCGCCGCTGGTGGACTCCCCCTCCCTCTTCCCGCGTTTCCTGCCGGTGCCGGAGGAGTCGGGGGCGCATGTGGTGCTGCTGGGCGGCGGGAAGGTGCTGATGGCGGCGAGCGCGCCGAAGACGGCCGAACTGCTCGCCGATCTCGGTCATGAGCCGGTGCTCGTGGACATCAGCGAGTTCGAGAAACTCGAGGGCTGTGTGACGTGCCTCTCGGTGCGACTGCGGGAGCTGTACGTCTGACCGGGCGATCGGGGCACCCGTTCGGCCCCCGACCTGCGCGTCCGGAACGTCATCGCGTCCTGGTACGAACCCGCTGATCAGCGATCTTTACAACGCACTTAACCTACGCTCGCGTAACCTACGGAAACGTAGCCTACGATGCCGTAGGTTGGCCCTCGGGTTCGCAGTCCGCTCACCGCACATAGCTCGCAACGTCTTTCTGGAGCATTCATGACGATCACTTCTCCGCACCTCGGCAGCCCGTCCGGCGCCTGGACCGACGCCCGGCTGCTGTACGCCCTGGAAGAAGTGGTCGAGACCGAACTCAACCGGCATCTGAAGGTCGCCAAGGACTGGATGCCGCACGAGTACGTGCCGTGGAGCGACGGCCGCAACTTCCCCGGCATCTTCGAGGACGGCGAGGCCTGGGACAAGGAGCAGTCCAAGGTCACCGAGCTCGGCCGGATCGCCCTGGTCGTCAACCTCCTCACCGAGGACAACCTCCCCAGCTACCACCACGAGATCGCCAGCCTGTTCGGCCGCGACGGCGCCTGGGGCACCTGGGTGCACCGCTGGACGGCCGAGGAGGGCCGGCACGGCATCGTGATGCGCGACTACCTGCTCACCTCCCGCGCCGTCGACCCCGACAAGCTCGAGGCGTTCCGTATGCAGCACATGGCCGAGGGCTTCGAGTCGGACAACCGGCACTCGATGCTGCACTCGGTGGCGTACGTCGCCTTCCAGGAGCTGGCCACGCGTGTCTCGCACCGCAACACCGGCCACCAGTCGGGCGACCCGGTCTGCGACCGCATGCTGGCCCGCATCGCGACCGACGAGAACCTGCACATGGTCTTCTACCGGAACCTGCTGAAGGCCGCCTTCGAACTCGCGCCCGACCTGACCATGCAGGCCGTCCGGGACGTGATCGTCAACTTCCGCATGCCCGGTCACGGCATGCCCGGCTTCGAGCGGGCCGCCGCGCAGATGGCGATCGGCGAGGTCTACAACATGCGCATCCACCACGACGACGTGCTGCAGCCCGTGCTGCGCCATCTGAAGGTCATGGAGATGAGCGACCTCACCGGTGAGGGTCTCCAGGCCCAGGAGGAACTGGGCATGTTCATGGGCGGCCTGGACGCGGAGGCGTCCAAGTTCGACGAGAAGCTCGCGGCCCGCAAGGCCCGCATGGCTGCGCGCGCCGCCGGCTGACCCGCCCGGCGACACCGCTCACTCGTACGCCGTCACCTCGGCCGGCGCCGCGTCCTGGACGTCGGCGCCACGGGGTGGCGGCGCGGTGTTTTCGGCAGAGGTCAGTGGGAGGTGTGCGAGGTGCGTCGGAGGTTGAGCCGTTCCTTCTCGGAGAGGCCGCCCCAGACGCCGAACCGTTCGTCGTTGCTGAGCGCGTACTCCAGGCAGGCCGGGCGCATCTCGCACATCCCGCAGATGCGCTTCGCCTCGCGCACCGAGCTGCCCGGCTCGGGGAAGAAGAAGTCGGCCCCGGTCTCCGCGCAGAGGGCCTGCGCCTGCCAGGCGCTGTCCATCGGGGTGATCGTCTCGTAGTGCATGGGTGAGATCGTGCCGGGCGGTGAAAAACGTTCGCTCAACGTCCGATCAACGCGGGGTGCGGGGGTCGGCCGGCGAAGGGCCCGGGCGCCTCGGACGGCTGCCGGTCCGCCCGATGATGCTCCTGCCGGACGCGCGAGCGCACGGCGGCGCGCGGACTCCGGCGGCGATTGTCAGTGGGCGGTGCAAGACTCGGCAGAGCAGTCGAGGGTCCCCCGCAGAGGGCGGGGCCCACTGAGGAGGGCAATGATGCTCACCACCCGTTTCGTGACCGGCGCTCCGAACTGGATCGACCTCGGCACCCCCGACATCGAGGGTGCCATCTCCTTCTACCGCGCGCTCTTCGGCTGGGACTTCCGGTCGGCGGGCCCCGAGGCCGGCGGCTACGGCTTCTTCCAGCTGGACGGGCGGACCGTCGCGGGTGGCATGCAGAACGGCGAGGAGCAGGGCCCGCCGTCCTGGAACGTGTCCTTCCAGACCCCGGACGTCGACGCCACCGTCAAGGCCGCAGAACAGGCCGGGGGCACCGTCCCGGCGCCGCCCATGGACGTCATGGACGCGGGCCGGATGGCCGTCCTCACCGACACCACCGGGGCGGCCTTCAACCTGTGGCAGCCCGGCCGGATCAAGGGCCTGGAGGTCGCGGGCGAACCCGGCTCCCTGTGCTGGGTCGAGCTGTACACGACCGACGTGCCCAAGGTCGCCGCGTTCTACGGCGCGGTGCTGGGCCTGGAGACCTCGGGGGTGTCGTTCCCCGGCGGGTCGTACACCTGCGTGAACCCGGCGGGTGCCGGGGAGGACGGGATGTTCGGCGGGGTCGTCGACGTGGACGAGGACCCGGCGGGCGTCGAGACGACTCCGTACTGGCTGCCCTACTTCGAGGTCCCCGACACCGACGCGACGGTGGCCACGGCCCAGGAACTCGGCGGCCGGGTGAGGATGCCGGCCACGGACGTGGAAAGCGTCGGACGCATCGCCCGCCTCACCGACCCGTACGGGGCCCGCTTCGCGGTGATCAAGAGCGCGCCGCGACAGATGTAGGGGGCGCCATCGGTGCCCCGCAAGGGGCGCGTGGCCCTTCCTCAGGGGCCCGGGGAACTGCGCGACCAGCCCCCACCGGCCCGCGGAAAAGCAACGTCCGCCGCGCGCAGCGCTACGCCGAGGCGCGGCGGACCAGCGTGGTCGGCAGGACCATGGTGGCCGGCGCGCCGCCCGCGGGGTCGACCGCACCCAGCAACAGGCGTGCCATCAGTCTGCCCATCTCCTCGATGTCCTGGCGGATGGTGGTGAGCGGCGGGTCGGTCTGTTCGGCGACCGGCAACATGTCGTCGAAGCCGACCACGGCGACGTCCTCGGGCACGCGCCGTCCGCGTTCGCGCAGGACCCGCAGGGCGCCCGAGGCGGTGAGGTCGTTGGCGGCGAACACGGCGTCGAGGTCCGGGCACCGGTCGAGGAGCTCCCGCATCGCGCGTTCCCCACCCGCCGGGGTGAAGTCGCTCTCGACGATCAGCCGTGGGTCCGCGTCGGGCATGACGTCCCGGAACCCGTCGCGCCGGTCCGCGGCCGAGGTCTGGTCGAGGGGGCCGGTGATGTGCGCGATCCGCGTCCGCCCGAGGGAGACGAGATGCCGTACGGCGGTGCAAGCGCCGCCCCGGTTGTCGCTGTCGACGTACACGGCGTCGCGGGTGCCGTCGCTCCAGCCGGGCCGGCCGCCGAACACGGTGGGAACGCCGGCGCGCTGGACCAGGCCGGGCAGCGGGTCGTCGAGGTGGAGGGAGAAGACGAGCGCGCCGTCGACATGCCCACCGGCGAGATACCGGCCGACGCGGGAGTGGTCGTCGCGCCCCTCGGTGAGCAGCAGCACGAGCTGGGAGTCGTGGGCGGTCAACTCCTTGCTGATTCCCCGGAGTTGGAGAGCGAAGAAAGGGTCGGCGAAGACCCTGGTCTCCGGTTCGGCGATGACGACGGCGACGGCGTCGTGCCGTCTGGTCACCAGGGAGCGGGCCGCCTGGTTGGGCACGTAGCCGAGTTCCTCGACGGCCTGCCTGACCCTTTCGACGAGGGGCTCACGCACGCCGTCCCCACCGTTGACCACGCGTGACGCGGTGGCCCGGGAGACCCCCGCCCGCGCGGCCACGGCCTCCAGGGTGGGTCGCGACGCGGTCTCGGTCACTTGGGGGCTCCTCATCGGCGGTTGCCGATCAGGATAGTCCCGGCCCGTACGGGATGAGAGCGCTCTCGGGTCCTGTCAGTGGTCGTGCGACGACGGTGATCGCGGAGGTTGCTGAGGTAGTTGCGATCCCTGAGGTTGCTGGGACTGCTGCGACGGGCCGGCCGCGCTCCCGCCGTGCGGTTCGTATCCGGGGATCGTCCCGTCCGTCCTCCGCACCAGGAACAGTCCCGCCATCCCCATGTCCGAGTGGCTCTGTACATGGCAGTGGTACATCCACGCGCCGGCCCCCACCCCCTCCCCCGCGATCACCTGGAAACCGAAGGAGTCCGCCGGGCCCACGATCTTGTTGTCGACGACCTGGCTCGGGTCGTCGGGGCCGGTGAGCAGCCCGGTGCGGTTGTCCGCCCAGCGGTGACCGTGCATATGGAAGGTGTGGTAGTACTCGCCGTGCGTGATCATCACGAACTCGACGCGATCGCCCACCGTGGCCTCGAAGTTCGGGCTCTGATGGCCCGGCCTGTTGTTGATCGTCATGTCGTTGAAGACGATCGTGTACGTGGTGTCCGGAAGGACGTCCCCCTTGCGCCGGACGATCACCGGGCCGTAGAGGCCCTTGCGGATGCCCCCGGTGCCGTGTTCGGTGCCGACGACATGATCGTGGTAGTGCCAGTAGCCGGCACTCCCGGCCCGCCAGGTTCCGTCCGTACGGCGGCCCGGGGCGTGTGTGCGCCAGGTGTAGGTGCGGCTGCCTCCTGGTTCGACCTCGCTGTGGCTCAGTTTCGTGCCGTCGCTGGAGATCTCGTAGTCCATGCCGTGGACGTGCAGGCTCACCGCCACGTCCGTCGTGTTCTCCAGGGTGATGTGCGCCGTGTCGCCCTCGTTCAGCTCGATGAGCGGGCCGGGAACCGACGCCGTGCCCCGCGCGAAGCCGTAGCCCATCTGCCCGTCGGCGAGCCGCTCGGCGTACAGCCGGAGGTGGCGCACCTCGCCGCCGGCCGGAGCCGCCCTCGCGAGGGCGGTGGTCGCGGCGGTCGCACCGCCGGCCTCAGGGGCGACCGACAACGATGTCGCCACGGCGGCGCCCCCGAGCAGCACCCGTCGGTTGAAGTCACGTCTGTCCATGCCGAACTCCCCACCCTGGTAAGGAAGATGCGCAGCGGGAACGAGAGGAACCGGTGAGACGGTAGCGGCCCGGCACCGGTTTATCCACACTCAGGACAAAGTTCGCGCGATCCCGGTCATACCTCTTGGCGAGCCACCCAAAGGGGTCTAGCTTCCTTTGCGTTTGCTGTGACCGAAGAGGGGTCGGTGACCACATGCGGTTCACATCGCATCAGGAGTCCACGCAATTAAGGGAGTTGAGAGCCAGAAGCGGAGGCCGCGGCGGGAGTGGACGGAGACGGGCCTGGGCGGCCACCGTGGCCGCCGGAGCCGTCACCGCCGGACTGCTGTCGGGCCCCGCCGCCAGCGCGCGGCAGGCTCCCGACCCGTCCGCGACAACGATGTCCGTCAAGTCGCCGCCCGGCGGCAGCGGTGTACGTGTCCTCGTCTTCCACGGTTCGGCCGCCGCCGGGGACGAGTCTCCGGTCGTCAACGCCGGGATCGAGGCGATCGAGCGGATCGGCCTGTCCGGCCCGGCGGCACAGCGCTTCGACGTCGAGGCGACCGACGACGCCTCCGTGTTCACGGACGGGCCCCGGCTCGGGACCTACAACGCGATCGTCTTCCTCACCGGCGGCGGTGACGTCCTCGACCCCGAGGAAGAAGCCGGGCTGGAGACCTATATGGAGGCCGGCGGCGGCTTCGTCGGCATCCATGACGCCGCCCGCGCGGAACCGTACTCCGACTGGTTCACCGGCCTGGTCGGCGCCCGGCCCGCCGCCACCAGCCCAACCACCGTACAGCGCGCCACCGTTGAGGTGGGCGACCGCCGGCATCCCGCCACCAGGGAGCTGCCCGCGCAGTGGAAGCGACCGGACCAGTGGCTGAACTGGGTGAAGAACCCGTCCGGCGACGTCCACACCGTGGCCCGGGTGCGCGAGTCGACGTACAAGCCCGGCGCGAGCGCCAACGGGTGGGACCACCCGGTGAGTTGGTGCCGTGACTACGACGGCGGCCGGTCCTTCTACACGGGCATGGGCGGTACGGCGTCGTCGTACGACGAGACGGACTTCCGCAGCCATCTGCGCGGGGCGCTCCTGTGGACGACCCGGCTGGCGCAGGCCGACTGCAAGGCCACCATCAACTCCAGTTACCGGGCGGAGCGGTTGACCCAGCCGAACCAGCCGGGTCAGAGCGACCAGATCGGTGAACCGCACGGGCTGGTGACCGCGCCCGACGGGCGGGTGTTCTACATCGGGCGGGGCGGCGCCGACTCCTCCCAGCCGGTGGTCACCGACTGGAACAACCCGGCCATCGGCAAGGGCAAGGGACAGATCCACATCTACGACCCGCGGACCAAGAAGGTCACTCTGGCGGGCGAGTTGACCGTCTTCGGCAACAAGGGCGGCGGGGACGAGCTGATCAAGGTCGAGGAGGGGCTGCTCGGCATCGAGCTCGATCCGTCCTTCGAACGCAACGGCTGGGTGTATCTCCACTACACGCCCCATTCGCGGATCAACCGCGACACCAGAATGGCCGAAAGGTACGTCTCCCGTTTCACCCTCGACCCGGCCACCAACCGGCTCGACCTGAACAGCGAGAAGGTACTGCTCAAGTGGCCGGTGCAGATCCACAGTTGCTGTCACTCGGGCGGCGGGATGGCCTGGGACTCCAAGGGCAATCTGTACGTCGCCACCGGTGACAACAACTCCAGTGGTTTCAGCGAGGGTTACTCCGGCAACAACCCCCAACCGGCTTACAAGGGCGTGTCGTTCGCCGACGCCCGACGCACGGCCGGCAACACCAACAACCTCAACGGCAAGATCCTGCGCATCCATCCGGAGCCCGACGGGACGTACACGCTTCCCGAGGGCAACCTCTTCACGGGCCGGGAGACCGCCGAGGGCGGTGGGAAGACACGCGGTGAGATCTATGTGATGGGGGTCAGGAACCCGGCCCGCATCTCCGTCGACAAGACGACCGACACCCTGTACGCGGGCTGGGTCGGGCCGGACGCGAGCGCGCCCTCGACGACCTGGGGTCCGGCGAAGTACGACACGTTCGCCGTCATCACCCGGGCGGGCAACCGGGGTTGGCCGTACTGCATGGGCAACAAGCAGCCCTATCGTGACCGCAATCTGCCCGACCCTTCCAAGCCCCTGGGCTGGTACGACTGCGACCACCCGAAGAACGAGTCGCCCAACAACGACGGTCTGGTCAACCTGCCGCCCGTCACCGGCAACAACATCTGGTACTCGCCCCAGGGCGGCGCGCCGGACTTCCCGCGCGACGCGAACGGCGTCCCGTCGTACAAGCAGGCGGAGAGCACGTATCTGCTGCCGTGGCTCAAGGGCGGCGGCCAGGCCGCGATGAACGGCCCGGTGTACCGCTACGACGCGGCGAGCGCGAGCACGACCAAGTGGCCCGCCTACTGGGACGGCAAGTGGTTCGTGGGCGACTTCTACGACGCCGACCAGCCGCGCAACGCGGTACTCACCGACCCGAAGACCCACGGCGACGGCGGACTACCCATCCACTCCGAGTCGTTGAAGAAGATCGTGCCGATCGGCAACGACGGCATCAAGAACCTCATGGACTGGAAGTTCGGTCCCGACGGCTCGCTCTATGTCCTCGACTACGGCCGGGGTTTCTTCACCTCGGACGCCAAGTCGGCCCTGTGGCGTGTCACTTACACCGGCGGCGGCCCCACGCCCGCGGTCGGCGACCTCGCGAGGGGAGCGGAGTAGTGCGCAGACGACGCAGCAGGCTCTGGACGGCGGTGCTGGCATCGCTGTTCATGGTCCTCGGGCTGACATCGACGGCGGGGGCACGCCCCGCGGGCGAACCGTCCGCCGTGCCGACCGCCACCGATGCCGCCGCCGCTCAGGTGCTCACCTGGACCGCGGGCGACGACATCACCCAGTACGCCTCCGTACCGGCCACGGCCGTGGCGGGCGCGACGACGATCGTCTTCGAGAACAGTGCGGCGACCGGCAACACCATGGGAATGCCGCACACGTTGACGTTCGACGTCTCCGATCCCGAGTACAACAACGACGTCCCGCTCAACATCCTCGCCAACCCGAACGACGACCAGGGCGGCCGGCACACCGCCGAGGTCACGCTCACCCCCGGCCGCTACCGCTACTACTGCACGATTCCGGGCCACGGCCAGATGCAGGGCATCCTCGTGGTGACGGAGGGCGGCGGCTCCGACACCACGGCCCCGGTCACCTCGGCGACCGTCACCGGTGCACGGAACTCGCAGGGCGAGTACGTCGGTTCGGCGAGCGTGGCGATCGGCGCGAGTGACGAGGGTTCCGGTGTCGACCGGGTCGAGTACGCGATCGGTGCGGAGGGGGCCTGGCAGCCGTACACCGCAGCGGTCGTGATCGACCAGGTCGGCAGCCATTCGGTGCGCTACCGGGCGTTCGACAAGGCGGGCAACGCGGCCGCCGAGAAGAGCGTCGCGTTCACGGTGGTCCCGCCGCCGACGGACGACAAGGCACCGCCGGAGACCTCGGCGACCGTCACCGGTGAGCGGAACCCGGCCGGGGCGTATCTCGACATGGCGACGGTCACCGTCTCCGCGTCGGACACCGGTTCCGGGGTCAACACGGTCGAGTACGCGGTGAACAGCGGGAGTTGGCAGCCGTACACCGGTCCGGTGATGGTGCATCAGGTCGGCAGTCACAGTGTCCGTTACCGTGCCACCGACAAGGCGGGCAATGTCTCCCCCGAGAAGAACGTCGCGTTCACTGTCGTGGCGCAGCCCGCCGAGGACACCGTCCCGCCGGTGACGGGAGTGACCGTCGAGGGCACCCGCAACGCGAACGGCGCCTACGTCAACAGCGCCAGGCTGACCGTCAGCGCGACGGACCACGGTGGGTCGGGGGTCGCCACGGTCGAGTACTCGCTCGACGGCGGCCCCTATCTGGCGTACACAGCGCCGGTGATCGTCGACCGGGCGGGCGCGCACTCGGTGACGTACCGGGCGAGCGACAAGGCGGGCAACACCAGTGAGGCACGCTCGGTGAGCCTCACGGTTGTGGCGGGCGGCGGGGTTCCGGCGCCCAACTGCCCCGAGTACGACGAGCGGTTGACGGTGATCGTCGGGACGGTCGACTCCGGGGTGGCCAACCGGGTCACCAACAACCGGTGCCGAATAGGTGAGTTGATCGAGGACGAACGGAAGTGGACGTCCCATGCCCTGTTCCTCAAGCACGTACGGACCGTTCTCGACCGGCTGTTCAAGGACGGCGCCGTCGACGAGCGCGAGGACGCGGCGATCGAGGAGGCGGCGCGCGCGTCCGGTATCGGCAGGCCGGGGCAGACCGAGGGCTACCGCACGATCCTCGACGGTACGCCCGCGTCCCTCGCCAAGTGGCAGCAGGTGGGCGGCGGTTCGTTCGCGCCGAACGGCGACGGGTCGATCACCAGCAGCACGACGGTCGCGGGGATGGGCATGCTGTGGTTCCCGGAGCGCAAGTACGGCGACTTCTCGCTGAAGCTCCAGTGGCGGGACGACGCGCCGGGCACGGGCAACGCCAACTCCGGTGTGTTCGTGCGTTTCCCGTGGGTGCTCGGTCACCCCGAGGAGTCCCGGCCGGAGTGGGTCGCCATCAAGTACGGGCACGAGGTGCAGGTGCTCGACCGGCCCGACGGTGACATGTACAAGACGGGCTCGGTCTACGGCTTCGACCGGGTGGGTCTCGCCGGGGCCGGCGTCACCCAGAAGGGAACCTGGAACGACTACGAGATCCGGGTGGTCGACCAGCACTACTCGGTGTACCGCAACGGCGTGCTGATCAACGAGTTCAACAACACCGGGGGCCAGGACTTCGCCCCGCCGCGCTCGGACGACCCGGGCACGGACGGGCGGCGGTTCGCGTCCGGGTACATCGGCCTCCAGGTGCACGGCACGACCGATGTGGTCTCGTACCGGGACATCCGCATCAAGGAACTGTGAGACGGACGATGCGTCCGGCGCGTCACCACCCCGTGTGGTGGCGCGCCGGAATCGTCGGCTGCCGCCAGGTCAGTCCTTCCGGGCCCTGCTGGGCTGTACGCGCTTGGGCTCGCCCGGCATCTTCGGGTACTCCGGGGGATACGGCAGGTCACCGAGTCCGTGCTCGTGTTCGTCGCGGCGGGCGAGTTCGAGCAGGGCGTCGAGTGAGAAGGCGTGGTCGTCCATGTCGGCGTGGACGTCGCCCAGTTCGGCGAACCGGCCGGGCATGGTCGCGAGGTCGAAGTCGAGCGGCCGCGCGTCACCGACCTCGTCCCACGTCAAGGGGGCCGAGACCGGGGCGTGCGGCCGGGGCCGTACGGAGTAGGCGGAGGCGATGGTCCGGTCGCGAGCGGTCTGGTTGTAGTCAACGAAGATCCGTTGCCCCCGCTCCTCCTTCCACCACCTGGTCGTCACCTGCTCCGGCATCCGCCGCTCCAGCTCCCGTCCGGCGGCGATCGCCGCCCGGCGCACCTGGGTGAACGTCCACCGGGGCTCGATCGGCACGAAGACATGCAGGCCCCGCCCGCCGGAGGTCTTGGGCCAGCCGCGCAGCCCCCCGAACTCGTCGAGCACGGACCGTAGTTCGTGCGCGGCACGCACCGCGTCGTCGTAGTCGGTACCGGGTTGCGGGTCGAGGTCCAGGCGGAGTTCGTCGGGGCGGTCGACATCGGCGCGGCGCACCGGCCAGGGATGGAAGGTGAGGGTGCCGAACTGGGCGGCCCACAGCACGGCGGCGACCTCGGTCGGGCACATCTCGTCGGCGCTGCGACCGCTGGGGAAGGTGATGTGGGCGGTCGGAATCCAGTCGGGCATGTTCTTGGGCGCCCGCTTCTGGAAGAAGTTCTCGCCGCTCACCCCCTCCGGATAGCGTTCCAGGGTGGTGGGCCGGTCACGCAGCGCGCGCAGGATGCCCGGACCGACGGCGAGGTAGTACCGCGCGAGGTCGAGCTTGGTGAAGCCACGCTCGGGAAAGAAGACCTTGTCCGGGCTGGACAGCCGCACCGTCCGCCCGAACGCTTCCAGCTCCACCGCTTCGCCCATGCGAGCCACGGTAGGTGTACCGCCCAAAGCTCGCACACCGGGCGATTACGGTCGGGCGCGCGCAGAATCGAACCATGGATCTCCCGGTCATGCCCCCCGTGAAGCCGATGCTCGCCAAGTCCGTCGCGCAGATCCCCGTGAACATGCAGTACGAGGCGAAGTGGGACGGGTTCCGGGCGATCGCGTTCCGCGACGGGGCCGAGGTCGAGGTCACCAGCCGTACCACCAAGTCGCTGACCAGGTACTTTCCCGAGCTGGTGACGGCCCTGCGGGAGCGGTTGCCCGAGCGGTGCGTGGTGGACGGGGAGATCGTGATCGCGCTCGGTGGGCGTCTCGACTTCGATGCGCTGACCGAGCGTATCCACCCCGCCGAGTCGCGGGTGCGGACGTTGGCCGAGCGGAATCCGGCCTCGTTCGTCGTGTTCGACCTGCTGGCACTGGGCGACGAATCACTCCTCGGCGTTCCGCTGGCCGACCGGCGCGCGCTGCTCGCCAGGGCGTTGTCCGGCGTGACTCCGCCTGTGCATGTGGCGCCGGCGACCACCGACATCGAGGTGGCTCGGCAGTGGTTCGACCAGTACGAGGGGGCCGGGCTCGACGGCGTCATCGCCAAGCCGCTCACCCTGCGCTACCGGCCGGACGAGCGGGTGATGTTCAAGGTCAAGCACGAGCGGACGGCGGATGTCGTGGTGGCCGGGTACCGGTTGCACAAGAGCGGTCCGGTCGTGGGCTCGCTGCTCCTCGGGCTGTATGACGCCCGGGGTGTCCTCCAGCATGTCGGGGTGAGTGCGGCGTTTCCGATGAAGCGGCGGGCCGAGCTCGTCGAGGAACTGGAGCCGCTCCGGCTGGCGGACGTGGGCGAGCATCCGTGGGCCGCCTGGACCGACGAGACGGCACATGAGGCCGCGCGGCTGCCGGGGGCGCCGAGCCGGTGGTCGGCGAAGAAGGACTTCTCGTGGATCCCGCTGCGACCTGAACTGGTGGCCGAGGTGGCGTACGACCACATGGAGAACGGCGCGCGCTTCAGACATACGGCCCGTTTCCGCCGCTGGCGCCCGGACCGTACGGCCGACAGCTGCACGTACGACCAGTTGGAGGAGCCGGTGGGGTACGACCTGGCGGAGATCCTCGGCGGCCCGTAGGGGCCTCAGGGCTGAGGTCACCCTCGGGGGCGCGTCCCCCGTGAGCCGTTCGGCCCCACCACCGTGCGCGATCAGAAACTATCGGGTATGGCCACCTATCAACCGATAAGCGCACAATCGTAGACACGGACTTGGTGGCGACGGTGGACATGCGACAGCTGACGCGAACGACCCGGACGCGGCGCCCTGGAACGGTGACGGCGGCGCTGGTGGCGGCCGCCGCGATGTCGGCCTCCCTGATGGCCGGCTGCACATCGGACGACCGCCCCTCCGACGACGGGCGGGGCAGCCGGACCCACAGCCGAAGCCAGGAACCCGACCAGCCGGAATCGCCGACGCCCAAGAGCAAGGACGCGGGCCCTGTCCTCGCCGTGAAGATCGACAACGTCCCGGCAGCCCGCCCCCAGACGGGCCTGGAGGCGGCGGACATCGTGTACGCCGAGCAGGTCGAGGGCGGGCTGAGCCGGCTGATGGCGGTCTACGCGACCCGGCTGCCGACGGCCATCGGACCGGTGCGCAGCGCACGTGAGTCCGATCTGGAGCTGCTGCGTCAGTTCGACGAGCCGACGCTCGCCTTCTCCGGGGCCCAGCGCAAGCTGCTGCCGTTGATCGACCGGGCGCAGCTGAACGCCGAGTCGCCGGAGGCGGCGGCCTCCGGAGCGTACTTCCGGGGCCGGGACAGGGCGGCGCCACACAACCTTTTCCTGCGGCCACAGCGGCTGATCGCCGCCGCGCCGGGAGCGGACGCGCTGACGACCGGCTTCCGTTACGGCGCCGCGCCCGAAGGCGGGACGCCGGAGAAATCGCGCACGGTCCGCTTCCCGTCGGCGCGCTTCACGTTCACGTGGTCCGCGGACCGGCACGGCTGGCTGGTGTCGATGGACGGCGCCCCGACCGTCACGACCGACGACGACCGGATCGCCGCCGCGACGGTCGTCGTGCAGTACGTGAAGGTGCGCGAGTCGCGATTCCACGACGTGCTCGGCAACAACTCCCCCTACACCGAGTCCGTGGGCTCGGGACGGGCCCAGGTCCTGCGCGACGGGCGTGCGTACGACGTGAAGTGGCGGCGCGGGACAGCCACGGACGGTACGGACTTCACGACGGCGGACGGCACGCCGGTGAACTTCGCGAAGGGACAGGTGTGGGTGGTGTTCGCGAAGGCGTGACCAGCACGGCCGTTCGCCGCGCGAAGGTGACCCAACCCCGCGCCCCCAGCGGAGCGCCCGCGCTCACGGCTCGAACGGCAGGCCCGCCCGTGACAATTCCTCCGCCGCGCCGCGCAGTGCCGCCGCGAAGCGGGTCACCCGTTCCGGTGTGAACCGCGTGCTCGGTCCGCCGAAGGACAGTGCGGCCAGCACCGCCCCGCTCCTCCCCCGTACCGGTACGGCCACCGCCGACAGGCCCTCCTCGCGCTCGCCGTGGCTCACGGCGTACCCGTGGGCGCGGGCCTCCTCGATCCAGGTTCTGAGGGTCGCCAGATGTCCGGCCCCGTGCGGCGAGGCCTCCGCGATCCGGAGGAGCAGCGTGTCAGGGGCGTCCAGCAGCAGCGCCTTGGCCACGCCGCCCGCCCACAGCGGGAGTTCGTCGCCCACCCGGACGACCTGGCGCAGCGCCTGCGGGCCCTCCTCCTGGGCGATGCAGACCCGGTGGATGTCGCGGCGCACGTACAAGTGCACCGTCTCCTTGTGCTCGGCGGCGAGGTCGCGCAGCAGCGCCCGGGCCGGGGCCGGCAGCCGCCAGGCCTGTTCGGCCAGCCGGGACCAGCGCAGCAGGGCGGGGCCGGCCATGTAGCGGCCGTGCTCGTCGACCCAGAGCAGTCCGTTGATCCGCAGGGTCTGGAGCAGGCGCAGCGCGGTGGTCTTCGGCAGGCCCGAGGCGCTGACGATCTCGCGGAGGGAGAGCGCGGGCCGGACCTCGTCGAAGAGGCCGAGTACGTCGATGGCCCGTTGGACGGTACGCATCCCCGCGGGTTCGGACTCTCCCGCGGCCCCTCCCGCGGATCCTCCGGCTGCCATGCCTGCCCCTCCTCGGCTCCGGACCGGCCCTGGTCCGGGCGGCGGTCTCGTCACCGCACGGTATCCGCTCGAGGTCCGCTGAGCGGACCTGGCCGGCTCGCGGAGGCGTGGTCAGCGGGGGGAGGCGAGCGGTTCCGCCGGGTTGCGCAGCCCTTCCGCCGCGTCGGAGACCCGCTGGATGAGGTCGAGGAACACGGTTTGCTCGTCGGCGGAGAGCGGGGCCAGGAAGACCTGGTTCATGCGGGCCGTGCGCACGGTCAGCTTGCGGTGGGTGCGCACCCCGTCCTCCGTGGGACGCAGCAGGGAGCGCCGACCGTCCTCCGGGTCGCGCACCTTGTCGATGAGGCCCCGGCGGCCGAGCCTGCTCACCACCTCGGCGACCGTGGACCGGTCGAGCCCCACCCGCTCCCCGACCGTGCGCTGGTCCAGGCCCGGTTCGGCGACCAGCGCGTTCAGTACAGCGAACTGCGGCGAGGTGATCTCCTCGGAGACCATCGTGTTCCACAGCAGGTAGTGGGCCTGCTGCAGTCGCCGGGCGAGGTGCCCGGGGTGGGTGGAGAGGTCCACCGCGGCCATGTCCGCTCCTGGGGGTCGTCGTCTTGAGGGGCTAGGAATTTCGTTGGCGTACTGACGATACAGTCAAGCCTCCCAGCTGTCTCCCGCCCGCGCACGATGCCTCCACCTGCTGCTTTCTCCCGACTCTTGACGACCCGGCCAGCGAGTGGCAGCGTGAGGGAACCTTGCTGAAATACTCAGTGCCCTGAGTAATTGCGCTCGGAAGAGATGGGGCTTCACGGATGGACAAGGTGGTCGCCACAGCCCTGGAGGCGGTGGCCGATGTGCCGGACGGCGCGTCGCTCGCGGTGGGCGGTTTCGGGCTCAGCGGTGTGCCGAACGTGCTGATCCAGGCCCTGTACGAGCGTGCGGTCTCGGGCCTGTCGGTGGTGTCCAACAACTGCGGGGCCATGGAGTCCGGCCTCGCGGTACTGCTCGCGGCGGGCCGTATCGCCCGCGTCACCGGTTCGTACATCGGCGCGAACAAGGAGTTCGCCCGCCAGTACCTGGCCGGTGAGCTGGAGGTCGAGCTGATCCCGCAGGGCACGCTCGCCGAGCGGCTGCGCGCCGGCGGCGCCGGCATCCCCGCCTTCTACACGCCCGCCGGGGTCGGCACCCAGGTCGCGGAGGGCGGACTGCCCTGGCGGTACGACGGTTCCGGCGGCGTCGCGCTGGCATCGCCGCCGAAGGAGGTACGGGAGTTCGACGGGACGGAGTACGTGCTGGAACGCGGTATCCGCACCGACTTCGCGCTGGTCAGGGCCGCCAGGGGCGACCGGCACGGCAACCTCGTCTTCAACAAGGCCACCCGGAACTTCAACCCCCTCGCGGCCATGGCCGGCCGGATCACGGTCGCCGAGGTCGAGGAGCTGGTCGAGCCCGGCGAGATCGACCCGGACGCGGTGCACCTGCCGGGCATCTTCGTGCAGCGGGTGATCGCACTGACGCCCGAGCAGGCGGCCGACAAGCGGATCGAGCAGCGGACGGTGAGCAGCTGATGGCCTGGAACAGGGAAGAGATGGCCGCCCGGGCCGCGCGTGAGCTGCGCGACGGGCAGTACGTGAACCTGGGCATCGGTCTGCCGACGCTGATCCCGAACTACCTCCCCGCCGATGTCGAGGTGATCCTGGAGTCGGAGAACGGCATCCTGGGCACCGGCCCCTACCCGACCGAGGACCAGGTCGACCCGGATCTGATCAACGCGGGCAAGGAGACGGTGACCGTCCTGCCCGGTGCCTCCTTCTTCGACTCGGCGCTGTCCTTCGGGATGATCCGGGGCGGACACATCGATGTCGCCGTGCTGGGCGCGATGCAGGTGTCCGCCGGGGGCGACCTGGCGAACTGGGCCATCCCGGGGAAGCTGATCACCGGGATCGGCGGCGCGATGGACCTCGTACACGGGGCCCGTACGGTGATCGTGGTCATGACGCACACCGCGAAGGACGGCTCCCCGAAGATCCTGGAGCAGTGTGAACTGCCACTCACCGGCAAAGCGTGTGTGAACCGGATCATCACCGACCTGGGTGTTCTCGATGTCAACGGCGACGGGCTGACGCTCGTCGAGACCGCGCCGGGCGTCACCGTGGAGGAGATCGTGGCGAAGACCGCCGCGAAGGTCCGCATCCCCGAGGAGATCCAGTCGTGAGCAACAGCCTGAAGGACGTCTACGTCGTCGACGCCGTACGGACCCCGATCGGCCGCTACAACGGCGGTCTCGCCGGTATCCGCCCGGACGACCTGGCCGCCCACGCGATCCGTGAACTCCTCGCCCGCACACCCGACCTGGACCCCGCACGCATCGAGGACGTCTACTTCGGCAACGCCAACGGCGCCGGCGAGGACAACCGCAACGTCGCCCGGATGGCGGGCCTCCTCGCCGGGCTGCCCACCTCGGTCCCCGGCGTCACCGTCAACCGGCTGTGCGCCTCCGGGCTGGAAGCGGTGATCCAGGCCGCCCGTGCCATCGCCGTCGGCGACGCCTCCATCGCGCTCGCGGGCGGTGTCGAGTCCATGACCCGCGCCCCCTATGTGCTGCCGAAGAACGACCGGCCCTTCCCCGCCGGGCACACCGAGCTGTACTCGACCACGCTCGGCTGGCGCATGACCAACCCCGGCATGGACCCGCGCTGGACCATCCCGCTGGGTGAGTCCGCCGAACGCATCGCCGACAAGCACAAGATCACCCGCGAGCAGCAGGACGAGTTCGCCCTCGCCAGCCATCAGAAGGCGGCCGCGGCGCAGCAGGCGGGCCTGTTCGACGCCGAACTCGCCCCCGTGCCGGTCCCCCAGCGCAAGGGTGACCCGGTCGCCTTCGCCGCCGACGAGAGCGTGCGCGCCGACGCCTCTCTCGCGGCCATGTCCAGGCTCAAGCCGTCGTTCCGCACGGAGGGCGGCACGGTCACGGCGGGCAACGCCTCCCCGCTCAACGACGGCGCCGCCGCTCTCCTCCTGGTCGACGAGGAGGGGTTGAAGGCCACCGGCCGCGAACCCCTCGCCCGGGTCTCGGCGACCGGCGTCTCGGCCATCGACCCGGACTACTTCGGTCTCGCCCCCGTAGAGGCCGTCAACCGGGCGCTCGCCAAGGCAGGCAAGGGATTTGACGATCTGTCGACTCTCGAGCTGAACGAGGCGTTCGCCGCCCAGGTCCTCGGCTGTGTCGCCGAATGGCCCGAGTTCGACCCTCAGGTACTCAACCCGCAGGGCGGGGCGATCGCCCTCGGGCATCCGCTCGGCGCCTCCGGTGCCCGCCTCGCCGGGACCGTGGCTCACCAACTGGCCCGCAAGGGCACGGGAATCGGCGTCGCCACCCTCTGCATCGGCGTGGGCCAGGGCCTCGCCCTCGTCCTCGAACGCTAGGAACCCTCATGGCTCTCACCCAGTCGGACATCGACGTCGAGGTCAGCGACCTCCAGGACGCCTACGACAAGGCGGTCGCCGAAGGCGCCCCCATACAGAACCATCCGCCGCGCGACTACGCCCCCTACCGCAGTTCGGTGCTGCGGCATCCGAAGCAGCCGCTGGTCGCGGTGCACGGCGGGGACCCGGAGACGGTCGAGCTGTCAGGGCCGGTGTTCGGGGTCACCGACATCACCGACATCGACAGCGACCTCACGATCCAGCACCAGGGCGAGCCGCTCGGTGAGCGCATCACCGTGTCCGGACGTCTCCTCGACCGCAGCGGACGGCCCGTACGCGGCCAGCTGATCGAGTTGTGGCAGGCCAACGCCTCCGGCCGGTACGCGCATCTGCGGGACCAGCACCCAGCGCCGCTCGACCCCAACTTCACCGGTGTGGGACGAGTCCTGACGGATGATCAGGGACGGTACAGGTTCACCACGATCAAGCCGGGCGCGTACCCGTGGCGCAACCACACCAACGCCTGGCGGCCCGCGCACATCCACTTCTCGGTGTTCGGCACCGCGTTCACCCAGCGGCTCGTGACGCAGATGTACTTCCCGAACGACCCGCTGTTCCGCTACGACCCGATCCTGCGCTCGGTGACCGACGAGGCCGCGCGCAACCGTCTGGTCGCCGAGTACAACCACGACCTGTCCCAGCCCGAGTTCTCCCTCGGCTACGAGTGGGACATCGTGCTCGACGGTCCCTCCGCCACCTGGATCGAAGAAGGCCGCGACTGATGAGCGTCTCCCCTGCCTCTCCCGTGACCCCGGAGAACCTTCTCCCCACCCCCTCCCACACCGTGGGCCCCTTCTACGGCTACGCGCTCCCCTTCCCCGAGGGCGAGCAGGTCGCGCCCAAGGGCCACCCGGACACGCTCACCCTCCACGGGTACGTCCTGGACGGCGAGGGCAACCCGATCCCCGACGCCCTGCTGGAGTTCTGGCAGGCGGCGCCCGACGGCTCCCTCGCCGGCGCCCCCGGTTCGCTGCGCCGCGACCCGGTGACGGGCGGTTTCCTGGGCCGCAACGGCACCGACTTCACCGGCTTCGGGCGGGTCGCCACGGACGCCGACGGGCACTACACGCTGTACACGCTGCCGCCGGGCAACCCCGGCCTGCCGTACATCAGCGTGTGTGTGTTCGCGCGCGGGCTGCTGACCCACCTGTACACGCGTGCGTATCTGGCGGACGGCGCCGATCCGCTGCTCGACTCCCTGCCGGCCGAGCGGCGCGCCACGCTGGTCGCCGCCGAGGGCGAGCGGCGCACGTACCGTTTCGACATCCGCCTTCAGGGCGAGGGCGAAACGGTCTTCCTGGAGTTCGAGTGACACCACCTGCCGATGCCGAGTCCGCCGCCGACACCGGCCTGCTCTCCCCCGGGTGGGCCGGTTCCCCGGCGGCATCCGCGACGAGCGACACCGCGTATCTGCGGGCGCTGCTCGACGCGGAGGCCGCGCTGACCCGGGCGCAGGCCGGGCTGGGCCTCGCGCCCATGGAGGCGGCCACGGCGGTCGACACGGCCGGCCGGCGGGCCTCCGCCTTCGACGTGCGGTCGATCGCGCTGCGCGCCCGGGCCGGCGGCAACCCCGTGATCCCCCTGGTCGCGGACCTGACGGCGGCGGTCGGCGCGGAGTACGGGCCGTACGTGCACCGGGGTGCGACCAGCCAGGACATCCTGGACACGGCGACGATGCTGGTCGCCGCCCGCACCCTGGACCTGGTCCTCGCCGACCTCGACCGCACCGCACGGGCCCTGGCCCGGCTGGCGGCCGCCCACCGCGACACCGCGATGCCGGGCCGCACGCTCACCCAGCACGCCGTACCGACGACGTTCGGTCTGAAGGCGGCGGGCTGGCGTTCGCTGGTGCTCGACGCACGGGACCGTGTGACGACCGTACGCGACAGCCTCCCCGCCCAACTCGGGGGCGCGGCAGGCACCTTGGCCGCGTTCACCGTGTTCGGCGCGGGCGACGCACCGGTGGACACCGGTGCCCTGGTCGCCGCCTACTCCCGTGAACTCGGCCTCGCCGAGCCGGTGTTGCCCTGGCACACCCTGCGCACGCCCATCGCGGACCTTGCCGGGGCGCTCGCGTTCACGGCCGGCGCTCTCGGGAAGCTCGCCGCCGATGTGCTGACGCTGGCCCGTACCGAGATCGCCGAGGTTTCCGAGGGCACCGGCGGGGGGTCGTCCGCGATGCCGCACAAGGCGAATCCCGTGCGGTCGACACTGATCGCCACCGCGGCCCGGCGCGCACCGCAGCTCGCGGCCACGCTGTACGGGGCCCTGGTCGCCGAGGACGAGCGGCCGGCCGGCGCCTGGCACGCCGAGTGGGAGCCGCTCAGGGAGCTGCTCCGAGTCGTCGGGGGCGCCGCCCGGGATGCCGTGGAGCTGATGGAAGGGCTGCGGGTGCATCCGGACGTGATGCGTCAACACCTGGGCCTCACCCATGGGTTGATCGTCTCCGAGCGGCTGGCCGCCGAACTCGCGCCGGTCCTGGGCCGGGCCCGCGCGAAGGCCCTGCTCACCGAAGTGGCCGCCCGCACCTACGCCGAGGGGCGACCGCTCCCCGAACTCCTCGCCGAGGAGCCGGAGTTGAAGGACCTTTCGCTCGACGACCTGACCGATCCCGCCCGTTACACCGGTTCCGCCGAAATCCTCACCGACCGCGCTCTGGAGCGACCGTGACCGACAAGCTGCCGCACCACCGCGTCGAGGGCTCCGCCACCGCTCCCCCGCTGTTCCTCGGACCCTCGCTCGGAACGTCGTACGCCCTCTGGGACAAGGTGGCCCCCGAGCTGTCCGTCAGTCACCGCGTGGTCCGCTGGGACCTGCCCGGGCACGGGGGTTCGGCGCCCGGGCTGATCGGGCCGGGCGCCACGGTCGGTGATCTGGCCGCGCTCGTGCTGGCGCTCGCCGACTCCCTCGGGATCGACCGATTCGCCTACGCGGGCGTGTCGTTGGGCGGTGCGGTGGGTCTGCATCTGGCCGTCCACCACCCGGAGCGGGTGTCGTCGCTGGCCGTCCTGTGCTCCTCGGCCCACTTCAACGGCAGCAAGCCGTGGGAGGAACGGGCCGCCCTGGTACGGAGCGAGGGGCTGGCGGAGCTCGCGAAGAGCGCCGACGCACGCTGGTTCACGCCCGGGTTCACGGTGCCGGAGCTGGTCGCCGACCACCGGAACGCCGATCCGGAGGCGTACGCCGCCTGCTGCGACGCGCTCGGCGCCTTCGACCTGCGCGACCGGCTGGCCGAGATCGACGTGCCCACCCTGCTCGTCGCCGGGCGGCAGGATCCGGCCACTCCCCCGGCCCATCTGCGGGAGATCGCGGACGCCGTGCCGGGTGCCACCCTCGTCGAACTGCCGGGCGCCTCGCATCTGGCGGTCGCGCAGTGCCCGGAGGCCGTACTGGCCGCGCTGCGCCCGCACTTCGGAGCGGCGCCCCGGCGGGGCATGGAGGTGCGTCGGCAGGTCCTCGGCGACGCGCACGTGGACCGGGCGCAGGAGCGGCAGACGCCCTTCACGGCCCGCTTCCAGGACTTCATCTCGCGCTACGCGTGGGGCGAGATCTGGACCGACCCGACGCTCACCCGGCGCGAGCGCAGCATGATCACGCTCACTGCCCTGGTCGCGCACGGCCACTACGACGAGCTGGCGATGCACGTCCGCGCGGCCCGCCGCAACGGGCTCACCCCCGAGGAGATCGGCGCGGTGCTGCTCCAGACGGCCGTGTACTGCGGGGTTCCCGCGGCCAACTCGGCGTTCGCGGCGGCGCAGCGCGTACTGGCGGAAGAAGACAGCGCGGCAGAGGACGGCGCGCAAGGGTGACCCCGCTGGTCGTAGGCCCAGCAGCATCTCGTGCGTGGCCGCGTCCCGTGCCTACGCTGGGGGTATGTCCACTGTCCTGATCACCGGCGCCACTTCGGGGCTCGGCCGGTACGTCGCCTTCGAGCTGGTCCGCGCGGGTCACACCGTTCTCGCCCATGGGCGCGACCCCGTGCGCACCGAGCGGCTTGTCACCGAGCTACGGGCCGAGGGCGCGGCCGAGGGGTTCGTGGCGGACCTGGCCTCGCTGGCCGCCGCACGGGAGCTGGGCGCCCGGGTGTCCGCCGCGCACGCGAGTCTCGACGTGCTCGTCAACAACGCGGGGGTCGGCGCCGGTCCACGCGGTGCGGGCCGTGAACTGAGCGTCGACGGGCACGAGTTGCGGCTCGCGGTGAACTATCTCGCGCCCGTCGTCCTCACCCGCGCGCTGCTGCCGGTGCTGCGTGCGGGCGCGCCCGCGCGGATCGTGAACGTCGGTTCGGCCGGCCAGGCGCCGCTGGACTTCGACGATCCCGAACTCACCCGCGGCTACAGCGGAACGACCGCGTACGTCCGGAGCAAGTTCGCGCTCGCCGCCCACACCTTCACCCTGGCCGAGGAGTTGGCGCCGTCGGACATCTCCGTCAACGTGCTGCACCCCGCGACCTACATGGACACCACCATGGTCCGCGAGGCCGGGGTCACCCCCTGGTCGAGTGTCGCCGACGGCGCCGAGGCCGTTCTGGCGCTGGTGACCCGGGAGTCGGGCAGCGGACGCTATTTCGACGGTACGAGCCCGTCGCGGGCGCACGAGGACACGTACGACGAGGGAGTGCGAGGGCGCCTGGAGAGGGTCACGGAGGAGTTGCTCCGGGTCTGACCGCCTCTGCCGGGCGCCCCGTGGGTCAGCGCAGTCCGCGGCCGTTGTCCAGGACCTCCCGCGCCTGGGCGACCAGGCCGTCCGCACCGCACGACTTGGCCAGCGTCAGACCGCGCTGGATCTCGGCGACGGAGCGGGCGGCGATGCCGTACTCGACGCGGGCCGCCGCGTGTTCGTACTGGCAGGGTGACGCCTCCAGGTAGGCGACCGCCTGGGCCGCCAGGCGTACCGCGCGCTGGCCCGTCTCCAGGGACGCGGCGCAGCGAAGGGCCTCGCCGATGGCGGTGTCCGTGCCGAAGCGCTCGGCGTGCCGGCGGGCGTCGGTGGCCAGCACCGCGGCGCGCAGCGGGTCCTCCGTGGCCAGGGCGCGGGCGAGGTCGACGGCCCAGGTGGCGAGCACCGGGTTGTGGAAGCCCCGCGCGGTCGCCGCCTTCTCCGCGGCCTCCAGTTCGTTGATGCCCTCCTTGGTGCGGCCGACCGCGATGAGCAGTCTGCCGCGTACGGCGCGGGGTTCGGGCAGCACGATGGTGGACGGGTAGGGCGGGGCGAAGCCGTACTGCTCGGCGACCGACCAGGCCTCCTCCACATGGCCGCGGGCGAGGAGCGTGTCGACGAGGTTGCAGATCGCCGACCAGTACAGGGGCAGGCCGCGCCCGACTCGTTCGGCGAGCCGCAGGGACTCGCGCAACGACGTCTCGGCCTCTCTGAGGCGTCCCCGCCTGCGGTGGCCCAGACCGACGTAGGCATGGGCGAGGGAGAGGTGGCCGCCGCTCCAGCCCGCCGTCTCGTAGGCGCGCAGGGCGTCCATGAAGAGGGACTCGGCGCGGTCGAGGCGGTCGGTGTACACATACGCGCAGGCCAGCATCATCAGCAGCTCGAGGCCCCACTCGGGGTCGGTCCAGCCGAGTCCGGGTGCGAGGCGGCCGTTGACGAGAGCCCGGTCGCACACCTCCACGACCTCCTCGGCGTTCTCGCCGTGGGTCATGGCGTCGAAGCCGCGCAGGATGAGCAACGCGCGCTCGGAGTTGTCCCGGCCCGTGCAGGGGCGGGCGAGGTCGGCGAGGCGCTCGGAGCGGCCCGGCACGGGCACGTCGCCTCCGTAGATGCCCTCCCACATGAAGTGCACGGCCTGCAGCCGCATCCGGTACGGGCCCGGTTCGTGCCGGGCGGCCTCCGTCTCGACCGTGCGGATGGCCGCCTCCAACTGGTCGTTGTGCAGCAGGGCCTGGGAGAGCCTGACGACCGCGTCGACACGCTTGCCGCCCTCGAGGCCGGGCATCGCGAGCGCCGTCTGGAGGTGGCCGATGGTGGTGGCGGGCGCGGTGAGGAGGGTGGCGCAGCCCAGTTCGTAGAGCACATGGGCATGGCTCTCGGGGCGGGGCGGTTCCAGCAGGGCGCGCTCCAGACAGCGGCGGGCCGCGTCCGGCGCGCCGACCGCCTGGTGCTCGCGGGCGGCCTCGCGCAGCTGGTCGACGAGTTCCTCGTCGTCGTCCGGATACACATGGAGGAGGTGGTGGGAGGCCGCGGCGGCGCCGAGCCCGGACTCGGTGACGACCTGGGCCGCGATGCCGTGCATGGCGGTGCGCATGCCGTCCGGAATGGAGTCGTAGACGGCTGTGGCGATCAGCGGGTGGACGAACTCCAGCTCGCTGTCGGTCGCCTGACCGGACGTCAGATCCGGTTCGGTGAGGATGCGTTCGGCGCAGAGGAGGTTGGCGCAGCGGTAGGCCTCGTTGGGGCCGAGGGTGGCCAGCCGTGCCACGAGGTCCACGGTGATGCCCGTACCGAGAATGGCCGCCGCCTGGGCGAAGCGGGTGGCCGCGACGCCCAGTTCCTGAAGGCGGGCGACGAGGCCGCCGCCGCGCGCCGAGTGGTTCAGTGCGCGCAGTTCGCCGCAGGAGGCCTCGACCGGGGCGAGTCCGGCGCCCTGGACCTTGACCAGGAGTTCGACGGTCTCGTACGGGTTGCCGCCGGTGACGGCCCACACCTCGCGGCAGAACGGGGCGTCGGCGTGCGGGCCGAGGGTGGCGCGGGTGAGACCGGCGGAGGCCGCCGGAGTCAGGGCGTCGAGCGCGTCGACGGGAGCGGCCGTCCCGGCGATCGCCTCGAGGTACTCGGCGCGGGCGCCGGTGGCCTCGTCGGGCCGGTGCGCGACGACGACCAGGACGGACAGGTCGTCGAGCCGCTCGGCGAACGCGGCCAGCCAGCGCAGGGTCTCCTGGTCGGCCCAGTGGGCGTCGTCGATGAGCAGGACGAGCGGCCAGTCGCGCTTGGCGAGCCGTCGCACGGCCGCCACCAGGCCGTCGCACACGCCCTGCGGGTCGGCCTGGCGCTCACCGGGTTCGGTGATGCCGAGGGCGGGGCCCGCGATGTCGTACCAGTCGCCCAGGTACTCGCGGGCCTCCTCCGGCATCAGCGACAGCAGGGCGGGTTGCAGTAACTGCCGTACGACGTTGAAGGGGACGGACCTGAGGGTCTCGCCACCGCGCACCGACCACACCGTGCAGTTGCGCCGTTCGGCGACGCGCCGGGTGTGGGCCATCAGCGCGGTCTTGCCGAGGCCCGCCTCACCGATGAAGAGCAGCAGACTGCCCGAGGAGGAGTTGTCGACACACAACGCGTCGATCGCCTGTTCGACGGCGGCGACCTGTGTCTCACGCTCCCACAGGGCGGCAGAGCCGGCCGTCCCGGGCCGTTCCTCCGTCATCCCGCTACCTCCCCAAGTCGCCTGAACGACGTACAGAACCTGAGAGTAGCCGTCCGGCTGTCGCCGTGGAGGGGGGTCCGCGCAGACTCCGCCGGGACGAGCGACAGGGTGGGCGACAGCGCGACGCGACGGGCTCGCCGGCTGCCGTGGCGAGAGTCGTCGCCAGTCATCGGTGGCGGTGTTCCGACGGCTCGTATCCCGTTATCTCGGCATCTCGGACCGCCTTTCCACGCCGTTCCCGGCGGAAAGGGCAGTCCTCTCATCCACCTTTCACACGAGCCTCATACGGTGGGGGCATGACGCAGGAGACTCCACCCGGCTGGTATCCCGACCCCGGGCAGACAAGTGACGGCCCCGCCACCGAGCGCTGGTGGGACGGCAAGGCATGGACGGAACAGACGCGCCCCGAGGGCTCGGCCGCCGCCTGGGGTCCACCGGTGCTGGCCACCGGCGGGTATCCGGCGTATCCGGACCACCCGCCGACGGGCACCCGGCGCGGGCTTCGCACGGGCATAGCCGTCGCGGTGGCGATAGCCGTCCTCGCCGGCATAGGCGGCGGCGTGTACGCGCTGACCAAGGACGACGGCGGCAGCAATGTGAGCTCACAGGTGCCGGGCGGGCAGGGCGGAAACGGCGGCCAGAACGGCGGCGGCCAGGGCGGTCCCGACGGCGGCACCGGGGGCGGGCCGGGCGGGCGGACGCCGGATCCGCAGCGGACGGAGCCCTCGGAGAGTCCGAGGATCGACAGCGGTTCGGTGCCCGACTCGACCAACGGGATCAGCATCCCGATCCCCGACGGCTGGTACGGCCAGTCGATCACCGTGGGCGGGCAGGTGACCTCCGACAGCTCGTACAAGTGCCCGGGCGACACGACGAAGACGTGCACGAAGGGCGGGGCGTACTCGGCGCCCGCGCTGGCGCTGGGCACCCCGGGCAGCACGGCCGAGGCGGTCGCCAAGGCGGACATCGAGGCCAACGCCGAGGAGTCGTACGGCGGTACGACCTACGGGAAGATCACCTCGCACGACGTACTGGCCACCAAGGCGGTCACCGTGGCCGGGCAGAAGGGCTATCTGGTCCGCTGGAAGGCGGTCACGAGCAAGGGAGCGGACGGCATCGTCGAGTCGCTGGCCTTCCCGGCGCCGTCGAACCCCCGCCAGATCGTCGTCGTCCGCTTCGGCATCGACGCCGACCAGAAGGAGTCGCTGATCGACCAGATAACGGCGGGCATCAAGGTCTCGTCGGTGGGCGGCAGCGGGCAGGACGTCTGATCCGCGGCCGGTCCCCCGGCAGTGGATCGGCCGGGTGGAGCGCCTCTCCGCTCAAGAGGAACCCCACCCGGCCGGGGGGTGCGCGCCGCCCCCGTCCCCACGGGTCGGCGCGGACAGGTCACCGTCCGGTGGATGCCACGGACGGCGGCCTGCGTCTCAGGTGACGCCGAGTGCGGGCAGCACCGCGGCGTCCACGAATCCGACGAGGTAGTCCGGGTCGGCGTATCGTCCCTCCAGCATCGGGCGCACGCGCAGGACGCCCATCATCTGCGCCGGCACGTACTTGAGCGCCGGATGGTCGGCCGGCACCTCGCCCCGCTCGACCGCGCGGCGGATCATCTCGCCGAACGCGCACACCTCGGGTTCGACGAGCGCCTCGCGCAGCGCCTCCCGGAGATCGGGGTCCTGCATGACGGCATGTCCGAGGGCCTGCATCAGCTGGGTGTCGTGTCCCGACCACTCGCCCGCCGCCCGCGCCGCCGCGCGCAGGTCCCCGGCGAGGGTCCCCGTGTCGACGTCGGCGAAGCGGGCGCACCGGTTGGCGCGCAGCGCGGCGGCCACGAACTGCGGTTTCGTCTTCCACTGCCGGTAGAGCGTCGACTTGCTGCAGCGTGCGCTGGCGGCGACGCCCTCCATGGTCAGCGCCTCGTATCCGCACTCGCGGATCTGGCGGAGCACCGCGTCGAAGTACTCCTGCTCACGCTCCGGCGTGATCTTGGAGCGGCGCGAGGCGACGCCCGGTTCCGGCGGTCCCTCCACGGCCTGCGACGTCATGTCCGTGCTCCTCTTCCTGGCCGGTCCTGCCGTTCGTGTCGGGCAGCCCGGTGGCTTATTCCCGATTTCAGTGTGTCGTAAGTCCATCGATACGGGAGTGTACCGGAACGGATCCGTTTCGGTACACTCCCGTATCGGTACACCAACGTATCGATGAGCGGACCGCCCCTGGAGACGAGTTCACGCCCATAAGCACTACCGAAGGGGTCGGGAGATGGAAGCCCGCACCGAGGCCGCCGAGACGGAGCCCGCCGGTATACGACGGCCGCCGCTCGTCCGTGAACTCCTGCTGGTCGCGGGACTGTTCCTCGTCTACAAACTCGGCCGGCAGTTGGCGACCGGGCACACCGCCGAGGCCTTCCACAACGCGGACCGCGTCTGGGACTGGGAGCGCGCTCTGCACCTCCCCGGCGAGGGCGCCGTCCAGTCGGCGCTGGTGCACAGCGACACCGCGATCCATCTCGCGAACACCTACTACGCGACCGTGCACTTCCCCGCCACCGTCGCTTTCCTGGTCTGGCTCTACCTCCGGCGCCCCACGCACTACGTCTGGGCCCGCCGGGTCCTCGCCCTGGTCACCGGAGCGGCCCTGGTGATCCATCTCACCTTCCCCCTCGCCCCGCCGCGACTGCTGGGCGAGGCCGGCCTCATCGACACCGGCCAGGTGTTCGGACCGACGGTCTACGGCGCCTCGCCCGAGGCGGACACCCTGTCCAACCAGTTCGCGGCGATGCCCTCACTGCACTTCGGGTGGGCCCTGATGGTGGCGATCGGCCTGATCGTCGCGACCCGCTCCCGCTGGCGCTGGCTGTGGCTGCTGCATCCACTGGTGACGCTGCTGGTGATCGTCGGTACGGCGAACCACTACTGGCTCGACGCGCTCGTGGCCTCCGCGCTGCTGGGTATCGCTCTCGCGGTCGTCCACCTGCCGCACCGCACCGAGTCGACCGCACGCCAGGGCAGCCCGCTCGTCCCGGCCGAAGAGCCCGTCCTCGTGGGAGCGGGCCGATGAACGCCGCCACACTCGCCGCCGTCGTCCTCTCCCTCTTCTCCGCCGTCGCCTACGCCTCCGCGGCTGTCGC
Organism: Streptomyces sp. ME02-8801-2C; assembly: GCF_033793965.1. NCBI lineage: Bacteria > Bacillati > Actinomycetota > Actinomycetes > Kitasatosporales > Streptomycetaceae > Streptomyces > Streptomyces sp. ME02-8801-2C. The sequence continues at coordinate 351,991 of NZ_JARAXP010000002.1, read as the reverse complement.
GCAGGAACGGCTCGCCTCCCGCAACGCCGGGGCGGGGCTGCGCCGGCTGATCTCGACCGGCGCCTGGTGGGGCTCGGTGCTGCTCAACGCGGCGGGCGCGCTGCTGCACGTGGTCGCCCTCAAGTACGGTCCGCTCACGGTGGTGCAGCCGCTGGGCGCACTCACCCTGGTCGCCGCGGTGCCGTTGGGCGCGCGGGTCGCCGGCCGGCGGGTCAGCGTGGTGGAGTGGCGCGGTACCGCACTGACGCTGCTCGGCCTGGCGGCGATCCTGGTCACGGCGTCCGGTCCGGCGCCCGAGGACGTGTTGAGTCTCCCGCAGGCCCTCGCGGTCGCGGGTACGACGATGCTGGTGATCGGGGTGCTGGCCCGGCCCGGCGCCCGGCCCGGACTGCGGCACGCGAGCGCGTCGGGCATCGCGTCCGGGGTGGCCTCGGCGCTCACCCAGACCGTCACGGTCGCGGCGACGGCCGGCTCGGACTCGCTCCCCGGCTGGCAGGTGATCGGGGTGGCGCTGCTGGTCGCGGCGTTCGCGGCCGGCGGGCTGATCCTGTCCCAGACCGCCTACCGGGGTGGCCTCGGCGGTCCGCTGGCCCTGGTGACGCTGGCGAACCCGGTCTCCGCGGCGGTGATCGGCCTGGCGCTGCTCGGCGAGCGGCTCCAGGGCGCCGCCGCGGGTCTGCTGCTGGCGCTGGCGGGCGCGGGGCTCGCGGGGTGGGGTGTGGTGGCGCTGTCGCGGTCGACGCCGGAGCCGGTTCCGGCTTCCGTCCCGGTGGCTCCGGAGCGCGTCGTGATTCCGTCCCCGGCTTCGGCCGGCGCCTCAACCGGCGCTTCGGTGCTGGACGACGAGGAGCATCCGGTGGCGTCGGTCCTGGCGCTGGAGGCCCGTTCGGCGCCCGTCGAACCGTCGTTGCTGCCCCGGCGGCCTGCGGAGCCGGGGCATCTCACCTCGCTGTGAACCGACCGGCCCCTGTGAACACACCCGTGAACAGGGGCCTCGGTCGCGCTCTGTGAACCGAAGCGTCGCTGTGAACCGACTCGACGGCTGTGAACCGACCCGTCAGCCCAGACCCCGTGAATCCTGCTTCAGCGCCGTGTCGACGGTCAGCGCCGTCGCCACCACGAGGCTCAGCAGAGGCTCGGGCAGCTGGTAGTGGATCTGCAGGACGTAGTTGTCCGAGGTGGTGAACATCGTCTTCGCCAGACCTTCCCAGGTCTTGGTGATGCGGGCGACCTCGTTCTCCGCGTGGTCGACGATCGCGAAGTTCCAGGCCCGCCAGTTCTCCGCCTTGATCGCGCCGACCTGCTGACCACCCGCGTTGATCGCGAAGTTGATCTTCCCGATCATGTTCTGCTGGACGATCTCACCGACCGGCGAACCGTCCGGACGCTGCACGATCACCCGGGACTTCAGGAACTTGCGGGGGCGCGTCAGCAACAGCACCGGCTGCCCGTGGGCGTCCCGGATCTCCAGCTTGTGCGTCATGAACTGGTCGAGGCTGGAGACGAAGCGCAGGATCTTCTTCAGCACGCTCTGGCCGACCTGGACGACCGAGCCGAGGTCCCGGCCGTGCTGGTCCATGACCTTGTACTCGTTGGTCAGCTCGATCAGCTTGGCCTTCTGGTTCACCACCAGCACCGGCTCGCTGAACAACGTGCCGCCCCCGGCCCCACCCGCCGCGACCCCGGCCTGCTGCTGCACCTGCCGCTGCACACGCGGGTCACCGGCGGCGGCCGGCTGCGTCGGCCCGAACCCCTTCTGGGGCCCGCCGAATCCCTGCTGGGCCGGCTGCGCGGGCTGCGCCGGAGCCGCCTGCGGCTGCTGCTGGGCCGGGGCCTGCTGCGCCTGCTGCTGGTCGCTGTTGGTGTGCTCGGTCCACCGGGAACCGTCCCAGTATCGGAGCGTCTGCGGCGCTCCATTCGGATCCGCGTACCAACCTGCAGGTATGTTCGATTGCGTGGTCACCGGGGCACACTACCGTGGCGTGGCTGCGTGACAACCATGTCCCGGTCAAAGCGTCCCCGGCTCCACCCGCCCCCCCGTGTGCGGACTCTCAGCAGGTCACGATCGCCGGATCGCTCACACCCGCCCGGCCGTTCTCCACGTGCCCGGCGAACCGGCGCAGGAAGGACGCGTCCGACACCGAGGTGACGGTCAGGTCGTACCACCGCCTGCTCGCCCCCAGGTCCACCCGGTGCCGCACGGTCGCGCCGGCCCGTACCGAGATCGTGCGCGGGTGTCCCCCGTACCCGCTGCTCAGCTTCAACTCCACAGTCTTGGAGCTCTTGTTGGTGAGGGTCAGCTCGAGGTCGTCGCCGGTGTGGCGTGCGGTCACCTCGGGTCCGGCGGCGCCCTTGCCGCGCCCCTTGAAGACGCGCAGGAAGCCGTTCGGGCCGTGCACCGTCAGGTCGTGGGCGTCCTTCGAGTACGCCGAGTTCCAGGTGTCGGAGACGTTCTTGCCGGCTTCGGTGGTGTACGCCCACGGGCCGTCGGTGCGGTTGCCGGAGGTGACCAGGAACGCGGCGCCGGCGTGGGCGCCGGAGGCGAAGGAGAGCGTGAACTTCCCGGCCGCGAGGTCGGCCGAACCGTCCACGTGGGGCGCGTACTTGAGCGGGCGGGCCGGACGCAGGCCGCGCTCCTGCCGGGGCAGGACCGGGTGGGCGGGCGGGACCGGGACGTAGTCGGGGTGGCGGTCCCTGTCCGGCGGCGCGTAGCCGTCGGTGTCGGGGAGGGCGACCGGCCTGGTGTCCTTGCGGGAGAAGTCGAAGGCGGCCGTCAGATCGCCGCAGACCGCGCGCCGCCAGGGCGAGATGTTGGGCTCGTGCACGCCGAACCGGCTCTCCATGAACCGGATGATCGAGGTGTGGTCGAGTGTCTCCGAGCAGACGAACCCGCCCTTGCTCCAGGGCGAGACGACCAGCATCGGCACCCGCTGCCCGAGACCGTAGGTGCCGGCCGCGTGGCTGCTGTCGCCCTTGAAGAGGTCCGGGCCGACGTCGACGGTCGACTTGCCCTGCGCGGCCGACTGCGGCGGGAACGGCGGCACGAGGTGGTCGAAGAACCCGTCGTTCTCGTCGTACGTGATGAACAGGGCCGTCTTCGCCCACACCTCGGGGTCGGAGGTGAGCGCGTCCAGGACCTGGGAGATGTACCAGGCGCCGTAGTTCGCGGGCCAGTTGGGGTGCTCGGTGAATGCCTCGGGGGCGACGATCCAGGAGACCTGCGGCAGCTTGCCCCCTGCCACGTCCGCCTTGAGCTGGTCGAAGAAGCCCTCGCCCTTGCGGGCGTCGGTGCCGGTGCGGGCCTTGTCGTAGAGGGGGTCGCCGGGCTTGGCGTCGCGGTACTGGTTGAAGTAGAGGAGCGAGTTGTCGCCGTAGTTGCCCCGGTAGGCGTCCTGGATCCAGCCCCAGGAGCCGGCCGCGTCGAGCCCGTCGCCGACGTCCTGGTAGATCTTCCAGGACACGCCCGCCTTCTCGAGGCGTTCCGGGTACGTCGTCCAGCCGTACCCCTCCTCGTCGTTGCCGAGGACGGGGCCGCCGCCCAGCTCGTCGTTGCCCGTGTAGCCCGTCCACATGTAGTACCGGTTCGGGTCGGTGGAGCCGATGAACGAGCAGTGGTACGCGTCGCAGATGGTGAAGGAGTCGGCCAGCGCGTAGTGGAACGGGATGTCCTGGCGGTTGAGATAGGCCATGGTCGTCGACGACTTGGCCTGGATCCACTTGTCGTACTTGCCGTTGTTGAAGGCGACGTGGCCGTCGCTCCAGCCGTGCGGGAGGTCCTGGATGAAGGCCAGCCCCAGGTCGTCGGCGTCCGGCCGGAAGGGCAGCACGTCCTTGGTGCCGTCCGACTGGTGCCACACCGACTTGCCGTTCCCCTGGCTGACCGGATGCGGGTCCCCGAAGCCCCGGACACCGCGCAGCGAACCGAAGTAGTGGTCGAAGGACCGGTTCTCCTGCATCAGGACGACGATGTGCTCGACATCCTCGATCGTCCCGGTGCGGTGGTGCGCGGGGAGGGCGGCGGCGCGCTCGATGCTGCTGGAGAGAGCGGTGAACGCCGTGGTCGCGCCCGCGAGTTGGAGGAAGCGGCGCCGATTGACTTCGGACATGACGGGGTGACCTCTCGTCCTGGGGAATACGCGCGGTTGGAGTGTTGCAAGAGCACCAAACGACAGGGAAGTGCCTGATGACGCTGGTGTGAAAGTCGGGAGTACGCAAGGTGTGTTGAACAGAGCTTGAACCGACCGAACAAGGAGGAGGGCGACGGGAGACCTTCGCGTTACCGACCGCACATGCCAGGTGATTTCTGAATGTTCCTGGATCATGCGATGCCACAGGATTCCTACACCTCGCATTTGCGGCAGTAGTATCGGTGCGTGCCTGTCCGTGAGAAGCAGAGGGAGTAGCCCCGTGATGACCCGTTCCGCTCGCCGGACCCGCCGGACCCTGCAGGTGGCCGGCGTGAGCGTCGCCGCGCTGCTGGCGGTGAGCGCCTGCTCCTCCTCCGACGACTCGTCGGCGAAGCCGGGCTCCCCCGCGTCGGGGTCCTCCGTGCCGAAGCTGTCCGGCGCGGTGACCGTGTTCGCCGCCGCGTCTCTCAAGGAGAGCTTCACGACGCTGGGCAAGACGTTCGAGAAGAAGTACCCCGGCACGAAGGTCACCTTCAGCTTCGGCGGCAGCGACTCCCTCGCCGCGAGCATCACCGGCGGCGCCCCGGCCGATGTGTTCGCCTCCGCCAGCCCCAAGACGATGAAGATCGTCACCGACGCGAAGGACGCCGACGGGACCCCGGTCACCTTCGTCCGCAACCAGCTGGAGATCGCCACCCTGCCGGGCAACCCCGACAAGATCGCCTCTCTCAAGGACCTCACCAAGTCCGGCTTGAAGGTTGTCCTCTGCGACAAGGAGGTGCCGTGCGGTGCCGCCGCCCAGAAGGCCCTCGACGCAAGCGGCCTGAAGCTCACGCCGGTGTCGTACGAGCAGGACGTCAAGAGCGCTTTGACGAAGGTCGAGCTGAAGGAGGCCGACGCCTCCGTCGTCTACAGGACCGATGTCAACGCGGCAGGTGACAAAGTGGAGGGTGTGGAGTTCCCCGAGTCGGCCCAGGCCGTCAACGACTATCCGATCGTCCTGCTCAAGGACGCGCCGCACGCGGACACCGCGAAGGCCTTCATCGAGCTGGTCCGGTCCGCCGCGGGCCAGCAGGTTCTGACCGGCGCGGGATTCCTCAAGCCGTGACCGGACCCGACGACGCCCGCGCCGCGGCCGACACCCTGACCGGTGGCGGACCGCGGCGCGGGCGTGTCCGAGGCGGGTCCAGGGACCGGGGCCCGGGCAAGGGCCGGGCCCGGGGCCGTCGGTCGGCCGTGCCGGTTCCGCTCCTTGTTCCCGCGCTCGCGGGTCTGGCGTTCCTTCTCCTGCCGCTGATCGCGTTGCTGGTACGGACTCCCTGGCGCACGCTGCCCGACCAACTGACCAGCCCCGAGGTGTGGCAGGCTCTGCGACTGTCCCTGTTCTGCGCCACCGCGGCGACGGTGGTGAGTGTGGTGCTGGGCGTCCCGCTCGCCTGGCTGCTGGCCCGCACCGAGTTCCGCGGCCGCGGTCTCGTACGGGCGCTGGTGACGCTGCCGCTGGTGCTGCCGCCGGTCGTCGGGGGTGTGGCGCTGCTGCTCGCCCTCGGGCGCAACGGGGTCGTCGGGCAGTGGCTGGACTCGTGGTTCGGAATCACGCTGCCGTTCACCACGGCGGGCGTGGTGGTCGCGGAGGCGTTCGTCGCGATGCCGTTCCTGGTCATCAGTGTCGAGGGCACACTCCGGGCCGCCGATCCGCGCTACGAGGAGGCCGCCACGACGCTGGGCGCCTCCCGCTTCACCGCGTTCCGCCGGGTCACCCTGCCGCTCATCGCCCCCGGGGTCGCGGCCGGCGCGGTCCTGGCCTGGGCGCGGGCGCTGGGCGAGTTCGGGGCGACGATCACCTTCGCGGGCAACTTTCCGGGCCGTACGCAGACGATGCCGCTGGCGGTCTATCTGGCCCTGCAGAGCGACCCGGCCGCCGCCATCGCCCTGAGCCTGGTCCTGCTCGCCGTCTCGATCGCGGTCCTGGCCGGGCTGCGCGACCGTTGGATGACCCCGTCATGACCTTCATGGACGAAACGAAGTCCCGCCTCGCCCCCGGTTCGGACAACGCGTCCGACGGGGGGCTCGATGCCCACGTCGTCGTCGACCGGGGCTCCTTCCGGCTCGACGTCAAGCTGACCGCTGCGCCCGGCGATGTCGTGGCGCTGCTCGGGCCCAACGGCGCCGGCAAGACCACCGCGCTGCGCGCCCTGGCGGGGCTCACCCCGCTCGACGACGGCCATCTACGGCTGGACGGGGTGGAGTTGGAGCGTACGCCGCCCGAGTCCCGGCCGGTCGGCGTCGTCTTCCAGGACTACCTGCTCTTTCCCCATCTCACCGCCCTCGACAACGTCGCCTTCGGTCCGCGCTGCCGGGGGGCGAGCAAGGCGGAGGCCCGAGCGACGGCCGCCGAGTGGCTGGAGCGGATGGGGCTCACCGACCAGGCCGGCGCCAAGCCGCGCAGGCTCTCCGGCGGCCAGGCCCAGCGCGTCGCCCTCGCCCGCGCCCTGGCGACCCGGCCCCGACTGCTGCTCCTCGACGAACCGCTGGCCGCGCTGGACGCCCGAACGCGCCTCGAAGTCCGCGCCCAACTCCGGCACCACCTGGCCGACTTCGAGGCCGTGGCGGTCCTGGTCACGCACGATCCGCTGGACGCGATGGTGCTCGCGGACCGGCTGGTGGTCGTCGAACACGGCCGGGTCGTACAGGAGGGGCCGCCGCAGGACATCGCGCGCCGGCCGCGCACCGACTACATCGCCCGACTCGTCGGCCTCAACCTCTACCCGGGCCAGGCGCAGGGCCACACCGTCACACTGGACACCGGGCCGGCGATCACCACCACCGAGGAGCTCACCGGCCCGGTCTTCGTCGCCTTCCCGCCCGGCGCCGTGACCCTGTACCGCCACCGGCCGACCGGGTCCAGCGCCCGTAACCTGTGGCGCTGCGAGGTGGCCGGCCTGGAGACCCACGGCGACCAGATCCGTGCGAACCTCACCGGCGAACTCCCCCTCGCCGCCGACCTCACCACCATCGCCGCGGCCGAACTCGATCTGCGTCCGGGTGCCGAGGTCTGGGCGACCGTCAAGGCGACACAGACCCACGCGTACCCGGCCTGACCGGGACCCGACCCCCGGCCCGGTTAGCGTGAGCCTCACACCGCCCAAAAGCACATATTCCGCACCTTCTCCCCTGTGAGGCGTACCGCCATGAGTCTGAGCATCCGCAACCAGATCCCCGGCACCGTCATCGCCGTCACCACCGGAGAGGTCATGGCCACCGTCAAGGTCCGCCTCGACGGTGGCCAGGAGATCACCGCCGCGATCACCCGGGACTCCGTCAGGGATCTCGGCCTGACCGCGGGCACGGCCGTGCGCGCCCTGGTCAAGTCGACGGAGGTCTCCCTCGCCACGGCCGCGGTCGAGGGCGTCTCCATCCGCAATCAGCTCCCCGGTACGGTCGCCGACCTCACCACGGGCGTCGCCATGGCGTCCGTCAAGGTCACCGTCGCGGGCGGCTCACTCACGGCCGCGATCACCACGGACGCCGTGAACGACCTGGGCCTGACGGCCGGTTCGCCGGTCGTCGCCCTGATCAAGTCGACCGAGATCTCCCTCGCGACGGGGTGAGTGTCCGGTCGCCGAGGATGAATGGGCCGCTCGGCGACCGCGGCCCGCGCCCCCAGGAGTTTCCGGCGCAGACCTCTCACCGCTGCCGCTGCCGCAGGCAGGCTGTGGTGCACCCCGTGGCCGACGCGGCACGACGGAGGTCCGGTCATCGGGCGCTCCGCGACTCGTCGTTCGGCCGGTCGGGCACGACTCCCGTCGGCACCGCCATCGCCGGCTCGGTGGCTCGGTGGCTCGGTGGCTCCGGGCGGTCGTTGTCGCCCACCGTCGCCCGAGACCGCCGGAGCCAGCCCCTCCGGCAGCCCGCGACGGCATGCCCCGGTGTCAGCAGGTCGGTACGCCGGGGAGCCAGGCCTCTCCCTTGATGTAGATGTTCGTCATCCAGGAACCGTTCGTCAGCTTGGACCAGGCGTCATTGGTGTAGCCGTCGGCCGTCACTTCCTGGGCGTGCGCCTGGCAGACCACGTTGACCGTGGTCGGCTGCGCGAAGTAGTCGACCACACCGGCGTTGACGTTCGGCTCACTGTGCGTACGGACCCCGGTCCCCCAGGTCTGGAACGGCTTGCTGCCGTTCGCCGGCGGCGGGGTGCTGCTGCCGCCGCAGTCCGGAATGCCGGGCAGCGACGCCGGGCCCTTGATGTAGATGTTCGTCAACCAGGAACCGTCGGCCAGCTTGGACCAGATGTCGTTGGTGTAGCCCTCGGCGGTGACGCTCTCCGCGTGCTGCTGGCACTGGACGGACACCTGGGTCGGTCCGGCGAAGGTGTCCACCACCGCACCGTTCACACTCGGCGTGCGGTGGGTCCGTACTCCCGTGCCCCACGTCTCGAAGGTCGTACCGCCGTTCGCGGGCGGTGGGATGGGGGTGCCCGACCCGTTGATCCGGATCGCGCCCGCGTAGTCGCCGCCGGTACGCACGGGCGCGACCCGGATGTGGGTGCCCGATTCGAACGCCTCGACCATCTGCCCGCCGCCCAGGTAGATGGCGACGTGATGGACGTGCCCCTTGCCCCAGAACATCAGATCGCCCGGCAGCAGGGGGGCGCTGCCCTGCGCGGCGGAGAAGCGGGCCGAGGCCTGTGAGCTGTGGAACTGGTCGTCGGCCGTGCCGTTGAGCAGGTCCTTGCCGGTGGCCTGCGCGTACGCGTAGCGCACCAGGCCGGAGCAGTCGAAGCCCTTGCGCTCGCCGTCGTGGAGGCTGTCGGGGTCCGAGCCGTCGTAGAAGCCGTAACTGGCGCCCGGCGTGGCTCCGTGCCCGCCGCCCCAGCTGTACCAGACGCCGATCTGCGAACAGGCGGCGTTCACGGCGGCCTGCGCGGTGGCGGAGGCACCCTGAGCGAGGACACCGCAGGTGGCGGCCGGCGCCGCGTGGGCCGGAGCGGAGAGGAACGCGGACAGGGCGAGGACCGAGGCCCCCAGGAACGCGGCGCTGGTCCGGCGACGCGTATCGCTGATCTTCAAGTAACTCTTCCTTCTGGTGGGTGACGTCACCGGACGGACCGGAGACGGCGGTGGTGGACAGACGTGCCGCTCCCCACCCCCGTGGGGGGAGCGGCACGGGTCTGGAGCGGGAATCCGACGACGGGCCGGGACAGCCCGCGGTGTTCACGGTGGTCCCCCTCGGTCGGCCTGTGTCACGTGGAGAGCGTCGCGGACCTCGCTGCAAATGCTCTGCAAATCGCCTGCATGAGGACCGACGAACTCTGCATGTCACTCGTCGGTGATCCGGTCACGGCAGGAACGACGGCTCTCACGACGTCGTCGTATGACCGCCGGGGACAGCGAAAGATTCTCCGGTCCGAGGGCATACGGACGCGCTCCACGACGCGTCAACGGCTCGAAAGCAACACGTTCGTTCGAGAGAGCCCCGGGAGGCACCCATGCACCGCTGGACCTTGGCCCTGCTGACCGCGGGTCTGCTGGCCACGACGGCGACCGGCTGTGCGGGCGACACCGCGTCGGCCCCCGCTGCGGCCGACGCCGGCCCGCGCAGGGTCGAGGGCACGCCGCGCGAGACGCTGCAACTCGCCGAACAGCTCCTCATCAAGGAGTGCATGGAGAAGCAGGGACACGAGTACTGGGTCGAGCCTCCCGATCCCGAGAACCTCTCGACCCGGTTCCCCTACGTCGTCGACGACTTGGCATGGGCGAAGGCCCACGGCTACGGCACGGACCTGCGGCTCGCCGACGACGCCAGGGCCCGGAGCAACCCCAACCAGCGGTACTTCCGTTCCAAGCCGGCGAAGACCAGGGCCGTCCTGGTGGTCGCCATCAACGGGGCGCGGCCGGAAGGGCTTTCGGTCCGGCTGCCCAACGGCATGGAGATCACCCACAGCGACCAGGGCTGCCAGTCCACCGCCCAACGGCAGTTGTACTCCGACCTCCAGGCCTGGTTCCGGGCCACCCGGGTCGCCGACAGCCTGGCCGACACGCGCATCGGCCTGGTGATGAACGACAAGCGCTACAAGGCGGCCGTCGAACCGTGGGCGCGCTGCATGCGCGGCCAGGGGTACACCTACACCGGCCCCGGGCAGACCCGTGCCGCCGCCACCCAGCCGTCAACTCCCTGGCCGCGTGCCAAGGAGGTCCGGCTCGCCTCTGCGGAGGCGCGCTGCGCCCTCTCCAGCGGCCTGTCGTCCGTGGCGAAGGCCCTGGACACCGAGTACCGCGACGAGTTGCGGCGCCGCCACCCCAGGGAGTCGGCCGATCTCGCACGCCTCAAGCACGAGGCGCTGCCCCGGGCCCGCGCGATCGTCGCACGCGGCGACTGAGCGCGGCCCGCTCCCCCACAGACCTCCACGGCCCCGAGCCGTGGTCGCACCATCCCGCTCAAAACGAAACCGAGGATAGCCATGTCCATCAAGCGTCTCATCACCCTCGCGGCCTCGGCCGCCGCCGTCGCCACCCTCTTCTCCCCGCTCGCCGGCGCCAACGCGCTGGACGCCGGATCCCAGGGGACGCGGTCCGCCCAACTCGTCTCCGCGGACGGCTTCCTCCACGTCTTCACCCAGCCGAACGGCGGCGGCCGGGAGTGCAAGTGGGAGGGCAACTCCGACAACTGGGGCCTCTGCCGCAACCTGACCTCCGACATCTGGAACAACGGCTACGAGGGCGGCAACGACGCGGTCGACCTGTACACCGCTCCGGGCGGCGGTGGCGCGCACGCGTGCATCTCCCAGGGCGACCGCTGGAGGGACACCACCACCAACCGCTACCACTTCACCTACGGCGAGGGCCTGGAGGGATTCGGGGCGAGCGTCAACAACAACATCTCCTCGCACCGCTGGGTCAACTTCTGCAGCCAGCACTGAGGTCCGACGAGCACGCCTCGGTCCGCCCACCCCCCGGGCGCACCGAGGCGCTCGTCATTGGCGCAGCAGGTCGCGGAACCCGGTGAGCAGGGCGCGCAGCCCGAGGTCGAAGGCCAGGGTGGCGCGGCTGCGGTCGGCGGGGGTCGCGTCGAGTACGGCGCCGAGGTGCGGAGTCGTGTCGCGGGCGACGTCGGAGACCATCACGGGCGGCGCCACCAGGTCGAGGGCGGAGCCGAGAACGAAGCTCTCCAGCGCGGTGATCAGTGGCATGACCTCGTGCGTGGCGAAACCCGCGCCCAGGAGCAGCTCCGCGACCTTCTCGTACATCGCGTGCATGAACGGCTCGGCCAGCGGAGCGGTGGCGAGCAGGGGTACCGCCCCGGGGTGGGCGGCGAAGGCGGCGAGATAGGAGCGGGCCCAGCCCTCCAGAGCCTTCTCCCAGGGCTGTGACCAGTCCTGGTCGTCTCCGGTCGTCAGGGCGAGTTCCTCGCGCATCAGCGAGATGATCTCGTCGCGGCCGGCGACGTGGTGGTAGAGCGCGGACGGGGCGACACCCAGGGCTTTGGCCAGAGCCGGGATGGAGAAGGCGCCCTTCTCGTCGGCCAGGCGCAGCGCAGCGGCACCGATGCGCCGGCGGTCCAGCAGGGGTGTGCGCGGCCGTCCCACGGTGGCTCCTCGGAGAAATTGTCTTCGTTTGCCGTAACCCAGACGTTACCGAATGGCATTCAGTAAAACTCTTCCCAGTCGCCCGGACGGCGCCTACATTACCGGAAACCGAACACCTTTCAGTTAGGTGATCGGCCGAAGGAAAGGCACCGCCACACGCCATGCACGCCGACATCGTCTTCACCGGAGGGACCGTCCGGACCGGGGCCCCGGACGCCCCCGTCCACGACGCCCTCGCCGTCACCGGCGGCCGGATCACCGGCCTCGGCGCACAGGCGACGGCCGCCCGGGGACCGCGTACCACCGTCGTCGACCTGGCCGGCGGGGCCCTGCTGCCGGCGTTCGGCGACGGACATGTACACCCCGTGATGGGCGGACTGGGTCTGGCCGGGGTGCCGGTCCGGGACCGTGGAAGCGTCGAGGAGATCGTCGACGTCGTACGGGGCTGGGCCGCCGCACACCCGGAGACGGAATGGATCACCGGTGACGGCTTCGACCCGTGGCTCGCCCCCGACGGCCGGTTCGACGCCCGGTGGCTGGACGCCGCCGTGCCCGACCGTCCCGTTGTCCTGCGCACCATGGACCACCACACCGCCTGGGTGAACAGCGAGGCCCTGCGCCGGGCCGGTTACACCGCCACGACCCCGGACCCGGCGGGCGGGGAGATCCTGCGCCGGGAAGGATCCGCCGAGCCGCTGGGCACCCTGCGCGAGTTCGGAGCACTCGGTCCCGTACTCGCCCTCGTTCCCACGGCCTCCCACGAGGCCCAGGTGGCGGCGCTGCGCGAAGCCGCCGCCCGGTTCGCCGCGGCCGGCGTCACCTGGGTACAGGACGCCTGGGTCGAACCGCACCACGCCGACGTCTGGGTCACCGCCGCGACCACCGGGCCGGGGCTTCCCCTGCGCGCCGATCTCGCCTTCGTCCTGCAACCCGACGGCTGGCGCGAGCGCGTCCTGCGGTTCGCGGCGGACCGGGAGAAGGTGGAGAGCTCCGCTCCCGGGCTGCTGACCGCCCGGACGGTGAAGTTCTTCGCCGACGGTGTCATCGAGGCCGGCACCGCCGCCCTCCTCGAGCCCTACACCGACTGCCCGCACTCGCACGGCATCGCGAACTGGGCGCCCCAGGAGCTGGCCGAGGCCGTCACCGCCGTCGACGCGCTCGGGTTCCGCGCGCACCTCCACGCCATCGGCGACGGCGGAGTCCGGGTCGCCCTGGACGCGATCGAGGCCGCCACCCGCGCCAACGGCGCCCGCGACCGCCGTCCGGTCATCGCCCACGCCCAGCTGATCGACCCCGCCGACCTGGCCCGGTTCGCCGCCCTCGGCGTGATCGCCAACCTCCAGCCGCTGTGGGCCCAGCCGGACCCCCTGATGACCGAGCTGACGCTCCCGAGGATCGGCCCGGAACGAGGCGGGCGGCAGTACCAGATCGCCGCCCTGCTCGACTCCGGCGCCCGGCTCTCGTTCGGCAGCGACTGGCCGGTCACCGCCCATGAACCACTGCGGGGCATCGCCACCGCGGTCACCCGCCAGACACCCGAGGGAATTCCCGAGGGCGGCTGGCTCCCCGAGGAGCGGATAGACATCGACACCGCTCTCGCCGCCTACTCCGCGGGATGCGCCCACCAGGCGTTCGAGGAGAAGGAATGGGGCGCGTTGCGTCCCGGAATGCGCGCCGACCTGGTGCATCTCGCCGCCGATCCGGCCGGGACCGCCCCCGGGGACCTCGCGCACCTCCCTGTCCTGGGCACCTGGCTCGCCGGCCGACGTACCCACGACGCCCCCACTCCCCACGGCACGCGGGCCGGGAGACGATAGACCCACGTCTTCGTCACTACCGGTCCACGTCTCCCTGCCGCATCGCTCGCTCCACGCTCACCCACACCACGCGGAGACCTCCATGACCGAGCCCCTCGTTCCCACCGCTCCCCATCAGCCACCACCGGCCGGGGGGACGGACCAGAGCCCGCACCTCCAGCGCGGCAGCCTCGGCGTCGCGGACATCGTCTTCTTCGTCGTCGCCGCGGCCGCCCCGCTCACAGTGATGGCCGGCGTGGCTCCCCTCGCCATCCTCTTCGGCGGCATCGGCGCCCCGGTCGCCTATCTCGCCGTCGGCGTGGTGCTGGTCCTCTTCGCGGTCGGGTTCACGGCGATGACGCCGTACATCCGCAACGCCGGTGCCTTCTACTCGTACATCGCGCGAGGTCTCGGACGTCCGGCGGGGCTGGGGGCGGCGTTCCTCGCGGTGTTCTCGTACAACTCGCTCCAGATCGGCATGTTCGGCGCCTTCGGCTTCTTCGCCTCCACCACGGCGAACGATCTCCTCGGCGTCGACCTGCCCTGGCCGGTGTACGCGTTCGCCGGGATCGCCGTCGTCTGGTTCCTGGGCTTCAGGTCCGTCAACCTCGGTGCCAAGGTCCTGGCCGCCCTGCTGATCGCGGAAACCGCCATCCTGGTGCTGCTCGCCGGCGCGGTCCTGGTCAAGGGCGGCGCGAGCGGGCTGACCTTCGACTCCTTCGCCCCCACGAACGTCTTCGTCTCCGGGATGAGCGGACCCCTCGGTCTCGCCGTCGCCGCGTTCATCGGCTTCGAGGCCACCGCCATCTACCGCGAGGAGGCCCGTCACCCCGACCGCACCGTGCCCCGCGCCACCTACCTCGCGATCGGCTTCCTCGGTCTCTTCTACGCCTTCATCTCCTGGATCATCGTGCAGGCGTTCGGCAGCGACCAGGCCGTCGGCGTCGCCGCGAAGAACCCGGCGGAGATGTTCTTCACCGCCATGACCCAGTACGTCGGCGGCTGGGCGACCGACGTCCAGCGCGTCCTGATCGTCACCAGCGTGCTCGCCGCCCTGCTCGCCTTCCACAACGCCATCACCCGGTACGTCTACGCCCTGTCCGTCGAGAAGGTCGCCCCCTCGGCGCTGGGCCGCGTGCACCCCAGGCACGGCTCGCCGTGGGTGGCCGGCATCGCCCAGAGCGTCCTGGCGGTCGTGGTCGTCGCCGTCTTCGCCGTGATCGGCGTCGACCCCTACACCAAGTTCTTCCTGTGGGTGAACACCCCCGGTGTGGTCGGCATCCTCGTCCTGCAGGCCCTGGCGGCCTTCGCGGTGGTCGCCTTCTTCCGCCGCAACTCCACCGAGCACGGTGAGGGACCTCTGCGTACCCTCCTCGCACCCGCCGCGGCCGGCGTCCTCCTCACCGCGGTCACCGTGCTGGTCTGCAAGCGCCTGGACCTGTTCACCGGCGCCGGCCCGGCCGTCAACTGGTCGCTGGTCGCACTCACCCCGGCGGTGTTCCTGGCCGGCGTCGCCCTCGCCGCCCACATCCGCCGCAACCGGCCCGACGTCTACGCCAAGCTGGCCACCACCGACGTCGACGCCACCTGACGCACGCGCAGCGGGGTCCCGTGTGCCGGTCCGAGGCCCGGCACACGGGACCGCCCCGCCCGAGCGGTCACCGGACGTCCGTCACGCCACCCCTCGTTGCCGCGCGGGAGGCTCGCCCAGGTGGTGGGCCCAGGGACGCAACTGCCGGTCCGCACTGTGCAGCAGGCTCTCGATGTCTTCCGCGCTCCGGGCGCCGCCGAAGACGTAGTGGTCCGGGCGGGCGAGGAGGGCCGCGCACGACCGCTGTCGCATCCAGTCGTCGAGGAGCGGCCCTGTCTCCAGGTACTCGTCCGGCCGCGTCGGCGTGCCGCCCGTGGTCATGCGGACCAGCCGCAGCGGAAATCCGCCGGCCGCCCGATGGGCACAGAGTGCCCGCTCGGCCGTCGAGGCGTCCACGTCGTGCCGGACCACCAGCCGGAAGGTGCCGCCGGTGAACGTGTCGAGCAGCCCCTCCTGTCCTCGGACGTCCGTGACCGTGGGCTGCGGCAGCAGGTCGCCCCTCGCCGGGGAGCCCACGGGAGCGAGGAATCCCGCCGTCAGGCCTGGGATGAGGGACTGCCGGACGATTCCCTCGGGCCGTGCCGCCAGCTCGCCGAGCAGTTCGGCGTCGCGTTGCGCGGCGACGTCATCGTCCCGTTCGCAGATGATCCTGCCCAGCTCCTTGGCGGCCAGCGTCACCTGCCGCACATGCGGTTCCCGTTCCCGCTGATAGGTGTCCAGCAGCGGCTCCTCGGCGACGCCCCGCAGCTGGAGCGCCAGCTTCCACACCAGGTTGGAGGCGTCGCGGATGCCCTGGCACATGCCCTGCGCGAGGAACGGCGGGGTCATGTGGGCGGCGTCGCCCAGGAAGAACACCCGCCCGGCGCGCCACTGCCGCAGGACCAGCGCGTGGAACCGGTAGCTGGACGCACGCCACAGCTCGTAGTCCCCCGGGTCGAGCCAGCGGGAGAGCAGCCCCCGGACGAACTCCTCCCGGGACACCTCCTCCGGGTCCTCGCCCGGGTTGATCATGAACTCCCAGCGGCGCAGGTTGCCGGGGCCCACGACGAACGTGCTGGGCCGCGCGGTCTCGCAGTACTGGACGTTGGTCCGGGGAAGGTCCTGGCCGGCGCCGGAGCGCAGCAGGACGTCCACCACCAGCCAGGGTTCGTCGAATTCCAGGTCGCGCATGCCCAGGCCGAGCCCGGTCCGCAGGGGACTGGCGCCTCCGTCGCAGGCCAGGACGTACCGTGCCCGCAGGGTCCGGTGTCTCCCCGAGAGATCGGTCGTCGCGACGCGGACGCCGCCGTCCTCGAGCCGTACGTCCGTCGCCTCGGTGCCGAGGAGCGTCTCGACTCCCGCGCACTCCTCCAGGCGTTGTCGCAGGGCGCTTTCCAACCTCGGCTGGAGGAAGACGTAGTTGGGCGCCCAGCCGAGCGGGTGGGGCGGTGGTGCGGTGCCGATGCGTCGGATGACCCGTCCGTCGGCGTTGTGGTACTCGGAGGGCCGGTAGGGCATCACGTGCGGCGCGATGGTGTCGGCCAGACCGAGCCCGGCGAAGACCCGCATGGCCTCCTGGTCGAAGCCGATGGCACGAGGTCGGGGCTCGATCCGCGTCGCCCGGTCGACGGCGACGACGCGAAGCCCCAGGTCGTGGGCGAGGTTGGCGGCGGTGGCGCCCACCGGTCCGAGGCCCACGACCACCACATCGGCGTCGAACGCGTCGGTCACCGGAAGGCCGCCTGTCCGGTCAGCGCCTGGCCGATCATCAGCGTGTGCATCTCGACGGTGCCCTCGTAGGTGAGGATCGACTCCAGGTTGTTGGCGTGCCTCATCACCGGGTACTCCAGCGAGATGCCGTTGGCGCCCAGCACGGTCCGCGCGGTGCGGCAGATCTCCAGCGCGGCCCGGGTGTTGTTGAGCTTGCCGTAGCTGACCTGCTCGGGGCGCAGCCCCCGGTCGTCCTTGGCGCGGCCCAGGTGGAGGGCGAGCAGTGTGCCCTTCGCCAACTCCAGGGACATGTCGGTGAGTTTGGCCTGCGTCAGCTGGAAGGAGCTGATCGGGCGGCCGAACTGGACACGGTCACCGGCGTAGGCCAGCGCGGCCCGGAAAGCCGACCGGGCGGCGCCCATCGCGCCCCACGCGATGCCGTAGCGAGCCTCGTTGAGGCAGGACAGGGGACCGCGCAAGCCGCGTACCTCCGGCAGCACGGCAGAGCCGGGGAGCCGTACGGCGTCCAGGACCAGCTCACTGGTGACGGAAGCCCGCAGCGACATCTTGTGCTTGATGGCGGGGGCCGAGAAGCCGGGGGTGCCGGTGGGGACGACGAAGCCGCGTACGCCGTCGTCGGTGCGGGCCCAGACGACCGCCACGTCCGCGACCGAGCCGTTGGTGATCCACATCTTGCGCCCGTCGAGGACCCAGTCGTCGCCGTCCCGGCGGGCGGCGGTGCGCATGCTGCCCGGGTCGGAGCCGGAGTCCGGCTCGGTGAGGCCGAAGCAGCCGATGGCGGTGCCGGCGGCCAGCCTCGGCAGCCACTCGTCCTTCTGCTCCTCCGAGCCGAAGGCATGGATCGCGAACATGACCAGCGAGCCCTGGACCGAGACCAGGGAGCGCAGCCCGGAGTCGGTGGCCTCCAGTTCCAGACAGGCCAGGCCGTAGTCGACCGCGCTCATCCCGGCGCAACCGTATCCGTCCAAGTGCATGCCCAGCAGGCCGAGTTCGCCGAGTTCCTTCGTCAGGCCGCGGATGTCGTCGATGGCGCCCTGCTCGAACCACTCGGCGATGTGCGGCTCCAGACGCCGGTCGCAGAAGGTGCGGACCGTGTCACGGACGGCGCGCTCGTCGGGGGTAAGCAGGGTGTCGAGTTCCAGGAGGTCGAGGGGATCGGCCTGGCGGGGCGAATGCTGAGCGTGCATCGGGTGTCTCCAGAGGCAGGCAGGAAGGAAGGTCGGGAGAAGAGGAGGCCGCCAGTCAGGGGAGGAACCGGCGGCCTCCGGCTCGGTCGGTCACACGGAGAGCGTCGGGCTGATGACGAAGTTGCTGAAGCCGCCGTTGCGTCGCGCTATGCCACCGATGGCCTCGTTGACCCGTTCCAGCGGGAAGACCTGGTGCTCCAGCGGACCGAGGTCGAGCAGACCCGCCCCGGCCAGGTCGGCCATGACCTGGCCCTCGCCCGCGGTGAACCAGGCCGAGCCGACCAGCCGCAACTGCTGGTCCATCATCCGGTGGACGTCGACGGGCAGATCCCCGGCGACCGCGCCGATGTTCACCGCGATGCCGCCACGTGCCAGCGCCCGCATGCCGGCCAGGAACGTCTCGTGCGGTGCGCCGGGGCCGAGCGCGTCGATGTAGATGTCGGCGCCGTGGCCGTCGGTCTCGGCCCGGATCCAGTCGTCCAGCGGGCCGTCCTCCAGCGAGTGGAGACGCAGGCGTCCGTCGGCGAGCTTGCCGACCTGGTCGAGCAGGCCCTTGTCCCGTCCGGTGCCGTAGACGTGGGTCAGGCCCAGGGCGGGCGCGAGGAGGGCCGCGCCGATGCCGAGGGTGCCGCTGATGCCGTTGACCAGGACGGTTCTGCCCGGTCCGGCACCGGCTTTGCGGAGCGCGGAGTACATGGTGCCGAGGTAGCCGAAGCGGGCGGCCGCCTCGAAGGACAGCGTGTCCGGCAGCTTCACCAGGGAGTACGCCGGAGCCACCATGTACTCGGCCAGGCCGCCCTGGTAGCGGTCCAGCAGGTCGATCGCCGTCGGCGAGAAGCCGAAGTATCCGGCGAACGCGTAACTGGCGCAGTTGATCGAGTCGTTGTCACGGCACGACCGGCACGAGCCGCAGGAGCGGCCCGGATTGACGTACACCCGGTCGCCCGGCTTGAACGCCTGGACACCCGCGCCGACGGACTCCACCACTCCCGCCGGGTCGAGACCGAAGATCGCCGGCAGGGTCGGCAGGGGGCTGTCCGGGAACCAGGTGGTCCACATGTTCAGGATGTTGGCGAGGTTCGGAACGATGTTGACGGCGTGCACGGCCACGCGGACATCGCCGGGGCCGGGTTCGGGAACGGGCAGTTCCTCGATCCTCATCGGCTCGCCGACCTTGTGCATCCGCGCGGCTCGCATGGTCGCACTCATGGCGTCTCCTCGGGTACGGGAGGGAGAGACGGCGCCGACGGCACGGTCTCGGGGATTTTTCTCGGGGTTGTGAAGGGTGGGTCAGTCGTCCAGCAGCGTCGTCAGCCGCGCGCGCTGCAGCTTTCCGGTGGCCCCGCGCGGCAGGGCCGGTACGACGCACAGCCGCCGGGGCCACTTGTGCCGGGCGAGCCGGCCGTCGAGGTGGGCGCGCAGGTCGTCCAGGGTGGGTGTGCCCGAGTCGGTGACCAGGAAGGCCGTCACCAGTTCGCCCCAGACCGGGTCGGGCGCCCCGGAGACGGCGACCTCGACGACGCCGGGGAGGTCGGCG
The DNA here is from genome assembly GCF_033793965.1 of Streptomyces sp. ME02-8801-2C. Lineage (NCBI taxonomy): Bacteria > Bacillati > Actinomycetota > Actinomycetes > Kitasatosporales > Streptomycetaceae > Streptomyces > Streptomyces sp. ME02-8801-2C. Next base: position 332,458 of record NZ_JARAXP010000002.1, on the reverse strand, counting down.
AGCGCGTTCTCCACCTCGGCGGGGTCGACGTTCTCGCCGCCGGTGATGATGGTGTCCTTCAGCCGGCCGACGACCTCCAGCCGGCCGTCCGTGTCGAACCGTCCCCGGTCGCCCGTGCGGAACCAGCCCTCGCCGTCGGTCACGGGCACCGGCCCGGCGGCGGTCCGGTACTCGGCGGCCACGGACGGACCCCGCACCCAGATCTCGCCGGGCACGCCCACCGGGGCGGGCGATCCGGCCGCGTCCACGACCGTCACCTCGGCCCGTGGGACGGGCGATCCGGTGGAACCGGCCGGGTCGTCCGGCGCGGAGTACGTCACCCCGGCCGCGGTCTCCGTGAGGCCGTAGGAGTCGACCACACCGATCCCGCGGGCCCGGAACTGCTCGCGGGTGGCGGTCTGCGCCGGTGAGCCTCCGGACAGGATCCAGCGCAGGGTGTCCAGGTCGCCGCCGTGGAAACGGGGATGACGGGCGAGCAGGGCGGACATGGCCGGTACGGCGAACGCGCACGTGACCCGGTGGTCGCGGACCAGGTCGATGAACAGGCCGGGCTCGAAGCGGGGGGCCAGGATCACCGTGCCGCGCCGTGCCCAGACGCACTGCGGAAGTCCGCCCAGTACGGCGACATGCGCCAGCGGGGTGGAGATCAGCGCGGTCTCGTTCTCCCCGAAGGGCATCCGGGCCAGGCCGCCGGCCATGCTCCAGCGCAGGTTGTCGTGGGTCAGCGCGACTCCCTTGGGGCGGCCCGAGGTGCCGGAGGTGAACGCGATGACGGCGATGTCGGACCCGGCCGGGAGATCGTGGGGGACGGCCTCGGGTCCGTCGTCCTCGGGGTGCAGCTCCTCCCAGGTGAGGCGCAGTCCGGGGCCTGCCGGGAAGCCCTCGTCGGCGACCACCGCCGCCGGTCCGGTCTCCTCGCACACCACCCCGAGTTCACCGCCGGTCACCTGCGGGTGCAGCGGCACGAGCACCGCGCCCATCCGCGTCACCGCGAACAGCGTGATCAGCGCCTCGGGCCGCGCGGCCCCCTGCATCACCACCCGGTCACCCCTGCGCACCCCGGACTTGTCGAGCCGGGCGATCACGCGCCGTACGGCGAGGTCGAGTTCGGCGTAGGTCCAGATCCGGTCCTCGAAGACCAGTGCGGTCCGGGAACCGGCGTCGGCGGCGCCGCTGACCAGGTGGTCGCCGAATGTGCCGGTCATCTCCGCACCTCCGCGGTACGTCCGGCGCGGGCGAGGGCGCCGAGGGTGGTCTCCGCGAGGTCGGCGGCCGAGACCGGCGTCCCCCGCTCCAGCATCCGGCGGGCGGCCAGGTGCTCGGCGGGCCAGTTCAGCGTCTCCACGGCCACCAGCAGGTCGTCGCGGAAGGCGTACGCGGCCAGCCGCTCGGCCGTGTCGCGGGGCACCACTCGCACCTCGTCACCGTTCGAACGCAGCCCGGCGATCTGCAGCTTGACGTCCCCCTGGTCGCTCCAGAACCACGGCAGGTTCCGGTACGGGCCGGCGGTATCGGCGGATCCGGCGATGCGGCGCGCGACCAGCGCGCCCTGGTCGACGGCGTTCTGCACCGACTCGAGCCGCACCGGGCCGTCCGCCTGTGGATGCGGACACCGGGCGCAGTCGCCGACGGCAAAGACGCGGGGGTCGGTCACCGAGCGCAGTCGCTCGTCGACCAGCACCCCGTCACGGACGGCCAGTCCGGCCCGCCCGGCGAGTTCGTCGCGGGGTACCGCGCCGATGCCGTACACGACGAGGTCGGCGGGCAGGACTTCGTGGTCGGTGACGACCTGCTCGACCCGTCCCGCGCCCTCCAGGGCCCGGACGGCCGTGCCGGTGAGGATCCGGACGCCGGCGCGTTCGTGCCGTTGCCGCAGCCACGGTTCGAGTTCGGCCGACACGGCTCGGCCGAGCAGCCGGTCGGCCAGTTCCACCACGGTCACGCGGGCACCGCGGGCATGGGCGACCCGGGCCAGTTCGAGTCCGATGAAGCCGCCGCCGACGACCACGACGTCACGGGCCGTCGTCAGCGCCCGGCCGATCGCGAGCGCCTCGTCGAGGGAGCGCAGGGCGTGCACGCCGGGCAGTTCGGCGCCGGGGACGGGCAGCGGGCGGTTGCGTGCGCCCGTCGCCAGCACCAGATGGTCGTAGAAGACGGTCGTGCCGGTCCTGGTGAGGGCGGTGTGGGCGGCGAGGTCGAGGGCGATCGTCTCGTCCCCGAGCCGCAGGTCGATGTCACGGTCGCGATAGAAGGACTCGGGCACCAGCTCGACCCGGAGGTCATGAGGGTCGGTGTGGGCCTTCTTCGACAACGGCGGCCGCTGGTACGGCGGATGGGGCTCGGCCGCGAGAACGGTGACCGGGGCGTCGTAACCGGAGACGCGCAGTGTCGAGGCGACGGTGAAACCGGCCTGTCCGCCGCCGACGATCACCACACCCGCCGCTGTGCTCGTCATACCTGCGCCTCCGGCACGACGACGACCAGTCCGTCGAGCGTGTCGGTGAGCTGGATCTGGCAGCTGAGCCTGCTGGTGGGCCGGCGTTCGGCGGCGGTGAAGTCCAGCATCTCGTCCTCGACCTCGTTCGGCGGGCCGACGAGTTCGGACTGGGCGGTGGCGACGTAGACGTGACAGGTGGCGCAGGAGGCGTTGCCGCCGCATTCGGCGACGATGCCCTGAACGCCGTTGGCGACCGCCGCCTGCATGAGCACGGTCCCGGACTCCGCGGTGACCTTGTGTTCGGTCCTGTCGGGCAACTGGAAGATGACAGTGGGCATGAGGTCCTCCCGATGGGGACGGCTCAGGGGGTTTGCCAGGTGACGTTCAGCGAGGTGAGCCCGCGGAACACCCAGCCGTCCAGACGGTCCGGGGTGTTCTCGGCGAGGCGGAGGCCCTTGAGGCGGCTGAAGACGAGGGGCCAGGCGATGGCGCTGACCTCGTGGCGCGCGACCCACGCGCCCATGCAGAAGTGCGGTCCGCCGCCGAAGGCGAGGTGCGGACGGTGCGGCCGGTCCGGGTCGAACTCGTCGGCCCGCTCGAAGACCGATTCGTCCCGGTTGCCGGAGGCGATGACGAGGGCCACGCGACTGCCGGCCGGCAGGGTCACACCGGCGATCTCATGGTCCTGGGCGAGCTGACGCGGATACATGCCGATCGGCGAGATCCACCGCGCCGTCTCCTCGAAGACCCGCTTCCAGACCGCTGGGTCCTTGAGCACCCGCTCCAGCACTTCGGGTCGTCGCAGCAGCGCCCAGGCCCCGACGCCGAAGACGTCACGCGGCTCGTTGACGCCCCCACCGATGACGACCTTGACGTTGTTCTGGATCTCGGTCGGCGACACCGGGTCGGCGGCGTGGACCATGGAGGAGATCACCGAGCCGTCGGGAGTGTCCGTGACGGCGTCGACCGCCTCGGCCACCGCGTCCTCGATGGCCCGGGTCGCCCGCTCGGCGCGCAGCCAGATGTCGGGCTCGTCGGCGTAGTTGCCGTTGGCGGCCATCATCGCCCGTGACCAGTCGGCGATGTCGTGGGCGCTCGCGGTGCGCAGGCCCAGGACCAGGGCCAGGTTGGCGGCGGCGAGCGGTTCGGCGAAGTCGGCGATCAGATCGGCCTCGCCGCGGTCCTCGAGCCGGTCGAGCAGTTGGTGCGCGGTGCGCTCGAAGGAGGCCGCCCACAGGTCGCGGACCTGGCGGGGGCGGGTGGGCGGCTCGGCGGCGGCGCGCAGCCGCCGGTGCACCGGATCGTCCTCACGGAGCAGGTTGGGCCCGACGGTGCGCAGCAGCAGCGAGCCCTCCTCGCGGGAGCTGAAGACCTCGGGCAGTTTCTCGGCTCGGACGATGTCCTCGTAGCGGGTCAGCAGATGGCGGCCCACCGAGGGGACCCAGGCCAGCGGCGCGGTACGGCGCAGCTCCGCGTAGGCCGGGTAGGGGTCGTCGCGCAGCTCGGCGAGGTCGAGTTCGACGACGGGTGCGCCGGGCGCCGGCGCCGCCGGGGCGCTCATGGTGTTCCGCCCGCGCCGATCAGGACGAAGAAGAGGGTGGCGGGCTCGGTGCCGAGGTTGCGCCAGGCGTGCCGGGTGCCGTTCTGCACGACCAGGTCTCCGGGCTTCAGCACCGCGGTCTCACCGCCGTCGAGGTCGAGGACGATCTCGCCGCTGAGGACGACGCCGTAGTCCACGGTGGGTGTGGTGTGCATACCCGGGTTGTCGATCTCGAACAGCTCGGCCAGGCCCGGCGTCCCCTCCAACTGCTCGGAGCCCGCGGCCACCGGGTCCCAGGACGGGTCGGCGTAGACACTGGCGGGAGGGAAGGTGACGGTCAGGGCGATGGTCTCGCCGGGCGCCGGTATGTAGGACTTCAGAGACGGTGTCGGATCGTCCGACGGGGTGGCGGGAGCGGCCGTGTTCCACACCAGGGAGCGGGCGAAGCCGGGGGTGTGGACGTACTGGCGGGTGACGGGCGGCTCTCCGTCGCTCGCGATCACGGGCTTGCCACTGGGATCGACACCGGTGACGACACGACGGACCATGATTCTCTCCCTTGAGAAACCAAGCAATTGTTAGATGCTTGACGGTAAAAGGCCTGACGATTTTCGGCGCCGGAGCCCTGTCACTCCGCGGTCGGAGTCTCCTGATTGACCAGCGTGCGCAGCAGGTGGACCAGTTCACTGAGCTGGTCGTCGCGCAGTACGGCGGTCCACGCCCGCTCGCGCTTCGTCTGGGTCTCGATCGCCTTGCGCAGCGTCTCGCGGCCCTCTTCGGTGAGCTCCACGAACAGCTGGCGGCGGTCGGACGCGACCCGCTCCCGGCTGACCAGGCCCCGGGTCTCCAGAGTCGCCAGCGCGCTGGAGATGCTGGCCCTGCTGGACCCGGAGAACCGGCCGATGTCCTGCTGGCCGAGCGGGCCGTAGACCCACAGGGCGTTCAGGATCCGGAAGCCCGCCCAGGTCAGGCCGAGCGGCCGGTGGACGTGCTTCTCGAAGTCCTTGGTGAGCCGGGCCTCGAGGCGGGTGAGATCGGTGACCATCTCGATCGCGTCGAGGTCCCGGGGATCGGTCGTGCCCAGCTCACGATGGTGGTGGCGCAGCAGCTCCGAGAACTCCCGGGTCCGGCTCTCGCCGGCGGCCCCCGTCTCACCCACGGTCTCGGTCACGATCTCCCGCCCTTCCCTGTGCCTGGCCCGCCACGACCGGATTGACCATAGTGCCCACGCCCGTGACCTCGGTCCGCACCACCTTGCCCTCGGTCAGGTACAGCCGAGGAGTGCGGCGGACACCGCAGCCGGCCGGGGTCCCGGTGAAGATCAGGTCGCCCGGTTCGAACGTCACCCGCTTCGACAGCCAGGCGATCAGTTCGGGCACCGGGAAGATCAGGTCCGAGGTGCGGCCCCGCTGCACCTCCAGGTCGTCGACCCAGCCGGCCACCTCGATGTCGTCCGGGTCCTCGAACTCGTCGACGGTCACCAGGAAGGGGCCGATCGGGCTGAAGGTGTCGTACGACTTGGGCAGCGTGAACTGATTGATCGGCTTGCGCCACTGCTCCTTGCGGTCGCTGATGTCCTGGCCCGCGGTCACCCCGGCCACGTACGACCAGGCCTCCGCCTCCGGGATGTTCTTGCCGGTCCGGCCCATCACGACGACCAGTTCGGCCTCGAAGTCGACCTTGTCGTACTGCGGCTCCACCACGATCGCGTCGTACGGGCCGACCACCGACGAGGCGAACTTGGCGAACACCGACGGCTCGTCCGGGACCGGGAGGCCCGACTCCTCGGCGTGCGCACGGTAGTTGAGGGCCACCCCGATCGCCTTGTACGGCTTGGCGACCCGGCCCAGCTCACGCGGAGCGAACTCCTTCCAGTCCGTCTCCGCGGCGCGTTCGGCGAGGGCGTGCAGCTCGTCGTGGAGGGAGAGGTCGCTGAGCACCTCCAGTCGCGCCTCGATCGCACCCTTGCTCGCGGTGGCGATGTCGAGGGCGCGGTCCCCGCGTACGACGACGGGACGGCCGGCGAGGTTGGCGAGCTTCATGCGGGCACTTCCTTCAGGTCGGCGGGGCCGGGCAGGGGCAGGGCGGGCTCGCCCTCCACCCGTACGCCGAGGGTGTTGATGACGGTGGCGACGGTCAGGTACTGGCCGACGGTGTAGAGGACGTCGATGACCTGTTCGGTGCTCAGGTGGGCGATCAGCCGGTCCCACAGCCCGTCGTCGACACCCTGGTGGTCGACGAGCGAGTCGGTGGCGTCCAGCAGGACCCGGTCCAGCTCGTCGAGGCCGTCCCGGGCGCCGGTGGCGGCGGCGAGGATCGTCTCGTCGGCGAGGCCCGCGCGGCGGGCGATCCGTACGTGCTGGTCCCACTCGTAGGCCGCCTGGGCCCGGGCGGCGATCCGTAGGATCATCAGCTCCCGCGACCTCAGCGGCAGGGTGTTCTTGCCCAGCACGTGGTTGCCGAAGACGAGGAAGCGGCGCAGCGCGTCCTCGTGGTGGGCCAGGGTCGCCCAGATCGTGTAGATCCGGCCGTCCTGATCGCGGTAGGGCGCCAGCGACGCCAGTGTCTTCTCCTGCAGATCCGCCTCGTCGACGGGGAGCAGGCGGGGCTTCTCCGACATCGGAGTCCTCCTCGGCTCGATGACGGCAACTTATTCGTCAGGACCTTGACCGTCAAGGGTCTAACAAATACGGTCTTCATCATGACGATCCAGAGCCTTGGGTATGTGGGGATCGGCACGCCCGATCCGACAGCATGGGCGGAGTACGCCCGGAACGTGATCGGGCTCGCCGTCGAGAACGGCGAGCCCGGCGACCCCGTACGCCACCGACTGCGGATGGACCAGCATCCGTTCCGTATGTGGCTGACAAAAGCCCCGGTGGGCGGTGTCACCGTCATCGGCTGGGAGGTCCGCGACGCGGCCGCCATCGACGAGTTGACCGTGCGGCTGAAGGAGGCCGACGTCGATGTGACGGCGGGCACCGAGGAGGAGTGCCGGGAGCGCCAGGTCACCCGGATGGTGCACTTCACCGGCCCGGCGGCGATCCGCACCGAGCTGTTCTGCGGGCGCCGACTGGCTCCGAGCCAGTTCGTCTCACCGCTCGGCGTCGACTTCGTGACCGGCGACCAGGGGCTCGGACACGTGGTGATGAAGACACCGCACGTCCAGGAGGCGGTGGACTTCTACCGCGACGTCCTCGGCTTCCGCCTCAGCGACACCGCCGACTACCCCTGGGGCACGTTCTACTTCCTGGGCTGCAATCCCCGCCACCACAGCGTCGCCTTCGTCCGTTCGTACCGGAACGAGGGCACCCATCACATCCTGTGCGAGGTGACCACACCGGAGGAGGTCGGCCGGGCCCTGGACCGCACGCGCGAGCACGACGTCGAGCTCATGGCCACGCTCGGCAAGCACGCCAACGACGGGATGTTCTCCTTCTACATGACCTCGCCCGCCGGGTTCGGCATCGAGATCGGCGCGGACGGCGTCCAGGTCGACGAGGCCACCTGGGTGAGCCGTACGTACACGGCCGACGTCTGGGGCCACCACCCGGTCCCGTAACGCGACGCGACTCCGGTTCTTCCCTCTTCGACGAAAGCGGGCCGTATCCCATGCTTCTCGAAAGTTATCTGCAGGACACCTGGGTCGCCCCGACGGCCCATGACCCGGCGGCGGTCGACGTCCACGACGCCGTCACCGGCGAGACCGTATGCCACGTCTCCTCCCGGGGCCTCGACCTCGCCGGTGCCTTCGGCCACGCCCGCGAAGTCGGCGGGCCCGCACTGCGCGCGCTCACCTTCCACCAGCGGGCCGACCTCCTGGAGGCACTCGCCGCCGCCGTCCGCGCCCGCCGTGAGGAGCTCTACGCCCTCTCCACCCGCGCCGGAGCCACCCTCAACGACGCCCGCTACGACGTCGACGGCGGCATCCGCGTCCTGCGCGACTACGCCGCGCGGGCCCGCGTCGAACTCCCGGACGCCCCGCACCTCGTCGAAGGTCCCCCCGAGCGCCTGGCCCGTGGCGAGGACTTCCTGGGCGTCCACCTCGTCACCCCGTCCCCCGGTCTGATGCTCCAGGTGAACGCCTTCAACTTCCCCGTCTGGGCACCACTGGAGAAGCTGGCCCAGGCCGTGCTCGCGGGCATGCCGAGCGTGGTGAAACCGGCCACCCCGACCGCGTACCTCACCGAACGCCTGGTGCGGATCATCACCGACTCCGGAGCCCTGCCACCGGGGACCCTGCAACTGGTCGCCGGCTCGGTACGCCCCGCGCTCGACCTGCTCGGCGAGCAGGACGTCCTCTCCTTCACCGGCTCCGCCGCCACCGCCGAGACCCTGCGCACCCACGCCGGCCTGGTCGCCCGCTCCGTCCGCTTCAACGCCGAGGCCGACTCCGTCAACGCCGTCGTGCTGGCCCCCGACGTCACCCCCGCTTCACCGCTGTTCGAGGCGTTCGCACGGGAGGTCGTCACCGAGATGACGGTCAAGGCGGGCCAGAAGTGCACCGCCGTCCGCCGGGTCCTCGTACCCCGCGAGCACGAGAGCGCCGCGCTCGACGCGATCGCGTCCCGGCTCGCCGGGGTGAGCATCGGCAACCCCGCCGCGGAGGGCGTGCGCATGGGCCCGGTCGTCAGCCTCGCCCAGCGTGAGGACGTACGACGGGCGGTGCGGGCCATCGCGGCGTCCGGGCGCTTCGTCCACGGCGACCCCGAGAAGGTGCGCGTGGTGGACGCCGACCCGGAGCGGGGCGCCTTCCTGGACACCCTGCTGATCTCCGCCGACCCGGACGCCGCCGCGCCCCACGAGGTCGAACCCTTCGGCCCCGCCGCCACCGTCCTCGCGTACCGCGACACCGCCCACGCCGGCGACCTGCTGGCCCGCGGCCGGGGCAGCCTCGTCGCCTCACTGGTCGGCGACGACCTCGCCTGGACGACCGCCTTCGCCCGCGACGCGGCCCCCTGGCACGGCCGGCTGCACCTGCTCGACTCGACCAACCTGGACCAGACCACCGGCCACGGATCGCCGCTGCCCGCCCTCAGACACGGCGGGCCCGGACGGGCCGGCGGCGGATCGGAGCTGGCGGGCATCAGGGGCGTGCTGGAACTGATGCAGCGCACCGGGCTGCAGGCGTCCCGCCGGATGATCGCCGCGTTCCAGGACCAGTAGTCCGCGCAGGCCGGGCCCTTGGACACCGCCCTCTCAGACAGGACGGCGGCGGGTCTCGCGGGGGCTGGTGCCGAAGTGCCTGCGGAACACTCTCGAGAGGTAGGACGGGTCGTCGATGCCCCAGCGCAGGGCGATCGTGGTCAGCGACGCGTCGGGGTCGTACCGCAGGATGTCCTCGCGGATCCGTTCCAGCCTGCGGCGCAGGATGTACTGGCTGCAGGTGGTCCCCGTCCCGGTGAACAGCCGGTGCAGTTGCCGCAGTGAGACATGGTGGGCCTCGGCCACCCGCTCCGGCCCGAGGCCGATGTCGGAGAGGTTCTGCTCGATCCAGGCGAGGATCGGAGCCAGCCGGGCGTCGCCGCCCCGGCCGAAGTGGTTCTCGTCCGAGCGCGCCACGATCCGGCGCACCATCTGCGTGGCGTATTCGCCGACATCGGCCAGATCGCGTGCCGACAGGGTCGCGACGGCGGAAGGGTTCCCCGCTCGCATAAATGCCGTCAGAGCGGCACTGAACGGCGATGCCTCCACCTGTATCCGCTGGGCCAACCGCGCCAGTGAACTCTCCGGCACCCGCAGTTCCTCGGCGGTGACGGCGATCAGCGTGTAATGGAAAGCCGTCGTATAGGAGAAGAAGAACGATTCCTGGGCGGGATACACGATGAGGGAGGACGGCGTGAGAATCGTCGAACCCGTGGAGCCGACATAGCTGGCTTCGCCTTCCAGCAGTGCACCGACGATGTAGGTGCCCCTCCCGTCGTGGGGCACGATCCGCCTGGCTGTGGACGCGGCGTCGTTGGCCACGTCACAGCCGAGCAGCCGGCCCGTGCGCCAGGCCGAGAAGTCGCCGGTGAATTGCCCGCCCCGGCAGGACATGAGGACCTGGTCGTCGAACTGGGCGGCCGGATCGGTTGACGGCAGATAGCCGGAGACGATGCTGCCGTCCTGAAGGTGACGAACGGTAATGCCCATGTGCCTGGCCCTGTCACGGATGCTGCGGTGTTGTGGTGCGGTGCGCCCACCGACCCCGGGACTCGGATTTCCGTGGAATTGATGATCGAAACGGCGACGGTGACCACGACGGTCTGGCGGGATGATAGCCCGGTCGCACGGAATCGGATACAGCGAGCCGGCACGCAAGGCCACGTCGAGATGGCACGGACGGCCAAGTTCGCGGCACGGACGGAAAAGTCCGGCGCGGCCGTCGTACCTAGCGTGGGTCGTCCCCGGCGTCTCCTCCGGAAGGCCGAACGTGCCCATGACCGACGATCAACCCCTGTGGACCTGGACGGCGACCCGTCTGCGGACCGCGCTCACCTCCCGTGACATCTCGGCCCGTGAGGTGACACAGAGCTGCCTGGACCGGATCTCCGAGGTCAACCCCCGGATCAACGCGCTGGTCGACATCCGCCCGGAGGAATCCCTGTCCGCCGCCGACCGGGCGGACACCGCGATCCGGGCGGGCGACGACGCACCGCTGCTGGGCGTCCCCGTCGCAACCAAGATCAATACCGACCATCGTGGCTATGCGACCACTGACGGCATCGTCGCGCAGGCGGACAACATCGCGACCGACGACGCCCCGGTCGTGGCCGGCCTCCGCCGAGTCGGCGCCGTCTTCACCGGCAGGAGCAACTCGCCCGCGTTCGGATTCCGCTGGTTCGCGAACAACGACCTCCATGGCCGGACGCTCAACCCTTGGGACGCCGAGCGCACCCCGGGCGGGTCCAGCGGCGGCGCGGCGGCCGCGGTCGCCAGTGGGATGGTGCCGATCGGGCACGGAAACGACGTGGGCGGCTCCATCCGCTACCCCTCGTACGCGACCGGGCTCGTCGGCCTGCGTCCGACACCGGGCAGGGTCGCGTCGTTCACGTCGGCGACCGGGACGCCCGAGCACACACTGGCGATGCAGACCATGGCGGTCGAGGGCACCCTGGTGCGCTGTGTGGCCGACGCGCGGCTGGCGCTCGATGCCGTCGAGGGGTGGGACCCACGTGGCTTCTGGCAGATCCCCGGTGACCCGACGCCGCCGCCGTCGCCGAACGCCAAGCGGGTCGGCCTCGTCCGTGACCCCGGGGTCGTGCCCCCGTCCCCGCAGGTCGACTCCGCACTCACCCAGGCGGCCCGCGTGCTGGAGGCCGCCGGATTCGAGGTGGAGGAGGTCGAACTCCCGCTGCTCGCCGAGGCGTACCGGCTGTGGTACCTCCTCGTACTGCAGGAGTTCGCCACGCAGCTGCCGCAGGTCCGGAAGTTCGGTGACGCCGGAATGCTGGCCTCCGCCGAGCACACGCTCGCGAACGCGGCCGAATGGTGGGGCGCGGCGCCGTCGTTGGAGACGTTCATCGCCGGTTACGCCCGGCGGGGCACCCTGGGCCGCCAGTTGCAGCTCTTCCTGGAGCGGTACCCGACCCTGCTGCTGCCGGTGTCCGCCGAGCAGGCGATGACGCAGGACCAGGACGTGGCCGGCCAGGAGAGCATGCGGCACGTCATGGAGATCCAGTGGCCGATGATGGCGCTCCCGCCGCTCGGCGTGCCCGCGCTGGCCGTTCCGACCGGTGTGACGAACGGTCTGCCGGTCGGCGTGCAGTTGGTCGGCAGGCGCTTCGACGACCGGCGGCTGTTGGACGCCGGCGAGGTGCTGGAGCGCGCCCTGGGGTCATTCACCCCGATCGATCCTCGGTAAGTACCCACTCGATAAGTACTCCACTCGATAAGTCCTGCACTCGACAAGCCTTCACGAGTTGTCCGGTCTCTGCTGTGCCAAGGAGAGTAATGAAGGAGTTCATCAAACGGCGTGACGCGGTCGAGATCCGCGTCGCGTTCGGCGGAATATACGGGCTCGCTCTCGTATTCGGCTGTTTCCCGCCCGCCTATCTGTGGGCGAGTGGTTCCGCTGTCGTCATCGCGGGTCTTCCGGTGGCGATCTGGTACTGGATTCTCATCGCCGTCCTGGTCGGGCTTTCCCTCTGGGCTCTCTACTGGGTGGAGGACGTCCGAGGAGAACTCGGCGAAGCCCGCCGGCCCGACACCCTCGCTGATTCCGCGGTCACATCGCCGGCGACGCCGGTCGAGGAAGTGGATTGACATGCTCGTCATTCTTTCGATGCTCGGTGTTTTCTACGCCATCGTCATAGCCATCCTCTACATCACGAAGCAACCGTCCAAGCCCACATTCGAGGAGTATTCGGTCGGCGGGCGTTCGTACGGCCCGTGGTACGTCGCGATGTCCTACGTCAACTCCTGGTTCCCCGGGGCGACGTTCATCGCGTTCTTCGGACTCTCCGCGGGCTTCGGGGTTTTCGGGTTCTACGGCCTGGCGTACTCGATTCTCGGCGTGGCGGCGATGTACTTCATGGCGACGCGAGCCTGGCGCTGGGGTGCGCGGTACGACCTGCGCTCCCAGCCGGATCTCCTCGGCGTACGGTTCGACTCGCGCGCCGTGAAAGTCGTCGCCAGCGTCATCGGGATCGTCTCGGTCTTTCCCTGGGTCGTGCTCGGGATGCAGTCCCTCGGCGAGGTCTTCCATGTCGCGACCGGCGGCGAACTGTCGGTGACGACGTGTCTGCTGATCGGGCTGGCGGTGATCCTCGTACGGCAGTACTGGACCGTGCAGATGGGTATGCGCGGGCTCATCCTGAGCGACGCGTTCCAAGGGATCGTCGCCTACGTCCTGGCCGGCGGCCTCTGTTTCGCGCTGCTGCTCGGACTCGGTGACGGACCCATCAGCTTCGCCCAGTTGGGGCAGGTTCCGGAGAGGATGCTGCGCGTTCCCGGCGACGGTGACCAGTACGGGCCGATGTACCTCTTCAGCCTCATCTTCACCGGCATGATCGGATCGCTGTGCTGGCCGATGAGCTTCCAGCGGATCTACACCGCCGCCGGTGTCCGGGCGGTCAAGTCCGCCACCGTACGAACGGTCCTGATCTCGTCCACCTTCTACACGCTGCTGACCCTGCTCAGCATCGCCGCGTGGAACATGCCGGAGGTCGCGGCGAACCCACAGGCCGGGTGGTTCACCATCATGCAGTCCTACGGCGGGACCTGGCTGCTCGGTCTGGGGGTGACGATGGTCTTCGCCGCGTCGATGGGTCATATCGACGGCAGCGTGCAGGTGTGCGGGCTCCAGATCGCGAACGACCTCGTCAACTCGCCCCGACGTCAGCTGACCGACCGTCAACTGACCCGTGTCGCCAAGGGAAGCATGATCGCCTTCATGGCCCTGGCCGGCATCGTCGCGTACCTGACCTTCAACTACAGCAGGCTCCAGCTTCTGGCCCAGGTGTCCTACCAGGGCATCGTCCAGCTCGCCGTGCCGCTCTTCCTGGGCATCTTCTGGCGGGGCGGGAACAAGCACGGCGCGTTGTGGGGCATGCTCACCGGCGCACTGACGGCCCTGATACTCACGATCGTCTTCCCGGACGACATCAGAGCCCTCGGCAGCATCACCAGCGGCATCGTGGCCCTCGGCGTCAATCTCGTGGCCTACCTCGTCGTCTCCGCGCTCACGGGCACCAGCGCGGAAGAACGACGCCGCGTCGACGAACTGTTCGAGGTGGCTGCCCGCCAAGTGCGCTCGCCCGAGCCGCCCGTCCCCCTCGAAACCGAACCGGAACCGGCGTAAGCACACTGTCACCGCTGCCCAGCCCCTCCACCGGGCCCTCGGCCCTGGCACCCAGGGGCTGGCAGAACAGGACTCTGACCAGCGTTTTCACAGAAGTCCTTCCGTCTGACGGAAGCCGTCTTGCCGAGTCGTCGCAACCCTTACGACCCTGGGTCCAACCACGGCACGCGGGGCGACGACACCCCGCCGACAGGGACGGAACCCCCATGCCTCACACCACCGCCTTCGCCCGGAACCAGTGGTACGTCGCCGCCTACAGCCACGAGGTGGGGCGGGAGCTGCTCGGCCGGACCATCCTCGGTGAGCCCCTCGTCTTCTACCGCACCGAGGGCGAGGGAACGCCCATCGCGCTCGCCGACCGCTGTGTGCACCGGCGTTACCCCCTGTCCGAGAGCGGACTCGACGGCGACCGGATCGTGTGCGGCTACCACGGCTTCACCTACGACACGACCGGTACGTGTGTGTACGTGCCCGGACAGAAGCGCGTCCCGCGTACCGCCCGTGTCGCCTCCTACCCCGTGGTCGAGCAGGACGCCCTGATCTGGGTGTGGATCGGCGACCCGGCCCTCGCCGACGCCGACACCATTCCGCGGGCCCGGCACCTCGACTCCCCCGGCTGGACCACCGTCAAGGGCATGGAGCCGATCGACGCCGACTACGGACTCCTCGTCGACAACCTCCTCGACCTCTCCCACGAGACCTACCTCCACGGCGGCTACATCGGCACCCCCGAGGTCGCCGAGACGCCGATCACCACGGAGGTCGACGAGGGCGCGGGCATCGTCCGGGTGAGCCGGCACATGGACGACGCCGAGTGCCCGCCGTTCTACGCCAAGTCGACCGGCATCAGCGGGCGGATCACGCGCTGGCAGGACATCGAGTACCACGCGCCGTGCCTGTATCTGCTGCACAGCCGGATCGCGCCCGTGGGCGTCCTGCCCGAGGCCGACGGCAGCGACCCGAACGGTTTCCACACCGAGATCACCTACGCCATCACCCCGTCGGCGGACGGGAAGGTGTACGACTTCTGGATGGTCTCGCGCGACTGGGCCACGGACGACGACGAGGTCACCGAGTTCCTGCGGGGCAACAACCACACCGTGGTCATGCAGGACGTCGACGCGCTCAACCTCCTTCAGCGGACGCTGGGTTCGGAGCGGTCCGGATACCAGGAGCTGAGCATCAACATCGACACCGGCGGTCTCGCCGCCCGCCGTATCCTCGCCCGGCTGGTCGAGGAGGGCGACAAGCCGGTGGAGAAGGTCCTGTGAGCGGCAGCCCGACAGGCGAGGTCTACCGCATCGACTGGCTGCCGGGCACGGACATCCTGCACGGAACCTGTCACTGCGGCCGGGAACACAGCTCGCAGGACCCCATCGAGATGTGGGAGTGGATGCTCGCCCACCCGCAGGGACATCAACCGCAGGCGGACCAGCCACAGGGAACCAGCTCATGAACGTGTACGAAGCCGAACTCGTCGTCGAGCGGCGGGAGTCCGCCGCGGACGGGGTGCTCGCGCTCACCCTGCGGCACCCGCTGGGTGAGGAGCTGCCGGGGTGGGAACCGGGCGCCCATGTCGACGTCCTGCTCGGGCCCGGCCTCGAGCGGCAGTACTCGCTGTGCGGCGACCCGGCCGACGCGTCGGCGTGGCGGATCGCGGTGCTCCGCGAGCCGGACGGGCGCGGTGGATCGGCGTATGTGCACGGGCAGTTGGGGCTGGGCGACAAGGTGCGGGTCCGGGGGCCCCGGAACCACTTCGCCCTCAAGCCGGCGCCCCGCTACCGCTTCGTGGCCGGCGGCATCGGCATCACCCCGATCCTGCCGATGCTCGCCGCCGCCGAGGCCGCGGGCGCCGAGTGGACGCTGCTGTACGGCGGACGCACCCGCAAGTCCATGGCGTTCACCGAGGAGTTGGGGCGTTACGGGGACAAGGTCACGTTCGCTCCACAGGACGAGACGGGACTCCTGGACCTCGACTCGGAGATCGGGCAGCCGGCGGACGGCACCCTCGTCTACTGCTGCGGTCCCGGCGCCCTCCTCGACGCGGTGGAGTCGGTCTGCCCGGTCGGCGCGCTGCACGTCGAGCGGTTCACGCCCAAGGCCCAACAGGGCGGTGAGGACAGCGAGTTCGAGGTGGTCCTGCAGCGCAGCGGTCGTACGCTGACCGTGCCCGTCGACGTGTCCGTGCTGGACACCGTGCGCGCTGCCGGGGTCGAGGTCCTCTACTCGTGCACCGAGGGCACCTGCGGGACCTGTGAGACGGACGTCCTCGACGGCACCCCGGACCATCGGGACTCGGTGCTCTCGGACGAGGAGCGGGAGGCGGGCGAGACGATGCTCATCTGCGTGTCCCGGTGCCGAGGCCCCCGGCTGGTCCTCGACCTCTAGCCGCACAGCGTCACAGCTCTACGGCACGGCGGTGGCCCCGGTGCCGTCGGCGACCTGAACGCCGGCGGTTCCGGGGCCAGGTCCGGCTCACGCCTCCGGTGCCGGCACCACGCTCAGGTGGCTCGCCGAGCGCCGCGGGCGGCGTGTTCTGCGGGGGACGTCCGCCGGGCGCCGCGTCTCACGGGGCACCAGTGTCAGCCTCGTATAACCCGCGTTCTCGAGGACGCCGGGGGTCTCGCACACGATGCGGCACGCGGTGGCGCCCCAGTGCGGGTCGGGGTGCAGCAACGGGCGTACGGCGCCGTCCTGTTGGACGGCCTCCTCGCCGACCGCGCGGATCCAGTGCGGCAGGCCCTGGCGGTAGGCCGCCTCCATGATCGGGTCCTGGGCGATGTCCCGGCGGATGGACTGGAGTCCTCGGTCCTGGGCGTGCCGCTCCAGGGCGGCGGCGAACTGGGCGAGCATCGGCAGGCACCAGCTCGACTCGTGCTCGCCGAGGACCGTGCCCGCGTCGGGATGGAAGAGGACGAAACGGAGGAAGTTGTCGCCCGGCATGGCCGTGGGATGCGGGCCGACCGCGTGGAAAAGTGTCTCGAACGCGGCGTTGCAGAGGACCACGTCCCACCGGTGGTCGAGGACGACAGACGGGAAGGGCACGGCCTCCAGAAGTGTGGCGTAGTCCCGCAGATACGCCTGGGCCTCGGGACTCTCGGGGACGGGTCGCGGCGCAGGCCGCTGCCCACCTGCCTGAAATGCCATCGGGAGGTCACCCCTCTTGCTCATGCGGCCTTCACGCGGCGCCCTGATCCTGCTGCCCCGCTATAAGTCGTGTCAACTATCGTGGCATTTCATGCCCGTTGAAGGCTGAATCTGGCCACAGATGTGGCGAGAGCTGGATGTGAGTTCGAACAACCCGCTACTCTCTCCGGGCAGTTCACAGCAACCACGACGACGTACACGCAGAAGACGTAGGAGACCTGTCGGTGACGGATGGCTACGAGGTTCCGGGCGCCACGGCGACGGTGCTGCTGTCCGCGGTCGTGGTCCGTGTCACCGCCCTCGCGGACCGACTCGGCGTATCGCATGCCGAGGTCTTCCACACCGGGCGGCTCTCCGTCGCGTCCGGTGTCCCGGAGAGCGTCGTCAAGGCCCTGCTGAGCGGGCAGAGCGCCGGCGAACCCGACCTCCAGGCCCGTTTCCTTCAGCGGCTGGGCCTGCTGCGCCGCACCCGGCTCAAACCGAACGGCCGTAAGTACACCCAACAGGAGATCGCCGACGGCGCCGGAATGTCCCGCCAGCAGGCGGGCGCCCTCATCAACGGCGACCGGCGCCCCACCATGGAGCACTGCGACGCCATCCAGCGCTTCTTCAGAGTGCACGCCGGATTCCTCACCGCCGAGGACCCCGAAGCACTCGCGGGCGCCCTGAGAGCCTCCGAGCAGGAGCTCCTCCAGCAGCTCGCGGACCGTGAGCGCGAGGCGGCGAGGACCGTCGACGACCCGCTGGAGCGGCTGTTGCAGGACCACGGTGTCCGAGGAATCGCCTGGCGGGCCGCGCAGCTGCCCTCCGACCAGCATCGCGACAAGGTCGCCGAATGGCTGGACATGCTTCTGGAGAGCGTCAAGCGGCCGGAGTCGTGATCCGAGGGATGACTGTGAACATCGGCAAGCAGATGCGCCGCCTGTGCGGCGAGTTGGTGACCGAGCTGAAGCTTCCGGCACCCGCGGAACCCGCCGACCTCTACGCCGCCCTGTGCGCAGCCATGAGCAGGCGGCGTGGCCGTCCCGTCCTGTTCCGCGCGGCACCCTTCCCGCCCGGCACGGCCAGCGGGCTGTGGCTCGACATGGCCGACCAGGACCTCATCGTGGTCGAGGAACGCACCGCTCCCGACCACCAGTTGGTGATCCTGGGCCACGAGTTGTGGCACATGCAGGCCGGGCACTGCGGCCACCATGTCGAGGGCGCCGCCGTCGCCGCCCGGCTGCTCAGCGACTCCGCGGACCTCCAGGCCACGGTCCGGAAGGTGGCCGCCCGCACCCGCTCCCACCTCACGGACGAGCAGGACGCCGAGAGCTTCGGCCTGCTGCTGGCCAGCAAGTGCCGTACGTGGCTGGCCGGTTCGGCGCACCGGCCGGTACGGCGGGACCAGCTCGCGGGCCGGATCGAGGCCTCCCTGGGCTACCGCCGGCCGCAGAACTGAGGGAGCGCCGGGGGTGAACGACTCCAGCTACTACGTTCCGTCCGCCGCGATGGTGATCGTCCTGCTCCTCAAGGGCCGGGCGATACTGCGCGCCTGGCGCGACCCGTTGCTGCGGTCGGTGTACACGCTGCTCCTGCTGTCCGTGCTGGTGTTCCTCTTCGCGGCCCCGCCGACCATCTCCTGGGTCAACCGCGTCACCGCCGTCCCGAACATCTCGGCGCCGCTCGTGTACTGCCTGCTGAGCGCCTTCAGCGCCTCGTGTCTGGTGCTGATCATCAACTGGCGCGGCGGCCCGCCCGAGGCCACCCGACGTGCCTCGCGCCGCTGGATCGCCGGGTACGCGGTGGTGATCGTGGCGACGGCGGCGCTGTTCGCCCTCGGTGACGCGCCCGAGCAGCGCCTGCGCGACTTCGACACGCACTACGCCAACACGCCGTTCATCCGCGAGATGATCGTGCTGTACCTCGTCGCGCTCACCGTCTCGAACATCGCGATGAACATGGTGTGCTGGCCGTGGGCGCTGCAGGTGCACGGCTGGCTGCGGGTGGGGCTGCTCGTCATCGTGGCCGGCTTCTTCTGCAACATCGCCTTCGCGGCCACCAAGCTGACGGCTGTCGTCGCCCGCTGGAACGGCGTGGACCTCGACTATCTGAGCACCTATGTCGCCCCCGCGATGGCCGCCGCCGCGGAGGTCGTCACCGCGGCCGGCTTCTGCATCCCGCTGGCCTTCCAGCGCGTCGAGGACGTGTGGAGCGCCTGGTCGACGTACCGCCGCCTCAGCCCGCTGTGGCGGGAGCTCGCCCCGCTGTCGGAACACGGCGACCGCACGGTCCGTATCGCCTGGTGGTCACCGGCCGAACTCCGGGTCACCCAGCGGGAGTCCGACATCCACGACGGCATGCTCAGCCTGTACCCGTACTTCGACCCGGCCGTACGGACCCGGGCCTACGACGCGGCCCGCGCCGCGGGCTCCTCCCCCGACGGCGCCCGCGCCGAGGCGGACGCGGCCATGGTGACGGCGGCGTTACGGGCCAGAGCGGCGGACCCGGAGGGCAAGGTCATCACCGCGGCAGCAACAGAGAACGACACCCCGCCCCCGCCAGCCGGAGGCCCCCGAGACCTGGTCGGCATGTCCCTCGCCCTACGCAGATCCCCGGTAGTGGCCGAAATACGGGAGAGAAGCGCCCCGTAAGGGGCGCGGGGAACTGCGCGACCAGCCACAACCCACCCGCACCCAAGGGACGCGGCCAACTGCTTTTAGGGTGGCGCGGGCAACTGCTTTCAGAGGCGCGCGGCCCAACTGCTTTTAGGGGCGCGGGGAACTGCGCGACAAGCCACAACGCACCCGCACCCGGACTCTCACCCGCACCCGAGAGGCCGAACTCACCTACGTCGCACTACGCTCACTCACCTCACGCAAACCCTGTTCCCCCGCCTGCCCGGCCCGCCCATCCACCAACAGCTCCCGCCAGTGCTCCCGACTCCACGCCGCCGGCGCACTCCCCCCGGTGAACTCCTCCACCAGCGCCACGAACCGCGCCGGATCACTGTGGAACGGAAAATGCCCGGCCCCCTCGAACACCTCCAGGCGACTGCCCGGCATCGCCTCGTGCGCACGGTACGCGTGCCGCACCGGCACCACGCTGTCCCGGTCCCCCCACAGCAACATCGTCGGCATGCCCTCGGTGAGATAGCACCGGTCGAGCATCGTCACGACCTGCCCCCGCCAGTCGACCACCGCGCGCAGCGTACGGATGAAGGCGTTGCGCGCGGTCTCGTCGGGCAGTGCGTCGACGAGGGTGAGCAACTCGGTGGCGTCCTGCCCCAGACCGGTGCCCAGCAGCTTCATCAGCCGCACCACGAGGCCCACTTGAAGCCGCATCCCGGGCAACCGCAGCGCGGACAATGCGAGATGGGCGCCGGGCAGCGAGACCGCCCGCAGGACGGGATTGACCTCGCGGCCCACTCCGCCCGCGCTGACCAGGATGAGCCGCTCGGTGCGCTCGGGGAACTGGTAGGCGAACTGCATCGCCACCCCACCGCCGAGGGAGTGCCCGACGAGCGTCGCGGACTCGATACCGAGGGTGGTGAGCAGGTCGCGCACCCCGTTGGCGTAGGCGGCCACCGAGTAGTCGGCGCGCGGCTTGTCGGAGGCACCGTGGCCGAGCAGGTCGGGGGCGATCACGGTGTGGCTGCGGGCGAGGTCGGGGATCAGCTCGGCCCAGGTCGCCGAGGAGTCCCCGATGCCGTGGATGAGGACGAGGGCGGGGCCCTCGCCGGCCATCCGGAAGGCCCGGCGGTATCCGTGCACGACGCGGTACCGCAGTTCCAGCTCACCGTCGCCCACCGACCGCAGCCGTACGGCGCGTGCCGGTCCGTGACGTGGAATGTCCGTCACACCGCTCGCCTCCCCGCTCCCCGTGCCCTGATCCGGTTGTCGAAAACCCTTTCCCCCTGAGCGTAGAACCCCATTCCCACAAGGCGTTTCGAGGAGGTTTCGCCTCCGCTAAGCGAGCGAACCGACGGGTGAGGAACCGCGATTGTCAGTGGCGGGCGGCAAGCTTGGAGACGCAGGGATGAGCAGAGCTGAGCCGAGATGACGCCGACATGGGGAGAGCCGTCCGATGCCGACCGCCGTACTGACCGACCGTGAGCGCACCGCCGTCCAGGCCTACTTGCGGCTGCTGCACACCGTCCGCGCAGCCTTCGACGTACCACCGGACGGCCGCCGACCACCCGTCGTGCCGCCCGCCGTGCTGGCGGAGGCGGAGGCGGCCCTGGCGCAGGCGGGTCTTGCGGGCAACGAGGAGAGGTTCTTCGAGTTGCTCAGACAGGCTGGTGCGGCACGCTGACCGCCGTGGCCATCAGGCCCCCTCGTACGGTCCAGCGCCCGTGGAAGTACTCGAGTCGCCGGCCGTCGAGGACCGGTCCGGGCACCAGCAGACGGGCCCGGAAGGTGCCGTGCGGATGCGGACCGGAGGCGGTCGTGAAGTCGATCTCGGCCTCGGTGAAGTCCAGCCACTCGCCAGTGAGCGGGAACCACGCCTTGTAGACCGACTCCTTGGCGCTGAACAGCAGCCGGTCCCAGTACACGGGTTCCCCGCGCGCGGGGAACCCGGGCGCGCCCGCGCCGTCCGTCGCCAGTACGAGCAGGTGTGCCCGTTCCACGGGCAGGGACACGGAGTTGAGGACTCCCGCGGGCAGCGGCTCGTGGGGTTCGGCGTCGATGCCGATCGAGGCCAGGTCGGTGGCCGGGACCAGTGCGGCGGCGCAGTAGTCCTCACAGTGGGTCATGCTGCCGACCAGGCCGGCCGGCCACTGCGGGGCACCCCGCTCGCCGGGCAGCACGGGCTGCGGCGGCACGCCGAGCTTCTCCATGGCCCGGCGGGCGCACGCGCGGACGAGAGTGAACTCGTGGACGCGTTTGGGCACCGCCCGGGCCACGATCTCCTGTTCCTCGGGGTACAGCGTCGTGCCCCCGGGCCAGTCGCCCCCGTACGCGCCTACGGCCGTCTCGTCACCGTGTGCTTCCACGGTCACGACCGTGGCCGGAAGCAGCTCCTCGATCATCGGATCCGACCTCCATCGGCAGTATGCGGCGCAGCTTTCCCGGTTCTCCCGGTCGCTTCTGCCATTCGCGGGGGTAGCCCACCGACACTTCTTCGAACCGAACGCCCTCGTGCCAGGTGGTCCGAGGGATGTGCAGATGACCGTAGACCATGGTCGCGACGCGGAACCGGCGGTGCCAGTCGGCGGTCAGCGCGGTGCCGCACCACATGGCGAACTCGGGGTGCCACAGCACGTCCATGGGGTGCCGGTCCAGCGGATAGTGGTTGACGAGCACCGTCGGCAGGTCCTCGGGCAGTTCGGCGAGCCGCCGCTCGGTGTGGGCGACCCGGGCCCGGCACCAGGCCTCGCGGGTGGGATAGGGGTCGGGGTGCAGCAGGTACTCGTCGGTGCAGACGATGCCGGTGCCCTGCGCGTACGCCAGCCCCTCCGCCTTGGTGGCGCAGCCCTGCGGCAGGAACGAGTAGTCGTAGAGAAGGAACAGCGGCGCGACGACCACGGGGCCGCCGGGGCCCTCCCACACGGGGTACGGGTCCTCGGGTGATGTCACACCCAGCTCACGGCACAGGTCGACGAGGTGCTCGTAGCGGGCGACGCCGCGCAGGGTGACCGGGTCCTTGGGGTGGGTCCACAGCTCGTGGTTGCCGGGCGACCAGATCACCTTGCGGAACCGGCCGGCGAGGGTTTCGAGGACCCAGCGGATGTCCGCCACGTTCTCCGACACGTCGCCGGCGACCACGAGCCAGTCACCCTCGGTTTCCGGGCGCATTCGTTCGACGAGGGCACGGTTCTCCGGGTAGCCGATGTGCAGATCGCTGATCGCCAGCAGCTGTCCGGCGCCGTCGGCCGTCGTCTCCACCCCAGCCCCCTTCCGTATCCCGAACTCCGCCCGTGCGGGCGCCCGTTCGGACCCACAAGAACACATCACCGACAGCCGGACAAGTACGGCTGCCGGCCCTCCGTTCACCCGCTCGGCGCAGCTCACCGGGCGGACCGAAGATCATTACAGGGGACCACGGTTGGTGCACAAGGCAACACACGGGGTACTGCTGTCAATTCCGTAACACGCGCGTAGCAGGAACAGGGTCCGCGGAGCCTTATGATCGCCTCAACACTTCCGCCAAAAACCCGGTTCGCACCCGGCGGCTTGTCGTGTTCCCAACTCTCCCCTGGCCGGGCTCGGCCTTGCTTCGCCGCGCCCGTGAACCCTGAAAGGTGGCCCTGCATGGTCTCTCGCGTACGCGTCTGGCTCAACCGCACGTACGCGGAGAACGTGTTCTTCGTGGAACAGCTGCGGAGAAATCCCAGTGACCGCGCGGTGGAGATCCACGCCACCCACGCCGACGCCGACTCGCCCGTGCTGGCCGCCGCCGACACCGCCGCCATGGAGCCCGAGGGCCTGTCCCCGGCCGCGTACGTGGAGTACGCGCTCGACCAGTGCGACCGCCGTGAGATCGACGTGTTCGTGCCGCGTCTGCACCAGGACGCGATCGTCCAGCACCGCGCGGACTTCGAGGCCGTCGGCACCAAGCTGCTCGCGCCGACGCCGGAGGCGGTGGCCGTCTTCCAGGACAAGGCGACCGCGTACCAGGCCGTCGAGGCGGTCGGGGTTCCGGTGCCACCGTGGTGGCGGGTGCGCGATGCCGACGAACTCCTCGTCGCCGTCGAGCAGTTGGAGTCCGCCGGGCACAAGGCGTGCTTCAAGCCGGCGGCGGGCGCGGGCGGGGTGGGCTTCCGCGTGATCACGCGCGCCCCCTTCTCGATGTCTCACCTCAACGGGTTCCCCACCCCCTACGTCCAGTTGGACATGGTGCTCGACGTACTGCGGAACACGGACGAGGACGTCGACTGGCTGGTGATGCCCCGTCTGGAGCAGCCGGAGGTGTCCGTCGACTGCCTCACCGGCCCCGACTCGCGCATCCGGATGGCGATCGGCCGCACCAAGAACGGCCGGCGTCGTGGCTTCACCCTCGACGAGGCCTGGCTGGAGCCCGCGCGGCTCATCGCCGAGGGCTTCGGGCTGCACCACCTGAGCAACATCCAGTTCCGGATGTACGAGGACCGGCCGGTGCTGATGGACGTCAACACGCGTCCGGCCGGCGGTCTGCACCAGCTCTCGCTGTGCGGCATCAACGCCCCTTGGGCGGCAGTGCAGTTGGCGCTCGGCGAGGACCCGGGCGATCTGGTCCCGCCGTTCCTCGGCCAGGACTACGCGGTGATCTCCGCGCCGCGCCCGGTGCGTACGGTGTCGGCGCCCGCGGACGAGGTCCCGACGCCCACGTCCACGCTGCCCGCCGTACCCGCACCGGCGGTCGTCGAGGAGCCGGTCACGGGAGCGACGGCGGAGGCCGCCACGGGAGCGCCGGCGACGGCCACCGCGTAACACCCCTGCCGACCGGACCACTTTCCCGGCGTCGCGGGCCCGTCACTACGGTGACAGGGCCCGTTCGCCGGGGCCGGAAAAGAGCCGTCGCCGGGCCCCCGCATCGGGAAGAATCATCGGCGCGCGGTCGCGGGGGCCGCCCGAGTCTTCGGGAGACAGTCATGGGGGACACGGGCAGAGCTCGGGACAATGGCGGCATCCGCCCGCTGTTCGCCCTCGGCCTTTTCCTCGTCGTGGCCGTCGGCGCGCTCAGCGCCTGCGACCCACCCGGACCCCGGACCCAGGCTGCGTTCCAGGCCGACGTGGCGAGTGACCGCGGCCGGCTCTTCGCAGGCCGCCTCGACTACCGTTCCCAGCTCTCGACCGGGGTGGACGAACCCCGTACCTTCCGGATCACCCTCACCGGTCTGAGCGCCGAGGCCGCGAGCCGGAGCACACTGGACGAAACGCTCACGGAGACCCGGTCGTTCCCGGTGGGCGGGGTGGAAGGGGCCGCCCTGACGGCCACGGACCCCGATGTGCGGGTCACCCTTCTCACCGACGTCGAGGCGCGACAGGTCATCGCCAGGCCGGGGGACGCCGTCGAGTGGTGGTGGAGCGTCTCCTCGAACGAACCGGGCGACTACGAACTCCTTCTGTCGATCACCACCTACCAGGGCGACTCCGACCGCGCCCTGGCCACCCTGACCCCACCGATCACCGTGCGCCTCCATGTCGACGAAACCTGGGACCACAGCCTCGACGCCATGCTGAGCACCATCGTCACCTGGGGCGGAGTCGCAATCGCCCTGACGGCCCTGCTGGCCTTCCGAGCCCCGATCACCACCTTCGTACAGACCCGCAAAAGCACCCGGCAGGAACGGCACCGGGACCACTACCGCGACGGCTACCGCTGAACCCAAGATGGGCGGGCCGCAAAACACGGCCCGCCCATACCCACCTAGGGGCGCGGGGAACTGCGCGACCAGCCCCCACCGCCCCGCAGACAAAGAACCGCCTAACCGGCGGAGCCCCTGGCCAGTCGCAACGTCAGCACCTCGAACGGCCGCAACGCCACCACGACGGAGTCACCCTCCACCGCCGCCTCGGAGAGCGGCCGCTCCAGCAGGTCGGTGATCTGCGCCCCCGCCAACGGGAACCCGGTGCACAGCACACCCTCCGCCCGGCCACCGCGCGACTCGTAGAGGCGCACGACGACATCGCCGGACGCGTCGTCGGCGAGTTTGACCGCCTCGATCGTCACCCCGTCGCCGTCCGCCCACACGACCGGCTCCGGCGCGCCCGCCGCGTCCGCGACGCGCAGCGGCAGGTTGAGGGAGTACCCCTCGGCGACCGCGTCCTCGATGCTCGCGCCGGGCAGCAGCGAGTACGTGAAGCGGTGCTTGCCCTGGTCGGCGCCCGGGTCGGGGATGCGCGGGGCGCGCACCAGCGACAGGCGGACCGTGGTCGTCGTACCGCCGTCCTCGCGGACCGTGCGGGAGACGTCGTGGCCGTACGTGGAGTCGTTGAGGACCGCGACACCGTAGCCGGGCTCGGCGAGGTGCACCCAGCGGTGGCCGGAGACCTCGAAGCGGGCCGATTCCCAGCTGGTGTTGGTGTGCGTGGGCCGCTGGACGTGGCCGAACTGGATCTCCGCACTGGAGTGCGCCGCACGGATGTCCACCGGGAAGGCCGCCTTGAGGATCTTCTCGGCCTCGTGCCAGTCGATCTCGGTCTCGAAGTCGATCCTGGGGCTGCCGGCCCGGACGGTGATCGTCTGGACGATCCTCGACCCCTTGCCGAAGGCGCGCTCCACCCGGATGGCGCCGAGGAGCGGGTCCTCGTCGGTCACCGTGACGGAGGACGTCTCCAGCAGGTCCGTGTAGCGGTTCTGGTAGTGCTTGTCGATGTCCCAGGCGTCCCAGTAGTTCGGGAGGTCGGTGTGGAGGCGGAGCAGGTTGCCCTTGTCGGCGAGGACCTCGCGGTTCGCCTTCAGGTCGCGCACCGAGGCGAGCGTGCCGTCCTCGGCGACCTCCACCCGTACGAGCCCGTTGTCGAGGATGCGTCCGGCGGAGATGGTCACCGGCTGCGGGGGCTCGGCGACGGACAGCGGGGCGCTGCCGCTCGCCGGGACCTCCACGTACATGGGGACGCCCGTCGAGGTGCGGACCACCTCGGCCCGGTCGTAGGGGCTGGTGTTGAACGCGCGGGACTCGCCGCCACCGAGCGCGGCCACCGCCTCGGCGGTGAGTGCCTCCAACTCCTCGGCCACCCGCGCGTATTCGGCCTCGGCCTCGCGGTGCACCCAGGCGATGGACGAGCCCGGCAGGATGTCGTGGAACTGGTGGAGCAGGACCGTCTTCCAGAGGCGGTCCAGGTGCTCGTACGGGTACACGTAGCCCGGCGCGTGCAGCGCGGCCGTGGTCGCCCACAACTCGGCCTCGCGCAGCTTGTGTTCGCTGCGCCGGTTGCCCTGCTTGGTGCGGGCCTGGGAGGTGTACGTGGCCCGGTGCAGCTCCAGGTACAGCTCACCGACCCAGACGGGGGCGTCCGGGTACTCCTCGCGGGCCTTGGCGAAGAAGTCGTCGGGGTGCTCGACCTCGACCGTCGCCGAACCTTCCAAGTCGGCCAGCCTGCGCGCCCGTTCCATGATCTCGCGGGTGGGGCCGCCGCCGCCGTCGCCCCAGCCGAAGGGGGCCAGCGAACGCGTCGCGGCGCCCTTCTCCTGGTAGTTGCGGGACGCGCGGGCCATCTCCTCGCCGCTGAAGCGGGCGTTGTAGGTGTCGACCGGCGGGAAGTGCGTGAAGATCCGGGTGCCGTCGATGCCCTCCCACCAGAAGGTGTGGTGGGGGAACTTGTTGGTCTGGTTCCAGGAGATCTTCTGGGTGAGGAACCACTCGTTGCCGGCGAGCTTGGCGAGCTGCGGGTAGGCCGCGGTGTAGCCGAAGGAGTCCGGCAGCCACACGCCCTTGGTCTCGACGCCGAAGTGCTCGATGAAGAACCGCTTGCCGTGGATGAGCTGGCGGGCCATCGCCTCACCGCCGGGCAGGTTGCCGTCGGCCTCCACCCACATGCCGCCGACCGGCGCCCACTGGCCCTTCTTCACCGACTCCTGGATGCGGGCCCACACCTTGGGGTAGTTGTCGCGCACCCACTCGTACTGCTGGGCCTGCGAGCAGGCGAAGATGAAGTCCTCGTACTCGTCGGCCAGCGAGGTGACGTTGGAGAACGTGCGGGACGTCTTGCGCTTGGTCTCGCGGATCGGCCACAGCCACGCCGAGTCGATGTGGGCGTGACCGACGCCCGAGACCTTGTGGGCGCTGGCGTTGGCCGGCTTGGCCAGCGCGGGCGCGAGGGCCGCTCGTACCTCCGCCGCCGATCCGGCGACGTCATCCAGGTCGAGGAGGTCGAGCGCGCGGTCCAGGGCGTGCGCGATCTCGTGGCGGCGCGGGTCGTGGTCCTCCAGCTCCAGCATCAGTTCGCGCAGCACCTGGACGTCGAGGTCGAGGTGGAAGACCTCTTCGTCAAGGATGGCGAGGTCGGCGCGCCGGAAGGTGTAGATCGGCTTGTCGCCTGCGGTGAGGATGTCACCCATGGGGGTGATCTTGGAGAAGTTCTCGGCGAGGATGTCCGGGTTGGAGGCCGCCTCGACGAGGTAGTCGATCTCCTCGCCGCCCGTGGCCGGGTTGGCGATCGGCACGTACTGGTTGAGCGGGTTGACCGCCTTCAGCGGGGTGCCGTCGGTGAGGTGGACCAGGGCCTCGGCCTGGTTGCCCGGCCAGTCGCCGACGAAGCCGAGGTCGATGACCGCCTCGACGCGCCGGCCGGCCCACTCGGCGGGCACCCGGCCGCGCATCCGGAACCAGGTGGTGCCCCAGGGCGGGCCCCAGGGGGTGTCCATGGCGAAGGGCGCGTAGGACGCGGCCGCCGCCTCCTCGAAGGAGACCGGCTCGCCGGGCGCCTGCCAGGCCTCGACCTCGAAGGGAACCGTGGCCGCGTAGATCGCCGCCTTGATCCGCTGATCGTGGAGTCGCTGGACGCGCTCCTCGATCCGCCGGCGTTCGTCGTGCATGAGAAGTCTCCAGACCAGATACGAGCAGACCCGATACGAATGGGGAAAGCGCTTACTTAAGGTACGCCAGGCCAGGGTGGACCGCGGTGTATCCGTCCACCAGTCTGCGGGCCACGTTCACGGAGTCGACGAGCGGGTGCAGGGCGAACGCCTTGACCGCCGTCGCCCGGGAACCGGACGCGGCGGCGGCGAGCACCTCGCGTTCGACCGCTTTGACCGAGCAGACCAGGCCGGAGGCGTGGTCGGGCAGCGGATCGACGGTGACGGGGTGGGCGCCGTTGGCGTCGACCAGGCAGGGCACCTCGATGACCGCCTCGGCGTCGAGCACCGAGAGCGTCCTGCGATTGCGGACGTTGAGGATCAGCGTGGTGCGCTCGTCGCGGGCGATGGCCCGCATCAGGGCGAGGGCGACCTTCTCGTAGCCCCCGGACAGGTCGTCGGCGTCGCGTTCGCCCGCGCCCGCCGTCTCGCGGGCCTCGGCCATGTAGGTCGCCTCACGCTCGGCGCGGGTGCGGTCCCAGGCGGTGAGGGCGGCGGCGTCCGGCCGCTGCATCTCCTCGTAGAAGCCGGCCTGCTGGTCGCGCAGGAAGGCGCCGCGGGTCTTCTCGGCCGCGCTGTACGCCCGTACGGCCTCGCGGTTGAAGTAGTAGTAGTGCAGATACTCGTTCGGGACGGCGCCCAGGGACTGCAGCCAGTCGGTGCCGAAGAGTTTGCCCTCCTCGAAGGAGCCGAGGAGGTCGGGGTCGGCGAGCAGTCGCGGGAGTTCGTCGCGGCCGTTGACCCTGAGGCCGCGCACCCAGCCGAGGTGGTTGAGGCCGACGTAGTCGATCCACGCCTCGCCGGGGTTGGCGCCCAGCACCCGGGCGATACGGCGGCCCAGGCCCACCGGGGAGTCGCAGATGCCGATGACGCGGTCGCCGAGGTGGCGGGACATGGCCTCGGTGACCAGACCGGCCGGGTTGGTGAAGTTGATGACCCAGGCGTCGGGGGCGACCCGTGCGACGCGCCGCGCGATGTCCTCGGCCACCGGGACCGTGCGCAGGCCGTACGCGATACCGCCCGCGCCGACCGTCTCCTGGCCGAGGACACCCTCGGCCAGCGCCACCCGCTCGTCGTTCGCCCTGCCCTCCAGGCCGCCGACGCGGATCGCGGAGAAGATGAAGTCGGCGCCGGTGAGCGCCTCGTCGAGGTCGGTCGTGGCGCTCACCTCGGGGGCGTCGGGCACCCCGGCCGCCTGCTCGGCCAGGACCCGGGTGACCGCCGAGAGACGGCCCGCGTCCAGGTCGTGCAGGACGACATGGGTCACCCGGCCCTCGGCGTGGTCGCCCAGGAGCGCCCCGTACACGAGCGGCACGCGGAATCCGCCGCCGCCCAGAATCGTCAGCTTCAAGGTTGCACCTTTCCTGCCGTGATGACCTGCACCCCGGCCTCCTGAAGGGAGGACTGCGTCGCCGGGTCCACCGGCGCGTTCGTCACCACCATGTCCAGCTCCCCGGGTCCGCAGACCCTCGCCATGCCCGTGCCGGGGAACTTGGCACGGTCGGCGAGCAGGACGACCCGGTCGGCTGACTTGATCATGGCGCGCTTGACCGGCACCTCGACGACCGTGGTGTCCATCACCTGGCCGCCGGGCCGGATGCCGCTGGTGCCGAGGAAGAGCCAGTCGGCGTGCAGCTGGCGCAGGTTGTCCTCGGTGAGGAAGCCGACCAGGGAGCGGTACTCGCGCCTG
This sequence comes from Streptomyces sp. ME02-8801-2C, assembly GCF_033793965.1. NCBI lineage: Bacteria > Bacillati > Actinomycetota > Actinomycetes > Kitasatosporales > Streptomycetaceae > Streptomyces > Streptomyces sp. ME02-8801-2C. The sequence continues at coordinate 302,379 of NZ_JARAXP010000002.1, read as the reverse complement.
ACCATGCCGCCGAGCAGCACCAGTTCGATGCCCTCGTCGTCCACCAGCTCCTCGAAGACCACCAGGTTGCTGGTGATCACGGTGAGGCGGCGGCCGTGCAGCTGGCGGGCCAGCCGGTAGGCGGTGGTGCCGATGTCGAGCAGCACGGACTGGCCGTCCTCGACGAGGGAGGCGGCACGGGCGGCTATCGCGTCCTTCTCGGCGACGCGCACCTCGGCGACCTCGGCGAAGGGCTGGTCGCCCTCCTCGACCACGGCGCCGCCGTGTACACGTGTGAGCAGGCCCTCCTCCTCCAGTCGGACCAGGTCACGCCGGATGGTGGCGGGGCTCACGCCCAGTTGCTCGGAGAGATCGGTCACGGCCGCGGGGCCGCCCGAGCGCAGGGCCCGCAGGATGAGTTGATGTCGTCTTTCTGCCAGCACCTGCTGAACAGTACTCGTCATCTTCAATCATTTCTATGCTTGCTTCTGCTCGACTCTTGCCAAATCTTCCGAAGGCGCGCACGATTCCCGTCATCAAATTGACGAGTTTTGACGAGAGGATGCACGCGTGGACGACGATCGGCCCGATGTGCTGCTGACCGGGCTGCTCTTCTTCGACCTCGTCCTCACCGGCCTGGGCAAGCCCCCGACGCCCGGCGAGGAGATCTGGACCTCGGGGATGGGCACCAGCCCCGGCGGGATCGCGAACCTCGCCGTGGCCGCCGCCCGGTACGGTCTGCGGACCTCGCTGGCCACGGTCTTCGGCGACGACGCCTACAGCGCCCACTGCCGGACCGTCCTCGCCGACCAGGAGGGCGTCGACCTCTCGCTCTCGCGCACGGCGGACAGCTGGCACACTCCCGTCACCGTCTCGCTCGCCTACGACGGCGACCGCGCCCTGATCACCCACGGGCAGCCGCCCCCGTACTCCCAGGACGCCCTGCTGGGCGACCCGCCCGACGCCCGCACCGCCCTCGTGCACATCGAGGCCGAACCTCACCGGTGGCTGGCCAAGGCGGCCGCGAACGGCACGCAGATCTACGCGGACGTCGGCTGGGACCCCACCCAGCAGTGGTCCTCCGACCTCCTCGACCAGCTCGCCCTGTGCCACGCCTTCCTCCCCAACGAGACCGAGGCGATGGCGTACACGCGTACGGACACCGCGGTCGCCGCGCTGGGCACGCTCAGCGAGCTGGTCCCGGTGGCCGTCGTCACCCGCGGCGGTGACGGCGCCGTCGCCGTGGACCAGACGACGGGCGAGTACGCCGAGGTACCGGCCCTGCCCGTGGACGTCGTGGACTCGACGGGTGCCGGTGACGTGTTCGGCGCGAGTTTCGTCGCGGCCTCGCTCGGCGGCTGGCCGCTGGAGGAACGGCTGCGGTTCGCCGTACTGGCCGCCTCCCTGTCCGTACGGGAGCGTGGCGGGGCGCTGGCCGCGCCCGGCTGGTACCACGTCCACCGCTGGTGGCACACGCTCGACGACCCCGAACTGCGGCGCGCCTACGGCTTCCTGGCCGACCGGCTGCCGGCCGATCCGGGGCCCGCGGTGCGGTTCGCACCCGTCACACCCTGACCTTTCCCCCACTTCCCGACCCCTTACCGACGTACACATATACGCACTTTACGTACTTACGCACCGAACAGATCCGAAAGGCGGTGGGAGCTGTGCAGCTCTCACGAAGAGGCCTGCTGCGCGCGGGACTGGCCGGTACGGCCGCCACCGCGCTCGGCGGCCTGGCGAGCGGCTGCGCCGTTCCGACCGGCTCCACCGGGCGCGAGATGGTCCTCTGGTACTGGAGCGGCGGTCTGAGCGACACCGTCGTCAAGAACGCCAGGGCCCGCTTCGACAGCTCGGTGGACCTGCGGGCCATCCAGATCGGCGGCCAGTACCGCTCCAAGCTGATCACCACCATCACCGGCCAGGCCCACATCCCCGACATCGCGGGGCTCAAGGGCGAGGACATGGCCGCGTACCTTCCGAACGCGGACCAGTTCATCGATCTGCGGACGCTGGGCGCGGAGAAGTACAAGAGCCAGTACCTGCCCTGGAAGTGGGACCAGGGGATCGCCGACGACGGCACGATGGTCGGCTTCCCGATCGACTGCGGGCCGGTCGCGCACTTCTACCAGTACGACGTCTTCCGCAAGGCGGGCCTGCCCTACGAGCCCGACGACGTGTCGAAGCAGCTCTCCACCTGGGAGGCGTTCTTCGACGCGGGAGAGCAGCTCAAAAAGCGCCTGCCCGGCACCCAGTTGCTCACGGACGTCAACTCCGTGTTCGAGAACGTCGTCCAGCAGGGCGCGAAGCGGTACGTCGACAAGGACCGCCACTTCATCGGCGACCAGGAGCATGTGCGCCGGGCCTGGGCGCTCGCCGTGGAGGCCAAGCAGCGGAAGATCGTCTCGGACCTGGTGAACGGCACCCCGGACCAGTTGTCGGCCGTGCAGGACGGCAAGCTGCCCAGTCAGCTGGGCGCCTCCTGGGCGACCTTCGACCTCAAGAACGGTGTGCCGAAGACCAAGGGCAGGTGGCGGATCGCCGACATGCCGGTGCGGCCCGCGAACAACGGCGGATCGTTCCTGTCGATCACCAAGGCGTGCCGGGAGCCCGAGCAGGCGTTCCAGGTCATCACCTGGATCCTCGACGCGGCCAACCAGGCCCAGGGCTACGTCGACGCAGGCCTCTTCCCCTCCACGCCGGCCTCCTACGAGCTGGGGCAGCTGCGGGAGGCCGATCCCTTCTTCGGCGGCCAGGTCACCACCGACGTCTTCGGACCCGCGGCGCAGAAGATCGTGGTCGCCTACAACAGCCCGTACGACATCGCGCTCGGGACGCCCATCAAGGACGAGATCAAGAACGTAGGTGTCCTCGGCAAGGACCCGAAGAAGGCCTGGAGTGACGCCATGAGCAAGTGCCGTCGGATCGCGAAGCACCTGGGGGTGAGCTACTGATGGCGGTCATCGAGCGCACCCCGCCCGCTGTCGCGCAGCGGCCCGCACCGGCCGGCCCGAAGAAGGGCTGGCGCAAGTACTGGCACCTCTATGCCGCGATCTCCCCCTTCTATCTGATCTTCCTCGGCTTCGGCCTGTTCCCGGTCGGCTTCTCGCTCTATCTGTCGTTCCACCGCTGGGACGGTCTGGGCTCGATGGAGTGGGCCGGGCTCTCCCAGTACCAGTACCTGCTGAGCGACAGCGACTTCTGGAACTCGATCGGCAACACGGTCATCATCTGGGCGCTGGCCACCTTCCCGATGATCCTGCTGGCGATGGTCACGGCCGTGATGCTCAACTCCGCGGTCCGTTTCAAGAGCCTGTACCGCGTCGCGTACTTCCTGCCGAACGTCACCTCGGTCGTCGCCATCGCGATCGTCTTCGGCTCGATCTTCTCCACCAACAACGGTGTGGTGAACGCCGTTCTGCACGGCGTGGGCATCGACCAGGTGGCCTGGCTGAACACGCCGTGGGGCATCAAGGTCACCATCGCGGCGCTGATGACCTGGCAGTGGACCGGTTACAACGCGATCATCTTCCTCGCCGGGCTCCAGACCATCCCGGGCGAGCTGTACGAGGCGGCGCGCATGGACGGCGCCGGGCCGGTCCAGACGTTCTTCCGGATCACGCTGCCGCTGCTGCGGCCCACGCTGCTGTTCGTGCTCGTCGTCTCGACGGTCACGGGTCTGCAGAGCTTCTCCGAACCACAGGTCCTGCTGCAGACCTCGTCCAACGACTCCACGTTCGCGGGCGGGCCCGGCCACTCCGGCCAGACGATGGTCCTCTACTTCTTCCAGCAGACCTTCGACAACAACGACTTCGGGTACGGGGCCGCGGTGGCGTGGGGCATCTTCCTCGTCGTCGTTCTCTTCTCGATCATCAACTGGCGCCTCGTGCAGCGCCGGGGCGACTAGGAAGGCGCGCATCATGGCATCCGTCAAGGGGTCCCGCCGCAGAGGGCTCGCGCTGCACCTGCCGCTGATCATCGGCACGCTGATCTCGGCCTTCCCGTTCTACTGGGCCGTGATCATGTCGACGCACAGTTCGTCGGAGATCTTCTCGTACCCGCCGAAGCTGCTGCCCGGCACGCACTTCCTGGAGAACGTCCGCAACCTGTTCGACGCCATCGACTTCTTCGGGTCGATGTGGAACTCGCTGCTGGTCGCGACCTGTGTGACGTTCCTGGTCCTGCTCTTCGACTCGCTGGCCGCCTTCGTCTTCGCCAAGTTCGAGTTCCCCGGCAAGGGCGTGCTGTTCGGGCTGCTCATGGTGATCTTCATGGTCCCGGCGCAGCTGTCGGTCATCCCGCAGTTCGTCGTGATGGCGAAGATCGGCTGGATCGGCTCGATGACCGCGCTGATCGTGCCGGCCGCCGCCAACGCCTTCGGCATCTTCTGGATGCGCCAGTACATGAAGACGGCCATCCACGACGAGCTGCTCGACGCCGCCAAGCTCGACGGCGCGCACTTCCTGCGCCAGTACTGGCACGTGGCGCTGCCGGTGGTCCGCCCCGGTCTCGCCTTCCTCGGCATCTTCACCTTCATGGGCCAGTGGAACGACTTCGCCTGGCCCCTGATCTCCCTCACCAACCCCGACAACGTGACCCTCCAGGTCGCGCTGTCACAGCTCAACGGCACCCACGGCACGACCGACTACGGCATCGTGATGACCGGCGCGCTGCTCGCCCTCGTCCCGCTGCTGATCGTGTTCGCGATCGGCGCCAAGCAGATCATCGGCGACCTCGCGAAGGGGGCTGTCCGCGGATGACAAACGATCCGCTGCTGGCGCTGCGCCCCTGGGAGTCCCCCGAGCTGACCTCCTGGGGGCGGCTGCCCATGAACGCCGTCGACCGGTGTGCCGGGGCGATCTCCCTGGACGGCGACTGGCGCTTCCAGCTGCTGCCGGGGCCCACGGCCGAGGTGGGCGACGACTGGTCCTCGGCCCGGGTTCCCGGCGCCTGGACCCTCCAGGACACCGACGACCTGCCCTGGTACACCAACGTGCGGATGCCGTGGCCCGACGTCCCGCCCGCCTCGCCGGCCGCCAATCCGACGGGCGTGTACGAGCGCGAGTTCGACGTTCCGGCCGAGTGGGCGGGCCGGCGGATCGTGCTCCAGGTCGGCGCCGCCGAGAGCGTGCTGCTCGTGCACGTCGACGGGCGGCCGGTCGGTATCTCCAAGGACTCCCATCTGGCGGCCGAGTTCGACCTCTCCGACCTCGTGTGGCCGGGCGCCTCGGCCACCGTGCGGCTGACCGTCGTCAAGTGGTCCGACGCCACCCACATCGAGGACCAGGACCAGTGGTGGCACGGCGGCATCACACGGTCGGTGCTCCTGTACGCGACGGACTCGCTGTACCTCTCGGACGTCACCGTACGGGCGCCGGCCTCCGGTGAGCTGCGGGTCGACTGCCGGGTGCGGGACGCGTGCGGGGCGCTGCCCGGGGGCTGGTACGTCACCGGTGAGATCGACGGCCAACTCCTCGTCCAGGACGCCGAGTTCGACCGCGCCAACGCCGAGGACGACCGCGTCTCCGACTTCCTCGGCGAACCGCGGCTCGGCGCTCACCTGTCCGACGTACGCGCCTGGACCGCGGAGACGCCCGAGCTGTACGACCTGACCGTCCGGCTGCACCGCGCCGACGGAACGGTCGCCGACACCTCGCGGCACCGGGTCGGTTTCCGGGACGTCGAGATCGTCGGCCGGGACCTGCTGGTCAACGGGGAGCGGATCTACGTCCGGGGCGTCAACCGGCACGACTTCCATCCGCTGACCGGGCGGACCGTGTCGTACGACGACATGCGCGCCGATCTCGAGCTGCTGAAGCGGTTCGGGTTCAACGCGATCCGCACCGCGCACTATCCGAACGACCCGACGCTGTACGACCTCGCGGACGAGCTCGGTTTCTACGTGGTCGACGAGGCGGACATCGAGTCGCACGACCACGCGCACGAGATCGCGGACGACCCGCGCTATCTGAACGCCTTCGTGGACCGGGTCTCGCGGATGGTCCTGCGGGACAAGAACCACCCGTCGGTCATCATCTGGTCGCTGGGCAACGAGTCCGACTACGGGGCGAACCACGACGCGGCGGCGGGCTGGCTGCGCCGGCACGATCCGACCCGGCCGCTCCAGTACGAGGGCGCGGCCAAGCTGGGCTGGGCCGATCCGGCGGTCGCCTCCGACATCGCGTGTCCGATGTACGCGGCGCTTGAGGACTGTGTCGCGCACGCCCTGTCGGGCGAGCAGACCAAGCCGCTCATCCAGTGCGAGTACTCGCACGCCATGGGCAACAGCAACGGCACCCTCGCGGACCACTGGGCCGCCATCGAGTCAACGCCGGGACTTCAGGGCGGGTTCATCTGGGAGTTCTGGGACCACGGAATCCTTCAGTCCGTGAACAGCGGCAGACCGGTCGGGCGCGAGGGCGCCGGGCTCTATGACAACGGTGTCGCCGCCCCCGGCATGCGCTGGGCGTACGGCGGCGACTTCGGCGAGACGATCCACGACGGCGCCTTCATCGCCGACGGTGTCGTCTTCCCGGACCGCACGCCCAAGCCGGTCATGTACGAGCACCGGGAGATCGCGGCTCCGGTGCGCCTCGACGCCTTGCGGCACGAGGGGCTCGTGCTCTCCAACCACCAGTCCTTCCGGGGCCTGGACTGGCTCGCGGCCACCTGGGAACTGACGCTCGCGGACGGCCGTACCCTCACGGTGCCCGCCGAACTCCCGGATCTGCGCCCGGGTGAGACAGCGGCCGTGCCGCTGCCCATCGAGCTGCCGGAGGACGGCGGCGAGGCCTGGCTGACCCTGCGGGTGACGACGGCCGGCGACGAGCCGTGGGCCCCGCGCGGCACCGAGGTGTGCGTGCCCCAACTGCTGCTGCGGGCCGCGCCGGACACCTCGGAGGCGGCGGTCGCGGGACCGCGCGTCAAGGTCGACGCGGACGGGCTGCTGGTCCACCCGCTGCTGACGTCCGCGCCCACGCTGTCCCTGTGGCGGGCCCCGACCGACAACGACGAGCTGGGCGGCATGGCGGCCCGCTGGCGGTCCTGGGGCCTCGACGCCCTCGTACGAAAGCCGGTGGACATGCGGCGCGACGGCGGGAGCGTGACCGTGCTCGCCGAGTACGCCGGGAACGCGGGCGTCATCCGCCACGAGCAGGTCTTCACCCCGGTCCGGGGCGGCATCCGCGTCGAGGAGAGCGTCGAACTGCCGGACGCGTACGCCGATGTGGCGCGCGTCGGTTCCGTGTTCGAGACGGTGTCGGGGCTCGACCTGCTGGAGTGGTTCGGGCAGGGCCCCTGGGAGTCCTATCCGGACCGCGCCGCCGGGGCGCCCGTCGGGCATCACTCGGCCCCGGTGGACTCCCTGTTCACCCCCTATCTGCGCCCGCAGGAGAGCGGCGGACGGCACGGTGTACGACAGTTCAGGCTGTCGGCGCCGGACGCCACCGGTCTCGCGGTCGTGCTGGACCGGCCGCGCCAGGTCTCCGTGACCCGGTTCCGCGCCGAGGACCTGACCGCCGCCACGCATCACGACCAGCTGACGCCACGGCCCGGCTGTGTGGTGCACATCGACGCGGCACACCGGGGGCTCGGCACGGCGTCGTGCGGCCCCGACACCTTCCCCTCCTATCTCCTGCAGCCGGGCACCCACCACTGGGCCTGGACTCTCCGCACGCTGTAGGGCCTTTGTACGTCGGCCCCCCTCCCCCACACACCTCCTCTCACCTCACAGAACCTCTACGGAGTCAGTTGTGTGCACCTCGCACGAGTCCGGGCACGAGCCTGCCCTGGAAGCACCCCAGGCAGGCGCCGGACGGCGTACCTTCCTGCGGGCGACCGCGCTGATCGGGGCCGCGGCCACCACGTCCGTCGCCCTGCCGACGGCCGCCGAGGCCCTGACGGACAAGGCCCGTTCGTCGTGGCGGCCCGACACCGAGAGCCGCCGGTTCACGCTCGCGGTGATGCCGGACACCCAGTACCTCTTCGACGGGCCGAGCATCGACAGGGCGCCTGTCGAGGCGTCACTGCGCTATCTGCTGGAGCACGGGCGGGACGAGAACATCGTGTTCCTGTCCCACCTGGGCGACCTCACCCAGAACGGCGCCGCGCCGGAGATCGCCGCGATCGGTGAGGCGTTCCGGCTCCTCGACCGGCGGGGCGTCGGCTACAGCGTCCTCGCGGGCAACCACGACGTGAAGTCCTCCACCACCGACCAGCGCGGTGCCTCCCCGTACCTCGACGTGTTCGGGCCGGAGCGGTTCAAGGGAAAGAAGACCTTCGGCGGCGCCTCCGCGGACGGCTACAACACCTTCCACGTGTTCCAGGCCGGCGGCCGGGAGTGGCTGGTCCTCGCGCTGGACTGGCGGCTGTCCGACAAGGGGTACGCGTGGGCGAAGGACGTCCTGGCGAAGCACCCGACCCTGCCGGTGATCCTCACCACGCACGAACTGGTCGTCGAGGACGACTCCCTGTCGGACTACGGGCAACAGCTGTGGGACCGGCTGATAGCCGACCACGACCAGATCTTCCTCACCCTCAACGGGCACTACTGGCCCGCCGGGCGCGCGACGCGCAGGAACGCGGCGGGACATGACGTCGAGCTGCATCTGACGAACTATCAGAACCGGTACTTCGGTGGCGCGGCGATGATCCGCCTCTACCGTTTCGACCTCGACCGGAACACCATCGACGTGGAGACGGTCTCCCCGTGGATCCTCGGCCGGGCCGCGAAGGGGCTCAACGAGCTGGAGCGGCAGGAGATCGAACTCAGCGGTGACGCCGACCGGTTCTCCGTCGACATCGACTTCGCGGAGCGCTTCGCCGGCTTCGCCCCGGTGCCCGCGCGTCCCGCCCGCCCGGCGTCGAAGATGGTGGTCCCGGGCACGGTGGCCTACTGGCGCTTCGACGGGCAGCAGGACGGGGCCGCCCTCACCGGCACGGTCCGCGACCGGTCCGGCCACGGCAACGACCTCACCCTGGTGTCCGTCGGCGGCGGCACGCTGAACTGGTCGAGCGACCACCACCCGCACCAGCCCGGCCACGGCAGCCTCGACTTCAACGGCTTCAAGTCGCCGCTGAAGGGCGCCTATCTGCGCACGGTCGACGGAGCGCCTCTCAACTCTGCGACTTTCAGGGCTGGTTACACCATCGAGGCGTTCTACCGGCTGCCCGCCGACTGGGACCCCGACCACCACGCCTGGGCCGGAGTGGTCAGCCGTACCGGGACCGGTGGCGCCGCCGGCAAGACAGCCGATGACCCGGACGAGCCGCTGGCCACCCTCTCCCTCTCCAACGACCGCGAGCCCCAGTGGGCCATGCGGCCCCTCAACCAGCAGGGCATCGCCACCAACTGGGGCCAGGAGACACCGCTGGAGACCTGGTGGCACCTCGCCGTCGTCAACGACGGCAGGCACACCACGCTGTACGTCCAGGGCTGCCCGGTCGTCCGCAACCCGACGGCCACCTCGACCGGCATCACCTCGGTCGGCCTGCCCTGGCTGCTCGGCGGCTACGAGTACGCCGGGAAGATCGACCAGATCCTGCACGGCCGCCTCGGCGACGTACGGATCGTCGAACGGGCGCTGCCCGTCAGCTCGTTCATGAACCACTGACACACACCACTGACAACACCACCACTGACACACCCCGTCGGGCTCCGCCAAGCCTTCTGGACTCCACAGTTCTCCAGCTCCCACCCGACCCCAAGGGACTCACAGACCATGTCAGAGCAACAGCTGCCTGCCTGGGCCGACCCCGACGTCTCCCCCGCCGGCCTCGACGCCCAGGGCGTCTCCCGCCGTCAACTCCTGCACCGGGCAGGCCTGTTCGGCGCCGCCTTCGCCGCCGGTTCACTGGCGACGCCCGCCGCCGCCTCCTCCTCCGGGCCGCGGCGGCTCGGCGGCAGTGACCCGCGCCTCGCCTACCTCGTCGGCGACCATCACATCCACACCGTGTACAGCCACGACGCGAAGTACACGTTCTCCCAACTGGCCGCCGCAGGCGAGAAGTTCGGCCTCGACTGGATGGTGTTCACCGAGCACTCCAACTTCGGGCACGCCCAGTTCGGCGCCCCGCTGGAGCACGCCGAGATCCTCAAGGCGCGGGCGGAGAACCCGCGTCAGCTGATCTTCCAGGGCCTGGAGTGGTACATCCCGGGTGCCGAGCACTGCACGGTCTTCTCGCCGCCCGGCCGCCACGAGGTGGACCTGCTCACGCGGTTCGAGAGCGCCTACGACGGCAAGCTCCTCGGCTACACCGAGGGTTCGGCGGGGGCCGCGGACACCGCCCGCAACGAGGCGCACGCCGTCAAGGCGATCAAGTGGCTGGCCGAGCAGCGCCGCACCGGATACGTCGACGACGTGCTGGTCCTCGCCAACCACCCGATGCGGCTGGGCATCGACTCCCCGCACGAGATGCGGGGCTGGCGGGACGCGGCCCCCGAGATCATGATCGGCATGGAGGGCGCGCCCGGCGCCCAGGGCGCGGCCATCCCCGGCTGGCGCGGGGCCACCTCGATCCGCGGCGAGTACGAGAACAAGCCGACGGCGCAGTCCTGGCAGGGCTATCCGGCGGACGGGTATCTCACGTACGGCGGCTTCGACTGGGCGACCGCGACGGTCGGCGGTCTGTGGGACTCGATGCTGGCCGAAGGCAGCCTGTTCTCGATCACCACGAACTCCGACGCGCACCGGATCGTCTTCGACACCTGGAAGAACGGCGACTGGCCGGCCGGGCAGAACTTCGACAACACCGGCAAGCTGCCCGACCCGGTGAACACGGACACCCCGCAGCCCGGCAGCGACTTCTGGCCCGGCCAGTTCAGCCGCACGCACGTGGGCGTCACCGGCTACGGCTACCGCGCGGTGATGGCGGGCATGCGCGCGGGCCGCGTCTGGCTGGACCACGGCCACCTGCTGGACGGGCTCGACGTACGGCTGACGCGTGACTGCGACTTCGGCCGGGGTGTCACGCTGGGCGGCCGGCTCCGGGTACGCAGGGGCGAGAAGCTCACGCTGAACATCACCGTGACGACCGCATCGCGTCTCAACCCGCAGGGGATCCTGCCCGAGTTGGCGCACGTCGACGTGATCCGGGGCGCGGTGCGCGGTCCGGTCGCCGACCGGGACACCTGGCAGGCGCCGGACACGAAGGTCGTGAAGTCGAAGGACGTGACGGGGCGCACGGGGACGTACACCCTGCGGGTGCCGCTGACGGCGGGCGACGAGTCCTTCTACGTCCGCCTGCGCGGCAGCGACGGCAACCGGCACGGCGCCGGATACCTGGGTGCCGCCGTCGACCCGCACGGCCCGATCCCGCACGCGCCCGGCGACGGCGACCCGTGGGCCGACACCTGGTTCTATTCCAACCCGGTGTTCGTCGACGTCGTGGGCCACTGACTGACGACGCGTCAATTCTTGTCCCCGCGCGCGTTATCAGGCCTGTCGGGGCGCTCGTGCTCGGCGGCGGACGGAACGGCGTCCGCCGTCGGCGCGGGGTGGAAGGAGACGAGCTCCCCTGCAACGGGGGCTCGCCTCCATCCCGTTGGATCTGCGGGTCGGCGGGGGAGCCTCGTCGCTGCCCGGGACATCTGAGGCGGGCTCGTACCGGCAGGTCACGGGCTGACGAACCGATCCCCCGGGGCGTACCGTGGCCGCGTGACCACCGAGGAGTCGCTGCGGCCGCAGTCCCTGATGCTGACGTTCCTGGGCGACCAGGTGCTCGGGCGTGACGTCTGCGTGTACTCGGGCAGTGTCATCGACGTGTTCGCGCGAGCCGGCGTCGGCGAGCACGCGACCCGTTCGACGCTGACCCGGATGGTGTCCCGAGGTCTGCTGCGCCGCCAACGCGAGGGCCGGCGGATGTACTTCGGGCTGACCGAGCGGTCGGCGGCCGTCCTCGCGGACGGTGAGCGGCGCGTCTGGCACACCGGCGCGGTCAACCGGCACTGGGACGGCAGCTGGACCCTGCTCGGCTTCTCGCTCCCCGAGTCCTGGCAGCGCCAACGGCACGACCTGCGCTCGCAGTTGACGTGGAGCGGCTTCGGGCCGCTGTTCAACGGCCTGTGGATCGCGCCGGGCGAGGTCGACGTGTCCGCGCTGGTGACCGAACTCGGCCTGTCCGCCCATGTGAAGGTGTTCCGGGCGCACGCGGACGCGGGCATGGACATCGGCGCGATGATCGAGGAAACCTGGGAACTGAGCGAACTGGCCGCGCGCTACGAGGCGTTCGTGCAGCGGTGGCAGCCGTGGGAGACCGAGCTGCCGGCGGCGGACATGGCCCTGTCCCTGCGCTTGCTGGTCCAGGCCGAGTGGCTGGGGATCATCCGCGGGGATCCGCGTCTCCCGGTCAAGCACCTCCCCGACGACTGGCCCGCCGAGCAGGCCGAGAAGACGTTCCGGACGGTGTACGAACGGCTCACGCCGCTCGCCCAGGAGGCCTCGGAACGCCTTCTCGACCTCGTGCCCGTCCGCAAGGGCGAGGACGGGGAGAGGGAGAGCGACGGGGCCAGGGACGGGGATCAGGCGTAGAAGCGCGACAGGCTCTGCAGCACCGCCGCGGGCTTCGGGGCGCCCTCGATCTCGATCGTGCCGTCCACGGTGATCTGCACACCGCCCGGCACGTCCTCGACGTCGGCCAGCCTGCCGACCAGACGGATCTTCGAGCCGACCTTCACGGGCGAGGGGAAACGCACCTTGTTCAGGCCGTAGTTGACCTTCGTGGTGACGCCCTGGACGTCCAGCAACTCGGTGAAGAGCGGGATGAAGAGGGAGAGCGTGAGGTAGCCGTGGGCGATCGGGGCGCCGAAGGGGCCCTCGGCGGCCTTCTCCGGGTCGACGTGGATCCACTGGTGGTCGCCGGTCGCGTCGGCGAAGGTGTTGATGCGTTCCTGGGTGACCTCGATCCACTCACTGGTGCCGAGGTCGCTGCCGGCGAGCTTCTTGAGTTCGTCGATGCCGTTGACGGTGATGCTCATGTCGTTTTCCTTAAAGGGGAGTTGAGCTGACGTGTTTGTCTGCGGGCCGGTGGGGGCTTGTCGCGCAGTTCCCCGCGCCCCTTTCGGGGCGCGACACCGCGTCGGAGTTCATGCCCCCGCGCCGAAGGCCTTGCGGACCCGGGCCTTCAGGAGCTTGCCGGAGGCTGTTCGGGGGAGTTCGTCCGCGACGACGACCGACTTCGGGATCTTGTACTTGGCGAGCCGCCCGGACAGTGAGGCCAGTACCTCGTCCGCGTCCAGTGCCGCGCCCTCGCGGGGTACGACGACCGCGCGCGGCACCTCGCCCCACTTCTCGTCGGCGACGCCGATGACCGCGCACTCGACGATGTCGGGGTGGGCCAGGAGCAGGTCCTCGATCTCGGCGGGGTAGATGTTCTCCCCACCCGAGATGATCATGTCCTTGATGCGGTCGACGACGAAGACATAGCCGTCCTCGTCGACCCGGGCGGCGTCCCCGCTGCGGAACCAGCCGTCCGTGAACGAGGCGGCCGTCTCCTCCGGCAGGCCCCAGTAGCCCGGCATGACATGCGGCCCGCGGACCACGATCTCGCCGGGTTCGTCGACCTCGACGGGTGTCAGGTCCGGCCGTACCACCCGCACATCGCTGAAGAAGTGCGGCACACCCGCCGAACCGGCCTTGCTGATCGCGTGTTCGGCGTCCAGGAAGAGGGTGCCGGGCGAGGCCTCGGTCATGCCGTAGCCCTGGAGGAAGGTGAGTCCGCGCTCCTGGAACCTGGCGATGAGCGGGGTCGGCACGGGTGAGCCGCCGCAGGAGAGCATGCGCAGCGAGGACAGGTCGGCGTCGGCCCACCGCGGATGTCTCGCCACCTGGTCGAACATGGTGGGCACCCCGAACATGAAGGTGATCCTGTGTCGTTCGATGAGGTCGAAGGTGTCGTCCGGGGTGAAGGCCTCGACCAGGACACAGGTACCGCCCTTGAGCAGCACCGGCAGGGTGAGCATGTTCAGCCCGGCCGTGTGGAACAACGGGGCGGAGACCAGGGCGCGTTCGTCGGTGATGACGTCCTGATCGACGAGCACGTTGAGCGCGTTCCAGGTGAGGTTGCCGTGTGTGAGCATGGCGCCCTTGGGGCGGCCCGTGGTGCCCGAGGTGTACATGATGATGCAGGTGTCGTCGGCGGTGACCGGCGCGTCGATCGCCTCGGCCGAGGCGCCGGCGAGCGCCTCCTCGTACTCGGTGCCGACCTCGACGTACGCACGTACGTCCGTGTTGCCCGGCAGTCCGGCGACGAGGCCGGCGTGCGAGGGGTTGTAGACGAGGGCCTTGGTGCCGGAGTCGGCGAGCTGGTAGGCGATCTCCGGCCCGGCCAGGCGGGTGTTGAGCGGTACGAAGACCGCGCCGAGCGTGCCCGCCGCGAACAGTGTCTCCAGGTAGGTGGGGTGGTTCGGGCCCAGATAGGCGATCCGGTCGCCACGGCGCACACCCCTCTCGCGCAGGGCGTGCGCGAGGCGGGTGGTGCGCTCGTACAACTGTGCGTAGCTGATCGTGGTGTCGCCGTGGATCAGGGCGGTGCGTTGGGGGGTCTTGCGGGCCCGGCGGGCGGGCCAAGACCCCAGTCCCTCGTTGCGCATCGTTGCGCCCCTCTACGAGTTACGAGACATGAGTCGGGGAGTCAGGGCTTCGTGAGCCCGAGCAGCCGGGCCGCGTTCTCCTTGAGGATCTTCGGCCGGACCTCGTCCTTGATCGGCAGCTTCTCGAAGTCGGCGAGCCAGCGGTCTGGGGTGAGCACCGGGTAGTCCGAGCCGAAGAGGACCTTGTCCTTGAGCAGCGTGTTGGCGTACTGCACCAGCTGCGGCGGGAAGTACTTCGGCGACCAGCCGGACAGGTCGATGTGCACACCCGGCTTGTGGGTGGCGACGGCGAGGGCCTCGTCCTGCCAGGGGAAGGAGGGATGGGCCAGGATGATCTTCATATGCGGGAAGTCCGCGGACACGTCGTCGATGTGCAGCGGGTTCGAGTACTTGAGCCTGATCCCGCCGCCGCCGGGGACCCCGGCGCCGATGCCGGTCTGGCCGGTGTGGAAGAGCGCGATCGTGCCGGTCTCCTCGATCACCTCGTACAGCTCGTACGCCACCGAGCGGTCGTTGGGGAAGAAGCCCTGGATGCTGGGGTGGAACTTGAAGCCCCTGACCCCGTACTCCTCGACCAGCCGGCGGGCCTGCTTGACGCCCGCCCGGCCCCGGAAGGGGTCGATGGAGGCGAAGGGGATCAGGACGTCCGGGTTGGCCGCGGCGGCTTCGGCGACCTCCTCGTTCGGGACGGGCTCGGTGCCGGTCGCGGACTCGGCGTCGACCGTGAAGATGACGGCGGCCATCTTCCGCTCGCGGTAGTACGCGGCGGTCTCCTCCAGGGTCGGCTTCCGCTTGCCCTCGACCTTGAAGTAGGCCGACGAGGCGTCGTGGAGGTCGTCGTCCAGGGACGAGGTGCCCTTGGAGGAGATCTCGGCGTGGGTGTGGACGTCGATCGCGACGAGTTCCTCGACATTGAGGTTCGCCATGGTTACGCCTCCGGGAACTTGGGGGCGGGGACGCCCACCGACTGGAGCTCGGCGCCGACCGAGGTGTGCCATACGTCGGCCAGGGTCTCCGGGGTCCAGCCGCCGTCGGCGTACGCGGCCTTTATCTCCTGCGGGTGCGACCAGAGTGCCACCTTGTCGCCGCCGATGCCGATGGCCTGGCCGGTGATGCCCCGGGCGGCCTCGGAGGCGAGGAAGGGGACGAGGGCGGCGCAGTCCTCGGGGGTGCCGAAGCCCTCGCCCTTGCGCAGGAACGCCGGGAACGGCTCGCCGTTCTTCAGCGCCTCGACGTAGGGGGCGAAGGCCGGGATCGTCTCGGTCATGGCGGTGGCGGCCACCGGCACGATCGCGTTGACGGTGATGTTCGCGCGGCCCAGCTCCATCGACCAGGTGCGGGCGAAGGCGGCGATGCCGGCCTTGGCGGCGGAGTAGTTCGTCTGGCCGAAGTTGCCGCGCTGGCCGGCCGGCGAGCCGACGAGGATCAGCGTCCCGCCCTCACCCTGCTCGCGCATGCGTACGGCGGCGGCGCGGGCGCAGGTGAAGGTGCCCTTGAGGTGGGTGGTGATCACCGCGTCGAAGTCGTCGTCGCTCATCTTCCACAGCACCTTGTCGCGCAGGATGCCCGCGTTGGTGACCAGGATGTCGAGCCGCCCGAACTCCTCCACCGCGCGGTTCACGAGCCGCTCGGCGGCCTCGGTCGTACCGACCGGGACCACTTCGGCGACGGCGGTGCCGCCGGCCGCGGTGATCGACTTCACGGCCTGCTCGGCCACGTTCTCGTCGACGTCGTTGACGACCACGGAGGCGCCGGCGGCGGCGAGAGCGTGCGCGTAGGCGAGGCCGAGGCCACGGCCACTGCCGGTGACGACGGCGACCTTG
This sequence comes from Streptomyces sp. ME02-8801-2C, assembly GCF_033793965.1. Taxonomy (NCBI): domain Bacteria; kingdom Bacillati; phylum Actinomycetota; class Actinomycetes; order Kitasatosporales; family Streptomycetaceae; genus Streptomyces; species Streptomyces sp. ME02-8801-2C. The sequence goes on along the minus strand of NZ_JARAXP010000002.1, from coordinate 285,990 downwards.
CCGGTCAGATCGATGCTGGACACGAGGGGGTCCCTTCACAAGACGAATCCGCTGCTGGATCGAAGCTAAGAGCAATAATTGTTGACGTCAATAGTTGTTGCCGTCAGACACGTGGGTCATGCTGGAATCAGCACATGGAACGGCCCCACCCCGGGGCCTCGACGAGGGAGCCCGCCATCGCCCGCCAGCAGGACGTCCACAACCCCGCCCCGATCGACGCCCACGAGCCCTGGATGCGCGGCCTGCACTCGGACACCGGCTACCTGCTGTACCGGCTGGGCCTGCGCTCGGGCCAGTTGTTCAACACGTTCCTGCAGGAGTCGGGGCTCCGGCTGCGCCACTACGCGGTGGTCCGTTTCCTCGCCACCTCCACGGGCGTGCTCCAGCGCGAACTGAGCACCTCGCTCGGCTACGACCCGAGCGCGATCGTCGGCCTGGTGGACGACCTGGAGAAGCTGGGCTTCGTCGAACGCCGCCCCTCCCCCGACGACCGGCGCAGCCGGATCGTCGTCGTGACGGCGGCCGGCCGCGCCTTCCTCCGCGACACCGACGAGGCCGGCCGGCGCGTGACCAACGAACTCCTCGACCCGCTCGACCAGGCGGAACGCGAAACCCTGCACACCCTGCTCCAGCGACTCACGGAGGACGGGCTCAACTAATGTTGGGCAGAATATTGACTGCCGCTTATTTGGTGCCTAACTTCACCTGGGCACCGGTTCGGTTCCTCCCGCCGGTGACGTCCCCCACGACATCGGCATCAGGGAGCTCCCCGTGCAGCCGTCCCGCTCGCCCTCCACCCCCACCCCCCAACTCCCCCCGGACACAAGGGAGTTGCGCCGCGTCGCCCTGTCCGGACTGCTCGGCACCACCGTCGAGTTCTACGACTTCCTCGTGTACGGCACGGTCGCCGCGCTCGTCTTCGGCGATCTGTTCTTCCCCCAGGCGGACCCCGCGGTCGGCACCATCGCCGCCTTCGGCACGTTCGCCGCGGGCTATGTCGCCCGGCCGCTCGGCGGCATCGTCTTCGGCCACTTCGGCGACCGGCTCGGCCGCAAGTCGATGATGCTGCTGACGATGGTCCTGATGGGCTGCGGCAGCTTCCTCATCGGGCTGCTGCCGACGTACGACGCGATCGGTGTCTGGGCCCCCGTCCTGCTGGTCGCCCTCCGGGTCGTCCAGGGCCTCGCGATCGGCGGCGAGTGGGGCGGCGCGACCCTCATGGTCGTCGAACACGCCGAACGGACCCAGAGTTCCCGGCGCGGTCTGTGGTCCAGTGCCACCCAGCTCGGTGCCCCGCTCGGCTCCGTGCTCTCCGCCGGTGTGGTCACCCTCGTCTCCACGCTCCCCGACGACCAGTTCCGCTCCTGGGGCTGGCGCATACCGTTCCTGCTCAGTTTCGTCCTGCTCGGCGTCGGCCTGTTCGTCCGGCTGCGGGTCGCGGAGAGCCCCCTGTTCGCCGAGGGCAGGCGGGAGACCTCCGCGAAGCCGCCGGTACTCGAAGTGCTGCGCCGCCCCAAGCCGGTACTGCTCGCCTGCTGCGTGGGCATCGGAGCCTTCACCGCCCAGTCACTGCTGACCGGCTTCATGATCTCCTACGCCACCGGCAACGGTTACAGCCGCTCACAGGTCCTCACCGCCGTGACCATCGCCTCCTGCGTGGCGCTGGTCGTCCTTCCCACCGCCTCCGCGCTCACCGACCGCGTCGGCCGCCGCCCGGTGGTCCTCGCCGGCGCCCTCGCCTCGGCCGGGCTCGCCTTCCCTGTGCTGTGGCTGGTCGACTCCGGTTCGCCCGGACTGCTGATCCTCGCCCTCATCCTCGGTCACGGCATCGCCCAGTCCACGATGTACGGGCCGCTGGGCGCCCTGTTCTCCGAGATGTTCGGCACGAAGGTGCGCTACACGGGCGCCTCGCTCGGTTACCAGGCGGCGACCCTGGTCGGCGCCGGGTTCTCGCCGCTGATCGCGACCAGCCTGCTCGCCTCGAACGGCGGCGGCAGTACGCCGGTGTCGCTGCTGCTGTGCGGCGGCGCGCTGATCACGGCGGTCACCGTGTGGCGGATGCCCGAGACCCACACCGACACGCTCGACACCCCCGTCCCCCTCCCGCAACAGACCCCCGCTCCCGAAGGGATCCGCCCGTGAGCTCCCGCACCCTCGTCCTCCTCGCCGCGGCCTTAGTCACCACCCTCACCACGCTCTCGCCGTCCGCTCAGGCCGCCGCGCCCGCCGAGCGCGTGGAGGGCAAACTCCCCTCCGGCGCGACCTACCTGATGGACATGCCGGCCGACTGGAACGGGACCGTGCTGCTGTTCAGTCACGGCTACCGCACCGTCGGGGACCCCAACCCGGCCCAGAACGCGCCGACTCCGGACGTGCAGCAGCGGCTCGTCGACGCCGGTTACGCGCTCATCGGATCGTCGTACGCGTCCAGCGGATGGGCCGTCACCGACGCCGTCCCGGACCAGCTGGCCACGCTCGACGAGTTCACCCAGCGGTTCGGCGAGGCCCGGCGGACGATCGCCTGGGGCCGGTCCTACGGTGGCCTCGTGACGACCGCCCTGGCCGAACGCCACGCCGACCGCTTCGACGGCTCGCTGTCGATGTGCGGCCTGGTGCAGGGCGGGGTGGCCAACTGGAACAGCACACTCGACCCCGTCTTCGCCCTGCGTACGCTCCTCGCCCCGGACTCGGGCATCCAGCTCACCGGATTCGCCGACCAGGCCGCGGCCAAGTCGGCCGCGAGCGCCCTCTCCGCGAAGGTCACCGACGCCCAGCGGACGCCGGAGGGCCGGGCCCGGATCGCGCTCGCCTCCGCGCTGCACAACATCCCCGGCTACAGCGACGCCTCACAGCCCGCCCCCGGGCCCACCGACTGGGACACCCAGCAGGCCAACCAGTACGCGGCGGTCACCGGCCTGATCCTCAGTCCCGCCTCCATCCGGCGCCAGGAGGCGGAATCCCGGGCCGGCGGCAACGTCTCCTGGAACACGGGCGTCGACTACACCCGGATGCTGCGCGGGTCCTCGGTATACAAGGAGGTGACCGAGCTTTACAAGAAGGCGGGACTGTCGTTGCGCGACGACCTGAAGACACTGAACAAGGCCCCCCGGATCAGCGCCGACCCCGCCGCCGTGAAGTGGATGAGCCGGACCAGTTCGTTCACCGGCCGGCTCACCGATCCCCAGCTGAACATCCACACCACCGGCGACGGACTGGTACCCGTACAGGTGGAGAACGCCTACCGGCAGGCTGCGAACGCGGCCGGCTCGGGCAAGCTGCTGAGCCAGGCCTACGTCGACGCCCCCGGCCACTGCACGTTCAACACCGTGGAAACGATCGCCGCCCTGCACACCCTGGAGCACCGCTTGGACACGGGACGCTGGGACACCTCCGCGAGGATCCTCAACTCCCGTGCGGCGCAAGAGGATTCGGCGACCCCGGCGCGCTATGTGACCTACCGGCCGACGCAGTACCCGCGCCCCTACGACCTGGCGCGCAACCACGCCTCGACCCCTCCGGGAGCTGCCCGCCCATGACCACCCGTTCCGCGCCCGACCGACTGCTGTCCGTGCTCAGCGCCTTCGACCACGAGCACCCGGCGCTCTCCCTCACGGACATCAGCCGGCGGGCCGGGCTGACCCTCACCACCACCCACCGTCTCGTGGGCGCCCTCGCCGACTGGGGCGCCCTGGAGCGGGACGAGGCCGGCGTCTACCACGTCGGCCTCAGGCTGTGGGAGGTCGCGGCGCTCGCCCCGCGTGGGCTGGCACTGCGGCAGATCGCGCTGCCGTATCTGGAGGACCTGTACGAAGCGACGCACGAGAACGTGCAGTTGGCGGTACGGGACGGCGGCGAGGTCGTCTACATCGAGTGGCTGTCGGGCCGTTCGGCGGTCGGCGTGCACATCCGGGTCGGCGCCCGCTGGCCCCTGCACGCCACCGGCGTCGGCCTGGCCCTCCTCGCCCACGGCGATCCGGAGCTCCAGAACCACTACTGCGAGGGCCAGTTGGCCTCCTTCACCCCGCACACGATCACCGACCCGGCCAAGTTGCGCCGCGTCCTGGCCGAAGTCCGGCGCACCGGCGTCGCGGTGAGCAACCGTCAGGTCACCGACGACGCCCTCTCGGTGGCGGCCCCGGTACGCGGGGCCGGCGGGGCGGTGACCGCCGCGGTGTCGGTCGTCGTGCCGTACGTCGACGCCCAGATCCCGGTTCTGGTGCCCGCGGTGCGGCTGGCGGCGCGGGGCATCTCCAGGGCTCTGGGGTGGCAGCCGGAGCAGCAGCACTGAGTCGGCGTCGCGCATCCTTACCTGAATCTCAGACAGCGGGCGCCCTTTTCAAAGACCAAACCCATACAGAAGATGCACGATGCACGCTCATCGTCGATCACTTCCTGGTCGTCCAGAAAGGCGTGCTGTGGGTGCTGCGCACATATCCGACCCGTCCGAGCAGGGTGGCCGGCCTTCGTCGGCCTGGTCGCGGCGCGGGATCCTCGCCGCGCTCGGTGCCGTCCCGGCCGCCGCGCTGACCGGCTGCAGCGGCTCCTCGGACGCCTCGTCGACGACATCCGGCGCGACCGCGTCGACGAAGGCGGCCAGGAAGGCCGTCGTCACCGTCACCCCCGCCGACGGTACGCGGCACGCCGACTTCACCGCGCCCGTCGAGGTCACGGTCACCGGCGGCACTCTCTCCAGCGTCGCGATCGCGAGCGACCGCGGCGGGCTGACCGGCGTCATGAACGAGGCCCGTACGAGGTTCACCTCCACCCAGCACCCGTACTCGGGGACCACGTACACCGTGTCGGCGCACGTCACCGGGGCCGACGTGCAGACCGCGACCTTCACCACCGCCTCGCCGTCCGCGACCTTCGTCGGGTACTTCACGCCGGAGGCCGATTCCACGTCCGGCGTCGGTATGCCCGTGTCGATCAACTTCACGGAGGCGGTGACCGACCGGGCCGCCGTCCAGAAGGCGATTACCGTGACCGCCGAGCCGGCCGTCGAGGTGGTCGGGCACTGGTTCAGCGACACCCGGCTCGACTTCCGGCCCGAGACCTACTGGGCCGCCGGCACGAAGATCACCCTCGGTCTGCGGCTCAAGGACGTCCAGGCTTCGGAGGGCGTGTACGGCACCCAGTCCAAGGACGTCACCTTCCACATCGGCCGTGAGCAGATCAGCACGGTCGACCTGGCGGCGAAGACCATGACCGTACGGCGGGACGGTGCGACCACGGCCACCTATCCCGTCTCCGGCGGCGACCCCGAGCACACCACCTGGTCCGGGATCATGGTGATCAGCGAGCGGTTCAAGCAGACCCGGATGGAGTCCTCGACGGTCGGGCTCGGCGACGAGTACGACATCCCGGACGTCCCGCACGCCCAGCGTCTCACCACCTCCGGCACCTTCGTGCACGGCAACTACTGGGCCCCGACCTCGGTGTTCGGCAGCAGCAACACCAGCCACGGCTGTGTCGGCCTGCACGACGCGAAGGGTGCGAACGACTCCACCGTGCCGGGTTACGAGTTCTACGACAGCTCCATGATCGGGGACGTGGTCGTCGTCGAGAACTCGGGCGAGGTGACGGTCGACCCGGCCAACGGACTCAACGGCTGGAACATGTCCTGGGCCGACTGGAAGGCGGGCAGCGCGATCTGAGCTGGATCCCGTCCGTACATTCATGTCTTCATCGGGTGAACTCACCTGTGGCGGAAGGAATTTCCGGGTTTCACCTCTTGACGGCCGGAGTCACCGGGAGCACATTGGGCCCACTTTGAGAGCGCTCTCAAGCTCTCTCGAAGACACCCGCGCACCCCCACTCCGTACCCGAAGAGGCACCCATGAGGGACACTTCAGGCACTTCGCTCACTTCAGGCCCACCCGTCAAACGCGGCCCGCTCCGGCGCGTGCTCGTCGCCGTCGGCGCCGTCCTCAGCCTCGCGGCAGCCGCCGTGTCGGTGGCCCAGGCGGACGCGCCGACGCCGCCCACCGGCTGGACGCAGGTCTTCCTCGACGACTTCAACGGCACCGCCGGGACCGGCGTCAACACCACCAACTGGCAGTACGCGACCGGGACTTCGTATCCCGGCGGCCCCGCCAACTGGGGCACCGGCGAGATCGAGACGATGACGAACAGCACGAGCAACGTCTCGCTCGACGGCAGCGGCAACCTCCGGATCACCCCGGTGCGCAACTCCGCCGGCAGCTGGACCTCGGGCCGCATCGAGACCAACCGCACCGACTTCCAGCCCCCGGCCGGCGGCAAGCTGCGCGTCGAGGCCCGCCTCCAGGTGCCGAACGTCACCGGCGCGGGCGCCCTCGGCTACTGGCCCGCGTTCTGGATGCTCGGGGCGCCCTACCGGGGCAACTACCAGAACTGGCCGAGCGTCGGCGAGCTGGACATCATGGAGAACACCCAGGGGCTCAACACCATCTGGGGCACCATGCACTGCGGTTCGAGCCCGGGCGGCCCCTGCAACGAGACGACCGGCATCGGCGGCACCACCAGCTGCGCCGGCACGACCTGCCAGGCCGGCTTCCACACCTACCGTATGGAGTGGGACCGTTCGGTGAGCCCGGAGGCGATCCGCTTCTACGTCGACGGCACCAACTACCACACGGTGACCGCGAACCAGGTCGACGCGACGACCTGGGCGAACGCCACGAACCACGGCTTCTTCATCATCCTGAACGTGGCGATGGGCGGCGCCTTCCCCAACGCGTTCGGCGGCGGTCCTGACGCGGGCACGGTCTCCGGGCGTCCGATGGTCGTCGACTATGTGCAGGTGCTCCAGTCGACCACCGGCGGCGGCACGACCACGCCTCCGCCGACCGGCACCCGGGACGCGTACAGCGCCGTGCAGGCCGAGTCGTACAACAGCCAGTCGGGGACCAGCACGGAGACCACCACCGACACCGGCGGCGGGCAGAACATCGGTTCGCTCGCCAACGGCGACTGGGCCCTCTACCAGAACGTCAACTTCGGCTCCTCGGCCGCGACCCAGTTCGTCGGCAGGGTGGCGAGCGGGGCCGGGTCGGGCGTGAGCGGACTGGTCGAGGTGCGCCTGGACAGCCGTACGGCCACCCCGATCGGCAGCTTCTCCATCGGCAACACGGGCGGCTGGCAGAGCTGGCGGACGGTGCCGGCGAACATCAGCTCCGTCACCGGCACCCATGACGTCTATCTGACCTTCACCAGCGGTCAGCCGCAGGACTTCGTGAACGTGAACTGGTTCAACTTCGGTCGCTGACCGGGGTGTTGTAGTGCTTTGAGAGAGGGGCGGGCCGGCCGGTCCGCCCCTCCCCGCGTTCTCCGCGCAGCTCGGCACGGAACGCCACCGGCGTGGTCCCGGTGTGCAGTTGGAAGAACTTGGAGAAGTTCGCCGCGTCGGGGAAACCGACAGCGGCACCCACGCGCCCGATGGGCAGCGATGTGTGCGCCAGCAGACGCTTGGCTTCCAGAGTCACCCGCTTGTCGATGAAGCCCTTGGGCGTCTCACCTGTCGCCGCGCGCACCGCGCGGACGAGGGTGCGGCGGGAGTAACCGAGGGCGTCGGCGTACGCGCTGACGCTGTGGTTGGTGGCGAAGCCCTTCTCGACGGCGTCCCGGAACAGGGTGAACGTGGTGTCGGCAAGTCCGCGTGGCGCCTGCGCGGAACTCGCGGCGAGGTGGGAGAGCCGCAGCAGGAACGCGGTGAGCGAGTGGCGCAGTACGGAGGTGTGCAGGCCGAACGGGAGCGTGGCCGTGTCCTCGTACTCACGGCCCAGCTGGGCCAGGGCCGCCCGCAGGCCCGCGAGTTGGGGTTCGTCGGGGCGCAGCAACGGGGGCAGGTCGTAGCGGTAGAGGCCGGTCTCCTCGACCGTGGCCCGGGGCAGGAAACCGGGTTGCATGGTGAGGACGGTGCCGTGGTACCCGCTGGTGCGGGAGAAACGGTGGACCTGACCCGGGCGGATCCACAGCAGGTCGCCCGCTGCCGCCTCGTGTTCGGCGAAGTCGACCATGTGGGTCACCGGGCCGTCGTCGAACAGCATCACGATGTGGAAGTCGATGCGGTGGACGCGCTCCAGCGGGGCGTCCTCGTGCCAGGTGCGGTCGGGCGACATCGCGCCGACCTGCATGCCCACACCCAGGACGCTCAGATCGACAGGGAAGGGAAACGTCCTGATGCCGTCACCGTCCTGGCCCGCGCCCGGGACGCCGCCTTGGGATGTTCTGTCCGCCATGTCCTTCTCTTGCCGCGTCGACCCGAGCCGCCGTGTCCCACTTTCACCACAGGGTGACACACAGGCACCTGGCCCCGTAAAAGTCAGACTTTTAAGTTTGAACGCGTCCGAGCAGTTCATCCACCTCGACCGAGGACTTCTTGAAGATGAGTACGCAGACATCCGACAGCCTCCAGTGGACCGATCTCGACCAGCGCGCCGTCGACACGGCTCGCGTACTCTCGGCCGATGCCGTACAGAAGGTCGGCAACGGCCACCCCGGCACCGCGATGAGCCTGGCCCCTGCCGCGTACACGATCTTTCAGAAGGTGATGCGACACGACCCCGCGGATCCCGAGTGGACGGGCCGTGACCGTTTCGTCCTCTCCCCCGGCCACACCTCGCTGACCCTCTACACGCAGCTTTTCCTGTCCGGGTACGAGCTGGAGCTGGACGACCTCAAGGCGTTCCGCACCCACGGTTCGAAGACGCCCGGCCACCCGGAGTACGGCCACACGGCCGGCGTCGAGACCACCACCGGTCCGCTCGGCCAGGGTGTCGCCAACGCGGTCGGCATGGCGATGGCCGCCCGCTACGAGCGCGGACTCTTCGACCCGGAGGCGCCCGAGGGCACCTCGCCCTTCGACCACATGGTCTGGGCGATCGTCTCCGACGGCGACCTGGAGGAGGGCATCTCCGCCGAGGCGTCCTCCCTGGCCGGACACCAGAAGCTCGGCAACCTCGTCTTCGTCTACGACGACAACCACATCTCCATCGAGGGCGACACGGCGACGGCGTTCTCCGAGGACGTGCTGAAGCGCTACGAGGCGTACGGCTGGCATGTGCAGCGGATCGAGCCCGAACTCGGCGGCGACATCGACGTTCGCGCGCTGTACACGGCGCTCGAGGAGGCGCGGGCCGAGACCGCGCGCCCCTCGATCATCGCGATGCGCACGATCATCGCCTGGCCCGCCCCGAACGCCCAGAACACCGAGGCGGCCCACGGCTCGGCCCTCGGCGCCGAGGAGATCGCGGCCACCAAGCGCGTCCTCGGCTTCGACCCGGAGCAGACCTTCGAGGTCGCCGACGAGGTTCTCGCCCACGCCCGCCAGGCCCTCGACCGGGGCGCCGAGGAGCACGCGGCCTGGGACAAGCGGCTCGCCGAGTGGCGTACCGCGCAGCCGGAGCGGGCAAAGCTGTTCGACCGGGTCGTGGCAGGTCAGCTGCCCGACGGCTGGGAGGACGCGCTGCCGGTGTTCGAGGAGGGCACGTCCGTCGCCACACGTGCCGCGTCCGGCAAGGTGCTCCAGGCCCTGGGCCCGGTCCTGCCCGAGCTGTGGGGCGGCTCGGCCGACCTGGCCGGCTCGAACAACACGACCATCGACAAGACCTCGTCCTTCCTCCCGAAGGGCAACCCGCTGCCGGAGGCAGACCCCTACGGCCGCACGATCCACTTCGGTATCCGCGAGCACTCGATGGCCGCCGAGATGAACGGCATCGCGCTGCACGGCAACACCCGTGTCTACGGCGGCACCTTCCTGGTGTTCTCCGATTACATGCGTAACGCCGTACGGCTGTCGGCGCTGATGCAGCTGCCGGTGACCTATGTCTGGACGCACGACTCCATCGGCCTCGGCGAGGACGGTCCGACCCACCAGCCGGTCGAACACCTGGCCTCCCTGCGCGCCATCCCGGGCCTGAACATCGTGCGCCCGGCCGACGCCAACGAGACGGCCGTCGCCTGGGCCGAGATCCTCAGGCGGCACGCCACGAACCCGGCCCCGCACGGCCTGGCGCTCACCCGGCAGGGTGTGCCGACGTACGCCCGCAACGAGGATGCCGCGAAGGGCGGTTACGTGCTGCGGGAGTCCTCCACCGGCACCCCGGACGTCGTCCTGATCGCCACCGGCTCCGAGGTCCAGCTCGCCGTCGCCGCGCGTGAGGCGCTGGAGGCCGAGGGCGTGGGTACGCGGGTGGTGTCGATGCCGTCCGTGGAGTGGTTCGAGGAGCAGCCGGTGGAGTACCGGGCGAGCGTCCTTCCGCCGTCAGTGAAGGCGCGCGTGGCGGTGGAGGCGGGCATCGGTCTGACCTGGTACCGCTACGTCGGTGACGCAGGACGCATCGTCTCCCTCGAGCACTTCGGCGCCTCCGCCGACGCCAAGACCCTGTTCGCCGAGTACGGCTTCACCGCCGAGAACGTGGCCGCGGCTGCCAGGGCTGTACTCAGTTCAACGACGGGCCTGGCCGCAGCCCGCGGTTGATCCGAACGCCAGAAAGAAGATGATCACAGTGACCACCGAAACGACCATCACCGCGGGACCACTCAAGCGCCTGTCCGACGAGGGCGTCTCGATCTGGCTGGACGACCTTTCACGGAGGCGGATCACCTCCGGCAACCTCGCCGAACTCATCGACACCCACCACGTGGTCGGCGTGACCACCAACCCGTCGATCTTCCAGGCCGCCATCGGCTCGGGCGAGGGTTACGAGGAGCAGCTCGCCGACCTCGCCGTGCGCGGCGTCACGGTCGACGAGGCCGTCCGGATGATGACCACCGCCGACGTCCGGGCCGCCGCAGACATCCTGCGCCCGGGGTACGACGCGACGGCAGGCCGGGACGGGCGGGTCTCGATCGAGGTCGACCCGCGTCTCGCCCATGAGACGGCCGCGACGATCGCCGAGGCCAAGCAGCTGGCCTGGCTGGTGGACCGGCCCAACGTGATGATCAAGATCCCGGCGACGAAGGCGGGCCTGCCGGCCATCACCGAGGTCATCGGCCTCGGGATCAGCGTCAACGTCACGCTGATCTTCTCCCTGGAGCGCTACCGCGAGGTCATGGCCGCCTATCTGGCCGGCCTGGAGAAGGCGCAGGCCGCGGGCATCGACCTGGCCTCGATCCACTCCGTCGCCTCCTTCTTCGTCTCCCGCGTCGACTCCGAGATCGACAAGCGCCTGACCGTGCTCGGCACGGACGAGGCCCTCGCCCTCAAGGGCAGGGCGGCACTGGCCAACGCGCGGCTCGCCTACGAGGCGTACGAGGAGGTCTTCGGGGGTGACCGCTGGACGGCCCTGGGCGGCGCCCGTGCCAACCGGCAGCGCCCGTTGTGGGCGTCCACCGGCGTCAAGGACCCCGCGTACAAGGACACCCTGTACGTGGACGAGCTGGTCGCGCCCGGCACCGTCAACACGATGCCGGAGGCCACCCTCAACGCGACCGCCGACCACGGCGACATCCACGGCGACGCGGTGAGCGGCGGTTACGCCCAGGCCCGCGCCGATCTCGCGGCCGTCGAGCAGCTCGGGATCTCGTACGACGAGGTCGTGACCCTGCTGGAGGACGAGGGCGTCGCCAAGTTCGCGACCGCCTGGAACGACCTGCTGGACGCCGTCACCAAGTCGCTGAACAGCAAGGGAGTTGACGGGGAATGAGCGAGGAGACCACCACCGCACCGGCAGAGACAGAGACAGAGGTGGACACTGCCGCGTCCGAGGCTCCCGAGTCCGATGCTCTCGTGTCCGACGCGGACTGGGACAACCCACTGCGCGACCCCGGCGACCGCCGTCTCCCGCTGATCGCGGGCCCGTCCGGGCTGGTCATCTTCGGGGTGACCGGGGACCTGTCCCGCAAGAAGCTGATGCCGGCCGTCTACGACCTCGCCAACCGGGGTCTGCTCCCGCCGGGCTTCTCGCTCGTCGGGTTCGCCCGCCGGGACTGGGAGGACGAGGACTTCGCGCAGATCGTCCACGACTCCGTGCGCGACCACGCCCGTACGGAGTTTCGTGAGGAGGTCTGGCAGCAGCTCGCCGAGGGCATGCGGTTCATCCCCGGCGACTTCGACGACGACGCGGCGTTCAAGCAGTTGCGCGCGGCCGTCGAGGAGCTGGACGCGTCCCGGGGCACGAGCGGCAACTACGCCTTCTATCTGTCCGTACCGCCGAAGTTCTTCCCCAAGGTCGTCCAGCAGCTGAAGAAGCACGGGCTGGCGAACGCGCCGGAGGGATCCTGGCGACGTGGGGTCATCGAAAAGCCGTTCGGGCACAACCTGAAGAGCGCGCGTGAGCTGAACCGGGTGCTGCACGACGTGTTCGACCCCGAGCAGGTCTTCCGGATCGACCACTACCTCGGCAAGGAGACCGTCCAGAACATCCTGGCGCTCCGCTTCGCCAACCAGATGTACGAGCCCATCTGGAACCGGTCGTACGTCGACCACGTCCAGATCACGATGGCCGAGGACATCGGCATCGGCGGCCGGGCCGGCTACTACGACGGCATCGGGTCGGCGCGCGACGTGATCCAGAACCACCTTCTCCAGCTGATGGCGCTGACGGCCATGGAAGAGCCGATCGCGTTCGACGCGGAGTCGCTGCTGACCGAGAAGCTCAAGGTCCTCAAGTCCGTGAAGCTGCCCGACAACCTGGGCGAACACACCGTCCGCGGCCAGTACGAAGCGGGCTGGCAGGGCGGCGAGGAGGTGCCGGGCTACCTCGAGGAGGAGGGCATCGACCCGCAGTCCAGCACGGACACGTACGCGGCCGTCAGGCTGGAGGTCGACAACCGCCGCTGGGCGGGCGTCCCCTTCTATCTGCGGACCGGCAAGCGGCTCGGGCGGCGCGTCACGGAGATCGCGGTCGTCTTCCAGCGCGCCCCGCACTCCCCGTTCGACTCCACGGCCACCGAGGAGCTCGGCGCGAACGCGATCGTCATCCGCGTCCAGCCCGACGAGGGCATGACGGTGCGCTTCGGTTCCAAGGTCCCGGGTACCTCGATGGAGATCAGGGACGTCACGATGGACTTCGCCTACGGCGAGTCCTTCACGGAGTCCAGCCCGGAGGCGTACGAACGGCTCATCCTGGACGTCCTGCTCGGCGACGCCAATCTGTTCCCCCGTCACCAGGAAGTGGAAGAGTCCTGGAAGATCCTCGACCCGATCGAGGAGTACTGGGGCACGCACGGCAGGCCCGCGCAGTACTCCTCGGGCAGTTGGGGCCCCAAGGAAGCCGACGAGATGCTCGCACGAGACGGACGGAGCTGGCGCAGGCCATGAAAATCGACCTCACCGACACCACGGCAAGCAAGATCAACAAGGCGCTGGTGAAGGGGCGGCGCGACATCGGCACCCCTGCCGTGGGCATGGTCCTGACGATGGTGATCGTCACGGACGAGGAAAACGCCTACGACTCGATCAAGGCGGCCGAGGACGCCTCGCACGAGCACCCCGCGCGCACCCTCGTCGTCATCAAGCGGCACGCGCGCAGTCCGCGCGACCGCACCAAGTCCCACCTCGACGCCGAGGTACGGGTGGGCGCGGACGCGGGGACCGGTGAGACGGTCATCCTGCGGACGTACGGCGAGGTGTCCGACCACGCCGACTCCGTCGTCCTGCCGCTGCTGCTGCCGGACGCGCCTGTGGTCGTGTGGTGGCCGGTGGACGCCCCCGAGGTGCCCGCCAAGGACCCGCTGGGCGCACTTGCCCAGCGCAGGATCACCGACATGTACGCGGTCGAGAAGCCGCTCGTCGCCCTGGAGGCCCGGGTGCGGTCGTACGCGCCCGGCGACACCGACCTGGCGTGGACGCGGCTCACCCCGTGGCGCTCGATGCTGGCCGCGGCCCTCGATCAGGCCCGTACGAAGATCATCTCGGCGGCCGTCGAGAGCGAGGCCGAGAACCCGAGCGCCGAACTGCTGGCCCGCTGGCTCGGCGCCCGTCTGTCGGTGAAGGTGGACCGCGTGGTCACCGCGGGGCCGGTCGTCACGGCCGTCCGCCTCGGCACCGACAAGGGCGAGATCGTCATCGACCGCCCCGAGGGCCCGCTCGCCACGCTCAGCCTGCCGGGCCAGCCCTCCCGCACCCTCGCGCTGAAGGTGCGCGCCACCTCCGAACTCATCGCCGAGGAGCTGCGCCGCCTCGACGCCGACGAGATGTACGCGATCGCCCTGCGCGGCGACGGCACCAAGGAGACCCCCCGCCATGTCTGACTCCCCCAAGCTCACCCGGCGCCCCGAGTGGACCGCCCTGGAGGACCACCGCGCCGGTGCGCTCTTCGAGCCGAGCCTGCGTGAGCTGTTCGCCGCCGATCCCGGGCGCGCCGAGCGGTACGTCGTACGGGTCGGCGACCTGCACATCGACTACTCCAAGCACCTGGTCACGGACGAGACGCTCGCCCTCCTCCAGGAACTCGCCACCGCCACCGATGTGTTCGGGCTGCGGGACGCGATGTTCAGCGGCGAGAAGATCAACATCACCGAGGACCGCGCGGTCCTGCACACCGCGCTGCGGGCGCCGCGGGGGGCGGTGATCGAGGTCGACGGCGAGAACGTCGTACCGGCCGTGCACGCGGTCCTCGACCGGATGGCCGGCTTCGCCGACAAGGTGCGCTCCGGCGAGTGGACCGGGCACACCGGACGCCGCATCAAGAACGTCGTCAACATCGGCATCGGGGGCTCGGACCTCGGTCCCGCGATGGCCTACGAGGCTCTGCGGGCCTTCACGGCACGGGAGTTGACGTTCCGGTTCGTGTCGAACGTCGACGGCGCGGATCTGCACGAGGCGGTACGGGACCTGGACCCGGCGGAGACGCTGTTCATCGTCGCGTCGAAGACCTTCACCACCATCGAGACGATCACCAACGCCACCTCGGCCCGGTCGTGGCTGCTCGCGGGGCTGGGCGGCGACGACAAGGCGGTCGCCAAACACTTCGTGGCACTGTCGACGAACTCCGGGAAGGTGTCGGACTTCGGCATCGACACGGACAACATGTTCGAGTTCTGGGACTGGGTCGGCGGACGCTACTCCTACGACTCGGCGATCGGGCTGTCGCTGATGATCGCGATCGGCCCGGAGCGGTTCCGGGAGATGCTGGACGGGTTCGCGCTGGTCGACGAGCACTTCCGCACGGCTCCGGCACAGGCCAACGCGCCTTTGCTGCTCGGCCTGTTGGGCATCTGGTACGGGAACTTCTTCGACGCCCAGTCGCATGCCGTACTGCCCTACAGCCACTACCTCTCCAAGTTCACCGCGTACCTGCAGCAGCTGGACATGGAGTCCAACGGCAAGTCGGTCGACCGTGACGGCAACCGGGTCGAGTGGGAGACCGGGCCCGTCGTGTGGGGCACGCCCGGCACCAACGGGCAGCACGCCTACTACCAGTTGATCCACCAGGGCACGAAGCTCATCCCGGCCGACTTCATCGGCTTCGCCGAACCGGTCGCGGAGCTGAGCGACGAACTCAAGGGCCAGCACGACCTGTTGATGGCCAACTTCTTCGCGCAGACCCAGGCGCTGGCCTTCGGCAAGACGCCGGAGGAGGTGCGCGCGGAGGGCGTGCCGGAGGAACTCGTCTCCCACAAGACCTTCCAGGGCAATCATCCGACGACCACCGTCCTCGCGCGCGAGCTGACGCCGTCCGTGCTCGGCCAGTTGATCGCGCTGTACGAGCACAAGGTGTTCGTCCAGGGCGCCGTCTGGAACATCGACTCCTTCGACCAGTGGGGCGTCGAGCTGGGCAAGGTCCTCGCCAAGCGCATCGAGCCCGCGCTCACCGCAGGCGTGGACGTTCCCGGCCTCGACTCCTCCACCGCCGCCCTCGTGGCCACGTACCGCACTCTTCGTGACGCTCAGGAAGTGAACTGACATGCAGCTTGGTCTGATCGGTCTCGGCAAGATGGGCGGCAACATGCGCGAGCGCATCCGCCGCTCGGGCCACACCGTCATCGGCTACGACCGCAACCCCGACGTCTCCGACGTGGGCAGCCTCGCCGAGCTGGTCGAGCAGCTCGAGGCGCCGCGTGTGGTGTGGGTGATGGTCCCGGCCGGCGCGGCCACCCAGTCCGTCGTCGACGAGCTCGGCGACCTCCTCGAGTCGGGTGACACCGTCGTCGACGGCGGCAACTCCCGCTGGACGGACGACGAGAAGCACGCCGAGGAGCTGGGCACCAAGGGCATCGGCTTCGTCGACGCCGGTGTCTCCGGCGGTGTGTGGGGGCTGCAGAACGGCTACGCGCTGATGGTCGGCGGCGACAAGGAGCATGTCGAGCGGCTCCACCCGGTCTTCGAGGCGCTGAAGCCGGAGGGCCCGTACGGCTATGTCCACGCGGGCAAGGTGGGCGCCGGGCACTTCTCCAAGATGGTCCACAACGGCATCGAGTACGCCATGATGCAGGCCTACGCCGAGGGCTGGGAGCTGCTGGAGAAGGTCGACTCCGTCACGGACGTGCGCGAGGTCTTCCGCTCCTGGCAGGACGGGACGGTCATCCGTTCCTGGCTGCTCGACCTGGCGGTCAACGCCCTCGACGAGGACGAGCACCTGGAGCGGCTGCGCGGGTTCGCGCAGGACTCCGGGGAGGGCCGCTGGACGGTCGAGGCCGCCGTCGACAACTCGGTGCCGCTGCCCGCGATCACCGCCTCCCTCTTCGCCCGGTTCGCGTCCCGGCAGGACGACTCCCCGCAGATGAAGATGATCGCGGCGCTGCGCAACCAGTTCGGCGGCCACGCCGTCGAGGCCAAGGAGTAGCAAGCTGTGGGTGACCTTCTCCTGGTCCGCCACGGCGAGACCGAGTGGAGCGCGTCGGGCCGGCACACCAGCTGGACCGACCTGCCCCTCACCCCGCACGGCGAGGAACAGGCCAAGTCCCTCGTCCCGCTCCTCGCCGGACGGACCTTCGCACGCGTCCTGACCAGTCCCCTCACCCGCGCGGTCCGCACCGCCGAACTCGCGGGCCTGTCCGGGGCGTCGACCGACCCGGACCTGCACGAGTGGGACTACGGCGGGTACGAGGGCGTGACGACCCACGAGATCCAGCGCACCCGGTCCGACTGGTTCCTGTTCACCGACGGGGTGCCGCCCGGTCCTGCCGGACACCCGGGCGAGCAGCCCGAGGAGGTGGGCCGGCGCGCGGACCGCGTCCTGGCCCGCATCAGGGACGCGCTGGACGAGGGCGATGTGATCCTCGTGGCGCACGGGCACTTCCTGCGCGTGCTGACGGCCCGTTACCTCGGGCTGCCGGCCGTCGAAGGGCGGTTGTTCCAGCTCGCCACGGGCACGGTCAGCACGCTCTCCACTGAGCACGACCGGCCGGTGGTGGCGGAGTGGAACTCCCGCTAGCGGGCGCCTAGTTGGGTCCTGTGACCGGGTCCGGCGACTGAAGTGGTGATCGGGTCCGGGGCATTGTCCCCGGGCCCGATTGACATGTGCGGCGACGGCGCGTCAGAGTCGCCCCGATGGAGATCAACGATCTGACGCCGGCCGAGGAGCGGGTGTGGCGGGCCTTCCCCAAGGGGGAGCCCGTGGACTTCCGCGAGGGTGAGGCCGAGGCCGACAACCCGGCCACCGGCGCCGACTGGGGTCCGGAGCGGACCATACGCGCCTCGGTGCTCCGGGCTCTGCTGCTCAGGGCTCAGCAGGACGGCGAGGTCCCCAGGCTCAGGCTGTCGGGCGCCCGCGTCACCGGACAGCTGAACCTCATGTACGCGGGGGTGGACCACCCCCTCCACCTGCGGTACTGCCACTTCGACGAGTCTCCCGACTTCTACGGCTCCCGGCTGCGCCAGCTGAATCTGCGCGGCTCGGTGCTCCCGTCCCTCAGCCTCGCCAGTACGCGGATCGACGGGCCGCTGCGGATGACGGACTGCCGGGTGCGCGGACCGGTGAAGCTGGCCGGGTCCCAGATAGCGGGCGCGCTCTTCATGGACGGGGCCGAACTCACCACGTCCGACCCGTCCGTACCGGTGCTCCAGCTCCATCAGGCCGTCCTCGGCGACGGGTTCGCGGCACCGGGACTGCGGGTGCGGGGCGAGATGCGGCTCGACGGCGCCACGGTCGGCGGGTCGATCGCCCTGGACGACGCCGATCTGAGCAACCCCGGCGGCCATGCCCTGTGCGCGCGCTCCCTCGAGGTGCGGGCCGACGTACGGGCGCGGAACCTGCGTACCCAGGGGGGCATCGACCTGCGCGGCTCCCGTATCGCGGGCTCCCTCGACTTCACGCGGGCGCGGCTGTCCAACCCCGGGGGTACGGCTCTGCGGGCCAGCAGTTGCACCATCGGCGAGTTGTGGCTGTACCGGTGCGCGCCCATCGAGGGCAGGCTGCATCTGCGCCGCTCCCGGATCGACGTACTGGGCTTCGAGTCGGAGGTGGCGCCGGGTGAGGTGCTCTTCAACAACCTCACCTACACGGCCCTCAATCCGCACGAGCCGACCCATCGCCGACTGCCCCTGCTCGAACGCGACGGCGACGGCTATGTCCCCTACGCCTACGAGCAGTTGGCCGCCGCCTACCGGCACGCCGGCGACGAGGGCGCGGCCCGCCGCGTCCAGCTCGCCAAGCTGCGCCGGCACCGGGCCACCCTGCCCTGGCTCGGCCGGACCTGGGGACACCTCCAGGACACCACGGTCGGCTACGGTTTCCGCCCGCTGCGCGCCGCCGTCTGGCTGCTGTCGCTGCTGGCGGCGGGCTCGATCGCGTTCGCGCTGCACCACCCGAGCCCGCTCAAGGCGGACGAGGCCCCGGAGTTCAACCCGGTCTTCTACACCCTCGACCTGCTCCTCCCGGTGATCTCCTTCGGCCAGGAGGGGGCCTTCGCACCCGAGGACGGGTACCAGTACCTGTCGTACGTCCTCATCCTGACCGGCTGGATCCTGGCCACGACCGTCATCGCCGGGGTGAGCAGGAGCGTCGCCCGGCAGTAGCGGTGCGAGGGCGGCTCCCTTTACCGAAGCGGGCGTTGCGCGTGCTGGGCGGCGAGCCGTACCGGGGCGTTCTGGGCGCCGTAGCCCTGGTAGCCGCCGTCGCGCTGGACCAGTTCGAAGAAGACGCGGCCCACGGTCCGCGTGTAGCAGTGCCTGAACTCGCCCTGCGCGTCACGGTCGTAGAGGATGCCGAGCTCGCGGTAGTCCGCCAACTCGCCCTCGTCGAGCTCGAATCGGGCCGCCAGGTCGTCGTAGTAGTTCGCCGGGATCGGCAGCAGCCTGCCACCCGCCTCCCGGAAGCGCCGCGCGGCGGCCACGATGTCGCCGGTGGCCAGCGCGATGTGCTGGGCACGGGTGCCGTCGTCGGTGGGACCGGGTCCGACGGCGAGCGCGATCCGTACGCTGCCAACGGAGTTGGTGACGGCCCGGCTACGGAAGAGGCCGTACGGGTCGGCGACGTCGACACTCTCCTGGGCATGCAGCCCGAGCACACTGCGGTGAAAGAGGGCGGCCTCGTCGAACTGGTGCCAGGGCTGGGTGAGGGCGAGGTGGTCGATGCCCGTCACACCGGTTACGGCTTCGCCGGGCCCAGCGGACCCGGTGGACGCGACGGACCCGGCGGGCCCGGTTGACCCGACCGCCTCGACGGACCTGGCAGGCACGGTAGACCCGGCGGGCCCGGCAGGCGCGGTAGACCCGGCGGGCCCGGCTGCCTCGACGGACCCGCCGGACTCGACTGCCTCGG
This sequence comes from Streptomyces sp. ME02-8801-2C, assembly GCF_033793965.1. NCBI lineage: Bacteria > Bacillati > Actinomycetota > Actinomycetes > Kitasatosporales > Streptomycetaceae > Streptomyces > Streptomyces sp. ME02-8801-2C. The sequence goes on along the minus strand of NZ_JARAXP010000002.1, from coordinate 266,362 downwards.
CAGACCCGGAGTACCCGGAGTACCCAGCGGGCCTGGTGGACCCGGCGGGGCTGGTGGACCCGGCGGGGCTGGCTGCCTCGACGGACCCGGCGGACCCGGCAGGCCCGGCTGTCTCAACAGACCCGCGAGACTCGGTTGCGTCGACGGCGCCGGCGGACTCGGCGCACCCGGCAGACCCCGCAGGCCCGGCGGACCCGGCCGACTCAATGGACCCGGCAGGCCCGGCTGTCTCAACAGACCCGCGAGACTCGGTTGCCTCGACGGCGCCGGCGGACTCGGCGCACCCGGCAGACCCCGCAGGCCCGGCGGACCCGGCCGACTCAATGGACCCGGCAGACCCGGCTGCCTCGATGGGCCCGGCGGACCCGGCGGGCCTGGTGGACCCGGCGGGCTCGGCGGGCTCGGCTGCCTCAACGGACCCGGCGGCTTCGGCGGGCGCGGCGGACTCGATGGGCCCGGTGGCTCTGGTGGGCTCGAAGTCGGTTCGCCAGTTGGGGAGTTCGGGGTGGTTCGTGGCGCAGAAGAAGAGTTCCGTGTCGTCGGGGGCTGCCACCGCTTCGAGCGGGACGTCCTGCGGGGCCCGGCGGCGGGGCAGGACCGGGGCCAGCAGGGACTCGGCGCGGCGGGCGGCGCCCGCGGGGTTCGGTGACTCCAGGCCTACGGCGGCGAGTGCGGTGCCGTCGCGGCGGGCGGCCGGGCCGGTGTTGACGAGGATGCGGGCCTCCCCGCGCTCCCAGAGGTCGACGGGCTTGCTGCGGTGGCGGGCCGTACGGCTGAGGCCGAGAGCGCGGAGGACGGCCGCGACCGGTTCCGCGTCGGGGGTGACGAGTTCGGCGAAGGCGATACCGGCGGGGACGACGGGTTCGGGCAGCCGGGCCAGGCCCACGCTCTCCTGGAGGACCAGCAGGGAGCGCCGGGCGTCGACAGCGGTGGGGCCCGCCTCGGCCTGCCGGAACACGTCGTTGAAGACCTCGAGGGACAGCGGACCGTCGTATCCGGCCCGGACGACGTGGCGCAGCAGACCCGCGACGTCGAAGCCGCCCTGCCCGGGGAAACAGCGGTAGTGGCGGCTCCACTGCAGCACGTCCATGGCGAGCAGCGGAGCGTCGGCGAGCTGGAGGAAGAAGATCTTCTCGCCGGGGATGTCCTCGATCCCCTTGGGATCCGAGCCCCGGGACAGGATGTGGAAGCTGTCGAGGCAGGTGCCGAGCGCGGGATGGCCGGCCGACTCGACGATGCTCCAGGCGTGGTCGTACGTACTGACGTGCCGCCCCCAGGCGAGGGCCTCGTAGGCCACGCGGACGCCGAACTCCTGGGCCAGGTCGGCCAGTCGGCTCAGCTGGGCGGCGGCGAGGGCGTCGTCGTCGACGGCGAGCGGGGAGACGCTGGAGCAGACGAGAACGGTGTCCGTGCCGAGCCGCCGCATCAGCTCGAACTTGTGCCGGGCGCGGCGCAGATTGCGGGCGAACTCGTCCTCGGGCACGGCCTCGATGTCACGCATCGGCTGGTAGAGGTCGATGGTGAGACCGAGGTCGGCGCACCGGGCGCGGATCTCCTCGGGGGTGAGGGGGCTCGCCAGCAGGTCGTTCTCGAAGATCTCGACCCCGTCGAAGCCGGCCCGCGCGGCAGCCGTGAGCTTCTCGGTCAGGGGGCCGCTGAGCGACACGGTGGCGATGGACGTACGCACGTCGATACCTCTGCCTTCTGTCTGCTTCTTGCTTCCCGCTGCTATTACTTGCCGCTACTGCCTGCTTCTACTTCGGTGCCGACAGGGCGCCCGCCAGTTCTGCGATGTCGGCCAGCATGCGCGCGGTGTCCGGTTCGCGGCCGGTGAAGAGACGGAACGCGTCCGCGGCCTGGAAGACGGCCATGCCGCCGCCGTCGAGCGTGGCGCAGCCCGTCGCGCGGGCGGTGCGCAGCAACTCGGTCTCCAGCGGACGGTAGACGACCTCGGCGACCCAGAGTCCGGGGTGCAGCAGCTCGGCGGGAACGGGCAGGCCGGGGTGGGCGGCCATCCCGGTGGGCGTCGCGTGCACCACCCCGTCGACGGCACCGCCGTCGTCGGCCCCGCCGATCAGCGCCGCCAGCCGGTCGGGCGTCGCGGCGCTCGCCCGGTCGGCGCCGAAGTGCCGGTTGAGGGACGCGGCGAGGTCGGCGGCGCGGTCGGGCAGCGCGTCGACGACGGTGACCCGGCCGGCGCCGAGAGTGAGCGTGGCGTGTGCGACGGCCGCGCCCGCGCCACCGGCCCCGAGCTGTACGACCCGGTCCAGCGGGGCGTCGGGCAGACCGCGTGCGAAGGACGCGGCGAAACCGGTCACGTCGGTGTTGTGGCCGACCGCCCGGCCGTCCTCGAAGACCACGGTGTTGACGGCACCGAGCGCCTCGGCCTGCGGATCCAGGCCGTCGAGGTGTTCGATGACGAGCTGCTTGCACGGGTGTGTGATGTTCAGCCCGTCGAAGCCGAGATCACGGGCGGCCCGCACGAGATCGCCCACCGCCCGTGCCTCGACGCCCAGCGCGTCGATGTCGATGAGCCGGTACAGATAGCGCAGCCCCTGCCGGTCGGCCTCCCGCTCGTGCAGCGCGGGGCTCAGCGACGGGCCGATGCCGGAGCCGATGAGCCCGACGAGAAAGGAGTCCTTGGCCACGACCGACCTCCATTAATGTACGAACTAGTACGTTAGCTATATCAGCAGGACCGGGCTGCGGGGAAGCCCCTCACGTGCGCTTCTAGAATCACGGGACTGGCCCCTCGCCCGAAGGAACCCGATGACCAGCGTCGAAGAACCGGCACACACAGGCGGGCGCATCCGCGACGCCGCCCGGACCAGAGCCGAGATCCTCGACGTGGCCACCAAGGAGTTCGCCCGGGCCGGCCTGGCGGGCGCCCGGGTCGACGAGATCGCCGCCCTCACCCGCACCACCAAGCGGATGATCTACTACTACTTCGGCGGCAAGGAACAGCTGTTCACGGCCGTGCTGGAGCGCGCGTACACCGTGATCCGGCAGGCCGAACAGGATCTCGACGTCGAGCATCTGGACCCGGTCGCGGCGATCCGACGCCTCGCCGAACTCACCTTCGACCACCATGAGGCGCACCCCGACTTCATCCGGCTGGTCAGCATCGAGAACATCCACGAGGGCGAGCACATCACCGCCTCGGAGCAACTCGGGAAGATCGGCTCGCCCGCGCTGGAGGTGATCCGCCGGATCCTGGCCTCAGGCCGCGAGTCGGGGCTGTTCACGGCGGACGTGGACGCCGTGGACCTGCACGCCATGATCAGCTCCTTCTGCTTCTTCCGGGTCTCCAACCGGCACACCTTCGGCGCGCTGTTCGGCCGCGATCTGACGGCGCCGGACCAGCGCGAGCACTACCGGACGATGCTCGGCGACATGGTCATCGCCTATCTGACGGCGGACCGTACGGCCTGACGAGGGGCGCACGCGCGGGCCTGCGCCGGGCAGGATCCTCGGCGCGACCTCTTGACACCCGGGAAACCTGGGCGCAACATCCGTAGCCAACCGCTACTAACTATCCAGTGGGTTAATTAGCCGGGAGTTGGTCGACTCCCGGCACGGCCGTCCCACCACCCCCAGGGATCCGGCGCTCTACCTCCCCCCTCGCCCTTCCCACTGGCCTTTCCCCGCTCGCCCTCCCCCCTCGTCATCCCCCTCCGCTCACTCCACCTACGGTGGAGTTCCCCCGAAGGAGCACGCCGTGGCGGATTCCGTCGCCCCCCGCGACCCCGACGCATCCCTGGACGCCCCGCCCGAGGGCCAGCCGAAGAAAGCCGCCACGGCCGCCTGGATCGGCAGCGCGCTGGAGTACTACGACTTCTTCATCTACGGCAGCGCGGCCGCCCTGATCTTCCCGAAGGTCTTCTTCGACGAGTCCGACCCGGCCACCGCGACCCTGCTGTCGCTGGGTACGTTCGGTGTCGCGTACGCGGCCCGCCCCGTCGGGGCGCTCTTCCTCGGGCACTTCGGCGACCGGCTCGGCCGCAAGAAGATCATGGTGTTCACGCTGATCCTGATGGGCCTGTCGACGTTCCTCATCGGCTGCCTCCCCACCCGCGAGCAGGTCGGCACCCTCGCCCCGGTGCTCCTCGTGCTCTGCCGTGTCCTCCAGGGCATCTCGGCCGCCGGTGAGCAGGCCAGCGCGAACTCCATGACCCTCGAACACGCTCCGCCGGGCCGGCGCGGCTTCTTCACCAGTTTCACCCTGAGCGGCACCCAGGGCGGGCAGCTCCTCGCCACGCTGGTGTTCATCCCGGTCGCGGCGATGCCCGAGGACCAGTTGCTCTCCTGGGGCTGGCGTGTGCCGTTCTGGCTGAGCATCGCGGTCGCCGTCGTCGGCTACGTCATCCGGCGCAAGCTGGAGGAGACCCCGGCCTTCGCCCAGCAGGCCGCAGCCGAGGGCGTCGTGAAGATGCCGCTGCTGATCCTGCTGCGCGAGCACTGGGCGGACGTACTGCGGGTGGTCGCGGGCGCGCTGGTCGCGTCGGTCTCCACGATCTTCACGGTCTGGGCGCTCGCGTACGCGACCAGCGACGCCGTCGGCATGGACCGCTCGTCCATGCTGTGGGTGGCCGCACTCGCCAACGTGGTCGCGCTGGCCGCGATTCCGCTCTGGGCCACGCTGTCCGACCGCATCGGCCGCCGCCCGGTGTTCCTGGTGGGTGCCGCCGGCAGCGGGGTCATGATGTTCGTCTACCTGTGGGCGATCTCCACGGGCTCGTACCCGCTGATCCTGGTCCTCGGCATCATCACCTTCGGTGTGGTCTACAGCGCCGCGAACGGCATCTGGCCGTCCTTCTACGGCGAGATGTTCTCGACCCGGGTACGCCTGTCGGGCATGGCGATCGGCACCCAGATCGGCTTCGCCGTCGCCGGTTTCGCGGTCACCTTCGCCGCCGAGATCGCCGGTCCGGACGGGGACGACTGGTTCTCGGTCGCCCTGTTCACGGCGGCCCTGTGCGTTCCGCCGGTGCTGGCCGCGATCACGGCACGTGAGACGCACCGGATACCCACGGAGCGTCTCGGCGAGCGCGGCGCCGAGAACACGGCGAAGCGCGAGGCCGTGTCGGCCTGAGCACCGCCACCGCCCAGGTCCCCGACAGCGATGGGCTGTTCGGGGACCTGGGCATTCGCGGGTGAGGCCCTCACGCGCCGAGCGCGAGGCCTGCCCTGCTCACCGCCCCGGTATCGCTCACTGCCCGTATGCGACCAGCAGGTTGGTGGCCGGAACCACCACGAGCCCGCCGCCCGCACCGAGACCGGTGAGCGGCTGTGACACGTTGTGCTCGTCGGGCTCGTCGATCGGCGCGCCGACGTCGGTGGACCAGACCGGCTGACCGGTGGCGCCGTTGAGCGCCCACAGCTGACCGCTTCGCGAGCCGACGTAGACATAGCCGTTGACGACGATCGGCGCCGTGCTGATCTCGCCGTCGCCCTCGAACTTCCAGCGACTGGCCAGCGTGCGGCTGTGCCGCTCCTGAAGGACACCGTCGTCGACGAAGTAGCCCTGGCGGCCGTCGAAGGCGGGTGCCGGCGACCAGCCCGTGGCCTCGTAGGTGCCACGGACCTTCCCGTCGGCCGCGTTGAGGACCGTGGGGGTCATCCCGGCGTCGTCGCGAACCCAGACACCGCCGTCGGCGAGCACAGGGGTGCGGCCCCCGCCGCCGGAGCACTCCGTGTCGTGGTGCCACATCGGGGCGCCGGTCTTGGGGGCGAAGGCGTACGTCTGCTCGCAGGCGTACGAGACGTAGACCCCGTTGGCCGAGACGGCGGGCGAGCTGTTGTCCCCGTTCGCGACCGGCTGGGTCCAGAGCACCGCACCGCTGGCCGCGTTCACCGCGTAGAGGGTGCCGCCCGAGCCGGCGCCGCCCGTGTACACCACGCCGTCGGCGAAAGTGGGCGGAGAGGTGAAGGAGTACTGCCCGGGCAGGGTGACGGTCCAGATCTTCTTCCCGTTGGCCGGGTTGAACGCGGTCAGCACGCCGTCGTAGTTCTGGGCGTAGAGCCGACCGCCCCCGTAGGCGAGAGCGGACCACCAGTACGTGCCACCGAGGTCGACGGGCGCCCAGGCGTCCTGGCCCGTGGCCGCGTTCAGGGCATGGAGGACGGTGCCGTACCCGTCCGGCGACGAAGCGGTGACGAAGACGCGCCCGCCTGCCACGACGGGGTAGGAGACGTCCCCACCCAGGTCGCGGGACCACTTCTGGCTGAGGGGCGGCGCGCCCACGGCGGTGTCGACGAGACTGCCGTCGTGCCGTGCGTTGATCTGGTAGGTGGTGGAGACACCAATGGTGATCGATTGGGCGCCGGCCGGCGTCACGAGGCCGAGAACCGACAGCACCCCGCCTAACAGAACGGCGATAGTTCTTCGAAGATTCACTCAGACATCCCTCATCCTCCGGCATCACCTTGGCGATGCGTACACGTGGACCGACTGCGGGGTGCGGTTGCCCGCTTCCGCGTCACATAGTCCCCCTGAGGCACGCCAACCGCTCTTTGTTTTCCAGCAGTTGGAGATCTTCACGAATCCGCGAGGCAGCTGGAACCGAGCGAGTAGACACTGTCTACCCACTACTGGTAGACAGTGTCTATGAGTGACTCTCTGCGGACCCGCCTCATCGATGTCGGCGTCGATCTCGTGACCTCGGAAGGCGTCCACGCGCTCACCCTCCGGGAGATCGCACGACGGGCCGGTGTCTCGCACGGCGCCCCTCGTCGCTACTTCCCGACCCACTTGGAGCTGCTGTCCGCCATCGCCCGCCGAGGGTTCACCGAGTTGGCGGCCAGGGGTTCACGGGCGATCGAGGACAGCGGGCTCGCAACGACGGAGCCCCGGGAGCAGATCGCCGTTCTCGGGCGCGTGTACCTCGACTTCGCCCTCACGAACCGGGGCATGCACGAGCTGATGTTCCGTCACGATCTGCTGGAGAGCAACACGTTGGGGCTGCGCGAGGCCAGCCTGCCGGTCTTCGGCCTGCTGGTGGATCTCGTCGGGCGGGCCCGGCCGGACGCCGACGCCCGGGTTGTCGCCGGGTCACTGCTGGCGAACCTCTACGGCATCGCCCAGCTCTGGTCCTGGGGCAGCCTCCAACTCGCCACCGGCGCCGACGACTTCGCACCTCTGCTGGATGCGGCTCTTGCCGCGCACCTCGGGCCGGAGGGACGGTGAGCGCGCATCGGCGGGTCGTTCTCGCGAGCAGTGTGATCGGTGCGGTGGTCGTCGCACTCGACGGCACCGTGCTGACCATCGCGCAGCCCACCCTGCAACGGGATCTGCACGCCTCCTTCGCCGAGGTCCAGTGGACGAGTACCGCGTATCTCATCGCGGTGGCGAGTCTGCTCGTGTTCGCCGGGCGGCTCGGGGACCGGTACGGGCATCAACGGCTGTTCACCATCGGCGTGTTGGGGTTCGGCGCGGTGTCGGCGGGCATCGGGTTCGCGTCCGGGGTGGGCTGGGTGATCGGGCTGCGGGCCCTTCAGGGGGTCTTCGGCGCGCTGCTGCAACCCGCCACGCTCGGGATGCTGCGCGCCGCGTTTCCGCCCGACCGGCTGGGGATGCCGATCGCGTTGCGGACCAGCGCGATCGGGGTGGCCGCGGCGGCCGGTCCACTGGTGGGCGGGGTACTGGTGACCCAACTGGGCTGGCGGGCGGTGTTCTTCCTCAATGTCGTGCCGGCGCTGGTGCTGGGCGTGCTGGCGTCGGTCGTCCGTGCCCCTGGTCTGCGCAGACCGACCGAGACCGGCCACGGGCGGCTCGACCTCCCCGGCGCCGCGCTGCTGGCGATATGCCTTGCCTGTCTCGTCCACGCGCTCGTCGGTGTCCCGGAGCACGGCTGGACTCCGTCGGTCATGTCGGCGCTGACGGCGGCGACGGGCGCGGGCCTGCTTCTCCTACGCCATGAGCGGCGTACGGCGGACCCGCTGCTGCCGTACGACGTGCTCGGATCGGTGGCCGTGGGCGCCGCGCTGGGCGTTCTCGTGGCCGCGTCGGCTGCGATGTTCGGCACACTCTTCGTAGCCAGTTATGTACTGCAGGACGAACTGGGGATGGACCCGTTGCGGACGAGTCTGGCGGCGCTGCCCGGCGGTGTGGCGATGGTGCTGGGAGCGCCGTCGGCCGCCGTGCTGCTCCGTCGCTGCGGGCCCCGGCGGACGACCGTGACCGGGCTGGTCCTGCTGGCGCTCGGGGTGTCCGTGCTGTTCCGGGCGGCCGGGGCGGTGTGGGTCGGCGGGGGATTCCTGCTGCTCGGAGCAGGTTTCGCCACCGTGATGGTGACCGCGACCGCCGTGGTCGTACGGCAGGTCCCGGCCGGGTCCGCCGGGGTGGCGGGCGGGCTGCAGCAGACCGCGATGAACGTCGGCCCGGTCCTCGGGGTGGCGACGGCGACCACGCTCGCCACGGTCACCGACGGGCCGCGGACGGCGTTGCCCGTACTCGCGGGCGTGGTCCTCCTCGCCGTACTGGCCGCCCGGAAACTACCGGTCGTGGACGACCGCGGGGCGACGTCTGCCAGGTCCCTGCGACACCATGGGGGTCTTAGGGCCTGAGGTGATCCTTTCGGGGTATGACAGGACCGCACTGCAAGCGACCGGAGGGGAACGCAACGCATGGCACAGCTGCGACAAGAGGTCGAGCCGGGCGAGGTCGGGCTGGACGCGAAGGCGCTGGACCGCCTCGACCAGCACTTCGCCCACGTGGTGGACGAGGGACGCCTCCCCGGCTTCCTCGTGTCCGTGGCCCGCGCCGGCCGCGTCGCCCATCTCACCACGTACGGCCTGCGGGACCTGGCGGCCGGACTTCCGGTCGAGTCCGACACCCTGTGGCGGATCTACTCCATGAGCAAGCCGATCACCTCGGTCGCCGCGCTGACCCTCCTGGAGGAGGGCCGGCTCTCGCTCACGGACCCCGTGTCGCGCTTCCTGCCGGAGTTCGCCGACCCGCGCGTGTACGTGAGCGGTTCGGGGAGCGACGACCTCGTCACCCGGCCCGCCGAACCCCTTCTGATCCGGCACCTGTTGACCCACACGGCGGGTCTCACCTTCGCCTTCTACCACTCGCACCCCGTGGACGCCCTGTATCGCGCCGCCAACCTGGAGTCCTCGGTGGTGCCGGGCTCGACGCTGGCGGAGACGTGCGCGGTCTACGCGAGTCTGCCGCTCCAGTTCGAGCCGGGGACCCAGTGGAACTACTCCGTCGCCACGAACGTCCTCGGCCGGGTCATCGAGGTGGCTTCCGGACAGCCGCTCGACGAGTTCGTCGCGGACCGTGTCTTCCGCCCGCTCGGTATGACGGACGCCGGTTTCTGTGTGAACGGCGAACAGACCGGCCGACTGGCCGAGTTGTACGGGGAGACCGAGGACGGCGGCATCGAGCCGACCCTGGGTCTGCCGCTCAAGGGCCGGCCCCGGTTCCTGTCCGGGAGTGGCGGTGTGGTCGCCACCGCCCACGACTACCACCGGTTCATGGAGATGCTGCGCCGGGGCGGCGAACTCGACGGTGTGCGGGTCCTGTCGGCAGAGACCGTGGCCCTGATGACCTCGAACCACCTTCCCGGCGGTGTCGATCTGCGCACCTTCGGTGCCCCTCCCCATGACGAACCCGGCAACGCGGGCGTCGGTTTCGGCCTCGGGGTCTCGGTGGTGATCGACCCGCCCCGCACCCTCGCCCCGGCCGGCCTCGGCACCTACGGCTGGAGCGGGGTGGCGACGACGACGTTCTTCGTCGACCCGAGCCGTGATCTGACGGTGCAGTTCATGACCCAGGTACGACACAGGACGAGCCAGTCCTACTGGCAGGACCTCAAGCGGCTGGTGCACGAGGCGGTCGTCACCGGCTAGCCGTCGTCAGTCGACGGTGAGCCTGAACTCCAGTCCCTCCCTGCCGAGTTCGTCCAGCCATTCCTCCGAGCGCCGTGCCGTCTCGGCGGCGCGGCTCAGGCCCGGCGGCAGCGAACCGTCGAGGATGTGCCGGACGCCCAGGGCCAGTGTGCGGGAGACGCACCTGGCCATCGCGCTCTCGGCCGCGTCGCCCTCCAGGTCGAGCAGATAGCGGCCGGACCAGTTCCGCCGCCGCCCCTCATCCGCTTCCGCCTTCCCGTCTGCGTCATCCCCGTCCGCGTCCACCTCCAGGGACACGGCCAGGACCACCCGGTCGCGGTCGGCGTCGGTCGTCGGGTAGCGCGCCGCCAACTCCCGTGCCAGAGCGCCGATCCGCTCGTCGTCGCCGCCCTTCAGCTCCTCGAAGACGGAGTCCCAGGCGCTCGACCAGCCGTCCAGACGCAGGGTGCCCCGGACGAAGGTCAGCGGCTGCCAGACCTTCGGCAGTTCGTACTGCTCGACGAACGGCACGCTGTCCCGGTTCGGGTACACCTCGAAGGTCTCCCCGTCGATCCCGTGCGGACGCGTCACCTCCCAGGGCCTCTCGGCCACGGTCTCGGCGCCGTCCTCGATGTAACGGGCGGGCGAGCGAAGGGCGTTCAGGACTCCGGCGGGTGCCCAGCTGAACCGGTACCTGAAGTCGTTGGGCACCGCGGGGATCCCTCCGCAGTACGACGTGAGCCGGTACGAGGCCGGTGTGGCGGCGCCGATCGCCTGTTCGGCGCGGGTGACCAGGCTGTGCGCGAAGAGGTGGTCGATGCCCGGGTCGAGCCCGCACTCGGTGAGGACGACCAGACTGGCCGCCTCGGCCGCGGGCACCTGCTCGAGCACCGCCTCCGACACATAGCTCGAGCACGCGAAGTGGGCCCCGCCCCGCACGCAGGCCGCCAGCAGCGGGGCGTGTTCGGGCGCGGGGAGCATGGAGACGACGATGTCTCCGGGGGCCAGTTCGGCGGTGAGCGTGGAGAGGGTGTAGGCGCGGGGTTCGGCGCGTCCGGTGAGGCCCAGCCGGGCCAGCGCCTCGGCGGCCCGGTCCTCCGTACGGTGCCACACCAGGACCTGCCGCACGGTGTCGCTGTCGCACAGCGCGCCCAGTCCGCCGCCCGTGGACAGACCCGCGCCGATCCAGTGGACGGTGCCGCTCGCGGGAACCGTGTCAGTCATGCGCCCGCTCCCCTTTCGTTGTCCAAGTCGCCTTTGACCAGGCCGAGTTCACGGCAGGTGTCGTCGAACCGTGCCAGACAGCGCCCCCATGCTCCACCCACCTCGAAGTCGAGCAACTGGGGGACCAGGGCGGCCGAGAAGTCGGTGCTCGCCTCGCGGGGCAGCAGGGACGGCAGGTTGTCGATGGCGATCAGGTCGAGCGGCGGCTCGTCCCGCAGCCGGCGCACCGGGTCGTCCCAGGTGGTGGCGGTGTCGTAGACCGGGAGGAGGTTCATGGGTGAGCCGACGTCGACGGTGACGTCCGAGAGGGTGCGCAGCCGTCGGCCGGGGGTGTCCAGGTCCTCGTCCGTCAGGAAGGGCGGGACCGGGGTCGTCGTGAGGACGGTGTTGACCAGCAACTCGTGGGCCAGCAGGGCCGGTCGGTCCAGATTGCGGGTCTCCGCGAGGTCCCAGCAGGTCGGTTCGACGCCTGCCTCGGCGAGCGCGACACGCGCACCGCGCCCGCTGCGGCCCAGGGCGCCGATCACCAGTGCGCTCAACTCACCTTCCTCGGCGCGGAGTTCGGCGGCCAGCTCTTCCTGGGTGGTCGGCGCGAGCGGGGTGCCCAGCCTGCCCCGGTGCTGGAGCACGGCAAGGGCCGCCCCCAGATATCCGGCCCAGTAGCCGAAGGCGGCCAGCCTGCGCCCCTGTTCGTCCGCCAGGTACTCCAGGTCCAGCAGCGCCCCGCCCCCGGCGACGAAGCGGCCGAGCAGCTCGGCCGCGCCCGGCTGGCCCTTGTAGCCGTGCCCGAAGTAGATGTGCCGGTGGCGCAACTCGCCCGGCTGGTCGGGGAGTTCCTTGAGGCCGACGATCACCGCGTCCGAGGGAGCGGAGACCCAGGACCCGGCGTCGGCGGTGCCGCAGCCGACAGCCTCGTACTCCTCCGTGGAGAAGATCCGCTGCGGGGACTCCTCGACGGTCAGGCGCACCCCCTCCTCGACGAGCCGCCGGGCGTCGGACGGGACGACAGGTGTGCGGCGTTCGGTCGTACGGGTCTCGTGGCGCAGCCACAAGTGGAGCTCGGTCATACGAGGTTGACCTCCGGGCGCAGGGCTTCGGCCGCGAAACGGCCGGCGTTCAAGGGGCTGATGTCGACGAAGGGTACGCGGCCCAGGTAGAGGTCGCGGACCACCTCGCCGACGGCCGGCCCCTGGAGAAAGCCGTGGCCGGAGAAGCCGGTGGCGTAGAGGAAGCGGGAGGGTGAATGCGCCTCCCCGATCAGGGCGTTGTGGTCCGGGGTGATCTCGTACAGGCCCGCCCAGCCGCCCGTGCGGCGCAGGTCGAGCAGGGCGGGCGCCCGGTGTTCCATCGCCTCGTACAGGCGCGGGATCCAGCGGTCGTGGGTGTCGGTGGCGAAGCCGGTCGTCTCGTCGGGGTCGGACATGCCGAGGAGCAGTCCGGGTCCCTCGGTGTGGAAGTAGAGGCTGCTGCTGAAGTCGATGGTCATGGGGAGCGTCGGCGGCAGCCCGGGGACCGGTTCGGTGACCGCGATCTGGCGGCGCAGGGGGTCCACGGGCAGGTCGACGCCCGCCATCGCGCCGACCGCCCGTGACCAGGCGCCGGCCGCGCAGATCACGGTGTCGGTGGCGATCCGGCCCTTGTCCGTGACCACGGCCGTGATGGTGTCGCCGTCGCGTTCGATGCCGGTGACCTCGGTGTGGCGCAGGACGGTCGCGCCGTGGCGGCGAGCGGCGGCGGCGTAACCGTGGACGACTGCTTCCGGGGTGCAGTGGCCGTCCTCGGGCGAGTATGCCGCCGCGAGAAGCCCGTCGGTGCTGATCAGCGGCGAGAGGTCGCGTGCCTCGGCCGGGGTGAGCATCCGGCTGGGCACACCGAGCGAGTTCTGCAGCGCCACCCCCGCCTCGAAGGACGCGACGTCCTCGGGTGTGGAGAGGAGGAAGAGATACCCGACCCGGTGCAGTCCGATGTCGTGCCCGATCTCCTCCTGGAACCGCCCGAACGCCTCCAGGCTGCGCGCCCCGAGCTGGATGTTGAGCTCGTCGGAGAACTGTGCGCGGACTCCGCCGGCGGCGCGTGAGGTGGACCCGGAGGCCAGCTCGTCCCGCTCGACGAGCACCACGTCCGGTACACCGGCCCGGGCGAGCTGGTAGGCGATGCTCGTACCCATCACCCCACCACCGACGACGACCACGTCCGCCCGCGTCACGCTCATCGCCCCGCCCCCTTCACGACCACGAACACCTCCGCCCGCACCACGCACATCACCTCTCCCCCTTCGCCGCCCGGACAACCGCCCAAGCCGCCGCCGCGTCCTGCACACCCAGACCGACGCTGTTGTAGAAGACGATGTCCTTCGGCCCGGAGCGGGCGGTCCGCGTGCCGGTGAGGATCTCGCCGAGGCCGATCAGGTTCTCGCGGGTCAGCAGGTGGTCCCGCAGGGCGTCGATCACTGGGCCGGCGTGTTCCGCCGCAGTCGCCGGGTCGTCCACGACGACGGCCGCCGACCGTCGTACGACCTCGGCGTCCACCTCGCTGCGGGTCGGTTCGAACGACCCCACGCTGATCACCGTGCACCCGGGTGCGAGCCAGGCGCCGCGCACGACGGGCGTGGTGCTGAGGGTGCAAGCCGCGATCATCGACGCTCCCGTCACCGCCTCCCGGGGTGTGCCGGTCGCCTCGGCGGCGACACCGAGTTCGGCCGCGAGCAGCTCCGCCGCGCGCACGCGCCGCTCCGGGGTCGGGCTCCACACCCGTACGGACTTCAGGTCCCGTACCCGGGCGACCGCACGCGCGTGTGCGAGCGCCTGGGTTCCCGAGCCGATGAGGGCCAGTTCGGCGCTGTCGGCCGTGGACAGCGCGTCGAAGGCCACAGCGCTCGCGGCGGCCGTACGCAGGGTCGTGACGGCCGTGCCGTCCATGACGGCCACGAGCTCGCCCGTGACCGGGTCCAGGACGGTGATGACGGCGTGCACGGTCGGCAGGCCGGCCGCCGCGTTGCCGGGGTTGACGCTGCCGAACTTCGCCACCGCGCCGGTGTCCCGGGACAGCCGGGAGACGTACGCGAAGACCACACTGTCGTCGAAGCGGCTGGGGTGCATGATCTTGCCCGGCAGATCCGGCAGACCACGTGCTTCGGCGCCGCCCGCCCCCAACGCGCCGAACGCCGCGCGCTGCGAGGCGATCGCCGTGTCGGCGTCGAGGAGGGCCGTCACCTGGTCCCGGGAGAGGAAGAGGATGTCGTCGGTCATTCCCTCTTCCTTTCCGGAATCGGGCCTTCTGGCACCCCCCGCGCGCGTCCGAGTGACGCGCGCTCCCTGAATCGGGGCCCCCGGCCGGGTCTCCCGGTCAGGTCAGGACCAGTGCGCCACCGCGTCCAGGTGCGGCAGGACGTGGTCGAGACGCTCACGCTTGGTCCGCAGGTAGGTGATGTTGTTCTCGCACGGCGGGATCAGCAGCGGAACATCCGCGGCGATCTTTATGCCGTGGCGGAGCAACGACTCGCGCTTGCGCGGGTTGTTGGACATCAGGCGCACCGAACGGACACCGAGGTCGTGGAGGATCTCCGCCGCGACGCCGTAGTCACGGGAGTCCACCGGCAGACCCTGCGCGAGGTTCGCCTCGACGGTGTCCAGGCCTTCCGCCTGGAGCTGCATCGCGCGGAGCTTGGCGAGCAGGCCGATGCCCCGGCCTTCGTGCCCCCGGAGGTAGACGAGGATGCCGCTGCCCTCGGCGACTATCGCGCGCAGCGCGGAGTCGAGCTGATCGCCGCATTCGCAGTGCTGGGAACCGAAGGCGTCACCGGTCAGGCATTCGGAATGCAGCCTGGTCAGAACGTCGTCCTCGCCGATCTCGCCGTAGACCAGCGCCACTTGCTCGTCACCGCGATCGTGGTCCATGTAACCGACTGCCTGGAAATCGCCGTACACGGTGGGCAACGGCGCATTCACCACGCGTTCCACTCCCGAGGGCTGGGAGGCTTTGCCGAGTACGCCAATTTTTTCTGTCATGATCTGGTTCCTAAGCAGAGACGAAAGGCCGGGAGAACATGGATGATTCGGGGATACGGTTGCCGGTAGACACTACGGAAGACGTACGGACACGAGCCGCCGGCGTCTCAACGCAGGTCGCCGTTCTTCCGGTCGGGAGCTTCGAACAGCACGGCCCCTTCCTTCCGTTGACGACAGACACCCTGGTCGCCTGTGCCATCGCCCGGGAAATCGCCGCCACACACCCGGTGCACCTCCTTCCGCCGGTGACCATCGCCTGCTCGCACGAGCACGCCGCCTGGCCGGGAACCGTCAGCATCTCCTCCGTGACCCTTCACGCGGTAGTACGGGACATCGCCGATTCGCTGCGCCGGTCGGGCGTGGAGGCCCTGGTGATCGTCAACGGACACGGCGGAAACTACGTACTGGGCAACGTCGTTCAGGAATCCTCCGCGCGCGGTGAGCGGATGGCGCTGTTCCCCGCCGCCGAGGACTGGGAGACGGCGCGCGAGCGGGCCGGAGTGGTGACCTCGCTGCTCACCGACATGCACGCGGGGGAAATCGAGACCTCCATCCTGCTGCACGCTCATCCCGAATTGCTCCGTCCCGGATATGAAACCTCTGATTTCGTCGCCGACGACCGCCGGCATCTCCTCACGCTCGGCATGGCCGGTTACACCGATTCCGGTGTCATCGGCCGCCCTTCGCTGGGTACCGCCGAAAAGGGGAAGGCGTTGCTGGCGAGCTTCGCCGAGTCCTTCGGAGCGTATTTCTCAATGCTCACCGACGGCGGGGCCGTTGCCGGTGCCGTTGCCGGTGCCGCCGGTTCCTCGGTCTTCGAGGGAGACCAGAAGTAGCGGAAGACCAGGACGAGTGCGCCGGGCAGGGCGGCCACGAAGCTCAGCACGCCGTACACGACGGCGACACTCAGCCCCATGCTGGCGCCCAGCCCCGCCGCGCCGAACGCCCAGGCGGTGACACCCTCGCGGGGGCCCCAGCCGCCGACGTTCAGCGGCAGCCCCATCGCCAGCAGCGCCAGTACGGCCAACGGCAGCAACTCGGCGACCGACGCCGAGGACCCGGCGACCCGGGCGGCGACCACGAACATCCCGAGGTGGCCGGAGAGGACGACGACCGAGGAGAGCGCGACGCCCGGCAGGTTCTCGCGGGAGAGCAGCGCGCCACGGGCCTCGGTGAGCACGGCACGCAGGGCACGGGCCTTGCGGGCGGCGACACTCGGGGCACGGTTCATCCGGACGGCGACGACCACCGCGACGGCCCCCACGGCCGCGAAGGCCGCCATCAGGGCGACCCGGCGGGCCTCCGCCAGTACCGGTGACGGCTGGGTGAGCAGCACCACTCCGCCGACGGCGACCAACGCGATCTGTCCGGCGGCCCGTTCGAGGACGACCGCACGGACCCCGCGTCCCATGTCACCGGCGCTCTGTCCGTGCCGTACCGCGCGGTGCACGTCGCCCAGGACGCCGCCGGGGAGGGCCGCGTTCAGGAACAGCGAGCGGTAGTAGTCGGCGACGGCGGGGACGAGGGGCAGCCTGATGCGCAGGCTGCGGGCGACCAGCGCCCAGCGCCAGGCGCTGAACACGGTGGTGAGCAGTCCGATGCCGAGGCCCACGAGCAGGGTCGGTACGTCGATGCGGCGCAGGCCGTCGAGGAAGACGCCGGTGCCGAGGCGCCAGAGCAGGATGCCGAGAATCGTTACTCCGGCGATCGTGCCGAGGTGGGGGCGGATGCCTCCGGCGGCTCGGCGGAGGGGGCTCGGGTTGGATGTTTGCGGGACGGCGTCCCTGGGGCCGACGAAGCCGATGACGCCGGCTCGGCCGGCTGGGCGCACCGCGGGTGAGGCTTGTCGGCTGCGGGTCGGTGGGGGCTGGTCGCGCAGTTCCCCGCGCCCCTTTCGGGGCGCTGGCGCGCCACCGATCCGCACGACCTGCGCCGCTTCCACCGTCTGCACGGTCATGACGTTGTCCTGCCCGTTGGCCTGGCCAGGGCCAGGAGGTCGCTGTGGTGGACCTCGACGCGGAGTTCGCCGGCCGCGCAGGCTTCCAGGCGCTCGCTGAGGTACTTGTCGGCCTGGGACTTCAGTGCCGGGCGTTCCTCGACGGCCGCCGCGACCCAGCCGCGCAGCCACTCCGCGGTGAGCGGCGCCTCCACGGGGCCGAGGCGCCAGGCGCTGGGGTGGACGTGGACCGTCGCGCCCCGCTGGTCGAAGGCCTCGCAGGCCGCGGTGACGGCGTCGGGGCCGAGCAGTCCCGCCCGTCGCTGGTGGGTGTTGAACGCCTCGGCGATGTCGCCGTCCAGCGGGTCGGGGGTGCCGAACTCGACGCGGCCGGCCACGGACAGGGTCAGCAGGGCCGGGCAGCCGGCTCCCGCGCAGGCTGTCGCGAGGGCGTCGACCTCCTCCTGGGTGAGGACGTCCAGCAGGGCGGACGCGGTGACCAGTGAGGCGCCGAGCAGCGCGTCGGAGGTCAGCCGGGCCACGTCGCCGCGCCGTGTCTCGACGGTGACGCGGCTGCCGTCGGCGGCGGCGCGCGGCGAGGCCACCGCCGCGAAGTGCAGAAGGTAGGGGTCGCGGTCGTGCAGGACCCAGTGCTGGGGGCCGTCGAGCCGGGGCGCGAGCCAGCGGCCCATGGAGCCGGTGCCGCAGCCCAGGTCGTGGATGACGCGCCCGCCCGCCTTGCCGGGCAGGTTGGCCAGCCGGATGCGCAGCGGGTCGAGCAGTTCGACGGAGCGGGCGGCGGCGTCGGCGCCCTCGCGCAGCTCCAGCCAGTCGGGCGCGTACCGGGGCGGGTCGTCGGGGCCGGCGTCGCGCAGCCGGATGGTGCCCCGCTCCCCCGGGCCGACCGGACCGGCGCCGGCCTTCACGTCACGGTGCGTCGGCTGGGCCGGAATCCCGGCGGCGGGCTGGGCGTTGGCGTCCATCGGCGTCACCGGCCCCCGTCGCTGAATCTCCGACACCGCCGAAGTGGTGACCGTCGTCGTCTTCTTCATGCCGCGCTCCTTGCATCCCGGGGAAACGGACCCCGAGCCGACTCGACGTCGGCACCTACCAGCACCACCGGAGACCGCTGTCCGGCCTCCGAAGCGGCCGAAGCCGTGACCGTCGTCGCCTTTCTCATGCCGCGCTCCCCGCATCCCGGGGCATCCGCCCCGGCGTTCCCACGAGACTCCGCAACGCGGCCGCCCGGCGTCCGCGGGCGGCGACCAGTGCGATGTCGGTGTCCACGGTCGAGGTCACCGAACCCCGACGGCCGGGCTCCGGCTCTGCCGAAGCCGTAATCGTCGTCACTTTGTTCATGCCGTGGTGCGAGATTCCGGCCGTCGAGGTGCCGGAGGGAATCCGCCCCCGCATACCGACGGCGCTGCGCAGTGCGGCCGCCCGGAGTCCCCGGGCGGAGACCGTGGCGGCCGTCATCATGCCGCCCTCCGGGGTTCCCAGGGGATCCGGCCCAGGACTCCGGCCAGGCTCCGTGCCGTCGCCGCCCAGCCGTCGAGGGCTGCCCTGCGGCCTCTCGCCGCCGCCTTGAGGCGTCGGCGGACATCCGCCTCGCCGAACCAGCCGCGCAGTTCCGCGGCGAGCGCCGCCGGGTTCTCCGGGGGTACGAGGATCCCGGGGACGCCACCGTCGGGTGCGCGCCCGACCGCCTCGGGGAGGCCGCCGACGTCCGTGGCGAGGACGGGGATGCCGCGCGCGAGGGCCTCGGTGACCGCCATGCCGTACGTCTCCGCGTAGGAGGTGAGGACCATCAGGTCGGCGGCGGCGTAGCTGGCGTCGAGCTGGGCGCCCGCCTGGGCGCCGGCCAGGTGCAGCCGGTCCTGGAGGCCGTGCCGCGCGATCAGGGCACGCAACTCGGCGACGTACTCTGGGTCCTGGTCGAGCCCGCCGACGCAGACGCAGCTCCACGGCAGGTCGGTCACCGCGGCCAGGGCCTCCACCAGTCGGTGCTGGCCCTTGCGCGGGGTCACGGCGGCCACGCACAGGAGGCGGGACACACCGTCCGTGCCGGAGGCGAGGGGCGCGATGTCGGCGCCGGGGGCCGCCATGTGGACGCGCTCGGGGGCGAGTCCATGGTGCGAGACGAGGCGTCGTACGGCCCAGTCGCTGGTGGCGATGACCGACGGGACCGCCCGCAGAGTGGTCCGCTCCAGTGCGTCCAGCTCGGCCGCGACGGCCGGTTCGAGGCCCGTCTCGTCACCCAGCGGGAGGTGGACCAGCACGGCCAGGCGCAGGCGTTCGGCCTCCGGGACGATGATCTCGGGGACCCCGCAGGCCACGAGTCCGTCGAGGAGGACGACCGTGCCGTCCGGCAGGTCGCGCAGCGTCCGTGCCAGTTCGGCGCGGGCGTCCTCGCCGGGCCGGGGCCACTCACCGGCGACGGCGTGCTTGTGCACCTGCCAGCCGAAGCCGGGCAGATCGAGGCTGATCCGGCGGTCGTAGGCGTTGCCGCCGCTGGGCCTGGCGGGGTCGTCGACGCCGCCAGGCATCACGAAGTGCACGGAGCGCAGGGACATGGGGATGATCGCCGCGTTCTTCAGGGCCGCGTTCTGCACGGGCACGTAGTGGAGCGTCGTCTGCACGTGAGCCTGTACCTGTGCCTGAGCCGGGGCGACCGAGGGGGCCGCCGGGGAAACCGAGGCCCCGGGGAACGGGGGAATGGCGCGGTCGAGAGTGGTGTCGGTCACAGGGCACGCTCGTAGCTCGCCCAGGCGACGTGCGACTCGTGCAGGGTGACGGTGAGGCCCGCCAGGCCTCGCGCGCCCTCGCCCAGGGCGCCCTTCTCGATCCGGGCGGCGAGCCGGTCGGCGATGACCTTGGCCAGGAACTCCGTGGAGGTGTTGATCCCGGCGAAGTCGGGCTCGTTGTCGAGGTTGCGGTAGTTCAACTCGCTCACCACGGCACCGAGTTCCTGGGTGGCCAGGCCGATGTCGACGACGATGTTGTCCTCGTCCAGCTGTTCGCGGCGGAACGTGGCGTCGACGAGGAACGTCGCTCCGTGCAGGCGCTGCGCGGGCCCGAAGACCTCTCCGCTGAAGCTGTGGGCGATCATGATGTGATCGCGGACGGTGATGCTGAACAACGGACGACCCTCCAGGTGCGGCGCGTCTTGCCCCCTGCTGATCGCTGCGGGGGCATGCCGAGTAGTACGTCTGCCCACGGCAGCTTGTTCAACCGCTCGTTCAACTGGTTGTTTAACTGCTTGTTGCAACGGATTCCGTCAGTCGGCGTCCGGATAACGGACGCGATGGCAGAGTGCGGGGATCTCCCCGGAGGCGAGTTTCGGCAGTACGTCCGGGAGTTCCTCGAAGGCGCACTCACCGGTGACCAGGGCGTCGAGCGCCGGGTCGCCCAGCAGCTCCAGGGCGAGGGCGAGGCGGTCGGCGTAGGAGCGGCCGGGCCGCGCGGCCGGGGACACGGTGCCCACCTGGCTGCTGCGGACGGTGAGCCGCCGGGAGTGGAACGCCTCGCCCAGCGGCAGGCTGACGCGCCGGTCGCCGTACCAGCTCAGCTCGATCACCGTGCCCTCAGGGCTGAGGAGTTCGAGCGAGCGGGCGAGTCCCGCCTCCGTCGCGCTCGCGTGGACGACCAGGTCGCACTCCCCGAGGGCGTCGCCGGGCAGCGCGAAGTCGACTCCGAGCGCCTCGGCGGTCTTCGCCCGGCCCGGGTCGGCGTCCACCAACTGGACGCGCACGCCCGGGAAGCGGGCGATCAGGGCGGCCACCGAGCAGCCGATCATCCCGCCGCCGACCACCGCGATCCGGTCGCCGGCCAGCGGCGCGGCGTCCCACAGGGCGTTCACCGCGGTCTCCACGGTCCCGGCGAGCACGGCCCGTTCGGCGGGCACCGAGTCCGGCACGGGTGTCACCGCGGTCACCGGGACGACGTACCGGGTCTGGTGCGGGTAGAGGCAGAAGACGGTACGGCCGACCAGCGCGGCCGGGCCCTCCTCCACCACACCGACGTTGAGGTAGCCGTACTTGACCGGACCGGGGAAGTCGCCCTCCTGGAAAGGCGCCCGCATGGCCGCGTACTGGCTGACCGGAACCCCACCCCGGAAGACGAGCGTCTCCGTGCCGCGGCTCACCCCGGACCACAGGGTGCGGACCAGTACCTCGTCCTCGCCGGGCGCCGGCAGTTCGATGTCACGGATCTCTCCGTGGTCCGGCGAACCGAGCCAGAACGCACGAGCGGCGCGCTTCATCGGACTCCTCCTGAACGCTTGGGAAGTTGTTCACGTACTGCGATGTGCACAGTCCGCGCACAGTACGCGGCATGATCCACTCTGTACATACGGCGGAGGACTCGCGGTGGCCCTGAACAACACGTACGAGGCGAGGCTCGTCCAGCAGGAAACGGCTCTGGGGGCGGGCCTGCAGGTCCTGTTGCTGGTTCTGCTCGGCTCGGCGATCGGCCTGGGCACGGCGGGCTGGCTGACCGGGCTGACGTTCGCGATCGCCACGTGGGCCGTCCTGTCCCGCGCTCTGCACCGGTCCGGGTCGAAGTCGTTCGGTCCGGCCAACCGGGTGACCCTGGGCCGGGCGACACTGGTCGGCGGGGTGACGGCCCTGGTCGCGGACTCGTTCGAGAGTTCCCCGCCGGTCACCCTGTTCGTCGGGCTGACGGCGGTGGCCCTGATCCTCGACGGTGTGGACGGCAAGGTCGCCCGCCGCACCGGCACCTGCTCGACACTGGGTGCGCGTTTCGACATGGAGGTCGACGCGTTCCTGATCCTGGTGCTCAGCGTGTACGTGTCGATGTCGCTGGGTCCGTGGGTCCTGCTGATCGGCGGGATGCGCTACGCCTTCGTCGGCGCCGCCCGCGTCCTGCCCTGGCTGAACGCCCCGCTTCCGCCGAGCACCGCCCGCAAGACCGTGGCCGCCCTCCAGGGCATCCTGCTGCTGCTCGGCGCCTCCGGCTACCTGCCCCTCGCGGCGACGCAGGCCGTGATCGCGCTGGCGCTGGGGACGCTGGTCTGGTCGTTCGGCCGGGACATCCTGTGGCTGTACCGGACGTCCCGCCCGCGTACGTCGGCGCCGGTCGCGTCGGTCTCCTCGGTTGCCTCGGTCGAGGAGCAGCTGCGCGCACTGGTGCCGGAGTCCGTGTCGCGCTGAGACACGGCACTGATCGCACCATCCCCCAGTGCGTCCGACGACTGGCGAGCAGCAGTGACGCCCGCCGGTGACCGAGTCCCGCGTCCCCCTCGGACACGCTCCGCATCGTCCGGCCCGTCCGGCGATTGAGGACGAGCGCCTTCAGCGCGACCCGGGGGTCCGGGGGCGGAGCCCCCGGACCGGGGACCGGGGAGTCACTCGCCTCCGCCGGTCGCCTCGTCCTCCAGCTCCTTCGCCAGGCGCCGCAGATGGGGCCCGTACTCGGGGTCGTTGAGCGCCGCCGCGAACTGGGCGGTGAGATAGGCGAGCGGGTTGCCGGTGTCGTACCAGCGCCCGTGGATCACCTGGCCGTAGACGGCCCGGCCGGCGGCGTAGGCGTTGATGGCGTCGGTGAGGTAGACCTCGCCGGTGCGATGGTCGTACCAGCGCTTGGTCTGGTCGCGGAGTTCGTCGATGATGCCGGGCGTGATGACGTAGCCGCCGATCGCCGCGTATCCGGAGGGCGCGTCCTGCGGGCGGGGCTTCTCGACCAGGCCGGTGATGCGGAGCAGACCGTCGTCGAGGTCCTCCTTGACGACCGGGACGCCGTAGCGCTGCGAGTCGCCCGGGTCCATCGGCATCAGCGCGAGGACCGGGGAGTTGGTCGCCTCGTACGCCTTGATCAGCTGCTGGGCGCGCGGGACCTCGGCCACGAACACGTCGTCGGGCCACAGCACGAGCATCGGCTCGTCGCCGAAGTTGCGGGCGGCGTTGAGGACCGGGGTGCCGTTGCCGTACGGGCCGTGCTGGTCGAGGTAGGTGATGTGGCCGAGCCGGGACAGCTCGCCGACCTCCTCGACGGCGTCCGCGTAGGCATCCTTGCCGTCGGCGCGCAGTTGGTCGACGAGGCCGGGGTTGGGCCGGAAGTGGTCCTGGATCAGGCCCTTCCCTCCCGACACGACAATGGTGATGTCGGTGATGCCGGAGGCCACGAGCTCCCGGACGGTGTGTTCGATGACGGGTTTGTCA
Source organism: Streptomyces sp. ME02-8801-2C (assembly GCF_033793965.1). NCBI lineage: Bacteria > Bacillati > Actinomycetota > Actinomycetes > Kitasatosporales > Streptomycetaceae > Streptomyces > Streptomyces sp. ME02-8801-2C. Next base: position 243,182 of record NZ_JARAXP010000002.1, on the reverse strand, counting down.
CCGACGGGCAGCATCTCCTTCGGTGTCGCCTTGGTGAGCGGCAGCAGCCGGGACCCCAGTCCGGCTGCGGGAATGACTGCCCTGCGAATCGTGGCCATGGGCCCCCCTGTACGAAAGCGCGTACGCGGATCAGTGCTTGATCGTTCGTAGTCGTGCGTGGTCGTGGTCGTGGTGGTGCTCAGTGGTGGTGCTCGACGCTCACCCGTGCCGGTCGGCGCGAGTGGTGTGACGCTACCAATTCGGCATGCCCCACCGCCTTGCCGCCCAGACCCCCGGGGGTACTCCCCGGCCACGGTTCAGGCCCTGCGCGGCAGTACGGCGATCGCCGCGAGGGGTACGGCGGCCAGCACCAGCCAGGGCACCGACCCGGGCAGCCCGGAGTCGAGAAGAGTGCCGGTCAGGGCGCTGCCGACCAGCACGATCAGGCCGGAGACCGACGACAGGGCGCCGGTGTAGAGGCCGAGCCGGCCCTCTTCGGCCAGGTCGGGCACCCAGGCGCGGGCCACCGGCGCGACCAGCATCTGGCCGAAGGTGAGCAGGACGACGAAACCGGCGGCGGGCAGCAGCCCGGCGTAGCCGGTCCACCCTCCGGGCCTGGCCAGGGCTACGACAGCGAACCCGGCGGAGATCAGCAGCATCCCGGCGACCATCGAACGGCGCAGGGCGAGCCGGTCGCCGACCCAGCGGGTGACCGGCAGTTGGGCGGTCACGACGAGCAGCGAGGACAGGGCGAACAGCCAGGCCAGCGCGGTCTGCGAGCCGGTCACGCGCTCCACCTCGTCGGGCAGCGCCAGGTACAGCTGGTTGTACGCGAGCAGATAGGCGCCGTACGCGGAGCAGAGTGCCAGAAATCGACGGTTGCGCAGCAGTATGCGCACGCCCCCCTTCGCGCGGACGCGCTCCCTGCCGGGTATGTGCTGCGGGAGCAGCCAGGCGTGCCCGGCGAGGACGAGGACGAAGACCCCGGCGCCCGCGAGGCACACCAGCCGGAAGTCGACGGACAGCAGCAGTCCGCCCAGCAGCGGCCCGACGAAGGCCCCGGCCTGTCCGGCGACGGTGAACAGCGCGAGGACCCGGGTGCGTGTGCCGTTGCCCTGCTCCTCCCAGACCACCGCCTGCCGGGCCACCTCGGACTCGACGGCGGGCGAGAACAGCGCGGCGGCGAAGCCGATGAGGAGGACGGCGCCGATGACGTTCGCCGTGGACCCGGCGTAGCCGAGCCAGGCGAAGCCGGCGATGCGCAGGGCGCAGCCCGCGAGCACCACCGGCCGGATGCCGTAGCGGTCGGCGAGGGCGCCGCCCACCACGAACAGCCCCTGCTGGCTGAAGGTACGCAGCCCGAGCACGAACCCGACGAGCCACCCCGCCATGCCGATGCCCTGCCCCAGATGCTCGGAGAGGAAGGGCAGCACGGCGAAGAAGCCGATGTTGAAGGCTAGTTGGGTGAAAATCAGCAGCCGCAGCAGGGGCGACAGCCGCATCCGACCTGGCGCGTCGTTCTTGACGGCGGCTACGGACCACCTGGTCACCGGAACGCCAACTCCCGTGCCTCCGAGAGTGGTTGAGTTGTCGCCGACACCTTCTTGCTCCGTTGCCGTCGGACGGAAACGCCCGCGGCGGTGACCGCCAGGGCGCCGAGGAGGGCGAGGACGGCGGCGGGTGCGAGGACCGCCCAGGGGGCGCGTTCTGCGTACGGCTGGTTCTCGGCGAGAAGCAACCCCCATTCCGGGGAAGGCGGTTGAGCGCCGAGGCCGAGGAAGCCGAGGGCAGCCAGGGCGAGGGCGACACCGGGCAGCCGCAGCAGGGCGTGCCGGGTGACCGGGGGCAGCGCGGCGGGCAGGAGTTCACGGCGCAGGACGTACCAGCGGTCGGCGCCCAGGCCCCGGGTGGCGGCGACATGGAGCGTGGCCCGTTCCTGGCGCAGCAACGCGGCGGTGTGCGCGGCCAGCGGCGCCCACGCGACGGCGGTCACGGCGAGCGCGGGGGTTGCCCCGCCGCTGCCCAAGACCGCCGTGACCAGCAGCGCGGCCAGTACCGGAGGGATCGCGTTGACGGTGTCGACCAGTGGTCCCGACGCGCGTGGCACCAGCCCGAGCAGCAGCCCGATCAGCAGGGCGGCGGCGCTGATCGCCGAGGCGAGCAGCAGTGTGTCGAGGGCGCCGTGTCCGACGCGGGCGAGCACGTCACGGCCGAGGGCGTCGGTGCCGAACGGGTGCGCCCAGGAAGGGGGTTGCAACCGGGCTCGGGTGTCCAGCGCCAGCGGGTCACGGGGCAGCCCGAGGGCGACGACACCGAGCAGCACACCGGCGTACAGCAGCGGTGGGGTGCGACGGGCGGGCGGCGCGGGACGGTGCAGGGAGGAGAGGCCGCCGTCACGCAGGGCGGGGCCGATGAGCAGCCGGGCCGCCAACCGGGTCACGCCCGCTGCCACCGCCGCGAGCAGGACCAGCGCGAGGGTGCCGGCCTGGAGGACGGGGAGGTCCTGGGCGACGGCGGCCTGGAGCGCGGTGCGGCCGAGGCCGGGGATGTCGAAGATCTGCTCGACGGCGACCGAGCCTCCGGTGAGCCCGACGACGAAAAGGCCGGCGTTCGGGAGCAGGGCGGGCAGACAGCGCCGTACGGCCTGGGTCGCGATGCGCCGGGCGGGGATGCCGCGTGCGGCGGCGGCCAGCGCCCAGGGCTCGGCGAAGGCGCCGGGCAGCAGGTCGTCGAGGAGCCGTCCGAGCAGCGCCCCGGCGGGAAGACCGAGGGCGAGGCCGGGCAGGATCGTCCACTGGATCCCGTACCAGCCGAGGGCGGGCAGCCAGCCGAGCTGGACGCCGACGACGGTGGCCAGTACGGACGCGGTGAGGAACTCGGGCAGTGCGGCGACCATCGCCGACCCGCTGCCGCCGCGCCGGCGCCCGCCGCTCCACAACGTCCGGGCGCACACCAGCGCGGCGACGAGGAACGCGATCGTGAGCGCCACGGCCATCAGCAGCAGGGAGGCGCCGAGCGCCTGCAGGACGCCGGGCATGACCTCGGCCCCGGATATCCAGGACCGCCCGGCGTCACCGCGCGGCAGCCCGCCGAGCCAGTTCCCGAGCAGCCGCAACGGCCCTGCTTCCAGGCCGAGTTGCTCGCGGATGGTGGCCAGCACGGCCGGGGTGGCCTCGCGTTCGGCGGACCGGGCCTTGAGTACGGTGAGCGCCGGGTCGGTGCGGGTCAGCCAGGGCAGCAGACCGATCCCGCACACGAGCAGCGCGGCGAGCAGGGCACGCCACAGGAGCGTGCCCACACGTCCCCGCACAGGTCAGCGCCGTGTTCCGGTGCCGACCAGCGTGCGCTCGTACGGATCGAGGAGCACGCCCTGTACGTCGGCGTCGACGCCGGTGATGATCCGCTGGTGGACCAGCGGGACGACGGCGTCGGCGCCGAGGATCAGGGCCTCCGCGGCCGTCGCCGCGTCCTGCCGCTCGGCGGTGTCCTCGATGCCCTCGGCCTTGGCGACGGCGGCGTCCACCTTCTTGTCGCAGAGCAGGGAGAGGTTGTTGCCGCCGTCGCAGGTGTAGTCGCTGGCGAGGACGGAGACGGGATCTCCGGTGTCGAGCATGGTGTTGCGGGCGGCGACAACGGCATCGAACTTGCCGGCCAGCGCGTCGCTCTCGAGGCGCGAGTACTCCCGCACCTCAAGCCTCACCTTGAACCCGGCCTTCTCCAGCTGCTGCTTCAACACCTGGGCAGCTTCCGGGAGTTCGGGCCGGTTGTCGTACGTGGCGAGGGTGACGGAAGTACCGTCGGGCGCCGTCGCCGTCGCGCGCCCGACCGGCTGGACCCGCTTGCCCTCGGCCCAGGTGAGCGCCGGGCCGTAGATGCCCTTCCCTGCGTCGGCGTGGCCTTCGTAGACACCGTCGGCGAGTGCGGAGGTGTCCGCGGCGGCGCGGGCGGCGGCCCGCAGCTTCGCGTCCTTGAAGGCGCCGGTCCTGGTGTTGAGGTGCAGGAAGGTGGTGCGGGCCGTGGCGGTCTCGCGGCGGGTCGCCTTGTCGAGGGACGCGGCCTGGGCGACGGGGATCGCCTCGGCGATGTCGACCTCGCCGGTACGCAGGGCGTTGGCTCGGGCGGTGCCGTCGGCGATGAACCGGGCGTCGATTCCGGCGGCCTGGGCGCGTCCGCCCCAGTAGTCGTCGAAGCGGTCGAGGGTGGCCGCGGTGGCGCCGGTGGTCTTCGTCAGCTCGAAGGGTCCGGTGGCGGTGCCGACCGGGTCGACGGCGCCCTTCGTGGCGAACGCCTTGGGCGCGAGCACGGCGAGGCCGGGGCTGGACATCCGCAGCGGAAGCACGGGGTCGGGCTCGGCGGTGGTGACGGATATTCGTCCATCGCCGGCGGCCTTCGCGGTGAGGGTGACGCCGCTCAGCGCGGCGGGTTCGGGCTCGGCCCGGGTGGCGCGGGTGAGGGCGGCGGCGACGGTGTCCGCGGTGACGTCGGTGCCGTCCTGGAAGCCGGCCTCGCGCAGTGTGAACAGCCAGGTGCGGTCGTCCTTGCGGGTCCAGGACTCGGCGAGCGCGGGGGCGGCGGAGCCGTTGGCGTCCAGCGCCGTGAGGCCCTCGGTGACGCCGAGGCGGCTGAGGAGGGTGGCGTCGGCACCGTACGGCGAGAGGTTCTCGGTGGGCGGGAAGGCCAGCGCGACCCGCAGCCGGGAGCCGGACCCCTTGTCCGACGGCGAGCCGGTGTCGTCACCGCCGGAGGCGAAGCAGCCGGTGAGCAGCGGGGAGAGCAGCAGTCCGACGAGCAGTCGGCGACGGCGGGGGGTGCGCATGGTCCTCAGTTCCGTAAGTGAGCGGGGCAGGGCGGGGCGGCAAGGCCGCACAGCAAGACGGGAGACTAGCTGATAATCATTTCCAATAGCCAGCCCGGACCGGCCGGCGGCCGCTCACCGCATCAGCGGAACCTCGAAATGCACCACGGCCTGCCCACCGCCCGCGCCCTCGCGCTCGTCGTGCACGACCTTGCCCAGCGACCGCCAGAAACCCTCGGCGCCGGCCACCGTCGGGTCCGTGTGCAGATACACGGCGCGATAGCCGCCGTCGGCCTTCGCGAAGGCCAGCAGTTCGGCCACGAGCCGCCGGGCCAGACCGCGCCTGCGGTGCTCCTGACGGACGTACACCCGCCGCAACTGCGCGGTGGTGCCCGAGGGATAGCGCTCGGCGATCTGGCGCGGGTTGGGCGGATGAAGGGGGCCGCGCGAGTCGAGGGCGGCGGTGGCCACGATGCTCGCGTCGCTCGCGTCGACCGCGACCAGGAGGGTGTGACGGGCGGGCGCGAGATAGGCGGTCGCCGGGTCGACGATGTCGGCGTGCCAGTGAGGCACGTAGCCCGTTCCGAAATCGCGGTAGACGGTGTCGAGCATGACGGCGCGCGCGCCGTCGAGATCGTCGGGCGTCGCGGTTCTGATGCAGTAGTCACGCACCTGCACATCATATGCATTTAGCTCGCAGCCCCGTTGGGCGCGAGGTGATTTGACAGAGCCTCAGGCGCCGCATAAATACTTGCCACATGACATTCATTTTCAAAATGACTGGCACGGCGCCAGTTGTCCAGGAACGCGGAGCGGCCCGGTAATGCGCGTCGCGTTCGTCGGTAAGGGGGGCAGCGGCAAGACCACGCTGTCCGCACTGTTCTCCCGCCATCTCGCTCGCTCCGGCGCGCCCGTGCTCGCCATCGACGGCGACATCAACCAGCACCTGGCCGAGGCGCTCGACCCGGTCGACGGCGAGTCCTTCGCCGCACCGCCGCTCAGCGCCCATCTGGGCGACATCAAGGACTTTCTGCGGGGCACCAACCCGCGCATCGAGTCGCGCGAGGCCATGGTCAAGACGACTCCGGCCGGCCGGGGCTCACGGCTGTTGCACCTGCTCGGCGACGACGAGATCCACGATCGGCACGTCGAACAGGCGGGCGGCGTACCGCTGATGGCGACCGGCGCCTTCGAGGAGAGCGACCTCGGTGTGGCGTGCTACCACTCCAAGCTGGGCGCGGTGGAGCTCTACCTCAACCATCTCGTCGACGGCCCCGGCGAGTACGTCGTCGTCGACATGACCGCGGGCGCGGACGCGTTCGCCTCCGGCCTGTTCACCCGGTTCGACATGACGTTCCTGGTCGCCGAGCCGACCCGCAAGGGCGTCTCCGTCTACCGCCAGTACCGCGACCACGCCCGCGAGTTCGGGATTCCGCTCGCCGTGATCGGCAACAAGGTCACCGGCGAGGACGACCTGCTCTTCCTCAAGGAGGAGACCGGCGACGACCTGCTCACCCACCTCGTGCAGTCCAGTTGGGTGCGCGCAGCCGAACAGGGACGCGACCAGGGCGAGTTGGAGCCGCAGAACCTGCACGCCCTGAACCTGCTCCGGGACGCGGTCGACGCCCGCCCCAAGGACTGGGCCACCTTCCAGCGGCACGCCGTCGAGTTCCATCTGCGCAACGCCAAAGCGTGGGCGGACAGGGCGACGGGTCTGAACCTCGCCGAACAGGTGGACCCGGAATTCGCGCACGGGCCCTCCGCCCTCAACTGATCCTCCCCATGCGCAAGAACGCAAGAAAAACGTAAGAAACGTAATAAGCGCAAGAAAAACGCACGACACCGAAAGAACAGGACCCACCTTCATGTCGCTCGACGTCTCCCCCCAGCTCCTCGCCGAAGCCGAGCAGGGTGACATCCGTGAGGACGACTTCGTCGAAACCGTCCGCACCTCGCTCCCCTACGCCTACCACCTCATCTCCGACCTCGCCTCCGAACTCCAGGGCGGTACCGCCGAGTTCGCCGACAACCAGACTCCGCCGCCCTCCGAGAAGGAGCGCGGTCAGCTACTGCGGGCGCTGGCCAGTGACGCGATCAGGGGGAGCCTCGAGCGGCACTTCGGTATCGCGCTCGCCTTCCAGAACTGCCACCGGGTCGCGGCCTTCCACCCCGGCGCGCGGAGCGGCGCGACCTACGCCCGCTTCACCTCGCTGCGCTCGCAGGTCCTCAACCAGTCGCCGGAGTTCCGCGACTGCTGAAGCGACCGCCGACGCGAAGGCGGCCGGGCGATTGCCCAGGGCACCACGGAACACGTGGCGGTCGAGGTTCGTTCTCCTACAGGGACGTTCCCGCGTGCACTCCTGGAGAGGAAGTGAGCACGATGGCGACCGACACCGAGGTGACCGACGTGTTCGACCCGGCCACCGAGGACGAGAGCGACGCTCCCCTCCCCCGGCTCACCACCGGGGGCGGCTCGGTCGACCAGGTCAGGGACTACCTCCGGCTCATCGCCCGGGTGCGGCTCCTCAGCGCGGAGCAGGAGGTCGACCTCGCCAAACGGATCGAGGCCGGGCTGTACGCGGAGCACAAGCTGCTGGAGGACCCGCCCGCGGACGCCGAGCTCCGGCGGGAACTGCAGCTCCTCGCCGAGGACGCGGAGCGCTCCAGATCCCACCTCATCGAGGCGAACCTCCGCCTGGTGGTGTCCGTCGCGAAGCGCTACACGGGCCGCGGACTGCTGTTCCTGGACCTGGTCCAGGAGGGCAACACGGGCCTGATCAGGGCCGTCGAGAAGTTCGACTACACAAAGGGCTTCAAGTTCTCGACGTACGCGACCTGGTGGATCCGTCAGGCGATCTCGCGCGCGCTGGCCGACCAGGGCCGGACCATCCGTATCCCGGTGCATCTGGTCGAGGTCATCAACCGGGTGGCCCGCACCCGCCGCGAGCTGATCCAGGATCTCGGTGTGGAACCCTCGCCGCAGGAACTGGCGGAGAAGGCGGGCGTCCCCGTGGAGCGGCTGCCGGAACTCGCCGCCTACACCAGAGAACCCGTCTCGCTGCACACCGCCCTCGGCGAGGACGGGGACGGCGAGTTCGGCGACCTGATCGAGGACCGCGACAGCCTCACCCCGATGGACATGGTCACCTTCCTGCTGCTCCAGGAGACCATCCGGTCCATCCTCGCGGAGATGACCCCACGGGAGGCCGGGATCATCTCCCTGCGCTACGGCCTGTCCGGCGGCGGGACCAGAACCCTGGAGGAGATCGGCCAGGTGTACGGCGTGACCCGCGAACGCATCCGTCAGATCGAGTCGAAGACGATGTCGAAGCTGCGCCAACCGTCCCGTACCAAGGTGCTGCGCGACTATCTCGACGCCATGTGACGCGGCACGCGCCACCTTCCTCCTCCCGGTAACGGGCTTCCGGAGGCGGCGAGTTGCGTACGAAAAGTACTGAACGTCAGGGTCGGGCGGCGGCCCGCAGCAGCGGGCCCGGGGCGGGGTCGCGCCCGGCCTACGGCTGCCTTGGTGGATGCGTCCCGCGCCGCGCGTCGAGACCCGTACGGCCGCCTCGAGCAGTACGTGTCTGCCGATCACCTTCTCCGGCTGCTCCGGGCCGACTTGAGCGACGGCAGGCGTCGGGCCTCCGGGGCGGGGATGCTGTGAGGGGTGTTCACCCGGGGGACGTAGTCTCCGGCTCGGCGAGTCGCTGACACGGCTGTGCCGCCGTAGACACGATCCTGGCCCGGCAGGCGCCGACGCCCCGGATCCGCGCCCGTCCCTCGCCGATACGACGACCGTCTCCCGCACGGTCCGGACCGCTCAAGAGCCACCGGAGAACCATGGCAACCGAGGACAACAAGTCCGAACCCCCGTCCCCTGCCCCCGCCTCCTCTTCCTCCCCGTCTGCTGACCCCTCCCCTTCTTCCTCTCCCTCGCCGTCCCCGGCCTCCGGCGTCCAGGCGCGTGCCACCGCTCTGCTCGGCCGGCCCAAGTTGTGGCTGTTGCCCACCGTCCTGACCGGGCTGCTCGCGCTGCTGCTGTCGCTGCTCTACATGGGCGGCATCGTGAGCCCCAACCGCGACCTGCACGAGCTGCCCATCGGCATCGTCAACGCGGACCGGGGTGCGGCGCTGCCCGGGCAGAAGGAGAACCTGGGTGCGCAGATCACCCAGGCGATCGTCACCGACACCTCCAACGGCGACAAGGCCGACTGGCGTCGACTGAGCCTCACCCAGGCGCAGGACGAGCTGGATTCGGGCAAGCTCTACGGCGCGCTGGTCGTTCCCGACGGCTTCACCGCCTCGGTCGCCGCGCTGACCGGCGCCGACGCGACCGCCCGCCCGGCGCTGACCGTGCTGACGAACCCCGGCAAGGGCAGCCTCGGTTCCTCGCTCGCCAGCCAAATCACCACCCAGGCCGCGCACCAGGCCTCGCAGACCATCGGCAAGCAGCTGACGGCGAACGCGAAGGGGGTGAACGCCACGACCAAGCTGTTGCTGGCCGACCCGGTCACGGTCACCCCTCAGGTCGGCCACCCCATCGGCACCCACAGCGGCCTCGGCCTCAGCACCTTCTACTACACGCTGCTGCTCGTGCTGGCCGGATTCCTCGGCGGCAACGTCATCAACAACGGTGTGGACACCTCCCTCGGTTACGCGGACAACGAGATCGGCCCCTGGCACACACGCCGGCGGACGGTCCCCATCACCCGGACCCAGACGCTGCTGCTGAAGATGGGGATGACCGCCGGGATCACGCTGCTGAGCGTCTCCCTGATCATGATCGCCACCGTCGGCATCCTCGGCATGGACGCCGATCACCTGCCCCTGCTGTGGCTGTACTCGTACTGCGCCACCCTCGCGGTCGGCCTCGGCGTCCAGGCCATCAACGCGGCCTTCGGCGGGATCGGGCAGCTCGTGTCGATGTTCGTGTTCATCGTGCTGGGCCTGCCCTCGTCCGGTGCCACGGTCCCGCTCCAGGCGGTGCCGGACTTCTACCGCTTCCTGTCCGTCTTCGAGCCCATGCGCCAACTCGGCGACGGGGTCCGCGCCATCCTCTACTTCGACGCGCGGGGGGACGCGGGGCTCGCCCGCGCCTGGATCATGATCGCGGTGGGCGCCGCGCTCGCCCTGATCTTCGGCTTCGCGATGGCCCGCTACTACGACCGCAAGGGTCTGGAGCGGCTCACTCCGCACGAGGCCTGAGCCGAGGCGGGAGGCGAAATGGGTGGGGAACTGGGCAGCGGAGTGCCGGTGTTGAGGCCAAGTGTTGCCCGTTCACCCTTCCGGGCTGCGGCCCCGGGCTGACAGACTCAGCAGGGTGCCCGACTTCGACATGCTTGTCATAGGATCCGGCCCGGGCGGCCAGAAGGCTGCCATCGCGGCGGCCAAGCTCGGCCGCCGGGTCGCCGTCATCGACCGCCCCGACATGGTCGGCGGGGTCTCCATCCACACCGGCACCATCCCCTCCAAGACGCTGCGCGAGGCGGTGCTCTACCTCACCGGCCTCACACAGCGCGATCTGTACGGCCAGAGCTACCGCCTCAAGGAGGACATCACCGTCGCCGACCTGACCGCGCGCACCGAGCACGTGGTCAGCCGGGAGGTCGACGTCATCCGCAGCCAACTCTCCCGCAACCACGTCTCCCTGTACGCCGGCACCGGCCGCTTCGTCGACGACCACACCGTGGCTGTCGACGAAGTCAACGGCAACGAACGGCTGTTGAGCGCCGAGCACATCGTCATCGCCACCGGGACCCGGCCGGCCCGTCCGGACACCGTCGAGTTCGACGAGCGCACGATCATGGACTCCGACAACGTGCTCAACCTGGAACGGGTGCCGCGTTCCATGGTCATCGTCGGCGCCGGCGTGATCGGGATGGAATACGCCAGTATGTTCGCCGCGCTGGGCAGCAAGATCACGGTGGTCGAGAAGCGCGCCGGGATGCTCGACATGTGTGACGTCGAGGTGATCGAGTCGCTGAAGTACCGCCTGCGGGACCTGGCCGTCACCTTCCGCTTCGGGGAGACGGTCGCGGCGGTGGAACGCCACCCCCGGGGCACCCTCACCGTCCTGGAGAGCGGCAAGAAGATCCCCGCGGACGCCGTGATGTACTCGGCGGGCCGCCAGGGCCTCACCGACGAACTCGCCCTGGACAAGGCCGGGTTGTCCGCCGACCGGCGCGGCCGGATCACGGTCGACGAGCACTACCGCACCGAGGTGCCGCACATCTACGCCGTCGGCGACGTCATCGGCTTCCCGGCCCTCGCCGCGACGTCGATGGAACAGGGCCGGGCAGCGGCGTACCACGCCTTCGGCGAACCGGTCGACCGGATGCACAACCTCCAGCCCATCGGCATCTACACCATCCCCGAGATCAGCTTCATCGGCCGGACCGAGGACCAACTCACCGAGGAGAGCATCCCGTTCGAGGTGGGCATCTCCCGCTACCGCGAACTGGCCCGGGGCCAGATCATCGGCGACTCCCACGGCATGCTGAAGCTGCTGGTCTGCCCGGAGACCCGCAAACTCCTCGGCGTCCACTGTTTCGGCACCGGAGCGACCGAGCTGATCCACATCGGCCAGTCCGTGATGGGTTGCGGTGGCACGGTCGACTACCTGGTCAACGCGGTCTTCAACTATCCGACGCTCGCGGAGTCCTACAAGGTCGCGGCGCTGGACGCGACGAACAAGCTGCGCCAGATCGACCAGCTGCGGGACTGAGTCACACCCTGCGCATCCCGGTCACCTACGGGGGCACAACGACAGAGGCACCCACTCCGACTGTGAGCCGGAGGTGGGTGCCTCTGTCGTCTGTGTGTCCGAGGGGGGACTTGAACCCCCACGCCCGATAAAGGGCACTAGCACCTCAAGCTAGCGCGTCTGCCATTCCGCCACCCGGACAAGGTGTCTGCCGCGTTCGGGGGTGTTCCCCGCAGCGGCATGACCAACAATACCAAGCTTTCGGACTGGCTTTCACCTGCATATCTCTCACCCGGAGCGACCGTCCGACTACCGCACGGCAATCGGCCCCGGTCGGTCACGGGGGACCTGGCGCCCGGCTACTTCTCCCGCTCGTGGTACATCTTCCGCGTGTGTTCCGTGTGGGCCCGCATGATCTCCGTCGCGCGCTGCTCGTCGCGGTCGGCGATCGCCGCGATCAGCGCGCGGTGCTCGATCCAGGACTGCTTCCCGCGCTGCCGGGCGACCGGCGTGTAGTACCAGCGGACCCGGCGGTCGACCTGCGCCGCCAGCTCGGCGAGGACCGTGTTGCCGGCCAGCTCCATGATCTTCGCGTGCAACCGGGCGTTCATGGCGACCGCGCCGTCCACGTCGTCGGCGGCGACGGCGCGCTCGCCCTCCGCGCACAGCTCCTCCAGCGCGGCGATGGACGCGGCGCCCGCGTTGGCGGCGGCGAGCCGGGCGGCCTCGGCCTCCAGCAGTGTGCGGACGGTGAGGAGTTGGTCCGCCTCCGCTTCCGTCGGCTCGTGCACGAAGGCGCCCTGGGCGGGCCGCAGATCGACCCATCCGTCCGTGTTCAGCCGCTGCAGCGCCTCGCGGACGGGCTGGCGGGAGACCCCCAGATGTCCGGCGAGCTCACTCTCCACGAGATGCTGACCGGGCTGCAGGGCTCGGGTGGTGATGAGTTCGAGCAGCGCCTCGTACACCCGGTCACGGAGCGGTCCGGGGCGTTCGAGCTTGGGTACCGCGCCCTGCGGCAGTCCTGTCGTCGACAACATCACAGCCCCTCCTCTGCAGCGCCGTGGCTACATATGAGAGCCAAGTATGAATTGGCTTTCGCCTACAGTCTACGGCGCACAAACCCCGCAAACCCCGGGAACCCGGAGCTCACACGGCACGGGTGGCCGTCCGGGCGCCGCCGCAAACCCTTGCTGCCACCATCTCCATCCTGTAGACAATATTTCGTCGACAGTTTTCGACGTTCTCGACAGTTCCGCGGTACACCCTCGACCGAACGGAGCGCCACCCAGTGAAAGTCGCCATCCTCGGCGCCGGAGCCATCGGCGCCTATGTCGGCGCAGCCCTGCACCAAGCAGGCGCCGACGTCCACCTTGTCGCCCGTGGACCGCACCTCGCGGCCATGAGGCGAGACGGCGTACGGGTCCTCAGCCCCCGCGGTGATTTCACCGCCCACGCCCACGCCACCGACGACCCGGCCGACATCGGCCCCGTCGACTATGTCTTCCTCGGACTCAAGGCGAACTCGTACGCGGCGTGCGGGCCGCTCATCGAGCCCCTGCTCCACGGGTCCACGGCCGTCATCGCAGCGCAGAACGGCATCCCATGGTGGTACTTCCACCGCCACGGCGGACCCCACGACGGGCATCGCGTCGAGAGCGTGGATCCCGGCGGCGCGGTCAGTGCCGTACTCGCGCCGGAGCGGGCCATCGGCTGCGTGGTGTACGCGGCGACCGAGCTCGAAGGGCCGGGCGTCGTCAGACACCTGGAGGGCACCCGGTTCTCCATCGGCGAACCGGACCGCACCCTCTCCCCCCGCTGTCAGGCCTTCAGCGAGGTCATGCAGGCCGGCGGGCTCAAATGCCCGGTCGAGCCCGACCTGCGCAACGACATCTGGCTCAAGCTCCTCGGCAACATCTCCTTCAACCCCATCAGCGCCCTCGCCCGCGCCACGATGCGTCAGATGTGCCATCACGGCGGCACCCGGCAGGTCATCCAGACCATGATGGAGGAGACCCTCGCCGTCGCCGAGGCCCTCAACTGCCGTATCGGCATCTCCATCGAACGCCGGCTGGCCGGCGCGGAACGCGTGGGCGACCATCGCACCTCCACGCTCCAGGACCTCGAACGGGGCAAACCCCTCGAGCTCGACGTCCTGCTGACCGCCGTCATCGAGCTCGCCGACATCACCGGCGTCGACGTCCCCACCCTGCGGACGGTCCACGCCATCAGCGACCTCCTGGCGCTGGGGACCGCCGCGTGATGACCCGTCATGGATTCTGTATACGATCCATCTGTATACTGTCTCCTTGCACGCGTTCGGTGTCCGACTGCCCCTGTACGGAGGCGACATGGAAGATCTGAATCCCGAGGTGGTGCTGGGAATGGCCGCCCAGGCACCCGACGGCATAGTGATCATCGACGGCGACGGACTGATCCGCTTCTGGAACCGGGGCGCTGAGCGCATCTTCGGGTTCTCGGCGGGTGACGTGGACGGTCGGAGTCTGGACGTCATCATCCCCGAGCGTCATCGCAAGCGTCACTGGGACGGCTTCCAGGAGGCCATGGACCGGGGCACGACCAAGTACGGCGACGCGGACCTGCTGAACGTGCCCGCACTGGCGGCGGACGGCCGCAAGCTGTCCATCGAGTTCAGCGTGGTGCTGCTGCCGGGCCCCGACGGCAGCACATACGTCGGAGCTGTCATCAGAGACGTCACCGCGCGTCGCGAGCGGGAGCGTGAACTGATGCGGCGGCGGGCCGAGACCGACGCGTCGGTCTGAGTCCGGTCGGCCAACGCGCCGATGGTGGCGCGCGGAAGCGGCCGTGGCCTGAAGGCCACGGCCGCTTCAGTGTGTCCGGGTGTCCGGGTGCCCGGGTGTCCGGGTGTCCGCGCGTCAGACGATGACGCCGCTCTCCTTCAGCCGGCCGATGGTCTCCTCGTCGTACCCGAGTTCGACCAGGACCTCGGAGCTGTGTTCGCCCAGCAGCGGGGCGCCGACGATCTCCGGCTTGAAGGAGGAGAACTTCACCGGGCTGCCTACGGTCAGGTAGGTGCCCCGGCCCTTCTGCTCGACCTCGACGACCGTGCCGCTCCTGCGCAGGTCCTCGTCGTAGGCCAGCTCCTTCATGCTCATGACCGGGGCGCAGGGGACCTCCCACTCACGCAGGATGTTCACCGCCTCGTACTTGGTCTTGTCCGCGAGCCACTTCTCGATCTCGTCGAAGATCTCGAAGATGTGCGACTGCCGGGCGCGCGCGGTGGCGTACGCCGGGTCCTCGGCCCACTCCGGACGGCCGATCACCTCCGCCGTGCGCTTCCAGTTCTGCTCCTGGACGGTGAAGTAGATGTACGCGTTCGGGTCGGTCTCCCAGCCCTTGCACTTGAGGACCCAGCCGGGCTGCCCGCCGCCACCCGCGTTGCCGCCGCGCGGCACGACGTCGGTGAACTCGCCGTTCGGGTACTGCGGGTACTCCTCCAGGTGGCCGACCCGCTCGAGGCGCTGCTGGTCGCGCAGCTTGACCCGGCAGAGGTTGAGGACGGCGTCCTGCATGGAGACGGACACCTTCTGTCCCTTGCCGGTCTTCCCCCGGTCGATGATCGCGGTGAGGATGCCGATCGCCAGGTGCATACCGGTGTTGGTGTCACCGAGGGCGCCGCCGGAGATGGTCGGGGGGCCGTCCCAGAAGCCGGTGGTGGAGGCGGCGCCGCCCGCGCACTGGGCGACGTTCTCGTAGACCTTGAGGTCGTTCCAGGACGACTGGTCGTTGAAGCCCTTCACCGAGCCGAAGATCAGGCGTGGGTTGAGTTCCTGGATGCGCTCCCAGGTCAGGCCCATCCGGTCCAGGGCGCCCGGCGCGAAGTTCTCCACCAGCACGTCGGCGTCGGTGATGAGCTTCTCCAGCACCTCGAGCCCCTCGGCGGTCTTGGTGTTGATCGCGAGGGAGCGCTTGTTGCTGTTGAGCATCGTGAAGTACAGCGCGTCGAGATCCTCGATGTCCCGCAGTTGCTTCCGGGTGACGTCGCCACCGTTGGGGCGCTCCACCTTGAGAACGTCGGCGCCGAACCAGGCGAGCAACTGCGTGCAGGCGGGACCGGCTTGGACCCCGGTGAAGTCGATCACCTTGATTCCGGCGAGCGGCTTTTCACTCATGTCAGCTTCCTTTTCGTGAACGAACGCTTACGGAGCGGGAGTTCGAGGTGCGCGAGAACGAAGTACGGGCGGGCCGGGGTCACTTCTTCGCGGCGGTGATGTTGCCGACGGTGATGCCCTTGGGGTTGAGGTGCGAGATGTGGCCGCTCTCTGTGCCGGCCGAGGGGTCGATCACGCAGTCGATGAGGGCCGGTCCGCCGGAGGCCAGGGCCTCGGTGAGGGCGGCGGTGACCTCGGCGGGGGTGGTGGCGCGGTAGCCCTTGCCGCCGAACGCCTCGATCATGAGGTCGTGTCGAGCCGCGCCCATGAGGGTCGTCGGCGAGGGGGCGTCGTCGTAGGGGTTGGTGTCGTCGCCCCGGTAGACCCCGCCGTTGTTCATGATCACGGTTACGACGGGCAGGTTGTAGCGGCAGATCGTCTCGATCTCGATCCCACTGAACCCGAAGGCGCTGTCGCCCTCGACGGCCACGACCGGCGCGCCGCTCTCGACGGCGGCGGCGATGGCATATCCCATACCGATGCCCATGACGCCCCAGGTCCCGCTGTCGAGGCGGTGGCGCGGTACGTGCATGTCGATGACGTTGCGCGCGATGTCCAGGGCGTTGGCGCCCTCGTTGACGATGTACGTCTCCGGGCGTGCGCGCACGACATCGCGTACGGCCTTCAGGGCGCCCATGAACTGCATGGGGTGCGGGTCGGCCTCCAGGCGCTTCGCCATCTTGGCCACGTTCTGTGCCGAGCGGGCCCCGAGCTCCTCGCGCCAGGCCGAAGGGGCCGAGATCTGACCGGGCTTGGTCCGCTCGGCTAGTACCTCGAGCACCGACTCGATGTCACCGACGAGCGGGGCGGCGATGGGCTGGTTGCTGTCGATCTCCTTGGGGTCGATGTCGATCTGCACGAACTCGGCCTCGGGGTTCCAGCCCGCCTGGCCGTGGCCCAGCAGCCAGTTGAGGCGGGCGCCGATCAGCATCACGACGTCGGCCTTCTTCAGCGCGAGGGAGCGCGCGGTGGCCGCCGACTGCGGGTGGTCGTCGGGCAGCAGGCCCTTGGCCATCGACATCGGTACGTACGGGATGCCCGTGGACTCGATGAACTCGCGGACCCGGTCGTCGGCCTGCGCGTACGCGGCGCCCTTGCCCAGCACCACCAACGGCCGCTCGGCGCCCGCCAACAGCTCGATCGCCCGGTCCACCGCCTCCCGCGCGGGCAGTTGGCGCGGCGCGGGGTCGACGAGGCGGCTCAGGGTCTTCGCGCCCTCCTCGGCCGGCATGATGGCGCCGAGCACGGCGGCGGGGATGTCGAGGTAGACGCCGCCGGGGCGTCCGGAGATCGCGGTGCGCAGTGCGCGGGCGATGCCCCGGCCGATGTCCTCGACGCGGCTGACCCGGTAGGCGGCCTTGACGAAGGGCTGCGCGGCGGCGAGTTGGTCCATCTCCTCGTAGTCGCCCTGCTTGAGGTCGACGAGGTGGCGCTCGCTGGAGCCGGAGATCTGGACCATCGGGAAGCAGTTGGTCGTCGCGTTGGCCAGCGCGACCAGGCCGTTGAGGAAGCCGGGGGCCGACACGGTCAGGGCCACGCCGGGCTTCTTGTTGAGGTAGCCGGCCGCGGCCGCCGCGTGTCCGGCGTTGCTCTCGTGCCGGAAGCCTATGTAGCGGATGCCCTGCGCCTGGGCAAGGCGGGCCAGGTCGGTGATCGGGATGCCGACCACTCCGTAGATGGTGTCGACGTCGTTCATCTTCAGCGCGTCGACGACCAGGTGGTACCCGTCGGTGAGTTCGGTCGGAACGTCGGCTGCTGCCGCGGTCTCCAGGGGCGAGGGGGCGGTCATGGTCCGAGGTCCTCCTTGGGCAGGTCCTGCCGGAGCGGCTACTTCATTCACCATCCGCAGCGCGCTCGCCCGCGTCCAAGACCCATCGGCGACCAGCCGATAAACAGCTTCTATCGACCGCTGGTCGAGGGCTCACCAACTCCCTTGATAGACGGCTGCTATCGGCCGTTCGCCAGTGCGTATTGGACGCCGGCCGCAGGTCGCCGCAGGCTCGCAGAGGACTGCTTCATCAGATCTGGCGCGAGGGGGTGGGGACATGGCGGTTCCGGCCGCGGCGTCCGTGCGCGACGTGAACCGGTACCGGCCTCCGGCGGTCACCGGCCTCGTGGATCTCCTCGACCGGCAGGTGCGGGAACGCCCGTACGCCCGGGCTCTGGTGGTCGCCGGTGAGCGGGTGCCGCTTTCCTACCGGGGCCTCGCCGCACTGGCCGACGACGTGGCGGACCGTCTCGGCCGCACGGGTCTGCGGCGGGGTGACGCGGTCGGACTGATCTGCGCCAACACCGCTGAATTCGTGGTGGCGTTGCTAGGGGCGGCGCGGGCGGGACTGGTGGTCGCGCCGCTGGATCCGGCGCTTCCCGCGTCCCAACTCGCAACCCGACTGCGGGTGTTGGGGGCTCGGGCGGTGCTCGTCGGACCGACGGTGTCCGATGTCGCCGTGCTGCCGGTGCCGGTGTGGCCGTTGCGGGTGGACGTGTCCCGGGCGGGTTCGGCGGCGGTCGCACTCGACACCGGGGACGTGCCCGAAGTGGCTGGCGCTGCGGGCGAGTTGTCGGACCGGGACGCCCTCGTTCTGTTCACGGCCGGGACCACCGACCGGGCGAAGATGGTCCCGCTGACCCACGCCAACGTGGCCGCTTCCGTGCAAGGAGTGTGTGCCACCTACGAGTTGGGTCCGGGGGATGCGACGGTCGCGGTGATGCCGTTCTTCCACGGGCACGGGCTGTTCGCTGCGCTGCTGGCCTCCCTGGCCAGCGGAGGGTGCGTACTGCTGCCCGAGCGGGGACGGTTCTCGGCGGGCACGTTCTGGGACGACATGCGGGCCGTGACCGCCACCTGGTTCACCGCGGTGCCGGCGATCCACGAGATCCTCCTCGACCGCTCGGAACGGGAGTACCCGGGGCCGAAGGCGCCGCCCCTGAAGTTCGTACGGAGTTGCAGCGCTCCCCTCAACACGGCCACGCAGCGCGCGTTGGAGCGTACGTTCGGCGCGCCGCTGCTGTCCGCGTACGGGATGACCGAGTCCTCGCACCAGGCGGCCAGCGAGCCGCTGCCCGAGCGGGGTGCGCTGAAGCAGGGGTCGGTCGGGCGGCCGACCGGGGTCGAGGTGCGGGTCGTCGACCGGAGGGGGCGGGCGTGTCCGGTGGGCGTCGAGGGAGAGGTGTGGGTGCACGGTCCCACGGTCGCCCGCGGCTATCTCGGTGACCGGGACGGGACGGCGTACACCTTTGTCGACGGGTGGCTGCGCACCGGTGATCTGGGCGCGCTGGACGCGGACGGCTATCTGTCGCTGACCGGGCGGATCAAGAACCTCATCAACCGGGGCGGGGAGAAGATCTCGCCCGAGCATGTCGAGGACATCCTCGCCGGTTGCCCGGGGGTCGCCGAGGCGGCCGTGTTCGCCGTACCCGACGCGGTGTACGGCGAGCGAAGCGAGATGGGGGTCCCCCCGCCCGAAGGGTGGGGGAGGGTCGGCGCCGCCGTGGTGGTGCGCGCGGGTGAGAGCGTGGGGGCCGCGGAGATCCTGCGCTACTGCCGGGACCGGCTGGCCGCGTTCGAGGTGCCGGACAGGATCGAGCTGGTCACCGCCCTCCCGCACACGGCGAAAGGAGGCCTGGACCGGAAGGCCGTGCAGGCCCGGTACGCGCCCTGAGGGGCGGGCTCAGTGCCGACGGGTCAGCGCACGCTGTGCTCGGTCGCCGTCGACGCCGGGAGCGGATGTGGCGTCGGTAGGGGAAGCGGAAGTGGCATCGGGCGGGCGAAGAAGTCGTCCAGGGACAGGCCTGTCGCGGCGTTGACGAACGCCCGTGCGGCGACCGAGCCGGGCGTGGCCGCGTGGATCGCCACCGAGACCTGCGCGCCGGCCTCCGGGTCGACCAGGGGCAGCGCTCTCGTCCGGCCGACGACGGGCATCGCGCGCAGCCAGGTGTGCGGCACGATGCTCGCCCAACCGCCGCCGCCCACATGGGCGTAGAGGGAGGCGATGGAGTCCGTCTCGACCTGCGGGGTCACCACGAACCCCTTCTGCGCGAACACGGTGTCGACGACCTGGCGGATACGCATGTCGGGTGTCAGCAGCGCGAGCGGCAGTTGGGCGGCGTCCGCCCAGGTCACGGTGGCCGCCTGGGCGGCGGGTTGGTCGTCCGAGACCAGCAGCATGTAACGCTCCTGGTAGAGGGGGACGACCTGGAGGCCCTCCTGGTCGCCCGGGTCGAAGTGGGCTATCGCCACGTCCAGTTCGTAGTCGCGCAGTTGGCGGTGGAGTTCCTTCGTCGACAGCCGGGACCTGACCTGCACCTTGGCCAGCGGATGCGCGGCGCAGAAGGCCGCCACGGGCAGCGCGAGGGTCGTGGACGCCGTGGGGTCCGTGCCCAGGCGGAGTGTCCCGGTGATACCGGACTGTACGGCGGCCACCTCCGCCTTGAACGCGTCCTGTTCGGCGAGGATGCGTTTGGCCCAGACGACGAGGCGCTCCCCTTCCGGGGTGAGGCCCTGGTAGTTGTGACCGCGGTTGATCAGTGTGACGTTCAACTCCCGTTCCAGCTTGGCGATCGCCGCCGAGAGCGCCGGCTGGGAGACGTAGCAGGACTCCGCCGCCCGGGCGAAGTGCCGTTCTCTCGCCACCGCCACGAAGTACTCCAGCTGCCGGAACAGCATGAACGACTCCTCTCTGTCGGGGGCCGTCCCCACACCGCCTCCACCCTTCTCCATACTGTATGCAGCACGGGGTGATGTACAGGGGGCGAGAAGGTACAGGGAGCAGCGATCGTGTCACCGCCCCCTGTACCGGTCAGCGCAGGAGCTTCACGGCGGCCACCACCAGGGGGTCGAGACCGTCCGCCCCGGCATCGACGAACTCGTACAACCGGGTACGCATCCGCGGGTCCCAGAACCTGCCCACGTGCCCGGCGATCGCCTCGGCGGCGACGTCGTCCGGCAGATGGCCGTGGTTGGCCGCGATGTCGTTGGCCATCCGGCGCTCCGGGGGTACGGCGGCTGCGGCCATCTCAGTCCACCACCATGACCAGGTCGTCCGCCGCCGGTTCGGCAGCCGCCGCCCGCGTCGGGCGGGCGAGGCCGACCTGTACGGCGGTGACCTTGTACTCCGGGCAGTTGGTCGCCCAGTCGGAGTTCTCCGTGGTCACCACGTTGGCGCCGGTCACGGGGTGGTGGAAGGTGGTGTAGACGACGCCGGTCGGCATCCGGTCGGAGATCTCCGCGCGCAGCGTCGTCTGCCCGACGCGACTCGCCAGGGTGACCATGTCACCGCTCTTGATGCCGCGGTCCTCGGCGTCGTGCGGGTGTAGTTCGAGGATGTCCTCGGGGTGCCAGGCGACGTTGCCGGTGCGGCGGGTCTGCGCGCCGACGTTGTACTGGCTGAGGATGCGTCCCGTGGTCAGCACCAGGGGGAAGCGCCGGGTGCTGCGCTCGTTCGTCGGGACGTACGAGGTGACCACGAACCGGCCCTTGCCGCGCACGAATTCGTCCACGTGCATGATGGGCGTCCCCTCCGGCGCCTCCTCGTTGCACGGCCACTGGATGCTGCCGAGCTTGTCCAGCAGCTCGAAGGAGACACCGGTGAACGTCGGGGTGACGGACGCGATCTCGTCCATGATGCGGCTCGGATGGTCGTACGACATCGGATAGCCCATGGCGGTGGCGATCTCGCTGACGATCTGCCACTCGTGCTTGCCCGTCTTCGGCTTCATCACCGCGCGCACCCGGTTGATCCGGCGCTCGGCGTTGGTGAACGTGCCGTCCTTCTCCAAGAACGAGGCCCCGGGCAGGAAGACATGCGCGAACTTGGCCGTCTCGTTGAGGAACAGGTCCTGTACGACGACCAGTTCCATGGCCTCGAGCGCGGCGCTGACGTGCTTGAGGTTCGGGTCCGACTGGGCGATGTCCTCGCCGTGGACGAACAGTCCGCGGAAGGTGCCGTCGATCGCCGCGTCGAACATGTTCGGGATACGAAGTCCCGGCTCGGCGAGGAGAGTTCCGCCCCAGAGGTTCTCGAAGACGCTACGCACGGCGTCGTCGGAGACATGCCGGTAGCCGGGGAGTTCGTGCGGGAAGGAGCCCATGTCGCAGGAGCCCTGCACGTTGTTCTGACCGCGCAGCGGGTTCACGCCGACGCCGTCCCGGCCGATGTTGCCGCACGCCATCGCGAGGTTGGCCATTCCCATGACCATGGTCGAGCCCTGGCTGTGCTCGGTGACACCGAGACCGTAGTAGATGGCTCCGTTGGGGGCGGTCGCGTACAGCCTTGCGGCGGACCGGAGTTCGGTGGCCGGTACGCCGGTGATCGGCTCGACCGCCTCCGGGCTGTTCTCGGGGCGGGCCACGAAATCCGCCCACTGGTCGAAGTCCTCGCACCGCGCGTCCACGAAGTCCCGGTCGAACAGGCCCTCGGTGACCACCACATGGGCCATCGCGTTCACGACAGCCACGTTCGTGCTCGGCCTGAGCTGGAGATGGTGCTCGGCCTCGATGTGCGGCGAGCGTACGAGGTCGATGCGGCGCGGGTCGACCACGATGAGCTTGGCGCCCTCGCGCAGCCGGCGCTTCATCCTGGAGGCGAACACCGGGTGCCCGTCAGTGGGGTTGGCGCCGATCACCATGATGACGTCGGCCTCGGCCACGGACCGGAAGTCCTGGGTGCCCGCCGACTCGCCGAAGGTCTGCTTGAGTCCGTATCCCGTCGGGGAGTGGCAGACACGCGCGCAGGTGTCGACGTTGTTGTTGCCGAAGGCCGCACGCACCATCTTCTGTACGACGTATACCTCTTCGTTGGTGCAGCGCGAGGAGGTGATGGCGCCGACCGCACTCGTTCCGTACCGGTCCTGGAGTTCGCGCATGCGGCGGGCGACCGTGCCGATCGCCTCGTCCCACTCGACCTCACGCCAGGGATCGGTGGTCTTCTCCCGCACCATGGGCTTGAGTTGACGGTCGGGGTGGGTGGCGTACCCGAAGGCGAAGCGGCCCTTGACGCAGGAGTGGCCCTCGTTCGCCCCGCCGTCCTTGTACGGCACCATGCGCACCAGTTCGTCGCCGCGCAGCTCGGCCTTGAAGGAGCAGCCGACTCCGCAGTAGGCGCAGGTCGTCACAACCGACCTGGTGGGCATGCCGAGTTCGACGACCGAGCGTTCCTGGAGTGTCGAGGTCGGGCAGGCCTGGACGCAGGCCCCGCAGGAGACGCACTCGGAGTCCATGAAGGCCTCGCCGGCGCCCGCCGACACCTTGGAGTCGAAGCCGCGCCCCTCGATGGTCAGCGCGAAGGTGCCCTGGACCTCGCCGCAGGCCCGTACGCAGCGGGAGCAGGCGATGCACTTGGACGGATCGAAGTCGAAGTAGGGGTTGGAGGTGTCCTTCTCGGCGTCGAGATGGTTGGCGCCCTCGTAGCCGTACCGGACCTGCCTGAGCCCCACCACGCCTGCCATGTCCTGGAGTTCGCAGTCTCCGTTGGCCGGGCAGGTGAGGCAGTCGAGGGGGTGGTCGGAGATGTAGAGCTCCATGACGCCCTGGCGGAGTTTCTCCACCTTCGGTGTCTGCGTGCTCACCTTCATACCGTCGGCGCACGGTGTCGTGCAGGAGGCCGGGGTGCCGCGCCGGCCGTCGATCTCGACCACGCACAACCGGCAGGAGCCGAACGCCTCCAGGCTGTCGGTGGCGCACAACTTGGGTATGTCGACGCCCGCTTGTGCCGCCGCGCGCAGCACCGAGGTGCCCTCGGGGACGGTCACCGGAAGTCCGTCCACCTCCACCGACACCGTTGCCGGGCCGGGCCGTTCCGGGGTTCCGAAGTCGGGTTCCTTGAGGAGTGTCATGCCGTTCCCTCCGTCTTCGGGCGGGTCACCTGTACGGGATGGATGCTCAGGAGTTGACGGCCGCCGAGGAAGTCGTCGGGGAAGTGGGTGAGGGCGCTGCGCACGGGCATCGGGGTCAGTCCGCCCATCGCGCACAGCGAGCCGTCGGTCATCAGGTCGCAGAGGTCTTCCAGCAGAGCGAGGTTCTCGTCGCGGTGCGTACCGGCCACGATCTTGTCGATCACCTCGACGCCACGCACCGAACCGACCCTGCACGGGGTGCACTTGCCGCAGGACTCCTCGGCGCAGAACTCCATCGCGAAGCGGGCCTGCGCCGCCATGTCCACGCTGTCGTCAAAGACGACGACCCCGCCGTGCCCGAGCATCGCGCCGGCCTCGGCGAACGCCTCGTAGTCCATCGGCAGGTCGAACATCGACGTCGGCAGATACGCGCCGAGCGGGCCACCCACCTGCGCCGTGCGCAGCGGGCGTCCGCTACGGGTGCCGCCGCCGAAGTCCTCGATCAGCTCGCGCAGGGTGATGCCGAAGGCCGTCTCGACGATTCCGCCGCGCGCGATGTTGCCGCCGAGCTGGAAGACCTGGGTGCCGCGTGAGCGGCCGACGCCGAGGTCCTGGTAGGCCTTCGCGCCGTTCGCGAGGACGACCGGGACGGTGGTCAGGGTGAGGACGTTGTTCACGACGGTCGGCTTGCCGAACAGGCCCTCGATCGCCGGTATCGGCGGTTTCGCGCGCACGGTGCCCCGCTTGCCCTCGAGGCTCTCCAGCATGGAGGTCTCCTCGCCGCAGATGTACGCGCCCGCGCCGACACGGACGTGCAGGTCGAAGTCGAGGGCGGAGCCGAGGATGTTCTTGCCGAGCCAGCCGTGCTCGCGGGCGATCTCGATGGCCTCGCGCATCGTGGCGATCGCGTCCGGGTATTCGGAGCGGATGTAGAGATAGCCCTCGCTCGCGCCGACCGCGTGCGCGGCGATGGTCATGCCCTCGATGAGGAGGAACGGGTCGCCCTCCATGACCATACGGTCGGCGAAGGTGCCGCTGTCGCCCTCGTCGGCGTTGCAGCAGACGAACTTCAGCTCGTCGGGGCAGCCCAGGACGGTCTTCCACTTGATACCGGCCGGGAAGCCGGCGCCACCACGACCTCGCAGTCCGGATGCGGTGACCTCGGCGACCACGTCGGCGGGCGCCATGTCCAGGGCGGCCCGCAGTCCGGCCAGGCCGCCGTGCTCGACGTAGTCCCGCGTCGACAGGGGGTCGGTCAGCCCGACTCTGGCGAAGGTGACGCGAGTCTGGCGGGCCAGCCAGGGCAGTTCGTCGACCAGGCCGAGGCGCAGCGGATGCTCCGCCCCGTCCAGCAGGCCGGCGGCCAGGAGCGCGTCCACGTCCTCGGCGGCCACCGGGCCGTAGCCGACGCGGCCCCGCGGGGTCACGACCTCGATCATCGGCTCCAGCCAGAGCATGCCGCGCGATCCGTTGCGTACGACGTCGATGGCGAAGTCGCCGCGGGTGGCGGCCCGTTGCAGGGCGCCCGCGACCTCGTCGGCGCCTACGGACCTGGCTGCCGAGTCACGGGGGACGTAGACCGTGGCCGCGCTAAGTGAAGAGTTGCTCATGAGGAGACCGTCCCGTTCCGCGGCCCGTTGAGCGCCGCGTCGCGCGTGCGGTTGAGGAGGGAGCCCAGTCGGGCCGGGCTCACCCGTCCGTACAGCCGTCCGTCCGCCTCGACCGACGGCCCCAGTGCGCAGTTGCCCAGGCAGAAGACCTGCTCGACGGTCACCGAACCGTCCGCCGCCGTCTCCCCCAGGGTCAGTCCGCTCTCCCGTACGTGGTTCACGAGACGGTCGGCTCCCAGGGCCTGGCAGGCCTCGGCGCGGCAGATGCGCACCGTGGTGCGGCCTGCGGGCTCGCGGCGGAAGTCGTGGTAGAAGGTCACCACTCCGTGGACGTCCGCCCGGGAGAGGTTGAGCTCGTCGGCCAGCACCGGAACCGCCTCCTGCGGCACATGGCCCAACTCGGCCTGGATCGCGTGCAGTACGGGCAGCAGCGCGCCTCGCCAACCCCGGTGATCGGCCACCGCCCTCCGGACCACGCTCTCGACCCTCATATCGCTCCCGCTGGTCGTCATGATCGCTCCGCCTTCCGAAACGCGGTCCCCGGCGAGGGTTGCAGGAGATTTCGACAATACCCCATACAGGCTTCTGTATACAGACGACAGTTGGAAGAGGCTTCGACTCAACGGCGGCCACGCCATGTTGCATACCAAAACCTGTATGCTGAAAACGTCGTCGGCAACCCTCTTGGCGACCACCTCTTGGCAAAGCCGTCAACCCGGCGGCAGAGCAGAACAGGACAACCATGCGCGAGGCACTCACGGCCGCGGCGTCCCGGCGCGTCACCCGCCCGGCGCCCCTGCGCCAGGCCGTGTACGACGCCCTGACCGAACTGATCGTCAGCGGCTCGCTCAAGCCCGGTCAGCACCTGGTCGAGGCCGAACTCGCCGAGCATCTCGGAGTCAGCCGGCAACCGGTCCGTGAGGCCCTTCAGCGCCTCCAGACCGCCGGTTGGGTCGATCTGCGGCCCGCTCAGGGCGCTTTCGTCCACTCCCCCACCGAGGAAGAGGCCGCCCAACTCCTGGGCGTCCGCTCGGTGCTGGAGACCTATTCGGCCCAGCTCGCCGCCCGCAACGCGACGTCCGAGGACGTCGAGCGCCTCTGCGAGCTCCAGTCCGAGGGCCTCGACGCGCTCGCCGCCGGCGATGTCGAACGCCTGGTCGCGGCCAACACCGCCCTGCACACCTTCGTCACCACCCTGGCCGCCAACGACGTACTGGCCGAGATGCTCTCGCAGGTGGGCCAGAAGGTGCGCTGGTACTACACGCCGATCGCCAAGCCCCGGGGCAAGGAGGCGTGGAACGAGCACATCCAGCTCATCAAGGCCATCTCCAAGGGCGACGCGGACCGCGCGGGCGAGGTCATGCGCAAACACACGGAACGCACAACGGACTTCTACCGCAGGCAGCTCGCCAACGGGGCGGGCCAGCCCTGACAGCCGCGAGGCGGCCGAACCGACCTGCCGGGAACGGGAGTTCTCGGCAGGGTGAAGCCTCGGCGGGGTGGGCTCTCGCGAGGCGGGTTCACCCCGGGGCGGGTTTCGCCCGCCCTAGTCCCCGCCGGGCGACGTCGCCGCAGAGCGGTTTTCGCCTGCCGCGTCCGCGGAGGCCGGAGTCGCGGCAGGCGGGGTTTCCCAGCCGCCGCAGACCGGAACTTCAGGACCGTGCGAGAGAGTCGGCGGCGGCCAACCGGTGGGTCCCCGCATCGGCTGCGGCGCCCAGTTCGCGCAGCCACGGCAGGACCGTGCGCAGCACGATGTCGTCCCCGCCGCCGTCCGAGCCGAGTCGGGCGTCGGCCGGTATCAGTACCGGGTCGGCGAGCACCGTGGACGTGGCGCTGCCCGGCGGTCCGGCGGCGTCGGGCCGGGCGGGTACGAACAGGTCCGGGGCGTGCGCCGGGACTCCCCAGAGAGTGAGGCCGTCGGGTACGCCGAGCGGCCGGGAGGACCAGACGTAGCTGTCGGCCTCCCCCGCCGCGACCACCCCGCGCTTGCGGGCGCGCAGGGCGACCACCCCTCCGGAGCGCACGGCGGTGCAGCGCGGCATGAGCAGTTGGGCCTCCGCCCCCTGCTCGCCGGTGTCGTCCTCGGCCAGGGCGAGGCCGGCGAGGTGACGTCCGGCGGCGATCTCGCCGCGCACCCAGGGGCTGCCGTGCGAGTCGATGACGGTGACCGCCGCGTAGTGCGACCGGAGCACGGCTGCCGTCGCCGGGCAGACCCGCGCTGTCCGGGCGACCACCTCGGCGGCTTCCGGCAGCCCCAGTCCGGCGCCGCCGAACTCGGTGGAGACGGTGAGCCCCAACAGCCCGGTGGCCCCGAGGGCCGTCACGGCTCCTCGGGGGAACCTGCCCTCCGTGCCGGTGACTTCGGCGCATGGCGCGACGGCACGGGCCAGGACCTCTGCGAGAGCGGTGCGGTACGACGACATGGAGTGACCCCCTGAGAGCGATTGCATACAGTATTCTGTATATATCCAGCAGGCGCCAGGGCCCCTGCGGCAAAGAGTCGTCAGGAGGCCTGAGCGACCGGTTCACGGGCGCGGGTCGGGGCTCGGGTCGATCTCCCGCAGCCGCCCGGTCGTCACGTCGAAGACGAAGCCCCGGACATCGTCCGTGTGCGGCAGGAACGGGTTGGTGCGTACGCGCTGCATCGACTGGCGTACGTCCTGGTCGACGTCCCGGAAGGCCTCCACCGCCCACGCCGGACGCTGTCCGACCTCCAGCTCCAGTTCGTGCCGGAAGTCCTCGGTCAGGGTCTGGAGTCCGCAGCCGGTGTGGTGGATGAGGACGACACTGCGGGTACCCAGGGCGCGCTGACTGATCGTCAGGGAGCGGATGGTGTCGTCGGTGACGACACCGCCGGCGTTGCGGACGGTGTGGCAGTCGCCGAGCTCCAGGCCGAGCGCCGCGTGCAGGTCGAGACGGGCGTCCATGCAGGCCACGACCGCGACCCCGAGCACCGGGCGAGCGTCCGTCCCCGGGTCGGCGAAATCGGCGGCGTAGGCGCGGTTGGACTCCACGAGCCTGTCGGTGACCGTCAGTTGGGCGATACGAGATGCGTGTGTCGACATGCTGGGCTACCTCGCTCCGGTCGAACGCGAATCGGATACGAACGGGAGCCGTCCCGGGCACGGCGGTCTGCGCCGCGTGCCGGGACGGGGTGAGAGCAGGGTCGGCCACCGCCGGTCAGACCACGCCCTCCGCCCTGAGCAGGCGCAGTTCCTCGTCACCGAGGCCGAGTTCGCCGATGAGGATTTCCTCGGTGTGTTCGCCCAGAAGGGGCGGGGTGGTGATGTGGGTGGGCGAGTCGGAGAGTTTGAGGGGGTTGCCGACCGTGGTGAAGGGGCCGCGCTCGGGATGGTCGACGGTGACGATCATGTCGTTCGCGGCGAGCGAGGAGTCCTCGATGATCTCCTTGGTGGACAGGATCGGCCCGCAGGGAATGCTGTGCGCGTTCAGCCGTTCGAGGACCTGCCACTTGGGCAGGGTCGAAGTCCATTCCTCGATCAGCTGGAACATCTTCGCCAGTCTCGGCAGGCGGGCTTCGGGAGTGGCCCATTGCGGATCGTCGGCGAGTTCGGGCCTGCCGATCAGCTCTGCGAGAGGCTTCCAGCCGGGCGGCTGCACGATCACGTACACGTAGTCGTTGGGCCCGCCCGGCGCGCATCGCACCGCCCAGCCCGGCTGCCCGCCGCCCGAGGCGTTGCCCGAACGCGGTACCTCGTCCCCGAAATCCTCCGTGGGGTACTCGGCCAGCGGGCCGTGCTGAAGACGCTGCTGGTCACGTAGTTTGACCCGGCACAGGTTGAGGACGGCGTGCTGCATCGCCACGTTCACGCGCTGCCCCCGTCCCGTGCGTTCGCGCTGCAACAGGGCGGCCAGGACACCCGCCACCGCGTGGATCCCGGTCCCGGAATCACCGATCTGCGCCCCGGTCGCCATCGGCGGCCCGTCCTCGAACCCGGTGGTCGCCATCGACCCGCCCATCGCCTGCGCCACCACCTCGTACGCCTTGAAACCCGTGTACGGGCCCTCCCCGAACCCCTTGATCGACGCGTACACGATTCGCGGATTGATCTCCTTGATGCGGTCCCAGGTGAAACCCATCCGGTCGACCGCGCCCGGGCCGAAATTCTCCACCAGCACGTCCGAACGCCGGATCAACTCCGTGAGGATCTCCCGGCCCCGCGCCGACTTGGTGTTCAGCGTGACACTGCGCTTGTTGCAGTTGAGCATCGTGAAATACAGAGAGTCCGCCCCCGCCACGTCCCGCAACTGCCCCCGCGTGACATCCCCTCCCGGCGCCTCCACCTTCACCACGTCCGCGCCCAGCCACCCCAGCAACTGCGTCGCCGACGGACCCGACTGCACATGCGTCATATCCAGAACACGGATCCCCGCAAGCGCCTTCTCCATGATCGCCACCTCACTTGTACGTCGACGGGTGTGCACGCGATGTCTGCCGGAGGGCGGCACCCCCGCACGGGCGCCGCCCGGCCGCCGGTCACGGCATGAGCTGGTATTCCGGGAAGTTGCCGGGCAGCCGTTCGTCCGCCGGTCCCCGGGTCACGGCGCGCACCAGCAGGTCGCCGCCGACGAACGCGCCGCGCCAGGACGCGCCGAAGCCGCCGAACAGCTCGTCGCGGTCGCCTCGTGAACGCGGCTTGTTGTGGCCTACCTTGAAGGCGCGGATCTGCGGGGCGAGCCGGTCGAAGGTCGCCCTGTCGTCCGTGGACAGGGTGGCGACAAGCGCGCCGTTGGAGGCGTTCATCGCGGCCAGCAGCTCCGCCTCGGTGTCGACGAGGACGATGGTGTCGACCGGCCCGAACGGTTCCGCGTGGTGCAGCGGCGAGGAGGGCGGCGGGCCCAGAAGGGTGACTGGTTGGACGTACGCCGAGGTGTCCTGACCGGGCAGGAAGCGGGCGTCGGTCTCACTGGCACGGTGCAGGGGGACGGCGCCGCGAGCGACCGCCTCGGCGACCTGGTCGTGGAGTTCCTTCGCCTTGGCCGCGTTGATCACGGGCCCGAAGTCCAGTGCCGGGAACGGGTCGTCAGGGTTCTCGACGGCGAGCGGGTGCCCGACGCGCAGGGTGCGGACCGCGGGAAGGTAGGCCGTCAGGAACTCGTCGAACAGGGCGCGTTGGACGACGAAGCGCGGGTACGCCGTGCAGCGCTGCTTGCCGTAGTCGAAGAGCTTGGGGACGACGGCCTTGAGGGTGTCCCAGTCGGAGAAGTTCCAGATTCCCCAGGTGTTGAGTCCTTCCTGTTCGAGTATGTGTCGCTTGCCGAGGTCGGCGACGGCCGTGGCCACCGCGGCGCCGGTGTCGCGACCGCCCACGAAGGAGACGCAGCCGATCTCGGGCGCCCGTACCAGCGCCTCGGACAGCTCTCCCCCGCCGCCGCTGACGAGGGTGACGGGAAGCCCCTCACGGGCGGCGAGCGCGCAGGCCAGGGTCAGACAGGCGACACCGCCGTCGGTCGGGGTCTTGGCGATGACCGCGTTGCCTGCCAGTGCCTGTACCAGCATTGCGTGAACGAGCACGCTCATCGGGTAGTTCCAGCTGGCGATGTTGGATACCGGACCGTCCAGCGGAACCCGGTCGGCGACCATCGGCCCGATGCCGTCGACGTACCAGCGCACCCCGTCGATGGCCCGGTCGACGTCCGCCTGCGCCAGCCGCCAGGGCTTGCCGATCTCCCAGACGAGCAGGAGGGCGAGGAGTTCGCGGTGCTGGGTGAGGGCGTCGAGGGTGGCCGCGACGCGGGCGCGGCGCTCGTCGAGCGGGATGTGGCGCCAGGCGCGGTGCTGGTCCAGGCACGCGCGTACGGCCTGGTGGGCGGTGTCGGGGTCCAGGCGGGGCGGGCCGGCGATCGGGCTGCCGTCGACGGGGCTGGTGGCGGGCAGGGCCCGGCCGTCGGCCTGCCAGGAGGAGTTCCAGAGGTTGAGGACGCGGTCGTCGCGGAAGGCCTCGGGGGCCACGGCGAGGCATCGCTGCCAGGCGTCGGACCAGGATGTGCCGGACTTCAGCACGAGGTGGGTCGGGTTGAGGGTGGTCGCCATTCGGTGTCTCCGCTCTCGGTGCACAGTCGGGGGCGGGGATGGGATGGGGCAGGAGTCGCGGCGGGGTGCGGGTTCATGATTCGGCTTCCGTCTGAAAAGTGCTGCACGCCCCCTGGACATCACCCATCGGATGCGGGATAACAATCTTCATACAGTATTCGTCGACTGTATGCAATGTGCCGGACGAGGTGACTCTTGGGGGCGGTTCATGACGTAACCAGGCACAGGGAGGCGTCCGACGGTGCGCGTCGGACGGCCCCGGGACCCATGCGCGCACGAAAGGCATTTGGACAGGGGGCGCTGGCCAGATCTTTCGACGCAAGGAGTCTTCACCAGTGACAACCATTGACTACTCGACGTCCCTTCCCTATCGGGAGGTGACGGACCGCAACGGCCGCATGTACCGCATCGGGGAATCCGACGTCGACATCATGGGCCGCAGGCGCAGGTGGATGGTCATCCTGCCCTGGATCGGCATGATGGGCATCAGCTCCGCCGAGTACGCGTTCACGTCCGCGGAGGACACCCTCCACGAGGCCCATCTGTGGGACAGCGGACACATCTTCTGGCTGATGGGCGTCTGGGTGTTCTTCCAGGCGGCCGTGGCCTTCCCCGCCGGTCAGCTGCGGGAGAGCGGCAGACTGCCCGCCCGTACGGCGATGATGCTCGGCGCGGTCGGCACCATGCTCGGCTACCTCTCGCTGGCGTACGCGCCGAACGTGCTCGTGGCCTACTTCGGTTTCGGCATGTGCAGCGGTATAGGCGCCGGTCTCGTCTACGCGACCTGCGTCAACATGGTCGGCAAGTGGTATCCGGAGCGCAAGGGCGGCAAGACGGGCTTCGTCAACGGCGGTTTCGCCTACGGCTCGGTGCCCTTCGTGTTCCTGTTCACCTCGTACATGGACCTGAGCAACTACCAGACCGTGCTGGCCTGTGTCGGCGTCGGGCTGTGCCTGGTCGTGGCGTCGGCGGGCTGGTTCTTCAAGGACCCGCCGAAGAACTGGTGGCCCTCGCACGTCGACCCGCTCAAGGTGACGGACGACCCGAAGATCCGCCGGGCGCTGGAGAAGAACCCGCCGGCGGTCAAGCAGTACGTCCCGAGGGAAGCCGCCCGTCAGCCCGTCCTGTGGATGATGTGGTTCTGTCTGCTGTGCACCGCCGGCATCAACATCTTCGGGATCGCCTTCCAGGTGCCGTTCGGCAAGGACATGGGCTTCGCGGGCGGAATCGTGGCGACGGCGATGTCCCTGAAGGCCATCGTCAACGGCACCGGCCGCGGTGTCATCGGCTGGATATCCGACCGCTACGGGCGACGCAACACGCTGATCATCGTATGTGTGGTGCTGGGTACGGCCCAGTTCGGGGTGCTGGCCTCCGGCCAGATGGGCAGCATGCCGTTCTTCCTGTTCTGCTCCATGGTCTCCGGCTTCGGCGGCGGGGCGATCTTCCCGCTGTTCGCCGCCATGACCGCGGACTACTTCGGTGAGAACAACAACGCCTCCAACTACGGAATGGTCTACAGCTCGAAACTCATCTCCGGCCTCGTCGGCTCCGGAGTGGGCGCGATCGTCGTCGACCACTGGGACTACGAGGGCGCGTTCGTCCTGGCCGGCTGCATCGGGCTTGCCTCCGCGGTGCTGGCGGTGTTCCTGAAGGCACCGGGCAGGCCCGTCGCCGACCGCAGGGTCTCCCCCAACCCCCAGCCCCTCGGCGAGGAAATGGCCTGACACGTCGGCAAGGAAACGGCCCCACACGGAGGAATTGGCCTGACATGACGGCAGATCCCATCGCCACGAACAGTTCGACGAGCGACTCGACCGGCGACTCGACGGGCGACTCGACGAACGGTTCACCGACCGACCCCCAAGCCGCACACCGTCCCTACCGAGAAGTGACCGACTCCCGTGGCCGCGTCTACCGCGTGGGCGAGACCGACCGGGACATCCTCGGTCACTCCCGCAAGCTCATGGTGTATCTGCCGTGGGTCGCCATGATGGCCATCAGCGTCTTCGAATACGCGTACGGTTCGGCGGAGGACACCCTGTCCCACGCCCACGGCTGGACGCAGAGCAACACCTTCTGGATCCTCAGCGTCTGGGTCTTCTTCCAGGCCGGCATCGCCTTCCCCGCGGGCTGGCTGAGGGAGAGGGGCATCCTGACGGCCCGTAAGGCCATGTACATCGGCTCGGGCCTGTGCGCCTTGGGATTCCTCGCTCTCTCGCATCTCAGCAACGTCTGGCTGGCCATCCTCGGCTTCGGCGTCGTCGGAGGCATCGGCGCCGGACTCGTCTACGCGACCTGCATCAACATGGTCGGCAAGTGGTTCCCCGAGCGCCGGGGAGCGAGGACGGGCTTCGTCAACGGCGGGTTCGCGTACGGGTCCCTGCCGTTCATCTTCATCTTCAACTACGGCTTCGACACCGCGAACTACCACCGGGTGCTGGACCTGATCGGCGCGTACATCATGATCGTGGTCCTCGCGTCCGCCTTCTTCTTCAAGGATCCCCCGAAGAACTGGTGGCCCGCGGACATCGATCCGCTGACGTACTCGGGCGACGCGAAGAACGCGACGAGCCTCGCCAAGAACCCTCCCGCGGTGAAGCAGTACACGCCCAAGGAGGCCATCAGGACCGGCATGCTCCCCCTGATGTGGGTCTCCATCGTGCTGACCGCCGGCGTGTCGATCTTCGGGATCTCCTTCCAGGTCGACTTCGCCAAGGATGTGGGCTTCGGCCCGCTGGTCGCCGCGTCCTCGATGGGCGTCATGGCGGTCATCAACGGCATCGGCCGCGGCGTGGTGGGCTGGCTCTCCGACAAGTGGGGCCGCAAACCCACCCTGGTGTTCGTCATCGTCGTCCTGGGCCTGGCCCAGTTCGGGGTGATCTGGGCGGGCGACGTCCGGAGCGAGGCGCTGTTCCTGTTCTTCGCCTTCCTCTCCGGCTTCGGCGGCGGCGCGTTCTACCCGCTGTTCGCGGCACTCACCCCGGACTACTTCGGGGAGAACTACAACGCCTCCAACTACGGGCTGGTGTACAGCGGAAAGCTGATCAGCGGCCTGTTCGGCGGAGGTTTGGGCTCCATGGTGGTCGCCGCCTGGGGCTACAACGGCGCGTACGCCCTGGCCGGCGCCGTCTCCATGGTGGCCGCGGGCATCGCCCTGCTGCTGCGACAGCCGGGCCGCGCGACAGCCGGCCGGACCGCGCAACCGCAGCCCGCGGGCTGACGCCACGCGCGCGTGAGGAGGCCCTCCCGGGATTCCGGGAGGGCCTCCTCAGCTGTACGGGGTTGCCGTCAGCACTTCTCGCGCAGCGAGTGGAGGTGCGCGCTGGAGCGGCGCGCGAAGGTGAAGGACTCGGTCGGGTTGTCGTGCTCGGCCTGCCAGTGATGGGCCAGCCGCTCGCCGCGCAGCCGGGTCACGGCGGAGATGAACCGCTGGTAGTCGATGTCTCCGTCGCCGACGTCGGTCATGCGGTAGCCGTACTGGTTGCCCGGGTCGCTCACACCGTCCTTCACATGGAAGAGCGGGTAGCGGTGGGGCTGCCTGAGTACGTAGTCGAGGGGCTCGAACGGCGCGGGTTTGCCGTCGGGGCGCTTCGAGAAGCGGAACTGGCCCGAGTACGCCCAGAAGATGTCCATCTCCAGGTACACGAGCTTGGGGTCGGTCTCGGCGAGCAGTACGTCGTAGAGCCGGACCTTCGGGTTGTCGGTGGCGAAGGAGAACTCCTCGGAGTGGTTGTGCTGGTAGAACTTCATGCCGCGGGCCCGGGCCGCCGCGCCGTACGTGTTGAACTCCTCCGCCGCGCGCTTCCAGGCGTCGACGGTGGAGCCGTAGCGGAACGGGTTGGAGGCGGTGCCTATGTGCTTGAGGCCGAGGGCCTGGGCGTCGTCGAGGACCTTGTTCAGGTTCTGCGCGAAGGTGTACGCGTTGGGGTCGGCGGCGTAGTAGCCGACGTGGCTGCCGATGGGGTTCAGGCCGTGGTCGCGGGCCAGCCGTTTGAGCTGGGCGAGGGTGATGGGCCCCGCGGAGCCCTGGGTGTATCCGGCGAACTCGACCTCGTCGTAGCCGTACTTCTTCAGTTCGGCGAAGACGGGGGCGAAGCCCAGTGTGGAGACCTTGTCGCGCAGGCTGTAGAGCTGGATGCCGAGCCGGCCGGGCGGCAGGACGGGGCGGCCGCGGCCCGCGGCGGTGGTCTGTGCCGAGGTGGCCGCCGTGGCGGGGGCGGCGGCCCCGAGGAGGGCGGCGGCGGTGGCGCCGGCGGCCACGCCGAGCATGCCTCTTCGGCTGAGCCGGTCGGCGAGTTCGGGGTCGTGCGACTTGCTGCTGCCGGCCGTGCGGGGTGTGCGGCTCATGAGGAACTCCTCGTTGGGGGAAGGCGTTGTCAGTGGTGAGTGCTTCACTTGTGACCAGTCAGGACAGACCGGCCAGTTGGAGCAGGAGTGACTTCACGTCGGTGGCCGCGATACGGCCGTCGACGGCACGGGGGGTGGAGCAGATGAGGAGCGGACCGTCGTCGTCGCTCGCCGGAAGGCGGCCGTGGCTGCCGCGAATAGGTGAGGGATCCAGGGGCACGACCGCCATGCGGTAACGCAGGCCGAGCTTCTTGCGGGCCAGTGCGGTGGCCGCCTTGACCTTGATGAGCGGGTCGAGCGGATCCATGAAGAGTTCGACCGGGTCGTATCCGGGTTTGCGGTGGATCTCGACGAGCTGTGCGAAGTCGGGCGCGCGGGCGTCGTCGAGCCAGTAGTAGTACGTGAACCAGGCGTCCGGCTCCGCCACGGCGACGAGTTCGCCGGCGCGCGGATGGTCGAGATGGTGGGTCTTCTTGCCCTCGTCGTCGAGGAGTTGCTCAATGCCGGGAAGACCGGCGAGGGCTTCTTTGACCGTCTCCAGATCCTCCGGTCGGCGTACGTAGACGTGGGCGATCTGGTGGTCGGCGACGGCGAAGGCGCGTGACGTCATCGGGTCTAGGTACTCCATGCCGTCCTGGGTGTGCACCTCCAGCAGTCCGGCGCGGCGCAGGGCCCGGTTGATGTCGACGGGCCGCTCGACGCGGGTGATGCCGTACTCGGAGAGCGCGACGACGGTTCGGCCTTCGGCCCGGGCCTCGTCCAGGAGCGGGGCCATGGCCGCGTCGAGGTCGGCGGCCGCTTTCAGGGAGCGTGGGTCGTCGGGGCCGAAGCGCTGCAGGTCGTAGTCGAGATGGGGGAGGTAGCACAGGGCCAGGTCGGGGTGGCGGGTGCGCAGGATGTACCGGGTCGCGTCGATGATCCAGCGGCTGGAGGTGAGGTCGGCGCGGGGGCCCCAGAAGTGGAAGAGGGGGAAGGTGCCGAATGCGGCGGTGAGTTCGTCGTGCAGGGCCGGGGGCCGGGTGTAGCAGTCGGGTTCCTTGCGGCCGTCGGAGTAGTAGACGGGACGGGGAGTGACGGTGATGTCGGTGTCGGCGCCCATGGCGTACCACCAGCAGATATTGGCGACCGTGTAGCCGGGGTGCACGCGGCGGGCGGCGTCCCAGAGCTTGTCGCCGGCGACGAGACCGTTGTGCTGGCGCCACAGGAGTACGTCGCCGAGCTCACGGAAGTACCAGCCGTTGCCGACGATGCCGTGCTCGGAGGGAAGGGCGCCGGTGAGGAAGGTGGACTGGGCGGCGCAGGTGACGGCGGGCAGGACGGTGCCCAGCGGGGCACGGGAGCCGGACTGGCCGAGGGCTTTGAGGCGGGGCATGTGGTCGAGGAGACGGGGGGTGAGGCCGACGACGTCCAGGACGAGGAGGGGTACGGGCTCGGGGGTCTCGGGCGCGGAGTCTTTACGAGCGGAGCCTTCTTGGGCGGGGTCTTCGTGGGCGGGGCGGGGGCTCATGGCAGCTCCTTCAGGCCCAGGTCGGTCAACAGGTCTCGGGCGAGGGCGAGTTCGGCGGCGATGCCGTCGGCGAGCTGGGCGCGGGCGCGGGGCCGCAGCTCGGGTGGGAGTGCCTGCCAGGTGTAGGTCTCGATCTCCAGGTGGCTGGTGAGGGGGTGCGGGCCGCCGACGAGCCGGGTCAGCGCGGACTTGAGGACGGGGAGCGTGGAGGTGAGGGGTGCGGCGGGGGCCGCGTGGAGCGGGACGTGGAAGTGGGCGCGCCAGGGTGAGGCGTCGGGCAGCACGTGGCCGTGGAGGGCCTCGCCGAGGTCGTCGGTGCCGCGCAGGCCGGCGGCGGTGGCCGTGCGGGTCTGGTGCAGGAAGCGGGGTTCGTCGAAGGCGGCGAGTGCCTCGCGGACTTCGGGGAGATGGGGGTGTTCGGCGTGCAGGGCGGCTGAGAGCTGGGACTTGACGATGGGGACGCGGGCCTGGGTGAGCGCGTCCAGGGCGGTGTGCGGATCTTCGAAGGAGGTGGCGAGGTGGCAGGTGTCGACGCAGATACCGATGCGGTCATGGCCGATCCCGGTGAGCGGGGCGATGGCGTCGGCGGTGGTCTCGACGGTGCAGCCGGGTTCGGGTTCCAGGCCGATACGGATGGAGCGTCCGGTGAGTTCGGCGAGGGCGTCGAGGCGTTGTGCGAGGGTGCGCAGGGCGGTCGTGGCGGTGGCCGCGCGCTCGGTGTCGTAGGTGGTGCGCCAGGCGAGCGGCAGGGTGGAGATGCTGCCCTCGGTGACGTCGTCGGGGAGGAGACCGGCGAGGACCCGGGCCAGGTCGGTGGTGTGGGCGAGGCGCTCGGGGTCGGCCCAGTCCGGTTTGTAGACGCGGTACTTGACCTCTTCGGCGCCGAAGCCCTCGTAGGGGAAGCCGTTGAGGGTGACGACTTCGAGGCCGCGCCGGTCGAGTTCGGTGCGCAGGCCGCGCAGCGCGGAGGGGTCGGTGACGAGGGCGTGGGCGGCGTCCCTGGCCAGCCACAGTCCGATGCCCAGCCGGTCGCGGCCGAGGCGTCGGCGTACGGGTTCGCAGTGGTCGCGGAGTTGGGCGAGGACGCCGTCGAGGGTTTCGGCGGGGTGGACGTTGGTGCAGTAGGCGAGGTGGACGGTGGAGCCGTCGGGATGGCGGAAGCGCATCGGTCACTCCCCGCCACGCAGCACGGAGTTGCCCTCGTGGGTCGCGTCGGTCGCGGCGACGTCGAGGTCCAGTCGGCCGCCGAGTCCGTAGAAGGCGACCGGGTTGCGCCACAGGACGCGGTCGACGTCGTCCTCGGTGAAGCCTTCCGCCAGCATCAGGTCGCCGACCCTGCGGGTCTTGAGGGGGTCGCTTCTGCCCCAGTCCGCCGCGGAGTTGACCAGGACCCGTTCGAGGCCGTGGTCGCGGAGGATCGCGACCATCCGTCGCTCGTCCATCTTGGTCTCCGGATAGACCGAGAAGCCGAGCCAGCAGCCGGCGTCCTTCGCCTCCTTCACGGTGGTCTCGTTGAGATGGTCGACCAGGACGTGCTCCGGGGGCAGGGCGGATTCCTGTACGACGTCGAGGGTGCGGCGCAGACCGGCGAGTTTGTCGCGGTGCGGGGTGTGGACGAGCGCGGGCAGGCCGTTGTCGGCGGCGAGCTGGAGCTGGGCGGCGAACGCGGTGTCCTCGGCGGGGGTCATCGAGTCGTAGCCGATCTCTCCGACGGCGACGACGCGGTCCTTGGCGAGATAGCGGGGCAGTTCGTCGAGGACGGGAGCGCAGCGGGGGTCGTTCGCCTCCTTGGGGTTGAGGGCGATGGTGCAGTGGTGGGCGATGCCGTACTGGGCGGCACGGAAGGGCTCCCAGCCCAGGAGGGAGTCGAAGTAGTCGAAGAAGGAGGCGGGCGAGGTGCGTGGCTGGCCGAGCCAGAAGGAGGGTTCGACGACGGCGCGGACGCCTGCGCTGTACATGGCCTGGTAGTCGTCGGTGGTCCGTGACGTCATGTGGATGTGGGGGTCGAAGATGCGCATCAGGACTCCTTCGCTTCGGACTCCGTCAGGGCCAGGACGCGGTGCAGGACCTGGGGGACGGGGCGGCCGGCGGCGGTGCGTTCGGCGGCGTAGTCGTCGAGCATGCGGGCGAGTTCCGCGTCGGCCCGGGCCCGGCGGTGGAGGTCGGCCACCGCGTTGACGGGCACTCCGGTGAACAGGCACTTCAGCACGGCGTGACGCCAGTTGTGGGCGTCCAGATGCCGGGCGGCGTACGGACCGACGGCTGCGGCCACGAGGCGGGTGTCGTTGGTGCGCAGGGCGTCCTCGACCAGGGGGAGGGCGTCGGGGCCTGACACCAGATGGGGCAGGGCGTGCAGGACGGCTCGGCGTTCGGCGGCAGTGCCCTGTCGGTAGACGCGGGTGAGGGCGTCCGGGCCGGCGTGGGCGGCGTGCAGGATCAGGACGCGTACGGCGTCCGCGTGGTCGGCGCCGCAGCGGCGGCCGGCCTCGGCGAGGCGCAACTCCCAGGCGGAGATGGGTCCGTGACTTCCGGACCGGGCGGCTGCCTCGTCCAGGGCGTGGGCCAGCCAGGTGCGGGCGGCCTCGTCGAGGTGGGCGGTGACGTGGGTGCGGAGGTCGTCCAGCGGGGTGAGGGAGAGGGGGTTGGCGGCCGCCGGGGTGACCGGGCCGACGTGGGGCTGGGTCATGGGTGGCTCCCTTCGACCGCGGTGGCGGAGTGCGCGGCTGGGGCGGCGGAGAGCGTGGCCCGCGTGGTGAAGGAAGGGGCGGATGCGGACGTCGTGGTGGTGGCCTCCGAGGGGATGGCCATCGAGGCGGCTGCCTGCGGAGGGGTGGCATTTCCGGTCGGGAACATGGCGTTGCGGCAGGCCGTGGCGGAGCCCTGTGGGGCGGTGCCGGGCCGGGGTGCCGTGGCGGTCGGCTCCGTGGCCCCTGAGGAGCCGAGGACGGGGGCGTGGGTGGCGCGGACCGCGTCGTGGAGGAAGTGGAGGGAGTGTTCGGCGTAGTGGGGGCCCGCGTGGGAGTGGCGCGGGAGTTCCACGACGGTCAGGCCCTGGTAACCGGTGGCGGCCAGCGCGGCGAGTACGGGCGGGAAGTCGATCTCTCCGTCGCCGAACGGGAGGTGCTCGTGGATTCCGCGGCGCATGTCCTCGATCTGGACGTGGCGCAGCCAGGGCGCGGCGGCGCGGACGCAGTCGGCGGGAGGTAGAGGTTCGAGGCACTGGCAGTGACCGATGTCGAGGGTGAGGCCGAGGGCCGCGGGGTCGTCGAGTGCGTGGCGCAGGCGGTGGAAGTCGGCGACGGTGGCGAGCAGCTGGCCGGGTTCGGGTTCGATCGCGAGGGGGACACCGGCCGCGGTGGCCGCGTCCAGGACGGGGATGAGGGC
Organism: Streptomyces sp. ME02-8801-2C; assembly: GCF_033793965.1. Classification (NCBI taxonomy): domain Bacteria; kingdom Bacillati; phylum Actinomycetota; class Actinomycetes; order Kitasatosporales; family Streptomycetaceae; genus Streptomyces; species Streptomyces sp. ME02-8801-2C. The sequence continues at coordinate 202,773 of NZ_JARAXP010000002.1, read as the reverse complement.
TTCGGTCAGGCGGTGCCAGGCGGTGTCCGGGTCCGTGCCCGGCGGGGTGATGCCGCTGAAGCAGTGCACGGCGTGAGCGCCGAGGTCCGCGGCGACTCGTACGGCACGGAGCAGGAGGTCGACGCGTCGTGAGCGGTCGTCCGGGTCCGGGTCGAGGAGGGAGGGGCCGTGTTTGCGGCGTGGGTCGAGCACATAGCGGGCCCCGGTCTCCACGGTCACGCCCAGGCCGAGGGCGGTGAGACGGCGGGCGATCTGCCGGGTGCGGGCGGGGAGGTCGGGGGCGAGCGGGTCGAGGTGCATGTGGTCGAGGGTCAGTCCGACACCGTCGTAGCCGAGGTCGGCGAGCAGAGCGAGGGCGTCGTCGAGGCGGAGATCGGCGAGTCCGTTGGTTCCGTAGCCGAAGCGGAGGGGGATGGCGGGAGCGCCGCGAGGCGCCTTTGCCGGTGCCGACTCCGGTGCCGGTGCCGTGGACCGGGCGGTTCCCAGGTTGCCGCGGTCCGGTGCGCCGTCGAGGGGTGCTGTCGTGTCTGGTCCGATGCTCACCGGCGTACCTCCTCGCCCGACTGCTCCGGCGGAGCCGTCACCTCTCCCCCACCCCCCAGGCGCGCCGCGAAACCCACCAGTTCCGCGTACTGCTCCGCCAGGCCCGGTGGGCCGTCGCCCAGGGGGTCCTTGAAGTAGAAGCCGAGTTCGTTCAGGGGGCCGGAGAGGCCCGTTTCGTGGGCGCGGGCGGTGAGGCGGGCCAGGTCGAGGACGAGGGGGGCGGCCAGGGCCGAGTCGCAGCCCTGCCAGGTGGTCTGGAGGATCATGCGGGCGCCGAGGAAGCCGTCGAAGGCGATGTGGTCCCACGCGGTTTTCCAGTCGCCGAGGGAGGGGACGTCGTCGATGTGGACCATGCCCTCAGGTGTGCTGCCGAGGGTGTCGGTGAGGACGCGTTCCTTGCCTGCGTTCTTCGCCGCCGCGGCGGCGGGATCGGCGAGGGCCGCGCCGTCTCCCCCGCCGAGGAGGTTGGTGCCCGACCAGGCGCGGACCTCGAGGGCCCGTTGGGTGAACATCGGGCCGAGGACCGACCTGAGCAGGGTCTGACCGGTTTTGCCGTCCCGGCCGGCGTAGGGCAGACCGCTCGTCGCCGCCGCGCGGGCGAGCGCCGGGTGGTGCAGCCCTGTCGACGGGGTGAAGTTGACGTACGGGCAGCCCGCGCGCAGGGCCGCCGCCGCGTACAGGGAACTCGGAGGGAGCGCGGTGCCGGTCGGGGCGGGCTCGGTGGAGGCGACGTTCACCACCACGGCCCGGGCCAGGTCGTGGCGCCGTATGAAGTCCTGGATGTCCGCGGCGAAGGTCGCCACGAGGTCGTCCGGGGTGCGGGCGGTGTCGCCGGGGGCGGGGCCGCCGGGCCTGATCTCCCGGTCGGCGGCGGCCAGTTCGGAGGTGATCGCCGAGGTGAGGCCGTACGGCAGGACGCCTGCCGCTGTCAGGGCCTCCGCGCGTTTCGGCAGCGGGCAGTCCACGGTGTCGTGGCCGCCGAAGACGAGGGCGGAGAGAGGTGGGAGGTCACAGTCCGTGAAGGGGGGTGCTTCGGTGACCATGCCGGTGGGGCGGTGCAGTCCCGCTGTCACGGCGGCGCAGCCCGCGACGACGGTGGTGGCGACGGAGCCGCGCGCTCCGATCAGCCATACCCCCACACGGGTCCGAGGAAGGGACGACGACGTGGACATGGGCAGCCTCCTTGTCGTTCACGTGGCCGAGAGGGGAAGGAAGGCGGCGGGCGGAGGTCCGGCGTCCTCCGCCCGTCGCCGCTCAGTCGCCCGTGGTGGCCGGGCTCGCCGGCGTGTTCGCGGGCAGTTCCTTGATCCGGATGTCCCGGAAGGACACCTGGTCGTCGGCTCCGTGGTTCTGGATGCCGAGGTGACCCTCCCGCAGGCTGCGGGCCGGGTCGGTGTTGGTGAAATCGTTGATCGGTACACCGTTGAGCCAGACGCGGAGCCGTTCGCCCTCCACGCGGATCTCGTACGTGTTCCACTCCCCCGGCGGATTCAGCGCCCGGTCGCGCTTCTTCAGGTCGGCGGACCGGAAGCCGTACACGGCCCCGGTGGTGCGGTCGGGGGCGTCGGTCGCGTCGATCTGGATCTCGTAGCCCTTGTCGACCGCCGACCACGGGTCGTCCGAGGACGGAAAGCCCACGAACACACCGGAGTTGTCGTCGCCACGGGCCCTCCAGTCCAGCTTCAGCGAGTAGGCACCGAAGCTCCGGGCGGCGTACCAGAGCAGGCCCATGCCGCCGGACGACGTCAGTGTGCCGTCGTCGGAGACGGTGAAGGTGCCGGGGCCCGCCTGTTTCCACCCTTCCTTTGAGGTGCCGTCGAAGAGCGGCTGGTAGCCGTTCTCCGGGCGGCAGTCCGCCTGGGCCTTGCCGGTGGCCCAGCGCAGTCCGCCCAACAGGTGCTGTCGCAGCGCCGGTTCGGCGTACGCGGACGACAGATGGCCGACGCCGGTGTAGAAGGAACGGCCGCCCGCGTAGGTGTGGCACCAGGCGATCGGGTGGTCGCCGTTCATCGTGCCGCCGGTGTACGACGACTCGTCGAGCGAGGCCAGCACGCGCACCGAACTACGCGGATTAGAGCGGTAGTTGTACCACTCGTCGGTACGGTTCCAGTCCGCCCCGAGGGCCGAGGTCGCCGGGTGGGCGCGGTCCTCCACCACCGTCCGGGCCGGCTGGATCGCCGGGTGTCCCTGGAAGTAGGCGCCCACGAGGCCGCCGTAGAAGGCCCAGTCGTACTCGGTGTCGGCCGCCGCGTGGATGCCCACATAGCCGCCACCGTGGTGGATATAGCTTTCGAACGACGCCTGTTGGCGGTCCGTCAGTACATCGCCGGTCGTCGAGAGGAAGACGACCGCCGCGTACCGGCGGAGGTTCTTCGCGTTGAACGCCGCCGCGTCCTCCGTCGCGTCGACCCTGAAGCCGGCGCTCGCGCCGATTTCCTTGAGCGCCGCGACCCCGTCGGGGATGGAGTCGTGCCGGAAGGCCGCGGTCTTGGAGAAGACCAGTACCCGGTCGGCGTGCCGTGGGGCGGGCGTGGAGGTGGCCGGGGTCGACACGCCTCCGAGGAGAAGTGCCGCGCCCACAACAGCGGTGACAGTTAATCCTGTTCTTCCTGTTGATCGCATGGCGGCGCCTCCCCTCAGCCCGTGGTGAGGACGAAGTCGTCCACCTCGTAGAGGTCGCCGCTCGCCGCTCCCTTGAAGACCAGGTAGAGCGTGGTCGTGCCCTGTGGGGCGTGGGAGAGTCTGGCGGTGACGTCCTGGTAGGTGTCCCAGCCGCCGGTCGCCGGTACGGTCGTACGGCCCAGCACCTTGCCGGTCGGGGAACCCGCGCGGATCTCCAGCTTGCCGCCAGCGCCTGCCGAGGCGACGCGTGCCGTGAGCGACTTGGCGTTGCTCAGGACGTATGGCGTGAAGGCGATCCAGTCGCCGTTGTCGATGTCGCCGACCGTCTTGCCGCCGTTCGCCGACTGGCGTGAACTGACGTCTGTGCCGGAGGAGTTGTTGGAGTGCTCGGCCTGCCGGTGGGTGGGCTGAACCACGTTCTGGTCGTGGGTGGTCAGGGGCGCCTGGCCGCCGCCTCCGAGGTCGGTGTACTGGGCGTCGAAGACCCCGAAGATGTTGGCGTCCGGGTCGTGGCCGCCGTCGGCGCTGGTCTGGATGGTGCCGGAGCAGCCGTTCGCCGAGGTCTGCGGGTGGCCGTGGCTGTCGTGACCGAGGATGAAGGTGACCTTGACCTTGGTGCAGTCGATGGTCCGGCCGTCCTCGCGGTCGGTGACCCTCACCTTGAACGGGATCGCGTCGCCGAACGAGAACAGCTGGCCGTCCTGCGGGAGTTGGAGGACGACCTTGGGCGCGGTGTTGCCGACCACGATCTGGACGCTCGCGCTGCCGGTGCGGCCTGTGATGTCCTTCGCGGTCACCGTCGCCGTGTACGTCCCGTTCTTCTTGTACTTGTGGGAGGGGTTCGCCGAGGTGGCTGTCGTGCCGTCGCCGAAGTCCCAGCTGTAGGTGAGGGCGTCGTCGTCCTGGTCGGTGGTGCCGGCGGAGGAGAATTTCACCTTGAGCGGGGCCTGTCCGGAGGTGACGTCCGCGGCGGCCTGGGCCACCGGGGAGTGGCCGTCGGTGGCGTTCTCTATGCGGTAGAGGGCGGAGTGCTCGTCACCGCCGAACCAGGAGACGCCGTAGTCGAGGACGTAGAGCGCGCCGTCCGGACCGAAGGCCATGTCCATCACCTGGGTGCCGGTCCACGGGATGTTGTTGATGGACTGGACGGTCCCGTTGGCGTCGCTGCTGATGCGCTTGATCCAGCGGCGGCCGAACTCACCGGCGAAGAAGTCGCCGTCGTAGGCCTCCGGGAACTTGACCGGGGAGTCGAGCGAGGCGTCGTAGTGGTAGACCGGGCCGCCCATCGGTGACTCGGAGCCGTCGCCGAACTCCGGTACGGAGGCGCTGTTGTACGGGATCCAGGCGGCCTGCGCCGGGGGAAGGTCGGTCAGGCCGGTGTTGTTCGGCGAGGTGTTCTTCGGGGCCGCGCAGTCGAACGCGGCGCCGGATGCCTTGGTCGCGAAGTCGTAGTCCACGTAGGCGTCGTTGGCGCCGGTGCAGTACGGCCAGCCGAAGTTGCCGGGGCCGGTGACCCGGGCGAACTCGACCTGGCCTGCGGGGCCTCGGGCCGGGTCGGCGGCGCCCGCGTCGGGACCGTACTCGCCGATGTAGAGGATGCCGGTCGCCTTGTCGACGCTGAAGCGGAACGGGTTGCGGAAGCCCATCGCGTAGATCTCGGGGCGCGTCCTGTCCGTGCCGGGGGCGAAGAGGTTGCCGTCCGGGACGGAGTACGAGCCGTCCGCGTTGACCTTGACGCGCAGGATCTTGCCGCGCAGGTCGTTGGTGTTGCCGGCCGAACGCTGGGCGTCGAAGGCGGGGTTGCGGTTGGCCCGCTCGTCGATGGGGGTGAAGCCGTCGGACTGGAAGGGGTTGGTGTCGTCGCCCGTCGACAGATACAGGTTGCCCGCCGCGTCGAAGTCGATGTCGCCGCCGACGTGGCAGCACAGGCCGCGTGAGGCCGGGACGTCGAGGATCTTCTTCTCGCTGGCGTTGTTCAGGGTGCCGTCGGCGTTGAGGACGAACCGGGAGAGCCGGTTGACGCCGTCGAAGGGCGCGAAGTCGGCCGGGGTGCCCGTCTCGGGGGCGTCGCCCGCAGGGGTGTCCAACGGGGGTGCGTAGTAGAGGTAGATGAAGCGGTTGGAGCTGAACTGCGGGTCCACGCCGATGCCTTGGAGGCCCTCTTCGTCGTGGGAGTAGACGTCGAGCTTGCCGGCGAGCCGGGTGTTCCCGGCGGCGTCGGTGATGCGGAGTTCGCCGTCGCGCGAGGTGTGCAGGACCGAGCGGTCCGGGAGGACGGCCAGCGACATGGGCTCGCCGACCTCCGGCTCGCCCTTCGCCAGGGTGACCTGCTGGAAGTCCTCGGCGGCAGCCGCGGCCGTCGGCTCGGCGTCGGCGGCGCCCGCAGCGGGCGCGGTGAGGGAGAGCGAGGCGCCAGCGAGCAGCAGACCGCTCAGCAGGGCGATCGGCCCGCGTATTCGGCGGCGGCTGAGGGGGCTGGTGGGGCGTCTGTTGTCGTCGTACGGGTGCACGAAATGCCTCCAGAGAGGAACTGGTCGTACGGAGGTGCACGGGTGTGTGCGGTACGCCGGGGTGCGCCGTCACCCCGGAAGACACAACAGGGCTGTAGGCCCTAGTCGTTGCTGCCGAACGCCGCGTCGAACGAGGCCGACGGCGGGTCGAAGTCGTACGCCTTGAGGCGGGTCAGCGCCTCGGGGGCGCCCTGGAGCCGGTCCATGCCGGCGTCCTCCCACTCCACGGAGATGGGGCCCCGGTAGTCGATGGAGCGCAGCATGCGGAAGACGTCCTCCCAGGGGACGTCGCCGTGGCCCGCCGACACGAAGTCCCAGCCGCGGCGCGGGTCGCCCCAGGGCAGGTGCGAGCCGAGGCGGCCGTTGCGGCCGTCGAGCCGCTTGCGGGCCTCCTTGCAGTCCACGTGGTAGATCCGGTCGCGGAAGTCCCACAGGAAGCCGACCGGGTCGAGGTCCTGCCACACGAAGTGGGAGGGGTCGAAGTTCAGACCGAAGGCGGCCCGGTGGTCAACTGCCGCCAGAGCGCGCTGGGTTGTCCAGTAGTCGTAGGCGATCTCGCTCGGGTGGACCTCGTGGGCGAACCGCACGCCCTGGGCGTCGAAGACGTCGAGGATCGGGTTCCAGCGGTCGGCGAAGTCCTGGTAGCCGCGGTCGATCATCGACTCCGGGGCGGGCGGGAACATCGCGACCAGATGCCAGATCGCGGAGCCGGTGAAGCCGATGACGGTGTCGACGCCGAAGGCGGCGGCGGCCCGCGCGGTGTCGGCGATCTCGGCCGCCGCCCGCTGCCGTACGCCCTCCGCGTCGCCGTCGCCCCAGATGCGGGCGGGCAGGATCGCCTGGTGCCGTTCGTCGATGATGGCGTCGCAGACGGCCTGGCCGACCAGATGGTTGGAGATCGCCCAGCACTTGAGGCCGTACTTGTCGAGGAGCTGGTGGCGGCCCGCCAGGTAGGAGGGGTCCGCGAGGGCCTTGTCGACCTCGAAGTGGTCGCCCCAGCAGGCGAGTTCGAGGCCGTCGTAGCCGAAGTCCCGGGCGAGGCGGCAGACCTCTTCGAGAGGCAGATCGGCCCACTGGCCGGTGAAGAGTGTGAAGTCGCGCGGCATGCTCGTCGAGCCTCCTCAGTCCGACAGGGGTGACGGCGATACGAGTGAAGTCGGTACGGGTGAACCCGAGATGGGCGTGTAGACGGAGTTCTTCTCCGCGCTCTCCTCGACCGCCGCCAGGACCCGTTGCACCTGGAGGCCCTCCGCGAAGGAGGGGCGGGGCCGGTGGCCGGCCGCGATGGCGTGGACGAGGTCGCGGGCCTGGTGGACGAAGGAGTGCTCGTAGCCGAGGCCGTGCCCCGGCGGCCACCAGGCGTCCAGGTAGGGGTGGTCGGGTTCGGTGACGAGGATGCGGCGGAAGCCCGCATGGGTGCCGGGTTCGGTGCCGTCGTGGAACTCGAGTTCGTTGAGGCGTTCCAGGTCGAAGGCCAACGAGCCCTGTTCGCCGTTGAGTTCGATGCGCAGGGCGTTCTTGCGGCCGGTCGCGTACCGGGTGGCCTCGAAGGAGGCGAGGGCGCCCGAGGGGAAGCGGCCCGTGAAGACGGCTGCGTCGTCCACGGTGACCTGTCCGGTGGCGGTGCCGGCCTCGGCGCTCAGGCCGCTGGTCGGGCCGCCGGGCAACGGTCGTTCCCGTACGAAGGTTTCGGTGAGGGCGGAGACCCCGGCGAGCGGTTCGCCCACGAGGTACTGGGCGAGGTCGATGATGTGCGCGCCCAGGTCGCCGAGCGCGCCCGACCCGGCGGACTCCTTGCGCAGCCTCCAGGTCAGCGGGAACTGCGGGTCGACCAGCCAGTCCTGAAGGTACGTCACCCTCACGTGGCGCAGTCGGCCGAGCCGGCCCTCGGCGACCATGGAACGGGCGAGCGAGGTGGCGGGCAGTCGACGGTAGTTGAAGCCGACCATCGCCAACTGACCGCGCTGCTCGGCCTCTTCGGCCGCCTCCGTCATCGCCACGGCTTCCTCGACGCTGTTCGCGAGGGGCTTCTCGCACAGTACGTGCTTGCCCGCGGCGAGGGCGGCCAGGGCGATCTCGGCGTGGCTGTCGCCGGGAGTGCAGATGTCCACGAGGTCGACGTCGTCCCGTGCGATCAGGGCACGCCAGTCGGTCTCGGTCGCCGCCCAGCCGTACTTGGTCGCTGCCGTTCGGACGGCACCGGCGTCCCGGCCGCAGATCGCGGCGAGGGCCGGGCGCCGGGGGAGGTCGAAGACGTGGCTCACGGTGCGCCAGCCCTGGGAGTGGGCTGCGCCCATGAACGCGTATCCGACCATGCCGACGCCCAGTGTTGGCGTGTCGGCGTCTGCCTGTCCCATACGGGGGTCCTCCTCGTGGTGGTTGTCGGCTGCGGGTGGGTGGGGGCTGGTCGCGCCCACGCGGCGGAGCCGCATATCGGCACAGCCCCGCGCCCCTTCAGGGCGCCCCTGGCGCCCTTGCCCCTACTTGAAGCCGGTCGGCATGTACTGGTCGACGTTGGCCTTGTCGACGACCGCCGAGTAGAGCGTCAGGGAGGTGGGGATCTCGAACTCGGAGAGGCCGCCGATTCCCTTGCCCTGGCCCAGGGCGCGGGCCAGGTCGATGGCTGACGCGGCCATCGTGGGCGGGTAGAGCACCGTGGCCTTCAGGACGCCGTTGTCCTGCTTGATGGCCTGGAAGGCGGAGAGTGCGCCCGCGCCGCCGACCATCAGGAAGTCGTCGCGGTCGGCCTGTGCGATCGCCCGCAGCGCACCCACTCCCTGGTCGTCGTCGTGGTTCCACAGGGCGTCGAACTTGGACTGGGCCTGCAGGAGTTGGGCCATCTTGGCCTGGCCGGACTCAACCGTGAAGTCGGCTGCCTGGCGGGCGACCTTCTTGATGTTCGGGTAGTTCTTCAGGGCGTCGTCGAAGCCCTGGGTGCGCTGTTTGGTCAGTTCCAGGTTGTCGAGGCCAGCAAGTTCGATGACCTTGGCGTCGTCGACGTCCTTGAGCTTCTCGCCGATGTAGTGACCGGCGTTGAGGCCCATGCCGTAGTTGTCGCCGCCTATCCAACAGCGGTACGCCTGCGGGGTGTTGAAGATCCGGTCCAGGTTGACGACGGGGATGCCGGCGCGCATCGCCTTCAGGCCGACCTGGGTGAGCGCCTTTCCGTCGGCGGGCAGGATCACCAGCACGTCGACCTTCTTGTTGATCAGCGTCTCGATCTGGCCGATCTGTGCGGCGGTGTCGTTCGCGCCCTCGGTGATCTCCAGGGTCACGTCGGAGTACTTCTTCGCCCGGCTCTTGGCGTTGTCGTTGATCGCGTTGAGCCAGCCGTGGTCGGCCTGCGGTCCGGCGAAGCCGATGGTGACGGCCTTGCCCGGGGTGTCGGCGGCGGCCGGCTGGTCGTTCGCGGCGGGCTCGTCGTCGGACTCGTTGCTGGTGCAACCGGCGAGCAGTACTCCGGCCCCGACGGCGGCGGTTCCGAAGAGCAGTCCTCTGCGGCTGGCGAAAGGCGTCGGCTCTGGCATGGCGGTGAACCCTTCCCTCAGGTCGTGCTGGCGGTACGGCGCTGGACGAGCACGGCGGCGACGATGATCGCGCCCTTGGCGATCTGCTGCACATCGCTCTGCAGGTTGTTCAGGGCGAAGATGTTGGTGATGGTGGTGAAGATCAGGACGCCCAGGACGGAGCCGACGATGGTGCCGCGACCCCCGCTGAGCAGGGTGCCGCCGATGATCGCGGCGGCGATGGCGTCGAGCTCGTACAGGTTGCCGTTGGTGTTCTGGCCCGAGCCGGACAGGATGATCAGCAGGAAGGCGGCGATCCCGCAGCACAGTCCGGACAGCAGGTAGAGGTAGAGGCGCTGGCGGCGTACGTCGATGCCGGCCAGGCGGGCCGCCTCCGCGTTGCCGCCCACGGCGACCGTGCGGCGGCCGAAGGTGGTGCGGTTGAGGATCAGCCAGCCGAGGATCGTCACGACCGCGAAGACCAGTACCAGTGGCGGGATGCCGAGGATGTACGCGTCACGCTCGCCGAGGTCGAGGACGCTGTCGATGGTGACGATCTGTGTCGCGCCGTCCGTGATCTGGAGGGCGAGTCCGCGCGCCGAGGCCAGCATGGCGAGGGTGGCGATGAACGGGACCATCCCGCCGTACGCGATGAGCAGCCCGTTGACCAGGCCGCAGCCCACTCCGACGATCACCGCGGTGAAGAGGATGCCGGCGAAGCCGTACTCCTGGGTGGCGACGGTGGTCGCCCACACCGAGGAGAGGGCGACGATCGCGCCGACCGACAGATCGATGCCGCCCGACATGATGACGAAGGTCATGCCGACGGTGACGACACCGATCACCGAGGCCTGGGTGAGGACGAGTTGGAGGTTGCGGGTGTCGAGGAACTGGTCGGGCTTGGTGATGCCGCCGACGACGATCAGTGCGGCGAGGACACCGAGGAGGGAGAGGGTACGGATGTCGGCGCGGGCCACCGTGGCCCGCCAGGCCGGGGGTTGACCGGCGGACGGGACCTTGTCGGCGCCGACGCGCGGTGGGGACACGGGCTGCGTCATGATGCGGGGCCCCTTTCACCGGCCGCAGAGCTGCCGGCCGTCGAGCTTGTGCTGGCCACTGGGGCTCCTTCCATCACGAGGTCGAGCACGCGGTGTTCGTCGAGTTCGCGGGCGGGTGCCGTGTGGACGACCCGGCCCTCGCGCAGGACCAGGACGCGGTCGGCGAGGCCGAGCACCTCGGGTACTTCGCTGGAGACCAGCAGCACGGCCAGGCCCTCGTCGGCGAGGCGGCGGATGACCGCGTACAGCTCGGCGCGGGCGCCGACGTCGACGCCCCTGGTCGGTTCGTCGAGCAGCAGGACCCGGCAGCCGCGCAGCAGCCAGCGGGCGAGGACCGCCTTCTGCTGGTTGCCGCCGGAGAGAGTGCGGACGGGTACGGAGGGGTTGTCGGGCCGCAGCGACAGCTCGCGGGTGGCGGTGCGGGCGGCACCCAGTTCGGCGCCGCGGTCGATCCAGCCGACGCGGGCGAAGCGGGACATGGAGGAGACCGACACATTGCGGGTGACGGACTCCAGCATCAGCAGGGCCTGTGCCTTGCGTTCCTCGGGGGCGAGCCCGAGTCCGGCACGCACGGCGGCTCGTACGCTGCCCGGCTTCAACACCTGTCCGTCGACGAGGACTTGGCCTGCGGTCGGTTTGCGGGCGCCGTAGACGGTCTCCAGGATCTCCGAGCGGCCGGAGCCGACCAGGCCCGCGAGGCCGACGATCTCGCCGGGTCGCACGGTGAGGTCGACGGGCGCGAACTCGCCTTCCCTGGCGAGCCCTCGGACCTCGAGTACCGGCGCGGCCGCCGGGTCCCCCGCTGTCACCGGGCGGTCCGGGAAGACGTACTCGACATTGCGGCCCGTCATCAGGGCGACCACCTCGCGGGTCGGTGTGGACTTCGCGGGGAGTCCGCCCGCCACCGCCCGGCCGTCCTTGAGCACGGTCACGCGGTCGCCGATGCGGCGGATCTCCTCCAGCCGGTGCGAGATGTAGACGACGGCGACCCCGTCGGCCGTCAGGTCGCCGACGATCCGGAAGAGGTTGTCGACCTCCTCCGGGTCGAGCGCGGCGGAGGGTTCGTCCATGACGATCAGCCGTACGTCGTGGGAGAGCGCCCGTGCCATCGACACGATCTGCTGCTGCGCCGCCGACAACTCCCCGACCAGACCCCCGGGATCGACCTCAGGGTGCCCAAGTCGCTTGAGCAAGGCGGCAGTTGACGCTTTGGCTGCCTTTCCCCGTACCACGAAGCCGGCGGTCGTGGGTTCGTGGCCGAGGTGGACGTTCTCGGCCACCGACAGGTGTTCCACCAGGTCGAGTTCCTGGTAGATGGTGGCGATGCCCAGGCGCATGGCAGCTATGGGTGAGCGCAGGGTGACCGGCTCGCCGCGCCAGGTGAGGCGGCCGTCGTCGGGCTGGTGGGCGCCGGCCAGGACCTTGATGAGCGTGGACTTGCCGGCCCCGTTCTGGCCGAGCAGGCAGTGCACTTCTCCGGCCTGGACGTCGAGGTCGACGCCGTCGAGGGCCCGGACGCCGGGGAACGACTTGGTGATGCCGGACATGCTGAGCAGCGGTGGTTCTGGTGCCATGACTGGTTCCCCTTGGCGGGCGTGCGGGCCGGTTGCAGGGCAGATCGCGTGCCGGAACAGATCGCCTGGCGGGCAGGCGTCCGGGGCAGGCGCGGTGCGCAGGGCAGGGCAGGGCAGGGCGCTGTACTGGTGAGGTGTGACCGCACAGCCGCGAGCTGTGGGTACGAGGGGTCTACGCGGGTGAGAACAGGTGGTCGCTGATGAGCCGGGCCGCGCCGATGACTCCGGCGGTGGGGCCCAACTCCCCCAGAACGATGGGCAGGTTGCCGGTCGCCAGCGGCAGCGACTGGCGGTAGACCTGGGTCCGGATCGCGGCGAGGAGGGTGTGGCCGAGACCGGTCACCCCACCGCCGATCACCACCAGGCCGGGGTTGAAGAAGCTGACGAGACCGGCGATGACCTGGCCGGTGCGGTTGCCGCCCTCGCGGATCAGGTCGAGGGAGGTGGCGTCCCCGGCGGCAGCGGCGGCGGCGACGTCGACGGCGCTCAGGGCGCCGCTCGCCTCCAACCGGGCCGCGAGTTCCGCCGAAAGTCCCTGCTGGGCCGCCTCTTTGGCGTCCCGGGCGAGCGCGGCGCCACTGAAGTGGGCCTCCAGGCACCCCCGGTTGCCGCAGGCGCACGGGCGGCCGTCGGGCACCGCCTGGATGTGTCCGATGTCGCCGGCGCTGCCCGTCACCCCGCGGTGGACCTCACCGCCGACGACGATGCCGCAGCCGATACCGGTGCCGATCTTGACGCAGAGGAAGTCGCCCACGGAACGGGCGACGCCCGCGTGCTGCTCCCCCATCGCCATCAGGTTCACGTCGTTGTCGACCATCACCGGGCAGCCCAGTTCCTGGCTGAGCGCCTCCCGTACGGGGAAGCCGTCCCAGCCGGGCATGATCGGCGGGGCGACCGGTACGCCCTCGGGGAAGCGGACCGGACCCGGGACGCCGATGCCGGCGCCGTCGAACCCCTCCGCGAGCCCGGTGGCCTTCAACTTGGCCGCCATGGACAGGACTTGCTCGAAGACCGCGACCGGGCCCTCACGTACGTCCATGGGCTGGTTGAGGTGTCCCAGCACTTCCAGTTCGGCGTTGGTGACCGCGATGTCGATCGAGGTCGCGCCGATGTCGACGCCGAGGAAGCGCAGGGCGGGGGCGAGCCGGATGTTGTGGGAGCGGCGGCCGCCGCGCGAGGCGGCGAGTCCGTCGGCCACGATCAGGCCCGTCTCCAGGAGCCGGTCCACCTCCACGGCCAGCTTGGACCGTGACAGGTCGACCTGATCCCCGAGCTGGGCCCGGGAGTTGGGCCCACCGTCACGCAACAGCCGTAGCAGCCGGGCCTGATGGGCGTTCGCGGGTCGCGCGGTCATACGTCTCACAAGCCCCTCCCCGCCTAGTCAGGCACCAACCGGCCACGTTTTCCGGCCACTTCGCCGGGCTTTCGAGTGGAACGTAGCAGTCGCTGCCGGGGCTGGGAAGAAGTCGAGCACAGATTGCCGCTGACTTTTTCCACTGACAGGACAAAGAAGAAGGCGCCGCGAGGGCGCCTTCAGTGGGTCGGTAATCGACGAAACCGTGCGCTCAGGGACAGCGGACGACCTGTCCCGCGTACGAGAGGTTGCCGCCGAAGCCGAACAGCAGGACCGGGTCGCCGGTGGAGATCTCCGCGCGCTCGACCAGTTTCGAGAAGGCGAGCGGGATGCTGGCGGCCGACGTGTTGCCCGACTCGATGACATCGCGTGCCACGACGGCGTTCACCGCGCCGATCTTCTCGGCCAAGGGTTCGATGATGCGCAGGTTGGCCTGGTGCAGGACCACCGCGGCGAGGTCCTCGGGGGTGAGTCCGGCGCGCTCGCAGGCCTGGCGGGCGAACCGCGGCAGCTGGGTGGTGGCCCAGCGGTAGACGCTCTGGCCCTCCTGTGCGAACCGTGAGGGTGTGCCCTCGATGCGGACCGCGTTGCCCATCTCGGGCACCGAGCCCCACAGCACGGGCCCGATACCGGCGAGCCCCGGCTCGGCGGGGTCCGGAGCCGAAGTGGCCTCGACGACCGCCGCGCCCGCCCCGTCCCCGACGAGTACGCAGGTCGTGCGGTCGGTCCAGTCGGCCACCGCGGACATCTTGTCGGCGCCGATGACCAGGGCACGCGTGGATCCGCCGGCCCGCACCGCGTGGTCGGCCGTGGCCAGGGCGTGGGTGAAGCCGGCGCACACGACGTTGAGGTCCATCGTGGCCGCCGAGGGGATGCCGAGCCGGTTCGCGACCCGGGCGGCCATGTTCGGGGAGCGGTCGACGGCGGTGGAGGTGGCGACGAGGACGAGGTCGATGTCGGTCGCGGCCAGCCCCGCCGCCGCGAGCGCCTTGGCGGCGGCGTGCGCGGCGAGCTCGTCCACGGGCTCGTCGGGCCCGGCGATGTGGCGCGTACGGATGCCCACCCGGCTTCTGATCCACTCGTCGCTGGTGTCCACCAGGCCCGCCAGATCCTCGTTGGTGAGTATCTTGGCGGGCTGGTAGTGACCGACGGCGGTGATGCGCGAGCCGTTCATGGGTGGGCCCCCTTACTGCTTTTCGGTAGCGGGATCCACCAGTCTGGTCAGTGACTCACCAGTACGACGGCACGCGATGCCACAGGATTAACGCGGCCGGGTTGTCGGCTTCCATCAGCCGTCCCGGTGACCGAACACCTACCCTGTGAACAGCTGTGTCGCCTTCTGCACCAGCTCGTAGAGTCCGTAGCAGAGCGGCGCCCCCACCCACAGCCAGGCGAAAGCGATCAGGGGCCGACGGTCGGGCGGGCCCGTGTTCTCAGACGGACTGCTCTCGCTGGACATCGTCGGCCTCCTTCGGCGCGGGCGCGGGGATGTGGTGGCGGGGGTGGACGGGGCGGACGAGTTCGTTGGCGACGAAACCGATCGCCAGCAGTCCGATCATGATGTAGAACGACAGCCCGTAGAGCGCCGAGCCGTGCTTACCGGCCTCCTCCTGCCGGTCGGCGATCCAGTTGACGATCAGCGGGCCGAGGACACCGGCCGTGGACCAGGCGGTGAGCAGCCGCCCGTGGATCGCACCGACCTGGTAGGTCCCGAAGAGGTCCTTCAGGTAGGCGGGGATGGTGGCGAAACCGCCACCGTAGAAGGAGAGGATCACCAGCGCGCACAGGATGAACAGCGGCTTGGAGGAGTCCCCGAACCAGGCGATCGACGCGTACATCAGCGCGCCCACGCCCAGGTAGACGCGGTAGATGTTCTTGCGTCCGATGAGGTCGGAGGTGGACGACCAGCCGATACGGCCCGCCATGTTGGCCGCCGACAGCAGCGCGACGAAGCCGGCCGCCGCCGACACCGAGACCGGCGTGGAGCTGTCCGCGAAGAAGTCCTTGATCATCGGCGCGGCCTTCTCCAGGATGCCGATGCCCGCGGTGACGTTCATACAGAGGATGACCCACAGACACCAGAACTGCGGGGTCCGTACGGCACTGCGCGCGGAGACCTGGACGCCCGCGAGGGCGCTCGGCCCGCTCGCCCCGGTCCCGGCGGGCCGGTCGGCGCGCGGCACCCGGACCAGGAGCACGCCGAGCGACATGAACACGGCGTACGACAGTCCGTGTACGAGGAAGGCGAGTGCGATCCCGGAGCTGTCGGAGCCGAACGACTCCAGCATCTGCGCGGACCAGGGCGAGGCGATCAGCGCACCGCCGCCGAAGCCCATGATCGCGATGCCGGTGGCCATGCCGGGCCGGTCCGGGAACCACTTGATGAGCGTGGAGACGGGCGAGATGTAGCCGATGCCGAGGCCGATACCGCCGACGAAGCCGTAGCCGAAGACGATCAGCCAGTACTGCTCGGTCACGGCGCCGAGCGAGGCGATCAGGAAACCGGAGGAGAAGCAGACCAGGGCGACGGTCATGGCCCAGCGCGGCCCGTTGCGCTCGACGAGGGTGCCGCCGAACGCGGCGGACAGGCCGAGCATGACGATGCCTAGCTGGAAGGGCAGCGCGCTCTGCGTGCCACTGAGGCCGAGGGCCGATTCCAGGGGCGGCTTGAAGACGCTCCAGGCGTAGGCCTGACCGATGGAGAGATGGACCGAGAGAGCGGCCGGAGGAACGAGCCAGCGGCTCCAGCCGGGTGGTGCTATGGGGGGACTCATGAGCGGACGATAGAAACCGGCCGCATGGTTGGGAAGGCGGCCCGGCGAACTCGCCGACCGTATGCGGTGAACGGTATCCGGGGAGCGCCGAACGGTCGTCCGGACCCGACGAACGGTCTCTCGAGAAGCGGGTGTTGGCGTTTCCGGCCACCTGTCCCGGGCGCTCGAGCCGCGGCGCATGTCCTGCCGCATCTCCTGCCGCATCTCTTGCCGCCGCGACCACCATACTGTAGACAATATTCGTCCAGTCATTCTCCAGCGTCGACCGAGTCCGGTGGCCGCGGCGTCACTTCGCCCGTGCAGGACAATGGATCGCGAAGGTCACCAACCAGCACGTACAGAACCGGGGCTGATCAGAACATGGGACGAGTCACGGAACGACGCAAGGTGATCCGCATCCGGGAGGGGGCGGTCTCCGCCCGGCCGGACACGCTCGTCGCCGAGGAACCCATGGAGATCCGGCTGAACGGCAAGCCGATCGCCATCACCATGCGCACACCGGGCGACGACTTCGCGCTCGCCGTCGGCTTCCTGGTGAGCGAGGGCGTACTGGCCGAGCGACGCGAACTCCAGAACATCGTCTACTGCGCGGGCGCCACGTCGGACGGCTCCAACACGTACAACGTGGTGGACGTCAGCACGGCTCCGGACGTGGTGCTGCCCGACATCACGCTGGAACGGAATGTCTACACGACGTCGTCGTGCGGTCTGTGCGGCAAGGCGAGTCTGGACGCCGTCCGTACGACGGCACGCTGGGCCATCGACGACGGCGCCGGCGCTCCCCCGGTCCGGCTCGCGCCCGAACTGCTCGCGAGCCTCCCCGAACGGCTCCGGGCGTCCCAACGGGTGTTCGACCGGACCGGGGGCCTGCACGCCGCGGCCCTGTTCACGGAGGAGGGAGAACTGCTCGACATCCGTGAGGACGTGGGCCGGCACAACGCGGTCGACAAACTGGTCGGCCGGGCGCTGCAGAACGGCGGCCTGCCGCTGTCCCGCACGATCCTTCTCGTCTCGGGCCGGGCCTCCTTCGAGCTGGCGCAGAAGGCGGTCATGGCCGGTATCCCGGTACTGGCGGCCGTCTCGGCACCCTCTTCGCTCGCCGTCGACCTGGCGGCCGAGTCGGGGCTGACCCTGGTGGGGTTCCTGCGGGGCGCCAACATGAACGTGTACGCGGGCGAGGACCGTATCGCCCTGCGGGCCACGGCCTCCCAGGGCTGACCGGCTTCCCCGCTACACGGCGGCGGGGCCCCGAACGGCGGGGAGCGCCCCCTGCGCCGCTGGGGCCCCGCCTCTACCGGTCCGTCACCCGGCGTTCGCAACCCGGGTGAGCAGGCCCGTCAACAGCTCGCGTTCGACGACCGTGAGCGGCGCCAGCAGCTCCTCGTTGGCCTTGCGCGCCGCCCGCTCACAGCGGGCCAACAGTCGCCGTCCCTGTGCCGTGAGCGTCACCGCGTTCTTGCGGCGGTCGTGCGGATCGGGTGCGCGGACGACCAGTCCGACGGCCTGGAGGTCGTTGAGGACGCCGACCATGTCCTTGGCGTCGAGCCCCACCCCGCGCACCAGTTCGGCCTGCGCGACCGGGCCCAGCTCCGCGACGGCGGAGAGCACCACGTGATGCCACATCTTCAGCCCTTCGCCGGCCAGCGCGGCGGCGACCAGCGCCCGCCCGCGGTCGGCGGCCCTCCCCAGGATCCAGCTGGGGAGGACGCGTATGGAACGAAGTTCGACAGACATAAAGAAATACTAGCCAATAATCATTGGGCATCCCAACGGTTATACGTTTATCGTTGGGATGCCCAACGGTTCTGGCGGCTCCACGGAGGAATGGTGTGATCGCGTACGGCCGAATAGCAAGGTTGTCCTGAACCCGCGACACACGGTTCTTGTGGGGCGGCTGAGCATCCAACTACCGTCTTCTGCGCGCACGTTGGACGTGGGATGTCCGGATTTCCGGATGCCCAGTTGTTCAGATGTCCAGACCTCTGAAGTCAACGAACTCTGAAGTCCAGACGCATGAAGTCCAGACGTTGAAGGGCAGGCCGTACATGCCGTCAAGTCTTCGCGCACGCCTTAGATTCACCCTCACGGCCGTGTTCACCACGGCCGCTCTGCTGCTCGCGCTGCCGAGCCCAGCGGACGCCGAACCGACCACCCCGACGGCCACGTTCGAACAGCAGGTGCTTTTCCGGGCATCCCAGGACCCCGGTTACTCCTGCTACCGGATCCCCGCGATCGTCAGGACCCTGAAGGGCACGCTGCTGGCCTTCGCCGAGGGACGCAAGGACAACTGCGGGGACGCCGGTGACATCGATATCGTCCTCAAGCGGTCGACCGACGACGGGCGGACCTGGGGCCCGCTCAAGGTCGTCGACGACGGCGGGGTCGACACGCACGGCAACCCGACGCCGATCGTGGACCGGGAGACCGGACGCATCATCCTCGCGGAGAGCTGGAACACGGGCCGGGGCGGCGGCAACTGCCCGGTGCCCTGTGACCGCAGCCCCCATCTGCAGTACAGCGACGACGACGGACTGACCTGGTCCCATCCGCGGGACCTGAGCGCCGAGATCATGCCGCCCGAGTGGAACTCCTGGTACGCGACGGGTCCCGTCCACGGCATCCAGCTCACCCGGGGCGAGCACGCGGGCCGACTCGTGTTCGGGGTCAACACCGAGACGTGGGAGGGCGACCGGATCAGCGCCAACCACGCCGCGCTGATCTTCAGCGACGACGGCGGCGACCAGTGGAAGGTCGGCGCCACCGACAGCTGGCCCATCGCGGCGGACGGCACCTTCCGGCAGAAACCGTCCGAGGTGACGCTCACCGAGCGCTCGGACGGGGTGATCCTGGTCAGCGGGCGGGAACAGGACGGGACCGATCTCGGCCACCGCACCCAGGCCTTCAGCGCGGACGGCGGCGCCAGCTTCCTCACTCCGTTCCGTGCCCTCCCCGACCTCTACGCACCGCAGGTCCAGTGCTCCACCGTCGGCTTCGGCGTCCGCATCCTGCTGGCCTGCCCGGCCGATCCCGACCGGCGCAGGACGATGATGATCCGCTCCTCGTACGACGGCGGGCGCACCTGGGACAGCGTGGACCGGGGCACGGTCGTCACCCGGGACTGGTCGGGCTACTCCGACCTGGTGAAGATCGACAGCGAGACGGTGGGCCTGATGTACGAGGGCGGCACCGTCGAGGCGCGCGACGAGATCCGCTTCGCCCGCTTCACGGAGGACTGGCTGACGCCGGCGCGCGGCCCGGACCCCACCACGCCCGACCTGGCCCCGCAGGCCCGTCCGGCCGCCGTCCTCGGCGGCGCCGCGCGGACCGGCGGTGTGTTCGGCGGTGGCGCGCTGGAGTTCGACGGTGTGAACGACGCCGTACGCCTGCCGTACAGCGACCGGCTGCCGCTCGGCACGAAGGACTTCACGGTGGCCCTCTGGTTCCGTTCCACGGCGACGACGGGTGACCGGCCGCTGCTGTGGATGGGCGGGGTCGGCTCCACCCAGCCGCAGGTCTGGCTGCGTGCCGAGCCCGCGAGCAGCCGTGTGCGGGGGCTGATGACCGTCCGGGACGGGGCGTCGGCGGTCAGGACGGCGTCGGCGACCTCGGTGGGCACCTACAACGACGGCCAGTGGCACTTTGTCGCTCTGCGGCGTGGCGGCGGACAGTTCACCCTCTTCGTCGACGGTACGGCGGTCAGTGTGGCGGACGTGGCCGGGACGGTCAGCCGTAACTCGGCGTTCGGGGTGCATGTCGGGCAACGGGTGGACAGTTTGCAGCACTTCAGTGGGGCGATCGATGATGTGCGGGTGTGGGACCGGGCGTTGAGTACGTCCGAGCTGTCGGCGGCGTCCGTGTCGGCGAGCGGCGACGCGGGGACGGCGACGAGCAACACGGTGTTGTGGCTGCCGCTGGACGAGGTCACGTCGAGCTAGGTGTGTGCGTCATCGCGGGCCGGTGGGGGCCGGTCGCGCAGTTCCCCGCGCCCCTAAGGGGTCGGGGAACGCGAGCCAGTCCCACAGCTCCCGCCGCGCCCCGCAGGTGTGTGCATCACCACGGGCCGGTGGGGGCCGGTCGCGCAGTTCCCCGCGCCCCCAGGGGGTCGGGCAGCGCGAGCCAGTCCCACAGCTCCCGCCGCGCCCCGCAGGTGTGTGCATCACCGCGGGCCGGTGGGGGCCGGTCGCGCAGTTCCCCGCGCCCCTAAGGGGTCGGGCAGCGCGAGCCAGGTGCACAGCACACCCCCGTGTCCCTTTCGGGGCGGGGGTTGCTCAGTTGGAACTCAGTGCTGTGCCTGCCGTGATTCGGGACGTGTTCTGTGTGGTGGTGGGCTCGGGCGATGGGTCGTGGGCGCGGCGTTTGGCTATGACCGCGCACACCATCAGCTGCATCTGGTGGAAGAGCATCAGCGGCAGTACCGCCAGCGAGGCCTGGGCGCCGAACAGGACGCTTGCCATGGGCAGTCCGGCCGCCAGGGACTTCTTCGAGCCGGCGAACTGGATCGTGATCCGGTCCTCGCGGTCGAAGCCCAGCGCCTTGCCGCCGTACCAAGTGAGCGCCAGCATCACCGCGAGCAGTACGGCCTCGACGACCAGGAGTCCGGCGAGCCGGGCGGGGCTGACCTGGTGCCAGATGCCCTCGACCATGCCCTCGCTGAACGCGGTGTAGACGACGAGGAGGATCGAGCCCCGGTCGACCAGCCCGAGCACCTTCTTGTGCCGGGTGACGAACGTGCCGATCCAGCGCCTCAGGAGCTGCCCGGCGAGGAACGGGACCAGCAGCTGGAGCACGATCTCGAGCAGCGAGTCGAGCGAGAAGCCGCCGCCGGTGCTGCCGAGCAGGGTGGCCGCGAGCAGGGGGGTGACGACGATGCCGACGAGGGAGGAGAAGGAGCCCGCGCAGATCGCGGCGGGCACGTTGCCCCGGGCCATCGAGGTGAAGGCTATCGACGACTGGATCGTGGACGGGACGAGGGTGAGGAAGAGCAGGCCGATGTAGAGGTCGTGCGTCAGGAACACCGGTTCGAGTCCACGCGCGGCCAGGCCGAGCAGCGGGAAGACGACGAACGTACAGGCGAGGACGGTGGCGTGCAGCCGCCAGTGCTTCAGCCCCGCCAGCGCCTCGCGGGTGGAGAGGCGGGCGCCGTAGAGGAAGAAGAGGAAGGCGATGGCGGCCGTGGAGGCCCCCGAGGCGACGTCGGCACCCGTCCCGCGCGCCGGAAGGAGTGCGGCGAGGCCCACCGTCCCGAGCAACAGCAGGATGTAGGGGTCGATCGGCATCCAGCTCGGCCACTTCAGGCGTTTCACGGTGCTCCACTACTCGGATTCTGGGACGGGCGTGCCCTTTCCATCGTCCTCCTCCGTTTTGTGATCGGGAATCCCGTACACCGCTCTGACTGTCATCGCGTTTGTCGATAACGCGGGTAACGTGGAGGGATGTACGACCCCTCTCAGCTGCGGACCTTTCTGACCGTGGCCCAGACGCTCAGCTTCACCCAGGCCGCCCGGCGGCTCGGGTTGCGCCAGTCGACGGTCAGCCAGCATGTGCGGCGCCTGGAGGACGCGGCCGGACGGCAGTTGTTCTCCCGGGACACGCACTCCGTGGAGCTGACCGAGGACGGCGAGGTGATGCTCGGTTTCGCCCGCCGGATCCTGGAGGTGCACGAACAGGCGACGGCGTTCTTCACGGGCACCCGATTGCGCGGCCGGCTGCGGTTCGGCGCCTCGGAGGACTTCGTACTGACCCGGCTGCCGGAGATCCTGGAGGCCTTCCGGTACGACCATCCCGAGGTCGATCTCGAGCTGACGGTCGAGCTGTCGGGCACCCTGCACGAGCAGTTGACCGCCGGGAAACTGGACCTCGTCCTGGCCAAGCGGCGCCCCGAGGACCCGCGCGGCGAACCGGTCTGGCACGACGAGCTGGTGTGGATCGGTACGGAACGGCTCCGCCTGGACCCCGACCGTCCGGTGCCGCTGATCGTCTACCCGCCGCCGGGCATCACCCGCGCCCTCGCCATGGAGGCCCTGGAACGACAGGGCCGGGCGTGGCGCGTCGCGTGCACCAGCGGCAGCCTCAACGGACTGATCGCGGCGGCCCGCGCGGGCCTCGGCGTGATGGCCCACTCGCGCGGGATGATCCCGCCCGGCCTGGTCCGCGTACCCGACCGGGCCGGGCTGCCGGAGCTGGGCCCGGTCGACTTCGTCCTGGTCCACGGCCGCCGCCGTACGTCGGCCCAGAGCGCGGCGGACGCGCTGGCGGCGGCGATCCTGACGAGCGGGGACCGGCTGCACCGCCGATGACGGCGTCACGGTGGGTAGCTGACCGCAGGGACGGTCGACCTTAAAGAAAGCCCCAAGAGGCCTGGTGCGGGCGGTGAGCGGGTCGGTCGGATTCGGTGGAGATCAGCGAAGCGCGACCCACTTCGGCGCAAGAAATTCTGCCCGACCCCTACCCATACAGACGCATTTTCCGCCCCGGGACGACGTCGAAACCGAACAGTACTCGGCTTGGTACCCCCTCCCGCCCGGCTTAGCCGTGGGGTAGCTTTCACGGCGCTGTGCAAAGCGTCACTAGGAGCGGGTTTGCGCGAATTCACCAACCCTCCGTTGGCGTTGGCGCCGCCCGTGGGCGGACTGGCCGACGTGGTGTTCGAACATGCCCAGGAAGACCCGAACCGTGTCGCGCTCGGCCGCAAGGACGAGGCAGGCCAGTGGCGGGACGTGACCGCGGGCGAGTTCCGCGACGAGGTTCTCGCCCTCGCCAAGGGCCTGCTCGCGCAGGGCATCCGGTTCGGGGACCGGGTCGCGATCATGTCCCGTACGCGCTACGAGTGGACGCTCTTCGACTACGCGCTGTGGAGCATCGGCGCCCAGGTGGTGCCGGTCTACCCGACGTCCTCGGCCGAGCAGGTCTTCTGGATGCTGTACGACGCCGAGGTGACGGCGGCGATGGTGGAGCACGAGGACCACGCGATGACCATCGCCACGGTCATCGACCGGCTGCCCCGGCTGCGTCAGCTGTGGCAGCTCGACGTCGGCGCGGTGCAGGAGCTGTACGAGGCCGGTGCGCACCTCGACGACGACACGGTGCACCGGCACCGGCTCGCGGTCACCCCCGAGTCGACGGCGACGGTCATCTACACCTCCGGGACCACGGGCCGCCCCAAGGGCTGTGTCATCACCCACGCCAACTTCATGTTCGAGGCGGACACGATGATCGGGCGCTGGGAACCGGTGTTCCACTCCAGGAAGGGCGACGAGGCGGCGACCCTCCTCTTTCTCCCCCTCGCGCATGTCTTCGGCCGGATGGTGCAGGTGGCCGCGATCCGCGGCGGGGTGCGTTTCGGCCATCAGCCGCAGCTGAACGCGGCGGCGCTGCTGCCCGACCTGGCCGCGTTCCGGCCGACGTTCTTCCTCGGGGTGCCGTACATCTTCGAGAAGGTCTTCAACGCGGCCCGCCGCAAGGCCGAGCGGGAGGGCAGGGCCGGCCCCTTCGAGAAGGCCGTCGAGTGTGCGGTGCGCTACGCGGAGGCCATGGAGGAGAAGGCCTGGGACGTGGGCCCCGGCCCGTCGGCCGGACTGCGGATGCAGCACCAGTTGTTCGAGAAGCTCGTCTACTCCAAGATCCGGGCCGCGATGGGCGGGCGGGTACGGCATGCCATGACGGGCGGTTCGGGGATGGACCGGCGGCTCGGTCTGTTCTTCGCGGGCGCGGGCGTCCATATATACGAGGGCTACGGGCTGACGGAGACGACGGCGGCGGCCACCGCGAATCCGCCCGAGCGCACCCGTTACGGCACGGTCGGCCAGGCCATCCCGGGCATGACCGTGCACATCGCGGACGACGGCGAGATCTGGCTGCGCGGCGACAACGTCTTCCAGGGCTATCTGAACAACCAGAAGGCGACGGACGCGACCCTGCACGACGGCTGGCTGGCCACCGGCGACCTGGGCTCCCTCGACGAGGACGGATTCCTCACGATCACCGGCCGCAAGAAGGAGATCCTGGTGACCTCGGGCGGCAAGAGCGTCTCCCCGGGCGGCATCGAGGAACGCGTCCGGGACCATCCCCTGGTCGCGCAGTGCATCCTGGTCGGCAACGACCGCCCGTACATCGCGGCCCTGGTCACCCTGGACCACGAGGCGGTCGAGCACTGGCTCACGATGCGCGGCAAACCGCAGCTGACCCCGACCGAACTGGTGCGCGACCCGGACCTGGAGAAGGAGGTACGGCGTGCGGTGGTCGCCGCGAACACCCTCGTCTCCAAGGCCGAGTCGATCCGTACGTTCCGCATCCTGGCCCAGCCGTTCACCGAGGAACACGGACTGCTGACCCCGTCCCTGAAGCTGAAGCGCAGGGCGATCGAGGACGCGTACGCGAAGGAGGTCGAGGCCCTGTACCGGGCCTGACCCTCACCGGTGGTCGTCAAACGAGCTGGTGGCCGCGGAGGTTGGTGAGCAGGAGGTAGGTGTCCTGCAGCGACCCGGAGGTGTCGCCGAGAGAGCGGTAGATGCCCCACTTCGGGCGCACGCGGTCGGCCAGGAAGGTGTCGACGCCGGTCTTCGAGGCGTCGATCACGGTCGCGCCACCGGACTTGAGGATCCAACGGACCGTGCCCGCCGAGCCGTTGCCGACCTTGATCTGGAAGTCCACGTCGGTCCATCTGTCGTGCAGCGGGGCCAGGTCCGTGCGGCCGACGAGGATGTTGTCGATGGCCAGCTTGAGTTCGATGGTCTGGACGCCGTTCACCCGGCGCAGCGACTGCACGACGAGCGGCGAGGTACCGCTGCCCGGCTGCTTCATCTGCATGATGTGGGTGAAGGTGGTGGTCGCCTTGAGCGAGCTCGGGATGTACATCGAGTAGGTGACCCGCCAGGTCTGGCCCTCGGTCCACTTGAGGTAGTTGCCGCCGCTGCCGTTGCGCAGGCCCGTGACCTCGTGGCGTTGGCGGTCGGTCGAGGTGTCGCGGTCGACGGTGTGCATGGTGAAGCGCCAGTTGTCGCCGGTGGCGTAGATGTGCGGGTGTGCGGCGGTGTGGGAGTCGGCGCGGTCGTCCTCGACGGTCTCGAAGGCACCGAGGCCGTCGGCGCTCGCGGAGGGTGCCCATTTCTGCTGCCAGGAGGCGGCGTTGGCGGTGGTGGCGGGCAGACCGACGGCCGCTCCGGCGGCCCCGCCGAGGGCCGCACCCAGCAGTGCCCTTCTGGACGGGCTCATGACACTCATCACCTCACAGTTGACTGTTCGTTCGACCTGAGGGCTTGTGACGGCGCGACACAGCGTCCCGGGGCGACAGGCCCCGGGTCAATGGTCCGGACCTATGACATCGGAGGTATTTTTGGCCATATTCGGCTCGGCCCGTGCTCGTACGATGGGAGTCCCACCCGACGACTGAAGGATCGAGAGCTCGTGAGCAGCAAGGTCCCCCCGATCATTCTGAACAACGGCGTCGAGATGCCACAACTGGGCTACGGCGTCTGGCAGGTGCCGGACGACGAGGCCGAGCAGGCGGTCGCCACCGCGCTGGAGACCGGGTACCGCAGCATCGACACAGCGGCGATCTACGGCAACGAAGAGGGCACCGGCAAGGCCATCGCCGCGTCCGGCCTCCCCCGCGAGGAACTCTTCGTCACCACCAAGCTCTGGAACGGCGACCAGGGGTACGAGTCCGCACTCCGTGCCTTCGACACCTCCCTGGCGAAGCTCGGCCTGGAGTACGTCGACCTCTATCTGATCCACTGGCCGCAGCCGGCCAAGGGCAGGTTCGTCGACACGTACAAGGCGTTCGAGAAGCTCGCCGCGGACGGCCGCGCCCGGTCCATCGGGGTCTCCAACTTCCTTCCGGAGCACCTCGACCGGCTCCTCACCGAGACGTCGGTCGTCCCGGCCGTCAACCAGATCGAGCTGCACCCGCACCTCCAGCAGCACGCGGCGCGCGAGTACCAAGCGGAGCAGGGCATCGCCACGGAGGCCTGGTCGCCGCTCGGCCAGGGCAAGGGCCTGCTGGAGGTGCCGGCGATCGTGGCCATCGCCCAGAAGCACGGCCGTACGCCGGCCCAGATCGTGCTGCGCTGGCATCTCCAGCTGGGCAACGTGGTGATCCCCAAGTCCGTGACGCCGTCGCGGATCAAGGAGAACATCGAGGTCTTCGACTTCAGCCTGGACACCGAGGATCTCGCGGCGATCAGCGCGCTGAACGAGGACCGGCGACTGGGTCCGGACCCGGCCACGTTCGAGTCCGGCTGACGACACCCACGACAACGCCCCGGCCCGCACCGACCACGGTCGCGGTCCGGGGCGTTTCGTATGCCTCCGGCGTCCAACTCCCGTGAGAACAACGGCAACCGGGGCATTTGGCGGCGAAGTCGACAGGGTTGACGGCGGCGCACCGGAAGGTCCACCTTGTATCGCACCCGGTAAGGAAACTTTCCTAACAGAAGGGTCCCCCCACAGTGCGCTCTCGAACACTGACCCTCGGCGCGGTCGCCGGCGCAGCCCTGCTCGCCTCCGCCTCGCTCCCCTCGTACGCCTCCGGCACGGCCCGTCCCGCATCCACCAGGGAGGGCTCGGTCAGCGCGTCCGCCCTGCTCGCCAAGGTGACGTCCTGCTCCCAGATCTCCAGCGGCAAGTACCGGACCGACGACGAGACCTCGGCCTCGATTCCCGTGTGCGGCAAGAACGGCGCCGTGTTCTGGAAGGCCGACATGGACATCGACTGCGACGGCCAACGCACGTCGAAGTGCAACGAGAACACCGACCCCTGGTACCAGGACGACACGGCGTTCCACCAGTCCAACGGCAAGCCCCTCAAGGCCGATTCACTGCCGTACGTCGTCGTGCCCAGTTCCAGCGGCATCTGGAACTACTCCGGCGCCGGCATCAGGGGCGGTGGCGTGGTCGCCGTGATCTACAACAACAAGGTCCAGTACGCGGTCGTCGGCGACACCGGCCCCACGAAGATCATCGGCGAGGCGTCGTACGCCACCGCACAGGCCCTCGGCATCGACCCCGACCCGGAGAACGGCGGCACGGACTCCGGGGTGACGTACATCCTGTTCAAGAACTCCCAGGTGTCACCGATAGAGAACCACGGCGCGGCGGTCTCCCTGGGTGATCAGCTGGCCAAGCAGTTCATCCGCGACAACTGAGCCCGGAACCGCACGGCGACGAAGCCGGGAGTACGGCGGCCCGGTACCGCGTACACCCACGCGGTACCGGGCCTCCCATGCGCAACTCCGGTCGCTCACCGGTCAGTTGGGCTGCCCGATCGGCCGTACGACCACGGTGTTGACGTCGACTCCCTCCGGCTGGCGGATCGCCCAGACGATCGAGTCGGCCAGCTGGTCGGCGGTGAGCAGCTGCCCCGGGGGCAGGCTGCCGTAGCTGTCCCAGAAGGGGGTCTCGACGCGCCCGGGGGCCACCAGTGTCACGCCGACGCCGAACTCCGTGACCTGGCGGCGGGTGTTCTCGGCGAGACCGGTCACCGCCCACTTCGTCGCGCCGTAGATGTTGCCCGGAGTGTGGACGAACCCGGCGACGCTGCCGATCAGCACGATCCGGCCCCGGGTCTCCTTCAGGGCGTCGATCGACGCCCTGACGAGCAGTGCGGGCCCGAGCACGTTGGTCAGCACCATCTCCGGCCAGCCCGCCGGGTCGCCGTCGGCGACCGAGTCGTGGGTGGCGAACCCGGCGTTCGCGACGACCGTGTCCAGCCGCCCGAACTCCAGCAGCGTGGCCTCGACGGCGCCCCGCACGTCGTCGTACTCGGCCGCGTTCCCGGTGATCGTCAACAGGCCCTCGGGACGGCCGAGTTCCTCGGCGAAACCGCGCAGCCGCTGCTCGCCCCGGCCGGTGACGGCGACCCGGTGGCCGGCGTCGAGCAGCTGCCTCGCGACGGCCGCGCCGATACCGCTGCCCCCACCGGTGATGAGTGCGACGGGTGACTGGTTCGACTCGGACATGATGACTCCCCCTATGTGTGCCGTGCGCGGCGGTGAACCGCGCTTCGGGCGAACAGCGGGGAGTCCATCACTTGAAGTGCCCTCGAAGTCAAGCCCGGGCCGGGCGCGACTACGCCTGCGGTTTGCTGCCGGTGTACACCGTGTGCGTGGCCAGGACGAACACGTCCGGGCGGTGGTACAGACCCGCCTTGTCGTCGGGGTCGACGAGGCGGTCGAGGGTGGCGCGGTCCTCGGCGTCGAGCTCGTCCGCGAACATCGTGCGACGTCGGTCGAAGACACCGATCACATAGGCGCGGGCCTCGTCCGTGAGCGGGGCGGGGAGGTCGAGGAGGAAGGAGCGTGTGCCGGAGGGGCGCAGGCCGGCGGCGCTGAGCAGGGCCGGCCAGTCCTCGGTCTCACGGACGTGGCCCGGCAGGCCGGTGCGCATCTCGTTGAACCAGGACTGCTCGATCCCGTCGAGCCGCGTCTCCAGGCCGGGGCGCCCGAAGCCGAGGTCGCGCGGCAGGTTGCGCTCCGCGAGGCCGCCCTCCATCACGGCGAGCGTGCCGCCCGGCGCGAGTACGTCGGCGAGGGCTGTGAGAGCGGCGCGCTGGTCTCCGACGTGGTGCACGGCCCTGCTCGACCACACCAGGTCGGCGGGGTACTCCAACTCACCCAGTCCGTCCGGGAGTTCGGCCTGGAGGGTGCTGAAGCGGTCGGTGGTGCCGAGGCGGTCGGCGTTCTCACGGGCGCGCTCCAGGATCGCCGCGGAGCTGTCCGCCGCGACGATGCGTGCCTCGGGGAACGCCTTGGCGAAGAAGCCCGAGATGATGCCGGGGCCACTGCCCGCGTCGACGATCAGCCCCGGTTCGGGCTGCTGTCCGGCCAGCCAGGCGAGGGCCTCGGCGTAGAGCGGTGCGTAGAGTTCGGCCTGCCCCTCCAGGTGGGGGATCACCGTGGCGAAGTCGATGTCGCCGTGATCGTGGGAATGCTTGTGGGCATGGGCCTGAGTGGGCGCCTGGCTGTGGTCGTGCTGGTGCTGGTGCTGATGGGCCATGGTGGGTGGGCCTCCCGTTCGTCGTTGACACCAGCCTGCTCCGCGTCCGCCGACCGAGCCAGTTCTGTTGCCGATACGGCAAACCGGGATCTGCTCCTAGACCGCCTCCGGCAAAAATCGGATGCGCCCGCCCGCCCGCTCGTCCACGATGCCGTCATGGACGACAAGGTGGACGACGAGCTGGTGGAGCGCTTCCTCGAAGACGGGTTCGTGAAGATCGAAGGCGCCTTCCCGCCACGGGTCGCCGAGCACTGCGCCCGGTTGCTGTGGCGGGAGACGGGATGCGATCCGGACGACCCGGGCACCTGGACGAAGCCCGTGCACTGGGTGTCGGACATGGCGCAGGGCCCGTTCGCCGCCGCGGTCAACACGCCTGTGCTGCATGAGGCGTTCGACGCGCTGGTGGGCGAGGGCCGCTGGGCGTCACGCTATTCGCTGGGCAGCTTTCCGCTGCGCTTCCCGCACGAAGAGGAACCGGACGACGCGGGCTGGCACATCGAGGGCAGCTACTCCCCCGAGGGCGCGACCTGGCCGTACACGAACCTCCGCTCCCGGGACCGCTGCCTGCTGATGCTGTTCCTGTTCAGCGAGGTCGGGGAGGCGGACGCCCCGACGCGTATCCGGGTGGGCTCGCAGCTGGACGTACCGCAACTGCTGGAGCCGTACGGCGAGGAGGGTGTCTCGGGCCTGGAGATCGCCCCCGCCCTGGTCGCGGCCACGGCCCACCGGCCGCTCGCCCTCGCCACCGGCAGCCCCGGCGACGTGTACCTCTGCCACCCGTTCCTCGTCCACGCGGCCCAGCCCCACCACGGCACCCGCCCCCGCTTCATGGCCCAGCCACCACTGCATCCGACGCTCCCGTACGAGCTGGAGCGCCCGGACAACAACTACTCCCCGGTGGAACAGGCAATCCGCAGGGGCTTGGGCAAAACCGCCTGAGCGGGCCCGATGGGATCGGACGCGCACCCGCGCCCCGAAAGGGGCGCGGGGAACCGCGCGACCAGCCCCCACCGAACCCGCACCAGACGAACCGCCGATCCAGCGGAGCTCAGAGCGCCGGGTAGGCGTTCCTCATCAGCTCCTGGAACTGGGCCGAGAACCAGTGCCCGGAGACCGGCGCGTTGGCCAGCGCACCCGACATGTTGTTGTTGTTCCGCGGGTTACCGGTGTACGTCGGGTCGCACATCCGGTCGAAGCCCTTGCCCTCGTCGTTCGGGATCAGCGAGCTGGAACCGTCGGACTCGCCCGGAGGCTTCATCCACACGTACGCGTCGATCCCGGCCGCCGGAGCGGCCTTCGGGCGTTCGCCCAGACCCGCGCCGGACTGGTTGCACCAGTTGCCGACGTGGATGCGCCGGTCGTAGCGTCCGCCGTCCACGTACGTGTCGACGGTGGTCGTCGCTCCCGGACCGGCGGGCCGTGCGGTGCCGCCCCAGCCGTTCCTGGACGTGTCGATCAGCATGCCGATGGTGGACGGGAAGCCGACCGTGACCAGCTGGTTGCGGAAGGCCTGCGCGAAGGACAGCTCGTCGGTGTACCGGTTCCAGTCCACCCACTTCGACTCGCGGACGGACTTGCCGGCCACGTTGTCGTTGATGGTGAAGTTGTTCTCCTTCAGGGCGCTGTAGTTCGCCGTGTTGGTGATGAACCCGTGCACGTCGTTGACGGTCGCGCCCTCGGCGGTGGCCGCCTGCTTGAACACGTCGGCGGAGGCGCCGAAGTTGTCGTCCCAGCCGATCCAGCCGTGGTGGCCGGCGTCGACGTAGTTGTACACGTTCGGCACGTCGCCGAGCTTGTTGAGCGCGTAGCCGACGCCCTTGATGTAGTTGCCGTTCGCCTTCATCACGTCGCACTGGGGCGTGGCCGTGGGGCGGCTGCCGGTGTTGGTGACGAGGTTGGGCAGCGAGTCGATCTCGACGGTCGTGACGATGCGCAGGCTCGCGTACTTGGTGTCCGCGAGGATCGCCGCGATCGGGTCGATGTACTGGGTCTTGTACTTGTCGATCTCCGTCGGGCCGAGTTCGCCGTTGGAGGCGAGGGCGGCGCAGTCACGGCCGGGCAGGTTGTAGATGACCAGCTGGACGGCGAGTTCGCCGCTGCCCTTCTGCTGGAGGGCCGCGTCGAGGTGGGCGCGCAGGCCCATTTTGCCGCCTGCCCCGTTGATGGCGGCGATCCGGTCCAGCCAGACACCGGTGGGCTGGGTGGAGATCCGGCTGCCGCCCGGCTCGGCTGCGGCGCTCGCCGACCACTCGGGGTTCACGTACACCTTGGCGCCGGCGTACGGGTTGTCGACCTTCGTGCCGGTGCCGGGGCCCGGCGGGTTCGTGGGGCCGCCGCCACCGTCGACGTTGCAGGTGACGCCGTCGAGGGTGAAGGAGGTCGGGATCGCGTTGGTGCCGCTGTAGCTGCCGTTGAAGCCGAAGCTCACCGAACCACCGTTGGCGAGCGTGCCGTTGTAGGTCTCGTTGGCGACGGTCACGGCGGTGCCGCTCTGGGTGAACTTCGCGTTCCAGCCGCTGGTGACCTGCTGGTTACCGGCGTACGACCACTTGACGGCCCAACTCGACTTGGCCGCGCTGTTGTTGGTGACGGTCACGGCGGCGGTGAAGCCGGTGGACCACTGGTTCTGCACCTTGTAGTCGACGGTACAGGGTATCGCCGCGATACCGGCGTCGGCCGGCGCGGCGGCCACCGCGGCGCCGGTGGCACCGGCGACCAGCGCCATGGAGGCGAGGATCGCTGTTCTGGTACGGCTCATGAGTGCGGGTGTCCTCTCGTATTCCTTTGGGGGTGGTAAGCGCCTTACTGGGATGAGGAGTTGGTGCACTAACCGATGGCGCGCAGATGGTCGCGCAGACCGATTCCGAAGGCTGTGGGTGTGCCGTCGTAACCGGAGATCAGGGATGGGCCGGTGGCGCAGTTCCAGGTGTTCCAGGTCCAGCCGAGGTAGGACAGGGAGCGGTCGTCGAACCACTTCATGACCCGGTCGACGAAGGAGTGCGCGCAGGTGTTCTCGCCGATCTCGCCTGCCACCAGCGGGACCTGGGCGGCGACGGGGGCGAGCGTCGAATTCCAGCAGGTCTCGCTGGAGCACGAGTTGAAGTTGTAGATGTGCCAGGCCGCGGCGAGATTGCCTGCCGGGTCGTTCGGCTTGTACGTCAGCCACTGGCTGAGGTCGTTGGAGTAGGCGAGCCCGCCGGCGAGGATCACGTTCTTGGCGCCGGTGGCCCGGACCGCGTCGATCAGATCCTGCATACCGGCTACCTCGTACCCGATGCCGGGGCAGTTTCCGCCGTCCCGCCAGCAGGTCCAGGCCTGGGCCGCCGTGGAGGTGGCGCGGTCCGGGTAGGGCTCGTTGAACAGGTCGAACACGACGGCCTGGTCACCCTTGAAGGTGTTCGCGACCGAGGTCCAGAAGGCGGGCGAGTACTGCATGTCGGGCATCGGCTTCTGGCAGCTCGCGTGCACGTCGGAGCAGCCGGCCGAGTTGCCCGTGTACTGGCCCCAGGACCAGTGCAGTTCGACGATCGGCGTCATGCCGTGCGCTTTCACCTTCGCCACGAGGCTCTTGACGGCGGCGGTGTAGTTGGCGCCCGCGTACTCCGGTTTGATGTGGGAAAGGCCCAGCCAGCACTCCTCGTTCAGGGGGATGCGTACGGTGTTGACCTTCCAGTCGGCGATCGCCTTCACCGAGGCGTCGTCGACCGGACCGTCCCAGATGCCGTTGCCCTGGACGCACGCGAACTCGCCGCCGGAGCGGTTGACGCCGAGAAGTCGCCGGGTGGCGCCGCCGGAGTCGACGAGTTTGTTGCCCGACACGTGCAGAGCGGGTGCTCCGGCCTCGGGGGCCGGCGGGTCGGTGGGCTGTGGAGTCGGGGTCGGGGTCGGCTCCGCGTCCACGTTGCAGGTGGTCCCGTTGAGCTTGAACGACGCCGGTACGGGATTGCTCCCGGACCGGGAGGCGATGAACCCCGCGCCGACGCTCGCGCCCGTGCCCAACGAGCCGTTGTAGCTCTCGTTGGCCGCGGTGACGGTGGTGCCGGACTGGGACCACTTGGCGTTCCAGCCCTGGGTGAGCTTCTGACCGGCGCCGAAATCGAAGGTGAGACTCCAACTACTGAGCGCCGCCCGGTTGTTGGTGATGTTGACGGAACCCTGGAAGCCGGTGTCCCACGTACTGGTGACCGAGTACTCCACCGTGCACGCGGGGGTGGCTCCCGACGCCGTGACGACCGGTACGACCGCGGTGCCCACAAGGGCGGCGGCAGCGCCGAGCACGACTAAAAGACCTGAACGCGGAGGGTGTCGCATGAGCGACTCCTTGCAGATCGGGCGCGTCGGACGGACGCGTCGACTGACGGAATCGCTCCCACTGGTGTCAACGAAGTTAGCGCCAAGTGACGGCAAAGGACAGGGGGGTTGACGTGTTTCCATCAGATGTCGTCGTCGAATCAATTCGAGTCTTCAAACACCTTGACCCTTGACACGCCTGTCTTCAATATGGGAGCGCTCCCACTGGTTCAAGGCTTGTTGCTCCTCCCCACATCTCCACGAGCACCTCCGAGCCACTAGGAGGAACCAGCACCATGCGCCCCCAACTCCGACGCCGCGCCGCGCGGCGGTTCTGGACCGCTGTCGTGGCGGCCCTCGCTCTCCCCCTGACCTTGCTCGCGACCGGATCGACTCCCGCCCAGGCGGCGGCGGTCCAGTGCAGCGTCGACTACAAGACCAATGACTGGGGCTCCGGGTTCACCGCGGATCTGACGATCACCAACCGCGGTACGGATGTCATCAACGGCTGGACACTGACGTACGCCTACGCCGGCAACCAGAAGCTCAGCAACGGCTGGAACGGCACCTGGTCCCAGTCCGGCCAGACGGTCACCGTGCAGAGCGCGACGTACAACGCGACGATCGCCGCCGGCGCGGCCGTCAGCACCGGCGGGCAGTTCACGTACAGCGGTGCCAACGCGGCGCCGACCTCGTTCGCGATCAACGGGACGACCTGCGCCGGGGCCCACCAGCCGCCGGTCACCGTGCTGACCAGCCCGACCGCCGGCGCGGTCTACACGCAGGGCACCGCGGTGCCGATGGCGGCCACGGCCGCGGCGGCCGACAACGCGACC
Source organism: Streptomyces sp. ME02-8801-2C (assembly GCF_033793965.1). Lineage (NCBI taxonomy): Bacteria > Bacillati > Actinomycetota > Actinomycetes > Kitasatosporales > Streptomycetaceae > Streptomyces > Streptomyces sp. ME02-8801-2C. The sequence goes on along the minus strand of NZ_JARAXP010000002.1, from coordinate 168,716 downwards.
ATCACCAAGGTCGAGTTCTACGACGACACCACGCTGCTCGGCACGGACACGTCCGCGCCGTACACCTACTCGGCCACTGCGCTCGCCGTGGGCAGTCATTCGCTGCTGGCGAAGGCGTACGACAGCCTGGGCGCCTCGGCGCCGTCCACGCCGGTCGGCATCACGGTCGCCTCGGGTCCCGCCGTGGTCGCCGTGCCGACCCAACTCGGCGTCCAGCAGGGCAAGTCGGCCACCTACGACATCAAGTTGTCGACGCAGCCGAACGCGAACGTGACCGTGACGACGTCTCGGGCGAGCGGCAACACGGGCCTGTCGGTGACCGGCGGCGCCTCGCTCACCTTCACGCCGGCCAACTGGAACACGGCGCAGAAGGTGACGATCACCGCCAACGCGACGGGCACCGGATCGGCGGCCTTCGACTCGACGGCCACCGGCCACGCCAAGGCGACGGTCACCGTCACCGAGCTGGCCGCCTCGAAGGTGTACGACGCCCGGTTCCTGGACCTCTACGGCAAGATCACCAACCCGGCGAGCGGCTACTTCTCCCCCGAGGGCATCCCCTACCACTCGGTCGAGACGCTGATCGTCGAGGCGCCGGACCAGGGCCACGAGACCACGTCGGAGGCGTACAGCTACCTCCTGTGGCTGCAGGCCATGTACGGCAAGGTGACGGGCGACTGGAGCAAGTTCAACGGCGCCTGGTCGATCATGGAGCAGTACATGATCCCCACCCACGCCGACCAGCCGACCAACTCCTTCTACAACGCCTCGAAGCCGGCGACGTACGCCCCCGAGCAGGACCTGCCGAGCCAGTACCCGGCCAAGCTGGACACCGGGGTCTCGGTCGGCTCCGACCCGATCGCGGCCGAGCTGAAGAGCGCGTACGGCACGGATGATGTCTACGGTATGCACTGGCTCCAGGACGTCGACAACGTGTACGGCTACGGCAACTCGCCCGGCAAGTGCGAGGCGGGCCCGACGGACACCGGACCCTCGTACATCAACACCTTCCAGCGCGGCGCGCAGGAGTCGGTGTGGGAGACGGTTCCGCAGCCGACCTGCGACGCCTTCAAGTACGGCGGTACGAACGGGTACTTGGACCTGTTCACCGGCGACGCGTCGTACGCCAAGCAGTGGAAGTTCACCAACGCGCCGGACGCCGACGCACGTGCCGTGCAGGCCGCGTACTGGGCGGACGTCTGGGCGAAGCAGCAGGGCAAGGGCGCCGACGTCTCCACGACCGTCGGCAAGGCGGCGAAGATGGGCGACTATCTGCGCTACGCCATGTACGACAAGTACTTCAAGAAGATAGGCAACTGTGTCGGCCCGACGGCCTGTGCCGCCGGTACCGGCAAGGACGCCTCGCACTATCTGCTGTCCTGGTACTACGCGTGGGGCGGCGCGACCGACACCTCGGCGGGCTGGGCCTGGCGCATCGGCTCCAGCCACACGCACGGCGGCTACCAGAACCCGCTGGCCGCCTACGCGCTCAGCTCGTACGCCGATCTGAAGCCCAAGTCGGCGACAGGGCAGGCGGACTGGTCGAAGTCGCTGGGCCGACAGATCGAGTTCTACCGCTGGCTCCAGTCCAACGAGGGTGCCATCGCGGGCGGCGCGACCAACAGCTGGGCGGGCCGCTACGCGACCCCGCCGGCCGGTGTGCCGACCTTCTACGGCATGTACTACGACGAGGCTCCGGTGTACCACGACCCGCCGTCCAACCAGTGGTTCGGCTTCCAGGCGTGGTCCATGGAGCGGGTCGCCGAGTACTACCAGCAGACGGGCAACGCGGCGGCGAAGAGCGTCCTGGACAAGTGGGTCGACTGGGCGCTGTCCAAGACGACCATCAACCCGGACGGCACCTACCGCTTCCCGGCGACGCTCCAGTGGTCGGGTTCCCCCGACACCTGGAACGCCACAACTCCGGGTGCCAACGCGGGACTTCACGTCTCGGTGGTCGACTACACCAACGACGTGGGGGTGGCGGCCGCGTACGCCAAGACGCTGACGTACTACGCCGACCGCTCCGGTGACACCGAGGCGGCGACGACGGCGAAGGCGCTCCTCGACGGCATGTGGTCCAACTACCAGGACTCCCTGGGCATCGCCGTCCCGGAGACCCGAGCGGACTACAACCGCTTCGACGACGGTGTCTATGTGCCGTCGGGCTGGACGGGGAAGATGCCGAACGGCGACACGATCAACTCGTCGTCGACGTTCGCCTCGCTCCGCTCCTTCTACAAGAACGACCCCAACTGGTCGAAGATCGAGGCGTACCTGGCGGGCGGCGCCGCGCCCTCGTTCACCTATCACCGGTTCTGGGCCCAGGCGGACATCGCCCTCGCCATGGGTTCGTACGCGGAGCTACTGGAATAGCCCCCGCCAGGCGCTCCGCGGGTTGGGCAGTGTTCGGCTGCCGGTCTGTTGTGGCTGGTCGCGCTCACGCGGCGGAGCCGCATATCGGATACAGCCCCGCGCCCCTTTGGGGCGCGGCAGGCACCGCCCGTTCCAAGGAACCGCTTGAAAGCTCCGCGTACGCGGTCTCGTCACCGGACGACGGGACCACCCGGCCGGGCGGCCCCCACCGCACTGGGGGTCGCCCGGCAACTCTCGCGCCGCATGGAAAGCGCTTACCCACAGGCCTTCCCTGACTCCCCCATCCGGAGAGGACCCCCATGCGAAGAACTCCCATCCTCACGGCCGTAATGGCCCTGGCCGCAGGCCTGTTGGCGGGCACCCCACTCGCACTCGCCGCGCAGTCCGCCTCCTCCGCCTCCAGCGCTCCGGAAGTGGCGCTCGCGGCGGACACGTACACCTGGAAGAACGCCCGGATCGACGGCGGCGGCTTCGTCCCCGGCATCGTCTTCAACCGCACCGAGAAGAACCTGGCGTACGCCCGTACGGACATCGGCGGCGCCTACCGCTGGCAGGAGTCGACGAAGACGTGGACCCCACTGACGGACTCGGTGAGCTGGGACCGCTGGGGCCACACCGGGGTCGTCAGCCTCGCCTCCGACTCCGTCGACCCGAACAAGGTGTACGCGGCTGTCGGCACGTACACGAACAGCTGGGACCCCGGAAACGGGGCCGTGCTGAGGTCGGGTGACCGGGGCGCGAGCTGGCAACGGGCTGATCTGCCCTTCAAGTTGGGCGGCAACATGCCCGGCCGGGGCATGGGTGAGCGGCTCGCCGTCGACCCGAACCGGAACAGCGTGCTGTATCTGGGCGCGCCCAGCGGCAAAGGGCTGTGGCGGTCGACGGACTCGGGGGCGACCTGGGCGCAGGTGGCGAACTTCCCCAACGTCGGCAACTACGCGCAGGATCCGACCGACACCAGCGGGTACGCCAGCGACAACCAGGGCATCGTGTGGGTCACCTTCGACGAGTCGACGGGTACGGCGGGCAACGCGACCCGCACGATCTATGTCGGGGTGGCCGACAAGGACAACGCGGTGTACCGCTCGACGGACGCGGGCGCGACCTGGTCGCGGCTGGCCGGACAGCCCACCGGCTATCTGGCTCACAAGGGCGTCCTCGACGCGAAGAACGGCTACCTCTACCTGCCGTACAGCGACAAGGGCGGCCCCTACGACGGCGGCAAGGGCCAGTTGTGGCGGTACGCGACGGCCACCGGCACCTGGACGAACATCAGCCCGGTCGCGGAGGCGGACACCTACTACGGCTTCAGCGGTCTGACGATCGACCGGCAGAAGCCGGGCACCGTGATGGCTACGGCGTACAGCTCGTGGTGGCCGGACACCCAGCTCTTCCGCTCCTCGGACAGCGGCGGCACCTGGACGAAGGCCTGGGACTACACCTCGTACCCCAACCGCGCGAACCGCTTCACGATGGACATCTCGTCCTCCCCGTGGCTGACCTTCGGCGCGAACCCGTCGCCGCCCGAACAGTCGCCGAAACTGGGGTGGATGACGGAGGCGCTGGAGATCGACCCGTTCAACTCGAACCGCATGATGTACGGAACGGGTGCGACGATCTACGGCACCGAGAACCTCACCAACTGGGACAGCGGCAGCCAGTTCGCCATCAAGCCGATGGTCCAGGGCCTGGAGGAGACGGCGGTCCTCGACCTGGCCGCTCCCCCGTCGGGCGGGGCGGTGCTGCTCAGCGGGCTCGGTGACATCGGGGGGTTCCGGCACACGGATCTCACCAAGGTTCCCTCGATGATGTTCACTTCACCGACCTTCACCACGACCACGAGCCTGGACTACGCGGAGACCAACCCGGGGATCGTGGCCCGCGTGGGCAACCTGGACTCGGGTCCGCATGTCGCGTTCTCGACGGACAACGGGGCCAACTGGTTCGCGGGGAGCGACCCTTCGGGCGTCTCGGGCGGCGGCACCATCGCGTCGGCCTCGGACGGCAGCCGGTTCGTGTGGAGCCCTGCGGGGACGGGAGTGCAGTACGCGACGGGCTTCGGTACGTCGTGGTCGGCGTCGTCGGGTATCCCGGCGGGCGCGATCGTCGAGTCGGACCGGGTGGACCCGAAGACGTTCTACGGCTTCAAGTCGGGCAAGTTCTACGTGAGTTCGGACGGCGGGGCGACCTTCACCGCGTCGGCTGCCACCGGCCTCCCGGTCGGCGACACCGTGCGCTTCAAGGCGCTGCCGGGCACGAAGGGCGACATCTGGCTGGCGGGCGGCGCGGCGGACGGCGCGTACGGCCTGTGGCACTCGACGGACGGCGGTACGACGTTCACCAAGCTGTCCAACGTCGAGCAGGCCGACACGATCGGCTTCGGCAAGGCGGCGGCAGGGGCGTCGTACCAGACCCTCTACACGAGCGCGAAGATCGCCGGCGTACGCGGCATCTTCCGCTCGACGGACAAGGGCGCGAGCTGGACGCGTATCAACGACGATGCCCACCAGTGGGGTTGGACGGGTGACGCGATCACCGGTGACCCGCGGGTGTACGGGCGCGTGTACGTGTCGACGAACGGGCGCGGTGTCATCTACGGGGATTCGTCGGACACGAGCGGGGGCGGAGGCGGCGGGGGCACGGACCCGACACCGACACCCACCCCGACGCCGACTCCCACCCCGACTCCCACCCCGCCTCCCGCAGGGGCCTGCGCGGTGACGTACAAGGTCACCAGTGAGTGGGCGGGCGGCTTCCAGGCGGACGTGCAGCTCAGCAACACGGGCACAACCACCTGGAACGGCTGGTCACTTGGCTGGTCCTTCCCGAACGGCCAGACCGTCTCTCAGCTCTGGAACGCCGAGTTCACCCAGTCGGGCGCGGCGGTGACGGCGAAGAACGTGAACTGGAACGCGAACGTGACGGCGGGCTCATCGGTGAGCTTCGGCTTCACGGGAAGCTGGTCGGGCACCAACGGCAAACCGACCACGTTCAAACTGGGCGACCGGACCTGCACGGTCGCCTGACACACCCCGGTGGGCGTGCGCCAGGCGGCGCGCACGCCCACCGGCCATCTCTCGCACACCTCTAACAGTTTCTCTACAACACCCGATACGGTCACCCCTCCACGAACCAGCCATGGGGGAAACCATGTCGTTCCAGCAGCCTCCACCGCCGCCTCCGCACCAGCCTCCGTATTCGGCGCCCCCGCCACCATCGCGGGTTCCCGGCTGGGCCCGTAAGCGCGTTCTCATCCCCGTCGGGGCTCTCATCCTGGTCGTGGGCATCGTCATCGGGTCCGCCGGGGGCGACGGCACGGAGAAGACGAGCGCCGAGCCGGCGCCCACCGTCACGAAGACCGTCGAAGCGAACACCAAGATCGCGGCGGAACCCGCACCCACGGTGACCGTCACCGAGACGACCAAGGTCGAGGTGGCGCCCAAGAAGCAGGACCCGCCGGCGGCCCCCGAGGGGAAGGCCGTGTTCAAGGTCTGGGGCTCGGCTCCCAACGGCGTGGACATCACCTACGGCAGTGACGGCACCAACCTGGACGGCAGTCGGCTGCCCATGACGAAGACGCTGACCGTCGACGAGGACGCCCTCTACTACCAGGTCTCCGCACAGCTCACGGGAGGCGGAGACGTCCAGTGTTCCGTGACGATCGACGGGAAGACCAAGACCGGTCGGGCCAAGGGCAGTTACAACATCTGTTCCGCTCAGCTCAACAGTGACTTCTCCGGCGGATTCAGCTGATCGACGGGTGCTGAGGACACGAAACGGTGGTCGTGCCGGACGGGCGCGGCCACCGTTGCCGTGTCGGTCGCTACGGCGTGTACACCGTAGGCCTCGGTGCTGTCGGCATGTTGTTGCCGATGAAGAAGCTGGGGTGTGGGGGCTGGTTGTATGCAGTGTTCTGCCAGGCGATTCCCGTGCGGTACATCGTGTCGTGCAGCAGGGTGGTGATCTTCGTCGTCGTCTCGATCGGCGTCGAGTAGATGCGCAGGGCCGTGTTGTCGCTCGTCGCCCAGACGACTTCCTCGCGCCAGTCGCCGAAGAGGTCGCCGGAGAGGGCCGGGGTGGCCTTCGTGCTGTTGTTGGAGTGGACGGAGGCGCCGGTCAGCAGGCGGGTGTCGGAGGACGTGCCGTACTTGTCGATGTGCGTACCGTCGAGGAGTTCGCGCACCGGGTCGCCGTCCCACCAGGACAGGAAGTTGACGGAGGACGGCTCGCGGCCCTTGGCCGCACCGCCCTCGTCACGGATCGAGGAGTCCGATGCCGACCAGACCTCCGCCCCGTCATTGCCCGCCCAGATGTCCCCGGCGACCCCTCTGCCGTTGTCGCAGCAGGCGGCTAGGCTCCAACTGACCGTGCCGTTGGCCGGGTTGATGTACAGCTCGGCCGGCTGGGAGGCGGACTCCGACACCTTGAAGTACTCCAGTCCCGCGTGTGCCGGGTCCAGGTCGCCGAGGTGCTGGGCGTCACCGTGCCCGGTCCTCGTCGTCCACAGCCCGTTGCCGTTGTCGTCGACGGCCATCGCCCCGTAGACGATCTCGTCCTTGCCGTCCCCGTCGACGTCCCCGACGGACAGGCTGTGCGAGCCCTGGCCGTCGAACCCCTTGCCGCTGTTGGTGGAGGAGCTGGAGTCGAAGGTCCAGCGGCGCGTGAACGCCCCGTTCCGCCAGTCCCAGGCGGCCAGCACGGTACGCGTGTAGTAGCCGCGCGCCATGATCAGCGAGGGGCGGGCACCGTCCAAGTAGGCGGTGCCGGCGAGGAATCGGTCGACCCGGTTGCCGTAGGAATCGCCCCACGACGAGACCGTGCCGCGCGCCGGGACGTAGTCGACCGTCCCCATCGCCTTGCCGGTCTGCCCGTTGAACATGGTCAGATACTCGGGCCCGGAGAGCACGTATCCGCTGGAATTCCGGTAGTCCGCCGACGAGTTGCCGATGAGCGCGCCCGTCCCGTCGACCGTGGCGTCCGCCGTCTTCATGGCGACCTCCGCCTTGCGGTCGCCGTCGTAGTCGTACACCTGGAACTGCGTGTAGTGCGCGCCCGAGCGGATGTTGCGCCCCAGGTCGATCCGCCACAACCGCGTGCCGTCGAGCTTGATCCCGTCGACGATCGTGTTGCCGGTGTACCCCGACTGGGAGTTGTCCTTGGCGTTGGTGGGCTGCCACTTCAGTACGAAGTCGAGCGCGCCGTCACCGTCCAGATCGCCCACCGACGCGTCGTTCGCCTCGTAGGTGTAGGCGACCCCGTCGGGAGTCGTGCCGCCGGCGGGCGGGGTGATCGGCACGTCCTTGTATCCGGTGCGGAACTGGATCGCGTGGACGGAGTCGGCCTGTTCCACGCCGCCGACGACCGCACGGACCGTGTAGTCGGCCTGGGCCGGCGCCCCCGAGTGGAAATAGTTCGTGGAGCCGGTGACCGGCGTCGAGTTGACCTTCGTACCCGCCCGGTACAGGTTGAAGGACACGTCGTTCGGATCGGTGCCGAGCCAGCGCCAGCTGACCAGGTTCCCGCTGTCGGTGTGCACGCTGACGACACCCCGGTCGAGCGCCTCGACCTGACGGGCGGTGGCTGCCTCGGCGGTACCGGCGTTGCCGTAGGCGGTGAGGCCGCCCGCGACCAGCGCGACGGCCGCCACGGCGGTCGGAATTCTGCGTTTGCGGTGCTCAGAGGGGTGCGGCACGATGGAATCCTCTTTCGTGAACGACGAAACGAACGGATACCTCTCGGAGAAGAGAGCGGTGCTGTTCTGCTGTCGCCACCCGTGCGGCGCGAGTTGCCGGGGTAGCGCGGATTCCTCTCGCCCGTCGGGCGAAACGCAGTTCTTTCTTCTGGGCTTTTCTGTAGGTGGAGCCTCATGAGCACCACGACACCCGGCGGCCCGATCCCACGAACGCCGGAGCAGGACCCGAGACTGGGGATCGGGTTCGATCCACCATGGAAGTCCGCTTCCCGCCCCACGCATCGGCTGGTCACCATCGGTGACTCGCTCACGCATGGGTTCCAGAGCGGAGCGATCTTCAACACCGACCTGTCGTATCCGGCGATCATCGCCCACGAACTGGGGTGGGCGGACAGGTTCCGCTTCCCCAGATACGACGGGTTCGGCGGCCTCCCGTTCAACATCGAGATGTTTCTGCGTGACCTCGAAGCACGCTTCGGGCGCGACGTCGACTGGTGGGAGACCGTTCCCGCGCTGCTGCACGCCCGGCGGTCCATGGACAAGGCCGAGGACTACTGGGAGCGGGGACCCGGCAGCGTTCTGCCCAGTGCCACGGCCATCAACCACAATCTCGGGATCTTCGGCTGGGACCTCAGGGACGCGCTGGACAAGACCGCGGCCGTGTGCGTCAAGCGGCTCGCCAACCCCACGGACAACCTGCTGCGGCAGACCGTCGGTCATGCCGACGACCTGGCCGCCCTGCGGGTACTGCCGGCCCCTCCCGACGGCGCTCTCACCCAGTTCACCGCGGCCGCCCGCCTCGGCGAGGACGTGGGCCAGGGCATGGATCCGGACCACGGCATCGAGACACTCGTCGTGTTCCTCGGGGCCAACAACGCGCTGGGGTCGGTGCTGGATCTCAAGTACGTCCTGAGCGACGGAGAGAACAATGCCTTCGAGGACCTCGACGCCAAGGCGAAGTTCACCGTCTGGCAGGTCGAGCACTTCAGTAGCGAACTGGAGAAGGTCGCCGCCGCCGTGCACACGATCAAGGCCCGGCACGTCATCTGGTGCACGGTCCCCCACGTGACGATCGCCCCGATCGCCCGTGGCGTCTCCGTCAAGATGGAGCGGGGTTCCTCGTACTTCCCGTACTACACCCGGCCGTGGATCACCGATCGCGACTTCGACCCCACCGAGGACCCGCATCTCACCGGCGAGCAGGCGCGCGAGATCGACGCCGCCATCGACGGCTACAACTACGCGATCGCCGATGTGGTCCGGCAGGCGCGAGACGGCACCGCGGCCGGGGCCGGCGGCGACAAGAAGGACTGGTATCTGCTGGAGATCGTGGCAGTGCTCGACCGGCTCGGCTCCCGCCGCTACATCGAGGACCCGCTCGCGCGACCGCCCTGGTGGCAGCCGTATCCCATGCCCTCCGCGCTGCGCGCGCTCGATCCGGTGCCCAACACCCACTTCCTGACCAGCGACGGTCAACGCCGTATCGACGGCGGTGTGTTCTCCCTGGACGGCGTGCACCCGACGACCGTCGGCTACGGCATCATCGCGCAGGAGATCGTGAACGTGATGCGTCTGGCCGGCGTCCCGTTCTTCCGGCCCGACGGTGTGACACCCCGTCAGGACCCGGTCCTGGTGGACTTCGAGAGGCTGGTCCGACGCGACACCCTCATCAACCACCCACCGGGGAACCTCACTTCAGGACTGCACGTGCTCGCCTGGGCCGACGAGACCCTCGATCTGCTGCGGCGCTCCCTGCGGTTCGGTATCTGAGGCCCGGCGCGTGTGCGGGACGGCGACCGGTTTCCGGTACGCCCGCAGGGTGAACACCGGGTCCGGGCGGGGCCGGTCCTGGTCGGGCAGTGCCTCCAGACGCGCGGCGAAGCCGTCGGCCAGAGGGTCGCCCGGCGGTAACGTCATGAACCACCCGCGCCGCAGGTCGGCGACGGCCCGCCGGGGACTGCGTCCCTGCCCGCGCCCCCGGAACCGCGCCTCCCCGGCCGCCACCAGCCCGTGCGCGAGGGCATGCGCGTCGACCACAGCAGCCGCGTCCGGCGCCGCACGCCATGGACGCGAGGCGAGAACGGCGTCGATGTCACTGCCCACGTTGTGCGAGGCACCCTTGTCGACGGTGGTGACATACACCCCGCCCGGCCGCAACACCCGGGCGCACTCCCCGATGATGGCCCGGACGTCCTCGGCCCGCCCGGCGAGATGCAGCAGCCACACACTGGTCACCGCGTCCAACCCGCCGTCCGGGAAGGGAAGGTGACGACTGTCGGCAAGCACGACAGCACCGGGGAGGCGGACGACGGCTCTCCTGGCCATCGCGTCGGTCAGGTCGACGCCCGTCACCCGCATCCCGGCCCGCGCCACCGCGAGGCGCCGGGTCACGATGCCCGTACCGCATCCCACGTCGAGCAGACTGCGCGTTTCCTCGGGTACGAGGCTCAGCACGGCCTCCGCGGCGGCCGCCGCCCTCGGCTCACCGCCGCGCGAGGCGTCGTACCGCTCCGCCTCCTGGCTGTAGTCCAGCACGATCCCCCTCCCGCGGCCCGGTCAGCTCGCCCCATGGCCCGGTGCGAGATCCTCGACTCTGCGCGCGAGCTCGAAGTCGAGGCGGGTGACAGCACCACCCACGCTGTGGGTGTTCACGGTGAGTGACACCGTGTTGTACCCGAGGGTGAGGTCCGAATGGTGATCCAGCTCCTCCTGGACCTGGGCGATGTGGATGACCAGCGCCGTAGCGGCGAAGTGCGAGCCGAGACGGTACGAGCGGGCGATCCGGTCTCCGTCGAGCGTCCAGCCCGGCAGTTCCGCCAGCCGGTCCTCGATCTCCTTCTGCGACAGCGGTTCGACGGGCATGACCACGCTCCTTCCCTGATGTGGGGTGCCCTCCCAGCGTCCCACAGACAGAGCGTTCCGGCCCAGGTCAGGAGGTTTTTCCGGGTCGCTGCGAAGACCGGCCCACTGCCGCGGGCGGATACCTTCCGAGCAATCCCCGTGGCTCGAACCTGTCAGGGCGACAGCGGAACGTGACACACTGCTCGCGATACTTCGGCGCGTAGGGGAGGCGTGGCGTGAGTGAGCGGCGGGCTGCGCCCACCGTGGGCCAAGTGGTGCTCGGGAGACGGCTCCAGGAGCTCCGCGAGGCGGCCGGGCTGAAGCGGGAGGAGGCCGCGCGGGTTCTGCGCGTGGCGTCGGCGACCGTACGGCGGATGGAGATGGCCGAGGTCTCCCTCAAAATCCCGTACGTACACGTGCTGTTGACCGCGTACGGCGTGCCCGAGGACGAAGTGGCCACGTTCGTGGACCTGGCCGAGGAGGCGAACGAGCCCGGCTGGTGGCAGCGCTTCTCCGACGTCCTGCCGGACTGGTTCAGTCTGCATGTGAGCCTGGAGGGCTCCGCCCGGCTGATCCGCTCCTATGAACCGCACTTCGTACCCGGCCTGTTGCAGACCTCGGAGTACGCGCGGGCGGTCATGGAGGCCGGGACGATCGGGCACACGGGCCCCGAGGCTGTCGAGCGGCATGTGTCGCTGCGCATGGCCCGGCAGAAGCTCCTCACCCGCGAACACCCGCCCCACCTCTGGGTCATCGTCGACGAGACGGTGCTGCGCCGGCCCGTGAGCATCGACGGCAAGGTCATGCGCGACCAACTGGACCGACTTCTCGACGCGTCGGAGAGCGGCCATGTCACCATCCAGGTGGCCGAGTTCAGGGACGGCCCGCATCCGGGCACGTCCGCGCCCTTCGAGCTGTTCCGTTTCGCCGAGCCGGAACTGCCCGACATGGTCTACACCGAGTACCTGACCGGCGCGCTGTATCTGGACTCCCGCCGGGAGGTCGCCTCGCACCTGGAGGTACTGGACCACATGACGGCCGGTGCCGCGTCCGCCCAGCGCACCAAGGAGATCATCGCCGAGTACCGCGACGGCTACTGATCCGCGACTCCACCGCAGCGACGCACAACGTACGTAAGGGACTTGAGGAGCACACACCGCATGACCGCACCAGAGGGCGCGCCCACCCGGATAGACACCAGCAGACCCCACCCCGCCCGGGTCTACGACTGGTGGCTCGGCGGCAAGGACAACTACCCGGTGGACGAGGAACTGGCTCGCAGGATCCTCGCCGTCGACGGCACGGTGCTGCGCGGCGCGCGGGCCAACCGCCGGTTCATGCAACGGGCGACGCGTACGGCCGCCGAGGCCGGTATCCGCCAGTTCCTCGACATCGGCACGGGCATCCCCACCGAGCCGAACCTGCACCAGGTGGCCCAGAGCGTCGCCCCCGAGTCCAAGGTGGTGTACGCGGACAACGACCCGATCGTCCTGCGGCACGCCCAGGCGCTGCTGCACGGCACCGCCGAGGGCACGACCGACTACGTGCACGCCGACGCCCGCGACCCCGAGACGATCCTGCGCCTGGCCGGCGAGTCCCTCGACTTCACCCGGCCCGTCGCGCTGTCGCTGGTCGCGTTGACCCACTACCTCGGCGACGACACCGACGGCGACGACGTGTACGGCCTGCTGAAGAAGTACGTCGACGCGCTCGCCCCGGGCAGCTGTCTGATCCTCTCCCAGGTCACCCCGGACCTCAGCCCCGAGGCCATCACCAAGGCGGCCGAACACTTCCGGCGCAGCGGCACCCCGTTCTACCCCCGCGCGCTCACCGACTTCCACCGCTTCTTCGACGGCCTGGAACTACTGGGCCCCGGCGTCATCCCGGTGTACGGCTGGCGCCCGGACCCGGAGGACGTAGCGGCCCAGGCAGAGGGAATAGTCCCGGTGTACGCGGGCGTGGCCCGCAAGCCGTGAAAGGGGGCGCTTCGCGCCCTTCTTTCAGGGGCGCGGGGAACTGCGCGACCAGCCACAACGCCCCCGCACCCCGCACCTACACCCCGGGCCCCTTCCCGCCCCCACCCCCCTCCCCTTCCCGCTCGTGATCAACAATCTCCGCCTCCACAACCCCCTCCTCCTCCGCAGAAGCCTCCTGAGGCGACGGTTCCTGCTGAGCCTGCGCATACATGGCCTGCCCCATCCGCTGACTGACAGCCGCCAGCTTCTCCACCCCCGCCCGCAACACGCTGACATCGGTCTCCTGGGACAACAACCCCTTCACCTCGGCGACAGCCGAGGCAACCTCCGACTTCGTCTCCGCCGGCACCCGCTCCTCGTTGTCCCGCACGAACTTCTCGGTCTGATACACAAGTTGCTCGGCCTGGTTGCGCGTCTCCGCCGCCTCCCGGCGGCGACGGTCCTCGTCGGCGTACTGCTCGGCCTCGCGCATCAGACGGTCGATGTCGTCCTTGGGAAGCGCTGATCCGCCGGTGACGGTCATCTTCTGTTCCCGGCCGGTGGCCAGGTCCTTCGCCGAGACGTGCATGATCCCGTTGGCGTCGATGTCGAAGGCGACCTCGATCTGCGGCACCCCGCGCGGGGCCGGCGGCAGCCCGGTGAGGTCGAAGACGCCCAACTTCTTGTTGTACGCGGCGATTTCACGTTCACCCTGATAGACCTGGATCCCGACCGAGGGCTGGTTGTCGGTGGCCGTCGTGAAGATCTCCGAACGCCGGGTGGGGATCGTGGTGTTGCGCTCGATGAGCTTGGTCATGATGCCGCCCTTGGTCTCGATCCCGAGGGACAGCGGGGTGACGTCGAGCAGCAGGACGTCCTTCACGTCGCCGCGGATGACACCCGCCTGGAGGGTGGCGCCCAGCGCGACCACCTCGTCCGGGTTGACGCCCTTGTGCGGTTCCTTCCCGGTGAGTTCCTTGACGAGTTCGGTGACGGCGGGCATCCGGGTCGAGCCGCCGACCAGGATCACCCGGTCGATCGCGGAGAGCTGCACACCGGCGTCCTTGATCGCCTGGCTGAAGGGCTTCTTGCAGCGGTCGAGCAGGTCCGCGGTGAGCTCCTGGAACTGGGAGCGGGTCAGTTTCTCCTCGAGGTGCAGCGGCCCCTCGGCGGAGGCGGTGATGTAGGGCAGGTTGATGCTCGTCTCGGAGGCGCTCGACAGCTCGATCTTCGCCTTCTCGGCGCCCTCGCGCAGCCGTTGCAGCGCCATCTTGTCGGCCGCGAGGTCGATGCCCTGCTGCCCCTTGAAGCGTTTGACGAGATGGTCGACGATCCGCTGGTCCCAGTCGTCGCCGCCGAGCCGGGTGTCGCCGTTGGTCGCCTTGACCTCGATGACCCCGTCGCCGATCTCGAGGAGGGACACGTCGAAGGTGCCGCCGCCCAGGTCGAAGACGAGCACGGTGTGCTCCTCGCCCCGGTCGAGGCCGTACGCGAGGGCGGCGGCGGTCGGTTCGTTGATGATCCGCAGCACCCTCAGGCCGGCGATCTCCCCGGCCTCCTTGGTGGCCTGCCGCTGGGAGTCGTCGAAGTAGGCCGGCACGGTGATCACCGCGTCCGAGACGTCCTCGCCGAGATACGCCTCCGCGTCCCGCTTCAGCTTCTGCAGCACGCGCGCGGAGATTTCCTGGGCGCGGTAGCGGGTGCCGTCGACGGACCCCTGTTCGGGGAACCGCCAGTCCCCGTCGCCCATATGGCGCTTGGCGGAGCGGGCCGTGCGCTCCACGTTCGTCACGGCCTGCCGCTTGGCGACCTCGCCGACGAGTACCTCACCGTTCTTCGCGAAGGCCACGACGGACGGTGTGGTCCTCGCCCCCTCGGCGTTCGCGACGACGGTGGGGTCACCGCCCTCCAGTACGGCCACCACCGAGTTCGTGGTCCCCAGATCGATCCCGACCGCACGTGCCACAGCTGTCCCCTTCCGCCAGGACGCTTCCCGCCCTCCACCAAAGAACCGAGTGCCTTGTTGTCGATCCTTTCTCCGGGCCCCTCCTTTGAGATACCCCGGAAACGCCGCTGCCGCGCACCTCGGACCGAGGTGCGCGGCAGGGATGTGAGCGAACGTCAGGCGAGCTTCGCCGACAGGGTGATCGTCGTACCGGTCAGGGCCTTGCTGACCGGGCAGTTCGCCTTGGCGTCCTCGGCGGCGGCGACGAAGGCGTCCTCGTCGATGCCAGGCACGGTGCCCTCCACGGTGAGGTGGATGCCGGTGATGCCCTCACCCGGCTGGAAGACGACGTCGGCCGAGGTCAGGAGCTTGGTCGCCGGGGTTCCGGCGCCGGCCAGGGCGTGCGAGAACGCCATCGAGAAGCAGCTGGAGTGGGCGGCGGCGATCAGCTCCTCCGGGCTGGTCTTGCCGTTCGCGTCCTGGGCGCGGGAGGCCCACGTCACGGGCTGCTCGGCGATGGCCCCGGAGGAGTCGAAGGTGACGACACCGCTGCCCTCCAGCAGGTTGCCTTCCCAGACGGTGTGTGCAGAGCGCGTGGTAGCCACGGTTCTTCCTTTCGCGTGCGGTCCCGATGCCGGGGTTGCGTATCCCCGTGGCCCCCATCCGATCACACTCCGGCCCACTTCCGGTTCACTGCACCCTAAAGACCGGCCCCCGCGCGGTGAACGGCAGACGCGCACCCTGCGGGATCAGATAGGCGTGCTCCCGCCGTACCCGCAGCACGTCGCACCAGCCGTCCGTGATCACCAACACGGGCGCCCCCGGCGGAAAGTCGTCGGCCCGGTGCAGCAGGTCGATGCCCGGCTGCAGTACGGTCCCGCCGCGTCCGTGCACCCGGACCCGCCCGGCGATCTCGGTGACGGGCAGATAGCCCGCGTCGTGCGGGGCGGCATCGCAGAACACGACCCGCGCCGCCGGTACGTCCCGTGCGCCGGCGTACGAGGCGATCGCGCCCAGCGCCTTGCCGAGCAGTGCGC
Source organism: Streptomyces sp. ME02-8801-2C (assembly GCF_033793965.1). NCBI lineage: Bacteria > Bacillati > Actinomycetota > Actinomycetes > Kitasatosporales > Streptomycetaceae > Streptomyces > Streptomyces sp. ME02-8801-2C. The sequence continues at coordinate 152,870 of NZ_JARAXP010000002.1, read as the reverse complement.
GGTCCATGGACCCGGAGGTGTCGAGCACGACCCCGAAGGTGCAGCGGGCGATCTCCTCGGGCGGGAAGTACCGCCCCGCGCGCGGGATGTCGGGGGTGGAGGACTGGCGGCGCGAGGGGCGCGCATAGGACCGTACGGGTTCCGGGCGTGGGACGAACTCGTCGAACCAGCGGGCGAGTTGGGCGTCCCACGGCAGCGGCGGATGGTTGAGTGCGCGGATCTCCTCCACCAGTCCGCCCGGCAGGTACCCGCGCTCGTGCTGCTGGTGCAGGTTCAGGCCCTGGCCGAGGCCGCGCCGGTAGAACTCGTCGAGGTCGACGTAGTCGCGCGGCGAGCCGAGCGGAGCGCCCAGGACGTCGCAGGCGCCCTTCCCGCGCAGGGTGGACAGGCGGCGCATCCGACGCAGGTCCTTCGCGATCCGGTCGTACACCTCCTCCGCGGACAGGCCCTTCAACTCGGCGTCGTACAGCAGCCCTTCGGGTGCCGTGCCGACGTCCATCTCCGTCAGCCAGCCGTTGATGACGTAGTCGCAGGCGACGTTGAAGAGGTACGGGTCGCGGGTACCGCAGCGGTCGCCGTGGCGCAGGGCGGCGTGCAGCATCTCGTGGGCGAGGACGAACCGCCATTCCTCGTCCTCCAGTTGACGCAGCGGGTTGATGTAGATCTCGCCCGCCTCCGCGTTCACGGCGGCGACAGAGATGCCGTGGGCCTGGACCAGTTCGAGGTCGGCGACGAGTTTGATGCCGGCCGCGATCCCGCCGAGCAGCGGGTAGGAGGTGACGAACCAGCTCAACGCCTTTTCCCAGGGCCGCAGTTCGACCGCGTCGCCGTCCATGGAGTCACGTCGCCCGCCCGCCATGTCCATCGCCGTCGCCATCGTGCGGGTGAGGGCGGAGGCGAAGGAGAGCTGCCAGTCGGGCACCGCCGGGGCCCACTTGTCGTACGGTTCGAGCCACTGGTCGGGGTCGCCGCCCGCCGTACCGCACCGCTCGAACGCGGCCGGGATCGAGCCCGCGTGCCGCCAGCGGGCGGCGATCTGTTCCTCGTCGCCGTCGGGGTAGGCGCGCGGGAGGTGTTCGGCGGCGGTGCCGACCGGGAAGCCGAGGAGGAAGCGGTTGACGACGACGCAGCGGGCAGCGAGGTCGTAGCGGTCGGGCTGGACGCGGTCGCCCTTCGCCGCGGGGACGTGCCCGAAGCCGAGGTGGATGAGACCGTGCGCGACCGCCCACGCCCACTCGGCCGGGTCGGCCCGCCGGGTGGGGTGGACGTGCAGGACCCCGTCCGAGTCGACGCGGACCAGTCCGTCCCGGGGCGAGAGGACACAGTTCTCGCCCCGGCAGGTGTAGAAGTGCACCGAGCCGAGCGCCGGGTTGGCGTTGACGAGGGCCAGCCCGGCCTCGAACGCCTCCCGCGCGAGGTCCTTCTTCTTCTGCGCCTCCTTGCGCGCACGGCTCACCGGCGCGCCTCCACCAGTCGCGGCATGTCCCGCGCCGCCTCGACCAGGAACCAGGCGGGCAGCAGGGGGTTGCCGTCGGCGTCGGAGGCGATGACGCTCTGCGCGACCTCGACCGAGATCTCGGCGAGCTGCACGAGCAGCGACTTGGCGCGGTACGCGGCCTCCCTGCCGTTCGGCGACATGTGCCCCTTGCTGGCGGGGAGTTCCTTGACGAGGCGGCCGCGGAACGACTCGGCGAGGTAGTAGAGCAGGTCGCGGTCCTCGATGCGGTGGGGCCAGCGCGCGTCGCCCTTGATGATCGCGTCGATGCCGAACCGGCTGCGCACGATCTTGACGTATCCGCAGAACGCGGTGGCGTGCGTCGGCGTCAGCGCGCCGTGCGCGATCACCTTCAGGGTCTCCTCGTCGAGCGCGGGCCCGAAGGAGTGCAGGGCGTCGGAGAGCAGGTGCCAGGAGCGGGGCGTGGAGAAGGGCTCCTCGGTCTTCGGCGGCTTGGACCAGAGGTGGTCGGGCCGGTCGGTGAGGTGGTCCACGACCCACGGGTGGATGTCGTTGTTCGCCGCCCAGACCAGCCAGTCCTTCGGCGAGGCCTCCAGGTGGACATGGGCGAGACGGTTGACCAGGGCGGAGGCGATGGGCCGGGCGAGGGCGTTGTCCGTGGCGCGGTTGCCGGCGCCGATCACGATCGAGCCCTTCGGCAGCTCGTAGTTGCCGATGCGCCGGTCGAGAATCAGCGAGTAGAACGCCTTCTGGACGTCCGGCGTGGCCGCGTTCAGCTCGTCCAGGAACAGGCAGTACGGCTCGTCGCGGGCGATGGCCTCCGGCGGACAGAACACGGACCGCCCGTCGCGGATCTGCGGTACGCCGATCAGGTCCTCCGGCGCCAGTTGCGTACCGAGCAGGCTCACGCACTCCAGTCCCAGCGACTCGGCGAACTCCCTTACCAGGGAGGACTTTCCGATGCCGGGGGCGCCCCAGAGGAACACGGGCCGCACGGTCGCGAGCCCGAGCAGCAGCTCCGGAATCCGGGCGGGGGTGACGGTGACGGCAGCCTGCACGCAGGTACTCCAGGGATTCGTAGAGAACGGAACGCGCGAAGGCGCGAGGTCCAGTACGAACAGTGTGGGTACGCGGGCCCGGGCGCGCAGCCGATTTTTTTCGGCGGGGCCCGCGGTACGACGGTCCCTAGGCGACCCGCCGGCCCGAAGGGTCCTCAGGGACGTTGAGCGGCACCTGCGGCCCGTTGCACTCACGCAGCCAGCGTCGCAGTACGCGGTGGATGTGCTCGGCGCCGACGAGCTCCTCCCCCTCCTCGGCCGCCGCCGAGAGCGCGACCGGTGCCAGAAGGAAGGGTCTGCCCTGGGCGCCTCCGAGGCCGCCGTGCGAGCCGATCTGCTCCTCGAAGGCGAGCACCTCCCCCTCGGCGGGGTCGTACCAGGAGTTGACCATGATGTCGGCGGTGTGCGGAAAGGAGTGCGTACGGCGCACCGCGCTCGCCGCGCCGGGCCCGAAGTCGGCCAGCGGACCGAGGAGTTCACCGTCCGCCTCATCCGGTTCGTCCAGCGCGTCCACCGGGATCTGTGCGCCGTGCGCGCCCAGCACCAGCCCGCCGTGCTCCTCGCTGGCGACGAGGACGAAGCCCACGCCGGGATGGTTGGCGAGGGTGGTCAGCAGCGCGGGATGGCGGGCGTCGATCTCATCCTTGGTCATACGGTGGTGCACGTCCGGGAAGGAGATGAGCCCGAGGTTCCCGGAGGCGAGCACCAGCGGTTCGGAGTGGCGGCCCGGGGGGACGTGCCGGCCGCCGTTCTCCTCGACGGGCCGGCGCAGCGCGGCGCGCACGGCGGCGCGTGCCTCGGCCCCGCTGTGGGTGCGCTCCGCCCTGCGCGGTACGGGCAGACCGCAGCCGGCCCGGACGAGGTCGCCGAGGCTGAGCCCGTACCGTCCCCGGAAGGTCTCGCCCGGGCTCTGCCCGTGGTCGGAGAGGAGGACGATCCGGTAGGGGCGTGGCGCGTGTTCGGCGACCTGCGCGATCAGTGCCACGGCGCGGTCGAGGCGCTGGAGGACCTTCTCCACGTCCCGGCTGTGCGGCCCGGAGTGGTGGGCGACCTCGTCGTAGGCGACCAGGTCGGCGTAGACGGCGGTGCGGCCGGCGAGCATGTCGCCCATCACGGCGGCGACGACCACGTCCCGCTCCACGACGGTCGCGAACGCGCGGATGAACGGGTAGAGCCCGCCGCGTGCCACGCGCGGACGCCGTTTGCGCATCCTGGCCATCGTGGACTGACCGATCTCGCGGCCCACTTCGGCGAGGAAGGACAGGGCGGTGCGGACGGCGTTGGCGGGGTCGGAGAAGTAGGCGAAGTAGCCTGCGCGGGAACGGTTCTCCCGGCCGCGGCGGCGGGCCGCGATGGACAGCACGAGGGCCTGCTCGTCGGCGCCTCCGCTGAAGAGGTTGCCACGGCTGGCCCCGTCGACGGTGAGCAGCCCGCCGTCGCCGGTGTGTTCGACGGCCCGGCGCTGGAGCTCGGCGGCACTGGTCGGCCTGTTGCACACCATGACCTCCCCGGAGCTCTTCTCGTACCAGCGGAAGGCCGGGATGTCGTGGTTGGTGCCGTGCAGGATGCCGAGCTGGCTGGCGCCGGTCTGGCTGGACCAGTCGGTACGCCAGGGGGTGAGCCGGTGACTTGCGCCCAGCCAGCCCGCGACGGTCGGCATCAGCCCCTTCTCCACGGCCCGCACCAGGACGTCGTGGCCGACGCCGTCGAGCTGCAGGAACACCATGCCGGGTGTCGTGGGGCCGTCGAACGGCCGTGCGGTGCCGCGTCGGTCGGCGAGCCGGTAGAGCCGTCTTCGATAGGCGTCGTCGTCCCGTACGGCCAGTGCCGCGCCCGTCGCGGAGGCCACGGCGGACATCACCGCCGCTACCACCACCGCCGTCTCCGGGGCCGCCTCGGGGCGGTCGGCCGGGGTCAGCCGCAGGGCGACGAGCAGCAGCGCGCCGTTCAGGAAGAAGACCAGCAGGCCGAGGACGAGGGCGGGCACGAGCAGCAGCAGCCGGACCAGCACCGGCCAGACCAGGGCCGACAGCAGACCGAACGCGCCGGCCCCGAAGGCCGCGGTGACCGCGATCCGGGTGGCGCTGTCGCCGTCACCGGAGCGGATCCGGAAGTCCGGCAGGAGGCCGGCGAGCACCAGCATCGTGAGCGTCGACACCGCCCACACCGCGACGCTCCGCCCGATCTGGCTGGCGATCGGCCGCCAACGCACCGCACCCACGTCCCGCACACCTCACGTCCCGGCCCGACCCCCGCGGCCGGCCTGCGCCCACCCTGTCACAACGGTCGGACCACGTCCGGCGTGCCCTGTTTCACCGGCCGTCGTAGCCGGCGGTCGGCATGGACAGCCTGCGGTGGACCCGGGCCTTCATCTGGGCGTCGTACGACGGTTCCGCGCGGCCCACCGTCTCCACCCGCACCCCGCGCCGGGCGCACTCGGCGGTGAACTCGTCGACCGAGGTCAGCGCCTGCTCCAGGACCCGCTGGCTGGGCGCCACGAACAGGTCGAGGCCCGCCTCCACGCCGTCCCAGAGGGCGCAGTGGTCGGGGCGCAAGCTCCGGACGAGCAGCTCCCTGGTGACGACGTAGCCGCGTTCGGCGGCCCAGCGGGCGCACATCGCGTACTGGCTGCGGGAGTCGACGAGGAACGGCTCCTCGTCGAGTTCCTCGAGCGGTGTCAGGCTGGCGATCGCGGTGACCCGCGGAATCGGACCGGGCAGGCCGACGGCGGCGTGCGCGTGTCCCATGGCGTCCCCCTAAGCTCCGGGCTTCCCCGTTCACCTCAGGGTTTCCCCACTCGCCCCGGGTTTCCCGCCGACCCTACTCCTGCCCGTAGGCTTCGGGGAGTCGCGCGAAGGAGGCAAAGGGGTGCCGGTGGAGATCACGTGGTGGGGGCACGCCACCTGTACGGTCGAGGACTCGGGCGTACGCGTGCTCACCGACCCCCTGTTCGTGCGCCGGCTTGCCCATCTGCGCCGTCGGCGGGGCGAGTTGCCGCCCCCCGGCGCATGGAGCGCGGATGTGGCGCTCGTTTCCCATCTGCACTCCGATCACCTCCATGTGCCCTCCCTCGCGCGCCTCGCGCCGGGCGTGCGCCTGATCGTGCCCCGGGGTGCGCCGAAGGCGGTGCCGGGTCTGTCGCGCCGGCTGGCGCATCTCCGGATCACGGAGATGGCCGCCGGGGACCGTACGGAGGTCGGTGACCTGGTCGTCCGGGCCGTGTCCGCGCGGCACGACGGGCGGCGGCTGAATTTCGGACCGCAGCGGGCTCCCGCGCTCGGCTATGTGATCGAGGGCGAGGCGCGGACGTATTTCGCCGGGGACACGGGCCTGTTCGCGTCGATGGCGGAGGAGGTCGGGCCGGTCGACGCGGCGCTGCTGCCGGTGGGCGGCTGGGGGCCGTATCTCGGCGAGGGGCATCTGAACGCGGAGCGGGCCGCCGAGGCGCTGGCCCGGCTGGCGCCGCACTGCGCGGTGCCGGTGCACTACGGCACGTACTGGCCGATCGGGATGGACGCCGTGCGCCCCCATGAGTTCCATGCGCCGGGTGAGGAGTTCGTCCGGCTCGCGGCGGAGCGCGCGCCGGAGGTCGACGTGTACCGGCTGGGCCATGGGGAGAGCGTGCGCCTGAAGGTCGCGCGGTGATCGTGGAGCTGGCCGCCGCGGCGGCCCCGGGGCAGGGGTCGGCGGGGCAGGCGATCGGCTATCCGACGCTGTTCCTGCTGGTGATGGTCGGGGCGCTGGTGCCGGTGGTGCCGACGGGGGCGCTGGTGAGTTCGGCGGCGGTGGTGGCCTTTCACCAGAGGACGCCGCTCGCGATGGTCCTGGTGTTCGTGGTGGCCTCGCTGGCCGCGTTCCTCGGCGATGTGGCGCTGTACTGGCTGGGCCGGCGCGGGATGGACTCGAAGAACGGGTCGCGCTGGCTGGCCGCGATCCGCAACCGGGCTCCCGAGGACCGTCTCGCACAGGCGCAGGAGAAGCTGAGCGAGCACGGGGTGGCGGTGCTGGTGCTGTCCCGGCTGGTGCCGGCGGGCCGCATCCCGGTGATGCTGGCCTGCCTGATAGCGAAGTGGCCGGTACGCCGCTTCGCCCGCGGCGACGTCCCGGCATGCCTCGCCTGGGCGGCCACGTACCAGCTGATCGGCGTCCTGGGCGGCTCCCTCTTCGACGAGCCCTGGCAGGGCGTGCTGGCGGCGGTGGTGCTGACCCTGACGATCAGCGCGGCACCGAGTGTGTGGCGCCGGGTACGAGGGGTCCGCGGAGCGGCCTGAGCGAGCGGGCCGTTCCGCGCCCGTCGGTGCGGCGCGCGGGCCTGCCTGTCAGGACAGTACCCGTGAGCCTCCGACCGGTAGGTCCCACAGGTCCTGGCGAGGCAGGCCGGCCTTGTGCCAGGCGGCCTGTACGCGGGTCAGGGGTTCGAGGACCGGTTCGGCGGACAGGACGAAGGTCGCCCAGTGCATGGGCGCCATCCTGCGCGCGCCGACGTCGATGGCGGCCTGGACCGCCTCCTCCGGGTCGCAGTGGACGTCGCTCAGCCACCACCGGGGGTTGTACGCGCCGATCGGCAGCAGCGCGAGGTCGATACCCGGGTAGCGCTGCCCGATACGGCTGAACCAGTGGCCGTAGCCGGTGTCGCCCGCGAAGTAGACGCGCTGCCCGTCCAGGTCGGTGAGCACCCAGCCGCCCCAGAGGGTGCGGCAGGTGTCGGTGAGGCCGCGCTTGGACCAGTGGTGGGCCGGTACGAAGTCGAAGCGGACGCCGACCAGTTCGGCCGTCTCCCACCAGTCCAGCTCGGTGACGTGGGTGAACCGGCGGCGCCTGAACCAGCGGCCGAGCCCCGCCGGCACGAACACGGGGGTCTCGCGCGGGAGTCGGCGCAGCGTCGGGGCGTCCAGGTGGTCGTAGTGGTTGTGGCTGATGACGACGGCGTCGACGCGCGGCAGCGCGCTCCAGGCGATGCCCACGGGGGTGATGCGGGCCGGCGTACCGAGGATGCGGCGGGACCAGACCGGGTCGGTGAGGACGGTGAGCCCGCCGATCCTGACCACCCAACTGGCGTGTCCCGCCCAGGAGACGGCGACCGTCCGGGTGTCCACGCGGGGCAGCGGGCCGGGGGCGAAGGGCAGCCGCGGGATGTCGGCGAGGCCTTCCGGAGTCGGTCGTACGGCGCCCTCTCGGGCGAATCTGGCCATGCCGCTGAGGCCGGGCAGCGGGGCGGTCAGGCGGTCGGCGAAGGACCGGGGCCACACCCGGTGGCCGTACGGCGGCCGAAGCGCCTCGGTCGGGGTGCTGACGCCGGGGTCGGGGTCGGTGCTCGCCGTGGTCGACTCGGACTGTTGCGTCATCGAGGAGGCTCCCGTCACTGAGCGTCGTCACGGAGATCGTCGAAGATCGATCCCATCAGGGTCAACGCGCGTTGCACGTGTGGCAGTTCCAGGGGTTCGGGTGACATGAGCGACTGCGCCCGTTCCTCGGGCGTGTCGCCGAGCAGGGCGCCGGTGGCCAGCCGGACGCGCAGTGCGGCGAGGTCGTCCCCGAACCGGTGACCGCCCGGCGCGGGCATCCCGAGCCGGGCGGTGAGGTACTCCTCCAGTTCCTGGGCGTCACCGACGCCATGGGCACCGAACGCGGTCCGCAGGGGGCCGAGATCGACGTACAGATGGCGGCCCGACCTCGGTGGCAGGGCCAGACAGCCCGCGGCGACGACCACGGCGTGCGCGGAGGTCGCCACGCGTGCGTGCAGCCGTACGGCGGCGGTGAGCCGCTGGGTGACGGGCCCGGGCTCGCCGAGCGCGTAGCCCGCCGCGACGGCGACCGGTTCGGCGATCCGGGCGCCGAGCGCGGTGAGTACGTCGAGCACGCGCGCGCGTAGGGCGTCGCCGAAGGTGTTCGCGGGGAAGCGGGCGAGGGCGGCGGGCCAGCCTGGCGGCAGCAGCGCGCCGCGCAGGTCGGTGACGACGGTGACCCGCTCCGGCAGCATCTCGGCCGGGCTGAGCAGCACGGTTTCCTGCGGCCTGTGCAGGGTGTCGCGCCAGGTCTCGTCGCTGACCAGGTGGAGGCCCTCCCCGGCGGCCGCCTCCACGGTCTCGTGCAGGAGTTCGGGCGGTGCGACGGTGGCCGTCGGGTCGTCCGCCACGGACAGGACGAGCAGCCGGGGGTCACCGCCCTCGGCGCGCACCCTGCGTACGGTCTCCAGCAGGGCGTACGGGTCCGGCACGCCTCCGCAGTCGGCGGGCGTGCCCACGTGGAACACGGATCCGCCCAACGCCCGTACCTGGGGCGCCCACCAGCTCGCGCAGGGCCGGGGCACCAGGACGTCGCCGCCGATCGCGGCGGTCAGCGCGTGCAGCAGGGCGGGCGCGCCGGGCGCGGCCACCATCTGGTCGGGCTCGGCGGGCAGTCCGCGCCGGGCCCAGTAGCCGCCGGCCGCGTCGAGGAGGGCGGGGTCGCCGCCGGTCGGCCGGGCGTCGGGGCGGGTGGCCGCGGCGGCGAGCGCGGCGGCGAGTTCGGGCAGTACGGGGAGTGCGTCGTCGGGGAACGGCGGGCCGTAGCGGACGGGGCCGTGCCCCTGGGTGTCCGTCCGGCGCATGCGTACCTCCGCGCGGTTGCTGGGTCCGGTGTGGTGCCTGTGCCTGCCTGTGAGTTCGAGTACCCACGGTCCCAGGGACCCATGGGGGCCGATCGGGGTTGCTTTCCGCCGGGCGGGGGTCAACGCCGCGTGGACGTCCTCCCGCGGCTCACCCGGTGTACGGCGGCCCCGGCCGCACCCGCGATCAGTACTCCGCCGGCGACCAGTGCGGGCACCGAGTCGGTGAAGGCGCCGCCCTGCCCGGCCTCCACCCCGCGCTGCACCGGGGCGGGCGTGGGCAGGGGCGCGTGCGTGGATGAGTGCGTGGGACAGGAGGTCAGGTCCTGCAGGTCACTGCTCTGCCAGTCACCGCTGTGGGAGCCGGTGCCGCAGCTGCCGGCATCGCTGCCGGGGCCGGTGCCGCTGCCGGGGCCAGTGCCGTCGCGGGTCACCGTGAACGTCGCCTTCCACGCCTTGCCCTCGGCGCCGGCCTGCCCTGGACACGTGCCGTCGGCAGACCACTCGGAGGCCGGGGAGCCGGCGTTCTGGTCGCCCTCGAAGCTCGCCGCGGGCGCGATCTTCGCGGTGCCGCTGTAGGCGGGGCCGGTCACCTGGTCGCCGTTGCCGGGAACCTGCTGGAGCTGGACGGTGCCCTGTTCGAAGCCCAGGGAGTGCGCGTCGATGGACGCGGGCGGAGTCCCGCCGGTCGCCTCGCAGGCCACGGAGACGGTGACGGTGCCGCCGGGGCCGACGGTACCCGGGCTGACCTCCCCGGCGGCGTCCGCCGACCCGGCCGAGGCGGCGGCGCCCAGAGCGGCACCGGCCAGGGCGGCGACGGACAGGAGACGGGCGGTGCGGCGCATGGCTGGGCCCCTTCGAGCGGCGACTGCGGAGCACGTCGGGTGGTGCCCCGCCCCCCATGACAGCCCGCCCGACGCCGCGACGCGCGCGGCCGGACCCCATTGGCGGGACGAACACACCCGACCGGGTGACGGTGCCCTTGGCGGTCCTGTGCGGCCCACCTGCCCGTCCCACCCGACCCGGGCGGGTCCGCCGCGCACCTGGCCAAGCCCGTCTCGCCCGGCCGCTTGCCGACCGGCCCGGGCGGGCCAGTGCCACCCACCAGTCCCGTCCGACCGTCCCTTGCCGCAGGCCAGGCCGGGCCCGTCCCGCACGCCTGTCCTGCCCGCCCGGCGGATCCGTGCCGCCCGTACGGCAGTGTTGGGGCCGTCCGGGGCGGACACGGACGCCGTCGCGGCCCAGGACCCCGTCGGCTGTCCGCTGGTCGTCGAGGCGGCGCGGGGTGGCTCTCCCGCGCCGCGCGTGCGTCCCGAGGACCCGGACGCCTTCGGCCGCGACGCGGCCGGCGCCCCGGTGCTGGTCCAGGCGAACGTGACGTCCCTGCTGTGCGTGCCGCTGGCCCGCGACGGCGTCGTGCTCGGTGTGCTCACCCTGTTCCGCAGCGGGGCCCGGCCGGCGTTCTCGATGGCGGAGGCGCAGGCGATGGACATGATGTCCCGTCACATCGCGCTGGCCATGGGCTAGTTGGTCATCAATGTCGGCCGGTCAACCGCTAACCGGTCAGCCGGTCGGCTAGGCGGCGTCCTTCATGACCTGGTCCCGCAGCCGGTTGCAGGAACGGCTGATCAGACGGGAGACGTGCATCTGGGAGATACCGAGCTGCTCGGCGATACGGCTCTGGGTCATGTCGCCGAAGAACCGCATGTAGAGGATGGCGCGTTCACGTTCGGGCAGCGCCCGCAGCCGCGGCTTGACGGCCTCGCGGTCGATGACGGTGTCGAGGGCCGGGTCCGCCGCGCCGAGTGCGTCACTGAGGGAGTATCCGTCCTCGCTGCCCGGGAGTTCGGCGTCGAGGGAGAGAGCGGTGAAGCTCTCCAGCGCCTCCAAACCGACCTTGACGTCCTCCTCGGTCATGTTGGCGTGCTCGGCGATCTCGGCGACGGTGGGCCTGCGGCCGGAGATGGTCTGCGACAGGTCCTGGGAGGCGAACCGTACGCGGTTACGCAGGTCCTGGACCCGGCGCGGCACGTGCAGGGTCCACATGTGGTCACGGAAATGGCGCTTGATCTCACCGGTGACCGTCGGGACGGCATAGCTCTCGAAGGCATTGCCGAGTTCGGGGTCGTAGCGGTCCACGGCCTTGACCAGGCCGAGCGCGGCGACCTGGCGCAGGTCGTCCAGACTCTCGCCGCGACTCCGGAAGCGGCCCGCGAGCCGGTCCGCCATGGGCAGCCAGGCCTCGACGATCTTCGCCCGCAGAGTGTCGCGCTGCTGGCCCGGCGGAAGCGCGGCGAGCCTGCGGAACGCTTCAGCGGTGTCGGGGGCGTCGTCGTGGGGGTGGCGCTTCGGACTCGTCTGAGTTCGCATGGTGCGTCGCAACTCCCTTGGAGTGCTTGGTGTGGACGGGTCACCGTGGGAGGGCGCGTCCACCCGGACAGACACACCCGGGTCGGTGATCCACCGCTCCCACGGACGTGCCTCCTGTCCGAAGCACTGTTGTTGCGGCTGCCCCGCGCCATGCGCGCCAAACAGGTTTTTCGCCGGGCCTTCTGGTGACTCGGCCGGTACGACCCGCACGCCTCCTCCCCCAGGGGTTTCTCATGAGCACCAAGGTTGCCGACCATGTCCTGCAGCGGCTGCGCGAGTGGGGTGTCGAGGACGTCTTCGGCTATCCCGGCGACGGCATCAACGGTCTGCTCGCCGCCTGGGGCCGGGCCGAGAACCGGCCCCGCTTCATCCAGTCCCGGCACGAGGAGATGTCCGCGTTCCAGGCGGTCGGCTACGCCAAGTTCAGCGGCCGTCTCGGAGTGTGCGCGGCCACCTCGGGCCCCGGCGCGATCCACCTCCTGAACGGCCTGTACGACGCCAAGCTGGACCATGTACCGGTGCTGGCGATCGTCGGCCAGACGTACCGCACGGCGATGGGCGGGTCCTATCAGCAGGAGGTCGATCTGCACTCGCTGTTCAAGGACGTCGCCTCGGACTTCGTGGAGACGGTCACCGTGCCCGAACAGTTGCCGAACGTCCTGGACCGGGCGATCCGCACCGCGTACGCACGTCGCGCACCCACCGCGGTCATCATCCCCGGCGACGTCCAGGAGCTCGAATACTCCGCGCCCACACACGAGTTCAAGATGGTGCCCTCCAGCCTGGACCGCAGCGCGTGGACGGCGATCCCCTCCCAGGAGTCCCTGGAACGGGCCGCCGAGATCCTCAACTCCGGTGACAAGACGGCGATTCTCATCGGCCAGGGCGCGGCCGGCGCGCAGGCCGAGGTCGAGCGGATCGCCGAACTCCTCGGCGCGGGGGTAGCCAAGGCCCTCCTCGGCAAGGACGCGCTGAGCGACGAACTCCCGTACGTCACCGGCTCGATCGGCCTGCTCGGCACGCGCCCCTCGTACGAGTTGATGCGCGACTGCGACACCCTGCTGACGATCGGTTCCTCCTTCCCGTACTCCCAGTTCCTGCCGGACTACGGCCACGCCCGGGCCGTCCAGATCGACATCGACCCGCACATGGTGGGGATGCGCTACCCGTACGAGGTGAACCTCGTCGGCGACGCCAGGGCGACCCTCGAGCGGCTGATCCCGCTGCTGGACACGGCGGACCGGGGCCGTGAGTGGTACGACACGGTGTGTGCGAACGTGGCGCGGTGGCGGGATGTGCTGGACCGGCGGGCCGCGCAGGCCGCCGACCCGATCAACCCCGAGTACGTGGCGCGGGTGCTGGATCCGCTCCTGCCGGACAACGCGATCGTCACCTCCGACTCTGGATCGACGGCGAACTGGTACGCCCGGCATCTGACGATGCGGACCGGCATGCGGTCCTCCCTCTCCGGGACCCTGGCGACGATGGGCTGCGGAGTCCCGTACGCGATCGGTGCGAAGTTCGCCCATCCGGACCGGCCCGCGATCGCGCTGGTCGGTGACGGGGCGATGCAGATGAACGGTCTGGCGGAGATGATCACCGCGGCGAAGTACCGCGACCGCTGGGAGGACCCGCGCCTGGTGGTGGGTGTGTGGAACAACCAGGATCTCAACCAGGTGACGTGGGAGCTGCGCGCGATGGGAGGCGCCCCGTCCTTCCTCCCCTCGCAGGAGCTGCCGGACATCCCGTACGCGGACTTCGCGCGTTCCCTGGGCCTGACCGGCGTACGGGTCGAGCGGCCCGAGGACGTCGAGGCGGGCTGGCGCGCGGGTCTGGAGGCCGACGGCCCGGCGGTGATCGAATTCCGCACCGACCCCGCCGTCCCGCCGGTCCCCCCGCACGCGACCTGGGAACAGATGGAGGCCACGGCCGCGTCCATCCTGAAGGGCGACGCCGACCGGGGCGCGATGGTCCGCCAGGGCTTCAAGGCGAAGGTCCAGGAGTTCCTGCCGGGCCGGGAACGCAGGGCCGCGAAGCGCGTCAAACGGTGATGCCGCGCACGCCACGAACGCCATGAGCGTCGCGGGCGAGGACGCCCGCGACGCTCATGGTCCCGATCGGTCTCGATCGATTGGTCAGCAGGCCGTCTAGGCGGTCATGGCCTCGCGGACGAGAGCGGTGTCGACGAACTGTTCGAAGCGGACGATGAGTCCGCCGCGTACGACGAAGTGGTGGGCGACCCGGACGTCGATCGCCTTGCCCGTGGCCTTGTTCACGGCGGTGTAGCGGGCCAGGACCACCACGTTCTCGCCGTCCACCACATAGGTGTCGTCGTGCGCGGCCCAGCCCTCCCAGTCCTTGCCGAGCTGTTCCATCACGTTCGAGGTGACACCGTCGGGGGTGCGGTAGGTGCCGGCCAGCGGGAAGCCGGCCATCTCGGTCCACTCCACGTCGGGGGCGAGGGTGGCCCGCAGGGCGTCCAGGTCACCGGCCGCCGAGGCCAGGTACTGACGGCGTACGACGTCGGCGGGGGCGGTGGAGGTCGCGAACTCGGTCATGGTCAGCCCCACTTCATCTCGCCCTTGGCGACCTTCGCGCCGATCTGCGCGGCGATCAGCATGCCGTTGTCGGGGTAGCGCTTGACCAGTGCCTCGGTCAGCGCGGCCCCGTCGGCGGCCCTCCCGAGCTCCTCCTCGAAGGCGACCAGGTAGTCCCGGGTGGCGGTGATGGCGGTGGCGTCCGCGGCCGTACCCGGCAGGCGGTGACCCGGCACGACCAGCTGCGGGGCGAGGTCGGCCATCTCGTCGAGGAGGTCGATCCAGGCGGCGCGGTCGCCGGGGGTGGGGGTGTCGGCGACCCACACGTGCTCCTGCTGGAAGAGCAGGACGCCGCCGAGGAGGGAGCGGGTCTCGGCCTGCCACAGGTAGTGGCGGTCGGGCAGCGCGGCCGGGCCGCCCTTCAGCTCGAAGCGGTGGCCCTCCAGGGTCAGGTCACCGGTGAGCGGGGTGAGGTCGACCAGCCGGGTGGGGAGGTTGGCTCCCAGCGCGGCCCAGGCCTTGAGCTTGCCCTCGTAGGAGTCGTGGATGTGCTCGATGACCAGCGGCGTCGCCACGAACACCGCGTCGGGGAAGGCGTCCGCGATCACTTCGGCGCCGAAGTAGAAGTCGGGGTCGGCGTGGCTGACGAAGACCGTGGTCAGCGTCTTGCCCGAGTCGAGGATCTCGGCGGCCAGGCGGTGGCCGTCGGCGCGGGTGAACGCGGCGTCCACGAGCAGCGCCTCGTTCTCACCGGTGACCAGGGTCGCCGTCTTGTTCTTGCTGCCGGCCGGGAAGTCCAGGTCCAGGACCTTGAAGGAAAGGACACTCATCGAAGACTCCTTGAGGAGAGGGAGGGAGAGGGGGATGAAGTTCAGGGGGTGCGAAGGGCCGCGAGCCGCTCGTCGATCTCGTCGGCGGTGGCATGGCCGTAGGCCAGCGGGGTCGCGGAGTCCCCGTCGACGGCCAGCAGCGTGGGGAAGCCGGTGACGCCCAGTTCGGCGGCGCGCCGGAAGTCGTCCGCCGCCACCGCGGGCGCCTCGGGGCCTTCGAACGTGGCGGCCACGGCGTCGGCGTCCAGGCCGGCCGCCTCGGCGACCCGCCGGTAGGTGACCGTCTCCGACAGGCTGTGACCGTCGACGTAGAAGGCGTGCTGGAGGGCCGTGGCGAGCTCCACCGCACGGTCGGGGGCCGCCTGCCGCAGAGCCGCGACGCCACGGGCGGCGGCCGCGGAGTCCATCACGAACGAACCGTCCGCGATCAGTTCCTCGTACGCCGCGCCGAACTCGGCGCCGGTCAGCTCGGCGATCTTGGCGTTGGCGCCCTGCACGTACCCGAACTCCCTGATCGGCACCCGGCGCGACCCGATGAACAGACCGCCGGAGACCACCTCGACGGGCAGCCCGGGATGGCGGGCGACGACCTCGTGCAGGGTCGCGGAGAATCCATGGGACCAGCCGCAGTAGGCGTCGAACACATAGACGAGCTTCATCAGGGACCTCGGCAGAGTGGGTGCCCGCGCCTTACGGCGAGCGATTCACCTGACCAAACAGTAGCTGACTCATCAGATATTTCCCGACTCCTGTGATCCGGACCACACAAGAGACCGGGGGTCGGCAGGGGCCATCACATCAGCGGTGCCGCCGCTCGCGGACATGACCCGCCGATGAGCCGCCGCAGACGTGTGTCGGCGGCGGATCGTCGGGTACGCGGCGGGCACCCCCGAAGTCTGGAGGCCTTCATGCAACGAGGAAGCGGCCGCGTCAGCGCCCATCGCGACGACGAGATGAAACACGAGGTCCAGGGCCTGCTGAGGTCCGGCCATCCGACCCGTACCGAGGAGTGGCACGACCCGGAGCCCGCCGCCGAGGACGATCCGCGGATCGCGGGCGGCCCGGTGGCGCCGGGTCGCTCCCCCGCCGCCCTCGAGACGGTGCGCTTCGAACTGGCCCGCTATCTGACCCGTACGTCCTTCCCGGCCGGCCCGCGCGAACTGCGCGGCCTCCTGCGCCACGGCAACGCCCCGGACACCCTGGTCGAGCCCCTGGAGAGGCTGCCCAGGAACGCGCGGTACGCCTCCGTGCAGGAACTCGCCGTGGCGGTCGTGGGCGGCTCGCGCAGCACCTAGTCAGCCCCTCATCGACAGAAAGGACACCGAGGAAGCCATGCGTATCGCGTTTCTGACCGCCCCCGAGGGCGTCGAACAGATCGAACTCACCGAGCCCTGGCAGGCGGTGGCCGACGCGGGCGGCGAACCCGTGCTCGTCTCCACCGAGCAGGGGAAAATTCAGGCCTTCAACCATCTCGACAAGGGGGACACGTTCCCCGTGGACGAGGTGGTGGGCGAGGCAGCCGCCGATTCCTTCGACGGGCTCGTACTGCCCGGCGGGGTGGCCAACCCGGACTTCCTGCGCGTCGACGAGAACGCCGTCGCGTTCGTCCGGGCCTTCTTCGACCAGGGCCGTCCGGTCGCCGCGATCTGCCACGCGCCCTGGACGCTCGTGGAGGCCGACGTCGTCCGCGGCCGGGTGCTCACTTCCTGGCCGAGTCTGCGTACGGACATCCGCAACGCGGGCGGTGAGTGGGTCGACGAGCAGGTACGGATCTGCGACCACGGACCCAACATCCTGATCACCAGCCGCAAACCGGACGACCTGAAGGCCTTCTGCGAGGCACTCGTGTCCGAGTTCGGCAAGAAGGCCGGCTGACCGGCGCGCCCGACGGTTCACAACCGTCGGCACGGTTCACAACCGTCGGCCGAGCCACGGCCGAGCCACTGCCGGGCCTTCGTCGCGGCGGTCGCGGCCCACCGGCTGGGAATCTACCCCCGGTGCCCCGCTGAGCGTCACCGCCGCGGCCGGTGCCGCTGCGGGAGCCCGACGGCTCCGGCAGCGGCACCGATGCTCACTCCCGCGTTCGTCCCGGCGTTCAGTCCTGCGCGCAGTCCCGGTCCCGGGCGCCCTCGCGGGTACGGCCCGCGGCGACCGGGCGGCGCGGATGACGGCGCAGGTACTCGCCCTCCAGCTGCGCCATACGGACGTTGTGGGCGCGCAGCGCGTCGTTCGACCCGTGCAGCAGCGTGTCGTGACGGGTGCGGTGGATCGTCTCCAGCTCCTTCATCAGCTGCTGGTCGTCCAGCCTGCCCGGTTCGACTCCGTTCATGGTGGCACCCCAGTCGTCGTCCAGTCCTTCGGGTACGGGCCGGGTACCCGTGGCCGCGCGGGCGAAGCCCAGCGCCTACCTCGCCCGCTCCACCCGCCGCTCGTCCCACACCGGCTCCGGGGTCTCACGGACCCGGCCGTCACTGCCGAAGACCAGATAACGATCGAACGAACGAGCGAACCATCGGTCGTGGGTGACGGCGAGCACCGTGCCCTCGAACGCCTCCAGCCCTTCCTGGAGCGCCTCGGCGGACTCCAGGTCGAGGTTGTCGGTCGGCTCGTCCAGCAGCAGTGCCGTGACGCCCTCCAGCTCCAGCAGCAGGATCTGGAAACGCGCCTGCTGGCCCCCGGAGAGCCGGTCGAAGCGCTGCTCGGCCTGCGCGGTCAGCTCGTAGCGGCGCAGCCGGGACATGGCCGCGCCGCGGTCCTGCGAGTGCTCGGACCACAGGATGTCGAGGAGCGTACGGCCCTCCAGCTCGGGATGGGCGTGCGTCTGGGCGAAGTGCCCGGGCACGACCCGCGCGCCGAGCTTCCACTCACCCGTGTGGTTCACGGAGTCCCCGGCGAGCAGCCGCAGGAAGTGCGACTTGCCGGAGCCGTTCGAGCCGAGGACGGCGACCCGTTCGCCGTAGAAGACCTCCAGGTCGAAGGGTTTCATCAGCCCGGTGAGCTCAAGTCCCTTGCAGGTGACGGCCCTTACGCCGGTCCGGCCGCCCTTGAGCCGCATGGTGATGTCCTGCTCGCGCGGCGGCTCGGGCGGCGGTCCCGCCTCCTCGAACTTCCGCAGCCTGGTCTGTGCCGCCGCGTAGCGGGACGCCAACTCATGGCTGATGGAGGCCGCCTGACGGAGGTTCAGCACCAGCTTCTTCAGCTGGGCGTGCTTCTCGTCCCAGCGTCGGCGCAACTCCTCGAAGCGCGCGAACCGTTCGGCCCGCGCCTCGTGATAGGTCGCGAACCCGGCGCCGTGCACCCAGGCGTCCGCGCCGGCGGGCCCGGGTTCGACGGACACGATCTTCTGCGCGGACCGGGAGAGCAACTCCCGGTCGTGGGACACGAAAAGGACGGTCTTGCGGGTCTCCGCGAGCCGCTCCTCCAGCCACCGCTTGCCGGGGACGTCGAGGTAGTTGTCGGGTTCGTCGAGCAGCAGCACCTCGTCCGTGCCGCGCAGCAGCGCCTCGAGGACCAGCCGCTTCTGCTCACCGCCGGAGAGGGTGCGCACCAGCCGCCACTGGGCCTTCTCGTACGGCACCCCGAGCGCGGCCGTGGTGCACATGTCCCACAGGGTCTCGGCCTCGTACCCGTGCGCCTCGGCCCAGTCGGAGAGCGCCTGCGCGTACTGGAGCTGGGCCGCCTCGTCGTCGACGGTCAGCATGCCGTGCTCGGCGAGGTCGACCGCCTTGGCCGCCTCCTGGATCCGGGGCGTGGCGACGGACACGAGCAGGTCCCGTACGGTCGACTCGTCCCGTACGGAGCCCACGAACTGGCGCATCACGCCGAGCCCGCCGCTCACGGTGACGGTCCCGCCGTGCGGTTTCAGCTCGCCGGAGATCAGCCGCAGCAGGGTCGTCTTCCCGGCGCCGTTGGGGCCCACGAGGGCCACGACGGCCCCTTCGCCCACCCGGAACGACACATCGCCGAGCAGCGCCCTCCCGTCGGGAAGGTAGTACTCAAGGTGCGCTGCTTCGAGGTGTCCCATGAGGCGCATTCTGCGGGCCGGACGCGATCCCGGGCAAACCGATAAACCCACACCCTTGGCCACGCCCGGGATCAGCCGTGCAGAGCCTCTCCCGCCGGTCCGCTGCCCGTCCCCGGTCCGGCCGCCGCGACGACCGCGCCCGCCCAGGACACCGCCTTCCAGCCGTCCGCCGGTGATCCCTCCAGGACGACCACACCGGTGTTGTCGAGCCGGTGCTCGGCGGCGAAGGGCACGTCGACGTTGTCCGCGCGGGCCGCCGCCCACATCCGGATCACGGCGCCGTGACTGACCATGACGACGGTGCCGACCCCGCTGTCGGCGGCCTCCGCGACGACCGCGTCGAACCGGCCGAGCGCCTCGACCCCGTTCTCCCCGCCCGGCATCCGCCGCTGCGTGTCCCCGTCCGCCCACGCGAACAGGGTGGTCATGTACGTGTGTGCGGACTCGGCGTCGCCGCGCATCTCGAGGTCCCCGGCGGCCACCTCACGGATCCCGTCCCGCACCAGGACCTCGAGGCCACGCGCGTCGGCCAGCGGAGCCGCGGTCAGCTGCGTGCGGATCAGCGTGGAGGCGTACAGGGCGTCGATGTCCTCGCCCGCGAGTGCCTCCGGCAGCGCGGCGGCCTGCCGCTCTCCCAGCTCGGTCAGTGCGGCACCCGGAACAGCGGTGTCCAGCAGGAATTTCAGGTTCGACGGGGTCTGACCGTGCCGGATGAGCAGCAGACGCATACGGATTTCCTCTCGCCCTGACAACGTCGCGACGAGCCCCGTGACCCGTTCGACAAGACAAGAAGGCTCACTTCAGGGTACCCAGAGCGTCATGACCGCAGACTTCGACCTCACCGTCCCGCTGCCCGGCCGCCATGCCGTGCGGGAGAAACTGCTGAATCTCGACCTCCGGCTGTTCGAGACCGCCGCCACCCTGAACTGGCCGGGCGCCGAACGCGTCCTGCCGAGGCTCAGCCGCAGCGCGAACCACGGCGTCCTGTGGTTCGCGACGGCCGCCGCCCTGGCAGCCACGGGCAGCCCACGCGCCCGCCGGGCCGCCGTACGGGGTCTCGCCTCGCTCACCCTGGCCTCCGCGACGATCAACACCATCGGCAAGCGCTCGGTACGCCGCCCGCGCCCCGTGCTGGACCCCGTACCGCTGGTCAGGCAGCTGAAGCGGCAGCCGATCACCACGTCGTTCCCGTCCGGTCACTCCGCGTCGGCGGCCGCCTTCGCGACCGGTGTGGCCCTGGAGTCGCGGGGGCTCGGGGCGGTCGTGGCGCCGATCGCCTTCTCGGTGGCGATGTCCCGGGTCTACACCGGTGTCCACTTCCCCAGTGACGTGCTCGCGGGCGCGGCCTTCGGCGCGTGCGCCGCGTTCGCCGTACGGCAGCTCGTGCCGGTCCGCGACCAGACCACGCCCCCGGCCCGGCCGCACGCGACGGTTCCCGCGCTGCCGGACGGCGAGGGTCTGGTCCTGGTGGCGAACACCGCGTCGGGCACCGCGGACCGGGTCCGCGCGCTGGAGGACGCGCTGCCGCTGGCGGAGATCGTGGAGTGCGCGCCGGAGGATCTGGCGGACGAGCTGGAGAAGGCGGCGGCCCGCTGCCAGGTGCTCGGGGTGTGCGGCGGCGACGGCACGGTGAACACGGCCGCCTCGGTCGCCCTGCGGCACGGCCGGCCGCTCGCGGTGCTGCCCGGCGGCACGCTCAACCACTTCGCGCTCGACCTGGGCGTCGAGGACGCCCGCGACGTCGGCCGGGCGGTGCGGCGGGGCGAGGCGGTGCGCGTGGACGTGGGCCGGTTCCGGTCCGGGGACCAGGAGGGCGTCTTCCTCAACACGTGCAGCCTGGGCGTGTATCCGGAGCTGGTGCGCGAACGGGAGCGCTGGTCCGCCCGGATCGGCGGCTGGCCGGCCGGTGTGGTCGCGGCGGCACGTGTCCTGCGCGCCGACCGTCATCCTCTGGAGGCTCAACTCCGGGGCGGACGGCGCCCCTTGTGGCTGCTCTTCGCGGGCAACGGCACCTACCACCGGCTGGGCCTGGTGCCGGCCCGGCGGCTCGACCTGGCGGACGGGCGGCTCGACGTACGGGTGGTGCACGGCGGTCGCGGGCCCGCGCTGCGTCTCCTGGCGGCGGCCGTGGCGGGCCCGTTGACCCGCTCCCCCGCCCACGCGGGCATCCTGGTCCACCGTCTCCGCCTGGACGACGTGCCGCCGGGCACCCTCCTCGCGTACGACGGCGAGGTCACGGAGGTGTCGGGCTGGGTGACCCTCGAAAAGCTCCCGGAGGCGCTGACGGTCTACCGACCCCTCGGCCGCAACTGACCGCCGCCGCCCGCCCCTTCCTCAGCCCAGTGTCCACATCTCAAGACGCGGGTCTCATTATTCGACATGACTGCGTACGGTGATGAGCGAGTCGTTCGCAGCAGGTCGTTCGAGAAGACGAGAAGGGGCACGGTCATGTCCAAGCCGCAGTCGCAGCCACAGGAGACCGCCGTCTACACGCACGGGCACCACGAGTCCGTGCTCCGCTCGCACACCTGGCGCACCGCCGCCAACTCGGCGGCCTATCTCCTCGGTTCACTGAAACCGCACATGAGGATCCTGGACATCGGCTGCGGCCCGGGCACGATCACCGCGGACCTGGCGGAACTGGTCCCCGACGGGCACGTCACCGGCGTCGACCGGGCGCCCGGCATCCTGGAGCAGGCCAGGGCCACGGCCGCCGAACGGGGCCTGGACAACGTCGAGTTCAGGGAGGCGGACATCCACGCCCTGGACTTCCCGGACGACACATTCTGTGTGGTCCACGCCCATCAGGTGCTCCAGCACGTGGGTGACCCGGTGCGGGCGCTGAGCGAGATGCACCGGGTCACCAAGCCGGGCGGCTACGTCGCCGTCCGCGAGTCGGACTACCTCGCCATGGCCTGGTATCCGGCGTCGGAGGGCATGGACGCCTGGCTGGACCTGTACCGGCGGGTGGCGCGGGCCAACGGGGGTGAGCCGGACGCCGGGCGCCGGCTGAAGTCCTGGGCGCTGCGGGCCGGGCTCACGGACATCACGGCCACCTCCAGCACCTGGACGTTCGCGGACGCCGACGAGATCGCGTGGTGGAGCGGCCTGTGGGCGGACCGGACGCTCGCGTCGGCGTACGCGGACCGGGCGACGGAAGGCGGGCTGGCGACCCCGGAGCAGCTGCGCGCGGTCTCCGAGGCCTGGCGGGAGTGGGGTGGGCACAGGGACGCCTGGTTCACCGTCCCGCACGGGGAGATCCTCTGCCGAAAGGCCACCTGATCCGCCTGAGCCGCCTGATCCGCCTGAATCGGCCGGTCCGGCTGATCCGGGCGGCCGATGTCTGATTCGGCGTTTTCGGGAAACCCGGAGGGCAGGAGGTTCACATCATGGTTCCCATTCTGCTCGTACTGCTTCTGGCGCTGATTCTCTTCGGCGTCGGATTCGCGGTGAAGATACTCTGGTGGATCGCGCTCATCGTGCTGGTCGTCTGGCTCCTGGGATTCCTGGTGCGGGGCACGAGCGCGAGCGGATCAAGGGGTCGCTGGTACCGCTGGTAGGTACCGCCGACAAATCGGCCGGAATTCGGCGTGGGTAAGTGATCAGTCCCTTGGCAGCAGGGGGCCCAGCGGCCCGAGGTCCAGATTCAGGTCCTCGGGCCGCAGCCCGTAGCGCTCCCTCAGCTCGGCCATCCGGTCCTCGAGGAGCATGAGAGTGAGCCCCACGCGCTCCTCCTGTTCCTCGCTCATCTCCCCCGTGTCGAAGCGGCGCACGGCCTGCCGCTCCATGAGCTGCCGGAGCAGCTCGACCACCGTCAGGACGAGTTTCACCAGATCGCGTTCGACGGTGTCCGGCTCGAGGTCGAGACGGTTACGGGCACTCACGTCAACTCTCCCCAGGGCGAGGGCACTTGTTCGTTCACTGAGCTGATCAGCGCGTTCAGGTCGATCCGTACGAGGTCGACGTCCGCGATGCGCAGGGTGATGTCCCCGGTGATGACGACCCCGCCGGCGAGCAGCCGGTCGAGGAGGTCGACCAGGGCGACCTCACGCCGTTCGACGACGGTCACGCGTCCTCCCCGGTGAAGGAGTAGACGGCCCAGGGGCCGGTGAGTTCGACCCTGAGGCCGGAGGTCGCCGCGTCCGTGTCGCTCTTGGTCCGGTCGACCAGTTCGACGAATTCCTCGGAATCCCCGCGCGCCACCAGATAGGCCGCGTTGAGCACATTCTGTCCGGTCGCACCGGAAAGCGCGGAGTTCTGCGGCGCGTGCAGTCGGCAGTCCTCGGCATGGCCGGAAAGGACGCGATGCAATTCGCTCGCGAACATTTCGGCGTGCTGCCACCTGTCCTCGTTCGCCCGGGCGCGCCGCCGCCGCTGTCGCAAATAGTCGCGGCCGGTGATGGCGGACGAGGCAGGGGAGGCCGACGAGGAAACGGATTCCTCGTCGGCCTCCTCGGCCTTTTCGAGAAACACCTTCACGCCCCACTCCACTCGCCCGTCGAGACGGTCGAGCGCGCGGCGGAAGTCGTCCCCGCGTTCCTCCATCATCGCCCGTACGCCGTCGTCGTCCCTGAAGACGGTGGCGAGCCGCAGCGGGAGCGGGGTCGTCACGGCGGTCAGCGCGTCGATCACGCACTGGTGTGCCCTGGCGGTCGCGGTGAGCCAGTCGAGGTCCTCCAGGCGGCGCCGGAGCGGCTCCTCGGCGAAGTCCTCCTCCGGCACCGGACCGACGACGGCGAACAGGCCGCGATGCTCGAGCAGTTCGGGCGGGGCGCCGGCGATCCCTGTCAACCGGGCCCGCAGGGCCGTCGTGTCGAAGGGACCGCAGACGGCGTACACATACCGCAGGCCTGTCATGAGGACTCCCTCGGCGCTCCCCCGCGCTCCAGTTCGGCGAGGCGTTCACGCAACTCGGCGTTCTCTCGGGCGAGTTCGCCCCGATTGGCACGGGAGGACAGCGCGGGATCGTCCTCCCACCAGTCGATGCCCATCTCCTTGGCCTTGTCGACGGAGGCGACGATGAGCCGCAGCTTGATGGTGAGCAGTTCGATGTCGAGCAGGTTGATCCGGATGTCGCCCGCGATCACGACGCCCTTGTCCAGCACCCGTTCGAGGATGTCGGCGAGGTTGGAGCCGCCGTCATGACTGTAGGGCTGGGGCAGGCGGCCGGCCGGCGAGGTCATCGACGGCTCCTGGTCCGGGGGGCCGACTCGGCTTCCTCTTCGGCGCCTTCGGGCTCGGGCTCGTCCTCGTAGGCGGCCTCGTCGTCGCCGTCGTCGAGTTCGTCCTCGTACGCGGCTTCCTGGTCGTCGCCGTCGAGCTCGTCCTCGTACTCGGCGTCCTCGGGCTTCTCGTCGTCCGCCTCCTCGAAGTCGCCCTCCGGCTCCGCCGGTTCGGCTTCGTCGTCGGCGTCCTCGTACTCCGCCTCGTCCTCTTCCTCGCCCTCCTGGCCCTCGGCCTCCGCCCTCGCGTTCTCCTCTTCCTCCGCGATGGCGTCCTCGTGGCTGCGGACCACCTCGCCGTCGCGGATCTCGCCGCGCCAGCCGTCGTCCGTCTCGCCCTTGAGCGTGATGAAGCGGGCGAAGTTCTTGAGGTCGAGCCGGGTGCGGCGGCCCTGGGCGCGCCAGAGGTTGCCGGTCTTCTCGAACAGGCCCTTGGGGTAGTACTCGATGACGAGCAGGACCCGGGTGAGGTTCGGGGCGAGTTCGTGGAAGGTGACGACCCCCTTGGTCGTGCCCTTCGCGCCTTCCGAGGTCCAGGAGATGCGGTGGTCGGGCACCTGCTCGGTGGTGTGGGCCTTCCAACTCCGGTTGGACCAGAAGACCTTGAGCTGCCAGTCGGAGGTCGTGTCGTCGGCGCGGTTCGCGCTCTTCACGCCCTTCGCGAAGGTGCTGAAGTCCTGGTACTGGGTCCACTGGTCGTAGGCGGTGCGCAGCGGGACGCCGACGTCGATGAACTCGATGACGACCGTCGGCTTCTTCCCCGCCCCACCCTTGCGCTTGCCCTTGCCGCCGGTCAGGTTCTTGAAGGCGCCGACCACACCGTCCTTGGCGCGTCCGGCGCCGACCTCCAGGGCGGAGCGCAGGGGGCCCTTGCCCTCGGCGAGTTTGCGTCCGCCGTCGAGGGCCAGTTTGGCGAAGCCGGGGCTGTTGCCGTCCGCGATGTCGTTGAGTTTGACGGTCGTCTCACCGAGCCGCTTGCCGACTCCGGTCAACAGGCGCTGTGCCTGGACGGCGAGATACTCCTGCACTTCCGACTTCAGCCGGTCGGCCGCTTCGCTCTGGGCCACATTGGTGAGCGGGTTGCCCTTCCCGGACCCGGCGGACGTGACTGACTTGAGCGTGTCGGTCATCGGTCACCGCCTCCCTTGGGCAGCCGCGACCGGGTGCCGCGACCGGCGTCCCGGGCCGCGGCCGTCTTCTTCGCCGCCGTCTTGCGCGCGGCGGGACGGCCGGAAGCCGTCGCCTTGCGGGGCTCGGCCTTCTTCGTGGCGGCCTTCTTCGTGGCAGTCGTCTTCTTCGCCGCCGTCTTCTTCGCCGGCCTCGCGCTCCTGCCGCTCTTCCCACTCCTGTCGGCGGGCGCCTGCTCCTTTGACTCCTCCTCGTCGCGCTCCTGGTCCGAGGCCTCCTCGTCGTACGCGCCGTCCTCGCCGTCCTCCTCGTCGCGCCCGCGGCCCGAGCGGCCCGGCAAGACGCCCGCCAGTTGGTCCCGGACCTCCGCCGTGCGGCCGTGCAGCCGGTTGGCGAGTGCCTCGACCTGCCGCTCGACCATCGCGCCCGACGCCGCCTTGCCGACGCCCCGCAGGTCCACGCGCAACTGGTCGCCGATCTCCTTGAACTGCGGGTTGTCACGCAGTTGCGTAGACACCAGTTCCGCGAGTGCACGCGGGCTCAGCTGCATCCGCTTGCCGGCCACCAACGTGCCCACGGCGAAAGCCAGTTTCAGTTTCTTCGTACGTCCAAGGACGTATCCGGCCCCTACCGCGAGGCCCAGTCCCACTCGGTTCATCCTCGTGCCGTCCCGTTGTCGTTGCCCACGCCACCGCGCAGGCCGATTTCCAGCCGGTCGAGGAGCTCGTCCTCCTGGCGGTCGAACTCCTCGTCGTCGATCTCGCCCGCCTCCAACCGCTGTTCCAGCTGGGAGAGTTCGGTACGCACGGTGGCCGGGTCGTAGTACAGCCGTTCCGCCTCGTGCAGTACCTGCCCGATCACCCAGGCGCTGCCGCGCACCGGTGCGAACGGCAGCAGCAGCACCTCCGAGATCAGTCCCATGCGCTGCTCTGCCCCACCCCGGCGTCACCCGTCGTGGTGCCCGCGGGCTCGGCCGGGCCCGGCTCGACGAAGCTGTACGGCGGCAGCGGCCCGTGCACCCGCACATCGAGGTACGGGCGTGCCTTGCGGAGCTGCTCGGTCGCGGTGAGGAACACCTCGGCCGAGTCGCGGGCCACCAGGAACGACACGTTGGCCAGCCAGCCCGTCGACTCGGCGCCCACACTAACCGCCAGCGCGGAGTGTTCCAGGGCCTGCCGCACCTCGACGGCGTCCTCGGCCTCCCGGGCCTTCACCGCGGCCACGACCATCTCGCCGAGGCGCACCTTGTCCTCGTAACTTCCGCCGCCCGCCTGCCTGTTGGCCTCGGTCATCGCCCGGATCTCCGGGTTCTCCGCCAGCACGCGGTGCAGGACGGCCTCTTCCTCGTGGCTCGCCTTGACGTTGTACTCGACGTTGCCATCGAGGGCTTCTAGGCGCTCTTGGTAGTGCTCGGCGCGCTCGGCCAGTACGGCGGTCACCGCGTCGTCGTCCGGTGCCACGCTGCCGAACCGCATGGGCAGCACACATCCGGCGCCGCCCGCCTCGTCCAGCACATGCTGGTGGGCGAGCAGGTCCTTGCGCTTGGGCCGGAGTTTCTCGGGAGCGTCGCTGACGATCGCCGCCAGCGCGCCCGCCGTCAGGACACGCACGGAACGCGGCGGGTCGCCTACACCCCTCAACTCCTCGGCGAAGGAAGGGAGTCCGGGGTGATCGGCGGCGGTGATGCCGTAGACGTAGGTCCCGATGCTCGTGTCGTTGCCCGTCTCCGTGCCGCTGCTCGTGGTCACTCCTGATCCTCCTTCCTGCGCGCGGCCGCGGTCTTACGGGTGCGCTGCTGCCGGGGTTCGGCCTGCTGGCCCTCCTCACGGGACTGCCGGAAGGCGTCGGAGATGGTCTCGGCGGCGCCGGACAGCGCCCCCTTGGACTTGCCCTTCGCACCGGACTCGGTGATCTCACCGACCAGGTCGGGCAGTCCGGGGCTGCGCTTGGGCCCGGCCTCCAGGTCGAGCCGGTTGCACGCCTCGGCGAACCGGAGATAGGTGTCGACGCTGGCCACGACGACCCGTACGTCGATCTTCAGGATCTCGATACCGACGAGCGAGACCCGCACGAACGCGTCGATGACCAGCCCCCTGTCGAGAACGAGTTCGAGTACGTCGTAGAGGCCGCTGGAGCCGCCTCCTCCACTGCTCTGCTGTGCCGGGACAACGGTCATACCGCCCATCCCCTCCTTAGTCTGTTGATGCGCAGCCTGTTGATGCGCTGCGGCGGTTCACGGCTGCCGACGCCGGCTTCACCGGCCCTCGGACCTGCGCGTGTCGGCGCGCCCTCGTTCGTAGCGGCGGACCCGGCGATAGCCGGTGAGTTCGCCCTGCCCGTCGAGTTCGACCCGGTAGGTCGCGAGCAGGCTCATGGTGTCGGGGACCCTGGTGAGTTCCAGGACCTCGACCTCCAACGTCCAGCCGCTGTCGGTCCGTTCGAAGGACGACACCGTCTCGGCGGTCATGCCGGTGAGTTCCGCGAGCTGCTCGCGTGCCGTGCGCATGATGTCCATGGACGACGCGGGTTTGTTCGATGATGTGTTCGATGAATTCGTCATGAGTCTCCCTGGGATGCGGGTGGCCCAGAGAGAGCCGCTCAAACCCCCGCCTGCTCAGACCAGCGAGTCCAGCCTTCGCCGCGCCGGCCCCAACGCCCGCCCGCGCCCCATCACTCCGCCCCACGGATCACTGCGGGCCTGCTCGACCGCGTCGGCGATCGTCCAGCGCCGGGCGGTCAGTTCCGGGTCGTCCAGCTGGTCCCGGCCGATGGGGACGGCCACGGGCGCCCCGGGCAACGGCCGTACGGAGAACGGCGCGACGGCGGTCTGCGCGTACGCGTTGCGCTGGACGTCGAGGTAGAGCCGCTCGCCGCGCTCCTTCTTGCGGGCGGCGGTGGTCAGCCGGTCGGGATGCGCGGCGGCCAGCACCTCGGCGACCCGCCTGGCGAACTCCCGTACCTCGTCGAAGCCCTGGTGCCCGCTCAGCGGAACGACGAGGTGCAGCCCGCGCGAACCGGTGGTCATCAGCGTGTAAGGCAGCCGCAGCGTGTCGAGCAACTCCCCCAGATACAGGGCGGCTTCCCGCACCCGGGCGAAGTCGTCCACGGCCGGATCCAGGTCGAAGACCATCCGGTCCGGGTATCCGAGGCGGCCGACGCGCGAGAGCCACCGGTGCAGCGTGACGGAGGCCTGGTCGGCGAGGTGGACCAGGGTCGCCGTGTCGTCGCAGACCGGGTGGACGACCGTACCGCCCTCCTTCGGCACCTCGACCCGGTGGACCCACTCCGGGGAGCTGTCGGAGACGTTCTTCTGCATGAAGCGGGGGCCGTCGATCCCGTCCGGATGGCGTTCCAGCATCAGCGGACGCCCGCGCAGCTGGGGCAGCATGAACGGCGCGACGGCCCGGTAGTAGGCGACGAGATCGGCCTTGGTGTACTCCTTGGCGTCGTCGCCGCCCGGGAAGAGCACCTTGTCGGGCCGGTGGACCTCGACAGTGCGCCGCCCGGCCCGTATCCGCCGTACGGCGCCGTCGCTCACGGCACGATCGCCTCCTCCACCAGCAGCCGGCCCGCCGCCATGATCGCCTCGGCGTCGATACCCGCGGCGTGCAGCTGCTCGTCGGGGCTCGCCGAGCCGGGCATCGTACGGACGGCGAGACGGGCCAGCCGGGGCAGCGGCCGTCCGTCCAGGAAGGCGTCGAGGACCGCGTCCCCGATGCCGCCCTCCTCCCGGTGGTCCTCGACGCTGAGCAGACAGCCGGTCTCCTCGGCGGCCAGGCGCAGGGTGGGCCGGTCGACGGGCTTGACGGAGTACAGGTCGATCACCCGCACCGGGATGCCCTGCGCGCCGAGCGCGTCGGCGGCGATCAGCGCCTCGTGGACAGTCACGCCCGCCGCGACCACGGTCAGCCGGTCCTCGCGCCCGGCGGAGCGCAGCACCTTGCTGCCGCCGACCGGGAACTCCTCGTCGGGCCCGTACAGCACCGGAGTCCCGCCGCGCGAGGTGCGCAGATACGCGACGCCGTCGAGGCCGGCCATCGTGGCGACGAGTCGCGCGGTCTGGTGGGCGTCGCACGGATACAGCACCGTCGAGCCGTACAGCCCGCGGAACATCGCCAGGTCCTCCAGGCCCATCTGGGACGGCCCGTCCGGCCCGATCGCGACACCCGCGTGCGAGCCGACGAGGTTGACGGAGACTCCGCTGACCGCCGCCATCCGCAGGAAGTCATGGGCGCGGGTCAGGAAGGCCGCGAACGTCGACGCGTACGGAATCCAGCCGCGCGTCGCCAACCCCACCGCGGCGGCGACCAGTTGCTGTTCGGCGATGTAGCACTCGAAGAACCGGTCGGGGTGCTTCTTGGCGAACTCCTCGGCGCGCGTCGAGTCGCTGACCTCGCCGTCGAGGGCCACGACATCGCCCCGGGCGCTGCCGAGCGCGGCGAGCGCCTTTCCGTAGGCGTCCCGCGTGGCGACCTCTTCTCCCTTGTCCCAGCGGGGCAGTTCGAGGTGCCCGGCCCGTACGGCGTGCAGCGCGCGGGCGGCACGCGGTTCGGGTGCGCGGACGCGCAGGTCGCGCGGGCCGCCGAGCTCGTCGATCGCCTCGTCGGCGTCCTTCAGCGGTTTGCCGTGGAGTCCCTCGCGGTCCTCGACGGCCGCCACGCCCTTGCCCTTGAGGGTGCGGGCGAGGATGACGACGGGCTGCCCGGCGGTGGACTCGGCCTCGTTGTAGGCACGGTCGATGGCGTCGACATCGTGTCCGTCGATCTCGACGGTGTGCCAGCCGAAGGCCTTGAACCGGCGGGCGTAGGCGTCCAGATCGTGTCCGTGGCGGGTCGGCCCGCGCTGCCCGAGGCGGTTCACGTCGACGATCGCGACGAGGTTGTCGAGATGCTCGTACGAGGCGTGCTCGGCGGCCTCCCACACCGACCCCTCGGCCAACTCGCTGTCCCCGCACAGCACCCAGACCCGGTAGCCGGTGCGGTCGAGCCGCTTGCCGGCCAGCGCGATCCCGACGCCCACGGGCAGCCCCTGGCCGAGCGACCCGGTGGCCGTCTCGACCCACGGCAGCCGCCGGGGGGTCGGATGCCCCTCGAGCCTGCTGCCGAGGGTGCGGTAGGTGAGCAGCTCGGCGTCGTCGATGGCGCCGACTGCCTTGTAGGCGGCGTAGAGCAGCGGCGAGGCATGCCCCTTGGAGAGGACGAAGCGGTCGTTGCCCGGGTGGGTCGGCCGGTCGAAGTCGTAGCGCAGATGACGGCCGATGAGTACGGCCATCAGATCGGCGGCGGACATCGACGAGGTCGGGTGCCCGGAGCCGGCGGTGTCCGAGGCCCGGACGCTGTCGACACGCAACTGCTGTCCCAGCTCGGTGAGTTCGGCGGTGCTGTACAGGGGTTCGGCGGTTTTCACGACTCTCCTTCCGACGCTGCGGACTGTTGCGAAGGCCGGCGCGGTGCCGGCGGCCCGTCATGACTCGGTGACCTCGGTGCGCCCGGCATCCGCGCCAGCTCCGGCGACGCCGTGTCCAGCGGCACCGACCAGGACCGGACGAGCCCCAACTGCACGCCCTGGCGCGGGAGTACGGCGTCCAGCAGCCAGTCGGCCGCGACCCGCACCCGGTTTCCCGGCATCGCCGCGAGGTGGTAGCCGCGGGTGACCGCGCCGGCCAGGGGCCCGGACAGCGACACGCCCAGCGGATTGGCGGCGGCCTTGACCCCGCCGAGGTCGACCACGAACCCCAGGTCACGGTGGCGGTAGGCCTGGCGGGAGCCGACACCGAGCGAGGCGACGACATTGCGGGCCGCGACCTTGCCCTGCCGCCAGGCGTGCTGGGCGGTCATCCCGGTGAACTCACCGGGCTTGTTCAGGTCGGGCACGGCGGCGGCGTCCCCGCACGCGAACACCTCGGGGTGGCCCGGCACCTGGAGGAACGGGTCGACGATCAGCCGCCCGCGCTCGAGGGGGCTGCCGATGCTCTCGACCAGCGGATCGGGACGCACGCCGACGCACCACACCAGAGTGCGCGACTCGACGAACTCCCCGTCGGACAGCAGGACTCCACCGGCCGTGGCCTCCTTGACGGAGGTGCCCGTGCGTACGTCGATGCCCCGCCGGCGCAGTACCCCGTCGGCGGTGCGCGACAGTTTCTCGTCCAGCTGGGGCAGGACACGCGGCGCGGTGTCCAGCAGCATCCAGCGAGGCCGTATGCCCGCGCGCAGGGGCTGCTTGCGTACCAGCGCGTCGGTGAACAGCTGCCCGTGCGCGGCGACTTCGGTACCGGTGTAGCCGGCGCCGACCACGACGAACGTACAGCGGGCCGCGCAGCTCTTGGGGTCGTCGGCAGCGGCGGCCAGCTCGACCTGGCGGGTCACGTGATCGCGCAGATACAGCGCCTCCGGCAGACCCCGGAAGCCATGGGCGTTCTCGGCGACGCCCGGGATGGGCAGCAGCTTGTTGACGCTGCCGACAGCCAGGACGAGCCGGTCGTAGCCGAGGGTGCCGCTGTCGCCCTCGGGATCGGTGTAGCGCACGGTGCGCGCCTCGAGGTCGATGCCGTCGGCGTCGGCCTCGCCGAGCACCAAGCGCACCTGGGGCAGGGTGCCGGGCAAGGAGACGGTGACCCGGCGCGGTTCCAGGACACCGGCGGCGACCTGGGGCAGCAGGGGCAGATACAGGAAGTGGTCGGTCGGGTTCAGCAGGGTGATGTCGGCCTTCTGGCGGGTCAGCCGGGCCAGGGTGCGGGCCGTCTGGTACCCGGCGAAGCCCGCGCCGACGATCAGGATGCGGGGTCGACTCACGTTTTCGCCTCCGGCGGTGTCGCGCGTGCAGAGCCTTCGGTCATCCGTACGAACACCGTCGTGGCGCCCGTACGGAACTTTCCGCGTCCCCCTGGTCAGGGCCCCCAAACGTCCCGCGCGGGGTGGTTCGGCCCAACCGCCGGACCTGCCGTCCCCGTGCCGGTTTCCCCGCCGCGCGCTGGGTACCCGGAGCGGACCCCGACCCGCTCTTTTTTCCGGAGGTGCAACCCCATGCCCGAATACGGCTACTTCCTCGCGTGCGAGGAATTCGGTCCGGCGGACCTCGTCGAGCAGGCGAGGCAGGCGGAACAGGCCGGTTTCCAGGCGCTGTGGATCTCGGACCACTATCACCCGTGGAACGACGCCCAGGGCCAGAGCCCCTTCGTGTGGTCCGTGATCGGCGCGCTGTCGCAGGCGGTGTCGCTGCCCATCGAGACGGCCGTGACCTGCCCGACCGTACGGATGCACCCGGCGGTGGTGGCGCAGGCGGCGGCGACGAGCGCGGTGCAGACGGACGGCCGGTTCCGGCTCGGCGTGGGCTCCGGCGAGGCCCTCAACGAACGCATCTTCGGCGACCGGTGGCCGCCCGCGCCCATCCGCCTGGAGATGCTGGAGGAGGCCATCCAGGTGATGCGCCGTCTCTTCACCGGCGAGGAGGTCGACCATCACGGCCCCCACTACACCGTCGAGAACGCCCGCCTCTACACCGTCCCCGACGAGCCCGTCCCGATCGACGTCTCCGGCTTCGGCCCCCAGGCGACCGTGCTCGCCGCCCGCGTGGGCGACGGCTACATCACGATGGGCCCCGACGAGGACCTCACCACCCAGTTCCGCAAGGGCGGCGGGGGCTCGGGACTCGTCAGCGGCGGTACGAAGGTCTGCTTCGGCGCCGACCGCGAGGAGGCCGTCCGTACGGTGCACAAGCTGTGGTCCAACCAGCTGCTGCCCGGCGAGATGGGCCAGATCCTCCCCACACCGCGTCACTTCGAGCAACTGGAGCCGCTGGTCACCGAGTCGATGGTGAGCGAGAACACGGTCTGCGGCCCCGACGTGGACGAACACGTCGCGGAGCTGTCCGCGTTCGCCGACGCGGGCTTCGACCGGATCTACGTCAGCCAGATCGGCCCGGACCAGCGCGGGTTCTTCGACTTCTACCGCACGAAGGTGCTGCCTCAGCTGACGGGCCGTTGACAGTTCACCCTCGAACCCGAGTGGGCCGCCGACCCGGTCGGGTCGGCGGCCCACTCACGTTTCCATCCGGTCTCAGGCCCTGTGGTGCGGCCCCTCAGGATCGTTGTCGTCCCAGCGCGGCGTCACCGGCGGGGCCATGTTCGGCGCGGGCCCGCCGGGCGCGACCGGGGGGACGGGCGGAACGGGCACGTGGTGCCCGCCCCCGGGCTCCGGGTCCCCCGCCGCGCCGACGCTGCCGGCCGGGGGATGCGTGCGCGACGGTCCAGGGCGGGCCATGTTGCGCAGGGCGTAGGCCAGCGCGCCGAGAATCGCCGCGGTGATGAGTGCGGCGGCCCAGTCCGGCAGCCCTTCCGCCAATGCCAGTCCCAGGGTGAGCGCGAGGGCCGCGCCCGCGTACAGGGCGACGGCGCCCGATGTGGCGTAGAGCGCGGCGGTACGGCGCTGTTTACGGGTCTGGTCACGCAGTTCGTCACGCACGGCCTCGCGGGCCACCTGCGCAAGCTCGTCGACCAGATGCTTGTCGAGATGTTCCAGGTGATCGATGCGGTCCATGAACCCCGAGTACCCCAGGCCGGTCCCTTGACGCAGCGCCCCTTCAGGGGCGCGGGGAACTGCGCGACCAGCCACCACGCACCCGCAGACAAAACTCTCAGCAGACGTCACCTTTTGACCATGTCCGAAGTGATCGCCCACCGCTCATGGTCCCGCCAAGCACCATCGATATAAAGAAAGTCCGGCGAAAACCCCTCCAGCCGAAACCCACCCCGCCGCGCGAGAGCAACAGACGCCGTGTTGCCGGGCTGCACATTGATCTCCAGCCGATGCAACCGCAGCGACGGCCCGAAGGCGTACCGCACGACAAGATCGAGCCCTTCGCCCATCAGCCCCCGCCCCGCCGCGTGCGCGAAGGCCCCGTACCCGAGCGCTCCGCACAGAAAGCCGCCCTGGACGATGTTGTTGATGTTGATGAACCCGGCGACGGCACCCCCGTCGTCCTTCTCGCACACCAGGAACCCGGCCTTCGTCGGATCCTCGATCAGCCGCCCGGCGTACAGGGCGTACGCGTCGGGACTCGCCGGCGGAGCCAGCCAGGGGTGGTGCAGGTCCTTGCTCTCCCGTACCCGGGCGATGAACTCGTCGCCGTCCTCGTAGGTGAACGGGCGTATGCCCACGCGGGGTCCTTCAGCGAGGTATTCACGGTGCTCAGCCACTCGGTCACCTTACGCGCGGACCCTGTTCACCTGCGGCGCCGCATGAAGTAGGCCCCGCATAGGGCGCCGATGGCGGCGGTGGCGAGCAGCGCCATCCACAGCGGCATGGTCACCTCGGGGATCAGCAGCCGGATCTTGGTGGCGCGGGTGTTCTCGAAGATGAAGATCAGGGCGAGCAGGGCGAGCGCCCCGACGGCGACCCGGGTGGGCGTCAGCGGCCCTCGCGCACCCCCGGCCCTGCCACCGGCCTTGCCACCGCTCTCGTAGGTCTTCGGGCTCATGAGGCCAGCATGGGCCGCTGCGGCACTTCCCGCGCACCCGCAGGTAGGCCGGACGGGTGACCGGCCTCGAGACCGACCCGCAACCCCGGCACCGCGGCGCCTCGCCGCACCCCGACACCGCAGCGCCTCACCGCACCCCGACACCGCAACCCCGGCACCGCAGCGCCTCACCGCACCCCCAGCACCACAGCCCCTCACCGCACCCCCCAGCACCACAACCCCTCACCACAGCCCCTCACCGCACCCCCCAGCACCACAACCCCTCACCCCAGCACCTCACCGCACCCCCCAGCACCACAACCCCTCACCCCAGCCCTGCGCAGCAGCCCCTCACCGCAGCGCCGGTTCCTCCAGCGTCAGTGTCCCCCTGTCCGCGTCCAGCTCGGCGGCCACGCCGACCGGGATCGTCAGCGCCCCGGCGCAGTGCCCGAACCCGAACTCCTCCACCACCGGTACCCCGAGCCCGCCGAGCCGGTCGGTGAACACGGCCCGCAGCTCCTCGTACGGACCGCACCGCTCCCACGAGCCGAGCGCGATCCCGGCGACACCGTCGAGCCAGCCGGTGCGCAGCAGCTGGGTGAGGGCCCGGTCGATCCGGTACGGGCTCTCACCCACGTCCTCGATCATGAGCAGCCCGCCGCGCGCACCGGGCCGGGCGCGCGGGGTGCCCAGTTCGGTGGCGAGTATGGCCAGACAGCCGCCGAGGGTGACGCCCCGGGCCCGCCCGGGCACCAGCACCGAACCGGCCGCCGCCTCGACGACCCGTACCGACTCCGGGTCGAACAGCGTGGCCCGCAGATGGTCCTGCGCCCGCGCGTTCTTGAGGAAGTCGACGGCCGACACCATCGGCCCGTGGAGTGTGACGAGTCCCAGGCGGACCGCGAACGCCTCGTGCAGCGCGGTGACATCGCTGTAGCCGACGAGCACCTTGGGCCCGGCCGCGCGCAGCGCGTGCCAGTCGAGGAGGTCGACCATGCGCTGTGCGCCGTAGCCGCCCCGGGCGCACAGCACCGCGTCCACGGCGGGGTCGCACCAGGCGGCCTGGAAGTCGGCGGCCCGGTCGGCGTCCGTACCCGCGAGGTAGTCGAACTCCCCGTGTCGGTCCAGGACATGGGGTGCCACGACGGGGTCGAGGTCCCAGCCACGAAGGATGTCGATCCCGGCCTGCAGGCGCTCCTCGCGGACGGGCCCGCTGGAGGCGACGACGGCCACCCGAGCGCCGGGCGCGAGCCTCGACGGTCTTACCAGTGGCTTCACTTGGCCTTTCATCGGCCATTCACTTGACGAGCTCCAGGGTCGGGATGCCGGGCGGGGTGAGCCCGAAGACCTGGGCGTACAGGGAGAGTTCGGACTCCAGGACGCGTACGGTCGTCTCCGCGCGCCGGAATCCGTGCCCCTCGCCCTCGAACGCGATGTACCGGTGCGGCACACGCCGCCCCTCCGCCGCGAGCCGGGCGAGGAAGCGTTCGCACTGCACCGGCGGGCAGATGACGTCGTCCAGCCCCTGGAGCAGCAGGAAGGGCGCGGTGATGTCGGCGGCGTGCTCGGCGGGCGAGCGTTCCAGATAGCGGCCCGGGACCTCGGCCAGCGGGCCGACCAGGGACTCCAGATACTGCGACTCGAAGTCGTGGGTCTCCCCGGAGCCCCAGCCGGCCAGGTCGAGGATGGGGTAGAGGATCGTGCCGCAGGCGTAGACGTCGGTGCCGGTGAGGGAGGCCGCCGCGGTCCAGCCGCCCGCGCTGCCGCCCCGGACGGCGAGCCGGGCGCGGTCGGCGGTGCCCTCGTCGGCGAGGGCGAGCGCGACGGCCGCGCAGTCCTCGACGTCGACGACGCCCCACTGCTCGCGCAGCCGGTCGCGGTACTCGCGCCCGTACCCGGTCGACCCGCCGTAGTTGACCTCGGCGACGCCGATGCCCCGGGAGGTGAAGTAGGCGATCTCCAGGTCGAGCACGAGGGGCGCCCGCCCGGTCGGCCCGCCGTGTGCCCACACGACGTACGGGGGCAGCTCGTCCCCGGGTGCCGTGTACCCGGGGTGGTGCGGCGGATAGATGTGCGCGTGGATGTCCCGGCCCTCCGGGCCGGTGAAGGTGCGGATCTGCGGTTCGGGATAGTGCACGGGGTCGACCGGGTCCTGGTGGGCGGCGCCGATGACCCGGGCGTGGCCCGTACGGGTGTCCAGTTCGACGACCTCGTAGGCGCTGCGCGGGCTGGCCCCGACGGCGACGATCCGCTCCCCCTGTACGGCGAGGGTGGCCGCGAACTCGGTCCAGGGGCCGGCCGCGTCGACGACGTCGCCTGTCTCGGGGTCCAGTACTCCGAGGGCGGTCGCCCCGCGCCCGTGCACGACCGCGACGAGGCCGCCCTCCAGCGGCGCGAACCAGCGCTGGCCGACCTTCCACAGCGCCCCGCCGAACTCCTCCGGCCGGGGGCACACGGGCACGTCGTCGCGGTAGAGGTTCCACCAGCCGGAGCGGTCGCTGGAGTACAGCAGCGCGCCGTCGTGCGCCCAGTCGGCCTGTGCAATCGACTCCTCGGGTCCTCCGGCGACCGTGCGGGCGCCGGTCAGCGTGCCGTCGCCGCCGACCTCCGCGACCACCAGTTCGGTCCCGTCCCAGGGCATCCGCGGATGGTCCCAGGCGAGCCAGGCCGCGCGCCGCCCGTCGGGCGAGATCCGGGGTCCGGTGACGAACCGGTGCCTGCCGTCGGTGAGTTCGCGTACGGCGCCCCGGTCCCTGGCCGCCGATCCGTCGAGCGGTACGGCGGCGAGCACACGGCGCACCTCGGTGGGTCCTTCGCCGGTGAACTCCTCCAGCACACACCACACTTCGTCCAGCTCGAGCCGCAACTGCGGCTCCACCCACCGCAGTCCGCCGCCGACCGGGGACAACGGCGTGAGCGGGCGCGGTTCCTGGCCCTCCGTCAGGCAGTACAGCCGCTGGTCGGCGAAGTTGACGAAGACGACCAGCGGACCGTCGTCACCAGGAGCACCGGTCCACGGGTGGCCGCCGTACTCCATGACCCGGCTGCGCACGTTCCACGGGGCGTCCAGGACCGACTCCTGGGAGCCGTCGGCGCGCCGTCGTACGAGGGTGCGCCGGCCGCCCTCGGTGGGCCGGGGTTCCGTCCACCAGGCCTCGTCGCCGACGAAGCCCACGTACTCGGGCGACCCGTCGTGCTCGGCGGCGAGTTCCGCGCCGATGGGCGAGAGCCATGCACCGTACGGCAGTGTCTGCACTGTCTTCCCCACTCCCCTAGGCCGTCCGCAGGAACCGGTCGAGTACCCGCACACCGAAGTGCAGCGCCTCGACCGGGACGCGCTCGTCGACACCGTGGAAGAGTGCCTGGTAGTCGAGGTTCTCGGGCAGCCGCAGCGGCGCGAATCCGTACCCGGTGATACCGAGCCGCGAGAACTGCTTGGCGTCGGTGCCACCGGACATGCAGTACGGCACCACGTGCCCCTCGGGCGCGAACTCCTCGACGGCGGCGCGCATCCGGGCGTACGTGGGTGAGTCCACGGACGCCTGCAGGGCCACCGAGCGATGGTGGAACTCCCAGGTGACGTCGGGGCCGGTGAGTTCGTCGAGGGTCGTGCGGAACTCGTCCTCGCAACCGTGCAGGAAGCGCCCGTCGACGTAGGCGACAGCCTCGCCGGGAATCACGTTGACCTTGTAACCGGCGTTCAGCATGGTCGGGTTGGCGCTGTTGCGGACGGTCGCCTCGACGAGCCGGGCGGCGGGTCCGAGCTTGGTGAGGAGGCCGTCGACGTCGTCCAGGTCCGGTACGAGGCCGTACAGGGCGGCGAGTTGGGTGAGAGCGGCCTCGACGGTCGGGGTGAGGCGCAGTGGCCACTCGTACGCGCCGATGCGGGCGACGGCGGCGGCGAGGTGGGTGACGGCGTTGCTGTGGTTGACCTTCGAGCCGTGTCCGGCGCGTCCCCTGGCGGTCAACTTGAGCCAGGCGGTGCCGCGTTCGCCTGCCGCGACGGGGTACAGCTGCCGGCCGGTGCCGTCGTGGAAGGTGAACGCCCCGGACTCGCCGATCCCTTCGGTGCATCCCTCGAACAGCCCGGGGTGCTCGGCGGCCAGGAACTCGGAGCCGTCCTGGGCGCTGTCCTCCTCGTCGGCGGTGAACGCGACGACGATGTCCCGCCGGGGCCGCACGCCCTGGCGGGCCCAGTCGCGGACGACGGCGAGGATCATCGCGTCCATGTTCTTCATGTCGACGGCGCCCCGTCCCCAGACGACACCGTCGCGGATTTCCCCGGAGAAGGGGTGCACCCTCCAGTCGTCGGCCCGGGCGGGCACGACGTCGAGATGCCCGTGCAGGAGCAGCGCGTCGGCGGACGGGTCGGTGCCCTCGATCCGGGCGACGACGTTGGTGCGCCCCTTGGTCCGCTCGAGGAGCGTGGGTTCGAGGCCGGTCTCCGCGAGCAGTGCGGCGGCGTACTCGGCGGCGGGCCGCTCCTGACAGTCGCCGCCGCCGTTGTTGGTGGTGTCGATCCGGATGAGATCGGAGGTGAACGACACCACCTCGTCGAGCGCCTGCTGCTCAGCCATACTGCTCCTCCACCGCGGCCGAGACGATCGTCGTGACCGCCTTGAAGGTACGAATGCCCTCGTACATTGTGCCGCTGGTGTACGCCACCTTCCGTTCCCCGATCCGCGCGACACCGGGCACGACGGTGGCGGCCATGGCGAGGTGCTCGGCGTCGAACTCCAGGGCGACGGTGAACGGCCCGCCGGCCACGGGCTCGTGCCGTACGGCGAGTGCGGCGGCCTCCTTCGCGGCGGCCCGGATGTCGGCGGCAGTCCTGGCGGGCGTCCGGCACACGGCCGCATACCGGGAGACATGGTCCTTGACGGCGACCTTCAGCGCCTCGGGCGCGTACCCGAGCGCGTCCTCGCAGGCGAGGTCGTCCCCGGTGACAAGGATGACGGGAACCCCGTACTCGGCGACCACATGGGAGTTGAGGAGCCCTTCGCTGGCCCGTACGTCGTTCACCCACACGCCGGTGATGGAGTTGGCGAGGTAGGTGTGGGCGAGGACGCCCTCCATGCCGGCGCCCGCGTGGTAGCCGACGAAGGCGATGCCGTCGATGTCGCCGTGCTGCACGCCCTCCACCATGGACAGCGACTTGTGGCGCCCGGTGAGCATCTCCACCCGCTCGTCCAGTCGTTCGAGGAGCAGGTTGCGCATGGTCCAGTGGGCCTCGTTGACCAGCACCTCGTCGGCGCCGCCGTCGAACAACCCGAGGACGGCGGCGTTGACGTCCGAGGTGAACATCGAACGGCAGCGCTCCCACTGCGGGGTGCCCGGCAGTACATCGGCCGGCCAGGTGACGCCGGTGGCGCCCTCCATGTCGGCGCTGATGAGGATCTTCATGTGAGACAGTCCCGTCGCAGGTCAGCGGCTCGCTGTCCGAACGTTACGCGCCGGGCCGGGTCCCGGCCAGGAAGCACCGCCTCACGCTCGCCCGCCACGTGAGCGGCGACAGCCCCGCCTCCCTGCGGAGACGGGGCTGTCGGAGAGGCTGTCGTGTTACCAAACGACCGCGTTCCGCGGGCTCCTGGTCAGGAGCGGCGGGCGCGGCGGGCCAGGAAGAGGGCTCCGGCGCCGAGGGCGACGACCACGGCCGCGGCACCGGCGATCGTCCCGACGGGCGCGCCGGCGCCGGTCTCGGCCAGCGGCGGGGTGCTCTCGCTGGGCGTGGGCTCCGGGGCGGTGGGAGGCGTGCTGGGCGGCGTCGACTCCGCCGGGGGCACGTCCGGGGTGGTGGGCGGGGTGGTGGAGGTGTCGGGGGTGGTCGGCGGGGTGGACTCCTCGGCGGGCGGCTCGCTGCCCGCGGGGGTGGTGGGAGTCGCGGGCGTGGTCGGTGTGGCCGGGGTGCTCGGCGCCGGCTCCGACGGGGTGGGGGCGGGCGGCTCGGAGGCGCCGGTCTCGCACGCCTTGTCGCCACCGTTCCAGGCGGCTATGAGGTGGTACGGGGTGACCACGTTGCCGGGCTTGTAGGGGGCGGGTCCGTGGCCCTCCCCGGTCTGGCCGTCGTACGTGATGTCGTCGCCGTAGAGGTCGATCTGCCCGTAGCAGTCGGGGGACTTGACGCTCAGCTTCTGCCAGTCGCGCTCGGCGCCACCGGCGTCGGCCACGTCGGCGGAGGTGAGGTAGACGGTGTCCTTGTCGACCAGGGTCTGGAAACCGGAGGTGTTCCAGTCCGGGCCCTCGGTCGTGTACTCGGCCAGGGACACGGGGTACTTGCAGCCCTCCCCGACGTTCTGGCCGGGGGCCAGCCGCACCTCGACGGCGCCGGGAGCGCTGGCCCAGGCGTGGAACCCGCCCTGCGAGGTCCAGTCGCCGCCGGCGATGCGGTACTGGACGGTGGCGGACTGGCAGGCGCGGGTGGTCGCGCTCGCCGTGCCCGCCCCGAGGACGGGGAGGGCGGCGGCGGCGAACGCGGTCGCGGCGAGGACAGTCAGGGTTCTGGGCTGGTGCGAACGCGACAAAATAAGCCTCTGTGGTTCGAAATGTGTGGGAGGTGTGTCGAATGCGGGAGACCGGCGCGGGCGGACACACGAAGCGCGCGCGACCAAGTCACTCGTGTCACTTCACTCGCTCCAGGCGCAGCGAAGTGATCCGCATTCTCGCCACGCCGAGCGACTCCCGTCAATCCTGCACCAGTTCTCCACATTTCGAGTTGGTCACGGCGGCCACCGGCGTCGCGTCCCCGGCCGCCGTGGTGCTCAGCGCTGTTGCGCCACGACGACCCATTTCGAGGGCAGCACGATGCGGGTGCCTTCCGCCGTGTACTCCGTCGTGGTGAGCGGGAGTTCGCCGCTGCCGAGGACCTCCAGGCCCGCCGCGCCCAGGTACACGGGCACCGCGGAGTCCGCCACCTCGCCGGGTGCGATGCCGTGCTCGAGGATCGGGCGCAGTTTCGGCGGCGGGCCCTCGGAGCTCTGGGCGAGGCCCATCAGGATGGGGCGCGCGTCCTGCGACAGTTCGACCAGGAAGGCCCGGCCACTCCGCCCGATGAGCGTGGCGACGCCGTCGACGAGGGTCTGCCGGTCGTCGGCGTCGCACTGGTGGAGCACCCCGCGCATGTACACGTTGGTGTCGCCGAGCTTCGCGTGCAGTGCGTCGACCTCGGACTTCTCGGCGCAGTCGAGCAGTTCGTACTCGGCCGCGCCCTCCGGGTCGGCGCGCCGGGCACGCTCGAGTGCCGCGGGCGAGAGGTCTGCGCCGACGACCCGGGTGAACCGGTCGGTGAGGAAGCGGGTCTGGGTGCCGTTGCCGCAGCCGAGGTCCAGCAGGGGCAACTCGAAGTCCGCGAGGTGCGGTTCGTACACGGCGAGGTGCAGGCCGGCCGTCAGCATCGGCTCCGAGTCCCAGAAGACGGCGCCCTGCCCGTCGGGGGCCTCGCGCCAGAAGCCCTCCCAGGCCTCCCGGTATCGACTCGTCACGCTCATACCCAACTCCCCAGGGTGCGACGGCTGCCCGTCCGAGGTGACGGGCCAGTTCGGTCTACCGCGCCCCGGTTACGCCGACAAGCGCGCCGCGCATACCTGCACGGCGCGTTCGAGAGGTGTACGCCGGTGTGCGCCTCACACGCCTCCCCGGCCCCGCGGCACCATCAATCCAAGCACAGGGCGCCGACCGCGACGGGCGCGGCGCCACCGGCCGTCGTGGCCGGAAGGTCAGCGTCTGCGTGGCAGCGTGAGTTCGAACCAGACGGTCTTGCCCGCGCCCGTACGGCTGGTCCCCCACTCCCTGGCCAGCGTGCTCACCACCCGCAGCCCGCGACCGGACTCGGCCATGGGCTCGGCGTCGAGCAGCGTGGGCAGGGTGTGGTCGTCGTCGTCCACCTCGCACAGCAGCGTCTCGCCGCGCACCAGCCGCACCTCGACCGGACGCCCGTGCGAGTGCCGTACGGCGTTGGTGACGAGTTCGTCGACCAGCAGCACGGCGCTGTCCACCAGCCGCGCCAGGCCCCACTCGTGGAGCTGTTCGCGGACCACGGCACGGGCCCGGCCCACCTCGGCCGGGTCGAGGGCGAGCCGCCATTCGGCGACGTCGTCCGGTTCGATGCCGTTGAGGCGGGCCAGCAGCAGCGCCACATCGTCCTTGCGGCCCCCGCGTGTGTTGAGGGCGCGGATGATCGTGTCGCACGCGTCGTCCATGGAGGCGGCCGGGTGGGCGGCGGACTCGCAGAGGGTCGCCAGGCCCACGCCGATGTCCTCACCGCGCACCTCGACCAGGCCGTCGGTGCACATCACGAGCCGGTCGCCGGGCTCCACGCGCACGCGTACCGCCTCGAAGGGCACTCCGCCGACGCCGATGGGCGCACCGGTGGGCAGGTCGAGCAGCTCGCTCCGGCCGTCCTCCGCGCGGACCAGCACGGGCGGGATGTGGCCCGCGTTGGCGATGTGCAGTTCGCTCGCGATCGGGTCGTAGACGGCGTACAGGCAGGTCGCGAGATAGGTGTCGCCGAGTCGCTGGGCGAGGTCGTCGAGGTTGCGCAGAAGCTGGGCGGGCGGCAGGTCGAGGGCGGCCATGGTCTGGACGGCCGTACGCAACTGGCCCATCATCGCTGCCGAGTTGAGGCCGTGCCCCATGACGTCGCCGACGACGAGGGCGGTGCGGGCGCCGGGCAGTTTCACGGAGTCGAACCAGTCGCCGCCGACGCGGCCG
Organism: Streptomyces sp. ME02-8801-2C; assembly: GCF_033793965.1. NCBI lineage: Bacteria > Bacillati > Actinomycetota > Actinomycetes > Kitasatosporales > Streptomycetaceae > Streptomyces > Streptomyces sp. ME02-8801-2C. The sequence goes on along the minus strand of NZ_JARAXP010000002.1, from coordinate 109,497 downwards.
AGCAGCGTGCCGGGGAGATAGCGGGTGGCGATGTCGCAGCCCGCCATGCGCGGCGGGATCTGCGGCAGCATGCTGTCCTGGAGGGTCTCGGCGACGCTCTCCTGGTAGGTGTACATGCGCGCGTTGTCGAGCACGAGGCCTGCGCGGGCGGCGAGTTCGGCGCCGGTGACCCGGTCCATGTCGTTGAACTCGACGCGCTCCGGGTGGCGCAGCAGGATCATGAAGCCGAGGACGACGTTGCGCGCCTTCAGCGGTACGACCAGCATGGAGCGGCCCGTGATCAGCGGCCGGATGTCACGCTTCTCGAACTGCGAGGCGATCATGTGCCCCATCTGCTCGCTGATGCGCGGCACGAGCACGGGCTGACCGCTGGTCATGCACTGGAAGAACGGGGTGTGCGCCGGGAACGGCATGGCCTCGCCGACCGGTACGACGTCGTCCCAGCGGCCTGGTTCGTCGGTGTGCTCGAGGGCGACCCGGTGCCACATGGTCGTCGTGTCGGGCACGCCCTCGGGGAACCCCTCCCCGGCGACGACCTGTTCGCGCAGATAGGTGCCCGCCACGTCCGTGAAGCGGGGTACGACGGCCTTGCTGACCTCGATGATCGTGCGGGACAGGTCGAGCGAGGTCCCGATGCGTCCGCTGACCTCGTTGAGGAACTCCAGCCGCTCGCGCACGGCCGCGTGTTCGAGGTCCTCGACGTCGTCCTGGAGGTCCTCGGGCAGGGGCTCGCCGGCCGCCACCGCCCGCGCCGCCCGATCCCGGCGGGCCTTGCGCTCCGCGCGCCGGGGCACACCCCAGTCGGGGGTGACCGGTACCAGGTCGTTCTGGCTGAACTCCAGGACGGGATAGCCCAGTTCGAGGATCTGGGCGACGATGCGGGCGCTCTCCCCGACGCTCATGCTGGGCAGGATCTCGGGGAGCCTGCGGGCGAGTTCGTCGGCGCCGGGGAAGTCCGTGTGCAGGGCGAATCCGGGCGCGATGCGCTCGACGGCGACCCCGTCGTCCTCCTGGCGCAGTACGTCGGTGTCGGCGGCCAGCACGAGGAGGCGCTCCAGGCCGGGGCCCACCAGGGGGTAGGCCCACCACAGCACGTCGACGCGGTCGCCGTCGCGCCCGGGCACCGTCAGACGAGCGCGGCCGGCGGCACGGTAGGCGAGCCGCCCGTCGAGCGAGGACTCCAGGTCGGGGCCGAGGCCGTCGTGGGCCGCGTACGAGCCGTAGGCCCCGTACGGCGTGGTGTCCTGGTCGTCGGTGTCGGGGAAGGCACCGGAGACGGGCAGCAGGTCGACGGCGGGCCGGCCGAGCGCCTCCTCCTTGGAGGCGCCGAACAGGCGGCGCGCGCCCCGGCTCCAGTGCGAGACCATGCCGTCACGGTCGACGACCACCACGGCCAGCGGGATACGGCCCGCCGTGGCGTGCTCCGCCGACGCGTTCTCCCCAGCTCCGCGGCTGGGAGATGCGCCCGTCTCGGTGCCACGGTCCATGGCGCAGGCCCCTTCTTCCCACGGCTCCGCAAGATCTGTGCCGTCGCCACCACCGTACGGCGCCGGTCCGTCGCGATGTGTGGCATTCCGGTAATTGGTCTCGGCCGGTCCGCTCCGGCGCGCGTACGCACGCCCCGCGCGCCGGAGCGGCCGCGAGGCCCGGCCGGCCGGTCGGCGCCGAAGCCCGGACCTGCGGGTCAGTCGACGTACCCGAGTTGGAGGTCGCGTTCCGTCAGGCCGCCACCGCCCACCCGGAGCACGGTGGCGACCGGCGGGTAACCGGTGGCGATGACCGTGTACTCGCCGGAGGCCAGGTCGACGAACCGGAAGGTTCCGTCGACCGTGGTGGTGAGCGTGTTCATCACGTTGCCCGCCAGGTCGAGCAACGTCACGCGCGCGTCCTCGACGGGCCGTCCGTCGACCGTCCGCACGGTGCCCTTCAGGACGGCGCCGCCCGCGAGTTCGACGTCCTGGCGGGTCTCCCTGGACGGCTTCACGGTGACGGGGAGCGCGGCCGGGCGGAACGCGGGAGCGCCGACGGCGAGGGTGTACTCGCCTGCCACCAGTTCGGTGATGGCGTATCCGCCTTCGGGTCCGCTGCGGGTGGTGGCGACGACCTCGCCGTGCACATTGGTGAGGGTGACGATGGCGTCCGCCACCGGAGAGCCGTCGACGGTCCGTACCCGGCCCTTCAGATGCCCCGCGGCGCCGAGGACGAGGTCCAGCTCGACGGGCCGCTCGCCCACGGTCACGGAGACGGCCTGCGGCTGGTGGCCGCCCGCCGCGGCGATCAGGACGTACGCGCCAGAGCCGGGCGTGGACAGCGCGTACCGCCCGTCCTCGGCGCTCGCGCCGCGCCCGATCTGTGTTCCCGTGATGTCGATGAGGGTGAGCGCGGCGCGCGGTACGACGGTCCCGTCCGGGTGCTGCACCGTGCCGCACACCGGGATTCCGGCGGTGTACTGGGCACGGGCCTGCGACATCGCCGGGCCGGCCGGGGGGAACGGGGAGTCGAGGTCGGCGGGGGCGGTCTGGTGGGACACCAGCGGTTTCTCCTTGAGGAAGCAGGCGACGAGCAGGCCGAGGACCAGCACCGGCACCAGGTACAGGAAGATGCGCGGCATGGCGTCGGCGTACGCCCTGATGTAGCTGTCGCGCAGCGCCGGGGGCAGCGTGTGGACGAGCTGCGGGGTGATCGACTCGGGGTCGGGCAGCCGGGCACCCGCGCGCGTGGGGAGCCTGTCGCGCAGGGACTCGGCGAGCCGGTTGGCGAAGAGGGTGCCGAAGATCGCGGCGCCGACGCTGCCGCCGATCTGCCGGAAGTAGTTGTTGGCGCTGGTCGCCGTGCCGAGGTCGGCGGGGCGTGCGGAGTTCTGCACGGCGAGGACCAGGACCGGCATCACCATGCCGATGCCGGCGCCGAGTACGGCCGTCCAGAGGCTGTAGTGCAGCCGGGGCGTGTCCACTTCGAGGCGGGACAGCAGCCACATGCCGAGTGCGGCCACGGCGCTGCCGAGGACCGGCCAGAACTTGTAGCGGCCGGTGTGGCTGATGAGCTGCCCGGAGACGATCGACGCGCCGACGATGCCGGCCATCATGGGCACCATCAGCAGACCGGACTCGGTGGCGGTGGCACCGTCGACCATCTGGAGGAAGGTCGGCAGATAGCTGGCGGCCCCGAACAGCGCCACCCCGATCACCAGGCCCACCAGAGCGCTGACGTTGAAGACGGAGTCCCTGAACAGCCGCAGGGGGATGAGGGGTTCGGGCGCGAAGTGCTCGGCGACCACGAAGAGCACACCGGCCGTGACCGCTCCGGCGCCGAGCCCGAGGATCTCGCGCGAGTCCCACGCGTACTCGGTGCCGCCCCAACTGGTCAGCAGGACCAGGCAGGTCGAGACGACGGCGAGCAGCAGCGCCCCGAGGAGGTCGAGCCGGGCCCTGGTGGCGGGCTTCGGCAGCTTCAGCACGGCGGTGACGACGGCCAGGGTCAGCAGACCGAACGGCACGTTGAACCAGAAGCACCACCGCCAGGAGAGGTGGTCGGTGAAGTAGCCGCCCAGAAGGGGCCCGGCGACCGAGGCGAGGCCGAACGAGGCGCCGATCAGGCCCATGAAGCGTCCGCGTTCGCGCGGGGGCACGATGTCCGCGATGATCGCCTGCACGCCGATCATCAACCCGCCCGCGCCGACGCCCTGGAGGGCGCGGAAGGCGATGAGCTGTTCCATGGTCTGTGACCGGCCCGCCAGCGCCGAGCCGACGACGAAGACGACGATCGCGAACTGGAAGACGCCCTTGCGGCCGAGGAGATCACCGAGTTTGCCGTAGATCGGCAGACCGACGGTGGCCGTGAGCAGATAGGCGGTGATCGCCCAGGACATCTTGTCCAGGCCGTGCAGTTCACCGACGATCTTCGGGAGCGCGGTGGCGACGATCATCTGCTCCAGGGCGGCGAGCAGCAGTGCGAGCACAAGCCCGAAGACCACCAACCGCACCTGGCGCGGGCCGAGTTGTGCCGACTCCGGAGGGGGTGGCGGGAGCTCGGTCGCCGGTTCGGCCTGCACCAGAGTGATCCCGCCCATGTACCGCTCCCCTCGCCGCACCTACCGCACAATTCCCGCTTTGGGCGACAACTGTGAGCAAGCGCGACGAGTTACGGCGTACCGGTGTACGGGAGAGAGATCCACTCGAACCGGTGAGGGGCGCGACGCCGCAGGCCAACGCCCCTCAGGAGGCTGTCCCTTACTTCTCCAGCTCGGTGGCGAGCTTGTCGAGGAGGGCGTCGTAGATGCGGGCGAGGCCCTTGGGGGCGAAGGTCCGCTCGAAGAAGCCGCCGATGCCGCCGGCGCCGTCCCAGACGGTGGTGACGACGACCCGCGACTTGCCCTCACCGGCGGGGGTGACACGCCAGGTGGTGACCATCGAGGAGTTGCGGTCCTTCTCGACGAGCTCGCCGTCGGTGGGCTCGGTGACCTCGAGGAGGCAGTCGCGGACGCGCTTGCTGGTGGCCTGGAGCTTCCAGTGGACGAGGGTGCCCTCGCCGTCGCCGCCCTCGCGCACCTCGTACTCGCTGAACTGTTCGGGCATCACTGTCGCGCGCGTGCCGCTGTAATCGGCGAGGGCGTCGAACACCGTCTCCGCGTCCGCCGCGACGATGCGCTCCGTGGTGGCCTCGACCTGCGCCATTGCGTTCCTCCAGCAGCTGGTTCTTCGGGGGTTGGGGCTCACCCAACCACCCCGCCGCCCGGCCGCCCAAATCGGGGTGAGGACTGTCGACGAGCTTCACAAGACTCGAACATACGATCGCACGATCAAGGGAACATGTGTTCTATTCTGGAGTCAGTACCAACCGAGGAGGTGTCATGCGCTGGGAGAACCTCACAGTGGAGTCGGGCTCCGGCTCCGGCCCGGCCGACGCCGCGCTGTTCGGCGCGGACGCGGTGACCACCCGTACCTTCGACTCCCCCGAGTTCCGCGGGATCACCTTCCACGAGATCCGGGCCCGTTCGATCATCAACCGTGTGCCGGGGGCCTCCCGGATGCCGTTCGAGTGGACGGTGAACCCGTACCGGGGCTGCACGCACGCGTGCGTCTACTGCTTCGCCCGCAAGACGCACAGCTATCTGGACCTCGACACCGGTCTCGGCTTCGACTCGCAGATCGTCGTCAAGGTGAACGCGCCCGAGCTGCTGCGCCGCCAGCTCGGCTCGCGCCGCTGGCTCGGCGAGCACATCGCGATGGGCACCAACGTCGACTGCTACCAGCGCGCGGAGGGCCGTTACCGGCTGATGCCGGGCATCCTCACCGCCCTGCGCGATCACGCGAACCCCTTCTCGATCCTGACGAAGGGCACGCTGATCCTGCGCGACCTCGACCTCCTCGTACAGGCCTCCCAGGTCACTGACGTCGGGATCTCCGTCTCCGTGGGCTTCACCGACCCCGACCTGTGGCGGACGGTCGAGCCGGGCACACCGGCTCCGGAACGGCGTCTGGACGTCGTACGGACGCTGGGCGAGCACGGCATCGGGTGCGGGGTGCTGATGGCCCCGGTACTCCCCTTCCTCAGCGACCACCCGGACCGGCTGCGGGCCACTGTGCGGGCGATCGCCGCCTCCGGGGCGACCTCGGTGACCCCGCTGGTGCTCCATCTGCGCCCCGGTGCCCGCGAGTGGTACATGGCCTGGCTGGGGCACCACCACCCGCATCTCGTGCGCCGCTACGAGCGGTTGTACGCGGAGGGCGCCTACGCGCCCAAGTGGTACCAGCGCCGGATCACCCGCCAGGTCCACGACCTGGCCCAGGAGTACGGGATCGGCCCCACGCGCGCGGGGATGCCCCGCAGGATCCCGCCACCCGTCGAGACCGACACCCTCGCACCCGAGACCGCGCCGGCCGAGCCGGTCCAGCTGACCCTCCTGTGAACAATTCGGAGGCCGCCGCGCGCCCCTACGCCTAGGGTGCCGCCATGAACGACCCGATCCTCGTCCGCGCGATGGTCCACGACGACTGCGAGCGCGTCTCCGAAATCCGTATCCGGGGCTGGCAGCACGCCTACAAGGGCCTGATGCCCCAGCCGTACCTCGACGCCCTCAGCGTGAGCGAGGACGCCGAGCGGCGGCGTACGTTCTTCGTGCGCGCCGGGTCGGAGGTCGTCAACCTGGTCGCGGAGCGGGCCGGCGAGATCATCGGCTGGGCCTGTCACGGGCCCTACCGGGACGGCGAGATCCGCACGGACGACGCCGAGCTGTACGCGATCTACGTGGACGTCGGACAGTTCGGCGCCGGCGTCGGACAGGCGCTCCTGCGAGAGGCAGCAGACAGGTGCGCCGACGCCGGACACCGGCGCATGTTCCTGTGGGTGATCGAGGGCAACGACCGCGCGCGGCGGTTCTACGAGCGGGCGGGGTTCACGGCCGACGGCGCCGAGGAGCCGTTCGACGTGGACGGGGTCGCCGTACGGGAGGTGCGGTACGTGCGAGAACTGCTCGGCTGACGGCCCTTCCGCTTCACCTCTGCTTCGGGATGCGCGCCAGCGCGTGCACCGCCGCCTCCGCGAGGGCCGGGTGCGCGAGGGCCTCGTTCAGGACCGGTGCCGCGCGCCGGTCCCCCAGCGTGCCCAGCGCCTCCACACAGGCGAGTGCCACCCGCCGGTGGGGGTCGTGCGGTCTCAGGCGGCGGGCCAGCGTGGTGATCAGCGCGGGCACGGACTCGGGGGCGCGCAGCTGGCCCAGCAGCCGGACCGGGTGCAGGGCATAGGCCACGCGCAGCTCGTTCGTCGCGAGGGCGGCCGCCGCACGGGCCGTGCGCGGGTCGCCGAGGCGGGCCAGGGCGTACGCGGCGGAGGCGCAGCGCTGCGGCTCACGGTGGTTGAGGAGGAGGACGAGGGCCTCGAAGGCCCGCCGGTCCCCCGCCAGTCCCAGCCGGAAGGCCGCCAACTCCCTTGCCCACAGCGGCTGTCCGGGAGCGGTGAGGACATCCGCCAGTTCGTCGAGGTCGTCGGTCGCCACGAGGTGTACGTACGCGGCGGACGTCCCCGACTCCCGCCGTAAGCGCTCCGTGAGTGATCGCAACTCTTCGTCCATGATGCCGAGATTAGGTGCGTGGGCGGACCGCGTGGGGCAGGATCCGGGGACGCACATCACAAAACCGGGGGCTGGCGCGCTCGTTACCCACCGGTTAAGCTCAGACGAGCGAGTTACCCACTCGCGTGTTTGCTTACGACGGCCTGGTGACGCAGCCGCCGTGAGTGCTGGTCGGTTCGGTACCTCGTGTACCGCAGTAGGGCATCGGCTCGGGACAGGGCCGGTCGGATCCACCAACTCCCCGGGCGTGTGCGCTTTCGCAGCCCGGCAACACCCGCACTCCTTCTCGCACCTGGTGCGCCCCTCGGCGCACCCCCAGTGCTCCCCAGTCGTCACCACCCTCATTTCTGGAGTCCCGCGATGGCCACTCCCCTGTCCCACACCTCTCCGTCCTCGCTCAGGACCGTCGCCGTGGTCGGCCTCGGCACGATGGGCACGGGCATCACCGAGGTCCTCACCCGTGGCGGCCACGAGGTCGTCGGCATCGACATCAGCGAGGCCACGGCCGCCAAGGCCGTCACCGCCCTGGAGACGTCGACCGCCCGTGCCGTGGTGCGCGGCCGGCTCACCGAGCAGGAGCGCGTGGACGTCCTCGCCCGCTTCCGCACCTCCACCGACCTGCGCGACGCGGCCGACGTCGACCTGGTCATCGAGGTGGCGCCGGAGTCGTACGAGATCAAGCACCAGATATTCCGCGCCCTGGACGACATCGTGCGCCCCGAGACGATCCTCGCGACGGGCACCAACGCGCTCTCCGTGACCCGTCTCGCCGCCGACTCGGCGCGTCCCGAACGCGTTCTGGGCCTGCACTTCTTCAACCCGGCCCCGGCGATGAAGCTGGTCGAGGTGGTCTCGTCGGTGCTGACCGCGCCGCAGGCCGTCGCCGCGGTCACCGATCTGGCGGTCGGGCTCGGCAAGGAGCCCGTCGCGGTCGGCGACCGCCCCGGATTCGTCGCCGACGGACTGCTGTTCGGTTACCTCAACCAGGCCGCCGCGATGTACGAGGCGAAGTACGCCTCCCGTGAGGACATCGACGCGGCGATGCGGCTCGGCTGCGGGCTGCCCATGGGCCCGCTGGCCCTGCTCGACCTGATCGGCATCGACACGGCCCGTACGGTCCTGGAGGCCATGTACGCCGAGTCGCACGACCGCCTGCACGCCCCGGCGCCCGTCCTGAAGCAGCTCAGCGAGGCGGGCCTGACCGGCAGGAAGTCGGGGCGCGGCTTCTACTCGTACGAGGCGCCCGGCAGCGCGACGGTGGTGGCGGACACCCTGACCCCGCTCGCCGACGCTGCCGGGACCCCCGGCCGCACGGTCCGCTCCGTCGGTGTCGCCGGCTCCGGCACGATGGCGTCGGGCATCGCCGAGGTCTTCGCGAAGGCCGGGTACGAGGTGGTCCTCGCCGCCCGCAGCGAGGAGAAGGCGCAGGTCGCCAAGGCCAGGATCGGCAAGTCGCTGGCCCGCTCCGTCGACAAGGGCCGCCTCACCGCCGAGGCCGCCGCGCAGACGCTCGACCGGATCACCGCGGCGGGCTCGTACGACGCCTTCGCGGACGTCGATCTGGCCGTCGAGGCCGTCGCCGAGGACCTGGAGATCAAGCAGCAGCTGTTCGCGACGCTGGACAAGGTCTGCAAGCCGGGCGCGGTGCTCGCGACCACCACGTCCTCGCTGCCCGTCGTCGCGTGCGCCCGGGCCACCTCGCGTCCCGAGGACGTGATCGGCATGCACTTCTTCAACCCGGCGCCGGCGATGAAGCTGGTCGAGGTCGTCCGTACGGTGTTGACGGCCGACGACGTCCACTCAACAGTCCGTGAGGTCTGCGTCAAGATCAAGAAGCATGCCGTGGACTGTGGTGACCGAGCTGGATTCATCGTCAACGCATTGCTTTTCCCGTATCTCAACAACGCGATCAAGATGGTGCAGGAGCACTATGCATCTCTTGACGACATTGACGCGGCGATGAAGCTGGGCGGCGGCTACCCGATGGGCCCGTTCGAACTGCTGGACGTCGTCGGGCTGGACGTCTCGCTGGCCATCGAGAAGGTCCTGCACCGCGAGTTCCGTGACCCGGGTCTGGCGCCGGCGCCGCTCCTGGAGCACCTGGTGGCCGCGGGCTGCCTCGGCCGCAAGACGGGCCGCGGCTTCCGCGAATATGCCCGGCGCTGACGGGCCCGGCGACTGGTCCGGCGACAGGTCCGCCGAGAGTCCCGAACGCGGCTTCGGACGCGCTTTCGGACAGGAGAACGACTGGGGCGGACTGCTCGGCCCGGCCTCGGCACCCCCGCCCACCCGGGGCGGGGGTGATCCAGGACGTGCGCGCCACCCTGCGCACATGCAGTACGTTCGCCTTATGTCCCAGGCCGCCAAGTCCTCCCGAACCCCCGCCACGCCCGACGCTCCGGAGAGCGCCGCGGGCAGCCGCGCCGCCGCCCAGCGGCTCAAGATGCGCCGTGAACTGGCGGCCGCGGCAATGGAACTGTTCTCGGCCAAGGGCTACGAGGGCACCACCGTCGACGAGATCGCGGCCCGGGCCGGCGTGGCCCGCCGCACCTTCTTCCGGCACTTCCGTTCCAAGGAAGAGGCGATCTTCCCGGACCACGACGACACGTTGATCCGGGCCGAGGCGGTGCTCAACGCGGCACCCGCGCACGAACATCCGCTCGACACCGTGTGCCGGGGCATCAAGGAAGTCATGAGGATGTACGCGGCCCGGCCGGAGATCTCGGTCGCCCGCTACAAGCTGACCCGCGAGGTCCCCACCCTGCGGGAGGCGGAGATCGCGTCGGTCGCCCGCTACGAACGTCTCTTCACCCGCTATCTCCTGGGCCACTTCGACGAACACGCCCACGACGACGACGCGAACGACGACCCGCTACTGGCGGAGGTCGCCGCCTCGGCCGTGGTCACCGCCCACAACCACGTCCTGCGGCGCTGGCTGCGGGCGGGCGGCCAGGGCGACGTGGAGGCGCAGCTCGACCACGCCTTCGGCATCGTGCAGAAGACCTTCGGTACGGGCATCGGGGTCGGCCGCGACACCGCGCCCCGGACGGTGCCGGCCTCGGTGACCTCACAGGGGGAGGTGCTGGTCGCGGTCGCGCGGACCGACGCGCCGCTCGACGAGGTCATGCGGACCATCGAGCAGGCGCTGAAGGAACGGTCGTAGGCACAGGCATGAGCGAGGCGGGTCGCGGATACTGCGGCCCGCCTCTTTCATGCCCCACGTCTACCCCACGACCGCTACTCCCCAGTAGCTTTTGATCGATCATCGCTCATTTGTTACGTAAAGATTTCATTTGAGGTCAGTTTCTGGCACCCAGTGCCTTGTCACCTGACACGGGGTGCCATACCTTGAAGGTGTCCGGGCGGCCGGCGTGCAGAGACCATTCGTACGTCGGCTGTCCCCGCAATCCACGTGATTGCGCGCCCGGACGCCTGCGTCACAGGCAACCTCCCGCGCCACCACGCGCTGCCGGAAGCACCACCCGCCGAACCGACGGCACCTCTCACCCAACCCTCAGCAGCACCGACGTAGCCCTCAGCGTCTTCCCTCGGACGCCATTCGCCGGAGGCACCACCGTGACCGTTAAGGACATCCTGGACGCGATCCAGTCGCCGGAGTCGACTCCGGCCGACATCGCCGCACTTCCGCTCCCCGAGTCGTACCGTGCGATCACCGTGCACAAGGACGAGACGGACATGTTCGCGGGCCTCGAGACCCGCGACAAGGACCCCCGCAAGTCGATCCACCTGGACGACGTCCCGGTGCCGGAACTCGGCCCGGGCGAGGCCCTGGTCGCCGTCATGGCATCGAGTGTCAACTACAACTCGGTCTGGACGTCGATCTTCGAGCCGCTGTCGACCTTCGGCTTCCTGGAGCGCTACGGAAAGCTCAGCGAGCTCACCAAGCGCCACGACCTGCCGTACCACATCATCGGTTCCGACCTCGCGGGCGTCGTCCTGCGCACCGGCCCCGGCGTCAACTCGTGGAAGCCCGGTGACGAGGTCGTCGCGCACTGTCTGTCGGTGGAGCTCGAGTCCTCCGACGGGCACAACGACACGATGCTCGACCCCGAGCAGCGCATCTGGGGCTTCGAGACGAACTTCGGCGGGCTGGCAGAGATCGCCCTCGTCAAGTCCAACCAGCTGATGCCCAAGCCGGACCACCTGTCGTGGGAGGAGGCCGCCGCACCCGGTCTGGTCAACTCCACCGCGTACCGCCAGCTGGTGTCGCGCAACGGCGCCGGGATGAAACAGGGCGACAACGTCCTCATCTGGGGGGCGAGCGGCGGACTGGGCAGCTACGCCACGCAGTTCGCGCTGGCCGGCGGCGCCAACCCGATCTGTGTCGTCTCCAGCGAGCAGAAGGCGGACATCTGCCGGGCGATGGGCGCCGAGGCGATCATCGACCGCAACGCCGAGGGCTACAAGTTCTGGGCCGACGAGCACAACCAGGACCCGCGCGAGTGGAAGCGCTTCGGCAAGCGCATCCGCGAGCTGACCGGCGGCGAGGACGTCGACATCGTCTTCGAACACCCCGGCCGCGAGACCTTCGGCGCGTCCGTCTACGTCACCCGCAAGGGCGGCACGATCGTCACCTGCGCCTCCACCTCGGGCTTCAACCACGAGTACGACAACCGCTACCTGTGGATGTCCCTCAAGCGCATCATCGGCTCGCACTTCGCCAACTACCGCGAGGCCTGGGAGGCCAACCGGCTGGTCGCCAAGGGCAAGATCCACCCGACGCTCTCCAAGGTGTACTCCCTGGAGGAGACCGGGCAGGCCGCCTACGACGTCCACCGCAACCTCCACCAGGGCAAGGTCGGCGTCCTGTGCCTGGCCCCCGAGGAGGGCCTCGGTGTGCGCGACGCGGAGAAGCGCGCCCAGCACATCGACGCCATCAACCGCTTCCGGAACGTCTGAGAGCGGAGGCCATCGATGACTGAGCGTCAGCCCGCGTCTGCGCCCGAGGGCGCGCCGGTGCCGAAAGAGACGAAGACAAGGGAGCGGAGCGACCGCGGGCTGAGGAACGTCGGCACCGGCAAAGAGCGCCCTCGGGCGCAGACGCAAAAGGAAAGGGACCGGCCGTGGCTCATGCGCACGTACGCCGGTCACTCCACGGCAGAGGCGTCCAACGAGCTGTACCGGCGCAACCTCGCCAAGGGCCAGACAGGTCTGTCGGTGGCCTTCGACCTGCCGACCCAGACCGGGTACGACCCCGACCACATCCTCGCCCGCGGCGAGGTCGGCCGGGTCGGCGTGCCCGTCTCGCACCTCGGTGACATGCGCCGGCTGTTCCAGGACATCCCCCTGGACCAGATGAACACCTCGATGACGATCAACGCCACCGCCATGTGGCTGCTGGCGCTCTACCAGGTCGTCGCCGAGGAGCAGGGTGTCGACATCACCACGCTCCAGGGCACGACGCAGAACGACATCGTCAAGGAGTACCTGTCCCGGGGGACGCACGTGTTCCCCCCGGGACCCTCGCTCCGGCTGACGACCGACATGATCTGCTACACGGTCAACCACATCCCCAAGTGGAACCCGATCAACATCTGCAGCTACCACCTCCAGGAGGCGGGGGCGACCCCGGTCCAGGAGATCGCGTACGCCATGTCGACGGCCATCGCGGTGCTGGATGCCGTGCGGGACTCGGGGCAGGTGCCCGCCGAGAAGTTCGGGGACGTCGTCGCCCGTATCTCCTTCTTCGTGAACGCGGGTGTCCGGTTCATCGAGGAGATGTGCAAGATGCGGGCGTTCGGCCGGATCTGGGACCAGGTCACGCGCGAGCGGTACGGCATCGAGAACCCCAAGCAGCGGCGCTTCCGCTACGGCGTCCAGGTCAACTCCCTCGGGCTGACCGAGGCGCAGCCGGAGAACAACATCCAGCGGATCGTGCTCGAGATGCTGGCCGTGACCCTGTCGAAGGACGCACGCGCGCGTGCCGTCCAGCTCCCCGCGTGGAACGAGGCCCTGGGGCTCCCCCGGCCCTGGGACCAGCAGTGGTCGCTGCGGATGCAGCAGGTGCTCGCCTACGAGAGCGACCTGCTGGAGTACGAGGACATCTTCGCCGGGTCGCACGTCGTCGAGGGGAAGGTGGCCGAGCTGGTCGAGGAGTCCCTCGCCGAGATCGACCGCATCCAGGAGATGGGCGGCGCGATGGCCGCCGTCGAGTCGGGCTATCTGAAGTCGAACCTGGTCGCCTCGCACGCCGAGCGCCGGGCCCGTATCGAATCCGGTCAGGAGAAGATCGTCGGCGTCAACATCTTCGAGTCGACCGAGCCGAACCCGCTCACGGCCGACCTCGACGCGGCGATCCAGACCGTCGACCCGGCCGTCGAGGCACGGGTGGCCACGGCGCTGCGGGGCTGGCGCGACACGCGGTACCAGCCGCCGTTCAACCACCCGCGCCCGTGCAAGGCGCTGGAGCGGCTGAAGGAGGCCGCGAAGGGCACCGACAACCTCATGGAGGCCACCCTGGAGTGCGCCCGCGCCGGGGTCACGACCGGCGAGTGGGCCGGGGCCCTGCGCGAGGTGTTCGGGGAGTTCCGGGCACCGACCGGTGTCTCGTCCGCGCCGGTCGCGGTGACCGCCGAGGAGGGCACCGCGCTGGCGCTGGTGCGCCGCAAGGTGGAGGTGACCGCGCGCGAGATGGGTGTCGGGAAGCTGCGGTTCCTGGTGGGCAAGCCGGGTCTGGACGGGCATTCCAACGGCGCCGAGCAGATCGCGGTGCGGGCCCGGGACGCCGGCTTCGAGGTGGTCTACCAGGGCATCCGGCTCACCCCGGAGCAGATCGTGGACGCGGCGATCGCCGAGGACGTGCACGGCGTCGGCCTGTCCATCCTGTCCGGCTCGCACGCCCAGCTGGTGCCGGATGTACTGGAGCGGCTCCGTGTGGCGGGTGCCTCGGATATACCTGTCATCGCCGGTGGGATCATCCCCAATGGCGACGCCGAACTGCTCAGGGCCGCGGGTGTGGCCGCGGTCTTCACCCCGAAGGACTTCGACATCACCGGAATCATCGGCCGCATCGTCGACGAGATCCGGAAAGCGAACAAGCTCGACCCCCTGGAGGTCCCCGCATGACCACGCCCGTCAACCGACTGCGTCCCCGGCGCTCCTGTCTCGCGGTCCCGGGGAGCAACCCCCGCTTCCTGGAGAAGGCCCAGGGCCTGCCGGCCGACCAGGTCTTCCTGGACCTCGAGGACGCGTGCGCCCCGCTCGCCAAGCCCGAGGCGCGGCACACCATCGTCAAGTTCCTCAACGAGGGCGACTGGACGGGCAAGACCAGGGTCGTACGCGTCAACGACTGGACGACGGAGTGGACGTACCGCGATGTCGTGACGGTCGTCGAGGGCGCGGGGCCGAATCTCGACTGCATCATGCTGCCGAAGGTGCAGACGCCGCAGCAGGTCGTGGCGCTGGACCTCCTGCTCACCCAGATCGAGAAGACGATGGGCTTCGAGGTCGGCAGGATCGGCATCGAGGCGCAGATCGAGAACGCCCAGGGCCTCAACAACGTCAACGAGATCGCGACGGCCTCCCCGCGCGTCGAGACGATCATCTTCGGCCCGGCCGACTTCATGGCGTCGATCAACATGAAGTCGCTGGTGGTGGGTGAGCAGCCGCCCGGTTACCCGGCGGACGCCTACCACTACATCCTGATGAAGATCCTGATGGCCGCCCGCGCCAACAACCTCCAGGCGATCGACGGCCCCTACCTCCAGATCCGCAATGTCGACGGCTACCGCGAGGTCGCGCAGCGCGCCGCCGCCCTCGGGTTCGACGGCAAGTGGGTGCTGCACCCTGGCCAGGTCGAGGCGTCCAACGAGATCTTCTCGCCGTCGCAGGAGGACTTCGACCACGCCGAGCTGATCCTGGACGCGTACGACTACTGCACGTCCGAGGCCGGCGGCAAGAAGGGCTCCGCGATGCTCGGCGACGAGATGATCGACGAGGCCAGCCGCAAGATGGCCCTGGTCATCTCGGGCAAGGGCCGCGCCGCCGGTATGCAGCGCACCAGCAAGTTCGAGATCCCGGAGGCGTGACGGCCATGCAGTTCGGACGTACCTACGAAGAGTTCGAGGTCGGGGCGGTCTACAAGCACTGGCCCGGAAAGACGGTCACGGAGTACGACGACCACCTCTTCTGTCTCCTGACGATGAACCACCACCCGCTCCACATGGACGTCAACTACGCGGAGAACACGACCGACTTCGGCAAGAACGTGGTCGTGGGGAACTACATCTACTCCCTGCTCCTCGGCATGTCCGTGCCGGACGTGTCGGGCAAGGCGATCGCGAACCTGGAGATCGAGTCGCTGAAGCACGTGGCGCCGACCTTCCACGGCGACACGATCTACGGCGAGACGACGGTCCTCGACAAGACGCCCTCCCGCTCGAAGAACGACCGCGGGATCGTCTACGTGGAGACCAAGGGCTACAAGCAGGACGGCACGCTGGTCTGCGTGTTCCGCCGCAAGGTGATGGTGCCGACCGAGACGTACATCAAGGAGCGCGGCGGCGAACAGCCCGGCCGGCCCCAGCTCAAGGAGCAGGAGAAGTAGCCATGGCGCGACTCGCCCAGACCGCCGGTCTGACCGACATCCAGCAGGAGATCCTTTCCACGGTCCGGGACTTCGTGGACAAGGAGATCATCCCGGTCGCGACCGAGCTGGAGCACCGCGACGAGTACCCGCAGCAGATCGTCGACGGCCTCAAGGAGCTGGGCCTGTTCGGTCTGATGATCCCCGAGGAGTACGGCGGACTCGGCGAGTCGCTCCTGACGTACGCGCTGTGCGTCGAGGAGATCGCGCGCGGCTGGATGTCGGTCTCCGGGATCATCAACACGCACTTCATCGTGGCGTACATGCTCAAGCAGCACGGCACGCAGGAGCAGAAGGACCACTTCCTGCCGAGGATGGCGGCGGGCGACATCCGGGGCGCGTTCTCGATGTCGGAGCCGGGGCTCGGCTCGGACGTGTCGGCCATCACCTCGAAGGCGGTCCAGGACGGCGACGAGTACGTTCTCAACGGTCAGAAGATGTGGCTGACGAACGGCGGAACGTCCACTCTGGTCGCCGTACTCGTCCGGAGTGACGAAGGACACCCGGAGGGGACCGCGCCCCACAAGTCGATGACCACCTTCCTGGTCGAGAAGGAGGCGGGCTTCGGTGAGGTCCGGCCGGGGCTCACCATCCCGGGGAAGATCGACAAGATGGGGTACAAGGGTGTCGATACCACCGAACTCATCATGGACGGGCTGCGGATTCCGGCCAATCGGGTGCTCGGTGGCGTCACCGGCCGAGGTTTTTACCAAATGATGGACGGTGTCGAGGTAGGGCGCGTCAATGTGGCGGCACGTGGCTGTGGTGTCGCTCAGCGTGCGTTCGAGCTGGGTGTCCAGTACGCCCAGCAACGCCACACTTTCGGCAAGGCGATCGCCCAGCACCAGGCGATCCAGTTCAAGCTGGCCGAGATGGCTACCAAGGTCGAGGCCGCCCATGCCATGATGGTGAACGCGGCACGCAAAAAGGACTCCGGCGAGCGAAATGACCTCGAAGCAGGGATGGCGAAGTACCTCGCCTCCGAGTACTGCAAGGAGGTCGTGGAAGACGCCTTCCGGATCCACGGCGGCTACGGCTTCTCCAAGGAGTACGAGATCGAGCGCCTCTACCGCGAGGCCCCGATGCTGCTGATCGGCGAAGGTACCGCCGAGATCCAGAAAATGATCATCGGGCGAAGGTTGCTCGAAGAGTACAAATTCCAGGGCTGATTGTCGGTTTCGGGGTGTTTTCTTGGAGAAGAAGATCACACCCCGTCAGCACTCTTCAGCCGTGGACTCGGCTTCCTGGCTTACCCAGTTGTGGCTGCGAGCCGCTACGATCGCCGGAAAGCCGCCGTCCCCTGATACAGCGCGGCATCATCCGCTACGAAGGTCATCCATGCCCCACAGCCAAACCTCTGCACCTCGCGACAGCCTGGCAGGCGTACGCCTGGCGCGCGGAGCATCGCCGTGGCTCCTCCCGACCGTCGCCACCGCAGCCCTCAGCCTGGTACGTGCGCGCAAGTCCGGCGCCGCCAAGGCCGTGGCCGTACCCGTCACCGCGCTGGCGGCGGGCATGCTGTGGTTCTTCCGCGACCCCGAGCGCGAGATCACCCAGGGCCGGGTCATCTCCCCCGCCGACGGAGTGGTGCAGAGCATCATGCCGTGGAAGGACGGGCGTACCCGCGTCGCGATCTTCATGAGCCCGCTCAACGTACACGTCAACCGCGCGCCCCTCTCCGGGACGGTGACGTCCGTCGAGCACATCCCCGGCGGGTTCGTTCCGGCGTTCAACAAGGAGAGCGAGAACAACGAGAGAGTTGTCTGGCACTTCGACACCGAGCTCGGTGACATCGAGATGATCCAGATCGCCGGTGCGGTCGCTCGCCGCATCGTGCCGTACGTGCCGCAGGGAACGAAGGTCGAGCAGGGCGAGCGGATCGGCCTGATCCGTTTCGGCTCGCGCGTCGACATCTACCTCCCCGAGGGTGTCGAGGTCGCCGTCGAGGTCGGCCAGAAGACGGTGGCAGGGGTGACTCGCATTGACCGTGATTGATCCCGAGACCCAGTGGGTGCCGGAGGCCGACGAGGTGGACGACGACGAGGAGGAGATGCCTCTTTCTCTCCGCCTGTCGATAGCGGACACCCTCACGCTCGGCAACGCCACCTGCGGGTTCATGGCGGTGTACTTCACCACCACCGGCATCCTGATCCCGCACCTCACCGGCAGTGACGAGTCGGGCATGGCCCGTCACTCGGCGGCGTCCGCAGTGATCCTGATGCTGTGCGCGGCGGTCTTCGACCTCTTCGACGGCCTGGTCGCCCGCAAGCTGCGCTCCTCCCCCATGGGCGCCGAGCTGGACAACCTCTCCGACCTGATCAGCTTCGGTCTCGCGCCGGCGTACTTCGTGCTGGTGTACGGCATGGTCGCGGACGACGCGTACCAGAAGGTGGCCGCGGTCGGCGCGATCGTCGTCCTGCTCGCGGTGGTGCTGAGGCTCGCGAGATTCTCCTGTGTGACCGTGAAGGACGGCACCTTCCAGGGCATGCCGAGTCCCTTCGGCGCTCTGACGGTCGTCTCGATCGTGCTCCTCGAGCTGCCGTTCGTGGCCACGCTCCTGGCCATCGTGGGCACCGCCTGGCTGATGGTGAGCCGGGTCGAGTACCCGAAGCCGCGTGGTCCGCTCGCGATCGCGATGGTCTCCTGGATCGTCTCCGGGATGGCCCTCCTGGCGGCCTGGGCCTTCGACGCCCCCGGCGGCCAGCTCCTCCTCCAGACCGGCTGTGCTCTGCAGCTCGTCCTGGGCGCGGTGATCCCGCTGTTCGCCACGGCCCGCCGGGTGAACAACTTCCGCGGCAACCGCCGCGAGGCACGGGCGGCACAGCTTCCGTAGCGGTGGCGATGACGCAGGTGTGACGCAGATGTACGGAGGGCCCCGAACCGGACGGTTCGGGGCCCTCCGCGTTGCGCACCCGGTGTTTCGGGTCACGCGCTCGGCGAGTAGCCCTCCGCGACGGACGAGGCCTCGGACTCCCGTACGACCTTCATGCCTCCCGTCACGCTCTTGTCGGGCTGCAGGATGACGCTCTCCTTGGAGGAGGGGGCCTTAGGGTCGGTGAAGTCCTGCGGGCTGCCGAAGCCCGCGTCGAACGCGTTGATCGTCAACAGGGCCTTGTCCACGCCCGCGCGGGTGAGGTCCTTGTTCGCGCAGGCCTTCTTCAGGGCCTCGCCGAAGACGGAGGCCGCCGTCCAGCCGGCCACCACGCCGTTGTCGAGCGAGTCGCTCGGGTAGGCGGCCTGGTAGTCGGCCACGAGCTTCTGCGCCTGCGGGGTGTCCGCGCCGATGGGCAGGGACGGTGAGGCGACCCAGTAGTTCTTGGCGAGGGCCGGGCCCGCCTGGGTGGCCAGGAGCTGCGGGGCGAACGCCGAGTTGTTGCCGATGACGGGGACGCCGAAGCCGCCGGCGGCGGCCACTCCGACCAGCGAGGCTGCCTGACGCGGACCGGCGCTGATCACGATCGCCTTGACGCCGGCCTGTTTCAACGCCGCGACCTGTGCGGTCATGTCGTTGTCGGTCGGCTTGATCTTCTGCTCGACGACCGTCAGCCCCGATTTCTCCGCCATGTACTTGGCACCGGCCAGGGCGCTCTCCCCGTAGTCCCCCTCGAAGTACACATGACCGATCTTGTCGCCCTTCTTGATCCCCTTCTCATTGATCAAGAAGTCGACGGCATTGATCGTCTCGATGTCGTACGTTGACCCAATCACGCGTATGTACGGACTGCCGAGCAGCGAGGCCGCCCATGCCTGGGGCAGCACGAGGACCTTGTCCTGGCCGTCGACGCGCTGTTTGACCGCCGCGACGAACGGCGAACCGATGAACTGGGCGAAGCCCAGCACCTTCGGGACCAGTTCCGTGTAGCCGGAGACGGCCTTCTGCGGGTCGTAGCCGTGGTCCCGGACCGTCAGTTCCACCTGACGGCCGCAGACGCCTCCGGCGGCGTTCAGCTGCTTCACATACAGCTGCTGGGCCTGGGTGACGCTCTTGCCGAGTGTCGCGTAGACGCCGGTCATGTCGGTGAGCGCGCCGAGCGTGATCGTCTTGGCGGACACGCCCACGTCGGTCTTGACGCCGCCCTTCGAGGCCGAGCCCTTGTCGCCCCCATCGTCGTCCTTGGCCTTGGAGCTGCATCCGGCCACTGCGAGCAGCACGGCGAGCGCGCCCGCGGCAGCTCGGGCCGCGTATCTCGTGGTCATCGTTCCTCCCCTGGATTACGTTCGACGCGGCGCCGGGCGGCCACCCTGACCAGCCCGCCCGGCAGGAAGAGCACCACCGCCACGACGGCGGCGCCGTACAGGTACCGGGACGCCTCGCCCGGTGCGATCCCGCCCGTGCCCGGGGCCGAGACCAGGGGCAGGGCGTCGCTGTAGCGGGTCAGCAGCTGGGGCAGCAGCGAGACGAACACCGCGCCGACCACCGCCCCGGAGACCGATCCGAGCCCGCCGATGACGATCATGGCGAGGTACTCGAGCGAGAGCGTGATGCCGAAGTAGTCGGGCACGGTCCGCTGGAAGACGAGGGCGAGCAGCACGCCGGCGAGCCCCGCGTACATCGACGACAGGACGAAGACGGCGGCCCGGTAGCGGGCCACGGGCACGCCGATCACCCCGGCGGCGATGCGGTGGTCGCGGATGGCGTTCATGGCCCGTCCGGGCCGTCCGCGCAGGACGCCCCGGGCGAACAGGGCGCAGCCGAGGAGGACGACGAGTCCGGCGTACCAGAGCTTCTCCGCGGAGCCGAACGGCACGTTCGCGACGAGGAGTTCACGGTCGTCGAAGGTGAGGCCGAAGAGGTTCAGCGGCGGTACGTCACGGCCGTTGAAGCCGCCGGTCAGGTCGCGCGCGTTGAACAGGACGTGCTGGCCGATGAAGATCAGGGCGATGGTGGCGATGCCGAGGTAGGGGCCTTGCAGGCGTCCGGCGATCGGGCTGAACAGACCGCCCGCGACGCCCGCGACGAGCGTGGCCAGGACGGCCGCGAGCCAGGTCGGCAGCCCGAGCCCGCTCAGCCCGTCTCCCCCGTCCGCGGCGAACACGCAGTAGCTGTAGGCGCCGACGGCGAGGAAGAAGGCGTGGCCCATGGAGAGCTGCCCGGTCGCGCCGGTGAGGAGGTTGATGCCGATGGCGCCGATCGCGGCGGCCATGGCGAACAGGCCCGCCTGCAGCCAGAACCGGTCCAGGTAGAACGGAAGGGCGAGCAGCAGAAGGGCGCCCGCGGCGGTCGCGTACGTACGCGCGTGCGGCTGTCGGAGCATGCGTCGGCGTTCGGCCGTCCCGGCAAGGGCTTCAGACACGGGCGAGCTCCTTCGTGCCGAAGAGCCCGGAGGGCCGCACGAGCAGGATCACGACCATGACGAGATAGGGCGCGAGGTCGCCGAGACCGCGGCCCATGAAGGCCAGGTCGCTCTGGTAGCCGGTGGCGAGGGACTCGGTGACGCCGACGACCAGGCCGCCGACGAGGGCGCCGGTCGTGGAGTCGAGGCCGCCGAGGATCGCGGCCGGGAACGCCTTGAGCGCGGCGAGGGAGGTGGCCCGTTCCAGGCCCGGGGTCGGGAAGACGGTGAGGAACAGGGCGGCGACGGCCGCGAGTCCGCCCGCGACGGCCCAGGCGCCGAGCGACACCCGGCCCAGTCTGACCCCCATGAGGGCGGCCGTCTCCGTGCTCTCGGCCGCCGCGCGCATCGCCACGCCCCAGCTGGTGTAGCGGAAGGCGAGCAGGAAGGCGGTGATGAGCAGGGCCGCTGCGACGAAGGCGGCGATGCGGGTGTGCGCGAGCGAGATCGGGCCGAGGGTGAGGACGGCGTCGCCCCAGGGGTCGCCGAGGGCGAGGACGTCCGTACCGAGGCGGCGGGTGAGTTCGGTGGTCAGCAGGATGTCGACGCCGATGGTGACGATGGCCAGCACGCTGTGGTCGCCGCCCCGGGCGCGGCGCATCACCAGGAACTCCACGGCCGCGCCGACGAGCGCCGCCCCGGCGATTCCCGCGCCCAGCGCCGGCCAGAAGCCGATGTCGTCGTGGAGGGAGGCGGTGACGTAGCCGCCGGCGAGCAGCAGTGAGGCGTGCGCGAAGTTGACGACCTCGGTGGCCCGGAAGATCACGACGAAGCCGAGGGCGATCAGGGCGTAGACACTGCCCATGGAGATGCCGTTGAGGAGCAGTTCGGCGAAGGTGCTCACGGGGTTGCCTCCTCACCGAGATAGGCCCGGACGACCTCGGGGTCGTTCTGTACGTCCGCCGGGGCCCCGTCCGCGATCAGTCGGCCGAAGTCCAGGACCGTGACCGTGTCGGCGAGTCTCATCACCACCCCCATGTCGTGCTCCACCAGGACGATCGAGATACCGAGGCTGTCGCGGACCCCGGCGATGACGGCCGCGACGCGGCGCCGTTCGTCGGCGGTCATACCGGCCACCGGTTCGTCGAGGAGCAGCAGTCGTGGCTCCATGCACAGGGCCCGGGCGAGTTCCGCGAGCTTCTGCTGTCCGTAGGGCAGGGAGCCCGCGGGGCGTCGCAGGTGGTCCTCCAGGCCCACGAACTCGGCGATCTCCCGCACGCGCGCGCGGTGCCGGCGTTCCTCGCGCGCCGCCGACGGCAGCCGGAGGCCGGCGGCGACGAAGCCGGTCCTGGTCAGCCGGTGGCGGCCGAGCAGCAGGCTGTCCTCGACGCTGGCGTGGGGCGGCAGGGCGAGGTTCTGGAAGATGCGGGCTACGCCGAGATCGGCGACGCGGTGCGGGGGCATTCCGGTCAGCTCGTGCTCGCCGAAGCGGACGCTGCCCGAGGTGGCCCGGTAGACCCCGGACAGGACGTTGAAGCACGTGGACTTGCCCGCGCCGTTCGGCCCGATCAGGGCGTGGACGGTGCCTGGGCGGACCGTGAAGGTGACGTCGTCGAGGGCGAGGAGGCCGGCGAAACGGACGGTGAGGTGGTCAACATGGAGGGTGGGTACGGTGGACGGCTCAATGGTGGACGCCGATCCGTCATGTCCGGTCAATGTGGATCAACCCTCCCATCTGGTCAACGTCGGCATGGAGTGCGTCAACCCGGGCACGTCCGCCGCCGCCGTCTCGTCCACCACGCCCAGATAGCGCCGCCGCACCTCGTCGGAGGCGGCGAGTTCGGCGGAAGGGCCGGAAAGGGTGACCTCTCCGACCTCCAGGACGTAGGCATGGGTGGCCAGCCGCAGCGCCAGGGCGGCGTTCTGTTCGACGAGCAGGACGGAGGTGCCCTGAGCGTTGATCTCGCGCACGGTGTCGGCGATGCGCGCGGCCATCAGGGGGGCGAGCCCCAGCGACGGCTCGTCGAGAAGCAGCACCTTGGGGGCGGCCATCAGGGCACGCGCGACGGCCAGCATCTGCTGCTCGCCGCCCGACAGCAGTCCGGCACGCTGCTGGGCGCGGTCGGCGAGGACGGGGAACAGTTCGTGAACGCGGCGCAGGGCGGCGGCCCGGTCCGCGCGTCCACCGCGCGCGCCGAGGGCTCCGGCACGCAGGTTGTCGGCGACGGTCATCCGGGCGAACACCCGCCGCCCTTCCGGGACTTGCGACACTCCGGCGGCCACCACCCGGTCGGCGGCGAGAGCGTCGATCCGGCGCCCGCCGAGGGTGACGGTGCCACCGGTCGTGGCCCCGCCCTGGAAGGAGAGGGTGCGGCTGATGGCGCGCAGCAGGGTGGACTTGCCGGCGCCGTTTCCGCCCAGCACCGTCACGACGGCGGCCTCGGGAACCTCGAGGGACACCTGACGAAGGGCGCGCACGGGCCCGTACCCGACCGACAGATCCCGTACGACGAGATCGGCGCCGCCCGTGGACCGGCGCGGCGGCCCGCCCGCGACCCCACCCGCGAAACCGTCTGCGGAACCAGCCGCGAGACCGTCCGGGGAGGCACCCGGAGATCCTCTCGTTCCACCGCCCATGGCGACCGCTCCCTCCCGCACACCCGTCCGGTGTGGCGCTCAGCCCAGCACCGGTGCGGCCGTCCGTCCACGGGTCGCGGCCGAAACCCCACCGAAACGTGGCCGGTGACCAGAGGAGTCCGCCGCCCGTTGTGCGCGTGCACAACACCGCGTGTCAGGGGCCTGCCGAAGGGGCGCGGAGGGTGGCATCCTCCGCTCATGGGACCGCGCAGAAGGCGTACGGGTCATGACTGGCAGGTGCTCGCCGAGTCCTGTGCCGCGCTGCTGGAACGAGTGCCGGAGCTGGTGGACGAGCATGTGCGGCAACTGTCCGAACACTCCCCCGTCTACGGCCAGGTTCTCCCGCTCGACCAGCACTGGCGGGAGGCCGAGGAGGCGATGCGGATCGGCATCGGGACGATCTCCGCGCCCCGGGGCTCACCCCGCCGCGACCTGGAGTACGCGGAGGACGCGGGTCGGCGCCGCGCCCAGCAGGGCCTGCCGCTGGACCTGCTGGTGCACGCGTACCGGAGTGCGGGCTATCTGGTGTGGGACGCGCTGCTGGAGGGCGCGACCGGCCAGGAACCGGAGCGGCTCGGCGTGCTGATGCGGTCGGCGACCCTGGTGTGGGCGGCGATCGACGCGCAGGCGGCGGTGGCGTCCGAGGCGTACCGGGCGACGGAGATGGAGTTACGGCGGCGTACGGACGAGCAGTTGCAGGCGTTACTGGACGCCCTGCTCGACGGCCAGGAGTCGCCGGGGCTGGCCGCGAGGGCCGCGGCGGGGCTCGATCTGCCGGAGCGGGGCGCGTACGCGGTGGTCGTGCTGCGGGCGGAGCGGCGGGATCCGCGGGAGGCCTTCCACCGGCCGTTACGGGGCGCCGGGTACCGGTTCGTGTGGCGGATGCGGGCCGACCGGGAGGTGGGCGTGGTGCTGCTGGGGCCCGACCAGGGGCTGGACGCGGTGGCGCAGGCGCTGAGCGGGCGGTGCTCGGGGGCCGGCGGGATCAGTCCCGTCGTACCGGGGCTGACCGAGCTGGGGCGGGCCCGGCGGCTGGCCGAACTGGCGTTGCGGACCTGCCCGCCGGACGCGAGCGAGGTCGTACGGCTGGATCAGCGGATGCCTACAGCGCTGGTGGTGAGCCAGCCGGAACTCGCGAACCGCCTGGTGTCGGCCGTCTTCGGCCCCCTGGCCGGGCTGGAGCCCGCCGACCGTGAGGTGCTGCTGGAGACGCTGGACGTGTGGCTGGCCTGCGAGGGGTCGGCGGGGCGGGCGGCGGGGCGGCTGTACTGCCACCGCAACACGGTGTTCAACCGGCTGCGGCGGCTGGAACAGCTGACGTCCAGGTCCCTGGCGAGGCCACGGGATCTGATCGAGATGACGCTGGCCCTGGACGCGTACCGGCTGTCGGGACCGGCCGGCGCGCCGGAGGAGACGGCGCGGCTCGCGGGGAGCGGGTGACGGCCCCGGCGGTGTCGGCCCCGGCGGTGTCGAGCCCGGCGGTGTCGAGCCCGGCTGTGTCGACCCCGTGAACCCTCAGACCAGGAAGTCGCGTCCGATGTTCTCCGCGACACGCTCCAGGATCGGCCCGGCGTCGGCGATGCACTTGGCGACGTCCGGCTCGATCTCCGTGAGGGGGTACGCGCGTCGGATACCTGCCCGGCCCAGGGCCTCCGGGCGCAGGGCGAGGCGCCCGCACACCGCGACGACCTCGCGGCCCTCGGCCCGGGCCGCCGCCGCGACACCGGCCGGGGCCTTGCCGTGCAGGGTCTGCTCGTCGAGGGAGCCCTCGCCGGTGATCACCAGCGTGGCGCGTTCCAGGGCCTCCGCGAAGCCGAGGACGTCGAGCATGATCTCGATGCCGGGCCTGAACCGGGCGCCTAGAACCAGCGCGCCGTAGCCGATGCCGCCTGCGGCGCCCGCGCCCGGGGCGGCGGCGTACTGGGCGGCCTTCGGGCCGATCGCCGTCTCCAGGATCTTGGCGTAGTGCGCGAGGGCCTCGTCCAGGGCGGCCACGTCGTCCGGGGACGCGCCTTTCTGCGGGCCGTACACCGCGGGTGCTCCCGTCGGCCCGGTCAGCGGGTTGTCCACATCGCTGGCCAGCACGAAGTCGATGTCCGCGAGGCGGGTGTCGAGGCCCGAGAGGTCGGCCGTGACGAGTCCGCCGAGCCCACCGCCGCCGGGCGGCACCGGCTCGCCGTCGGCGTCCAGGAAGCGCGCGCCGAGCGCGGACAGCATGCCCGCGCCGCCGTCGTTGGTGGCGCTGCCGCCGACCCCGAAGACGATCGTGCACGCGCCCGCGTCCAGCGCGGCCCGCAGCAGTTCGCCGGAGCCGTACGTCGATGCCGTGAGCGGCGCGAAGACGCCGGCGGGCAGCCGCTGCAGCCCGCTCGCCTCCGCCATCTCCACCACGGCGGTGTCGCCGCGCAGCGCGAACGCGGCCGTCACCTCGTGTCCGAGCGGCCCCGCGACCCGTACCTCACGCCGTTCGAATCCGGCGGCGATCGCGGCGGCCACGGTCCCGTCGCCGCCGTCGGCCACGGGAAGCGACTCGACCTCGACGCCGGGGGCCGCCTTTCGCAGACCGGCGGTGACCCGCTCGGCGACCTCCACGGCCGTCAGCGACCCCTTGAACTTGTCGGCGGCGATCAGCACCCGCGCCACCCGCACACCTGTTCCCGTCGCCGTAACCGCAGCGTCCGACACCCTGTACTCCCCTTGCTCTCGGCCCCGTATTCGTCAGGGCAGTCGCGCCGCTGCGACCATAACCGCAGGAGGCCCGCCCCGTCATGCCCTCCCGGCCGCTCACAGCCGGTACCACCGGCCTCGGATGGTGGTAAACCGGAGAGATGACCGCTGCGGGCACCGCCACCGGACAGACCGACCGCGTTCTCGGGGGCTGGCTGGGCCGGATCGCGGGCAACATGCTCGGCAAGCCGGTCGAGCGGGGCGACTACTGGACGCGCGACCGCATCGACCGCTATCTGCGACGCACCGGCGCCCTGCCCCTCACGGACTACCTGCCCGAGCCTCCGGCCCGCCGCCAGGACGGGATCGGGGACGACGAAACCGACGGCTTCGCACTGCGTCCCGAGTGGCGCCAGTGCGTGCGCGGCCGGATCCACGGCAGTTGCCGTGACGACGACGTCGACTACGCGATCCTCGGCCTGGACCTGCTGGAGACCCACGGCTTCGACTTCAGCACCGAGCAGGTCGGCGAACTGTGGCTGCTGCGGCTGCCGTTCCTCCAGACGTTCACGGCGGAACGCGCCGCCTACCGCAACCTCGCGGCCGGTCTCAAGCCGCCGCTGACCGCCACGTACGACAACCCGTACCAGGAGTGGATCGGCGCCCTGATCCGCGCCGACATCTACGGCTGGACCTGTCCGGACGCCCCGGAGCGCGCCGCCTACCTGGCCCGCCGGGACGCCGTCCTCTCCCACACGGGCAACGGCGTGTACGGGGCGATGTTCGCGGCGGCGCTGATCTCGGCGGCGTTCACGGCACCCGATGTGCGCCGCGCCCTGGACACGGCGCTGACGGTGATCCCGGCGAGCAGCCGCCTGGCCCGTACGGTCCGCCGCGTCATGTCGCTGCACGAGGCCCGACTGCCCTGGGAGGACACGCTCGCCACGGTCGCCGAGGAGACCGCCGGGCTCGGCTGGATCCACACCATTCCCAACATCGGCGTCCTCACCGCCGGACTCCTGTACGGGGACGGCGACTTCACCCGCACGATCGCCCTGACCGTGCGGGGTGGCCTGGACACCGACTCGAACGGCGCGACCGCGGGTTCGGTGGCCGGAGTGCTGTGCGGCGCGGAGGCGATCCCGAGCCAGTGGAAGGACCCGCTGGAGGACACCGTACGCAGCGCGGTGTTCGGTTTCGACGGAGTGCGGATCAGTGAACTGGCGGAACGGACCGTGCGGTTGGGACACCCACAGGTGTGACGCGACCCGGACGGCCTCTTCCGCCGTCCGTCCCCTGGTTACGCTTCCCCGGTGACCATTCAAGACTTCGCCACGTACATCGCCGGCCTGCCCCGCGTCCTGTCCGGCGCCGCCGCGCTCTTCCGCGACACCGAGGGCCGGGTGCTGCTCGTCGAGCCCAACTACCGTGAGGGCTGGGCCCTTCCGGGCGGCACGATCGAGTCGGACGACGGGGAGACCCCGCGCCAGGGCGCACGCCGCGAGACCCTCGAGGAGATCGGCCTCGACCGTGAGATCGGCCGTCTGCTGGCTGTCGACTGGGTCCACATCGCGGGCCACCCGCCGCTGGTGGCGTATCTGTACGACGGTGGCGTCCTCGGTGAGGAGGAGCTCAAGTCGATCACCTTGCAGGAGGAGGAGCTGCTGTCCTGGCGGCTCGTGGCGCGCGAGGAGCTCGCCGAGTACCTCAGGGGCTCCCTGGGCCGCCGGGTCCTGCACGCCCTCGACGTCCTGGCGGAGGGCGCGGGGACGGTCGAGCTGGAGAACGGCGAGCGAGTGGGCTGAGGCTTCCCCGGCCCGGGTGTCAGCCCTGCGTGTCCGGAGGCCGCACGTCGTCCGCCGCCCGCCGTGCGTCGTCGCGCTCGGCGACCCGGGCCTCCGTACGGTGACCGCGCGCGATGTAGTCCCGTACGACGAGCTCGACGGCGTCCTGGGGGCTTCCGACGCCCGCGAGCACCATGACTTCGACGACGAGTTCGGCGTCGAGGGAGACGGAGACCTTGGCTGCCATGCGGGGACATTAACACCGGACGGGCGTTCGTACAGGGGTACGGCGGCAACGGCCTCGGCGGCGGCCTTCCGAGCGGATATCCAGTCGCCGCCCGGGACCCGGAGACCTACTCTCGGTCACATGACCAGGCCCCTCGTCGCCGTCCTCAGCGGCGCCGGCATATCGACCGACTCCGGGATCCCCGACTATCGCGGCCCGAACGGTCTGTGGCGGCGCGATCCCGAGGCCGAGAAGCTCGTCACGTACGACTACTACATGGGCGATCCGGAGATCCGGCGCCGTTCCTGGCAGATGCGGCGCCAGAACCGGACCCTTCGGGCCGAGCCCAACGCCGCGCACCTGGCCGTGGCCGAGCTGGAGCGGGCCGGGGTGCCGGTGCGGGTGATCACGCAGAACGTGGACGGGCTGCATCAGCTCGCCGGCATGCCGTCCCGCAAGGTGCTCGAACTGCACGGCACCGCACGGGAGTTCGTGTGCACCAAGTGCCATGCGCGCGGGCCCATGGAGGACGCCCTCGCCCGGGTCGAGGCCGGGGAGGACGACCCGCCGTGCCTGAAGTGCGGCGGAATCCTCAAGTCGGCGACGGTGATGTTCGGTCAGCGCCTCGACCCGGTCGTCCTCGGTGACGCCCTCGCCATCACCAAGGCCTGCCAGGTGTTCATCGCCGTCGGGACCAGCCTCCAGGTCCAGCCCGCCGCCGGTCTCGCCGGTGTCGCCGCCGACCACGGCGCCCGGCTCGTCATCGTCAACGCCGACCCGACCCCGTACGACGACCGGGCCGACGAGGTCGTACGCGAGCCGATCGGCACGGCCCTGCCCCAACTGCTGCGCGAGCTGCAGAAGTTCGGGGCGGCCTAGACGACCCGGAGTTCACGACGGCGGGAGCTCCGTGAGTCCCCCCGTCGTCGTGACAGAGGTGGACGTGACCGTCACCGTGCCGGTGGCCAGGCCGCCGCGTGTGGCGCGGACGGTGACGGGGCCGGCTGTGCGTGTCATGCGTACGAAGATCCTGTTGATGCCGGCTTCCGTGTCGACGTAGGACTGGAACACGCTGTGCGGGACGCCCGCGTTGTGCCCGCCGAGGAGTTTCGCCGGGCCGGTGAGCGTGAAGTCCACCCGGGCTTGGTCGGTCGGGACGCGGCGGCCCGCCGAGTCCACCGCCTCGACGTCGATCATCGCCACGTCGGTGCCGTCGGCCTTCAGACCGTCGGGTGAGACGTGGGCGGTGAGGCGGAGGGCGACCGGTGTGCCGGTCGTCTGCTTCTGGGCGCGGGTCAGTTCGGTGCCGCCCGCGTCGTAGCCGACGGCGGTGATCGTGCCGGACTGCCACGCGACGCCGGTGAAGGTGTGCAGGAAGTCGTACTGCGGGGAGGTGGACGTGCCGATCGACCTGCCGTTGACCAGCAGTTCCACCCGGGCGACGCCCGCCGCCATGACGTACACCGTCTTCACCGTGCCGGCCGGGTAGGTCCAGTGGCCGACGATGTGCAGGTCCGGGGTCGGGCTCTGCATGACACGGTGGGTGTAGTAGGTCTCCTTGGGGATGCGGACCGCGTCCACCCGGCCGGAGAGGCGGCAGGTCTCCCAGTTGTACTGGCGGCCGTGCTGGTTGGAGTCCGCCCAGGTCAGGGCCGCCGCCCCGGAGTAGCGGCTGTTTCCGGGGCCTTGGATGCGCTGGCTCCAGAACTCGTGGCGGGTGCTCGCGGCGACGGTGGCGGCGAAGTCCTCGGACGTCCAGTGGTAGGTGACGTCCGGGCCGGTGACATAGCCGAAGTCGGGTGGGGAGGCGGTGTCCCAGACGCGGCGGGGGGCCTCGTCGCGGGTGAACTCGGACTCGATGAGCGGCATCCGGTCGCGGGCGTAGTCGCTGTAGTGACGGTTGAGCATCGTGCCGATGTACTCGCACTGGTCCACGGCCGCCGTGCCGCCGTAGGCGGAGTTGTCGGAGGTGGCCCGGGAGCCGATCGCGCGCATCCCGCTGGGGTCCCAGGTCTGCTTGAGGGCGCGCATCTGCTGCTGGTGGTCGGCGGTCAGCCAGTTGTTGCCGGACTCCCAGAACAGGATGCTCGGGCTGTTGCGGAAGTAGATCATCACGTCCCGCATGGCGGCGAGACGCTGGTCCCACTGCACACCGGTGACGTCGGCCTCCTTGTCCCCGGCGGGCTGGACCGACACCAGCCCGTACCGGTCGGTCATCCGGATGTTGGCAGGCTGTGCGGCGAGGTGCATCCAGCGGATCAGGTTGGCGTTGCTCTCCCGGATGAGCCGCCCGTCGTGGTCGCGCAGCCACTCGGGTACGGCGTCGCCGAGCACCGCCCATTCGTTGGTGGCGCGCTGCGCGTACCCGGTGAGGAAGATCTGCCGGTCGTTGATGTAGACACCGCCGGTGCTCGCCCCGCCACGGAACTCGGCCTTCCGAAAGCCGGTGCGCACCGTGTACGTGTCGACGACCGTCGTTCCCTCCGCGAGCGTCAGCCGCACGGTGTAGAGGGCGGGGTACGACGGTGACCAGAAGTTCAGCCTGCTGATCCGGTTGCTCACCTTGACCACATGACTGGTCCCGGCTGCCAGGGTCACCGTCGAGGCGGGCAGCGTGCCGACCGACGCGCCCTGTTCGTCGAGGACTTCGGCCGACACCGACAGGGTCCGGGAGCGGTCCTCCTGGTTGCTGATCTGGGCCTCCGCGTTGATCGTCGCGGTGTGGCCGGAGACGTTGGCGGCGGACGGGTAGACGTAGGTCCCGAGGGTGCCCAGCTTGCTGTACAGCGGAAGGGTGAAGTGGGTTTTCGGGACGACGTGCAGGATGACGTTCCTGGTGAGGCCGCCGAAGGTGGGGTTGAAGTCCCGGGTGTCCCACTGGAAGGGCATCCCGGTGGCGGCTTCGGGCCGCCACTTGGTGTTGTCCGCGCAGATCGCCAGCACGTTGTCGGCGCCGAACAGGACCTTGTCGGTGAGGTCGAAGCCGAAGGGCGTGACGCCGGCCTCGTAGCTGCCGATCAGGACGCCGTTCAGGTAGACCGTCGCTGCCTGCCGGATGCCCTCCAGTTCGAGGATCACCTTGTGGTCCGCCAGCTCCGCCGGTAACTGAAAGCGCTTGCGGTACCAGGTCGGTTGCATCGCCACCGAGGACTCGCCGGAGCTGCCGATCCAGTTGTCGAAGGAGTCCGTGTCGTTGTAGGTGTGCGGCGCGCTGACCACGGCCCACGACGAGTCGTCGAAGGTGGTCCGTTCGGCGCCGACGACGTTCGACTTGATGAACCGCCAGTCGAGATTCAGGCTGAAAGTCCGCCGCCCGGCGGCCTCGGCCTGGGCTGCCGAGGCCGATCCGCCCACTGGAAGGGCCACCGCACCCACGCCTGCGGCGGCCCCTTGCAGTACGCGCCGTCGACTGGTGAACACCATCGTCTACCGCCCTTCGGGGGCGCGCCGCTGTCGGCACACCCACCAGACTGATGTCAGGAACGCGACAGAAAGCGCTTCACATCATGCGCCGCGGTGCGGCGGGCGACAAGGTGCGTGACGGGAGCAGTTCGTGAGGGAGGTGGGGTGGTGGATACGAGAGGGATCAGCGAGTGGGGGACTAAGGTCTGTGGTGAAAGTGGATCAAGGTCCTGAGTAATCGCGTGGTGTGGAGTCGGACGGACTGACATACTCCGCGCCGTGACGACTGACCACGGCCCCGGCCCAACTCTGACCATCGGCGAGCGCGACACCGACCTCAATGACCGATTGACCGAGGAATTGGTCGCCTTCAACACAGCCGCCACAGGTGCGGCTGACCGCGGAACGTTCTCGATCAAGGTCGCCGATCAAGCAGGCGAACTGGTCGGCGGGCTGGCCGCATGGACTTGGGGCGGCCTCTGTGGCATCGAACTGCTGTGGGTTCGCGAGGACAGCCGCAAGGACGGGTGGGGTCGCAGGATCCTGCAGGCAGCCGAGAGGGAGGCTCGGCTACGCGGTTGCGATCGCGTCGCCGTCTCCTCTTTCACCTTCCAGGCTCCCGGCTTCTACCAGCGCCACGGCTACGCCGAGACCGGTCGGACCCTGGGTATCCCCGGAGGGCACGCGGACGTGCACCTGTTCAAGTCACTGACCGCTTCGACGCCGTCGTGCCAGTCGTAGGCGTGCTGGTCACAGCCATTCGTTGATGGCCGCAACCAACACCGTTGCTTCGTAGCGGACCGCGAGTTTCTCGTATCTCGTGGCCATGGCCCGGCGGCGCTTGAGCCGGTTGATGCCGCACTCCACCGCGTGGCGCTCCTTGTAGTCGTCCTTGTCGAACTTCGGCGGGCGGCCGCCGCGGGCCCCGAGTTTCTTGCGATTGCGGACCTGGTCTGCCTTCTCCGGGAGCGTGCATCCGATCCCGCGTCTGCGCAGGTAGGCCCGGTTCGCGCGGGAGCCGTACGCCTTGTCCGCGCGGACCTTGTCCGGCTTGGCCCGTGGCCGGCCTGGGCCGATGCGGGGCACCCGGATGCCCTCCGGGACCGGCTGGAACTGTGGGCTGTCGTGCCGCTGCCCGGCGGTGATCAGTAGCGACAGCGGCTTTTGCCCCTGCTCCACCGCCAGGTGCAGCTTAGTGGTCAGCCCCCCGCGCGACCGACCGAGGCCGTGGTCGTCGGGCTCGGTGAAGACGCCGCCAGGAGGCTCCTTCTGCAGGGCCCCTTTTTACGCGCACCGGCGGCGTGCTGGTGAGCCCGGGCGACCGTGGAGTCCACGCTCACGTCCCATGTGATCAAGCCCTTCGCGTCGGCCTCGGCCTGTAGCTGCACGAAGATCCGCTTCCAGCTGCCGTCCCGTTGCCGGCGTCGGAACAGGTCGTAGACCCGGTCCCAGTGCCCGTACCGTTCGGGCACGTCCCGCCAGGGCTCGCAGGTCCGGGTCCGCCACCTTATTCCGTCGATTAGCTGCCTACGCGTCCACGTCGGTGGCCGGCCAGGCTTCTTGCCATGCGGCAGCAACAGCTGAGCCCACTGACCGTCCGTCAGATCACTACGCCCCACGACCAGCGATCATCCACGACCTTGATCCACTTTCACAACAGAACCTAGAAGAGCGCCGCCCCTCGTTCGAAGTCCAGCAGTCGCTGCTTGCGCTCGATGCCGCCTCCGTACCCGGTGAGGCTGCCGTCGGCGCCGACCACCCGGTGACAGGGCACGATGATCCCGACCGGGTTCTTGCCGTTGGCCAGACCCACGGCACGGGACGCCTTCGGGTTGCCCAGGGCGGCGGCGAGTTCGCCGTACGAGCGGGTCTCGCCGTACGGGATACGGCACAGCTGCGCCCACACGCTGCGCTGGAAGTCGGTGCCAGGAAGCCGGAGTTCGAGGGTGAACTCCTTCAACTCGCCCTCGAAGTAGGCCTTCAGCTGGTCGACCGTCTCCCCGAAGGGTGTGTCGTCGCGGCCGCCGAAGTTCTCCTCGGGCGGGCGGTGGCGCTGGTCGACCATGTAGAGGCCGCAGAGGACGCCGTCCTCGGCCACGAGGGTGAGGGGGCCGTACGGGCTGTCGATGACCGCGTGCTGTTTCACTTTGCTTCCTAACGTCCTGGCTGATGTCCCTATACCGGGAGGAAGTTGATCGGGTGACTGTCCGTCGCCCACAGATACTGGACCGCGTACGCCCGCCACGGCCGCCACGCCGCCGCCCGCGCGGTGAGCGCGGCCGGGGTCGACGGCATCCCCAACTCCTGGGCGGCGCGCCGGATTCCGAGGTCCGTGGGGAGAAACGCGTCCGGGTCGCCGAGGGCACGCATCGCGATGACGTCGGCGGTCCAGGGACCGAAGCCGGGGAGGGCGAGGAGCCTGGCGCGGGTCTCCGGCCAGTCGCTCTCGACACCCAAGTGGAGCGTTCCGTCAGCGAGTTGGGCGACGAGGTTGGTGAACGTGGTTCGCCGGGTGCGCGGCATGGCCAGCGCCTCGGGGTCGAGGGCCGCGAGGGCCTGCGGGGTCGGGAAGAGGTGGGTGAGACCGCCCTCCGGATCGTGGACCGGGTCGCCGTGCGCCAGGACGAGGCGGGCCGCGTGGGTACGGGCGGCGGCCGTCGAGACCTGCTGTCCGAGCACCGCCCGTACGGCGAACTCCGCCTCGTCGACCGTACGCGGGACGCGTCGCCCCGGGGCCTTCGCGACGAGCGGCGCCAGCACCGGATCGGTACGCAACTGCTCGTCGACCTCGACCGGATCGGCGTCGAGATCGAGCATCCGGCGGCAGCGGCTGATGGCGACGGGCAGATCGCGCAGGTCGCTGAGGGTGAGGCGGCACGCGATGTGGTCGGGCTTCGGGGTGAGGGCGGCGATGCCGTGTCCGTACGGGAGGCGCAGGGTCCGGCGGTAGGCGCCGTCGCGCCACTCCTCGACGCCGGGTACGGCGGTCGCGGCGAGGTGGCCGAAGAGGTTGTCGGGGTTGAGCGGGGCACGGAAGGGGAGGCGGAGGTTAAGCGCGGCCGGGGTGCCGGCGGCGGCTTTCACCGCACTCTCAGCGCTCTCCGCACCCTCTGCACCCTCTGCACCCACGGCACCCACGGCACCCACGGCACTCGTACCGCTCGGGTGCGTCTCGGTGCGTGTTTTCGGCAGGCGGTCGCGCAGTGCGCTCGGGGAGAGGGCGAAGACCTCGCGGACGGTGTCGTTGAAGGTGCGGATCGAGGAGAAGCCCGCCGCGAAGGCGATCTCCGCCATGGGCAGGGCGGTCGTCTCGACGAGGAGCCGCGCGGTCTGGGCGCGCTGCGCGCGGGCGAGGGCGAGAGGGCCCGCGCCCAGTTCGGCGAGGAGTTGTCGTTCGATCTGCCGGGTGCTGTAGCCGAGACGGGCGGCGAGACCGGGAACTCCCTCGCGGTCCACTATCCCGTCGCCGATCAGCCGCATCGCGCGGGCCACGAGGTCGGCGCGCTGGTTCCACTCGGGTGAGCCGGGGCTGGTGTCGGGCCGGCATCGCTTGCAGGCCCGGAACCCGGCCTGCTGGCAGGCCGCCGCGCTCGGGTGGAAGGTCATGTTCTCGGGCTTGGGCGGCACCGCGGGGCAACTGGGCCGGCAGTAGATCCGGGTCGTCGTGACTGCCGTGAAGAACCAGCCGTCGAAACGTGCGTCCTTGGACTGGACGGCACGTACGCAGCGCTCGGTGTCCGTGTGCATGGCGTTCCGCATACGTCCAGCATCGACGATGCGACGGGTGTGGGCTGGCGGAAATCCGACATCGAGGTGGCGTGTACAGGGGCGGCCCGGATCACTGTTCGAACTGGGTGAACCACTCAGTCACGCACAGGCTCACTCACTGACTCAGTAGCTCCTGACTCAGTGGCTCAGTGGCTCACCGGCTGGTCCACTCCCCCGTTTCCGATCCCCCTTTCCGAGCCTTCACTGGGTCCAAGCCCGCTCCCGCAGCAACCGCAACCCATTGAGGCCCACGAGGACGGTCGAGCCCTCGTGGCCAGCGACGCCGAGCGGGAGCGGCAGCGTGCCGATCAGGTCCCAGGCGACGAGGCCCGCGATGCACACCCCGGCGATCACCAGATTCTGCACGACCAGGCGTCCGGCGCGCCGGGAGAGGGCGATCACGGCGGGCACCGCGGTGAGCTCGTCCCGCACGATCACCGCGTCCGCGGTCTCCAGCGCGAGGTCGGAACCGGCCCGGCCCATGGCCACGCCGGTGTGGGCGGCGGCCAGCGCCGGGGCGTCGTTGACGCCGTCCCCGACGACCATCACCCTGCGTCCGGCTTCCTCCAACTCCCTCACGGCGTCCAGCTTCTGCTGGGGAAGCAACCCAGCCCGCACGTCCTGGATCCCGACCTCGGCGGCCAGTACGGCGGCGGCGCGCGCGTTGTCGCCGGTCAGCAACACGGGTGCGGTGCCGGTGAGTTCGGTGAGCGAGGCGACGGTGGCGGCGGCGCCGGGACGCGGGCGGTCGGCGAGCCCGAGCACCCCGGCCGGCACATCGTCGAGGACGACAAGGATCGCCGTACGACCGGACGCCTCAAGTTCCCTGACCAGCCGCCAGGTTGGCGAGCCGGCCGACATCCCGGCCGCCACCCCCAGCCGATCCGGCGCCCCCACCGCGACCGTGCGCCCGTCGACGACCGCCGTCACGCCCACTCCGGGCGTCGAAGCGAAGTCCGCCACGAGTGCCGTCATCGTGAGCCCGCGCTCACGCGCCGCCTCCACCACGGCCCGAGCCAGCGGATGCTCGCTCGGGTGCTCGGCCGCCGCCGCGAGGGCCAGCAGGTCGTCCTCGCCCAGGTCCGATCCGGGCAGCGGCCGCAGGTCCGTCACCCTCGGCGTGCCCTCGGTGAGCGTGCCGGTCTTGTCGAGGGCGACGGCGTCGACCTGTCGGAGGCGTTCCATCACGACCGCCGACTTGACCAGAACACCGTGGCGCCCGGCGTTGGCGATCGCCGAGAGCAGCGGCGGCATGGTGGCCAGCACGACCGCGCAGGGCGAGGCCACGATCATGAAGGTCATGGCACGCAGGAGGGCGTCGGTGAGGTCCGTCCCGAAGGCGAGCGGTACCGCGAAGACCGCGAGGGTGGCGGCGACCATGCCGAGCGAGTAGCGCTGCTCGACCTTCTCGATGAACAGTTGGGTGGGCGCCTTGGTCTCGGACGCCTCCTCGACCATGCGCACGATCCGGGCGATCACCGAGTCGGAGGCGTCGCGCTCGACCCGTACGCGCAGGGCGCCGGTGCCGTTGAGGGTGCCGGCGAAGACCTCGTCGCCCGGTTCCTTGGGCGCGGGCAGTGGTTCACCGGTGATGGTCGCCTGGTCGACCTCGCTCGCGCCGTCCAGGACGCGGCCGTCGGCACCGACGCGTTCTCCGGGGCGTACGAGGATGGTGTCGCCGACGGTCAACTCCGCGACCGGGACGGTCAGTTCATGTCCGTCGGGAGTCACCCGGGTCGCGGTGGCGGGGGCCAGGTCGAGGAGGCCGCGGACCGAGTCGGCGGTGCGGGCGGTGGCCAGGGCCTCCAGGGCGCCGGAGGTCGCGAAGATGACGATCAGCAGGGCGCCGTCCATGACCTGGCCGATCGCGGCGGCGCCGAGGGCGGCGACGATCATCAGCAGGTCGACGTCGAGGGTCCGTTCCCGTAGCGCCTTCAGACCTTCCCAGCCCGGCTCCCAGCCGCCGGTGGCGTAGGCCAGCGCGTAGAGCGGACCCCAGGTCCAGGCGGGCGCGCCGGTCAGTTGCAGGGGCAGCGCGAGCAGGAAGAGGGCCGTGGCCGCGGCGGCCCAGCGGGCTTCGGGGAGCGCGAGGACGCGGGTGGGGCGGCGAGGCGCGGTCTGTGCGGTGGGCGACGGGGCGGCAGGGGTGGGGGTGAGAGTGACGGACACCCGCACACCATACAGGAACGCATGAACACTCATTCATTCTTTCATGTGTGATGAGTAGGATACGGCCATGGGTCATGGAGCCGTCACCACCGCGCAGGACGCCGCCGAGCGCGTACGCCTCGACGCGGACAACGTCGCGAAAGTGGCCACCACTCTCCAGGCCCTCTCCACGCCCTCCCGGCTGCTGATCCTGGCCCGGCTGCGTGAAGGGCCGCTCCCGGCGACGGAGTTGGCGGCCGAGGTGGGGATGGAGCAGTCAGCCTGCTCGCACCAGCTGCGACTGCTGCGCAACCTGGGCCTGGTCGTCGGCGAGCGGCGCGGGCGTTCCGTGGTGTACGCGCTGCACGACCACCATGTCGCCGAGCTCCTCGACCAGGCGGTCTACCACGTGGAGCACCTGCGACTGGGCCTGAGCGACACGGACGCCGACGCCGAGGCGGGCGTCGCCGGGTAACGTCGCCGGTAAGCCCGGTCAGACCGGCAGGGCTACTCGAAGACTCCCCCATCTGCAGAATTGCCAATTTTCGCAATTAGCTAGAT
This sequence comes from Streptomyces sp. ME02-8801-2C, assembly GCF_033793965.1. Lineage (NCBI taxonomy): Bacteria > Bacillati > Actinomycetota > Actinomycetes > Kitasatosporales > Streptomycetaceae > Streptomyces > Streptomyces sp. ME02-8801-2C. The sequence goes on along the minus strand of NZ_JARAXP010000002.1, from coordinate 71,357 downwards.
GCTTAATAAATCGTGTCCGGAACTACCGGCCGCGCCGATGGAAGCCGAGGTCGCGGCCGAGTGAGCAGTTCTGTGATCAGCCGCGCATGGGGCCCGGTGCGGTCCCTGCTGCCCGTGCGAGCCGACCTCAAGGCGATGGCCCGCGACCCGCGCCGGGACCTCCTCGCCGGGCTGACCGTGGCGATCGTGGCGCTCCCCCTCGCGCTCGGCTTCGGCGTGTCCTCCGGTCTCGGCGCTGCGGCGGGACTGGCGACCGCGGTGGTCGCGGGCGCGCTGGCCGCCGTGTTCGGCGGATCGAACCTGCAGGTGTCCGGGCCGACCGGGGCAATGACCGTCGTCCTCGTACCGATCGTCGCCCAGTACGGGCCGGGCGGGGTACTGACCGTCGGGCTGCTGGCCGGGCTGCTGCTGATCGGGCTCGCGCTGGCCCGTGCGGGCAAATACATGCAGTACGTGCCCGCTCCCGTCGTCGAGGGCTTCACGCTCGGCATCGCCTGTGTCATTGGGCTGCAGCAGCTGCCGAACGCGCTGGGAGTGCCGCGGCCCGAGGGCGACAAGGTTCTCGCGGTCGCCTGGCGGGCCGTCGAGGCGTTCGTCCGCCATCCCAACTGGACAGCGCTCGCGCTGGCCGCCGGTGTCGCGTCGGTCATGCTGCTCGGTGCGCGATGGCGGCCGACCGTGCCGTTCTCGATCGTCTCGGTGATCGTCGCCACCGTGCTGGCACAGACCCTCCATCTCGACGCGGCCGCTCCGATCGGGGATCTGCCCGCCGGTCTGCCCGCACCCTCCCTGGCCTTCCTCGACCTGTCCGCCCTGTCCTCGCTGCTCGCCCCGGCTGTGGCAGTGGCCGCGCTGGCCGCGCTGGAGTCGCTGCTGTCGGCGACGGTCGCGGACGGCATGACGGTCGGCCAGCGGCACGATCCCGACCGGGAGCTGTTCGGGCAGGGCATCGCCAACCTGGCCGCCCCGCTGTTCGGCGGTGTGCCGGCCACGGCCGCGATCGCGCGGACCGCCGTGAACGTCCGTACGGGCGCCGGTTCCCGACTCGCCGCGCTCACCCACGCCGTGATCCTCGCGGTGATCGTCTTCGCGGCCTCGCCGCTGGTCTCGAAAATCCCGCTGGCCGCGCTGGCGGGCGTCCTGCTGGCCACCGCGATCCGCATGGTCGAGGTCGGCTCCCTGCGGTCGATGGCCGGAGCGACCCGCTCCGACGCGCTGATCCTGGTCCTGACCGCCGTCGCGACCCTCGCCCTCGACCTGGTGTACGCGGTGATCATCGGCCTGGTCGTCGCGGGCGCCCTCGCGCTCCGGGCGGTGGCCAATCAGGCCCGTCTCGACGAGGTGCCGCTGGACCCGGGCGACCACAGCGCCGAGGAGCACGCCCTGCTGGCGGAGCACATCGTCGCCTATCGCATCGACGGGCCGCTGTTCTTCGCCGCCGCCCACCGCTTTCTGCTGGAGCTGACCGAGGTGGTGGACGTACGGGTCGTCATCCTGCGGATGTCGCGGGTGTCGACCATGGACGCGACCGGTGCGCTGATGCTGAAGGACGCGGTCCGGAAGCTGAACCGGCGCGGCATCGTCGTGATGTTCTCCGGCATTCGGCCCGGCCAGCGCCAAGTTCTGGACTCCGTCGGCCTGTTGGATCTCCTGCGGCGGGACGGCCACGAGTACGGCAGCACCCCGGAGGCGATCCAGGGGGCGCGCGCTCACCTGGAGACCGCCGGAGTCCTGTCCACCGTACCCGCCCCGAGAGCCACGCCCACGGGGACCGTCGAGGACGCTCCCCGATGCCGATGAGCGTCATACCCACAGTCCTGCGCATGGCCGATGTCCCCGATGCCGAGGCATGGTTGCCGCCGCTCGCGGCCGCCCGAGCGCGGAACACCGCGATCCCGGTGACGGCTGCCTGGGCGAGGATGAGTGTCATGGTGCTCATGAATGGATGGGCACGAGGTGCCGGAGACCGGCCGCCGGTTCGGGCGTGCCGCTTCTCCTGGGAGGCGACGGCACGATGAGCACGCCGCTGTACCAACTCAAGGCCGAGTTCTTCAAGACCCTCGGGCATCCGGCCCGTATCCGCGTCCTGGAGCTGCTGAGCGAGCGTGAGCACTCGGTGGCCGAGATGCTGCCCGAGGTGGGTATCGAGCCCGCGCACCTCTCGCAACAGCTGGCGGTGTTACGGCGGGCCAATCTGGTCGTCACCCGCAAGGAGGGCTCAACCGTGTACTACTCGCTGACCAGCCCGTACGTCGCCGAGTTGCTCCGAGTCGCCCGGACCATCCTGTCCGGGGTGCTGGCCGGGCAGGCGGAGCTGCTGGCCGACCTTCGGGCAGCGCAGGGGAAACCGGAACCGCCGTCGTAGCGTCGCGGGGGCCGGTGAGCCAGTGGGCCGACTGTCCGGTGCGGCTCGGACGGCCACGCGGAACCGGAACCCGGTTCCGTCAGCGGAGTCGCGCCGCGAACGCCTCGTACGCCGCGTCGTCGAAGAGTACGAACCGCACCTCTTCCACGGCGGTCTCCGCCTCCCGCACCGTGGCCACAGCGATGCGTGCCGCGTCCGCCATCGGCCAGCGGTAGACGCCTGTGGAGACGGCGGGGAACGCGACCGTCCGGGCGCCCAGTTCGTCGGCGACGCGCAGTGACTCCCGGTAGCAGGAGGCCAGTTGGTCCGAGCGGTCCTCCTTGGTCCCGCCGAACACGGGGCCGACCGTGTGGATGACCCAGCGGGCGTCGAGTTCGCCCGCGGTGGTGGCGACCGCCTTGCCGGTGGCCAGGCCCTTGCCGTACTGGGAGGCGCGCAGGGCTCGGCAGGCGGCGAGGATCTCGGGCCCGCCTCTGCGGTGGATCGCGCCGTCGACGCCTCCGCCACCCAGGAGTGAAGAGTTCGCCGCGTTGACGATCGCGTCGGCACTCTGTCGGGTGATGTCGCCCTTGACGAGCGTGATCGTGGTCATGACCGTCTCAGCCTTCTCTGAGTCTTTTCCAGACGGCCTTCGCCGCGTTGTGTCCCGACATGCCGTGTACGCCGGGGCCCGGCGGTGTGGCCGAGGAGCAGATGAAGATCGCCGGGTGCGGGGTGGCGTACGGGGCCAGGGAGAGCCTCGGACGCAGCATGAGCTGGAGACCGCTCGCCGCGCCGGAGCCGATGTCGCCGCCTACGTAGTTGGCGTTGCGGGCCGCCAGTTGGGGTGGTCCGGCGGTGGCGCGGGCGAGGACCCGGTCGCGGAACCCGGGGGCGAAGCGCTCGAGCTGGCGTTCTATGGCGTCAGTGAGGTCGCCCGTCCAGCCGTTCGGGACGTGTCCGTAGGCCCAGAAGACCTGCTTGCCCTCGGGTGCTCGGGAGGGGTCGACGATGCTTGGCTGCACGGTGATCAGGAAGGGGGTGTCGGGGGCCCGGTCCTCGCGGGAGGCGGCGCGCAGGGCGGTGCCGATCTCGGCGCTGTCCGCGCCGACCTGGACGGTGGTCGCCGTGCGGGCCTCCCTCGCCGTCCAGGGCACGGGGCCGTCCAGCGCGTAGTCGATCTTGAAGACGCCGGCGCCGTAGCGATAGCGCCCGTAGTAGCCGCCGAAGCCCGCGATACGGGCCAGTGCGGTGGGTGAGGTGTCGAAGACATACGCACGGGCGGGTGGCAGGTCGTCCAGCCGCTTGACCTCGTAGCCGGTGTGGACGCTGCCGCCGAGGTCGGTCAGATACGCGGTGAGCGCGTCGGAGATCGACTGGGAACCACCCCGTGCGACCGGCCAGCCGCGGGCGTGTGCCGCCAGGGCGAAGACCAGGCCCACGGCGCCGGTGGCGACCCCTCCGAGGGGGGCCATGACATGGCCGACGAGGCCTGAGAACAGGGCTTTCGCCCGCTCGTCGCGGAAGCGGCGCATCAGCCAGGTCGAGGGCGGCAGTCCGGCCAGGCCGAAACGGGCGAGCGTGACCGGGTCGCGGGGCAGCGCGGTCAGGGGCAGCGACATGAAGTCGTGGGCCAGGGTGTCCCACCTGCTGAGGAACGGCTCGACCAGCCTGCGGTACGCGCCCGCGTCGCGCGAGCCCAGGGAGGCGGCCGTCTCGGCCACTGAGCGGGCCAGGACGGCGGCCGTGCCGTCCGGGAAGGGGTGGGCCATGGGCAGGTCGGAGTGCAGCCACTCCAGCCCGTACTCAGCCAGCGGCATCGCCCTGAACGCCGGGGAGTTGATGCCCAGCGGGTGCGCGGCGGAGCACGGGTCGTGCCGGAAACCAGGCAGTGTCAGTTCCTCCGTGCGGGCGCCGCCGCCCACGGTGTCGCGCGCCTCGAAGACGGCCACGGAGAAGCCGCGCCGGGCCAGCTCCACAGCGGCCGTCAGCCCGTTGGGCCCCGCCCCCACCACGACCGCATCGAGCATCGACGGCACCTTCGGACTCCTTTGTCAGCCGACGGCCAGTTGAGATCAGGATATGCCGGGACACCGACACCGCCCGGCGCGGGTAACCTCGGCCGGATGACGCGCCGTTTCCGCATCCAGTCGCCCGGCAAGGACGCCGACGACACCGCCTGGTACTGGTTCGAGGTCGAGGACGACGGGTGGGTGCTGCGGCAGGTGGTGTTCGAGTCGGCACTGGAGATCCCGCGTACCTGCGAGGCCATTCAGAACTCCGACGGCACCACCTCCGGCGGCGCGTCCATGGCCGCTTCCCAGGCCCAACTGGCGCTGGTGCGCGAACGGTTCGGGCGCCTGGGTGTGCAGCTCTACCAGACCGTGTACGGAGCGTTCACCGAGGGCGCCGTGGAGGTGCCGCCGGAGGCGGTGGATGTCACGGAGGCGGAGTTCGAGCGGGCGTGGTCCACAGCCCTGCAGCACCGGCACCTGAGCCACTACGTCACCGGCCCGCTGCCGGAGGGCGCCCGGGTCACCGGCATGGTGTGCGCCCTGCCGTGGGGGCCCGGCCGTACGGGACTGTTCGTCGACATCGACGTACCCGTCGACGCCTTCGTGGACATCGCCTCGCTGCCCTTCGACCCCGCGGACTGGCCGGCGGTCGGGACCGTGGCCGAGTTCGAGGTCGTCACCCTGCGTTTCAGCTCGGCCCGCCCGCAGATCAGGCTCCGCCCGACAGCAGCTCCACCACCCGGCGAGCCGTGGCCGCGTCGCGCGCGGCGGTGAACGGCAGCACGTTGCCGCCGGTTATGCGGAACGGCTCGCCCGCGCGGGTCAGATGGGCGCCGCCCGCCTCCTCGACGAGGAGGATGCCCGCCGCGTGGTCCCAGGCGGCCTCCCAGGAGAACGCGGTGGCGTCCAACTCGCCCCGGGCGATGGCCAGATACTCCAGGCCCGCCGAGCCGCAGGCGCGCGGCCGGACGCCGTACGTCCACAGGCCGAGGAGCGCGCGCTTCTGCTCGTCCGTCGTGTAGTCCGGGTGGGAGGTGGCCACCTCGAGGTCACGGCCGGGCTCGGGCGAGCCCGCCCGCAGGGGTGCGCCGTCGAGGAAGGCGCCCTGTCCGCGGATCGCCGTGGCGAGCTGGTCGCGGGCCGGGGCGAACGTCCATGACCCGCGGACGACACCCCGGTGCGCGAGCGCGACGAGGGTGCAGAAGCCGGGGTCGCCGTGGACGAACTGCCGGGTGCCGTCCACCGGGTCGACGATCCAGACGGGCGCCTCTTCCTGTATCGCCTCGTACGAGGCGGGGTTGGCGTGCACCGCCTCCTCGCCGACCACGACGGAGCCGGGCAGGAGCTTGGGCAGGACCTCGGTGAGATACAACTCGGCCCTGCGGTCGGCGTCGGTCACCAGGTCGTGCGGGCCGCTCTTCTGGTCGACCTCGTGGGCGGCGAGCTGACGGAAGCGCGGCATGATCTCCGCGGCCGCCGCGTGGCGGACCGCTTCTTCGACGTCGGACGTGTGCCGGGCCAGAAACTCTTCGATGGTTTCGTTCTCTTCGATCATGCCTCCATGAGAGCACGCGCCACTGACAATCCCCGCCCGCCCGGTGGACATGGGGTGGAAACGGCCTGAACACCCGGATTCGGACATCGGCGCGGACGGCCCGGACGTCTCAGCGGCCGACCGCGTACCCCTGCATCCCCCGCGGGTTCGCCGCCGCCGACAGCACACCGGTCCCCGGGTCCCGGGCCACCGCGCACAGCCGGCCTTCGGACCAGTCGTCGCCGATGGTCACGTCGTGCCCCCGGCGGCGCAGTTCCTCGACCACCGCGTCCGGCATCCGGGCCTCCACGGTGACACTGCCCGGACGCATGCCGCGCGGGTAGAACGAGCCCGGGAAGCTGTCGTTGTGCCAGTTCGGGGCGTCGATCGCGCCTTGGAGGTCGAGGCCGCCGCGTACCTGGCGGCGCAGGGCGACCGCGAGGAAGAAGTGCAGCTGCCACTGGTCCTGCTGGTCCCCGCCGGGTGTCCCGAACGCCAGCACCGGCACCCCGTCGCGCAGCGCGACGGAGGGGGTGAGGGTGGTCCGGGGGCGGCGGCCGGGGGTGAGGGAGTTCGGCAAGCCCTCCTCCAGCCAGGTCATCTGGAGCCGGGTGCCCAGGGGAAAGCCCAGTTCCGGTACGACGGGGTTGGACTGGAGCCAGCCACCGCTGGGCGTCGCCGCGACCATGTTGCCCCAGCGGTCGACGACGTCGAGGTGGCAGGTGTCGCCCCGGGTACGCCCGTCTGCGGCGACGGTGGGTTCGCCCGGCACCGGGGAGGTCGGCGGCTTGGCCACGGTGGGTTCCCCGGCACCGAGCGGGTTGAACCCTGGTTCATCGGTGGCCACCACGCGCGCGTGCGCGCACAGTCGCGGGGTGCGCCCGCCGGGACTGCCGGGGCGCAGCTCGTAGGAGGCCTTGTCCCCTACGAGGGTCCGCCGGTCGGCGTTGTAGGCGTCGGACAGCAGTTCGTCGAGCGGTACCTCGGCGCCGCCGGACGCGTCCCCGTACCAGGCCTCGCGGTCCGCCATGGCGAGCTTGCAGCCCTCGATGAGCAGGTGGACGTAGTCGGCGGACTCGTACGCGGGCAGTTCCGGCGGGAGCAGCGCGAGTTGCTGGAGGAAGGCCGGGCCCTGGCTCCAGGGGCCGGCCTTGCAGAGGGTCCAACTGTGCCAGTCGTAGGTCGCGGGGGCTTCGTAGGCCGCCGACCAGGAGCCGAGGTCGGCGGCTGTCAGGGTGCCGGTGTGGTGCTCGCCGCTGGTGTCGAGGGTGGGCCGCGCGGACTGTCGTGCGAGGGCTTCGGCTATGAAACCGGACCGCCACACCTCCCGTGCCGCCTCGATCCGGGCGACGCGGTCACCGGCCCCGGCGACCTCGGTGAGCAGTCGTCTCCAGGTCGCGGCGAGGGCGGGATTACGGAACAGCTCGCCGGGGCGGGGCGCCTGTCCGCCGGGGAGGTACACGTCCGCGGAGGAGGTCCACTCCGTCTCGAACAGTTCCCTCACGGTCTCCACGGTCGCGCCGATGTTCTCCACGGGCGCGTGGCCGTCCTCGGCGTACCCGATGGCGTACTTCAGGACGTCGGCGAGCGACTTGGTGCCGTGGTCGCGGAGCAGCAGCATCCAGGCGTCGAAGGCCCCGGGCACTGCGGCGGCGAGGGGCCCGGTGCCGGGCACGAGGTCGAGCCCCAGGCCCCGGTAGTGCGCGATCGTGGCGCCGGCGGGCGCGACGCCCTGCCCGCACAGGACGCGCACCTCGCCGCCGGCCGGGGCGATGATGATCGGCACCTCACCGCCGGGCCCGTTGAGGTGCGGTTCGACGACGTGCAGGACGAAGCCCGCGGCCACGGCGGCGTCGTACGCGTTGCCGCCGTCCTCCAGGACGGCCATCGCCGACTGGGAGGCCAGCCAGTGCGTGGAGGACACCATCCCGAAGGTGCCCTGGAGGGTGGGGCGGGTCGTGAACATACGGCTTGTCACCTCGCTGTTCGAGCGCATCGGCCGGATCGGTCGGTGCTCAGGGCCCATTCCGGGGAGAATCCGGGGAGTTCGGACCAGAGCCCTTCCCTACAGTGACCGATGTGAACCTCCTGCCTGCGACTGCCTGCCTCCCTCCGACGCGGACTCGTCGGCAGAGCTGCCTGCGTGCGGTCGGTTTCGCCACGCCGGTCATGCTGGCCGCGGCGGACCTGCTCATCGCCGTCGCCAACGGCAAGATCCTCTGGCCGGTGTCCCTGCTCCTGTCGCTGGGCCTTGCCGCCGTTCTCTGGCCGTCCGACCGTCGGCCCGCGTGGCTCACACCCCAACTGCGCGCCGCCGTACCCGCGGGTGCCTCCCTGGCACTCACCGCCGTCGCCACGACGACCGAGCGAGTGCGCATGTTCGGCCCCGGCGAGGTGGCGGTCCTGCTCTGCCTGCTGCTGATCGCCGTCCGTACCTGCCCACCGCGCTGGGCGGGCCTGTTTGCCCTGCTCACCGGCGGGGCAGCGGTCGCGGCGCCGTTGCGCTTCTACGCGACCGGCACCCAGGACGACGTCCTGATCCTGGGGATCACGGTGGTGGTGGCACTGCTGGCCGGCATCACCGCCGGCCTCGGCGGCTACCTGCGCACCCTGGACCACAGGCGCGGCGTCGCGGTCGCCGAGACCCGCCGCTCCGAACGCCTCGCCATGGCGGCCGATCTGCACGACTTCGTCGCCCACCATGTCACCGGAATCCTGGTCCAGACACAGATGGCCCGCATGATGGCCACGACCGAACCCGGCCGCCTGGATCCGGTTCTGGCGGGAATCGAGCACGCCGCGACCGAAGCGCTCAGCTCCATGCGCGTGACCGTCGGCATTCTGCGCGGTGGTCCGGACGAAACGGCCCGGCTCGAGCCGGGCACGGGACGCCCGGTGGGAGACCTGACAGCCCTCACGGAACTGGTCGAGGGATTCGGCGGTCCGGCCGGCCCGCGGGCCGAACTGCACCACGACGCCTCGGTGCCCCGGAATCTGCCCCACGAAGTGCGGGCCGCCGCCTACCGCGTCGTCCAGGAAGCCCTCACGAACGTACGCCGACACGCCGCCGACGCCACGGAGGTCACCGTCGCCCTCGCCTACGCCGATGGCGTGCTGCACGTGACGGTGCGCGACAACGGCCGAGGGGGCGCCACGATGCCGTACGTCGCCCGTGGCGGGGGCTTCGGCATCGTCGGTCTCACCGAACGCGTCACCGCCCTCGGCGGCACACTTCGCACTGGCCCACGCAAGGACCACGGCTGGGAGGTCATGGCACTTCTCCCCGCCGTGAGGTGAGAACCCGGCGGAGAACTCCTCCGTCGTCCGGTTCGTACGGGCCTCGCGGATCAGCCGAAATGCCGACCCCCTGGGGCTGATGCGAGAGACGGCCGCGTAAGCCTCAGGTATGCCGTTGCCTCAGCTCCAGGGATGACGCCCGGGTGCAATCCTCTCGAAAACGGGCCCGCCGCAGGCCTGCCGTCCGCTCAGCGGCGCGCCGCACCTCATCGCGACACGACCCGCCCGCTCTCCGTATTGGCCAAACGGCCGAGGCGCGGCCGGGCCGAGCGATGCGACCCTCGTCCACGAGGCGGGGAAGCGTGACCCGCACGTCCGCCGTTCCGCAGATCACCTGGGTCAACACATGATCACCTTTGCTCCAGCAGGCGTCTTCTTCCTGGTGTTCGTCTGCAGCTTCCTGTACGACCGACGACTCGTGCGCAACGGCGTCTACCTGTTCCTCGCGCTGCTCTTCCTGGCCTCGGGACTGCTGCTCAAGCTGGCGACGGTGTCCCAGACGGCCACTCTGATACTGCTGTGGACGCTCTGGTTCCTCCTCATCGTGCTGCCCCTCGTGCTCGGGGTCTTCCTGATCGTCAACGGAGTGACCATGCTGCGCCGCGAGGGCAGGCGTCCGGCGAACCTCCTGTCGCTGGCGGCAGGCGCCGGCATCCTCCTGTTCATCGCGCTGAAGGTGATGGCCGACCAGACCCGATGGGACGCGCTGGACACCCCGGTGGACGCGGTGGGGTTCGTCCTCGGTTATGTGTCGCTGCTCTTCGTGTGCTTCGTGCTCTACTCGTTCGTCTACGGCAGGATCCGGCACCGGCACAGCGTCGACTTCATCGTGGTGCTCGGTTCCGGGCTCATCGAAGGTTCGCGGGTCCCGCCGCTGCTGGCCGGCCGACTCGACCGGGGGCGCGCGGCTTTCGACGCCGAACGGGCCAAGGGCCGGGAGGCCATGCTGCTGACGTCCGGCGGCCAGGGGCCGGACGAGGACCTTCCCGAAGCGCGGGCGATGGCCGACTACCTCATAGCCGGCGGCGTGCCGGCCGACCGGATCCTGGTCGAGGACAAGTCCCGCACCACCCAGGAGAACCTGCGGTTCAGCAAGACGCTGATGCAGGCTCGCAAAACGGACTACCGGGCCCTGGTGGTGACCAATAACTTCCATGTCATGCGTGCCGCGCAGATCGCGCGTAAGGAGAAGCTCGCGGCACAGGTCATCGGCTCGCCGACGGCCCGCTACTTCTGGCCGAATGCGACGATCCGCGAATTCGCGGCCGTCTTCCTGTCGCACCGGTTCCTGAATCTCAGCATCTGTGTGCTGCTGGCCGTCATCGGCTTGCTGCGCCTTCACTGACCCGTTTTTCGCGTGCCGTCGCCGACCAGGGCCACGGCGCTGAGAGGAATCCGCTCAATGAGCACAAGAGTGGCGCCGGCCATCTGGGCCGCCCTGCTGATGTCCGTGGCCGCCGCCGTGCTGTTCGTGCCCTATATCGCCGTGCGCTACCGGCGACGCGGCGAACTGGGCATGGGCAACCTGGCCCTGGCGTTCGCCGGACCCCTCTACGGCCTGGCCCTGTTCTTCTATGTGTTCGCCCCGTTCCCGCAGCTGCGGGACGACTTCTGTGCCGTCATCGGTGTTCGCCGGCCGCAGCTGATTCCCTTCCATTTTCTGCACGACATGGGGAGGGCAGCCGGCCGCGGCGGCGGCCATGTGGCGATGCTGCACAACCCTGCTCTGACGCAGGTGCTGCTGAACGTGGCGCTCTTCATACCCCTGGGCATGTTCGTCCGGTACATGTTCCAGCGCAGCGTGCCCGTCACCGCGGCCGTCGGCCTGGGCGTGTCACTGCTGATCGAGCTGACACAACTGACCGGAGACTGGTTCATCTACCCGTGCGCGTACCGACTGTTCGACGTGGACGACCTGATCGCGAACGGCCTGGGAGGTGTGCTCGGCGCGCTGGCCGCCCCGCTGCTCAGTGCGGTGCCCGGTCAGCGGGTCCACGCCGAACCCGGAGAGCCGCGCCCGATCACCTGGCGCAGACGGTTGCTGGCGTCCGTGTGCGACGTGATGAGCTTCGCGTTCCTCTATGTGTCAACGGTCGCCGGCTACTCCGCGCTGATGTGGGTGGGACAGGGAGACCTGGCCCCCGGCGACGTCATCGCGTACTCGAACTTCTTTTTCGACGCGAGCGTCGAGCGTGTCGGGTTCTGGGTGCCCTGGCTGATCCTCACGGTCGCGATTCCCCTGGCAGGCAACGGAGCCAGTCTCGGCCAGCGCATCGTCAAGTTGCAGGCCGCCACCGCCGACGGCCGACGACCCGGCGCGAAGGCCAGACTCGCGCGCGGTCTGACGGGGGTCGGAGGCCTCCTGCTCCTCAACCACTTCAGCTCGTCGCCCGGCCCCGCCACCGTCCTGGCCGCCGTCCTGATCGTCGTCTCGCTCATCGCGCTGTTCATGACGTCACAACACCGCGGTTTCTCCTATCTCTGCGCACGACTGACGATCACGGACTCCCGAATACCGAGCGCGCGGGCGGCATCGACCGAGCCCGTTCACTGACACGCCCCACTTCGCCCGGTCACCCGGGATGTGCGGGATCGCCCATTTGAGTGCGGTGGAAGACCGCCCTCGCACGGCCCCGAAACGGGTTCTTACTTCCGCCCCACAGACAGGCATGTGACACTGGCGTCCCGTCCGGAGTGCGGACCCTCTCCGCACCGTCCCCCACGAGAAGTGCGCCTTGAGCCTTCCTCTGCCGCTCGCGCTCACCACCCGGCTCGCGCCGGTCGCCGTGCTCGCCACGGCCGGCTGGGCGCTGTCCTCGGGCCCGCTCGCCCCCGCGCCGGCCGCCGACCACCACGACTCGGCGACCACGGGCGCGTCGGCGTCGCCCACCGCGCCCTCCACCTCGGCGGCCACGAAGACGTTCACCGCCGCGCCCGCGCCCTGCACGGCCGTGAGCGTGGCGACGGTCAAGTCCCTCGTCCCGGGCGCCAAGACGGCCGGCAAGGAAATCCCCTCGACGGACAAGGCGGCGCGCCGCACCTGCTCCTGGAACGCGCTCAAGGGGTACGACTACCGCTGGCTCGACGTGTCCTTCGAGCTGTCGGACACGGACGCGGCGGCGAAGAAGACGTACCAGGACCGGCTGACGGAGAAGAGCGGCGGCGGGGTGGTGCCGGGTCTCGGTGACGCCGCCTACTCCGTCGTGAACCTCTCCACCGAGGACAAGCAGCAGACCCGCGAGGGCGTCGTCCTGGTCCGCGCGTCGAACGCGCTGGTGGTGATCACGTACAACGGCAGTGACTTCGAGTCGAAGAAGGCACCCAGTACGGATGTGATCAACAAGGGTGCTATCAAGGCCGCCAAGGACGCGGTGGCAGCACTGGAGGGCGGCCGGTAGAACCGACCGCCCTCCGCCGTCCGTCAGCCGGTCAGACCTCCGTCTTCCCCTTTCCGGTCGCCAGCATCAGCGCCAGGTAGAGGGCCATCGAGGTGCCCAGGCCCACGGCCCAGCCGTAGTCGGCCAGCGAGGACAGGGCCGGAATGGGCCGCCCGTCGATGAGCGGCGCGAAGTTGGCGCCGCCGACGGCCAGCACACCGCCCACCAGGAAGGCGACGACCGCTCGCCAGTTCCAGCCGTTGTCGTACCAGTAGCGCCCACCCGACCTGTACAGGTCCGCGAGGTCCAGCTTGCCCCGGCGCAGGATCCAGTAGTCGGCGATGAGGATGCCTGCGACCGTGCCGAGGAGACCGCCGACGAGGCCGAGCCACGTGAAGATGTAGCCCTGCGGGTCGGAGTACAGCTTCCACGGGAAGATCAGGACGCCGAGGACACAGGTGGCGAGCGCGCCGGCCCGGAAGCTGATCTTCCGGGGCGCGATGTTGGAGAAGTCGAACGCCGGGGAGACCAGGTTCGCCGCGACGTTCACGGAGAGGGTCGCCACCAGCACGGTGACCAGGGCGAACAGCAGCCCGAAGACGTTGTCGGTCTTGGCGGCGAGCTGTACCGGGTCCCAGATGGCCTCGCCGTACACGGCCTGCGAGCCCGAGGTGACCATGACGGACAGGAACGCGAACAGTGTCATGGTCGTAGGCAGACCGAGTGCCTGTCCCCACGTCTGGGCCTTCTGGCTCTTTCCGTAGCGGGTGAAGTCCGGGATGTTCAGCGACAGCGTGGACCAGAAGCCGATCATGCCCATGAGGGCGGGCGCGAAGATCTTCCAGAAGTCCGCGCCGTAGCCGACCTTGGAGGGCTGGTCGAGCAGCGGACCGAAGCCGCCGGCCTTGCTCGCCATCCACCACAGCATCACGCCGGCGCCGAGGAGCACGAAGGGCGCGGCCCAGTTCTCGAACCGACGGATGGTCTCCATGCCCCGGTAGATGATGGCGACCTGGATCGCCCAGAAGATGGCGAAGGACAGCCACATCGTCCAGGCGTAGCCGCCGATCTTCCCGGCGTCGCTCCAGCCGTTGCCGATGAGTTTCCCGGCGAGGAAGTAGATCGCCTCGCCGCCGATCCAGGTCTGGATGCCGAACCAGCCGCAGGCCACCAACGCCCGTACGACGGCGGGCAGGTTGGCGCCGCGCACCCCGAAGGAGGCGCGGGCGAAGACGGGGAAGGGAATGCCGTACTTCGGCCCGGCGTGCCCGGTGAGCAGCATCGGGACCAGGACGATCACGTTCGCCAGGGCGATCGTGAGCACGGCCTGCTTCCAGTCCATGCCCACGGCGATCAGACCCGAGGCGAGGGTCCAGGAGGCCGTGTTGTGGGCCATGCCCACCCAGAGAGCCGAGAAGTTGTACGTGTTCCAGGTGCGCTTCTCGATGGGAACCGGCAGCAGGTCCTCGTTGGCGTACGGCCCGCTGGGAAGGGGGGCGTCGGGGGAGATCTCCACCCGGCCGTCGGGGAGGGTGAGTTGGGAGGACGGCGGTATGGCCGTGGGAGCGGTGTCGGTCATGGGCAGGCCAATCAAAGAGGTGGGTCGGGAAAGGCCGTGCGGGTGGCGCGTTGGGGGACGCGCACAGGACACCCGGAGGTGTCCTGACCCTCTCCCCGGCAACCTGAACGCCGGGGAGAGGGAGATGGTGGGTGCGTAACACAGCGGGATTTCGGGGACGTCAGGCGTTGACGGCCGGGATCACCGTCGACCCGTAGGCGTCGATGACTCGCTCCTGGGCGTCGTGCATGTCGTAGACGGCGAACTGGTCGACACCGAGCTCACGCAGCTTGTTGAGCTTCTCGATGTGCGCCTCGGGGGTACCGATGACGCAGAACCGGTCGACGATCTCGTCGGGCACGAACTGCGTGTCGGGGTTGTCGGCCCGTCCGTGGTGGGAGTAGTCGTAGCCCTCGCGGGCCTTGATGTAGTCGGTGAGTTCCTCGGGTACGGCGGCGGAGTGTTCGCCGTACTTCGACACCAGGTCGGCGACATGGTTGCCTACCATCCCGCCGAACCAGCGGCACTGGTCGCGGGCGTGGGCGAGCGCCTCCGGCGAGTCGTCCTCGGTGACGTAGGCGGGGGCGGCGACGCAGATCTTCACCTCGGACGGGTCGCGTCCGGCGGCGACGGCCGCGTCCTTGACCGCCTTGACCATGTACTCGGTCAGATAGAGGTCGGAGAGCTGGAGGATGAACCCGTCGGCCTCCTCGCCGGTCATCTTGAGGGCCTTGGGCCCGTACGCGGCCATCCAGACGGGGAGTTCGGCGCCCGGCTTCACCCACGGGAACTTGACCACCGTACCGCCGAGGTCGGCCTCGTCACCGCGGCCGAGCGAGCGGATGACCTTCATCGCGCCGCTGATCCGGGCCAGGGTGTTGGGAGTCCGGCCGGCGACACGCATCGCGGAGTCACCTCGGCCGATGCCGCACACCGTGCGGTTGCCGAACATGTCGTTGAGGGTGGCGAAGGTGGAGGCGGTGACCTCCCAGGTACGGGTGCCCGGGTTGGTGACCATCGGCCCGACCGTCAACTTCTGGGTGCTGGAAAGGATCTGACTGTAGATCACGAACGGTTCCTGCCACAGCACGGCGGAGTCGAAGGTCCAGCCGTACGTGAAGCCGTTGCCCTCGGCGCGCTGCATCAGCTCGATGACACGCGAAGCCGGCGGGTCGGTCTGCAGGACGAGTCCGAAGTCCATGTGCGCCTCTCCTAGTTGAGGTACTGACAGGTGGAGCGGGGGGTGTAGACGCCGTGACCCGCGCGTCCGGTGAACTCCCGCTCGTTGATGACCAGTTCGCCGCGCGAGAGGACGGTCTCGACGCGGCCGGTGATCCGCTTGCCCTCGTACGCCGAGTAGTCGACGTTCATGTGGTGCGTCTCTGCGGAGACGGTCTGCTCCGCCGCGGGGTCGTAGATGACGATGTCGGCGTCGGCGCCCGGGGCGATGGTGCCCTTCTTCGGGTAAAGGCCGAACATCCGGGCCGGGGTGGCGCAGGCGATCTCGATCCAGCGGCGGCGGCTGATGTGCCCGTCGACGACGGCCTGGTGGAGGAGGTCCATGCGGTTCTCGACGCCCGGGAGCCCGTTGGGGATCTTCGAGAAGTCGCCGCGGCCCAGTTCCTTCTGGCCCTCGAAGCAGAACGGGCAGTGGTCCGTGGAGACCACCTGGAGGTCGTTGGTCCTCAGGCCCCGCCACAGCGCGGCCTGGTGGTCCTTGGGCCGAAGCGGCGTCGAGCACACGTACTTCGCGCCCTCGAAGTCCGGCTCGGCGAGGTTGTCGGTGGACAGGAACAGGTACTGCGGGCAGGTCTCGCCGAAGACGTTGAGCCCCTCGTCGCGCGCCCGTGCCAGCTCGGCGACTGCCTCCTGCGCCGAGACGTGGACGACGTACAGGGGTGCGCCGGCGACCTGGGCGAGCTTGATGGCGCGGTGGGTGGCCTCCGCCTCGAGGAGGGCCTTGCGGACCTCGCCGTGGTAGCGGGGGTCGGTCTCGCCACGGGCGAGCGCCTGTTCGACGAGGACGTCGATCGCGATGCCGTTCTCGGCGTGCATCATGATCAGGCCGCCGTTCTCGGCGGAGCGCTGCATGGCGCGCAGGATCTGGCCGTCGTCGCTGTAGAAGACGCCGGGGTACGCCATGAACTGCTTGAAGGAGGTGACGCCCTCCTCGACCAGCAGGTCCATCTCCTTGAGCGTGTCCTGGTTCACATCGGAGACGATCATGTGGAAGCCGTAGTCGATGGCGCAGTTGCCGTCGGCCTTGGCGTTCCAGGTGTCGAGTCCGTCGCGCAACGACTGGCCGACGCTCTGTACGGCGAAGTCGATGATCGTGGTCGTGCCGCCCCAGGCGGCGGCCCGGGTGCCGGTCTCGAAGGTGTCCGAGGCGGCCGTACCGCCGAACGGCAGTTCCATGTGGGTGTGCGCGTCGACGCCGCCGGGGATGACGTATTTGCCGGTGGCGTCTATGGTCCGCTCGGCGCTCCACGCCTCGGCCGCGGGGGTACCGGTGGCGGCGAGGGCGACGATACGGCCGTCCTCGATCAGGACGTCGGCGTGGATCTCGTCGGACGCGGTGATGACTAGTCCGCCTCGGATGACAGTACGGCCGGTCATGGGTTCACGCTCCTCGGTTGTCTTCGAAGTGCCGGTTGGATGTGGCTGGTCGCGCAGTTCCCCGCGCCCCTGAAGGGCTGCGCCCTTCACGGGGGCGCGGGATCACTCTCCGATTTACGGCGCCGTCAGGGGGCCGTACGCGTCCGGGCGGCGGTCTCGGAAGAACTGCCAGCGGTCGCGGACCTCTCGCAGCTTCGCCAGGTCGAGGTCGCGGACGACGAGTTCCGTTTCCTTGTCGCTCGCCACCTCGCCGACGAACTGGGCCTCCGGGTCCACGAAGTAGGAGGTCCCGTAGAAGTCGTTGTCGCCGAGCTCCTCGACGCCGACCCGGTTGATCGCACCGACGAAGTACTCGTTGGCGACGGCCGCCGCGGGCTGCTCCAGCTGCCACAGGTAGGCGGACAGTCCGCGCGAGGTGGCCGACGGGTTGAAGACGATCTCGGCGCCCTCGAGGCCCAGCGCACGCCAGCCCTCCGGGAAGTGCCGGTCGTAGCAGATGTAGACGCCGATCTTGCCCACGGCGGTGTCGAAGACCGGCCAGCCGGCGTTGCCCGGGCGGAAGTAGAACTTCTCCCAGAAGCCCGCGACCTGCGGAATGTGGTGCTTGCGGTACTTGCCGAGGTACGAGCCGTCCGCGTCGATCACGGCGGCCGTGTTGTAGAGGACGCCGGGCTGCTCCTCCTCGTACATCGGCAGGACGAGGACGATGCCCAGTTCCTTGGCGAGCGCCTGGAAGCGCTTGACGATCGGGCCGTCCGGGATCTGCTCCGCGTACTCGTAGAACGCCTTGTCCTGCACCTGGCAGAAGTAGGGGCCGTAGAACAGCTCCTGGAAGCACATGACTTGAGCACCCTGGGCCGCGGCGTCGCGGACCGCCTGCTCGTGGACCTGGATCATCGACTCCTTGTCGCCCGTCCAGGCTGTCTGGAAAATGGCGGCGCGAATCACCCTGCTCATCGGGACCTCCGGTCACTCGGTGTACGGCGAGCCTAGGAAGCCCGGAGATCGGGTTTGAGTTGCACGGTGTCACGCCTGCGGGCGTTCGGCGTTCCACGGTGTCACCCTGGCGTAGGCCCATGTTTCACCACTGTTTTCCCAGGTCCTTTGATGTTTCGGAGGGGTAAGAAGGGGCTGGTGGTCAGCGCTGCTGAGCGTCGTGCGCGAGGAGCGCGATATGCACGGAGGCGGCCTGCTCGAAGTCGTCGAGATCGAGACCGAGCCGCGCCTGTATCGCCTCCAGCCGGCGGTAGAGCGCGGGGCGCGAGACATGGTGCAGTTGCGCGGTACGTGACTTGTTGCGCCCGGTGGCGAGATAGGTGCGCAGCACGGGCAGCAGATCGGACTCGCCCTCGGCCCCGCACAGCAGCCCGTCCAGCTCCCGCTCCGCGAAGGCCTGCACCTGCGGATCGTCCCGCAGCAGCCGGACAAGCCCGCGCAGCCGTACGTCCCTCAGGTGCACCAGCACCGGCAGCTCCTGCCCCGCCGGGGTGTCCGCGACGGCCGCCGCGACGTGCAGCGCCTCGCGCAGTCCGGTGGGTACGTCGTCCCAGGAGGCCAGCGCCTCGGCGGCGGCCACGACGGTCCGCCCGCCGCCGGTCTCGGTACGCAGCCGGAGTGCGAAGTGCGCGGCCAGCGCCTTGGCGTCCTGGTCGCGGGCGAGGCTGAGCAGGACGGCGGTGGCGTCGTCGGCGAGCTCGGCGACCAGCCCCGGCAGCCCCAACAGCCGTAGTACGCGGTCGAGTTCGGCGGGATCGCCGCCCCGCACGACCAGCGGAACGAACGTCCGCCGGTTGACGGGCAGCCCGGCCGCCCGCGCCCGCGGCAGCAGTTGCCGAGCCGGTACGACACCGCTCACCAGGTCGGTCAGCAGGCTCTGCGCCGACTGCTCCTCCCAGCTGTGCACGGAGCCGCCGAGCATGCGGTGCAGGACGAGTGCCTCGGCGCCCCGGTCGGCGAGGAGCCGTCCGGTGGCTGCGTCACCCCGGTAGCCGCACAGCACGATCCGCCCCCAGCGTTCGCCGCGCCCGCCCAGCTCGGCCCTGATCCACCCGTCGCCCTCGCTCCCGCCGGCCTGCCGGGCGATGCGCTCCCAGTCCCGCAGCACGTCGTCGACGGCCGACCGCTCCCCCGCCGTGGCGAGGACGCGATGGGCGAGGTTGGTGACGACGACGGGACAGGCACTGTGCGAGGCGACCTCGTCGAGGAGGAGTTGCAGCGGGGCGCCGGAGGTGATGAGCCCCGTGAGAGCGGTCCGCACCGCCTCGGACAGGCTCACGGCGGCGAACTTCCGCCGCACCAGCCGGGACTGGACCTCTTCCGTCAACTCCGCGAAGGGGAACGGACGATGCAGGACCACCATCGGCAACCCGCACCGCTCGGCCGCGCGCCGCATGACGTCCGGCGGTGCCGGGAAGGCACGGCCGAGCCCGAGCACGACGGCGGCGGCCTCCGCCCGGTGCAGCGAGCGGATGTACTCGACCTGCGCCTCCTCGTCCCCGGCGAGCAGCACGCCGGTCGTGAGGATCATCTCGCCGCCGCTGAGCATCACGCCGACGTCGGCGGCCTCGGCGACATGGACCCAGCGCACGGCCCGGTCGAGCTGGCCGGCGCCGGCCACCACCTCGGGTTCCCCGGCGAGGACCCGTTCCAGGCCGAGGACCTGGCGGACCGACAGGGCGGGTTCCAAGGTGGTGGTCGTGAGCATGGCCGTCTTCCTTGCCGTGGTCCAGCTGTGGTCCTGCCGCGGTGTTACTGGACGCAACTCCTCAGAGCACGTTCGAGGATCGCGGCGCCCTCCTCGGCCTCCGCGACGGTGAGCGACAGCGGCGGCGCGATGCGCAGCGCGCTCGTGTTGTGGCCGCCGCCCTTGCCGAGCAGCAGCCCCTCCTCGCGGGCCGCCTCGAGCACGGCGGCGGCGGTCTCCGGGTCGGCGGTGTCGGTGCCGGGCTTCACCAGCTCGACGCCGATCATCAGGCCGCGTCCACGGACCTCCCGTACGCCCGGAAGCTGTGCGGCGACGGCCCGCAGCCGTTCGATGAGGAGTCCGCCGACGCGCCGGGCGTTGCCCTGAAGGTCGTGTTCCAGGAGGTAGTTCAGGTTGGCGAGGCCGGCCGCCATGGTGATCTGGGTGCCGCCGAAGGTCGAGATGGAGTTGGAGTCGAGGCAGTTCATGATCTCGGCGCGGGCCACGACCCCACCGATGGACATGCCGTTGCCGATGCCCTTGGCGAAGGTGAGGATGTCCGGCGGACCGTTCTCCGCGTGTGCCTGCCAGCCCCAGAAGTGCTCGCCGGTGCGGCCCCAGCCGGTCTGCACCTCGTCGGCGATCCACAGGATGCCGCGTTCCTCGAGGACGCGGCGGAAAGCGGCGTACAGCCCGTCGGGCGGCGAGGTGAAGCCGCCGACGCCCTGGATGGGCTCCGCGATCAGCGCGGCGGGCGGGCGGACGTGCCCGAGCAGGTCCTCCAGGTCGGCGACGCAGGCGGCGATGAACTCGGCGTCGCTCAGATCGGCGTACGGACCACGGGTGCGGACGCCGCCGTGGACGTACAGGGTCTGGAGCGGGGACAGGGAGGTCGGGGACCAGCCCTTGTTGCCGGTGATGCCGACCGTGCTGAAGGAACGGCCGTGGTAGCTGTTGCGCATCGCCAGGATCTGGTTGCTGCGCCGGTAGGAGGTGGCGAGCAGGAGAGCCGTGTCGTTGGCCTCAGTACCGGAGGTGGTGAAGAAGACGCGCGCGTCCGGGATGCCGGACAACTCGGCTACGCGCTCGGCGAGTTCGACCATCGGCCGGTTGAGGTAGAGCGTGGACGAGTGGATGATCCGCCCGGCCTGTTCGCTGACCGCCTTGGTGATCTCGGGCAGCGCGTGCGCGGTCATCGTGGTGAGGATGCCGCCGAAGAAGTCGAGGTACTGCTTGCCGTCCGCGTCCCAGACGTACCGGCCCTCGCCGTGCGTGATCTCGATCGGATCCGCGTAGTAGAGGGCCAGCCAGTCCGGCAGAACTGCCTTGTGACGCCCGTGGAGATCGCTCACGGCTGTACCAGCCCTTCGTACGCGTCCGGCCGCCGGTCCCGGTAGAAGGCCCACTGCTGCCGGACTTCCTCGATGAGATCGAAATCAAGATCCCGCACGACGAGTTCCTCGTCCTGGTCGCTGGCGACCTCGCCGACGAACTGTCCGCGCGGGTTCACGAAGTACGAGGTCCCGTAGAAGTCGTTGTCCCCGTACTCCTCCTGGCCGACGCGGTTGATGGCGGCGACGAAGTACTCGTTGGCGACGGCGGCGGCGGGCTGCTCCAGCTGCCACAGATAGGAGGACAGGCCCCGGTGCGTCGCGGACGGGTTGTACACGAGCTGCGCGCCGTTCAGCCCGAGCTGGCGCCAGCCCTCCGGGAAGTGGCGGTCGTAGCAGATGTAGACGCCGACCTTCCCCACGGCCGTCTCGAAGACGGGCCAGCCGAGGTTTCCGGGCTTGAAGTAGTACTTCTCCCAGAAGCCCTTGACCTGCGGGATGTGATGCTTGCGGTACTTGCCGAGGTAGGTCCCGTCTGCATCGATCACGGCCGCGGTGTTGAAGTAGAACCCGGACTGCTCGACCTCGAACACGGGCACGACGACGACCATGCCGGTCTCGCGCGCCAGCTCCTGCATCCGGGTGACGGTCGGCCCGTCCGGCACCGGCTCCGCCCACCTGTAGTGCTCGGGCTCCTGGACCTGGCAGAAGTAGGGGGCGTTGAAGACTTCCTGGAATCCGATGACCTTGGCGCCCTGCCGGGCGGCCTCACGGGCGTGCTCCACATGTTTGGCGACCATGGACTCGGTGTCGCCGGTCCAGGTGGCCTGGACCAGAGCGGCACGTACGACGTTGGCCATGACCTGCTCCTTCGGCTGGACGTCAGTGAGCCTCTACGCCCGTAGACAAGGTCACAAAGGTCGTAGGGGCTTGAAAGTAAGCCTCCCGGACAGCCTTGCCAAGACCATCGTCGTTAACCCGCGAAGTCGATCACGTTTCACACTCCTGTGGGCGAGTCACGTCCAGCCGGGTCACGCACTGTGTCCGGCGACCCGGAGGGCGTGCAAGAGATCCCAGTAGCGGTCCTCGGAGGCACCCTTGGCCGCCTCCAGCAGCAGGGGTACGAGGCGCTGCGGGTCGGTGGCGACACTGCGGGCGGCCTCCTCGGGGGTGCGGACCCGGACGTACGCGTCGAGCAGCGCACGTACCTCGCGCTTCCTGCCGTCCTCGGCGAGCCGGAGCACCGCCTCGCCCACCTCCTGCGCCGGGCGCGCCATGCCCTGTCGCAGGATCTGCTCGCCGTCGGTGCCCCGGCCCGCCGCGACGAGCGCGTCCGCGGCGGCGACCAGCCGGTCCACCGGCAGGGAGGCGGCCTCCCAGAGCAGGGTGGCCCAGTCGGCGCCGAGGCCCGCGCGGTGCAGCTCGGCGGCGAGCAGCGGAAAGCGCGCGGCGGGCCAGTGGGAGGCCTCGACGAGCAGCGCGTGCGCCTCACCGCTGCGGCCTTCGCTCCGCAGCCGTACGAGGTTGCGGACGGCGTCGATGGTGTCGTGCCGGGCGTCGTCGTCCAGCGGCTCCCGCACCGGCACCGCGCTCTTGGCGCCGGCCCCGGCGAACCGCGCCCCACGCGGGGTACGGCGGCCCGACGCCCCCGGCGTGGGATCACCGACGGGCGTACCGCCCGTGTCCGCGTCGTCCATGGCCCCGGCGAACCGCGCACTCCCCCGGGCCCGCCGCTTGGATCGCTGCTTGGGGGCGGGCTCGGGTTCGGGTTCGGGTTCGACGGCGGGGGCCGCGTACCAATCGGCGGGAAGCTGCGGCACCGGGGACTCGCCCGGCTCTTCCGAGCCGGTGGAATCCGGAAGGGGTCCGTCACGGTCGTCGGCACGACGGGCGTCGTCACGTCGGCCGGACGCACCATCGCCGACGTCATGATGTCCGACGTAGGCGGCGGGACGACCACCACCAAGGTCATCCGCACGGCGGGCGCCCTCGCGCCAGTCGGACGCGCCGGCGCTCGTCTCCTGAGCGACACCGCGGGTGTCGGCGCGCCAGAGGGGTGCCTCGTCTCCAGAACCAGGACGGCCGAAGGCCCGCTCCCCGCCATGGGCGGCCTGGCCGGCACCGGCACGCTCGTCCACGCGGCCGGGGTCGCGACTGCCGTCCCGACCGCCGGAGGCCTCGTCGTCGGAGTACTGACGGCGGAGTCCGGGGTCGCCCGCGCCGCGGTCGTCCAGGTAGCCGGAACCGCTCCCGTCGCGCCAGCCGGCCCCCTCGTGCTCGCCTGCCCTGCCGGAAGCTCGGTCGCCCCCGTGGACGGCCGAACCGGGACCCTCGCGGTCGGCCGCTCGGCCGGTGCGGCGCCTGCCGGCGCCCGCGTCCTCGGAGTCGGCCGTTGTCCGCTGGTCCGTTTCGGTGCGCTGTCTCGGCAGGGTCAGGGGGTCCGTGGGGTGCGGGGCGTTTCGGACGCCGCCCGCGAACAGGTCCGCCTCCTCGTCGCCGTCGCGGTGTGGAAGGGGCGCCCTGCTCACCACCCTGCGGGCCAACTGGTCCAGGCGGTAACGGAGTTCGACGCAGCGGGCGGAGGCCCGTTCATGGTCGTCGCGGGCCCAGGCGAGGTCGAGGCGGAGACCCTCGGCCTCCTCGTGGGTGGTGGCCGAGGCGAGCAACCGCCCCAGTTCGGCGAGGCGGTCGGCTGCGTACTTCTGTTCGCGGAGCATCACGTCGAGCCGGTCCCCGAGGGTGTCGCGGGCGCCGAGCCGACTGTCGAACTCGGCGAGCGAGGCCTGGTGCAGGACACGCGCCTGCTCGGTCTCCGAGGTGACGGCGTCCGTCGCGTACCCGGCCGCGAGATCGTGCAGCAGCGCCTCCACGACGTCCCACGGCGGGACTTCACGCCCTTCCAGGCAGGCACGCATGCCGTCGGGGTCGCGCTCCCAGAACACGCCGCACCAGCCCGCGCCCTGATCGAGGCGGGCCAACAGGCCGTTCAGATACCGCGCGAACTCCCGCACCTGCCCCGGGAGTTGTTCCACCGCCATGACGTTCACCCCATGCCCGACCGGAGTTCTCCGCCCCGTAGAAAACACCAGTCGTGTTACGGATGGGCTACGGGGGGTTTTCGGACCGGACGCAGAGTACCGCGCGCCCAGCGGACCGTGACGTGAAGCACGGTCACAATGGCCAAAACCGCCCGACGGGGCTCACGCCGCGACCGGGGCGGTCGGGGCAAGCCGGCCGATCAGTTCGTCCATGGACAGCCCGAGGACCCCCGCCAGCGCCGCGACCGTGAAGAACGCCGGGGTCGGCGCCCGGCCCGTCTCGATCTTGCGGAGGGTCTCGGCGGAGATACCGGCGCGGGCGGCGATCTCCGCCATGCTGCGGCCACCACGCGCCTCACGCAGCAGCCGGCCGAGCCGCTCGCCGCGTTCACGCTCTTCGGGAGTGAGAGGAGTGCGTACCATGCCACCATTCTAATACCGGTATAGTAATTGGCATGGTTGAACTCAAGACGGACGCCGCGATCGATGCCATGTACGAGACGGGCCAGGTGGTCGGCAGAGGCCTCACTGCCGTCAAGGAAGCCGCTGACGTGGGCGTTTCCCTGCGGGAGCTGGACGAGGTGGCACACCAGGTACTGCGCGACGCCGGGGCGACCTCCCCGTTCCTCGGCTACCACCCCTCCTTCGCCCCCACCCCGTTCCCGGCCGTGCTCTGCCTCTCGGTGAACGACGCGATCGTGCACGGCATCCCGGACGACTACCGGCTGCGCGACGGCGACCTCGTCTCCGCCGACTTCGGCGCCGAACTGGGCGGCTGGGCGGGCGACTCGGCGATCAGCTTCATCGTGGGCGAACCCCGCCCGGCCGACGTACGGCTCGTCGAGACCGCCGAGCGGGCCCTCGCGGCGGGCATCGCGGCGGCGGTCGTCGGCAACCGCGTCGGCGACATCGCGCACGCGATCGGCGAGGTGTGCCGCAGCGCGGGCTACGGCATCCCGGACGGCTTCGGCGGCCACGGCATCGGCCGCCGTATGCACGAGGACCCCCCGGTGCCCAACGAGGGCCGCCCCGGCCGGGGCATGCCGTTGCGGCACGGCCTGGTCCTGGCGATCGAGCCCATGCTCATCGCCAGCGGCAAGGACGGCTACCACGAGGCCCCGGACGGCTGGACCCTGCGTACCAACGACGGCTCCCGCGCGGCCCACGCGGAACACACGGTGGCGATCACCGAGTCGGGGCCCCGCGTGCTCACGGCGCGGCAGGAGGCGCGCACGAGCCCGGCGTAGCCTTCGGCGTCATGCGTATCAGGAACGGCACCTCGGCCGACGCGGAGAGCATCGCGGCCCTGCACACCGCCAGTTGGCGCAGCGCGTACAGGGTGCTCATGCCCGCCGCGTACCTGGACGGCCCGCTGGCTGCGGAGCACCTCGCGAAGTGGCGGGACCGCACGGCCGAACCGTCCGACGAGCGGTGTCTGCTGCTCGCCGAGCAGGAGGGCGAGCCGCTCGGCTTCATCCATCTGGCCGCCGGCTCGGACGGCCGGGTCCACGTGGACAACCTGCACGCGCGTCCGGACCACGTCGGCACCGGCGTCGGCCGCACCCTGCTACACCACGGCTTCGCCTGGGCGGCCGGCCGGTACCCCGGCCGGGACGTCTACCTGGAGGTCCTGCGCGGCAACGCCCGGGCGATCTCGTTCTACGAGCGCGCGGGCGGCCGGCGCACCGCCGAACGCCCGCTGCGGATGGCCGCGGGATTCACCCTGGAGGAGTTCGAGTACACCTGGCCCGCGGCGACCGTCGGCCGCTACGGGGACGGGCGGCCGGCCCCGGACACCGTGCCGCCGCCCACCCCCGGCTGACTCACGACGCCGGCCGCACCACCATCGCCGACCCGCCGCCACGCCGTACCGTCTCCGCCGCCGCCAGCCACTTGCCGTTGGGCAGACGTTGTACACCGGTCGCCGCGCCGATCTCGGGGTTGAGCCGGAAGCCGTGCCCGATGGCCTCCAGCTTGGTCCTCAACTCACTGTTCCACAGGCCCGGTTCGAGCTCGGTGGTCGTCTGGTTGCGCTGGCTCGCACGGGGTGCGGCGATCGCGTCGACCAGCGGGAGCCCCCGGTCGAGGAAGCCCGTCAGGGTCTGCAGGACGGTCGTGATGATGGTCGCGCCGCCGGGCGAGCCAAGAGCCACCACCGGCTTGCCGTGCGCGTCCAGGACGATCGTCGGGGACATCGACGAGCGCGGTCGCTTGCCCGGGCCCGGCAGGTTCGGATCGTGGACGGCGGGACTGGCCGGAGCGAAGGAGAAGTCCGTCAGCTCGTTGTTGAGGAGGAATCCCCGGCCGGGGACCGTGATGCCGCTGCCGCCGGTCTGCTCGATCGTCAGGGTGTAGGACACGATGTTGCCCCACTTGTCGGCCGCCGTCAGATGGGTCGTGTTCTCACCCTCGTACGTCGTCGGCGCGGCGATGCCCGTGCTGGTGCAGGCCGCCGGGTGACGCGGGTCCCCGGGCGCGACCGGGCTCGTCAGCACCGCGTCGTCCTTGATCAGGCACTCCCGCGAGTCGGCGTACTTCTGCGACAGCAGCTCCTTCGTCGGTACGTCCTCGAAGGCCGGGTCGCCCACCCAGCGCCCCCGGTCCGCGAAGGCGATCCGGCTCGCCTCGATGTAGCGGTGCAGGAACTGGACCTCGCTCGCCTTCGAAAGGTTCGTCCGCTCAAGGATGTTGAGGGCCTCACCGACCGTCGTACCACCCGAGGATGAGGGTGCCATCGAGTAGACGTTCAGGCCCCGGTACGACGTCTTCGTGGGCGCCTGGCGCTTCACCCGGTAGGCCGACAGGTCCTTCAGCGACAGTGCGCCGGGGCGTGCGTTGTAACCCGAACCAGGGGCCACCGGCGGCTTGTTGACCGTGTCGACGATCTCCTTCGCCAGCTTCCCCCGGTACAGGGCGCCGACGCCCTTTCGGCCCAACTCCGCGTACGTACGCGCCAGTTCGGGGTTCTTGAAGCTCGACCCGACCACCGGCAGGGCGCCGCCGGGCAGGAACAGCTTCGCCGTGTCCGGGAAGTTCCTGAACCGCGCCTCGTTGGACGCGGTCTGCGATCTGAACGTCTCGTCCACCGTGAAGCCGTCGCGCGCGAGCCGCTCCGCCGGTTTCAGCAGCGTGCCGAGCCGCTCGCTGCCCCAACTGTCCAGCGCCGCCTGCCAGGTGGCGGGCGTGCCCGGCGTGCCGACGCCCAGTCCGCTGGTGACGGCGTCGGCGAAGGGGATGGGCTGCCCGTTCTCCAGGAAGAGGCCCGAGTCGGCTGTCAGAGGTGCCGTCTCGCGGCCGTCGATCGTCTGCACCGTACGGGACTTGGCGTCGTAGTAGACGAAGTAGCCGCCTCCGCCGATGCCGTTGGAGTAGGGCTCGGTCACCCCGAGCGCGGCGGCCGTGGCGACGGCGGCGTCCACCGCGTTGCCGCCCTTGCGAAGCACCTCGATCCCGGCGGCCGAGGCATCCGCGTCCACGCTCGCGACGGCACCGCCGTACCCGACGGCGACCGGGACCTTCTGCACAGCGGTACCCGGGGCCCTGTCCGCCGGCGTGGCGCCCGAGGGCGGCGCGGCCGCTCCCACCGACACCATCGTGGCCGATACCGCCAGGACCGCCAGACTCCGCGCGACAGGGCGACGCATCAAATACCTCCAGTCAACGACCGTCCGCGCAGCGTAACCGCATCGTGATGGATCCCGTAAGGGCATCTCGAACACCCCTGCGGTTGACCGCTACCATGCGCGCACATGACTGACGACGTGCGCAATATCGTCCTCGGTGTGGTCGCGGCCGGTATCAGCGCAGCCCTCGGCTGGCTGGCCCGCACCTATCTGTGGAAGCGCAAACTCCGCCGCAAGCAGACCTTCTTCGGGCTGCCGGACAACTCCGAGTCGCTGCTCGTGGTGAACCGCGAGGCCGGTGGCCCCGAGTTGACGGTGATGCGCCACGACGTGTTCGCCCTGCTGGAACTCGCCGCGCTCATCAAGGACTGCAACGCCCACGCGCAGGTCGTCGCCCACGACGCCACCCAGCAGGGGGTCGGCGAGCGGACCGAGTTCTGTGTGGGCGGCCCGGCCTCCAACCGCCGCATGCTGGCGCATCTGCAGACGCTGCTCCCCGGCGTCCGGGTCAACGTCGACGCCGAACCCGGCCCGGACCGGGGCGCCTTCCAGATCGGCACCGAGCGCTACCGGCTGGAGTCGGGCCGGGGCGAGTACGTGATCCTCGCGCGGCTCACCGCCGGCACGGGCGGCCAGGCCCGGCCGGTCTTCCTCTTCTGCGGCCAGCGCGCGATCACCAACCAGGCGGCGACCCGCTATCTCGCCCGCAACCACGAACGGCTGGCCCGCAAACACGGCAACAACTCCTTCGCCCTGCTGCTGAAGGTCGTCAACTCACAGGCGTACGGACCCGATGTCGTCGAGGTCGTCACGGACATCACCCGAGCCGCCCAGACCCCCCTGCCGGCCGTCGCGGCGACCCGGAACTCGCACCGCGCCTCATAGGGTCTCTCCGGGGTTCCTGCACCATGCGGCGTCGTCGTGCCGGCCGGGCGCCGAAACCAAGGAGAGCGGCACCCGCGTCGCGTATCTCCGCGACGTGGGCCCGCTCGGCCTCGGCACAGCTGGTCAGCCCGGTCGACCCGCTCTGCGTCGAGCACAACCCGTCCGGCGCAGCTGACCTCCTGCTCGCCGGAGCGCGACCCCTGGTGGGAGTCGGTACCCCTGCGCGAGCAGTGATCTCCGGCTGCCGCCGGGCGAACGCATGCCCTCCTACTACTGCCCGCCTGGCAGCAGCGTCCCTGTTTCGGCCGGCGCCACCGGCCTCGGCCTCGGTCCCCGTCCCGATGGGGATGAACGACAAATCGTAGTCGAGGTTCGGGGCGGCCGGTTTCCCGGCCCGTCCCGTCACCGGGAGGTTGTCCGTCAGCAGGTTCGCGCTGTCCTCAACTCCCCTGGCAGAGAACGCTGTTGCTACATCGTCACAGCGCCCCCGGAGTGTCTCAGTGTTTGAGGATCTTGGAGAGGAAGTCCTTGGCGCGGTCGCTGCGCGGGTTGGTGAAGAACTCCTCGGGGCTGCGGTCCTCGACGATACGACCGTCGGCCATGAAGACGACCCGGTTGGCGGCCGAGCGGGCGAAGCCCATCTCGTGGGTGACGACGACCATCGTCATGCCCTCGCGGGCGAGTTGCTGCATGACCTCGAGAACCTCGTTGATCATCTCCGGGTCGAGCGCCGACGTGGGCTCGTCGAAGAGCATGACCTTGGGGTCCATGGCCAGAGCGCGCGCGATGGCCACCCGCTGCTGCTGGCCGCCGGAGAGCTGGGCCGGGTACTTCGGCGCCTGGGAGGCGAGGCCGACACGGTCGAGGAGCTCGCGGGAACGCCTGTCGGCCTCCTCCTTCTTGCGTCCACGCACCTTGATCTGGCCCAGCGAGACGTTCTGGAGGACGGTCTTGTGGGCGAAGAGGTTGAACGACTGGAAGACCATCCCGACCTCGGCCCGGAGCCGGGCGAGGGACTTGCCCTCGTCGGGAAGCAGTTGTCCGTCGAGTTTGATCGTCCCGGAGCCGATCGGCTCGAGCCGGTTGATCGCCCTGCACAGAGTGGACTTGCCCGACCCCGACGGGCCGATGACCACGACCACCTCCCCCCTGCCGACGGTGAGGTCGATGTCCTGGAGAACATGCAGTTCACCGAAGTGTTTGTTGACTTCATGCAGCTCGATCAACGGATCGACAGCCATGCCCAGCCCTACTCACTTCTCAGCTGTGTCGTGGTTGCCGCAAACTATCCAGACAGGAGCGGAGTTGACGCACGACACGCACTTTTCAGGCATTAGCCGTATTTACGACAAATGCGGCCACCGCGCCTACGCCTCCGCGACCTCCGCGTACAGCTGTGACAGCTCGGGCGCCCCGCTGGACGCCCATTCATGGCCGGACGCGACGACGTCGAACTCCCGGCCCGACGACAGCCGTACGACGGGCTGGCCGTTCGGCCAGAAGTCCCAGGCGGCGCCGGGCACGGTCCGCACGATGACCGTGCCCAGATAGAGCCCCGCGTCGTTGCCGAGCCAGGACAGCGACTCCTCGTCGTCACGCCAGCCCGGCAGCAGCTGGTCCAACGCCTCCAACGAGGCGGCGGAGTCGTCGAGTTCGACCCCCTCCCGGCCCGCCTGGGAGCGCAGCAGCTCACACTCGGAGAGAAGCCCTGCGACCGCCTCGGGGTCCGGCTCGCCCTCGGAGAACACCGCCACGCCTCGGGCGGGTCCATGCTTCTTGCGCCAGCTGCCCAGGAAAGGGATGTTCATACGTCCAGCCTGTCATTCCCGCACCGACCGCACCACAGGGCGCGCGGGGACGCCGGTTCCGGCCAAGTTCCCCGCGCGCCCCCTGTCCGGTGCGAGCGGCGAATTGACTGGCCCCCCGGTAGCTCTTTAGCTTCACACTGCACTGAGCGGAGGGCCGAGCGGACCGGGAGGACGAAGATGCGCCGAGGTGGCCGAGGCGAGCGGACACCGGGATTCCGGAGTCTCTCGGGGCCAGGCCTCATCCTCGCCCTGTGCGCGGCGCTGATGCCCCTGTCCTCCACGACCGAGGCCGCCGAACCCCTCCCCCTGACCCGGTACTTCGACAACAGCGCCGTCAGCGACGACGCCCTGCCCGACGCGGCCGACTTCGACGGCTCGGGCGCCTCCCTGTCGGCCCAGGACCTCACGGCCGCCGGCTGGACGGGGGGCCGGGCCCTCAACGTCGAGGGCGCCCGCCTGACCTGGCCCGACCGGGATCCGGGCGAGGCCGACAACGTCCGCGCCGCCGGCCAGCCCGTCCGTGTGCGGGGCAAGGGAGACGCCCTCGCGTTCCTCGTCGCCGGCACCGGCGGCTCCGACGTGAGCGGCGGGGGCACCGTCTCGTACGCGGACGGCACGTCCTCCACGTACCGGCTGACCGCCCCCGACTGGCGCAGGGGTTCCCTCGGTGCCAAGACGGTCGCGCTGCCGCACGTGAACACACCCGACGGCCAACTCGCCGAGAAGGCACGGCTGTTCGTCGTCACCGTGCCGATCGAACGAGGGCACGAGGTCGCCTCCGTACGGTTGCCGTACGCCGCCGACCTGCATGTGTTCGCGCTCTCGGTACGGCCCGACACGGCGGGCTGGACGGGCAGTTGGGCGGCGCCGACCTCGACGTACGCGACCGTCGGCCCGTGGACCGACCGGACGCTGCGCCTGGTGGTGCACACCTCGGCCGGCGGACCACGGGTCCGGCTCCGCTTCGACAACACCTTCGCTTCGGCGCCGGTACGGATCGGCAGCGCGACGGTGGCCGTGCAGGGTACGGGTGCCACGGCGAGCGGTACGCCGGTGCCGCTGACGTTCCTGGGCGCGCGTGGCGTCGAACTCCCGGCCGGGGCACAGGCGTTCAGCGATCCGCTGGACTTCGCGGTCCCCGCGGACGCCAATCTGCTGGTGAGCTTCCATCTGCCCGGCACCGTGACAGCGGCCCCGCTGCACCGGCTCACCCAGCAACGCTCGTACGTCAGCGAGCCGGGCGACCACACGGCGGACGCGACCTCGACGCCGTACACCTCGTTCCTGACGACGTGGCCGCTGCTGACCGGCGTGGACGTGGGTGCCGGGCCGGGATCCGTCGTGGTGCTCGGGGACTCGATCACCGACGGCCAGGCCTCGACCCTGGACGCGAACCGGCGCTGGCCCGATGTGCTCGCCGACCGGCTGCTGGCCCAGAGCGCGGTCCCCCGCTACGGCGTGCTCAACCAGGGCATCGCCGCCAACCGCGTCCTCGCCGACCGCTACCCGGGCGACGGCGTCTCCACCGACTCGGGCGGGGTGAGCGCCCTGCACCGCCTGGACCGGGACGTCCTCGCCCAGGCCTCGGCGCGTACGGCGATCGTCTTCCAGGGCGTGAACGATCTGCGCACGGGCGCGACGGCGGACGATGTCGTCGCCGGTCTGCGGGAACTGGCGGAGCGGGTGCGTGCGCGCGGGGTACGGGTGCTGGTCGCGACCATCGTGCCGTGCGGCGGTGAGTCACGGTGCACTTCGGTGGTCGACGGGCAGCGGGAGGCCGTGAACACCTGGATCCGGGAGGAAGCCGCGTCCCACTCCGGTTTCGACGGCGTCCTCGACTTCGACGCGGCGCTGCGGGATCCGGCACAGCCGACGCGGTTGCTGCCCGCGTACGACAGCGGGGACCATCTGCATCCGGGTGATGCGGGGTTGGCTGCTGTCGCGGGAGCGGTGGAACTGGGGGCGCTGGTTCCGTAGGCGGCGGCTTGGGCGCGCGTCTCTACACCTCCAGGTCCACCACCACCGGGGCGTGGTCCGACGCGCCCTTGCCCTTGCGCTCCTCGCGGTCCACGTACGCGTCCTTGACCGCCTTGGCGAACGGCTCGTTGCCGTAGACCAGGTCGATGCGCATGCCCCGGTTCTTGGGGAAGCAGAGCTGGCGGTAGTCCCAGTACGTGAACGGGTGGTCGTACTTCAGGGGCCGGGGGACCACATCCGTCAGGCCCGCCTCGCGCAGGGCCGCGAGGGCCGCGCGCTCCGCCGGGGTGACGTGGGTGAGGCCCTCGAAGGCGGCCAGGTCGTAGACGTCGTCGTCCGTCGGCGCCACGTTGTAGTCGCCCAGGACCGCGAAGGGGCGGCTGCCCGCCGCGTCCTCGGCGACCGCCGCCTTGAGGGCCTCGAACCAGCCCAGCTTGTAGACGTAGTGCGGGTGGGCCACCTCGCGGCCGTTCGGCACGTACACCGACCAGACGCGGACCGGGCCGCAGGTCGCGGAGACGGCGCGGGCCTCCTCGACGCCCTCGTAGCCGGGGTCGCCGGGCAGGCCACGCACCACGTCCTCCAGGCCGACGCGGGAGATCACCGCCACGCCGTTCCACCTGCCGGTCGCGTTGACCGCCACCTCGTAGCCCAGCTCGCGCAGCTGGTCGGACGGGAACTGCTCGGCGGCGACCTTGGCCTCCTGGAGGCACAGCACATCCGTGCCGCTGCTCTCCAGCCAGGCCAGCAGCCTCGGCAGGCGGGCGGTGATCGAGTTCACGTTCCAGGTCGCGATACGCATGCCCCACAACCTACCCGCCGGGTCTGACAACGCCGTCTCAGACCTCCGCCGACGACCCCGGCGTCAGCCGCACGTGCTCGGAACCGCCCAGGCCACCGACCAGCCGGTCGTAGATCGGGCGGGCGAGGTCCGTGAGGAGGGAGTCGTGGATGTCGTACGCGCGCTGCGGCTTGACCTCACGGACGTAGTCGACGACCTCGGACAGCTTGCTCCAGGGGGCCATGACCGGGAGCAACAGCGTGTCCACCGGGTGGTCGGGGACGGTGAGGGCGTCGCCGGGGTGGAAGACGGCGCCGTCGACGAGGAAGCCGACGTTGGTGATGCGCGGGATGTCCGGGTGGATGACTGCGTGCAGTTCGCCGTGGACCTGGACGTCGAAGCCCGCCGCGGTGAAGGTGTCGCCGTGGCCGACGGTGTGGACGCGGCCCGGGAAGCCCGCGGAGAGCTGATCCGCGACTGCGGCGAGGGTCCACAGCTCGGCGGCCGGGTTGGCGTCCAGGGCGGCGCGCAGCCGTCCCTCGTCGAAGTGGTCCGCGTGCTCGTGGGTGACCAGGATCGCGTCGGCACCGGCCGCCGCGTCCTCCTCGCTGAATCCCCCGGGGTCGAGGACGAGCGTCCGTCCGTTCTTCTCCAGGCGGACGCAGGCGTGAGACTTCTTGGTGAGCTTCATGGGTCCATCCTGCCGCGCGGACCCGGGGCCGTGAGCGGCTGGGGCTGGTGCTCCGACCACCCGGCTAGGAGGCAGGCCCGGGATCACCCGGATCACCCGGATCACCCGGGGATCACTCCTCGGGCGTGGTCTCCTCGCGGATGACCTGCTGGGCCACCTTGAAGGCGCTGTTGGCGGCCGGTACCCCGCAGTAGACGGCGGCCTGGAGGAGCACTTCCTTGATCTCGACCGGGGTGAGGCCGTTGCGGAGGGCGGCGCGGGTGTGGAAGGCGAGTTCGTCGAGGTGACCGCCCGCGACGAGGGCGGTGAGGGTGACACAGCTGCGGGAGCGCCGGTCGAGGCCGGGCCGGTTCCAGATCTCGCCCCACGCGTATCTGGTGACGAAGTCCTGGAAGTCCCCGGAGAACTCGTCCGCCTGCGCGAGCGCCCGGTCCACATGCGCGTCGCCGAGCACCTCGCGCCGGACCTTCATCCCCGCGTCGTACTGATCGGGACGGCCCCGCACCTCGGGCTGCACGGCAGGCGGGGCTATCTCCGCGATGGGGGTGATCGGCGCGGGTGCGGCCAGGACCGGCTTGGCCGGGGCGGCCGAAATGGCCATCTGGCCGATGGCGATGTCGTACGCGGGCTGCCAGGCCGTCGAGAAGTGGCGTACGAGGAGATCGGTGACGGCCGCGGGCTGCTCGACCGGGACCAGATGGGAGGCACCGGGCACCACCGCGAGGCGGGCGTCCGGGATACCCGCGACGAGGGTGCGGGCCTCGGCGGGGCCGGTGACCTGGTCGTCGGAGCCGACGAGTACGAGGGTCGGCACACCGACGCGGGCCAGTTCGCCCCGTACGTCGAAGGAGGCGAGCGATTCGCAGGCCGCGATGTAGCAGCCGGGGTCGGTGGTGCGGACCATCTGTACGGCCCACTCGGTGATCGCGGGCTGCGCGGCGGCGAAGCCGCTGGTGAACCAGCGCTCAGGGGCGGTACGGGCGATGGGGTCGAGCCCGTTCGTACGGACGATCACCCCGCGCTGACGGAACTCGTCGGCCGTCCCGAACCGGGGCGAGGCGGCGATCAGCGCGAGCGAGGCAAGCCGCTCGGGGTGGCGCAGCGCCAGTTCGGTGCCGATCGCGCCGCCGAGCGCACAGCCCGCGTAGCCGAAGCGCCGCACGCCGGCCGCGTCGAGCGTGGCGAGCAGCCGGGCGGCCAGATCGGCGACCGATCCGACGGGGTGCGCGGGGGCTCCGCCGTGCCCGGGAAGGTCGAAACGGAAGATCCGCCACTGCTTCGCCAGCTCCGGTACCTGCCGGTCCCACATGTGCCAGGTGGTGCCCAGTGAGGGACCGAGGATCAGAACGGGGGCGTCTTCCGGCCCGTCAAAGCGGTACTGCAGGGTGTTCATCGGCGTCTCACTCACCCGCCCGACCCTCTCATCTGTCACGAGATGTCACATCGGCGGGGTGGATCTGCCTGGAAACCTTCCCGACTCCCACCCAACAGCGGCTTGAACACCACATGGTGAACAGGATCTGTCCCCGCCCTCAGGAACCCGGGTGGTCGTGCTCGGCGCGGCCCTGGCTGTCCTCGCCGGCTGCGGTACGGAGACCGCCGACGAGACGACAGACGCCGCCACGGGCACGGCCAGCGCCACGGCCACAGCCTCCGGCTGGACCCTCGCCGCTCCGATTCGCATCGACGGCATCCGTACCGCCGACGGCGGTCGGTCTCTGGTGGTCGAGGCCGAAGTGCCCGACGGGGAACGCGACTGCGTACGCGGCCTGCGCGGTGAGCTCGACACCGTCGAACACGGCACGGTGTACGTGAAGGTCACGTACCCGTTGCACCTCGTCCTCGTACGGGCAAGCAGTCGACGACACGGACATCCCCCAAGCACACGAGCTGGGAGGAACGCGGCTGAGAATGGGGCCCGCGTGCGGTGACCCCGGCGACGGATGCTCCTCCTCCGCTGTCTCCCAACGCAGGTTCTACCGCGCCGACTCCACGGGCTGGCGACCGGTCACCACGAACGGCGACGCGGGGTGCGCCGGGATCCACGAAGTCCTGCCGAAATTCCCCGAGCACCTGTGCGCGTGACTGCCGGGGCTCAACCGCGGCTAATCCTGCGGGGTAGCTGCAGGCGTGCCGCGTCGGGTCCAGCGGACCGCAGAGACGCTGTTTGAAGACCTCTCCCGTGCGGGGCTCGTCGATTTCGGCGATCCACAGGTTGCCCTGGAAGATCAGCATCGCGTCGATGTACTCGATGAGCGCCAGAATGTTGTGTCCGGTCACCGGCTTGCCGTTGCGGGCGAGTACTGAGTGGTAGAAGTACGGAAAAAGGTGCGGGATGTCCCGCTTCTTCGTGGGGTCGCGGTCCCCGTCGGCCCAGTAGGACGACACCGGCCTTGCGGATGACGTGTCGTCACTGAGCCGGGCTTGGGGCGAGGGTGCTGTCGGTGAGTTCGTCTTGGGGCGGCCGTAGAGCTTCACGTAGAGGTCGGTGCCGCTGTCTCCGGGTTTGCGGGAAGCCATGAACGACGTGTGGACAGCGCCGTGGCGGCCGGGGTGTGGGGCCTTCTTCTGCCGCCGGCCGTGCTCCACACGCTCTGGGCGCTGCTCACGCTTCCGTTCGTGTACGTGATGTGGTGGGGCGTACTGCCCGGCGCGTGCCGTGAGTCCGGGGTGCTGATGGGCGCGGCGTTCAACCTCCATCGCGGGGACCTGTACCGGGCCTTGCGGCACCCGCTCCCGCCCGACGCCGCGGCGGAGATCCCCGCAGGAGAGCGTCTGACGGCGGCGGTGCTCAGGGGGTCCGACGACGGGGCATTGCTGTACGTTCCCGATCCCTGACCGGTGTCCTCACGGGCCGTAGTGCATGAACGGGGCCCACGCGTGCGGTTCCGCGTGCGACCGGCGCACCTCCTGTACGGCCTGGTGCAACGCGACCGCAGGTTCGACGCCTCCCACCCGCGCGGCGGCGACACGGTGGTGGAACGCGGTGGCGACCTCGGCCGCCACCCGGTCGCGCACGGTCCACTGTGCGGCGACGACATGGCGAAAGCCTGAACCCAGGAGCATCCCCGCCACATGGACCTGGTCGTCGGCGAGGGTGAGCTGACCGGCGGCGTGCTGCAGGTCGCCCAGAGCGCGCACCTCGTTCCCCACAGTGCGGGTAGAGCTGCCGGAGAGCCTGCAACTCCCTCGTGACTTGCGGGAGTTCGGGTAGCTGGCGGAGTTGCTGACCGAGCCTGCACAGACCGCCGCAGAGCCCGCACAGACAGTCACACAGCCTGCCGCACGACGACCCCCGCCCCCGCCGAAATCCGCAGGCGCCACCCCCGCCCGCCAGGCAGAATCGCCCTCATGTCCCAGCGTGCCGAACACCTGCTCGCAGCCGTCGACCGGCTCTCCTACCCCCACCGCATGCGTGAGCTGGCCTCCGCTGCCCGGCGCGCCGCGGCAATGGGGGCGGTCGACGAGCTTGTGACCGGGCTCGCCGCCCACGGCGTCCACGGACGGCGGCTCGCCGCCACCGTGGCGGACATGGCGCGCCACGACGCGTATCTGGAGGGCTGCCTCGCGGACCCCGACCGCCTCGTCCGCGCCCCCGCGATCAGGGCACTGCTGCAGGGGCGGCTCACGGACCCCACCGTGATCGAGGCCGTCGAGGACGCACCAGCCGCCGTGCGGCAGCAGCTCGTGCACGCCATCGCCGTGGCGGGGCGTACGGGCCTCGCCGAGGCGCTGGTCGAGCCGACGTACCGACGATGGGGCGCCGAGGCCGCCGCGGAACTGCTCGCCGCCTGCACGGCGGAGATCGCCGCCCGGCTGCTGCCCCGCCTGTTCCGCGGACTGAGCTCCTACCGGCTGCTCGCCGCCCGCCATCCCGCCCTGCTGCTCGCCGAGATGGAGCGGCAGCTCGACACCCTCCCCGCCGTCGTACGGGACGGCTGGCTGGCTTCCCGCGCGGACGCGCTCGCGCTCCTCGCCGAACGGCATCCGCTGGGCGTGCTGGCTGTGCTCGAGCGCTACGAGACGCTGCCGATGCCCGTGGACCGCAAGCTGCACCTCCTGGTCGAGGCGGATCCCGGCCGCACGGTGCGGCTGCTGCTACGCCCGAAGCTGAGGTCCCGGCTGAACAGCGGCCACCTCGAACCCGCCGTGCTGCGCCGCCTCGTCCGCCACGCCCCTGCGGAACTCACCGACCTCGCCAGCGCCTGGAACGACAACGCACCCGCTCTCGCCCGGCTCCTGGCCTGCCTGCCGCCCTCCCGCCGCGGCACCCTGTTCGACGCGGCGATGGAGGGCAAAGACCTCGCCCACGCGGACCTCAGCCCCGCCCTGCTCGACGTACTGCCGTACAAGCGGCGCACCGCCGAGGCTCGGCGGATGGCGACGCTGGCCCGCGGAAGGGGCGCGCCCTGGACGCAGATACTGACGGCAGCCGCCTATCTGCCGCCGGACGAGGTCCGTGACGACCTGCTCACCGCCGTCCGCCGCTCCGCCGCGGACGACCGCGCCACGGCGTACCCACTGCTCGTCCGCAACGCAGCACGCTCCCGCGACCCACAGGAAGTGAGCCGGTTGCTGCGTGCGCTGCTGAGGCTGCGCAATGAACAGGACCCGGTCCGCAGCGCAGCCCTCTCCGCACTGGCAGAGGTGCCCCCTTCGCTGTTCGCGGAGGACGCCGCCGAGGACCTCGAACGCATCTCCATCGACGCCGTCGAAGCCCGCGACTCCTCCTGGAGCACCCGTCACGCGCTCAGCACACTCGCCCTGTCCGTGCTGCGCGAGCACGCCGTCACGGGCGGCACTCGGCTCATCGGCTGGGCCCTCGACACCCTCACCCGACTGTCCGGCCACACCGGCGGCGCGAACGTCGGCCGCCTCGACACCGTGCTGCGGCGCGGCCAGGAGCACGAGGTACTGGCGGCGCTACGGCCCTGGCTGGAGGCCGCCACCGACAAGGCCGACTACTCGCTCGTCTTCGCACTCGTACGGGCACTGGGGCGGCGCGCGTGGGGGATGGCCGAACTCCAGGAGTACCTGTGGCAGGCCGTCCAGTTCGGAAACGACGCGTCCGTCCGCACCGCCGTCGACCTCTGGCTGGAGCAGCCGAAGGGGCGCGACGAGCGGGTGGAGCGGATCGTGCGGCAGGAGCCGTCCGCCGCCGTCCTGCCGTCCGTTCTCAGAGTCCTGACGGGGCGGCGTACGGACCTGCTCGACCCTGTGCTGGCCGACACCCCACCGTACGGCCGCTTCCTGACCGCCTGCAGCCACTGGACGCCACCCACCTACCGGGCGCACCGCTGGGTGCCGCGCCAGCAGCGGGCGGCGGCGGAGCTGCTCGCGCGCACAGCGGGCGACGCGGGGCAGCCGGCGCATGTGCGCGTCCAGGCCCTCTCGGCGGCGGCAGTGATCCCGGAGGCGGGCCTGGAAGTCGTCCGCCGCTACACGGGATCGTCGAACGTCCCGTTGGCGGAGGCGGCCCTCGGCGCACTGCCGTGGACCGACCGCCCCGACGAGGTGCTGCCGCTGCTGCTGGAGCACGCGGGCGGCGACCGCGCCCGGGTCGCGGTCTACGCGGCGACGCGGGCCGCGCAGTACGTCGCGCCGGCGCGGCTCGCCACGGAACTCCGCAGGCTGCTCACGCCGAAGGACCCGCGGACGGTGAAGGTCACCAGCCGCAAGGAGGCGGTGCGCCTCGCGGCGACGATGCTGCCCCCGGCGCAGGCGGCGCCGCTGCTGCGGGAAGCGTTCGAGCTGCCCGGGCAGCACCACGACGTCCAGTCGGTGTGCGTCGCGTTTGCCCAGGGCATGCTGGCGGAGCCGGCCAGCTGGCCCATGCTGGAGTCGGCCGCGCGGGGACGCACGGAGCTCCGCCGGGAGCTGGCACGGGCGGCCGTGGCCGAGGTGGACGAGGAGCATCGGGCCAGGTACGCAGGGCTGCTGCAGCACGCCTGCGAGCCGCTCGAACCGGAAGCGGCTGCGGCTCTGTTCCCGGCACTGGCGGAATGGGCACCGTGGCAGCCGGAGATCGCCGAGATACTGGTGGCCGCCACCACGGACCTCGCCGATCGGGCGGTGTGGGCGATGGCCGGGCAGGCGCTGGTGGAGCTCGCGGCGGACGACGACGGCCCGTACCTTCGCGCCCTGCGGGCGATGCTGGAAGCCACAGGAGACCCGGACCAGCCCGACGCCGAGCCCGAACGCGACCAGCCGGCCCGGCAGCGGGCCGCGAGCCTGCTGCACCACCTCCTGCTCCACCATCGCTACCGCGGCGGGGGCCGGCCGACGGCGGACGTGCTGCTGCGCGCCGCCGACACCGCCGCCGGGCACGAGGATTTCGCGCGCCCCGTCGCCGAACTCCGGCTGTACGCCCTCGAACTGAACAAGGACGCCACCACGGTGTCGTCGGGCCTGCGCCGACTGGCTGCCGACTGCGAAGGACGTCCGCTGCTCGCCCGGGACATCGCCGAAGGACTCAGCTCGCGGCTCAGCATGATCAGCGGCCACGTGCCAGACGCGTGGTTGGAGACCGCCCGCACGCTGGGTGCGGAACCGGGCCTGGCCCAGGGCCTGTTCGCCGTCAGGCTCACCGTCTCCGGCGGCAGCCGCTCTCGGTGGACGGAGCCGTGGCGCGGCCAGCTCCGCACCCTGCGCCGGCACGCACACCCCGACGTCCGCGCGTCGGCACGCGAGACGGTCACGGCACGGGAGGCGCCGCCGTCGGTCCCAGGGACGATCCAGTGGTGACCGGGCCCACGCGGTGGCGCCAGGCCGGTGCCGCCAGGCCCTGATCGCCCCTGCTGCAGGCGGTCGAGTCCCGTCAGCTCAGCCCTGCCACACCCATTGACCGACCGCGCGCTGCGCCCGGCATCTGCCGGACTGTCATGTGCCGACTGCCCCGCACGGTCGAGGGCAGCCAGCAGTGGCACCGCACGGATGGATGCCGGGGTCGGCTTCGCGCAGGCCGCCGCCTCCAAGACGACGTACCGGGACTCGACGATCCGCCGTCCGACCCCTGCCTCAGCCTCACCAACCCCATTGCCGAACCCTTGCGAGCAACCGGCCGGCGCGAGGAGATACCCGAACTCGCCACGACCGTCGGCTTGACCATCGACCTGCTGGCCAGACGCCCCCACGAGGTCAGCGACGGCAAGCTCCAACGCGCCTGTCCGGCCTGCGCCCTCGTACTGGGCCCACGCTGGCTGATCTGCGACGAGATGACGGCGAAGCTCGACACCTCCACCACCGCCGCCCTGGTCACGGTCGTCGAGGACTACCGCCGCACCACCGGAGCGGGCCTGTGGGAAGTTGGGGAATCTTCGGTCTGCACAGAGGCCCGTTTTGTTATTCGAGAAGCAGATCCGCAGGGCCTTCCACTGCTGGGCCGCAGCCGTCGGGAAGACCCGCGACTACGAACGCGACGGCTTCCTCGGGGGTTTGAGCGATGTGATCCGGAATATCTCGACCTTTGTGGGCGCGTAGTGCCCTCCAGCCGCCTCCCAGCTGGGGAACGAGGCTGGGGACGTCGTAGGACCACGGGTCGCGAGTGCAGCGGCTGAACTGCAGACTTCCGTGGCTGATCAACGGAAAGAGGCTCCGCAGTAGCGGGTTCGCGTACGCCGCTTCGACGATGTCGTGGTCGATCAGCCGATCCGGAGTGTTTCGTACGATCTGCCATTTGAAG
Organism: Streptomyces sp. ME02-8801-2C; assembly: GCF_033793965.1. NCBI lineage: Bacteria > Bacillati > Actinomycetota > Actinomycetes > Kitasatosporales > Streptomycetaceae > Streptomyces > Streptomyces sp. ME02-8801-2C. The sequence goes on along the minus strand of NZ_JARAXP010000002.1, from coordinate 30,118 downwards.
GCAACAGCCTCACCTCGCTCGTGAGCCAAGGTGAGCCCGTGGATCTCTAGGAACGGCCACCTGTCGCCCAGTTCGCGGACTGAGGCCCCTGCCTGCCATGCGTGCGCGACATTGACGACGGTCTGCAACTCGGCGGTTCGGCCGAAGGCCGCTTCTCCGACCCCGGTCCACCATATCCGGATGCCGAAGACTCGCTCCTGCTCGCCGAGTGTCACGACAACCGAGCCGCGGGACGCGTCCACGCTCGCGACGATGAGTCGCCGGCTGTCTGTCGGAGACTCGGGGCCACTGACGGTGCCGAGATCGACATGCATGTCGGCGGCGGCATCGCGAAGGGCTGCCACCCAGTTGCCGTTGGTTGCGGCCACTTCCGGATAGAGCAGTGGATCTGGCTGGATCGCAGGTGGGTAGCCTGCCGGGTGAGGGGCGTCCATACCGGTGATTGTTGCCGGTCGCGCGCAGTGCCACCAGCAGCGTCTGCGGCCTCGCCGGGCGTTCGATCGAGGTGTCGGCATCGTCCGCCCATCCGACGCCCATCCGACGAGGTCGTGGTCGGTGTGCGCCCGCCCACCTTGTTCGCCAATGCCGCCCCCGCACGACCCCTCGAATTCGCCATGGTTTCCGACGGGGCTTCGCCGTTCGCCCGCTCTCACAGACGCCCCTATAACGCGGGGGTGCGGGAAACCGGTCTGACCAGGTTGAAGACCTCTCGGGCGGCATATCGCTTGAGGCGTCGGATGATCTCACGCCGGGTCTTGTCCTCCTGGGTGCGGCGTTCGCAGTACGCCTGGGTGCGCGGGTCGTGGCGCAGGCGGGCGAACACGATGCGGTGCAGGGCGGCGTTGGCCTGCCGGTCGCCGCCGTAGTTGAGCCGTCGCGTGATTCGCCGCACGGAGGAGTACTCGATGGGGCCAACTCCGCAGAGGGTGCAAACGACGCCTCGGTGTTCAGTCACTCGGGGTTGTCTCCCATGGTGATCAGAAGAGTGACGGCGCTGTCCGGGCCGATGCCCACCGGTAGGAGTAGCTGTGGGGCGTGGTTGGGTCGCGCGAACGCATCCACCCAACTCAGGAGCGACTCACCGAAGCGCGCGCGGTCCACCGACCGGCCGCCGGTGTACTCGACGCCGGCGGAAGGGCACCCTCGACGGGCACGTGACGGCCAGCGGCCCCTTGTGCCGCGCACTCGCCGGTGCGTCGAACGCCAGGCGCCGCCGTTAGGGTCTTTTCGGTGGCGATCCCGTTGTTCTCGCCAATGAAGACTGGAGCTAATAAGCTATGCCTATGTCTGAACTCGCGAGCGAACGCTACACCGACCGCATCGCCACCGGGCCGCTCGTCCTCGTCCAGGAGGTCTTGAACACCCGCGCCGCCGGCAAGCCCGCGCTTGAGGACCTGCTCTCGACGCCGGACTTTGCGACGTCGTGGCTCTCCGGCGCGCTGGGCGAGTGGAGTCGGCGTAGTGGGGCGGCGGCGCCGGCGGTCGAGGTCGACGAACCGGGGCTGGTGCGGCTGCAGCAGCTACGCGCGTCACTGCAGATGACGGTGTCGGGTGCGGTGCGTGACGCTCCGGCGCGGTCCGCGCCGAAGGGGGTGAGCGGCGCGCTCGAGGTGCGGATCGACGCCGATGGCGTCTTCTCGCTGGCGCCGCGCGGCAAGGACGTCGCGTGGGTCGTCGCGACCGTGCTCAACGAGATCACGAACGCCCGACTGACGGACACGTGGCGTCGTTTGAAGATGTGCCGCAACCAGATCTGCTCGGTGGCGTTCTACGACGGCACGAACCCCAACAACGGCGCCTGGCACGACGTACGCATTTGCGGTAACGCCGTGAATCTTCGGGCCTCGCGGCAGCGTCGGGCGGCCGCGCGCGCCTAGCGCGCCGCAGGCCGGCCGACCCGCCCCGCGCCGACTCCTCAGCCTTTCGCTGCCCGGCAGGAGCCCCACAGCGCACCGGGATTGATGCGCGACGGGTGACGCTCCAGCATGTACTCGTAGAGCCCGAGGGTGCTGGTGGTGCGCTGCACGCCGGTGTTGAAATCGAGGATGTAGCGGCGGGTCTCCTCGATGTGGCGCGGGTCGTCGTCGGCGGTCGGATCCTTGTGGCCGGCGACGATCGCCGTCGGGGCCAGCGCCTCGACCGTGTCGAGAGCCCTCAGCCACTCCGCTCGCCCGTCCGCGTCCGATGCCGCCAGCATGAGGTGCACGTTGTTGTAGATCACGTCACCCGCGACGACCAGCCCCAGGTCGGGAACATGCAGGCAGGTGGTGTTGTCGCTGTCGGTGTGTCCCAGCCGGACCGGGCGGACCTCCGCCCCGCCCACGGTCAGCGCCTCGCCCTCCAGCGGCTCGGCGAGTACGAGCCGGTCAGGTATCTGCTCGGGGAACCAGGCATGCCAGACCGCCTTGAGGACCTCGGGCGAGGACTGGTACGCCATGTCCTCGACGACCTCGGGCAGCGCGAAGGCGCGCGCGCCGGGGTACTGCCGCAGAACGGCTCCGAGCCCGAACCAGTGGTCCCCGTGGCCGTGCGTGACGTACACGCTCGTCACCGGGGCGTCACGCTCACCGAGCCACAGCAGCAGGCCCTCCGACTGCGCGATCGTGAAGAGCGGATCCACCAGCAGCCCCTCTCCCCCGTTCGAGATGAGGATGCTCGACGTCGGCGACCAGGCACGCTCGCTCTGATCGGGCGGCACGTCGGCGTTGGTGGTCGGCATGCCGTCGGCGATGTGAACGGCGTAGGTCAAGGCGTTCGACGTCATGGGTGGACTCCTCGGATTCTCGGGTGGCGCTTCCGCTCTGGGCCCGGAACGCGGAGTGAGCCGGAAGTCCCGGCCCTCGTTCCGCCCCTCACCGAGCGATAACATTGACGCAAGCATAGACCCTATGCTTACGTCATAGGGCTCGCGTCGGCCGAGAATCTCGAGAGCCGCTGACTTTCGGTTCGTCGCCGCAAGAGAGCGATCGTCAAAGGAGACACGAGATGAACAGCCCAGCGACGCAGGCACCGACCGCGGTGCTCGTCCACGGATACCTGGACGACGGCCCCATCTGGAACAGCGTCCGCACCGTCCTCGACGAGGGGTCGATCCCCTCGATCGCGTTCGAGCTCGCCGGCATGGGTGCGCGCGCCTCGGATCAAGGGCCGTTCACGCTCGCCCGCTGGGCCGACGATCTCGAGAGCGTGGTGCGCGCGACGGAGGGCCCCGTCGTGCTCGTCGGGCACAGCATGGGAAGCCAGATCGCCGAGCTCGTCGCCGCCCGCCTGGCCGATCAGGTGCGTTCGCTCGTCCTGGTCAACCCGATCCCGCTGGCCGGCACCCACCTGCCTCCGGAGCAGCTCGCTCCCTTCCAGGCACCGGATCTCGGACTTGACGCGCAGCGCGCCTTCCGCAGTGCGCTCGCCACCGCGTTCCCGGACGAGGAAAACGACCGGCTCGCCCAAGTCGCCCTGCACGTCGACCCGTCGACGATCTCCGACACGGCGACGGCATGGAACAACGGCCACCCGGACGGGCAGCAGCCCAGCAAGTTCCACGGCAGCGTCACTGTCCTGCGCGGCGAGAACGACCCCTTCGTCACCGCAGAGATCGTCTCCGCGTATGTCGTGCCCCGCTTCTCCGGCGCCGCCACGCAGACGATCGCCGACGCCGGTCACTGGGCGCACGCCGAGAACCCGGCCGCGGTCGCCGCCGTCATCACCACGGTCGCCGAGGACAGCGCGTCGGACGCCGCCGACGACCGCCCGGCCGAGGCCTGGACGAGCGCGTTCGAGCAGCGCACCGAGGATGCCTTCTCGGCGGCGCTCTCGCCGAACGTGCGGATGGAGGCGAGCGCGCTCGCCAAGCCGGTCGAGCGCAAGGAGCACGTCGAGGCCCTCATGGCCGCGGTGAGCTCCGTCTACGAGCGGCTCGAGTTCGTCCGGAAGGCACAGGACGGCCCTCGGACGTATCTGGAGTGGGAGGCCGCCGCGTTCGGCGGCTTCCAGATGAAGGGGATCACGATCCTCACACGTGATGACGAAGGGCTCATCACCGAGATCGCCATCCACCACCGGCCCATCGGCGCCGTGCTGCAGATCAACGCGAAGGTAGGCGGACCTCTCGTCGAGGCCGGCCTCATCCCCGCCGAGTACTTCAACTTCACGGAAGGCGAATGACCATGACAGAACGCATCGACGTGGAGTTCACGGCGGACGGGGGCGTGACGCTGCGCGGCTGGCTCTATCTGCCGGACGCCGAGGGCCCGCGCCCCGCGATCACGATGGCGCACGGATTCGGCGCCAACCGCGAGATGGGCCTCGACCCGTACGCGTGCAAGTTCGCCGACGCCGGATTCGTGGTGCTCATCCACGATCACCGCACGTTCGGCGCCAGCGACGGCGAACCCCGCAACGACGTCGACCCGTGGCGTCAGATCGCGGACTGGCGCCGCGCGATCAGCTTCCTGGAAGCCCGGCCCGAGGTCGACGCGGACCGCATCGGAGTGTGGGGCTCGAGCTTCTCGGGCGGTCACGCGATCGTGCTCGGCGCGACCGACGTGCGGATCAAGTCTGTGGTGTCGCAGGTGCCCACCATCAGCGGATTCGAGCAGTGGCAGCGCAAGGTCCCGCCGGAGCGCATCGCCGCCTTCGAACTCGCCCAGGCCGACGCCGAACGCGCCCTGGCCGCCGGCGGTGAACTGCCGTACCAGACCTCCATCGGCGACGATCCCACCGACCCGGCCCTGTACAACAGCCCGGACGCCGTGCGCTTCTACCACGACCTGGTTCCCCCGGGCCGCGAGAACAACACGGTGACGACGCGCTCCAGCCGGGCCGCCCGGCTCTACGAGCCGGGCGTATGGATCACTCGGGTCTCACCCAAGCCACTCATGATGATCGTCGAGACCGGCGAGACGGTGGTCCCGGCCGACATCCAGCTCGCCGCCTTCGAGCGAGCCCTCGCCCCGAAGGAACTCGTGCTGCTGCCCGGCGGACACTTCGACGCCTACAAGGTGCACTTCGAGGAATCCAGCGGCGCCGCGCTGTCGTGGTTCCGCACTCACCTCGAACCGGCCACGGCCTCGACCGGCTCGTGAAAAGGAGGCGGTTCCGGCTGCTGCCGGCACCGCCTCCCCAGGCAGGTGACCGCGCCCTGTCACGCGGTGCCCGCCGTCGACCTGGTCGCCGGGGAGCACGTGGCCGTCGTACAGGGGCATCGGTATCCGGTCGAGGTGATCTGCCCGCGTAGGGTGTACCACCGCATCCCGCTCAGCTTCCGCTAGGTCGAGGTCACGGCCTGAGCGCAGGCCTGGAGCCGGGCTTCACCGCGATCGCGCGCACGCCAGAGACCCCCACATCCACCCTCGTGTTGGCGAGCACGGCGCGACAGCCTGGCTCCCCGGCTCTCAGTGGACATGACTATGCGTGACACACGGAGAGCGTCGGCAGGATCACGCGGGACACAGAGCCGGCGTCGTGGTGGATGGTGTGCGTGCACGGCCGCAACTCGCTGCCGGTGCCGGGCAGTTCACCGGTGCCCTCGTTGCGTGCGTACCGTGGGTGGGAGCCGCCGGCGATCAGCAGACGGATCCGGTGGCCGGCCTTCACCTGGTGGGCGCACGCGTCCAGCCGCACGCGCACGGTCTGCGCCTGGTCGATGGGCGAGGTGGGGTCCAGCCGGAGGAATCCTTCGGTGAAGTTGCGGGACACGCCCTTGGAGTCGACGTCGCAGAGCCTGACGAAGACGTCGGCGTGCGGGTTGCTCCTGGTGTGGGCGAGGTCGACGACGGGTGTTCCCATGATCTCCAGCGGGGCGGTCAGCGGTTCGGTGGTGAAGGTGAGTACATCGGAGCGGCTCTCCAGCTTCGCGTTGTCCTTGCTTCCGCTGTCGAGGGAGAGAAGGGGGCCGCCGAGGGTCGGGGTGGGGTTCGCCGGGTCGTAGACATACGTGGATGGCGCACCACCGCTGGGCTCGTCGGCCAGAAGTCTTCCGCCCGGCTGCAGGTAGTGCACGGTCTCGCCGGCCGCCGGTGGCCACTCGGCCAGGTGTCGCCAGGCGCCCTGTCCAGCGACGTACACCTCGACCGGGGGTATGGACCGTGGCTGGGCCGGCGCTTCGTCGGCAAGGTGTGTCTCCAGCCATTCCAGACTGCCGCGGAGCAGGTGCCCCATGCCCTTCAGGGCCAGTTCGTTGTGGGTCCAGGGGCCCACGGAGAGCGAGACGTCGACCCCGCGGGCACGCAGCGACTGGTACTGGTGCAGGGTCTGGTCGAGGAAGAGGTCCTGCCAGCCTGCGGTGAGCCGCACCGGAACGTTCGCCCGCTGAAGAGCATCGTCGAGCCTGAGCCGATCCCATACCGGGTCGTTGGAGTCGGGAGTCGTCAGCCATTCCCGAAGCCACGGCGCGCGATGCTCGGTCGCCGTGTCGGCCGCGTCGGCCAACGGGAGGGCGTCGAAGACCGGGGCCAGCCGTCGCTTCATCGTCAGGGCCCGGGCCGCAGCCCGCAGTCCGGTGAATCGCTCCTGGTTGATCAACATCGCCGCCCAGTGCAGGAAGTCGCCCACGTGGAACGCTCCGCCTCCGTAGACCGCCTCGTACATGTTGTGCGGGGCAACGGCGATCAGGCACGTACGCAGTTCAGGGGGCGGATCCATCAGCAGCGCCCACTGGGTCCAGCCCACGTAGGAACCCCCGGAGGTCGCCAGCCGCCCGTCGAACCACGGCTGGGTACGCAGCCAGGCCACCGCGTCCTGGGCGTCGTCGGCCTCGTTCGCCATCGGGTAGAAGTCTCCCGTGGAGCCGAAAGTGCCGCGGCAGCTCTGCAGCACGACGTGATACCCGCGGCCCGCGTAGACCCGCGCCTCCAAGTCGCCGGGAAAGCCGCGCTCGTACGGAGTGCGCACGAGGACCGTGCCCTTCGGCCGGTCGGTGACGGGGGCGTAGTGGTCCGTCACCAGATCGGCGCCGTCGCGTGTGGCCGTCGGGAGGTTCCGCTCGACCCGGTAGCCGTATCGCGGGCCTGGCAACGCCAGCAGGCGAGCCATGACCCGGTCGGTGACGCGAGCGGCCAGGCTCGGCGGTGCTGAAGCGGTGTGCGGCGGAAGCGCGGTGGTCATTGCCTGGTTTCCGGTTCTTTCGGTGGACGGGTCCGGAACGTGATTCGTCGGCGCGCTGTGCTTGACGATCACCGGCGCCGCGAGGGGGTCCGCTTCGAATCGACTGCGCGTCGGTCATCGGCCGTCGGCAGCGGATCCCGGCTTTCCGGTCGCTGCCCGCAGGCCGTCGATCCTCATCGTGGCGACGCCGGCTCAGAGGGCATTGCGGAGCGCGTCGAGTATGTCCAGGGTTCGGGTTTCCGCTGCTCCCTGCACGTCGTTGGTGACGAAGCCGAAACCGACTCCATGGGCCGGGTCGGCGAAGGCGAGCTGGCCACCGGTGCCGTCGTGGCCGAAGGACGACGAGGTCAGGAACGGGCGGTCGGGGCTGTCAATCATGAAGCCCGTTCCCCAGCTGGGCTGGGGAATGCCCTGGAGGCCCAGGATCTGTGGCCCGGAGGACTGGACGCGCACCATGTCCGTCAGCACGTCCTCGGGGAGAGGCTGGGTCGCGCTCGTGGGCAGGATCGTCGAGGACCAGATCTCGGCGAGTGCCCGTGCGGTCGCGACCGCCCCGCCACCGGGGACTTCGGCGGCCTGGATGGCCGGATCGCTCAGGCCCGTGCCATTCCCGGCGACAGTGGCGGGGAAAGCACCACCGAGGGTGAAGGCCCTTCTCACGGGGTCGAACTCCGGTGTGAACGGCAACAAGTCGAGGTTGATCTCGGGGGCCATCGCGAGAACCGCCACCGACGCAAGCTCCTCTTGCGGCACGCCGAACCACGCACGGGCGCCGAGCGGCCCGGTGACCAGTTCTGTGAACGCCTCACCCACGCTCTGGCCGGTGACGCGGCGGACCACTTCGCCGACCAGCCAGCCGTAGGTGAGGGCGTGGTAGCCGTGTCCGGTGCCGGGCTCCCACAGGGGCGCCTGGGCGGCGAGCTTGTCCACGACGGGATGCCAGGCGAGGACGTCGTCCCTCGTAATGTCCTCGGTCGGATAGGACAGGCCGGCCTGGTGCGAGAGCAGCCACCGTACGGGGATGTTCTCCTTGCCCGCCTGGCCGAACTCGGGCCAGTAGGTGCCGGCCGGCAGGTCGAGGCCGATTTTTCCGGCTGCCACGAGCCGGGCGACGAGGAGGGCGAGGAGCCCTTTGCTGCAGGAGAACGTCACGGTGGGGGTGTTCGGGCCCCAGGCGCGGCCGTTGTCGGCGTCAGCCGCTCCGCCCCACAGATCGACCACCTTCTCACCGTCGACCATGACCGTCAGCGCCGCGCCGCCGCGTGAGCTGCGGGTCAACTCCGCTGCGAAGGCGTCGGCGACCTTGCCAAAACCCGGGGCGACGAGACCGTCGCGATGAGCGTGCATGTTGTCCCTCTCAAGGGTTCTCGGTCAGCACCCCGCAGGCAGGATGCACAGGGGTGAATGGATTTAGCAAGAGGCTCAGGACTCGGGACTCACCACTCGTCCGACGACACCGAGGCCGTCCTCGGGTGTGTAGCGGACAGGGATCGGGTCGGACAGCTCACCCGCGAACAGCCCGTCGCGCTCTTCGACGAAGCCCATGAGGTTCCAGCTCCCGGTGGCGTCCTGCACCAGGCGTGGTGCGTAGAGGTTGTCCACCAGAACGGGCCGCGCCTGTGCCATGTCCCATGGACCGGTGAGGGACGGGCCGGGCACCACCCAGATCTGATGGGTCAGGGGCTGTTCGGCGTAGTTGCTGCAGAACAGCAGAAGCGGTTGGCCGTCGACGACAGCCGCCTGCGGGACTTCCAGGTGACCGAATCCGGCCGGTTCGGTCAGCGGGGGCCGTACCTGCCAGGTGAGCAGGTCGGGTGACCAGGCGTGCCCGATCACTCCACCGCCGTGGGCGGGGCGCTGCTTGGCGTAGGCGGTGACGAGCATGTGCCAGCCGTCGCCGGACGGGTCGGGGAAGACGAAGGGATCGCGCCACGCCTCGCCCGCCCATGAGGTGGCGTCGCAGTCCTCGTACCAGGTCGGATCGGGCTCCACGAGCGGTTTGTCGCCGTGTCGTCGCCAGACGCGCAGGTCGTCCGACACGGCCAGGCCTATGCGCTGCACATGACGGTCCGGGGCCTGGGTGAGGCCGGTGTAGAAGAGATACCACCGCCGGTCCGGACCGCGCACCACGCTGCCGGTCCAGGTGGCGAGGTCGTCCCAGGCCGGTGCGTCGGCGGCCACGAGGGCGTCGACGTCGAGTTCCCAGGTGCGCAATTCGGTGGAGACGGCGTGCCCGATCGACGCCCGTCGGTGACGGCGCTCGGGATCCTGCAGGGCGCGGGAGGCGCGGAGGAAGAAGGCGTGGTGGCGGCCTTCGTCGTCCCGCGCGTACCAGCTGTCCCAGACCCAGTGGTCGGTAAGACGCAGCATGCTTCGGTCTCCTTTGCTCGATCGACTTGCTCAATCGATTTAGCATCATGGGCTGCTGTACGGCTCCCGCGCAAGGGTCAGTTCGTCGCACTGTTTCGGACCGGCTATGTCGGTCAGTGCGCGGGGGCGCCGATGGAACCGCGCTCCCGCAGGGGCATCGGCACCCAGCGCACCCCCGGACCGGGATCCTCGTCGAGCAGCAACCGGACGGCCAGTCGCCCCATGTCCTCGTGGGGCAGGGCGGCGGTGGTGAGCCCGGGGCGGAGCCAGGTGGCGATGGGATCGTCGTCGAAGGAGACGACCGACACGTCGCCCGGGATGCTCAACCCCGCCTCGGCCACGGCCTGGTAGGCGCCGAGGGCGAGGCGGTCGTTCATGCAGATGACCCCCGTGGGCGGGTTGGCCCGCCCCAGCAGCGCGGTCATGGCCTCATACCCGTGCGAGGGTTCCCATTCGGCGGTGGACTCGACACCGACGAGCCTGAGGCGACGGTCGGCCAGCGCCCGCCGTATGCCCCGCAGCCGTGGGCCGACGGCGAGGGACTTCCACGGGTCGCGCTCCTTTTCCTCCGTGCGCCCGATCACGGCGACTCTGCGGTGCCCGTGGTCGAGGAGCGCGGTCGCCACGACCTGCCCCGCCTGCTCGTCGGCCGGCAGTACGGAGGGCACCGGATCGTCCGAGGTGGCGTTGAGCAGGACCGTGGGCCGGCCCAGGATCTCCTGCGGGACCGCGAGCCGACGGCTGTACATGGCCGCGTAGACGATGCCGTCGACCTGGCGGTCCAGCATCGCCTCGATCGCCTCACGCTCCAGATCGGCGTTGCCCTGGGTCTCGGCGATGAGCAGCACATGGCCCTGTTCCCGTGCCGCGTCGAGAGCGCCCCGGATCATGTCCCCGGCGAAACGCGTGGTGGCGACCGTGTCCGACACGAAGGCGATCGTGGCGCTCTTGCGGGTACGGAGGCTACGTGCCGCGGCGTTGGGACGGTAGCCCAGTTCCTCGGCGGCGGCGAGGACGCGTTGCTGCGCGTCCTCGGACAGCCGGGTCCCGGGCCGCTTGTTCAACACCAGCGAGGCCGCGGTCGTGGACAGTCCCGCACGCCGGGCCACGTCGGCCAGTGTCACCCGCCGCTGGGGCATGGGCTCCTCCATCTGTGGCTCGCGTCGTCCGGTGCTCGGGCTCGGGGAAGCATAGAACGGGGTCTTGACGAGGCGCCCGGTCGGGCGCATCCTGCTAAAACCTTTGAGCAAGGTACACCGAGATCCCGTCACCGCGGGATACCCGACGTTCGTGGAGCCGCGAACGGGCCTCCCTGCACCATCAGGCGGGCCTTACCGAACCTCTTCACGTCACCAGTCATACGAGCCGGCACACCTCGTCGCCTGGTTCTCACCTGCTAAATCGATAAACTCCCTCAGAGTCGCTGGAGATGAACGTGTCCATTCGCCTGTCCCACCGCAGATTCCAGGCACCCCGACCGCGCAGCGGCGCGGCGATAGCCGTAGTCGCCGCCACCGCCCTGGTCCTCACCGCCTGTTCGGGAGGCGCGGCTTCCAAGGCCGGTGCCGGAAAGGTGGGCGCCGAGCTCACCTTCGGCTCTCCGCTGTCGCCGCCGAGCCTGAACCCGGCGGTCGGTGACCCCGCCTACGGCTCCTTCTACCAGTGGGCGTACGACTCGCTGGTGGTCATGAAGGGCGACGGCACGTTCGGCCCCGGCCTCGCGGTCAAGTGGGGCTACGTGGGGAAGGGCAACCGCGCCTACGAGCTGACCCTGCGCAAGGACGTCAAGTTCAGCGACGGCACGGTGCTGGACGCCCAGGCGGTGAAGACGTACCTGGACTACGAGAGAGCCCAGAAGACCGGCAGTGTGGCAGGCATGCTGGGCAACGTGGAGTCCATCGAGGCCACCGGGCCCCTGACCGTGCGGCTGACACTGCGCGCGTCCGACCCCAACCTGACGTTCGCCTTCGCCCAGGCGTTCGGCGCGGGGAACATCGTCAGCCCGAAGGCGGTGGGCAAGCCCGCGTCGCTGGACAACGGCACGGCCGGAGCGGGTCCGTACATGCTGGACGCGACCCGGACGGTCGCCTCCGACCACTACACCTTCGTCCCCAATCCGAACTACTGGAACAAGGGCCGCCAGCACTTCAAGCAGGTGACGATCCGCGTCATCCCCAACTCGTCGTCGATGATCCAGGCGATGCGGGCCGGTCAGGTCCAGGCCGCGATGGGCGACGCCACCACGCTCCAGGCGGCATCGGGCGCCGGACTCACCGTGCTGGCCCCGCCGCAGGCGATGACCGGGCTCAACCTCGCGGACCGGCAGGGCAAGGTCAGCAAGCCGCTGGGCGACGTACGGGTGCGGCAGGCCCTGAACTACGCCGTCGACCGCAAGGCCATCGCCAAGGCGCTGTACGGCGACGAGAAGCTGGCACTCAGCCAGTACGCCCTCCCAGGACAGGCCGGGTACGAGGCCTCTCTCGACGCCACCTACCCCTACGACCCGGCGCGGGCCAAGAGCCTCCTCGCCGCGGCCGGATACCCGGATGGGTTCACGCTCCCCGTGCTCGACACCACTCTCGTCGGGCTCGACAAGATGACGCAGGCCGTGTCCGGCCAGCTCTCGAAGGTCGGCGTCAAGCTCCAGATCACCACGAAGCCGAGCGTGGGCGACTACTTCGTCGCGATGACCTCCGGTAAGTATCCAGCCCCCGTGATCGGGTACGGCCTGGCCAACATGGCCACGCTGCACGTCGGCTTCGTCAATCCGAAGGGGCCGTTCAACCCCTTCCACGTGTCCGACCCGCACCTCGACGCGCTGTACAAGCAGTACTTCGCGGCGGACGAGAAGGACAGCGCCGCGCTGCAGAAGCAGATCAACGCCTACCTCACGAAGCAGGCATGGGCGCTTCCCGTCGTCGGCTCACCGCTGAGCTACTACCTCGCCAAGGGTCTCACCGGTCTGGATGCCACGACGGCCAACGCCGGGGTTCCCACGTTCGCCGATCTGCGCCGGGAGAGCTGAGCCGATGAGCACGCCCGTGAGCAACGGGAAGAGAGGTGACCGATGCTGAGGCTCGTCCTGCGCCGGCTGGCCTGGGCCGTCCCGCTCGCACTCGTGGCCTCGGCGGTCTCCTTCGTCCTCGTGGCGCTCCTTCCGGGCGATGCCGCCCGCTCCCTGCTGGGGCAGAACGCCACCGAGGCCCAACTCGACACCGCACGCCATGAACTGGGCCTGGACCAGCCCCTGTGGGTCCAGTACTGGCGGTGGCTGTCCAAGGCGCTACACGGTGACTTCGGCACCTCGCTGATCAACCGGCAGCCGGTTGCCGCCCAACTCGACGACCGGCTGGGGCCGTCGCTGTCGCTGATCATCGGCGCCACCCTCCTCGCCGCCGCCGTCGGGATCCTGCTCGGAGTCCGCGGCGCCCAGCGAGGCGTACTGGGCCAGGCGGTCAAGTCGGGATCGATCATCGGCCTGGCCATTCCCGACTTCTGGCTGGGGCTCGTGCTGGTCGTCCTCCTCGCGGTGAAGCTGCCCTTCTTCCCGCCCACGGGCTATGTGGCACTGCCAGAGGACCCGGCGGCGTGGTTCGACTCCCTGGTCCTGCCGGTCGTCACCCTGGCGGTCCCGGCCACCGCCGTGATCGCCAAGCAGAGCCGCGACGCCGTGGCGACCGCGCTCGACCAGCCCTTCGTCCGCACTCTGCGGGCGGCCGGGGTGCCGGAACGGTCCGTGGTCTACCGGCACGCACTGAAGAACGCCGCCGTCCCGGTGCTCACCGTGATCGGCACGGTGTTCGTCGGCGCACTCGGCGGGGCCGTCGCCGTGGAGTTCATCTTCGCCATCCCCGGGCTGGGAAGCACCGCCGTCCAGGCGACCGCCTCCCATGACCTGCCACTGATCGAAGGAGTCGTCGTGTACTTCACGATGATCGTCATCGCGGTGAACCTCCTGGTCGATGTGGCCTACCACGTCGTCAACCCGAGGGTGCGCATGTCATGACGCTGAATGCCATGAACAGAGAGGTCTCCCAGGCCTCCTCGCAGCCGGTGAAGTCGGCTCCCGAACCCCATCGGCTGCGCCGCCTCCTCGGTCGGCACCCACTGGGCGCTGTGGCTACGGCCTACCTGGCTCTGCTGGTACTGGCCGGACTGTTCGCCCCCGCCATCGCGCCCTACTCACCCGATGAGCAGGACCTGAGCACCGTACTCAGCGGCCCGTCGGGTGCGCACTGGCTGGGCGCGGACACGGTGGGCCGCGACGTGCTCAGTCGCCTTCTGTACGGAATCAACCCGGCGCTCGTGAACACGCTCACCGCGCTGGCGGTGTTCCTGCTGCTGGGGGTGCCGCTGGGCATTCTCGCCGGCTACCGGGGCGGATGGCTCGACACCGTGATCAGCCGGACGGCCGAACTGGTCCTGGGCGTTCCCGCGATCATCATCGTCCTGGTGGTGCTCGGTGTCTTCTCCTCCAGCCCCACGGCGGCCATGATCACCCTGGGCGTCCTCGGCTCACCGGGCCTGGTCCGGCTGGTGCGGGGCGCCACGCTCGTGGTCCGCGAGGAACTGTTCGTCACCGCGGCCCGGGTCGCCGGTGTACACCCCCTGCGGATCATGAGCGGCCATGTGCTGCGCCGGGTGCTCGGCCCGGTGCTGGCCCAGGCGTCGGTGTTCGCGGGCGTCGGCCTCGGTTTCCAGGCCGCGCTCGCCTTCCTCGGCGTCATGTCCGCGGGCGACCGGCCGAGCTGGGGGGAAATGATCAGCCAGGCCTCCACCGTCGTCACCTCCGACGGGTGGCTGCTTGTTCCCCCCGGAGTGACGATCGCCCTCACCGTGCTGGCGTTCGGTGTGCTCGGCGACGCCATCAGCGAACAGACCGCGTTCGAACGCAGGACCGCCGCACCGCGCGGACGTCGGGCGGGACACGGCCGCAGGACGAACGCGGCACAGCGGGCGGTGGTGGCGACACCGCCGGCCAATCCGGATGACGGCCTGCTGCACGTGCGGGGACTCACCGTGACGGCGAGCACCTCCGGCCCGGACACCACCCTGGTCAGCGACGTGACGTTCAGCATCGGCACCGGAGAGACGGTCGCCGTCGTCGGCGAATCCGGCTGCGGCAAGAGCATCACCGCCCTCGCGCTGCTGGGGCTGCTGCCGGACGGCGTGGACGTCACCGGCGGCGAGGTCGTCCATCGCGGTACGGACCTCGTGGCCGGCGGACCCAAGGCCTACCGTGCCGTCCGCGGCTCCGGCATCGCGTACATCGCCCAGGACGCCCTCGGCAGCCTCGACCCCACCCACACGATCGGCAGCCACCTCAAGGAGGTCGTCCGCCGCCACGAACGCCTCTCCGGAGCCGCGACGCGCGCACGAGCCGCCGAACTGCTCCACCAGGTCAAACTGCACAACGTCGACCGGGTGCTCGCCTCCTACCCGCACGAGATCTCCGGCGGAATGGCGCAGCGCGTCAACATCGCCCTCGCGCTCGCCGGCCGCCCGAAACTCGTGATCGCCGACGAACCCACGACCGCGCTGGACGTCACCGTGCAGGCGGAGATCCTCGCTCTGCTGCGCGAGCTGCAGCAGAGCACCGGCATGGCGATCCTGCTGATCACCCATGACTGGGGCGTCGTCGCGGACATCGCCGACCGGGCCGTCGTCATGTACGCCGGGGAGGTCGTCGAACAGGCCCCTGCGCAGCGTCTGTTCCACGCGCCGCGCTTCCCCTACACCGCGGCGCTGCTGGCCGCCGACCCGAGCACCGCGCGGGAAGGGGCACGACTGCCCACGCTGCCCGGCCGGGTGCCACCCCCCGGGGCCTGGCCCACCGGATGCCGCTTCGCCGGCCGGTGCGTCCACGCGCGCGAGGAGTGCACCGACGGGCCCGTCCCCCTCCTGCCGGCCGGCCCGGACGCGGCCGCCCGCTGTATCCGCACCGAGGACCTCGTCCGTGAAGGAGCACTACCGCTATGACCGAGGAGACCGCTATGACCGAGGAGCAGTCTCCCGTTCTGGATGTCCGCAACGTCAGTGTGGGATTCAGACGCCGACGCCGTGAACCGCTGTTCCAGGCACTCGACGACGTGAGCCTGACCGTCCCGCGCGGTACGACCATGGGGCTCGTCGGAGAGTCCGGATCGGGCAAGTCCACGCTCGCCAAGGCGGTACTGGGCCTCGTGCCCACCCAGTCCGGCAGTGTGCGTCTGCTCGGCCAGGACACGACTCACCTCGGCCCCGCGGCGAGAAGGAAACTCGGCAGCTCCCTGCAAGCCGTCTTCCAGGACCCGAACAGCTCCCTCAACCCCTCCTACAGCGTGGGCCGCAGCCTGGCGGAACCGATGCTGGCCCAGGGCATCCGCTCCCGGGAGATCATCGCGCGCCGCACGGAGAGGATGCTGGAGGACGTGGGACTGGACCCGGCCGCCGCCGCCAAGTACCCGCGCGACTTCTCCGGAGGACAACGCCAGCGCATCTCCATCGCCCGAGCCCTGATGACCGACCCCCAACTCGTCATCTGCGACGAGTCGGTCAGCGCGCTCGACCTGTCGGTCAAGGCCCAGATCCTCAACCTATTGGCCGACCTCCAGGACGGCCACGGGGTCGGCTACCTGTTCATCTCGCACGACATGTCCGTCGTACGGCACATCTGCCACGACGTCACCGTCCTGTACCGAGGGCAGGTGATGGAGGCCGGACCGACCCGGCTGGTCACGCAGGAACCCGCACACCCGTACACCCGCGCACTCCTGCTGGCCGCCCCGGTCGCCGACCCCGCCGTCCAACGCAAGCGCCGGGCGATCGCCACGGCCGGTGAACTCGCGAACGGCGCCCCGCAGCCGGGGAGCGGCTGTCCGTTCGCCGCCCGATGCCCGGTCGCTCAGGAACGCTGCCGGCAGACCCGACCGGAGGCCCGGACGACGGCCGACGGCCGGACGGTCGCCTGCCATCGCTACCCCGAGTGGCAGAGCGAGATCACCACCGACATCGCACGGTGACCCCCTGCCGGGAGTCTTCGTGTTTTGCGCTGATCGTTCATTGGAGTGTCGAGGATGACGAGAACCTTTTCGAATGCACCGACCGTCAGTCGTGGTGTAGCCGCCCTGGCTGCGGTCACCGGCCTCATCGCGGTCGCCGGTGTCGCCGTTCCTGCCCGTGCGGACACTGCTCCACTGGCGTACGTCGCGATGGGCGATTCGTACAGTTCCGGAGCAGGAAATCTGCCGCTGGATCCGACCGCGCCGCCGACGTGCGTCCGCTCCACCGCCAACTACGCCAACGACATCACGCGTGCGACCGGCGCCAGCCTGACCGATGTCACCTGCAGTGGTGCGACCACCGCGAACTTCACGGCTTCGCAAGGTATCGGGATCGCGCCCCAGCTCGACGCCGTGACCTCGGCAACACAGCTGGTGACGATGACGATCGGCGGCAACGACAGCAACGTCTTCGCGAACGTGATCAACGACTGCGCCGTCGCTTCAGCCACCACCCTCGGACAGGGCAACCCCTGCGAGCAGCAGTACGGTTCCAGCTTCGCCGACACGATCAACAGCACCACCTACCCGGCGATCGTCCAGGCGCTCAAGGCCGTGAAGGCCAAAGCACCGCACGCCCGCGTCGCCATCCTCGGCTACCCCTGGATCGCCCCTGCGGCCGGCGGTTGCTACCCCACGCTTCCGGTCGCCGTCGGCGACATCCCCTACGTCCGCGGGATCCAGGCCACCCTGAACGACGCCGTCCGTCGGGCGGCTGGTGCCGCAGGAGCCATCTACGTGGACATGAGCGGCCCATCCAACGGACACGACGCCTGCGAAGCGCCCGGCGTCCGCTGGGTCGAACCCGTCGTGACGATCAATTCCCTCTCCGTCGGACATCCGAACGTACTCGGAGAATCCGAGATGGCCACCCAAGCCCGCAGCGTCCTGCACCTGCCATGAGCCGGTGGTTCGGGCGAGCTGTCAAGGGCGCTCGCCTGCACTGCCTTCCAAACCGCCCAAGCCGGTGACGGCGACACACGCGGATCCTCTCGGCTGCTCTGCTTTCTTGCCTGTGACCTTCCTCGCGCACCCCGAACAGGAGTCTCCATGCCCATCGATCCCGCACTCGTGCCGTTCCTGCCCTTTCCCTCGTTGCCCGAGGACATCGACTTCCCCTCTTGGCGCGCCCAGGAAGAAGCGAATGGAGAAGCGCTCGTCAGTCAGATCGCCGAGCCCGGACCCGACGTCGCTGAACACCGCGTCGAGACCATCCCCGTCGAAGGAGGCACCATCGACCTGGCGATCTTCCGCCCCGCCTCGGACGGAGCACTCCCTCTGCACATGTACATACACGGCGGCGGATGGGTCGCCGGATCGGGCCTCAGCCTCAGTACCGCGATCATCGGGCGTGAACGCGCCGTGGGCGCGCAGTGTGTCGTGATCACCGTGAACTACCGCAAGGCACCCGAGCATCAGTTCCCCGTCCCGCTCCAGGACTGCCAGGCCGCGTTGGAATGGGCGATCCGGCATGCCGAGCAACTCGGTGTCGACACGAACACGATCACCCTCGGCGGAGGATCCGCCGGCGCCAACCTCGCCGCCGCTCTCACCCTGAAGCTGCGCGACGAACACGGCCCCGCCATCGCACTGCAACTCCTCGAAGTGCCCGCCCTCGACCTCACCGGCAGCCTCCCCTCACACTCCGACCCGGAGCTCGGCACGAAGTACGCGCTGCACCGACAGGACGTGGACCGCCTCATCCCCCTCTACCTCGGCGCAGACGGCGACCCCACGCACCCCTACGCCTCACCTCTGCTCGCCGACAGCCTCGCCGGCCTGCCACCGGCGTACATCATGTCCGCGGAGTTCGACATGCTCCGCGACGACGGCCAGGCGTACGCCGACAAGCTCAACGAAGCAGGAGTGCCCGCCCAGTTCTCCCTCCAGCACGGTCACATCCACCCCTCGCCCGCATTCACGAAAATCTTGCGCGCCGCACGAGCGTGGCGTGAGGAAGCACTCGAGGTCCTCCGTGCGGCGCACGCCGGCACCCTCCGCCTTCCACCGCACTCCGCGGCCGCCGGCGCAACCCGCTGACAGCCCACTGCGTACGGCCGGACAGCGGGGGCGACCAGCCTGCAGGTCGCCCATTACCTTGGACCAGGGCTGGCGCCCATCCAGTCGGCATCCGTATGCCCCCTTGACAGCCGGGCCCTCCAGATCAGCCGTTGCGAAGCTGCGCCGTCGTCGACGCTGATCTCGATGGTCTTTCCGGCGAACGCGGGTGTGCCCGCCTCATTTCTCGGGGTCCGGCGATCAGAACAGGCCGTTGTCGTGGGGCAGGGTGTCCGGGATGGCGGGGACGATGTCCCAGTGCTCGACGATCTTGCCATCGGCGACACGGAACAGGTCCCAGTAGGCGACCGGCCCATCGAACTCGCCCTCGCCGACCACCAGCACGAAGTTGCCCTCGGCGATCACCCGGTGAACTGTCCCGTAGACGACGTTCTTGCCCTGCTCGGCCCACGCCGCAACGGCGGCGCCGAGCCCGTCAAGCCCGTCAGCGATCTCCGGGTGGTGCTGGTCGTACTGCTCGGTGGAGATGAAGTCGGTCAACACGGAGAAGTCCCCACCCTTGAGGACCTTCTCGGCGAACTCGAGGACGAAGGCACGGTTGGCCTCTGTCCTGTCGAGATCGCTGGCCTCTGCCGGGCCGTCGACCTGCGAGCGGCCCGAGACGGTCTTGGTGATCTGAGGGGTGAGGCCGTCCCAGTGCTCGGCGAGCTTGCCGTCGGCGACGCGGAACAGGTCGAAGCTGCCCCGGCCAGAGGTGTTCTCGAGGGCTTCGCGTGGGCGGATGCGGCGGTTGACCAGCACGCCGAAGTCCTTGCGCAGGGCGGCCAAGGCGCGGATTGGAGCGCGGGCAGCTTCGGACACGCGGTGAAGCCGAACTCGTCCATGAAGGCCAGGAGCACGCCGATGGGAGGCGCCGCCAACGGGGCGGGCAGGCGCCGGTGCTCCCCATCAGGCCGCCGACTGCGGACGTACATCACCGACTTGGCGGACTGCTTCAGCCGTCGGCCCCCTGCGGTGACCCGTGTGTCATAGCGGCCGTGACCGGCGTGGCGAAAGCGGGATCCCACCCGCCCTGCGAGGAACCTACTGGCGCACAAAGGGGCGTCCTGTTTTCGTTGAACGCCCCTCAGGTTCAGAAGATTCAGAACATCGTGTTGTCGTTGGCGGAGGTGGCCGGCACGTCCTGAAGCACGTCCCAGTGCTCGACGATCTTCCCTCCCTGTACCCGGAACAGATCCACGACGGCCTGCCCGCGCTCTCCTGGCGCGTTCACGTAGTGACTGTGGACGGCGACCAGATCCCCCTCGGCGACAACACGCTTGCGGGAGACGGCCAGTTCCGGGAACGCCCGGAAGTACGCCCCGAGCCCGTCCCGCGCACCGGCCGCACCATCCGCGATGCCGGGATTGTGCTGGTGGTACCCGGCGCTCCAGTACGTGTCGAGCGCGGACAGATCCTTGTCGACGATGAGCCGGTCGAACGCCTTGGTGACGAGCTTTTTGTTGGAGTCGGTGAGCCCGCGTGGACCAGGTTGCCCGGTCTGCGGCCGACTGATGGTGGAGAACATGTCGTTGCCGTTGACACTGCTGCCGGGGACGTCCTGAAGCACGTCCCAATGCTCGGCGATCTTGCCGTCCTGGAACCGGAAAATGTCGAATACGGCCGAGCCTCGACTTCCCGGCGTCAGTACGAGGTTGGAGTGCACCACGACGAGGTCGTGCTCGGAGATGACCCGCTTGACGTCGTACTCGGTGTCGGGGAACTGCTGATGCAACCCGACAGCGAAGTTCTTCAACGCCTCGGGGCCATCGGACGCGAGGGGGTTGTGCTGGATGTAGTCGGCCCGCACGAACCTGTCCACGACCGCGGTGTCACCCCGCTCGAACGCCTCCTTGAGGACACGTACGGCAACGGCCTTCTGGTAGTCGAGCCGTGCGCCGCCGTCGACGTGCCCGATGGCGTGACCCGCGCTGACGGGCGGCGAGGCGAAGGCGGGTACGGTCGCGGCGCCCAGCAGGGCGGACGTGGCGACCGTGGCGAGGAAGGTGCGACGGGTGGCCATGCGCCGGCTGGACATGCGGGAAGTCACGATGTTCCCTCTCTTGGGACTTGGGCTCTTTGCTGGAAGGTCGGAGCGGACTTCAGTTCTTGGGGCCGAACATGTAGGCGTTGGCGACGTCGATGAGGGCTGCGCCCTGGTAGGCGGGGTAGCGCTCGGTGATGGCCTTCTTGTAGGCGTCGCCGTCGTCACCGAGCAGCTCCCGGCCGGCGTTGACGTAGTCGGTGAGCTCGGCCCAGACGGCGGGGGTGGTCGGCTCGCCGTGGCCGGGCAGGATGGTGTCGTACTCGGTCTCGGCCGCGAAGCGGTCGATGTTGGCCTGCCAGCCGTCGAAGTCCTTGTCCAGGAACCACAGGTGGGTGTGGTTGTAGACGACGTCCTGAGCGACCAGGACACCCTGCTCGGGCAGCTTGATCACGAGAGTGGTGTGGATCTCGCCGCCGGTGACCTTCTCGAACACGAGCGGGATGCCGTCGACGACCTCGGTGCCCGGGGTGATCTCCACGGTCGGAGTCATGTCGGCGAGCGGGATCTCGGCGCCGGTGGGCAGGTCCGTCTTGGCACCCATGGCGACGATCTCCGCGATGGTCTCCGGCAGGGCGTGCATGGGGACGCCGAAGCGGGCCGCGCCCTGGTAGTGGTCCGGATGCGCGTGGCTGACGACGAGGCGGTCGAGCGGCTTGCCCAGGCTCTGGGCGTAGGCGACGACCTCGTCGGCGTAGGCCAGGACGAACTGCGCGTCGACGGCGATGATCCGCGACGGCGTCTCGATCAGCTGGGTGGTGACGCCCAGGCCGTCCTCGGGCGAGACGTAGCTGTGGATGCGGACCTGGCCCTTGTCGATGACCGTGAGGGTGCCGTGCATGGCTGTGCTCCTGTCGAAGTGCGGATGAGCGGTGATGAGGGGACGCGGGATGGGGCGGATCGTCGATGGCCGGCTCACCAACGACCACCGGCCACCGGCCATCGGCCGCAACGGACACGGCCGGCTTTCCGCCCCACGGGCCCCCGCCCCTGGAACAACTCCATACTGGGGCGGAACCGGAGGTCCGGCGAGGTACGCTGCGGTCTCGTGATGGTCCACAGGCGACAAGCACGGCAGAAGCCCGATCGGCGGGAGACGGGACTGCCGAAGGTGGTTTTCCATCCGCCGGCCGGAACCCCGGCGGGCGTGGAGGTCATGACCCTGGCCGACTTCCGCGACCGCATCCGTGACTGGCCCTGGCACATCGCCACCCCGCACCGGCAGGACTTCCACGGCCTGATGCTGGTCACCGCCGGCACCTTGCGCCACCGCGTCGACTTCACCGGGTACGTACTGCCGCCCGGTTCCTGGCTGTGGATCCGGCCTGGCCAGGTGCACCAGTGGCAGAACCCTGAGCAGGCCGAGGCCATCCTGATCTTTTTCCAGGAGGACTTCGTCGCCCCCGAGACCGCGGAACTAGCCGGACTCGGCACCGGCGCCGCCGCGATGCCCTTGTACAGCCCCGATCCTTCGCAGGCCCCCGTACTGGCAGCTGCGGCCGAGCAACTGGCCGCGGAGTTCTCCCAGGCGGACCGCCAGCCACTGCCCGTGTACACCGCCCTGCTGCACCGCCTGCTCGACGTCGTACTCCTGCGCCTGGCCCACCTGGAGCAGCACGGCCAGGCCGCAGAACCCGTCCCCGAGCCCTTCCTGCGCTTTCGCGACGCTGTCGAGCGAGGCTTCTCCCGCACCCATCGCATCGACGACTACGCCCGCGAGCTCGGCTACTCCACCCGTACCCTCACCCGCGCCACCCAGACCGCGGCGGGCCTCAGCGCCAAGGACTATCTCGACCAGCGCCTCGCCCTGGAGGCCAAGCGACTCCTCGCCCACGGCACCGAACCCGCCTCCACCATCGCGGCCCACCTCGGCTTCACCAGCGCCACCCACTTCGGCAAGTTCTTCCAACGCCACACCGGCCGCACCCCCCTGGCCTTCCGCGCCTCCCAACGTGCGTCGCCGCCTGGGTAACCGCCCACGCCACCTGACTTCGTGAACGAGTTCGGCGAGGGCTGCCTTTGGGCGCCGGCCCGTTGGAGTCACGAGCAACGGATTCCATCCCCTTGGGCCAAAAGCCTGACCGGGCCGCCCGCGCCGGCTCGAAAGGGGGCGTCGAACCCGGTCGCAGCAGTTCGCCCTTCCAAGGCGGGTACTTCCGGCTCAGCCTCCGAACACCTCCGGCGGCACGCCCAGTTCCTTGGGTCCGACAAGCCCGAACGAGGGGCCTCGGGTGAGCCAGAGCACCATGGGCAGGGCACGGTCGGGGTGTCGGCGGCTCATTTCGCGGGCGATGTCGGCGACGGGTACCCGCGGCTTGGCCACCTCCCGGTAGTCCTCCAGCCAGGCGCGGGTGTCGTCGAACACCTCTGCCCCGCCCACCGCGCCATGGCCCGGGACCACGATCCGGTGTTCTCCCAGCGCCTGGACCTGATCCAGGGCGGTGAGCCATGACGCGGGGTTGTTGGTGTCCGCCATGTAGCAGTGCGAGTGGTGGTTGAGCAGGTCCCCGGCGATCACAGCTTGCGCGTCAGGCACGTGGAAGGCGGTCGCGTGGACCGTCTCGGCCACCGGGAGGTCCACGAAGACCACCGCGTGCCCCTCCAGGGAATAGCTGTCCCCAGTCAGCGGCTCGGGCACCGGCATCTCGTCCGGGATCTGGTCGCCGTAGGCTTCCTGCCAGTGCAGTCGCTTGGCCGGCCACTCCAGGATCCCGTCGATGACGCCCTGCCGGGCCAGGATCCGGGCGCCCGGGAAGGCGGAGGCGATCTCACCCATGCCGCCGTAGTGGTCCGGGTGCGCGTGCGTGATGAAGGCCGCCTTGAGCTGCTTACCGCTGTCACGGACGCGCTCGGCGAGTTCGCGTGCCTCGTCGATGACGAACTGCACGTCGATCAGGATCGCGTCGTGCTCGCCGCTGATGAGGACGCAGTTCGGCGACAGAGCCGCTTCGGAACCCGCGAACACATCGAAACGAAGCCCGTTCCGCTGCTCCGAGAAGATATTGGTGATCATGGGTCACTCCTCTCTGAACGGCCCTTTTCGTGCCACTCCATGCGTGGCATCCTCTGAGCCGTGCGGTAACGCTAAGGAAACCTGGGAATCCATGACATGACTGGGAGCGCGCCTTTTTCGGCACCACAGCGCAGCGACAACGCCGGTGCGGACGCCGAGCGGCGTTTCACCACGCTCGGCCTGGACCATGACCCGTGGGACTACTGGAGCGAGGTGACCCGCACGGCGTTCGTCGCCATGCGTGCGGCCGCACTGCCCGACACGGCTCCCGTCCCAGGTAAGCACGGCTTCGCTGCATCCGCTGTCGCCCAGGTGACGGGCGGGCTGCTGGTCAGCACCATGCGGGCGGATCCACATGAGGCCGCTCGTACGCCTGACCTCGTCAGGAGGGCGGCAGGAGAGGACTTCTTCCTGACGCTGCTCACCGAAGGGTCGGCCAGGCTCCGGCAAGGCGACCGAGCCGCCGAGATGGGTCCCGGGGACTTCGCTCTCGTGGACAGCGCCCATCCCTACGTGTTCCGCTTCGATCGCCCGTTCCGCTCGGTGGTCCTTCAGATACCCCGCACGATGCTCACCTCCCGCAGCGCCGTCGCCGAGCACGTCACCGCGGTACCATTCCGGACCGCGCGCGGCACGGGCGCCTTCGTCAGCCCCGTCCTGCGCGCCCTGGCCGAACAAGGTCGTGACCTTGGCGAGGCGACCACCGCATCCTTCATGAGGAACCTTCTCGATCTCCCGGGAAAGCGAGTGCGGCCGTTCACCGACGTGATCTTCGCCGGGCCAAAGCCCACCTCGCCGACCGGCTCCACGACCCCGGCCTGACGCTGCTGGCCGTCAGTCAGGACCTGGGCTTTTCACTGCGTTATCTGCATGAGCTGTTCCGCGAGGCCGACACCACACCGCGCGCATGGCTCTACGCCCTCAGGCTCGACCGCGCCCGCGCGATGCTGTCGGGGGCCGGATACGACGCTCAGAGCATCAGCAGCATCGCGCTGCGCGTCGGGTTCAAGGATGCTTCCCACTTCTCCCGGGCGTTCAAGTCCCGCTTCGGGACCAACCCCGCCACCTACCGCAGGACGCAGCGCACGTCGAAGGGCGATCGCGTCCGTTGACACGCCTGGCTGGGAGGTCCGAACGGTCGTCGGCAGCAGGCGCCCTCTCCGTCTGGAGGTGGCGCTGTGCCGTACGCCTCGAGATGGTGGCCGCAGAGCCGTCGTGGGAAGCCCTGGCTGCCCAGGTCGACCGCGCCTCCCATGCCGCTACGAGAAGGGCACCCCCATGAGCGGTTACAGCGAGCGCGAGCAGGAGGTCCTGGAGGGCCTGGACCTCCTGATCGTCCGTCTGGACAGGGAGCATGAGCAGGGGCTCAGTCTCCTCGACACACACGCTGTGCTGCGCGTCTGGTCGGGAACGCCGTACGACGCCCTCCACGACCTGGCCGTTCCCCTGGGGCTTGGAGCGGGCGGCCGGGTGGTCGCCGTCGGCCGCACGGTGGTCGTC
Organism: Streptomyces sp. ME02-8801-2C; assembly: GCF_033793965.1. Taxonomy (NCBI): domain Bacteria; kingdom Bacillati; phylum Actinomycetota; class Actinomycetes; order Kitasatosporales; family Streptomycetaceae; genus Streptomyces; species Streptomyces sp. ME02-8801-2C. The sequence continues at coordinate 4,992 of NZ_JARAXP010000002.1, read as the reverse complement.
GGCGACCACACCCGCTCCCATCGGATCACCCATGACTTCGACTCCCAGGTCGGCCGCGAGCGCGTACCTGGTCAGGCAGTCCGAGGACGCAATGGGCTGGACCGGTGCGTCAGGCGCGAGGACGTTCTGTCCGACATGCTCGAGGCCCCCAGCCGCGATCGCGGATCGAGGGATGGTGCGTCCGCTCGTCGACTGCTTCGCGTCCGGCGATGAGGAAGAAATGGCCGCGCGGGTCAGAAGGGGCCGGGCGGGGTCGGCTCGAAGGTCTGTTCCGCCCAGATGGTCTTGCCCTGAGTGCCCTGGCGGGTGCCCCAGCGCTGGGTCAGCTGGGCGACAAGGAGCAGGCCCCGGCCGCCCTCGTCGTAGGTGCGGGCGCGGCGGAGGTGGGGGGCCGTATTACTGCCGTCGGAGACCTCGCAGATGAGGCTTCTTTCGTGGATCAGGCGGAGTTGGATCGGAGGTTCCGCGTACCGGATGGCGTTGGTGACAAGTTCACTGACGACCAGTTCGGTGACGAAGGCGGCGTCGTCCAGCCCCCAGGCCTCGACCTGTGCCACCGCGTCCTTGCGGACCCGGGCGACGGCGGAAGGGTCGGCCGGGATCTCCCACGTGGCGACCTGGGAGGCGTCGAGTGCGTGGGAGCGGGCGAGGAGCAACGCGACGTCGTCGGCCGGGCGCTGGGGCAGGAGATCGGCGAGCACCGTGTCGCACAGGGCCTCCAGGGAGGGCGCCGGGCGGGTGAGCAGGTGGCAGAGCTGGTCGAGGCCGTCGTCGAAGTCGCGGTCCCGGGACTCGATCAGGCCGTCGGTGTAGAGGGCGAGCAGGCTGCCCTCCAGCAGCTCGATCTCGGCCGCCTCGAAGGGCAGGCCGCCCAGCCCCAGCGGGGGGCCGGCCGGGAGGTCGACGAGTTCGACGGTGCCGTCCGGTCGCACCACGGCCGGCAGCGGATGTCCGGCCCGGGCGAGTGAGCAGCGCCGGGAGATCGGGTCGTACACGGCATACAGGCAGGTCGCACCGACGTCGCCGCCGATCTCCGGGGACCGGCCGGCCGGCTGGGCGCTCTCCTGCTCGGTGGACAGACGGGCCACCAGGTCGTCGAGGTAGGTGAGCAATTCGTCGGGAGGCAGGTCGATGTCGGCGAGGGTACGTACGGCCGTACGCAGACGGCCCATGGTCGCGGAGGCGCGGATGCCGTGACCGACGACATCGCCGACGACCAGGGCCACCCGCGCCCCGGACAACGGAATCACGTCGAACCAGTCACCGCCCACGCCGGCGTGCCCGCCGGCCGGCAGGTAGCGGGAAGCGACCTCCACCGCCGCCTGCTCGGGCAGTAGCTGCGGCAGCAGGCTGCGCTGCAGCATCACCGCCGTGCCGCGTTCCCGGGTGTAGCGGAGGGCGTTGTCGATGCAGACGGCCGCCCTGGCCGCCAGTTCCTCGGCCAGCACCAGGTCGTCCTGCTGGAAGGCCTCGGGATGGTGGTAGCGGACGAGGACGGCGACGCCCAGTGTGGTTCCGCGTGCCGTCAGGGGCACGGTCATCACCGAATGGGCGCCGAGTCCGCAGAGGCGGGACATGCGGGCCGGGTCACGGGCGATCCACTCGGCAATCGCAGCGTCGGTCGTGCGGTGCACCGCGGGCCGCCCCGACCGCAGGCTCTCGACCGGTGCGGAGCCCTCCGGATACTCGCCCACATCGTCCAGGCCCAGGACCGCCTCCGGGATGCCCGGAGTCACGGACTGGTGGGCGACGCGCCGCAGCACGAGATGGCCGGCCGTCGGCACGCCACCCGGGGGCGGCTCGTGCAGGTCGTCCAGGGAGGTCAGCAGGTCGACGCCGACGAAGTCGGCGAGTTCCGGGACCACGACGTCCGCCAGCTCCTGCGCCGTGCGCATCACATCGAGGGTGGTGCCGATGCGGCGGCCGGCCTCGGCGATCAGCTGGAGCCGCTTGCGGGCCCAGTACTGCTCCGTGATGTCGCGCGCGGTGTGGCAGACGCCGCGCAGCTCGCCCGCCCGGTCCCGCAGCGGCGACAGAACGGTCGACCAGGCGTGCTCGCGCCTCTCACCGGGGGCGCGCACAAAGTGCTCCCGGTACTGCGGCTCGCCGGTCTCCAGCACCCGCACCAGGCCCTGTGCCAGCTGATCAGCGACCGGGCTGTCCCAGGTCTCGTCGAGGTGCAATCCACGCACGTCGTCCTCGGTGAGGCCCATGATCTGTTCCGTGCCCTCGTTGACCCGCCGCACCAGGAGACTGGTGTCGTACAGCGCCTGCGCACAGGACGGGAACTGGGCGAAGCTCCAGCTCACGAGGTCGTCGTCGGAAGGCCGGAGCTGCTGCCCGGTCAGGGCGGCGACCAGGAACCACTCGCGGGTACCGGTCTCCGGCGTCCTGTGGTGCGCAAGGACCCTGATCTCCAGCCACCGGCCGTCACGGTGCCGGACGGAGAGCTTGCCATGCCATCTCGGCAGCTCCGCGAGGGATCGCAGGTCCTGCGCCGGGATCGGCTCAGCCAGCAGATCGGCCGCTGATCGCCCCACGGTCTGAGCAGCCGAGTATCCCAGCAACTGCTCGGCCCCCGTGTTCCAGCCGGTCACGGTGCCATGCTCATCGACGGTGACGCGCGCCGTGAGCGCCTCGCCGTCCACCTCTGCGAGCGGCCTCGTCACCCGGTCAGCGGCGATGCGTTGGCCCATGATCGCTCATCTCGCTCTCACGGAGATCCACTGTCTGCGATCCGCTGCCCGCGCATACCTCGGGCAGCGGATCGTTGAATGTAAGCCATTATCCTCCTGTCCTGCGGCTCGGCCCAAGAGTGCCCAGCGAGACAGCGACGCGTAGCGAGGGGCCTGCGCTCGTCCCGTCCTGTCCAGCCCCTGCTGGGCCGCCAGGACCACTTGTACGGAATGCCGGACCCGCGACCCGGCGCGTGTGGAGCTGGTAGGTACGTCGCGCTCGCGGCGGAGGCACAGGTGCCCCGCAGGCGCTCACCGGCGCCATCCGGATCTGAAGAACGCCTTCCACGACCAGGCCCGCGTCCACGGCCGGACACCGGACAGCGAGAACCGGCTGCGCCAGCAGGTCCGCAAGCCCAATGAGCTGCGGGCCGCCGACACCGAAGAGATCACCCAGCCGCGGAGCGAGGTCGAAGCACTCGTCGGCGCCCTGCACCAGTCGATGACGGAGAACCGTCTGCCGCGCCGGCAGCTCGCCGATCACACACCGTCGTCCGCTCACTGCCCGCGCAGGCCAGGGTCAGGGACAGCGCCCGCCCCGATGCCACCCGACCTTCCGTGATGCCCTTCTTCCTCATAATTGCCTGATGGACTGTCCGAAGGGCGTGACCATGCCCCGTCTGCTGCCCTGGCCGACCCTCGAGGGCAAACCCCGCTACCTGCTGACGGACGACGGCAACAGCCGCCTCTGCGGTCTCGTCGGCGGCCTGGAGGCCGCCCAGCTCGCCGTCGGCACCAACGCGCTGGGTCTCGCCCGCAGGGTGCTGGCCGACCCCAGTCGCCGTACACCGAGGTCCGCTACCCCGGCATCCGCATAGCCGAGTGCGTCCTCGACGCGGGCGTCGTCTCGCACCGCACCGAGTGGTACGACGGCGACGGCCCGCTGCCCGCCGAGGCCATCGAGCGGATGAAGCGCGAGCTGGACCTCGGCTACTGGAACTTCTACGGCACCCTCTACGGCCCACCGCCGGTGATCGACACCTCCTACGGGATGATCAAGGACGCCTTCGGGCAGATCCCGGGCGCCAGGTTCCACACTCACGAGGAGCGCCCCGAAGCCGGCGACCGCGGCGCACACGCCCTCCATGACCGCCACAAGATCAACAACGACATCACCGGCCTTGACGAGCTCAAACTGCTGGACTGGATCCCCAACAGCGGCCGCCGCCTTCTCCCCAGTCTCCGCTCCCGACGGCGAGGACGCGCTCAAGCAGTTCAGGATGGTTCGCCGGCGCACCGACGAGTGGGGCACCGACTACGCGGCGCAGTTCATCATCGGCCTGCGGGAGATGCACCGCATCGGCCTCTTCCTCTACGACACCCACGACCCCAAATCCCGTCAGGAGACCCTCGACCTGATCAGGCTCCTGATCCGCGAGGCCGCCGCCGAGGGCTACGGCGAGTACCGCACGCACAACGCCCTGATGGACGACGTCATGTCCACCTACAACTGGGGCGACGGCGCCCTGCTGAAGTTCCACGAGCGCGTCAAGGACGCCCTCGACCCGCGCGGCGTGATCGCCCCCGGCAAGTCCGGCATCTGGCCCGAACGCTTCCGCGGGCAGAGCCACTGAACCGGCGCGGCGGACGGGTGCGTCGTGCCCGACGCGGCCGCGTCCGGTCCGGCCACAGCGGTCAGGGCGCCACCGCCGACGAGCCCGCCGAACAGCCGCCGGGAGATGCCCCGGACGTCGGCGGGCGGGACGGCCCCGGAAGACAAGGAGGAGGTATCGGGTATACGCGATGTATAGGACATGACTGTTCCTCGAGAACGTAGGTGGAGCGCGCGAGGGCAGGGGCCGACCCGTCAGTGCGCGCGGACGCGCATAGGTACGGAGGCGCGCGTGGCACGAAGTAGGAGGAGCCTGGGAAAGGCCAGAAAGACGGGAGAGATCTGCGGGATCAGCGACAGATGGCGCTGGACTCCCGGCACAGATCGACATGGCGCCGCTCCACCAGCGCGGAGGACGCGCACGGGTGATCAGCGGAAGCATTCATGATCAAGACCTTGCTCATGGGGCACTCCCGGTGTCAAGGGGCGTCCGCACCGTGAGCGAGAAGATGTCTGTGTCCATCGGTACAACGCACAGAGGTGCGAGCCTGGCCCTCTCCTCCCGAGGATCAGGCCCCGCCCGTCCCGGCAGCGGTGTCACTTCCCGGTTCTGGCACAGATCTTGGGGCGCCGTCGCGGAGCGTTACCTCGATGTTCGATCGTGAGGAGTCGAGTTCGCGTGAGATCGCGTACGCCGTGTCGTCC
>NZ_JARAXP010000029.1:0-43458 GCF_033793965.1 Streptomyces sp. ME02-8801-2C | reverse complement strand
CCGACCATCTCCCCGGCCCATTCCCCCTGCATACCTACAAGACTGGCCCCGACTCCACCGAGCCGGGGCCAGAACGCGAGATTTTCAGCAGACTTCTAGCCGGACAACTGCTCCGTGACGGTGCTCCGGGAAGGAGCCCGCCGCAGGGTCGTTCAGCAGCGGATCGGTTGCGATCACCGACCCAGCCTGTTTATTCTTACGATCGTAATTTAACGGACCGGTCACCTGGATCCATGCCATCAGTGCTTTGGTCATCTCCTCTCGACTTCACCGGGAACCTTCATGGACCTCTCCGCCAGCACCGCCCTTGTCACCGGAGCGAACCGGGGTTTCGGCCGGGCCCTCGCCGCCGAACTGCTCAGCCGCGGCGCCACCGTCTATGCCGGCGCCCGCAATCCCGACCAGATCGACCTGCCCGGCGCCAAGCCGATCGCACTCGACATCACCGACCCCGCCTCCGTCGCGGCCGCCGCCGCGGCCACCGGCGACGTGACCGTCCTGGTCAACAACGCGGGCTCCTCCACCGGCGCCGACCTGCTGACCGCCGACCTGGACGACATCCGCCTGGAGATGAACACCCACTACCTCGGCACCCTGACGGTGGCCCGCGCCTTCGCACCCCAGATCGCGGCCAACGGCGGCGGGGCCATGCTGAACGTCCTGTCCGGCCTGTCCTGGGTCAGTTTCCCGGAGTTCGGCGCGTACTGCGCCGCCAAGTCCGCGGAGTGGTCGCTCACCAACACCCTGCGCCTGCAACTCGCCGACCAGGGCATCCGTGTGGCCGGTCTGCACGTGGGTTATATGGACACCGACATGGTCCGTACCGTCGACGCGGCCAAGTCCGATCCGGCCGACATTGCGCGCATCGCCGTGGACGGCATCGCCACCGGCGCCTACGAGATCCTCGCCGACAACGCGGCCCGCCAGGCGCAGGCGGCACTTGCCGGGGGCGTCTCGGTGCTCTACCCGCAGCTCCCCTGAGGCGCACCCGCCCCCACCGGCCAACCGCCAGACGCGTCCGCCAAGGGAACGCCATGGCACGGCATCTGCGATTCGCCGGTTGGTCATACGTGTGAAACGGTCGGCCGGGGGCTGCCCGCGTGTCGGGTCTTGCCTGCTGAGCCGCTTCTCGGCCTATTGCATTACGACCGTAAGATATATGGTGGGGGCCGGGCAGTGGCTCGCCGTCAGCGCGAACGAACGGAGCCCACACCATGCCGCACAGCCGCAGGCGGGCCCGCGACAGCCGATGCAGCTCCGACTGACGAGTCGGCGACACCCGAACCCCACCATGCGCAACAGCTCCGTGGCCGCCGAACGCGATCACGGCCACGCAAGCCCAAGCCCCCTACGAAACACGAAACGGAAACCACGCCATGAGCCAGCCCAGCACGATCCGCCTTGAGCGGACGACCCCGCGGACCGCCAGGATCACGTTCTCGAATCCTCCCGTGAACCTGGTGGTTCCCGAGTCGATCGTGACGCTGCACAAGATCGTCTCGGAGCTGGAGAACGACCCGGACATCCAGGTCGTCGTCTTCGCCAGCGAACTCCCCGACTTCTTCGTCAACCACTTCGACGCCGCCGCGGCCGCCGACATCCCCCTGCCCGAGCACGAGGACGACAAGCCAGTCTGGACCGACATGGTCCTGCGGCTGACCAAGGCTCCGTTCGTCAGCATCGCGGCCATCCGGGGCCGCACCCGAGGCGCCGGCAACGAGCTGGCCCTCGCCTGCGACCTGCGCTACGCCAGCCGTGAGAAGGCGTTCTTCGGCCAGCCCGAGGTCGGCCTCGGCCTCGTCCCCGGCGGAGGCGGCGGCGAGCGCCTCCCGCGCTCCCTCGGGCGCGACCGCGCACTGGAGGCGATCCTGACCAGCGCCGACTACGACGCCGACCTGGCCGAGCGCTGGGGATGGGTCACCCGGACCCTGCCCGACGCGGAACTCGACGCCTTCGTCGACGCGACGGTCGCCCGTCTCGCCTCCTTCGACCGGCAGGCAGTTGCCACCGCGAAGTACCAGGTCAACCGGGCGACGCTGCCGCCGGACGCCCACCTGGTCGCCGCCTTCGGCGAGTTCGCGGGCACCCTGACGCAGCCGGGATTCGGCGCGCGTGCGGTCGGGCTCGGCGCACTGGTCGCCGAAAAGGGCCTCGGCGTCGAGTACCAGCTGGGCGAGTACATCGGCCGGGTCAGCGAAGCCCTCTGATCACCCCCGGCCGCGCCCACGACCGACCGCAGCGCCCCACAGGGTGCCCGTGGACGCCGGCGACACACCCCGGGTGAGTTCCATCCCCGGCCCACCAGGGTCCCCATGGCGACCGGGCACGCTTAAACGGCGGCCCGGCCGCCGGCCGCCGACCTCCGGTCGGAGGGCCCCGCCCCGCCCGCCGGGGTCCGAACACGCAGGCTGCATCCGGCACCTCACCGAGAGGGTCGCTGCCTAGCTCAAGGCGATTCCTCGCCGGGGAAATCAAGCACCGATGGACCTCTCCTTAGTCCGGCGACTCGTTCTGGTCGCGCCTCACTTCGGATCTACCCCGATGCGGCCATGGCGGCGTCTTCCAGCACCACGAGCAGTTCGTGCCGCATGTTCCGGAGTTTCTCCGATGAGCTCCCAAGCCGGAGGTATCAGAAAGATGAGCCTGAAAAAGATGGTTCTTGGTTCCGCGGGCCTCGGGATCGCGGTGATCGGATGTGCGCCCGCCCCTTCCACGGTCGACGCTCAACGCTCGACGGCCAAGCATACATAGATGTCGATCCACATCTAAGAGGTTGACTTTTTGAATTACGGTCGTCATCGTATTGCTCACCCGCTCCAGAAAGGCTCAGGCCATGAGTGATACGCATCTGACCGCACCGACCCAGTACGTCGAGGTCGACGGCGACCGGTTCGCCTACCGGCGCTGGGGCAAGCCCTCCGGCGTCCCGATCTTCCTCGTCCAGCACCTCCGCGGCGGAATGGACCACTGGGACCCCCTGCTCACCGACGGCCTGGCCGAAGGCCGTGAGGTGATCCTGTTCAACGGGCGCGGCATCGCCTCCTCGTCCGGCACACCGCGCAACCGGATGGAGGACATGGCCGACGACATCGCCGCGGTCATCCGGGCGCTGGGGCTGGAGCAGGTCGATCTGCTCGGCTTCTCGATCGGCGGCTGGCAGGCGGAGGAAGTCGCGCTGCGCCACCCCGAACTGGTGCGCAAGCTCATCCTGGTCGGCACCGGCCTGCGGGGCGGGGACCCGACGATGGACCCCAAGGTGCCCGAGGTGGCGACGAATGCGGTTCCCACCGTGGAGGACTTCCTCTTCCTGTTCTTCGGCCGCTCGGAAGCCGCGGTCGAAGCGGGCCGGGCCTTCTGGGAGCGCCGCCACCAGCGGGCCGACCAGGACCCGCCGAGCTCGCTCGCGGTCGCACAGGCGCAGCTCGAAGCGGCCACCGCCTACGGGGAACCGCTACCGGGCGAGAATCCCTACGCCTACCTGAACGCGATCACCCAGCCGACGCTGGTCCTCAACGGCGAGAACGACGTGATGATCGCCTCGATCAACTCCTGGCACCTCGCCCAGAACATCCCCGACGCCCAACTGCTCATCTACCCCGACGCCGGGCACGGAGCGCACTTCCAATACCCCGAGCGGTTCCTGAAGCACGCCCTGCAGTTCCTCGACGAGTAAGCAGAGCTGCGCGCGAAAGGCGAACGGCGCGTCCTCGGCCGACAGTTTCGCGGCCATCGACCTTCGCGGCGCGGAAGTCGATACGGCCGTGCAGCAGTCGCGCTCGCCGACGCCGGCCTGACCAGCACTCGTGGGGCACGCCTCATCACATGGGTGTGCCCACCCTCAACGAGGCCGTACGGGGTACCGACCGGGGGCTGGAAACCGAACAGCGGAACCGCAGTCGACCCGGCCGAGATTCCGTTCGGGTCGGGGTGTCGTCTGTCGACCATCATATGTCCGCAGCCTACGGCCATTTTAGTCAGCTTCGAGAGAAGGGTGGGACGTGCCACTGCGGCAGCGCGCGTGCCCTCCGCATCCTTCGATGCCACAGTCCGTCACCACCTGGGAAGGCTCGCCACCCATGAACGGATCGGCCCTGCACAAGACCGCCGCCGACTGCGCGGAGGAACTCCCGGAGCCCGGCTGGAGCACCCCTTCGGCCCCGACGGGGAGGTCTGCAAGGTGCGCGGCGAGGTGTTCATGCTGATGACCGAAGTGCCGGGGCGGCCCGTCGTGATCCTCGAGGCGGACCCCGGCGAGGCCCACGCCCTGCGGGAGCAGTACAGCCACATCACCCCCGGTTACCACATGAACAAGAAGCACTGGATCACCGTGGAGAGCGGAAAAGGCGTCGACAGGGAGCTCGTCATCGACTCCTACCGGCTCGTCGTCGCCCGACTGCCCAAGGCCGAACAGCCCGTCGCCCCGCACACCTACGGCAGCTGCCCGGGGGCGGTCCGGTGAGCGCGGTCGGTGACCGGCTCCAGGGCACCGCCCGCCGGGTGGCCCTGGCCCTCCCCGGTGTCAGTCGCGGATACCCCTTCACCCCGGGACTCGACGTGTACAAGGTCGCGGGCAGGGTGTTCCTGATCGTCACCGAAGACCCTGACGACCCGGACGACCAGATCATCACGGTCAAGTGCGAACCCGGACACGCCCGCGCGCAGGAACGCGGCTGCGCCTCGATCACACCGGGCCGCTACCTCGACAAACGCCACTGGATCTCACTGGGGCCGGGACCCGCGTCACGGAGCGGCTGATCATCGACGCGGTCGAGGATTCCTACGACCTGGTCACCGAGCGGCTTCCGCGACGCGACCACCGCGAGCTTCCCGCGAACGCCTTGGCCCTCGCTGCCGGCGTCCCGCGCAAGGGCTCGCCCGCACCTTCTCGGTGTGGCCGTACCGCTCCAGACCCCGATGGTAAGTGGACCAACTTGCCTTATGGTCGGCGCGAGGTTATCTTTTGTAGGTGAGTCCGTCGACTTACCTTACGGCTCGGCAAGGAACAATGAACATGACTCGTCTCACGGGCAAGCGCGCCCTCATCACCGGCGGCACCAGCGGTATCGGTCTGGAGACCGCGCGGCGTTTCATCGCGGAGGGCGCGGACGTGCTGGTCACCGGCGTCACCCCGGCCAGCATCGACAGGGCGCGGCAGATCCTCGGGGACAAGGTGCCCGTCGTGCAGGCCGACGCACGCGATCTCGACGCGCAGCGCGCCCTGGCCAAGCAGGTGGGTGAGCACTTCGGGGAGTTGGACGTGGCGTTCCTGAACGCCGGTGTCTCGGACTGGCGGCCGTTCGAGGACCACACGGAGGACAGCTATGACCGGCTCTTCGACATCAACGTCAAGAGCGTCTTCTTCCTCACGCAGGCCCTGGTGCCCGTGCTGGCCAACCCGTCCTCGGTCATCCTCAACGCGTCCAACAGCGCGCACGGCGGCTACGGGAATTCGAACGCCTACGCCGCGACGAAGGCGGCTGTCGGTTCCCTGATGCGGTCGTGGAACGCGGACCTGCTCACCTCGCACGGCATCCGGTTCAATGCGGTCAGCCCCGGCCCGGTGGACACCCCGCTGTACTCTGCCGCCAAGCTCGGGATCGAGGACCCCGTGGTGCAGGCGGCGGTGGTGGAGGGGATCAGCGCCGGCATCCCGCTGGGTCGCATGGGTCTGCCCGAGGAGGTCGCGGAAGCCGTCGTGTACCTGGCCTCCGACGTCTCCGCCTTCGCGGTGGGCCAGGACCTTATCCTGGACGGCGGCATGACCGTCCTCTGAAAGCGAGGATGAGGCTGGGAGACGGGCGAGGGGCGTGGGCATGTCGGCGGCGGACCAAGCGGAAGTTGGTGGCGGCACCTGCCAGGCCGGGGGCGACGCGCAGACCAAAGCCGGGTATCACGCGCAGATCAAGGCGGAGAACCGCGCGCGCATCATCCGCGCCGCCCGCGACCTCTTCCTCGCCAGGGGATACGACAAGACCTCCCTGGCGCAGATCGCCAAGGAGGCTCGCGTCTCCACCGGCACCCTCTTCAAGAGGTACCCGTCCAAGGCCGCACTGTTCGCGGCCGTCACCTCCGAACAGTGGCAGCTGGATGTGGAGTACGCAGCACCGCCCCCGCCCGGTGATCCCCGATACGGTCTGGACCACATCGGCCGCGACTACGCCTGCCTGGTCGCGCGGTCCGGCACGGCAGCGCTGTGCCGCCTCATCATCACCGAGCTTCCCCAGATGCCGGAACTCGCCGACATCGTCGGCACCGGCTTCGCCATCGACCGCGGACCCTTCTTCGACCGGCTCCGCGACTACCTGGACGCCGAAGCACAGGCCGGCACACTCGACTTCCGCACGGCCGACGGACACCCACAGGCTGCATCCGAAGTCGCCGAACAGTTCCTCGGCATGATCTGCAGCCAGTTCCTGTGGCCCCAACTCGTACGGACCGACTTCATCCCGCCCAACCCCGCCGACGCCGCGATCGTGGACGAAGCCGTCGCCCTCATGCTCGCCCGCTACAGCACCCGATCCTGAACCCGGACGATCAGTCCACTCCGCCAGGACCCCGACACTTCGCTCTGCCGGGACAGGTGCAAGTTAGGGGTGACTCGACCGAAGACGTTCCGCGTCGATCGAAAGTGCGGCACCGACAGAGTGCTCACTATGGCCTCGACCACACCTCAGGAGAGCCCACATGCGGTACCGCAACCTTGGCCGGACCGGTATCAAGGTCAGTCCCTATGCACTCGGCGCCATGATGTTCGGAGCCGCCGGCAACCGCGACCACGATGACTCGATCCGCATCATCCACAAGGCCCTGGACGCCGGGATCAACTTCGTGGACACCGCCGACGCCTACGGCCGCGGCGAGTCGGAGCAGATCGTCGGAAAGGCACTCAAGGGACGCCGCGACAACGTCGTCCTCGCGACCAAGCTGCATATGCCAATGGGGGACGATCCCAACCAACGGGGCAACTCGAGGCGCTGGATCATCACCGCGGTCGAGCAGTCGCTGCGGCGTCTGCAGACCGACCACATCGACCTCTATCAGATCCATCGGCCGGACCCGGACACCGACATCGAGGAGACGCTTTCCGCGCTCTCGGACCTGATCCACAGCGGTAAGGTCCGCGCGATCGGCTCATCCACGATGCCCGCCTCCGACATCGTCGAAGCCCAATGGGTGGCCGAGCGGCGCGGCCTGGAGCGGTTCCGTACCGAACAGCCGACCTACTCGATTCTCAACCGTGGCATCGAGACCGAGGTTCTGCCCGTCACCCAGCGCTACGGCATGGGCGTCCTGGTCTGGAGCCCGCTCGCGAAGGGGATGCTCACCGGGCGAATCCGCAAGGGTCAGCAGACCGACCTGCGCCGCGCTGCCATGTTCACGAGCTTCAGTGACGAGCGTCGGCTCGACGCCGTCGAACAGATCGTCCCGCTCGCCGAAGAGCTGGGCCTGTCGACGACCCACCTCGCCATGGCGTTCGCGATCGCTCATCCCGGTGTGACCAGTGCGATCATCGGGCCGCGCACGATGGAGCAGCTCGACGACCTGCTCGCAGGCGTCGACGTCACGCTGACCGACGACGTCCTTGACCAGATCGACAAGATCGTTCCACCCGGCGCCAACGTCGGCTCGCCCGACCAGTCCGCCTATCTCCCTCCGGCCCTCCGGCACCCGGACCTGCGCCGTCGGCCCGCCCGCGAGCGAGCTGCCGCCTGACCATCAGCGCGCGACCAAGTACTCCGCGGACGACGCGCTCAGCCCCGACGAGCGGTGGCAGGGCGAGAACTACACGTACAACCTGCGCGCCATCGAACCGCTCAGGAGTCTGGCCGGCACCAGGGGCATCACTACCGCCCAGCTCGCGCTGGCCTGGCTGCTCGCCCAGGGCGAGGACGTCGCGCCCATTCCCGGCACCCGCAGCACCAAGCGCCGAGGAGCCAGATCGGCGGCGTTGACGTCCAGCTCCGCCGCCGATCTGGCCCGCATCACTGAGCCTTCCCCACGGCTCGGCAGGCAGCCGCCTCCCGGCCGGGGCACTGTCCAGCTTCACCACAGACTGACCCCGCCGGCCCCCGCGCATACGAGGCCGGGCCCGTCGGTCGAAGACGGCACACCGGCCAGTGCCGATGGCAGAGGTACCGGGCTGCGGTGGCCCGCCCGGGCACCGGAGATCGGCAGCCACATTACGCAGCCCTACCCGGAGGCGGACACGCTTCCATCAGCGATCAACCGGTGCCACCAGGACCGGCGACGGCACCCCCGGATCATCAAGGACAGGGGCAAACGAGTCATACCGGCCCTGAAGGCCACGAGCCCGAACCGGGCTCTACGAGGACGGTAATGGGCAACGGGCGACCCCGGGGCGTTGTCGGCCCCGCTGTGACGGTGTTGGCCTTCCACGGCGTCGACCACCGCACCCATACCGGCTGCTCAGCGCCACCCACAGACAGCGCGTGACTTGAAAACGATCATCATCGGCGAGCGTCGCGAAGCAGACGCAGCGTTTCAGGCCAGAGCCCTTTGGTCCCGGCCTTTGTGCCTGATGGCGCCCCCTTGGAGAACGAGCCCTCGGGTGAACTGGAGGAATGACACGGTGGAGATAGAGCTGCGGATCAACGGGTCCGCCCAGCGGCTGGATGTCTCACCGCAGGTGAGCCTGCTGGACGCGCTGCGCGAGTACCTGGGCCTGACCGGCACGAAGAAGGGCTGTGACCAGGGCGCGTGCGGTGCCTGCACGGTGCTGGTGGACGGGCGGCGGATCAACTCGTGCCTCGCGTTGGCGGTGCAGTACGAGGGCCGTGAGATCACGACGATCGAAGGGGTCGACCACCCGTTGCAGGCGGCGTTCGTCCGCGCCGACGGCTTCCAGTGCGGGTACTGCACGCCGGGCCAGATCTGCTCGGCGATCGGGATGCTCGCCGAGCACAAGGACGGCGCGCCCAGCGCGGCGACCGAGCATCTCGCCGACGGCGGCGGGGAGTTGGACGAGGCGGAGATCCGGGAGCGGATGAGCGGCAACCTGTGCCGTTGCGGCGCCTACAACGGCATCGTCTCGGCGATCAGGGAGGTCGCGAAGTGAAGTCGTTCTCCTACCTCAGCGCCCCGGACACGGCCACGGCACTGCGCACGATCGCGGACAGCGAGGACGTGAAGTTCCTGGCGGGCGGGACGAACCTCGTTGACCTCATGCGGGAGGGCATCGAGCACCCGGCGACGGTCGTGGACATCACCCGCCTGCCGCTGACCGGGATCGAGGAACTTGCCGACGGCAGTCTGCGTGTCGGGGCGCTGGTGAGCAACAGCCGGCTGGCGGCGGACCCCCTGGTCAGGGCCCGCTATCCGGTGCTGGCGCAGGCGATCCTGCTGGGGGCCTCCGCCCAGCTGAGGAACATGGCGACCGTGGGCGGGAACCTGCTGCAGCGCACCCGCTGCATGTACTTCTACGACGAGACCTCCGCCTGCAACAAACGTGCACCCGGCAGCGGTTGTGACGCGATCGGCGGGTTCTCCCGGGGCAGTGCGGTGCTGGGGGCGAGCGAACACTGCAACGCGACGCATCCCTCGGACATGGCGGTGGCGCTGGTGATGCTCGACGCGGTCGTCGAGGTCGAGAGCGTACGAGGCGTGCGGCGGATCCCGGTCGCCGACTTCCACCGCGAGCCCGGCGACACCCCGCACATCGAGACGGTGCTGGCCGCCGACGAGCTGATCACGGCCATCGAGCTGCCGCCGCTGCCGGTCGCGGCGCATTCCCGCTACCGCAAGGTCCGCGACCGAGCCTCCTACGCCTTCGCCCTGGTCTCCGTCGCCGCCGCGCTGGCCGTCGAGGACGGGGTGGTCAGCGAGGTGCGGCTCGCACTCGGAGGCGTCGGCACAAAACCGTGGCGCGCCACCGAAGCCGAACGGACACTTCTCGGTGAGTCGGCGACCGAGGATGCCTTCCGGCGGGCGGCGGAAGCCGAACTCGCCACCGCAGTGGGCGGACCGCAGAACGCCTTCAAGATCGAACTCGCGCGGCGCACGATCGTGGCCACCCTGCGGCGGCTCCTGGCCGATGGGAGCGTCGCCTGATGCCGAGATCGAAGACAGCCACAGACAGAGCCACCCCCACCCGGTTCGCGCGACTTCCGCGCGGCGAACGACTGGTCCGTACGGAAGAAGGCAGGGCGGCATGACCACGATCGGACAACCGCTCGACCGCGTCGACGGCAACGCCAAGACCACCGGTGCGGCCAAGTTCGCCGCCGAGCACTCCTATCCCGGCCTCACGCACGCCGTACTCGTGCACGCCACTATTAGCCGCGGCCGGATCACCGCCCTGCACACCGCCGAGGCGAGCGCGGTGCCGGGCGTGATCGCCGTCGTCACCCACCTCAACGCGCCCCCCATGAAACCGGCGCCGAAGCGCGGGACGTTCAACCTCACTTCACTGTTCTCCGGCACCTCGGTGAACTACCTGCAGAGCGACGAGGTGCACTGGGAGGGACAGCCGATCGCGGTGGTCGTCGCGGAGACCTCCGCCGCCGCCCGGGAGGCAGCCGCGCTCGTGCGCGCCGAGTACACCGTCACCAATTCCTCGGTCGACTTCGAGGGCTCCGAACAAGACGCACAGCCTCAACCGGACGACCCGTTCTTCCCCCGGGAGGCGAAGAGGGGCGATGCGGAGGCCGCTCTGGCTACTGCGCAGGTGTCTTTGGACCTGCGATACACCACCCCGCCGCACAGCCACAACGCGCTGGAGCTGCACTCCACCATCGCCGTCTGGGACGGCGACCGGCTCACCGTTCACGACGCGACGCAGTCGATCGACTGGTTCCGCACCCACCTCGCGCTGCGGTTCTCCGTGCCCAGGACGAACGTGCGGGTGCTGGCGCCCTTCGTCGGCGGCGCTTTCGGCGGCAAGTTCGCGATGTGGCCCGGCACGATCCTCGCCGCGCTGGCCGCCCGCGCGACCGGCAGGCCGGTGCGGCTGGTGCTCTCGCGGGAGGCGGTCTACCGCACGGTGGGCGGACGCACCCCCTCCATCCAGCGGGTCGCGCTGGGAGCAGACCGTGACGGTCGACTGACCTCGCTGCTGCACACCAGCCTCACCCGCACCGGCCGGGTTGGCGGCCACTTCGAGCAGGTCACCTCCCCCGCGCACCATCTCTACGCGTCCGAGAACATCCTCGCGCGGCACGACATCGTGCGGCTCGACCTGCTGCCGAACACCTTCATGCGCGCGCCGGGCGAGTCGATCGGCACCTTTGCCCTGGAGTCTGCGATCGACGAACTCGCCTATGAACTGGGCATGGACCCGATCGACCTGCGGCTGCGCAACGAGACCGTGGTCGACCCGATCGACGGCAAGAAGAAGTTCTCCCACCGCAAGCTGCCGGAGCTGTACGCGCTGGGCGCGGAGCGGTTCGGCTGGCACGAGCGCAACCCCGAACCGCGCTCGACGCGCGAGGGGCGGTGGCTGGTCGGGACGGGCGTGGCAACGGCGTTCCACCCGGGGTTGTCGATGCCGGTCAACGTCATGGTCCGGCTGTCGGCCGACGGCAGCGTGCTGGTGCGCTGCGCCTTCCAGGAGATGGGCATGGGCGCGGCCACGGCGCAGGCCCAGATCACGGCCGACGCGCTGGGTGTGCCGTTCGACGCCGTCCGTGTGGAGTACGGCGATTCCGATCTGCCGATGGGGCCGGCCGCCGGTGTGTCCGTCCAGACGGCGAGCACCGCCGCCAGTGTGCTGCAGGCGTGCGAGGAGCTGAAGCGGACGCTGAAGTCCATGGCCCGCAAGACCGGCGGCGACGGCCACGAGGAGATCCTCCGGCGCGCGAAGGTGCCGCACGTCGAAGCCAAGATCGGATCCGAGACGCGGCTCGGCCGGATCGCCGGGCGGGCACGGTTCCTCCCGAAATTCATGCGCGATGGCAAGCGGTGGATCAAGGCCGCCTCCGGTGTGCAGTTCTGCGAGGTGCGCGTGGATGCCGAGACCGGTGAGACTCGGGTGTCGCGGTGGGTCGGCGTGTTCGACATCGGCAGGGTGATCAACGCGAAGACGGCGGCCAGCCAGGTGCGCGGCGGCATCGTGATGGGCCTGGGCCTGGCGATGGCGGAGGAAACCCTCGTCGACCCGCGCAACGGACGGATCATGAACCCCAGCCTGGCCGAGTACCACGTCCCGGTGCACGCCGACGTCCCGCCGATCGACGTGTCCTTCCTCGACGACCCGGACCCGACCACACCCCTTGGCATCCTCGGGGCGGGCGAGGTGGGCATCGTGGGTGTCGGTGCTGCCGTGGCGAACGCCGTGTATCACGCGACCGGCAAGCGGGTGCGGGACCTGCCGATCACTCTGGACAAGCTCCTCTGAGACGACGGCCCGACCGCGTACTTCGAACACGACAAGAAGGTAACTCCCATGCTGGACATCGCGGACGAGCTGAACCGGTGGCTCGAGGAAGGCCGGCACTGCGCTGTCGCCACGGTCGTGGCCGTCAGCGGCAGTGCACCACGCGGGCCGGGCGCCGCGCTCGCAGTCGACGCCGACGGCACGGCCATCGGCTCGGTCTCCGGCGGCTGTGTCGAAGGCACGGTCTACGACTTGTGCACCCAGGCCCTCAAGGACGGCCAGGTGGTGCGCGAGCGGTTCGGGTACAGCGACGAGGACGCCTTCGCCGTCGGGCTGACCTGCGGGGGCGTCCTCGACATCCTGGTCACGCCCATACCCCCGGACGTGCCCGGCAGGAAGACGTTCCAGACGGCGCTGTCGGCCGCCGCCCGGGGTGAGGCGGTGGCACTCGCCCGCGTGGTCCGCGGCCCGGCACAGCTCCTCGGGCAGGCGCTGACGGTCTGCCCCGACGGATCGTACGAAGGCGAACTCGGCCGCCATCCCGACCTGGACCGCACCGTCGTCAACGAAACCCGCTACCTGCTCAACGCCAGCCGCACCGGCACCTTCGACGTCGCGCCGAGCGGAGCGAGATGGGGGTCCCTTCGGACGGAGTCTGGGAGAGGATCCCACTGCGAGCCGGACCTGACCGTGTTCGTCGAGTCGAGCGTGCCGCCGCCCCGCATGCTCGTCTTCGGCGCCATCGACTTCGCCGCCGCCCTGGTGCGCGTGGGCAAGTTCCTCGGCTACCACGTCACCGTGTGCGACGCCAGACCCGTGTTCGCCACCCGGACGCGCTTCCCCGACGCCGACGACATCGTGGTCGACTGGCCGCACCGCTACCTGCACCGAACCGAGACCGACGAGCGCACGGTGGTGTGCGTCCTCACCCACGACGCCAAGTTCGACGTACCCCTGCTGGAAACGGCCCTGCGGCTGCCGGCCGCCTACATCGGCGCGATGGGCTCACGCCGCACCCACGAGGACCGCGACCGCAGACTCCGTGAAGGTGGCCTCACCGAAGCCGAACTGACCCGGCTTCACTCACCGATCGGCCTCGACCTCGGCGCCCGCACACCCGAGGAGACCGCCCTGTCCATCGCGGCCGAGATCGTCGCGGCCCGCCAGGGCGGAACAGGTCTTTCGCTGAGCGGTTCGCGCACACCGATCCACCACGACATCGAAGTGCGCCGGTCCGGATCAGCATCTCGGGTCGGGAGCTTCCGAACGCCGGCTGAAGAGACCAAGTCATTGAGCTCAGCCAGCTCTTCTCAGCAGCCGTAATCGAACACAGCTCGAACTCATGGAAGGAAAGGATCATGCATACATCGATGACGGAAGCCATAGGGCGGGGGGAGGCCCCAAGTGATCCGCCCCGGGTTGGATGGAGACATTGAAGACCCGGAAGGATGCCGCTCATGGTCGGCGCTGACCAGAGCGCCTCGGTCTGGTCAGCGGCTCGACCGGGGCGGCCTCTGCTACGTCGCGAGCCCTGATGCGTCGGTTCATCGGACGCGCAGTGCGCTTCGGTGTCGTTAGGGGAGTCGAACCGGAGCGAGGCGGGTGGCAGCGCGTGGCTGTCCCGCCAGCGCAGTAGTCCGTCGACGTCCCGGTAGTAGTGGTCGACCCAGACCCGGCGGAGGATCACCCGTGGCAGTAGCCGCAGGTGGCGTGAGGCGCCGGCGGCCCAGGCTGCGGGGAGGATCTTCTGGCCGTCTTGGCCGAACTCCTCGGCCTGGGCGGTCATGGCCGCCTTCACGTCCGGCAGCTTGCCAATCTCAGCCCGGCGTCCATACCGCTGGCCCACTCCGGCTTGATCTGACGAGCCCGACCCCAGGCAGCGTATCCGGGTCTGTCTCACCGGCGTCGGCACGGCGATGCGCCGCCAGTCCAACGCCTTCTACGACGACGTGGTCGGTTACGAACCGACCGCGCAGATCTACCGCAAGAACTCCGCCGCCGCCGCGCACCGCGTCCACGGACTGATCGAGGAGGGTGTGCAGGCAGAGGTCTTCCGCGTGCTCAACAGCCATTCGTCGCCCAGGTGGTGGCGGTGACCATCGACGCGGTTCAGTCGGGGGTCCTCCTGGAGAGCACCGGCCTGACGGCCGGCGATGCTTTCTCCGAGTTCGGTGACCTCCTGTTGGACGGGCTCAGTTCGGGGCGGGGCGCACCCCGGATGGGAAAGGGGTGCGCCTCCCGGATCGTCTCCGACCGGGCGTCCGGTTCTCACTCGTTGGGCGTTGGCAGGATCACGCGGGACACCGCGCCGGTGTCGTGGTGGATGGTGTGGGTGCACGGCCGCAGCTCGGTTCCGGTGCCGGGCGTGGCACTGGTGCCCTCGTTGCGTGCGTACCGGGGGTGGGAGCCGCCGGCGATCAGCAGGCGGATGCGGTGTCCGGCCTTGACCTGGTGTGCGCAGGCGTCCAGTCGTACGCGCACGGTCTGGACCTGGTCGAGGGGCGAGGCGGGATCCAGTCGGAGGAGTCCTTCGGCGAAGTTGCGGGAGACGCCTTTGGGGTCGACGTCGCAGAGTCGTACGAAGACGTCGGCGTGCGGGTTGTTCCTGGTGTGCGCCAGTTCGACGACGGGCGTGCCCATGATCTCCAGCGGGGCGGTCAGCGGGTCGGTGGTGAAGGTGAGCACGTCGGGGCGGCTCTCCAGTCTGGCGTTGTCCTTGCTTCCGGCGTCGAGGGTGAGGAGTGGGCCGCCGAGGGTGGGTGTGGGGTTCGCCGGGTCGTAGAGGTAGGTGGATGGCGTGCCCTGGCCCGGCTTGTCGGCCAGGAGCTGGCCGCCCGGCTGCAGGTAGCGCACGGTCTCGCTCGTCAACGGTGGCCACTGGTCCAGGTGCCGCCAGGCGCCCTGCCCGGTGATGTACACCTCGACGGGGGATGCGGGCCGCGCGAGAGTCGGCGCTTCGTCGGCGAGGTGAATCTCCAGCCATGCGAGACTGCCGCGGAGTAGGCGTCCCATGCCCTTCTGGCCCCCTTCGTTATGGGGCCAGGGGCCGACGGTGAGGGAGACGTCGACCCCGCGGGCACGCAGCGTCTCGTACTGGTGCAGGGTCTGGTCGAGGAAGAGGTCCTGCCAGCCCGCGGTGAGCCGCATTGGGACGTTCACCCGTTCAAGGGCGTCGCCGAGTGTGAGCCGGTCCCACACGGCATCGTCGCGCTCCGGAGTGGTCAGCCATTCCCGGAACCACGCCGCACGGTGGCCGGTCGCCGCGTCGGCCGCGTCGGCCAGCGGGAGGGCGCCGAAGGCCGGGGCCAGCCGCCGGTTCAGGGTGAGCATTCGGGGCATGGCCCGCAGCCCGGTGAATCGCTCCTGGTTGACCACCATCTCCGCGAAGGACAGGAAGTCCCCCAGCCGGAACGCTCCGCTGCCGTGGGCCGCGTCGTGCATGTCGTGCGGGGCCACGGCGATCAGGCAGGCGCGCAGCTCGGGAGGCGGGTCCATCAGCAGCGCCCACTGGGTCCAGCCCACATAGGACGCCCCGGCGGTCGCGAGCCGGCCGTCGAACCACGGCTGGGTGCGCAGCCAGGCCACCGCGTCCTGGGCGTCGTCGGCCTCGTTCGCCATCGGGTAGAAGTCTCCCGTGGAGCCGAACGTGCCGCGGCAGCTCTGCAGCACGACGTGATACCCGCGGTCCGCGTAGACCCTCGCCTCCAGATCGCCGGGAAACCCGCGCCCGTAGGGTGTGCGCACGAGGACGGTGCCCTTGGGCCGGTCGGTGACGGGGGCGTAGTGGTCCGTCATGAGGACGGCGCCGTCGCGCGCGGGGGTCGGAATGTTCCGCTCGACCCGGTAGCCGTACCGGGTGGCCGGCAGCCGCATCAGGCGGGTCAGGAGCCGGTTCGCCGCGCGGGCGGCCAGGCTCGGGGGTGCCGGAGCGGTGGGACGTGGCGGTGTCGTCGTCATGGCCTGGTTTCCGGTTCTTCGGTGGACTGGTTCGGGCGTGCGGCGGCGGAGGCGGTCTTCACAGGCAAGCACGCAGTGCGTGGCTGAGCGCGTTGGCCCGGTCGTCGGGCAGGCTGCCGGGCTGTGCGGTCTGGTAGGCGAAGGCGACCTCGGACTCCAGGTGTGCGAAGCCGAGGCAGCCGCCCAGACCGTCGTGGCCGAAGCTGCCGGGGCCGATCATCGGCCGGTGCCCGGAGCTGGTCATGAAGCCGGTGCCCCAGCCGCTGTTCATGTCGGGGCCCACGAACGGGCGGCCTTCGGAGCGCGCGATGCGGGCGTCGCGGATGATGTCCGGGCCCAGCAGCCTGACCCCGTCGACCTCGCCGACCGTGGCTGCGTAGAGCCGTGCCAGGCTGCGGGCGTTGGTCACGAGATTGCCCGCCGGTATCTCCACCGACAGCCACGGTTCTTCGTTGGCGGACTGGATGATCCGGGCGGCGTCGATGACCCCGCCCAGGCTGATGGAGCGTTCGATCATCGGTTCGGCGAAAGCCGCGGCCATCATCGCGGCGGCCTCGGGGTCGGTGCTGGGCAGCGCGTCCGCCAGGGGATGGAAGTCGGCGGCCGCGGGATCGGCGCGGTACGTCATCGTCAGGCTCAGGGGATCAGCCACGTGCTGGCTCAGCCACTGACCCGGGCGCAGTCCTGTCGCCCGGCGCAGCACCTCGCCGGCCAGCCAGCCGAAGGTGAGCGCGTGGTAGGCGTACGCCGTCCCGGGCGTCCAGGCCGGCGCCTGCCGGGCCAGCGTGTCCGCGACCGGCGTCCAGGCGCGCAGGTCTTCCCACGTCAGATCCGTCTCGGGTGCCACCAGGCCGGCCTGGTGCGCGAGGAGATGCCGTACCGTTGTCGCCTCCTTGCCGTTCTCGGCGAACTCCGGCCAGTACTTCGCCACCGGGGCGTCGAGGTCGATCAGTCCGCGCTCGGCGGCCATCAGCAGACAGACCGTGGTCACGCCCTTGCTGACCGAGAACAGGACCGTGCGGGCCTCGGGCGTCCAGGCGCCCCGGGCGGTCTGCCCCGCCCAGATGTCCACCACCGGCACGCCCTGGGCGTACACCACACAGGAGGCGGCTGTGTCGCCGCGGTGGCGGAAGTTGTCGGCGAAGGCGTCCGCGACGGGCTCGAAACCGTCGGCCACGTGGCCTTCCACCTGTACTGCTGTTGTCATGTCACGCACTCCCTCGTGCCGCGTTGTCCCGGATCTGGGTGATGATCTGCGGCCAGAGCGGACGGGGCAGCTCATGGCCCATGCCGGGGTAGATGGCCAGCTCCGAGTCCGCGATCAGTCCGTGCATGACCTTGGATCCCTCGGTGCCGATCAGACGGTCGCCGTCGCCGTGCAGGATCGTGGTGGGCACCGTGACGCGGTGCAGGCGAGGCGCGCGGTCGGGAGAGTTGTCGAGCGACTCCATCTGGCGCAGGATGCCGTCGGGGTCGTAGTCCCGGTCGTACATCTGGCCGCCGAGCTCGCGCAGCCAGGCGGTGTCCTGGACGTATCCGGGTGAGGCGCACACCGCTTCGTTCTCCAGGTACAGCGCGATCGCCTCGTCGCGGTTGCGGGCCCACGGCCGGTGGGTCCGCTCGTCGACCAGGTCGCGTCCGCCTATGAAGTCCGTGCTGGGCGCCGTGTAGACAAGGGCGAGGGTGAGGACGCGGGTGGGGTGGTCGAGGGCGAGTTGCTGGGCGACCATGCCGCCCATCGACTGTCCGACGATGTGCGCCGTGGGAATGTCGAGCGCGGTGAGCAGGCCCGCGGTGTCGTTCGCCATGTCGGCCAGGGTGTAGCCGCCCTGCGGGAACTTCTGCGACAGGCCCACGTCCCGGTTGTCAAAGCGCAGGACGTGGAAGCCCGCGTCGGCCAGTTGCCCGCAGAAGTCGGCGCGCCAGCCGAGCATATGGGCCCCGAGACCCTGGATCAGCAGCAGCGGAGGGCGGTCGGGATCGCCGAAGGTGTCGTAGTTGAGCGACACCCCATCGGGCGTGGTGACGATGGTCATCAAGTCTCGTTTCGGTTGTCGGATCGGGCGGGCGACGGTGGATGCCGTGAGCTAGTTCCGGCCAGTGGCGACGTCGAGCCTGCGATCGGGTTCGGCCGTCGGGGCGGTGCCGAGTTCCTGCCAGCGGTGGCAGGCGACGGTCGTACCCGCCGGGGTCTGTTCGAGCGGTGGCCGTTCGGCGCGGCACAGTGGGACGGCGTGTGGGCAGCGGTTGGCGAAGGGGCATCCGGAGGTGGAGACGGGGCCGGTGTTGTCGCCCGTGCGCACGCGGCGCAGGCGGCGTTCCGCCTGGCGCACCGGGTCCGGTACTGGCGCCGCTTCGAGCAGGGTCCTGGTGTAGGGGTGCGCCGGGGTCGCGTAGACCGCCTCGGCGGGGCCCTGCTCCATGATCTGGCCGCGGTAAAGGACCATGATGCGGTGCGAGAGGTGTCGTACGACGTCGAGGTCATGGGCCACGAACAGGTAGCCGAGGGCGAACTCGTCCTGCAACTCCCGCAGCAGGTTGAGCACCTGGGCCTGGACGGAGAGGTCCAGCGCGCTGACCGGTTCGTCGCAGATCACCAGGCGTGGTCGGGCGACGAGGGCACGGGCGATGGCGATGCGTTGCCGCTGGCCGCCGGAGAAGTTCGACGGGTGACGGTCCGCGGCGGACGCGGGGAGTCCGACGCGCTCCAGCATGGCGACGACCCGGTGACGGACCTCGTCCGGCGCCAGTTTCTCCGCCCGGAGCGACTCGCCCAGCGTCTGGGCGATGGTCCGGGTCGGGTTCAGGGAGCTGTACGGGTCCTGGAAGATCACCTGCAGGTCGCGGCTGAGGGCGCGGCGTCGTTTGTGGTCGGCTCGGGTGATGTCCTCGCCCGCGAACCCGATCCGTCCGTCGGTCGGCGATGCCAGGCCGAGGACGGCCCGGCCGATGGTGGTCTTGCCGGAGCCCGATTCGCCCACGACGCCCAATGTCTCCCGTTCGGCCACGGAGAAGCTCACCCGGTCGACGGCTCGCATGGGGGGCGAGCCGTGGCCGCGGCGGAAGTGCACCGACAGATCGCGGACTTCGAGGAGATTCGTCTCGTCGTTCACGACGTCACACACCTTCGGTCTGGTGGGCGTAGAGGCAGCGGGCCTCGTGGGAGGTGCCGATGTCGAGGAGGGGGATCTCGCCGTTGCCGCACCGCTCGGTGGCGTGCGCGCATCTGGGCCGGAAGTGGCAGCCCTGCGGCCACGAGCCCGGCATCGGGACCGCGCCCGGGATGGTGGGCAGCACCGCCGAGCCGTGCCGGCTGTGCGGGTTCGAGGCGAGCAGTGCCCGGGTGTACGGGTGGTGCGGGTTACCGAACAGGTCTTCCACACCGGCGCGTTCGGCGATCTGGCCGGCGTACATCACCACGACCCGGTCGCACATGTCGGCGACCACACCCAGGTCATGGGTGACGAGCATGATGGCCATGCCCCGGTCGCGCTGAAGCGTGCGCAGCAGATCGAGGATCTCCACCTGGATGGTGACGTCGAGGGCCGTGGTCGGCTCGTCGGCGATCAGGAGTTTCGGTTCGCCGGCGAGGGCACGCGCGACGACGACGCGCTGGGCCATGCCGCCCGACAGCTCGTGCGGGTAGCGGCGGGCCACGAGATGCGGCTCGGGGAGCTGCACCTGCTCCAACAATTCGACGGCACGCTTCTGGGCCTTCGCGCGGCTCATCCCGGTGTTGGCCCGGACCGCCTCGGCGAGTTGCCAGCCGATCCGGAACGCGGGATCGAGCGCGACCATCGGTTCCTGGGACACGTAACCGATCTCGGCACCCCGGACAGCCTGGAGTTCGGACTCCGACAGGGCCGCGAGGTCCCTGCCGTCGAAGAAGACATGTCCGGATTCGATCCGTCCGCCGCCACCGAGCAGCGCGATGACGGCGAGGGCCGTCGTGGTCTTCCCGCAACCCGACTCCCCGACGACTCCGACCGTCTCGCCACGGGCGATGTCGAAGGTCACCCCGTCGACCGCGCGGATGGGGCCGGTCGGCGAGGCGTAGGACACCGTGAGGTCGCGGACTGAGAGCAGGCTGTCGTTCGTGCCCGCGGGCACGACAGCCGCTGCGGCAGCCGCAGCTCGTCTGGGCGCGTCTCGGCGCTTGTCGCCCAGCGGCAGGGCGGACTTCGGGGACCAGCCCTCGGTGCTCGCGTCCCTGACCGCGTCGCCCAGCAGTCCGAACGCCAGCACGGTCAGCGCGATCGCCAGGCCGGGCGGCCAGATCAGCCAGGGCTGCTGGAAGAGGGCGGAGACCCCGTCCGCGACCATGCCTCCCCAACTGGGCTCCGGAGGCGCGGCGATCAGGCCGAGGAAGGCCAGCCCGGTCTGCACCAGCAAGGCGGTCGCCGCCAGCAGGGACGCCTGCACGATGATGGGTCCCATGACCCGCGGCAGCACGTGCCGGGTGACGATGTAGGTCCGCGACATGCCGGACACCCGGGCGGCGGCGACGTAGAGCTGTTCACGCACCGGCAGTGTCGCGGCCCGTACGACACGCACGAGACCCGGTGCCGCCAGGACACCGAGTGTCACCATCGCGGCGGCCACGCTCTGCGGGAAGACCGACAGCACGACGATGACCAGGATGATCGACGGCAGCGACAGCACGAGATCCGCCACCCAGATGATCGCCCGGTCGACCTTGCCGCCGACGTATCCGGCCACCAGCCCGATGGGGATGCCCAGCGCCAGGACGACCGCCATCGCCTCGACGATGCCGACCAACGTGACCCGGGTGCCCACCAGCAGACGTTCGAGAACGTCACGCCCGAGGCTGTCGACGCCCAGGGGGTGTGCGCCGCTCGGGCCGTGCAGGACGGTTCCGAGATCGCCGGCCCGTTCTGTGCCGACGTGCGGCAGCAGCATCGGAGCGCCGACGGCGATGACGACGAGGACCGCCAGGTACGCCAGGCACACGACGGCCAACGGCCGTCGCAGCAGACGGCGCACGAAGCCGGGGTTCGCCGAGGGTGATGCCGTCGGTTCGGCATCGGCCACCGTCTCAGGGACGGTCTTGGTCACAGTCATGCTGCGCTCACTCTCGGGTTGAGCAGCCCATAGGCGACATCGACCGACAGGTTGACGACGATGACCACCACGGTGAAGACCACCGCGACCGCCTGGACCGTCGGAATGTCGTGGGCCAGGGCCGAACCGACCACAAGCGAACCAAGTCCCGGCACGGAGAAGAGGTTCTCGATGAGAACGGCTCCGCCCAGCAGGCCGACGGTCTGGATGCCGAGGACGGTGACGACCGGGATCGCGGCGTTCTTGAGAGCGTGCCGGTAGATCAGCGAGGTCCGGGAGACCCCGTTGGCGGCGGCCATCCTGATGTACTCGCTGCCGAGCACGTCGAGCATGGATTCCCGGGTCTGCTTCAGTACGGCGGCCACGGAGCCGAGGGACAGCGCGGTCACCGGCAGCACCAGTGACCGGGCCCACTCCTCGGTCGATTCGGTGAACGGCACGTACCCGAGAGCGGGGAACCACTCGAGCTTGATCGCGAACACGACGACCAGCACCGAGCCGACCCAGAAGACGGGCAGTGCCCAGCCGAGGAGGGCGAGCGCGTCGACCGCCCTGCCGAGCACCCCACCACGCACGGCACTGAACACGCCGAGGCTGACGCCGACCACGACGCTCACCAGCAGAGAGCCGCCGATGAGCGACATGGTGACGGGTACTCGGCTGGTGATCGATTCCACGACCGGAGAGCCGTTGGTGATCGAGCTGCCGAAGTCACCCGAGAGCGCACGGGTCAGCCAGTTCCAGTACTGCTCGTAGACCGGGAGGTCGAGCCCGAGTTGCCTGCGCAGCGCTTCGTACTGTTCCGGTGTGCCGTTGGTTCCGAGGATCTGGCGGGCGGCGTCTCCCGGGGTCAGTGACAGCAACAGGAAGTTGAAGCTCGACACGACCAGCAGCAGGGGGATCGCCGTCAACACGCGGCGGGCCAGCAGCGGGGTCAGCCTGCCGCCTCCGATGCCGCGTCTGCGTGTGGTTCGCCCGCGAGGGGAGCGCGTGAGCGGCGCTCCCAACGCGTCGACCGAGGTGTCGGTCATCGTCAGCCCTTCCAGCCCAGGTCGGCACCGAAGATCACCCAGGAGCCCTTCTTGGCTCCGGTGATGTGCTCGTTCATGCCCCACGGGATGTGGTACTCGTAGATCGGCACGTTGAGGGCCTGCTCGGTGACCATGCTGTTGAGCTTGGTGAACGTCTTCGCCGCCTGGTCGTCCTGCTCGGTCTGACCCTGGCGGTAGAGCGCGTCGATCTCGGGGTTCGAAGCGCCGAAGGGGTTCAGCGAGGCCTTCGGGGAGTACAGGGTCGAGTACGCGATCGACGTCGGGGAGGTGTCCGGTGTCCACTCGAACGCGGCGAACTTCTTCGAGAGGGCCTGCTGGACGAAGTCGGTGGTCGCCGGGGTGATCTTGACGTGGACGCCGATCTTCTCCCAGTCCTTCGCGACCGTCTGCATCGTCGGGTCGCCCCAGTTGCCGATGACGGTTCCCGGGTCGACGACGGTCATGTCGAACCCGTTCGGGTAACCGGCCTGCGTGAGCAGCGCCTTCGCCTTAGCCGGGTCGTAGGGGTAACGGTTCTCCAGGGCCGGGTCGGTGTACTCGGTCTGGTACTGCGAGGTGGGCCGACCGTACTTGCCGACCAGCGCCTTGGTGATCGAATCGCGGTCGACGGCGTAGTTCAGCGCCTGTCGGACCCGGACGTCGCCGAGCGGCTTGGTGGCGGTGCCGTTGCGGTCGGCGAGCGTCACCGCGACGGTGCCGCTGCGCCAGTGCATGACCTTGACGCCGGCCTTCTCCGCCGCGGGCGCGGTGGACGCGTCCAGGTTGCCGAAGTCGATCTGCTTGGCCTGGAACGCGCGCAGCATCGCGGACGGGTTGGAGATGATCCGGACGGTCACCTTCTTGAAGCGGACGGCCGACGGATCGTAGTAGTACTTGCTGGGCACCAGGGTGTAGTGGTCGCCGGTCACCGACTGGGCGGCATCCAGGACGTAGGGACCGACGCCGTAGGTGCCCTTCGCCAGGCTCGCGGGATCGGCGACGGACTTGGGGCTGGAGAGGGCGCCCCGGTTTCCGTACTGCGACAGGAGCAGGGGCACGATCGGGGACGGCGAGGCGAGATTGAGCCGGACCTTGTACTCGCCTTCGGTCTCGACGGAGCCGATCGCGAGTGAGGAGACGTACGGGCCGGGCTGCTTGGCGAAGTACTCCAGCCAGGTCTTGACCGCCGCCGCGTTCAGCGGGCTTCCGTCGGTGAAGCGGATCCCCTTCTTGAGGGTGAACTCGAAGACCTTGTTCCCGTCTCCGACGTACTTGTAGTCGCTCACCAGGGCGGGGCTGGCGGTGTAGTCGGCGTTCATGTGGAACAGGGACTGGTTCGTCAGCGAACGCATCACGTTGGGCAGTCCGCCGCCGTCCTTGGCCGGGTCGAGCGTGAACGGCCCGAACGAGAGGCCGATGCGCAGCTCACTCGGGGTGGTGCGAGCGCCTCCGCCCCCGCCGCTGCCGGCGCCGCACGCTGTCGTGCCGAGCGCCAGCGCCGACACGGCGGCCAGCGCGATCAATGATGTGCGGTTCATGCGTGTTCTCCTGAGGAAAGTCTTGGCTGGGCCGCGAGTCGCGTGTGGGCACCCGTCGCCCCTTGCACGAGGGCTGCTGGTGGTCGCCGGCCGGTCCGCTGGACCTGGTGTCGGCCGGACCTGGCGGTCAGGGCGCGGGCGGGGGTAACCGCGTCGGGCGCGTGAGGGCCCTGTCCGTTGCGTGAGCAGCAGGGCTCGGGTGGGTCGAAGCGATGCGACGCGGCAGCGCCGTGGTCACCGGCCCGGATCAGCGGCGGCGGGTGGAACACGGCCGGAAGTCGTGGCGTTGCTGACGGGGATCGTGTCGTCCATGACAGATCTCTCTCGTGTGGACCCACCCCGTCGGCGCGTACGAAGACGGTGATCGGTTGGGGTGGCGGCTCGGGCAGATCAGGTGCGGGGGCGTCCATCCCCTACAGGCCATTGCGGCGACCGATGCTGCGATCTAATACGTATTAGATTCGCGAATGGCCGTACCGTAGCCTGTGTCCGAAAGTGAGGCAAGAGGTTCGGGGAGGGACATTGCCGAGAGTCACCAGCAAGGACGTGGCGCGAGAGGCCGGGGTCTCCCAGACCACCGTGAGCTTCGTACTCAACGGCAGGGACGAGCACGGCCTCTCCGCCGAGACCCGCCGTCGTGTGCTGGAGACGGCGAACCGGCTCGGCTACGTACCGTCGGGGGCGGGCCGTGCGTTGCGCAAGGGGCGGAGCAACGTCGTGCTCTGCGTGGTTCCGGACTTCCCCGTCGCGGAGGCCATGGAGCAGTTCAAGCTGGCCCTCGGCCGGTCGCTGGGCGAGGCCGGGTACACCTGCGTGTTCCTGCACCACGACGGGACGGCCACGCCGCTGTCCGAGCTGTGGCAGCACGTCCAGCCAGCGGTGGTGGTCGCGTTCGGCAGCCTGTCGGCCGCTGACGCGCAGTCGCTGCAGCGGGCGGAAATCCCCCTGCTCGACGGCGTGTTCACCCCGGACGGCAGCGGACTGACCGGGCTGAACCAGGAGAACATCGGACGGCTGCAGATCGAGCACCTCGCGGCACTCGGGCACACGCACATCGGCTACGCCGGGCTGGACGACCCCAGGGAACGCCCCTTCTGCCTCCCCCGCCTGCAGGGTGCCACCCTGGCCTGCGCCGAACTGGGCCTGCCCGCACCGCAGGTGGTCACCATGCGCTACTCGCGGGACAGCGCCCGAGCTGCCGTCCTTGAGTGGACGCAGGGCGCCACCCCGGTCACGGCGGTCGCCGCCTTCAACGACCTGATCGCCCTCGCCGTCCTCGCGAGCTGCCGCACCCAGCACATCGGCATCCCGGACGACCTGGCACTCATCGGCGTCGACGACCTCCCCGTCAGCTCACTCGCCGTACCGGCCCTCACCACCATCGGGATGGACCTCACCACCGCGGCCGGCAACCTCACCGCCGGCATCCTCGAGGCGGTCGGGGCTCCGGCTCCGGCGGCGCCGAGTGGGCCTGACGCGGGTGACATCCTGGCCCTCATTCAGCGCGAGACCACTTGACGCCCTTGCCTGCGTGAACGCGGACGATTCCGGTCCGCACCTCCCCCGACTCTCGGCTTCGCCCGAGCCGGGGGGCCCCGTCCCGGTGCCACCGCGGGTTCCTGCCTCACAGTCCCCCGCCCGCTCCATCGAGGGAGCTGGAGCGGCGTTGGCGGTCGCGTGACCGCCTCTTCGTCGCGGTGTCACCCGTTGTCGCGGGGCGCTGTCGTGACGCCCTTGGTGACGGTGGGGCCGAACTGGCGGATCTGGGGGACGGTGGTCACCATGTGGACGACGACCCGCTCACTGAGGCAGACATGGCGGTGCGGGACGTCTCCGGGGAAGCGGACGAAGTCCCCGGCCGCCAGGTCCACCGGTTCACTGAGGGGGCCGGTGCGCAGCTTCCCGGTGATCACGTAGACGTGGTGCAGGGTGCCGGCGGCGTGCGGCGCCACGGTCTCGGGAGTCGTGCCACCGCGCTCCAGGCGTAGGACGAGGGCCCGGACGTAACCCGAGCCGTAGGTCTCGTCCAGCAGACGCTCGCTCCAGCCCGCCTCGGTCGACCACTCGCCCTCGTCGTGACGCTGCACGTAGACCGGTGTTCCCCACTCGGTCAGCAGACGGCGCGCGGGCACGTCCAGTGCCGCCCCAAGGAGGGCCAGGGTCTCCACCGTCGGGTTTCCCGAGCTCTGTTCGATCTTGGACAGCGTCTGCTTCGACAGTCCGGACCGGCGGGCGAGCTCACCGAGGGACATGGCCCTCTCCAGCCGGTAGCGCCGCACGTTGCGGGCGACGAGTTCGTTCTCCCGGAGCAGCGAGGTGTCACTTTTAATGTGCATCTCGTCATTATTGACGAACGCCTTGCCGGTTCGCATCATTGTCACGTAAAGGTTGCCGGACGGTTCACTAGAAGTGACGCCGGTCTCTAGGGACGAGGTGAATCACTGTGTCGACGACGCTTGCCGGACCGGCCCGCGACGATCGGGCCGCCATCGACAAGGCCGTCAGCCTTCTCCTTGCTCTCGGTGACCGGTCCGCAGCCGGGGCCGGCGTCAGCGAGCTCGCCCGGCGGGCGGAGATGAGCAAGACGACGGCGTACCGGGTGCTGGGGATGCTGGAGCGCAACGGCGTCGTGGAGCGCCACGGCACGGGATACCGGCTCGGTGAACGTCTGCACCGCCTGGGACAGGCCGTGCACGGGCCGGAGGCCGAGCGCGTCCGTGACGCGTTGCTGCCCTTTCTGACCGACCTGTACGAGCTGACCCGGGAGACGGTTCACCTTGCGGTGCTCCACGACACCCATGTGGTCTATCTCGCCAAGCTCTACGGCCATCGGTCCGTGTCTGTTCCGTCCCGGATCGGCGGGCAGCTCCCGGCCCATGCGACGGCCGTCGGCAAGGTACTGCTCGCCTACGACTTCCACGCGGCCGAACAGGCGATGAGCAAGCCGCTGCGGCGGTTCACCGACCGCACGATCACCGACCCCGATGAGCTGTCCGCGGAGCTGGACGGCATTCGCCGTACAGGGGTGGCGTTCGACGACGAGGAATACCAGCCGGGCCTGGCCTGTGTCGCCGCTCCCGTGCTCAGCCGCGGCGGGCGGGCGGTGGCCGCCCTGTCGGTCGCCGGCCGGAATGGCCGGATCGACATGCGGCGGCTGAGCGCCCAGGTCCGTCAGGTCGCCGCCGCCGCGTCGCAGGGCTGGGCGCGTCACGCCTGCTGACGCACGCCGGTGACCCGGTGAGTCAGTCGGCGCGGGCGCCGGGGAATGCGTGCTCCCGCCGACGGTCACCGCAGGGTGCCGCGGGTCGCAGGTGAAGGTCGGTGGGGGCTGGTCGCGCAGTTCCCCGCGCCCCTTTCGGGGCGCTGACGCGCCGCCGATCCGCACCCGCGGCACCCGCGACCCGTTCGGCTCAGGATGCGGTGGGCGCCTGCTCCAGCAGGTCCAGCGCGATGTCGGTGATCATGTCCTCCTGCCCGCCGACCAGCCGTCGTCGACCCACCTCCAGGAGAATGCCGCGGACGTCGACGCCGTACTGCCGGGAGGCCGCCTCGGCGTGGCGCAGGAAGCTGGAGTAGACGCCGGCGTAGCCGAGGGTGAGGGTCTCGCGGTCGACCTGGACCGGGCGGTCCTGCAGCGGTCGTACGAGATCGTCGGCCGCGTCCTGGAGGGCGAACAGGTCGCAGCCGTGCTTCCACCCCTGGAGGTTGGCGACTGCGACGAACGGCTCGATCGGGCAGTTGCCCGCGCCCGCTCCGTGCCCGGCGAGGGAGGCGTCCACTCTGGTGACCCCCTCCTCGACGGCGACGACCGAGTTGGCCACCGCCAGGGAGAGGTTCTGGTGGGCGTGGATGCCGATCTGGGTCTCCGGGTCCAGCACGTCACGATAGGCGCGGACGCGTTCGCGGACGTCGTTCATGGTGAGCCGGCCGCCGGAGTCGGTGACGTACACGCAGTGGGCGCCGTACGACTCCATCAGCTTTGCCTGTTCGGCCAGTTGGGCTGCCGGGGCCATGTGGCTGAGCATGAGGAACCCGGAGACGTCCATGCCGAGTTCGCGGGCCGTGGAGATGTGCTGGGCGGAGACGTCGGCCTCGGTGCAGTGGGTGGCGATGCGGATGGACCGGACGCCGAGGGAGTGCGCGTGCTTCAGTTCGGCGATGGTGCCGATGCCGGGCAGCAACAGGGTGGTGAGGGTGGCCCGTTGGAGGACGGAGGCGGCGGCCTCGATCCACTCCCAGTCGGTGTGGCTGCCGGGCCCGTAGTTCACCGAGCCGCCCGCCAGGCCGTCGCCGTGGGCCACCTCGATGGCGTCGACGCCGGCCGCGTCCAGCGCGGTGACGATCCTGGCCACGTCGGTGGGCGCGATGCGGTGGCGTACGGCGTGCATGCCGTCCCGCAGGGTGACGTCCTGGACGTACAGGCTGGTCGTGCTGGTGGTCATGCCGTGGCCCCCTGTCGTGCGTGCCGGGCGATGCGCTCGGCGGTGCGCAGGGCGGCCGAGGTCATGATGTCGAGGTTCCCGGCGTAGGGGGGCAGGTAGTGGGCGGCGCCCTCCACTTCCAGGAAGACCGAGACCTTGGTGGTCGGCCTCGGCGTGTCGGGCGGCAGCAGGGTGTGCACCGGTTCGTCCGCCGGTACGGGCGTGAACTGGACGTCCTGCTTGAGCCGGTAGCCCGGGACGTACTTGGCGACCTCGGCCGCCATGTCCGTGACCGAGGCGCGGATCGCGTCGTTGTCGGCGTCGCCGATCAGGCAGAAGACGGTGTCGCGCATGATGAGCGGCGGCTCGGCGGGATTGAGGACGATGATCGCCTTGCCGCGTGCGGCCCCGCCGACGGCCTCGATGGCGGCCGAGGTGGTCTCGGTGAACTCGTCGATGTTGGCACGGGTGCCGGGACCCGCGGACTTCGAGGCGATGGAGGCGACGATCTCCGCGTAGGGGACGGGGGTGACCCGGGCGACGGCGTGGACGATCGGGATGGTGGCCTGTCCGCCGCAGGTGACCATGTTGATGTTGTCGGCGCCCAGGTGGGCGTCGAGGTTGACCGGGGGGACGACGAACGGTCCGATCGCGGCCGGGGTGAGGTCGATGAGGCGCTTGCCGTACGGCCTCAGACGATCGGCGTTGGCCAGATGGGCTTTTGCCGAGGTGGCGTCGAAGACGATGTCGATGTCCTCGAAGCCCTCCATGGCGATGAGGCCGTCGACGCCCTCGTGGGTGGTGGGCACCTTGAGGCGCCGGGCGCGGGCGAGGCCGTCGGAGTCCGGGTCGATACCGACCAGCGCCGCCATCTCCAGCGTCTCGGAGAGCCGCAGGACCTTGATCATGAGGTCGGTTCCGATGTTGCCGGAGCCGATGACGGCCACCTTCGTCCTTGTCACGACGGCTCCTTGTCGGTGAAGGAGGCGCTGACCGTGCCGAGGCCGGAGATCTCCGCGCGGACGGTGACGCCCGCGGCGACGCCGACCATGGGGCCCAGCGCCCCGGAGAGGACGACCTGGCCGGCGCGCAGGGGGTCGCCGTACGCGCGAGCTGTGCGGGCCAGCCACAGCAGGGCGTTGAGGGGGTCGCCGAGGCAGGCGGTGCCGTCGCCCTCGGAGACGAGGACGTCGTCGGCGTACATCCGCATGGTCGCCTCGCGCGGCTCGAACTCCTTGAGCGGAACGCGGGAATCACCAAGCACGTACAGGCCGCTGGAGGCGTTGTCCGCCACGGTGTCGGTGAGGGTGATGTCCCAGTCGGCGATGCGGCTGTCGACGATCTCCAGGGCGGGAGAGGCGTACGCGACGGCCGCGCGGACGGCTGCCAGGTCGAGGTCGTCGCCGTCGAGGTCGGTGGCGAGGACGAAGGCGATCTCCGCCTCGGCCTTCGGCTGCAACAGCCGCGTCGCCGGTACCCCGGTGAGGGCGGAGACGTCCATGTCGGCGAAGAGGACGCCGAAGTCCGGCTGGTCGACGCCGAGTTGCTTCTGTACGGCGGGTGAGGTGAGGCCGATCTTGCGGCCGGTGACGACGGCTCCGGCGGCGAGCCGGTGTTCGGTGAGCCGGCGCTGGACCGCATAGGCGCCGGCGACGTCCGTGCTGCCCAGCAGGTCACGGACCGGTCCGCACGGCTGCCTCTTGTCGGCGGCGGCCAGGAGGCGGTCCGCCGCCTGGGTGACGGCTTGCTCGTGGTCGGTCATCGGTTTGGCTCCTGCTCTGCGGTGGCGACGGCGAATCCGGCGATCCACTCGGGGATCGGCGTGTAGAAACGGGAGGTCATGCGGTACGAGCCGGTGGCGGCCAGCGAGGCGAAGGCCGCGATCCAGGTGCGCACCTCGTGCGCGGAGCCGCCGCCCTCCGCTCCCATCCACTCGACGCTCCAGGCGTCCACGTCGGCGAGGCGGCCGTCGGCCAGGGTGTCGAGGACGAGGTTGTCCCAGGCCGGGTTGATCGGGATCATCGCCGTCGATCCGGCCGCGTAGTCGCGGCCCGCCTGGACGACCCGCTGCTCGCCCCTGGCCCGCTGCTCCGGCGTCGGCGGGTGTCCTTCGATGAGCGCGTCGGCCACGCGGGGTGGTGCGCCGTCGAGGACCGGTACGGGCGGGTCGTGCGAGAGGCCACCGGAGCCGAGGAAGAGCACGCGCCGGTCGAGTCCGGCGGCGGCCTCGCCGAGGGCGCTGCCCAGGGCCCGGATACGGCTGACCGGGCCGAGCGGGGTGGCGACGCCGTTGACGAAGACCGGTACGACGGGGATCTTGTCGATGCCGCCGAAGAGGATCTCCAGCGGCTGGACGAAGCCGTGGTCGACGGTCATGCGGGCCGAGACGGTCAGGTCGATGCCGCGGTCGAGGACCCCGCGGGCGAGTGCGCGGGCGGCGTCGGTGTCGACCGAGAGGGGTCCGGCGGTGGAGCCGAAGTCGCCGACCGCGTGCGCGTCGGTGGCCAGGCAGAAGGGGGGCATCTCCTTGTAGAAGAAGCCGTTGTAGTGGTCGGGGGCGTACAGCACGACCAGGTCCGGGTCGAAGGCGCGGACGAAGGCTCGTGCGCTCTCGACGGCCTCGTCCACGGCGGCGAGGATCTCGGGCGCCGGGTCGTTCTTGCCGATGAGGGGAGAGTGGGACAGGCCCACTGCGGCGGCGGTCATCGCCGTCCTCCTTCTTCCGGGGCGGGCGGGTGGATGACGAGCTTTCCGGTGAGCCGCCCGTCGATCATGAGCTGGAAGCCCTTGTGGATCTCCTCCAGCGGGAGGGTTCGGTCGATCACCGGACGCAGGCCGGTGGCGTCCATCAGCTTCAGGAGCGACACCAGCTCGCTGCGGGTGCAGCCGGTCGAGCCGACGATGCGCTGTTGCAGGTAGAAGATTCGGGCGAGGTCGGCGGGCGGGTTGGTGCCGCTGGTCGCTCCGGCGATCACGATCGTGCCGCCGGGCCGCAGGGCCTTCATCGAGTGCGACCAGGTGGCCTCACCGACCGTCTCGACGACCACGTCCACCCGCTCGGGCAGCCGTTCGCCGGTCGGAACGGCCAGCCGCGCCCCCCAGCCCTCGGCCTCCGCCCGCTTCTCCGCGCTGCGGCTGGTGGCGTACACGACGGCACCCGCGGCGACGGCCAGTTTGATCGCGGCGGAGGCGACGCCACCGCCCGCGCCCTGGACGAGCACCCGGTCTCCCGCGGTGATCCGTGCCTGGGTGAACAGCATGCGGTAGGCGGTGCCCCAGGCGACGGGCAGACAGGCGGCCTCGTCGAAGGAGAGCCAGGACGGCTTGGGGATCAGATTGCGGGTGGGGACGGTCAGGTACTCGGCGAAGGCGCCGTCGTGCTGCTCCGACAGCAGGGCACGGCCGGGGTCGAGTGTCTCGTCGCCCAGGCCGGCGTCCGTGTCGGCGATGACGGGGTGGACGAGGACCTCGTTGCCCTGCTCGTCGTAGCCGGCCGCGTCGCAGCCCAGGATGATGGGCAGCCGCTCGGACGGGTGGCCGACGCCGCGCAGCGTCCACAGGTCGTGCATGTTGAGCGACGACGCGACCACGCGGACGAGCGACCAGCCGGGCCGGGGTTCGGGCCTGGGGACATCCCCTACGACCAGCCCGGACAGCGGGTCGGCCGCGCTCTGGGAGACAGCGGTTGCAGCAAGCATGCGGCCACGCTCTCCCGCCGCCACGGTCTGCCGACAGCGAGCGTTCCGCCGTGCGGAACGACGCGTGGAAACACCCGCCGCACTGCGGTTGCCTACACGGCATGACCTCCACGACCGACCCCCAGGGCGCGGCGACGGCGACGCCGCGCGGAAACCTGCGGCGCCCGGCAGACCTGGCGCGCACCACCGACGTCTCCGGGCTCGTCGACAATGAGGGCGGGCTGCTGGACCGGGTGATCTTCACGGACGAACAGCTGTACCGGCAGGAGCTGCGCCGTGTGTTCGCGCCGAGCTGGCTGTTCCTCGCGCACACCGACCAGTTCCACAAGCCGGGTGACTTCTTCACCACGTACATGGGCGAGGACCCGGTCATCGTCACCCTCGACCGGGACCGCCGGATCCGTGCCTACCTCAACTCCTGCCGACACCGTGGCGCCCGCGTCTGCCGCGCCGACTTCGGCACCACCCGTAACTTCACCTGTACGTACCACGGCTGGTCGTACAACCTGGACGGCTCGCTGGTCAGCGTGCCCAACAAGGTCGGCTACCCGGACTCCTTCGACGAGGAGCAGTGGAGCCTGGTCGAGGTCCCGCACGTGGAGAGCTACCACGGGCTGGTCTTCGGCACCTGGAACCCCGATCCGCTGCCGCTGCGCGAGTCGCTGGGTGACATGGCCTGGTACATGGACGCGATGCTGGACCACGACGACGAGGGCACCGTCGTGGTGGGCGGGGTCCACAAGTGGGTGCTGGAGGGCAACTGGAAGCTGGCGGCCGAGCAGTTCGCCACCGACTGGTACCACGTCAACATGAGCCACGCCTCGGCGCTCATGCTGCTCTCGCCCCCGGGCAGGAAGCCCAAGGAAGAGGTCGTGCACCGCACCGGCCGCCAGTACTCCGACGCAGGCGGCCACGGGGCAGGCTTCCCCGTGCACCCCAAGAACCGGTTCGACGCCCAGACCGTGCACAAGTGGACGGACTACGACGCCCTGCGCGCCCGCCTGGGCGACGCCCGGGTCGAGGGCCCGCTCACGAACGGCCACGCGACCGTCTTCCCGAACTTCTCCTATCTGCCGGTCAACGGCTCCATCCGGATCTGGCACCCCAAGGGCCCGGACCGCATGGAGGTGTGGGCCTGGACGATCGTCGACAAGTCCATGCCCGAGGAGGTACGGGAGGCCCAGCGCCTGTACAACCTGCGGACCTTCGGGCCCAGCGGCATCTTCGAGCAGGACGACGGCGAGAACTGGAGCGAGGTGCAGGCCGTCTCGCACGGGTTCATCACCAACGGCGTGGCCCTCAACTACCAGATGGGCATGGGCTCCGAACGTGAGGATGGTCGTCACCCCGGCATGACCAGCGAGTTGTACAGCGACGCCGCCGGCCGGGCCTTCTACGGGCGCTGGCGCGAACTGATGAACACCCCCGCCTGGCACGAGGAGCACACGGCATGAGCGACGGCATCGGCAACGGCATCGGCATCCGGGTGGCCGCCCTCGCCGACATCCCCGAGGGCGAGGGCATCGCCGTCGACAGGGCGGTCACCGGTACGGCCGACAACATCGCCCTGCTGCGGGACACCGACGGCAGCGTGTGGGCGCTCGACGACACCTGCACCCACGAGACCGCCTCCCTCGCCGACGGCTGGGTGGAGGACGGACACGTCGAGTGCCCCCTGCACTCCAGCAAGTTCTGCCTGAAGAACGGCGAGGTCCAGGGCCTGCCCGCGACCCGCGACACCTGCCCGCACCGCGTCGAGGTCCGCGACGGCGAGGTCTACCTCTTCCCGGGGCAGACGCCGTGACCGGCCGTATGACCGGCCCTGTCGTGATCGTCGGCGGCGGCATCGCCGGAGTCAGCACGGCCGCCGCCCTGCGCAAGGGCGGCTTCGACGGCGACATCACCCTCGTCGACGCCGGCGAGTTCCCCTACGACCGCCCGCCGCTGTCCAAGGACTTCCTGTCCGGCGCCAAGGACATCAAGCAGATCGCCCTCCAGCCCGCGCACTGGTACGACGACCAGCGCGTCCGGCTGGTCAACGGGACCTCGGTGGTCGCACTGCGGCCCGCCGAAGGCACCGTCGAACTCGTCGGCGGGCGGCGACTTCCCGCCGACCGCGTCGTCCTCGCCACCGGCGGCGCCGCCGCCCGCCCACCGATCCCGGGCATCGACAGCTCCCGGGTCCACGTACTGCGCACAGCCGAGGACGCCGACCGGCTGCGTCTGTCCCTCGCGACCGGCGCCCGGCTGCTCGTCGTGGGCGCCGGACTGATCGGCGCGGAGGTCGCCTCCACCGCCGTACGCCTCGGCTGCGAGGTCACCCTCGTCGACCCGGTCGCCGCGCCCCTGACCGCCGTACTCGGCCCCGAACTGGCCGTCTGGCTCCACGAGTTGCACGCCCGCAACCGCGTCACGACCGCCCAGGCGGCCGTGGAGTCCTTCACGGACCGCCACGGCGGTATCGAGGCCAGGTTCAAGGGCGTACCCGCACCGCGGCTCTACGACGCGGTCGTGCTGGGCGTCGGTATGGTGCCGAACACGGCACTCGCCCAGGACGCGGGGCTTGAGGTGGACCGCGGCATCGTGGTCGACCCGTCCCAGGTCACCTCCAACCCGGCGGTGCTCGCGGTCGGTGACCCGGCACGCACCCGCCAGGACGGTGTCCTGCTGCCGCGCACGGAGCACTGGGAGGCCGCCCAGCACGACGGCGCCCGGGCGGCGGCCACCCTCCTCGGCGCTCCGCCCCCCGAGCCCACCGCACCGTGGTTCTGGACCGACCGCCACGGACACCACGTCGAGTCCGTCGGCCACCTGCACGACGCCACCGAAACCGTCCTCCGCGGCTCCCTCGACGACCCCGCCTTCTCGGTATTCGGCCTGCGCGACGGCTTCCTCGTCGCGGCGGCCGCGGTCGACGACCCGTCCGCCGTACGCGCCGCGCGCCGCATGATCGACCGCCGCGTCCCGGCCGACCCCGCCCGGCTGGCCGACCCCGGCGTGAATCTCCGCGCCCTCCTGCGCGGCTGACGTGCCGCCCAGCGGAACAGCCCGTACCGCTTCGTCTCGGAGAAGGGATCGAATGACACCGTGAGCACGAGCACCGAGCAGACCCACGCACGCGCCGGGACACGCGCGGACCGGGACACGCACTTCGAGGTCGAGCAGTTCTACTACGAGGAGGCCGCCCTCCTCGACGACGGCCGCTACGCCGACTGGCTCGACCTCCTCGCCGACGACCTCGACTACTGGATGCCCACCCGCACCAATCGGCTGCGCCGCCAGCAGGCACTGTCCGTGGCCGCGCGGGGCGAGGCAGCCTTCTACGACGAGACCAAGGAGAGCCTCGCCTGGCGCATCCGCCGTTTCGACTCCGGCATGGCCTGGGCCGAGGACCCGCCGTCGAGGACGCGGCACCTGGTGACCAACGTGATGGTGCGCCACGCCGACCCCGGCGAGCACGACGGGTTCACCGAGGACGACCTGTGGGTCCGCTCGGCGTTCCTGGTCTACCGCAACCGGCTGGAGCGCGAGGAGAACGTCTTCGCCGGCTCCCGCACCGACCTCCTGCGCCGAACGGGCGAGAGCCGTACCGGCGAAGGCCGTCTTCTGGTCGCCCGCCGCACGATCCTGCTCGACCAGAACATCCTACTGGCCAAGAACATCTCGACCTTCTTCTGAGCCCGCCGGCTCTTCATCTGATGGGGACACCCGTGACCGACCTCAACCTCGACGTCAAGCAGCACCGCGTCTCCACCTCGCTGGGTGAGATCGCTGTGGCGGAGACCGGTGAAGGGCCCGTGCTGGTGATGCTGCACGGCGGCGGGCCCGGCGCCTCCGGCGTCAGCAACTACCACCAGAACCTCCCCGCCCTGGCCCGGCACTTCCGTGTCGTCCTCCCCGACCAGCCCGGCTTCGGCAGCAGTTACCGCCCTACGGCCGAGGACCTGGAGGAGCGGTCGATCACCGAGATCACCGTGGACGCCCTCCACCAGGCCCTCGACACCCTCGGCATCGACACCTTCCACCTGCTGGGCAACAGCCTCGGCGGAGCCGCCGCCATCGCGATGGCCCAGCAGTACCCGGAGCGTGTCACGCGCCTGGTGCTGATGGCACCCGGCGGCGGCTGGCTGCCCTTCGGCCCCACGCCCACCGAGGGCCAGAAGGAGATGTTCCGCTACTACAACGGCGGCGGGCCCAGCGAGAAGAAGATGGCCGCGTTCATCCGCACCATGGTCTTCGACCACAAGCAGTTCGGCGAGGACGTCGTCCGCGCCCGCTACGAGGCCTCCCTCGACGACAGCCACATCGCCTTCTACCACCACTACAACGCCGCTTTCGGCAAGCGCGGCGGCATGGACCCGCTGTGGCGGGACCTGCACAGGATCAAGGCTCCCACCCTGCTGCTGTGGGGCCGCGACGACCGTACGATCACCCTCGACGGAGCCCAGCTGATGCTCAAGCAGATCCGGGATGTGCAGCTGCACGTGTTCGGCCGCTGTGGCCACTGGGTGCAGCTGGAGCGGCAGCACGAGTTCGAGACGCTGGTCGCCGGGTTCCTGGGGGAGGGGCCGTGAGCTGGCTCGATGGGTACAGCGCCCTGATCACCGGTGGCGGCTCGGGCATCGGCCGTGCCGTCGCCGAGCGCTTCCTCGCGGAGGGCGCCTCCGTGACCGTCCTCGGCCGGGACACGGACCAACTGGACGATGTCGTGCGCGCGGCCGCCGAACCGTCGCGCGTGCACGCGGTTGTCGGCGACGTGCGGGACTCCGACGCCCTGCACCGAGCCGTCGCCGAGACGGTCGACCGCTTCGGCAAGCTCGACACGCTCGTCACCAACGCGGGCGTATGGGACTACCAGCGGCAGCTCACCCGGCTCGGCGCCCAGGAAATCGACACGGCCTTCGACGAGATCTTCTCCATCAACGTCAAGGGATATCTGCTCGCCGCGGAGGCGGCCTGGCGGGAGCTGGTGAAGACACGCGGAAGCATCGTGATGACGCTGTCCAACGCCTCCTTCCACGTCAACGGCGGCGGCCCCCTCTACACCGCGAGCAAGCACGCCTGCCTCGGCCTGATGCGCGAACTCGCCTACGAACTCGCCCCCAAGGTCCGGGTCAACGGGGTCGCGTGCGGCGGCATGAACACCGACCTGCGCGGCCCGGAGTCCCTGTCCCTCGCGGACCGCTCGATCGGGGCCTCCTTCGCGAAGAAGGGCCCGGCCACGCCGCCGATGCCGATCCCGTTGCACGACTCCAGCACCGATCCGCGCGACTTCACCGGGCCGTACGTCCTGCTCGCCTCCCGCGCGCAGAGCGGCCCCATCACCGGACACGCGATCTCTGCCGACGGCGGCATCGGCGTACGCGGGTTCGCGCACGCCGCCGGCGGCGACCACCTCTGACGCTCAACGAGGAGCCGTACGTGAGCATGCCTGAAGCGACCAGACCGCACCCGTCCAACTCGGGACTGCGCGTCAGCCTCAATCCGGCGGCCGCCGTCGCGCGCAACGCGCGGTACGACGGGGATGCCGTCGTCGTCCGTTACGCGGGCGGCGACCTGACGTACGCCCAACTCGACGAGAAGTCGGCCCGGTTGACCACGGTGCTGGCGGACGGCGGGGTGGGGGACGGCGACCGGGTCGCCTATCTCGGCCTCAACAGCAGTGCCTTCCTGGTGACGATGCTGGCCGCGTTCCGGCTGGGCGCCGTGTTCGTCCCGGTCAACTTCCGGCTGGCGGAGCCGGAACTGCGGGCCGTCCTGAACGGCAGCGCCGCGGTGACCCTCGTCTGCGAGGAGGGACACCGGGACATCGCCGACACCGTGCGGGGCGAGACCGGCCTGCGGCGCTTCCTGCTCGTGGACGACGACCCGGAGGTACCGACGGAGGTACCGACAGAGGGTGCGGACGGCTGGGAGCCGTGGTCGTCGCTGATCGCGGCCGCCCTTCCCGCGTCGTCCGTGGTGGTCAAGCACGCCGACGACCCCGCGGTGCTCATGTTCACCTCCGGCACCACCGGCACGCCCAAGGGTGTCGTCCTGACCCACGGCAACATCTGGTGGAACGCCGTCAACGTCGAACTGCGCCTCGACACGCGCAGAGGCGACGTCACCTACGCTGCCGCTCCGCTCTTCCACGTGGGTGCCCTCAACAGCTTCGTACTGCGCACACTGGTGCGCGGCGGCACCGTGGTCGTGCGCCGCGGATTCGACCCGCAGCAGTGCGCCGACGACCTGGTCACCCATCGCGTCAACTCGGTGTTCGGCGTCGCCCAGATGTTCGCCGCCCTGGAGCGCGTACCCGGACTCTTCGACCAGGACCTGAGCCGGCTGCGTGCGGTGGTGGTGGCGGGCGCTCCGGTGCCGCCCTCGCTCATCCAGCGCTACGCCGAGCACGGCGTGTTGCTCCAGCAGGCCTGGGGCCTGACCGAGACCGCCCCCTTCGCCACCCACCTGCCGGCGGAGCGCACCCTGGAGAAGCTCGGCTCCGCCGGAATCCCCATGCCCTTCACCGACGTCCGTGTGGTCGACGCGGTGACAAACGAACCGGTGAAGTCCGGTGAGGCCGGGGAGATCGTCGTCCGCGGCCCGAACGTCACGGCCGGCTACTGGAACAACCCGGCTGCCGACCGGGCGGCCTTCGACGAGGAGGGATGGTTCCACTCCGGCGACATCGGCACCCTCGACGAAGACGGCTATCTCTACATCGTCGACCGACTCAAAGACATGATCATCAGCGGCGGCGAGAACGTCTACCCGGCCGAGGTCGAACGCGTCCTCGCCTCGATGCCGGGAGTGGTGGACGTCGCCGTCGTCGGTGTTCCCGACGCGGAGTGGGGCGAGACCGTGGCGGCGGTGATCAGCGCGGAGGACCCGTCGGCGATCACCCTGGCCGACGTACGCGCGTACGCGGCCGATCACCTGGCCAAGTACAAGCTTCCGCGCCACCTGAAGATCATCGGCGCCGTCCCGAGGAACGCCTCCGGCAAGCTGGACAAGGGCGTCATCCGGCGGCTCGCCAAGGAGGCGGACTGACGTGCTCACGGTGCCGCCCCTGCCCCCACTCGACCCCCCGTACGGCTGGCGGGTGGTCCTGGCAGCGGGGACTCGCTTCACCGGCCGGTTCCACCTGCACGGACCGGGCACGGACACCGACGTCGAGGTGGAGGTGGAACGGTGCGCGGCCGGACGTCTCCGGGACACCTACCCGGTCAGCGCCCACGACGTGGAGGTGCGTGGCGCCTCGGGCG
This sequence comes from Streptomyces sp. ME02-8801-2C, assembly GCF_033793965.1. Classification (NCBI taxonomy): domain Bacteria; kingdom Bacillati; phylum Actinomycetota; class Actinomycetes; order Kitasatosporales; family Streptomycetaceae; genus Streptomyces; species Streptomyces sp. ME02-8801-2C. The sequence continues at coordinate 4,153 of NZ_JARAXP010000029.1, read as the reverse complement.
CGTTGGGTCGGCTTCCGTCCGCCGCGCTCCGCATGCTGGTGGAGGCCGTGTGGACAGCGGATCCACGCTGCCGGCGCGTCGTCCACGCGGTTTCGGACTGCGGCCCGAACTCCCTCGCGGAGGCCGAGGCCGCCGGCTTCCGCCACGTCCTCGACGTGGACCTCGCGGACGAGCAACTCCGTCTGCTGGTGGCCGAGCCGGAGTGGGTCACCGGAGGAGACCGGCGGCTGGACCGCGTACCCCAGACCTGAACGCACACAGAGACCTGCGCACCCCACCACGCACAGGCGGCCGATTTCGTGGGAAACCGCGACGCGCCGCACCAACGCAGTTCCCCACTCCACCGGCGCCCCATCGGCCACGATGGGGACCGCGGCCGGCAAGCGCGCGTCCACTGCGGAGCGCTTGAGGCACAGCCATCCAAACTGATTGCCGAAACGCCGCGTCCGGGTGAAGGACCGCCAGCGACCGCCTCTACTGCCAGGTATCCCGACGACGTCCACCGGTTTTTCCTATTTGGTCTTGTCGGTGGGTTTCCTGGGCCGCTTGTTCGGGCGGCAGCTAGGCCCGTTCATGATCACCTGATGGCTGGTGTTGATGAGCCGGTCCAGGAGGGACTCGGCGACGACGGGGTTGGGGAAGAGGGGATGCCAGTCGCTGGGCGCCCTGTTGCTGGTGGTGATCAGAGACCGTCCCTGCCGCTCGGAGACGAGTTCGTAGAGGTCGTCGGCCTGTGCTACGGACAGCTGGCGCATGGCGAAGTCGTCGAGGATGAGGACGTCGGGGCGCACGAGTTCGCGGACGCGTTTCTCCCATGTGCGGCCCGCGTGGCCGCCGGCGAGGTCGGCGAGGATGCGGCTGGTCTTGGCGAAGCGGACGTGGCCGCCCTGGCGGACGGCGAGGTGGCCGAGGGCCTGGGCGATGTGGGTCTTGCCGACGCCGACGGGACCGAAGAGAATGACCGATTCACCGGCGTGGAGCCAGCGCAGGGCTCCCAGGTCGCGGATCTGGGCGGCGGGCAGTTTCGAGGAGGCGGTGAAGTCGAACTCCTCAAGGGTGACCTGCTGCTCGAACTTAGCCCGCTGCAAGCGCCGTTGGAACGCTACTGTCTCCCGGCGGGTGATCTCGTCCTGACAGAGGACCTGGAGGACGTCGAGGTGGCCGAGCTCGCCTCCGTGGGCCTGGGCGAGGCGAGCGTCGAGGGTCTCCAGCATGCCTGACAGTCGCAGGGCCTTGAGCGACTCCCGCAGGGCGGCGTCCATCACGGTCATCGGGCTTCCACCTCGGCTTCGTCGCGCACCTGGTCGTCGTGGTCGTCATCCGTCGCGTCGGGGGTCGCGACGGTGGCGAAGAGCCGAGCGGGGCCGTGCAGGAAGGCCGCAGCCCCAGCATCACCGCTGGTCTCGGGCTCGGGCTCGGGCTCGGGGTCGGTTTCGGTGCCGGCGATGAGGATGCCCTTGATGGTGCGGTAGGACGGGTCGCCAACCGCGATGGCCCTCGCGCAGGCGGCCTCCAGACGTGTATCGCCGTACTTCTTCCGCAGCCCGAGGACCCCCTGGGCAGCGCGGAGCCTATAGAGGACATTGACCTCCAGCAGTTGGTCGACGACTTCGCGGCAGGCGTCGCCGACCTCGGACGCCTGGCTGCGGCACCAGACCGGCGTCCGCATCTGAAAGGTGATCTTCTCTGGCGGATAGTCGCTCTTGTCGGTGCGTTTTCCCTGGTCAAGGGCTGCGTGGGTCTTAACGAGCTGGCCGTCGTGGAAGACCTGGACCATCGTGGCGGTCGAGCGGACGTCGACGCGGCGGCCGATCAGCTTCCACGGAACCGAGTAGAGGGTGCGGCCGACCTTGATGTGGATGTCCGGCCGACCGTGGCCGTCGACCAGCGGGCCAGCACGAACGGAGTCGGCGGCAGAGGCAGCAGTTCGGTCGCCTCCAACGCGTCGAACACGGTCATCGGGGCGGCCCCGCCCAGCGGCCGGCACTTCCGACGCCCGGCGACCTGCTGGCTCCAGGTCACGGCCTCGGCCTGCATGTGCTCGATCGAGGTGAACTCCCGGCCTCGCCAGAACGAGTCGCGGACATAGGGCATCGGCCGCTCGACCCGCGGCTTGTCCTTCGGCTTCGCCGCCCGGGCCGGATCGACCAACGCTCCGTAGTGCGTTGCGAGTTCGGCATACGCCTTGTTGATCTTCGGGTCGTACAGGTCGGGCTTGTCGACGCCGGTCTTGAGGTTGTCCGGGACGAGCCGGAGTGGGACGCCTTTAATATGCGGGTCTCGATGTCAAGCCAATGACCGCGTGCGAGTGAGGCCCGCGAAAATAATTGGGGTCGAGGAGTGCGGCTGGGCCCTAGGGTCGGCGCCATGGTCTCCATGAAGCTCTTCGACTCTGAGCGCCGTGTTATCGAGGCTGCGGAACGGCTCGCCGCTGCCCTCGGAAGTGACCCGAACCACACCGTAGCTGCTGCGGCGATGGACACGGCCGGCAGAATCCATGAGGCGGTCAACGTCTACCACTTCACCGGCGGACCGTGTGCCGAGCTCGTCGTAATCGGTGTCGTCGCTGCAGCGGGAGCCGGCCCGCTCGCCACGATCGCCGCCGCAGGAGATCAGGGTCGCGGCCTCATCCCGCCGTGCGGCCGCTGCCGCCAAGCGCTTCTCGATCTCCATCCTGACGTCTTCGTCGCCGTACCAACCGACGATGGGCCGCAACTGCGCCCCATTCGCAAGCTTCTGCCGGACACCTACTTCTTCCCTGATGCGGATGCGCGTCGGATGGTCCGGTTCAACAAGCGCTACTACGAGGCCATCGCCACGGGGCGGAAGACGTCCACCGTCCGCTATGACGATCCGATCGCGCCGGGTCCCGCAATCTTCCTCTTCGAGGACGACGACGCCCACCGCACGTTGAGCGGCACCGTCACCGGCGTCGAACGCCACCGCCTCGATCGCCTCACCGCCGCACAGGCTCGACTCGATGACGGCACGAGCATCGACCAGCTCAGGAAAGGGCTCCAGGGCCACTATCCCGGCCTGCCCTCCGAGGCTGAAGTCGAAGTCGTGACGTTTACCGTCGAAGCGCCCGATGTCATGCCGTGAAGCAGCACCACGCGTGCAGGGATCGCAGTGCAGACGTCCCGCGATCCCAGCAGGCTTCCTGGTGACATCGGCGTCACATCACAGCGCGGCTGAATCGGTCCCGTCGAAAGAGGGGGAGGCTCCGCCTACTTCGCAAAGCAGCTCACCGTCGGCAAGACCAAGACGGAGGCCCTGCGGTTGCTGCGGCGTCGCATCTCCGACCGCGTCTACGGAGCATTGCTCGCCGACCAAGCCGACCTGGGCCAACCCCTCAGCCCCCTGCCCTCAACGCCCATGAACGTGGCTGCTTGATATAGGAGCATCGCCGAGCTCGACCGGCCACACACACGCTCGTAGCGTTTATCGACGAGCACAAGGACCGCTTCGGCGGCGTCGAGCCGATCTGCCGGGTCCTCACCGACCACGACTGCAAGATCGCCCCTTCCACCTATTACGCCCACCACAAACGTCAGGCCGCACCCGCGGCCCGCACCGTCCGCGACGCCGAACTGAAGACCCTGATCACAGAGGCAGGCCAACTACCGTGTCTACGGTGCCCGGAAGATCTGTCGGCACCTGAACCGCCAGGATGTCGCGGTGGCCCGCTGCACCGTCGAGCGCCTCATGCGTGAACTCGGCATCAGCGGAGCGGTCCGCGGCAGAAAGGTGATCACCACCATCCCCGACGCGAGCGCGGAACGGGCCCCGGACCTCGTGGACCGCGACTTCGTCGCTCCCGCCCCGAACCGCTGCTGGGGCGCCGACTTCACCCACGTCACCTCGTTCGTCGGCGTCGTCTACGTCGCCTTCGTCGTGGACGCCTTCTCCCGCCGCATCGTCGGCTGGTCAGCGGCCACATCGAAGGAGACACGGCTCGTCCTGGACGCCCTCGAGATGGCCTTGTGGCAGCGCGACCGAGACCAACACCCTTACAGGAAGGGCGAGTTGATGCATCACTCAGATGCCGGCTCGCAGGGCGGATTCAACTGGTCGTTGCAACACCTCGTCCTCGGAGGTGTTGATGGGCAGGCCAGCAGGGTGGATGGCGGCGTTGACGGGGCGTTCGCCGATG
>NZ_JARAXP010000028.1:0-66120 GCF_033793965.1 Streptomyces sp. ME02-8801-2C | reverse complement strand
AACGGCGGCTGGCACCTCACCCCCGCCACCGCATAGCGAAAAGGGCCGCCCGGCCTACGGCCGGACAGCCCCACAACAAGATTTTCAGCAGACTTCTAGGCGACATGGGCGGGCGGTCTGTCTAGTGGCGCGCTGGTGGGCCACTGGGTGATGGGACGAGGCGGTGCGGGCGGGGACCTGCCGGGGCGCGGGCGGCGGACGGCTCGCTCACTCATCGCGTAGTCGAGCTGCTCGAGCCTGAACACGCACCATTGACAGGTTTGGAGGACGGAAATCTCACCTGCCACGGAGATATCAATGATCTCCGTCACGGGAAGTCCGGTCCGCTCGCACCTGAAGTAGCTCCCACCTCGCCAGTCGAACAGGCTTCACAGCTCGGCGGCGGGGTTCAGTCCCATTCCTGCTCCTCCTCCCCGAGGTGGGGCAGAGGGGTTCCGCCGACCACGGGCACGAAGCGCACCGGACGGGCGGGCCAGATGAACCTGTAGCGTCCGGCCGAGAGGTGAAGCGTGAACTCCTCGCCGATCTTCAGGGCTTCGGCAGGCACACGCCATCCGTCGGACAGCCAGTCCCAGACGTAGCCACCCACCGACGCGCCGATGGGCGAGGCGATGACGCACATCTGGATGCGAGCCCAGCGGATCGCGCGTCCGGCGTGGACACGGCCGCGAGCGCGATTGAGACCTGCATCGAGGTCCCCAAGTCCTCGATCACGGCCCTGCTGGAGGACAACAGTGGACCTGATCACCCCAGCCCAGCGTGACGAGCTGTTCCACAGCTTCGAACGCGACGCCTTCCATCTGGAGCTGAGGGACGACTACGGGTCTCCCGTCGAGGACACGCCCTACGCGCGGTGGCAGCGGGGCGAGCCGGACGACTACGCGTGGCTCAACCCCTGGATGACGCTTATGAAGCGCGTCTCGGGCGAGGGGAAGACCGTCCGGCGCGTCCGCGTCGTCACGGAGCCACACTCCCCGTACGTCGGCTGGGAGCACTCGTTGACCCACCTCAACCTGGAGGCCGGCGAGGACATCCGGTGGCTTCCCCGGCACCGGCTGCCGCAGGGCATCACCTTCCCGGCCGACGGCAACGACTGGTGGCTGTACGACGACCGCCTCCTCGCCGTCGGCCACTTCGACCCGGAGGGCCGAATGCTGGGGTCGGAAATCGTCGAGGACCCCGACACCGTGGCCGCGTGCGTCCGCTTGCGCGACCTGCTCTGGTCCGCCGCCATCCCCCACGCCGAGTACAAGCCCTGACCCATCAGTGAATAACCAAACCCAAGAAGCACGCGAGGCACTGGGTGCCCGGCTGCGCGGATTCCGGAAGGACGCCGGATTCGCGAGCGGCCGGGCATTCGCCGTGGCCGCCGGCTGGGCCGAGTCCAAGGTCTCCCGGCTGGAGAACGGCAAGCAGAACCCCAGCGAAGACGACATCCGAGTCTGGTGCGTCAAGACCGAACAGCAGGAACACACCGAGGACTTGATAGCCACGGTGCGCCACATCGACGAACTGTGGCTCGAGTGGCGCCGCCAACTCCAGACCGAGGCGGAACGACGCCAGCGCAAGGCCCTGCCGGTCTACGCCAAGACCAAGGTCTTCCGCATCTGGCACCCGACACTCATGTGGGGAACGCTCCAGACCGCAGAATACGCGGCCGAAACCTTCAGACAGGTCGTCGACTACTACGAGATCCCCGACGACGCGGAAGCCGCCACCGCCAAGCGCCTCGAACGCCAGCAATACCTGTACCAGGGCAACCGGATCTTCAACGCCGTCCTCGGCGAGCTGGCCCTCTACACCAACTTCGGTGGCCCGGACGTGATGAAGGGCCGGCTCGACCGCCTGCTGGCGGTGATGAGGCTCCCCCGGCTGAGCCTGGGCATCATCCCCAGATCCTCACCCACCGGGATCTGGCCCGGCAACTCCTTCTCGATGTTCGACGACAAGCTCGTCCTCGTCGAGACCTACTCGGCGGAGTTCTCCATCACCCAGCCCCGCGAAATCGAGCTGTACACCAAGGCGTTCGCCCTCTTGAAGCAGTCAGCGGTCCATGGAAGCGCCGTCCGAGACCTCATCCTCACAGCGATCCACCACTTCGATCAAATGCCGAGCGACTAGGAGATCAAGATGCAGCCTGCGGCCTCGAACTGGCGTACCAGCTCCTGCACAGGGACGGAGAACTGCGTTGAAGTGGCCGACAACGACCCGCAGCACGTGATGGTTCGGGACACGAAGGCCCGCAACCGGGGAAGCCTGGCCGTCCAGCGACACACCTGGACGGCATTCGTGAAGTACGCCAAGCAGGGATAGCGCTGAAATTGTTCGGCTGGCCCTCTGAAAGGGCACTTGATCTAGGCGTATTGCACCGTATGCCCCATTAGGTTCCCCGTCAGGTTGGCGTGGCCTCCCATGTGAACGCCCACCCGGAGGGCAGTTCGTGGTGTGATGTCCGTCTCTCGATGACGTTGGGGCAGAACCACTGGTCGCAGGTTTCGCGCGGCCACTGCCCCATGGGGAAGCTGCCGATATCGGCCTCGGTGGGGACGTCGATCCTGACGAGGCGTTTCAGCTTGACGCGGGTGCATTCGATGTTCTCGTAGATTCGTGGTCGAGGACTTCGCACACCACGGCCCCAGAGAGGGCCGGTGACCTCGTTGAAGACGGTGAGGATGCGGGGGTAGCCCGGCGCCCGGGCAGGCCGGGCACGGCGGTCTGGGCCGAGAGGCGGTCGCGAGAGCGGTGATCGTTTTCCGGGCGATCGTCCGGCGTCCGTCATCGCCGACGCGGCACGCTTGCCGCCGCACACGCTGCGCCCCGTCTCCGCCGTGACGTTCACGGCTGACGGCTGACGGCGTGTGCCGGTGCTCGGCCGGTAGGCCGCCACACGATCCCACTCACCTCGGAACACTTGCGGGTTCTCGGCCACACCCGATAGCATTACGATCGTAAGTTAACGAGCCTCTCCCGGTTGACGGCGCTCGTGACTGACTGGTCCCGGGCTCGGAACGGGTGGTCGCGCAGCCCCTCTCCCATCGTGGCGTCCGCGGCAAAAGCAAGGTGTCGCCGACAACCACTGATCCCGCCGCGACCGCGGCGGACGGCCCAGCCCGCACCGACACAAAACAAGCAAGGAGAAACCACCATGAGCACCAACGCCAGCCCGAACGAACCCGTCATCACCTCCTACGCGAATGCCCCGGCCCGCACCGTCACCGCCGGCGGTGTCACCTACGCCTACCGCGAGCTGGGGCCCAAGGGCGGCATCCCCGTCGTCTTCTTCGTCCACCTCGCCGCGACCCTGGACAACTGGGACCCGCGCATCATCGACCCCATCGCCGAAGGCCGTCATGTCATCGCCTTCGACAACCGCGGTGTCGGAGCCTCCACCGGCCAGGTCCCGGACAGTATCGAGGCGATGGCCGACGACGCCTACGCCTTCGTCAAGGCCCTCGGGTACGACAAGATCGACGTCTTCTCCTTCTCCCTCGGCGGCATGGTCGCCCAGGCCCTGGTGGTCAAGCACCCCGAGCTCGTCCGCAAGCTCGTCCTCACCGGCACCGGCCCCAAGGGCGGCAAGGACATGGACAAGGTGGTCGCCATCACGTACTGGGACATCCTGCGCGCCACCCTGACCCGGTCCGACCCCAAGGAGTTCCTGTTCTTCAACCGCAACGCCACCGGCAAGCCCGCGGCCCGCGCGTTCGTCAACCGGCTCAAGGAACGCACCGCCGACCGCGACGCGGACATCAAGACCAAGGCGTTCCAGACACAGCTGAAGGCGATCAAGAAGTGGGGGCGCTCCGCCCCCGACGACCTGTCGAAGATCACCCAGCCCACGCTGATCGCCAACGGCGACAACGACCGCATGGTGCCCTCGGTCCTGTCGCAGGACCTGCACCGGCGCATCAAGGACAGCGAGCTGATCATCTACCCCGACTCCGGTCACGGCGGCATCTTCCAGTACCACGAGAAGTTCGCCCCAGTCGCAGTCGAGTTCCTCGCCCGATGACAACCGCCTGACCAGGAAGGAAAGGGCAACACCATGAGCACGTCACCGGCCGTCGCGCCCCCGGAAGTGAAGAAGCCTCTCACCTCCTCGATCCTGCTGTGGGTGCGGACCGATCAGCCCCGCCAGACCGGCATGGACCACTGGAAGGGCCCGCACTCAGGGATCATCTCCGCCACCCCGGGCCTGGAGGAGTACCGGCAGATCCACCTCGCCGAGCACAACCCGGGCCGGTGGCCGACCATCGACGGGGTCCAGACCGCTATCCCCGCCGACCGGAAGATCGACGGCGTCGCGGAAGTCACCTTCCAATCGGCGCTCGCACCCCTGAAAGGGCGCGAACAGACGAAGCTGGCCTACGCCGACGAGATCAACGTGTTCCGCCGCACCCTGCTCTACACCGGCCCGCCGAACTCATCCCGCTGGTACGACGTCGCAGGCCCGGACGAGAAGGTCGGTGCCCGCGTCCTGGTCTACCTGCGCCGCAGAGACGAGGCCGGCGCAGCCGAGTTCCGGAAGTTGATCAAGAAGCAGCTCGTCCCTGCGCTCGCCGGAACCGGAGTGCTGAAGGAGCTGCGCACGCAGACGTTCCTGCCCTGGGTCGAAAAGCTCTGGGACACCCCGAACGTCGCCCACGACAACCCCCACGACCAGCGCTTCCACGCCTCCCTCATCCTCGGGTTCACCGACACCGCAGCACGGGACGCCTTCTTCACCGGCAACGTGATCCAGGACCTGTCCGCCCAGCTGGCACCGCTGGTCTCCGCGATCCACGCCTACGACGTCACCGCCGCCCTCACCTACGTCAAGAACGGCGACATCCTCCCGCACTACCAGGAGTGAGCGGCAACGGCCGGGAGCAGGACCGCCGGACCCGCTCGGCAACCCGTCCGCCCCGTCCATCCCGTCCCAGTCGTCCCCTCCCACCGGCGTCCCGTCGCCGTTCGAAATCCCTCACACATCTGGAGCCGGACCAAGAGCGAGCAAAGCGCCATCCACTACGGGCGCACCTCACCCCAGGTCGCGAAGATCATCCTCTCCGACCCGCCCGTCAACCCCATGGTCGGCGAGACCGTCCTGCGCCTCATCCAGACCCTCGGGGAGCTGGCCACTGACTCGGACATCCAGGTCGTGGCGTGCGAAAGCGCCTCCCCGACTTCTTCTACAACCACTTCGGCCTGGCCGGCGCCGCCGACTTTCCCGCCCCCGAGGACGAGAACGCAGTGCCGGCATGGACGAATCTGGTCCTAGAACTACCCAAAGCGCCGTACATCACCATCGCAGCCGTTGGCGGGCGCACCTCGGCGGGCCAAGTCCGATACGTCTACCTGCAGTTACACCGAAGCCGAGTTCCGGCGTATTACCACCACGGCGCGATCCGAACTGCGGGCCGCAGCCGCACGCATCTGCGTCGGCCATCGCCTCGTGCGGCTCTTAACGGGCGGCCTCGGCGAGGCGGTTGGGTGCTGGGTTGCGGCCGGTGTGCTGAATGCGGGTGATTAGCACGCGGGCAGGTTTGCGGGCGGTCGCCAGCTCGCGCTGGCCGGCGGCTTCCTTGAGGAGTTGGTGGGGTTGGTGGCCGCGGGCTTCGGCGTCGCCGAGGACGCTGGCGAGCGCCGGCCAGGCCGGGTCGGCGAGGATTCGCTCGGCGTGGTCGAGCACGGCCGCTCGAACGTCGCTAGTGCTCTGACCGCAGACTGACCCGGGGATGGACCGCCCCCGGCGCACACGCACCAAGCGTCGAGGACATCGTCGACCACCTCACGCAGATCGACGACCGCACCCGGTACGACGTCCCCCTCAGCGGCCTCGACGAAATGGACACCGTCATCGCCGCCAAGACGGCACTCGGCCTCGCGTAACCCGAGCGATCGTGCCCCGCGCCTTGCCCGCGGCCGTCTCGATGCCCTGCGTGCCGACGCGGGAGCCGGCTCACCACTGATCTTGTGGTCTGGAGGTTTGGTGTGGTGGTCCGGCTGTGGAACTACCGCTTGGCGAAACGCTCGAGGAGCGCAGCCGATTCAGGCGTGGCACAGGCCCGGGCGATGGTCGTGGCCTCCGTGTGGCCGACGGTGCTCCGGTCGGAGGCCCAGGCGCCGCGGACCAGCGCGCGGGTCTGACCCAGTGCCCAGGCCGACCCTGCTGCCAGTTCCGCGGCCAGCTTCTCGGCGCTTCCCCGTGCGCTGCCGTCGGGGACGACCGTGGCGATCAGGCCCCACTCGCGTGCCTCGGGGGCCGACAGCCGACGCGGAGTCAGCAGTAGTTCGAGGGCGCGTGTGACAACAATGTCTCCCGGATGACCGCGAACGTCCTGCGCAGGTTCATGGCGGATGCACCGCTTCCCCCCTCTCACCGGCGGAAACGACATCGAGGTTCAGCCCACGGAAGCTGTCTGACGTTCGCGTTACCACCCTTTTCCAGCCCTCACTCCCGTGCCTCACACGGGAGTGAGGCGTGCCCATGGCCGGCGAAGCGCGTCGGTACACCGATGGCGAGAGGTCGTGACATCGGCCGCCACGGCGGACTGGCGAGGAAAAAATCCCTGCCCTGGGACGGCAGCCTGTCGAGCCGGGCCGCTTCTTGCTTCGGCCGAGGTCGACCTGCTGTGGTCATCAGGAAACGCGGCCGGTTCGCCTACGAAGGAGAGTGGGAGCCATGCCCCCATAAGAAGAGCGACGGGTACGACACCGTACGGTGGGCCGCCGTCCTTCCTCGGTGGTTGGCGGCGCTGTCCAAGCCGCCGGAGCTGAAGGCGATCGCGCGGGCACCTGACGCCCCATCAGAACGAGCGTCAAATGAGCGTCACGAGCGTCATTTCAGCGTCAAGATATCGCCCGTAACGCCCACACCGCACATAATGCACTCCAGTAAAACTGCAGGTCAGGAGCCCTTTGCGGCAGGCTCAAGGATCGCCACACACTCCACATGGTGCGTCATCGGAAAGGCATCAGCGTAGACGCTATACGGCAAAACCGCATGTCAACACGGTCTTTCCGCTCTGGCGACGACCTCGCGGGCGCCATGAGCGTCACGGCCGCCAGTTCAACCCCGATCTGCTGCTCCTGCGCCTCGCCCAGGAGCCACTATCGTTGCCCTATCGATTCGTACGGCCCCGGGCACCAGCACACCACAGAGCGCGACGCGTCCACGCCTTCCCGTTGGGGCCCCGCCTCCGACCAGTTGCCGTCGAGCCTGACCGAACTGACCGGTCCCACCCGAGGCCCTGTGGATCTGCCTTTGCACCTCGCCTGGTCCGGACTGCACACCTTCGATCTGGACGACGACAAGCTGCTCCTCGGCATGTACCGCATCGTCCTGACCACGGGCCTGCGCGACGATTACATCCAATTCCTGGACGGCAACCTCCTGACCTCCCACTGGCCCCGGCTCCGGAAAATGGTCGGCCGCGGCGTCCGCACAGCCTGGGAGGGCGCCTTCCCCCGGTTGCGCCCGCACACCGGCCAGGCTGCCGCGTGAACCACCAGGAGCTACCGGATCTCCCCGCTCACCACCGCCGGCTCCTCAGCGACACCCTCGACCTGGGCCGCCCCTACGGGCTCGCCCTCATGGGCAGCTACGCGATCCAGGCGCACGGCATCGGCCATCGCCCCAGCCAGGATCTCGACTTCGCCACCACCCACCCCACCGCACTGCCGCAGATCGCCGACCACCTGACGCAAGGATTGAGTGCACGCGGCTGGCGGATCTCCGCAGTGCATACCGCCCCCCTCAAGGCCCGCTTCCTGGCCACCGACCCGACACCGGCCAGTCCTGCGAAGTCGACCTCCTCAAGGAGGTGCTCTGGCAGCCACCGGTGTCACTGGGACTCGGCCCGGTCATCGCCCTGAAAGATCTCATCGGGACCAACGTGCGGGCGCTAGGAGACCGCGGACTGCCGCGCGACGTGATCGATGTGCACGCGGCCTCCGAGCAGTTCAGCATCGGCGAACTCGAGGCGCTGGGGGCACGCCGCCCTGAGGAGTTCGACCTGCAGGAACTGCACGATCGCCTGGAATCGGTGGCATGGGTGAGCGATGCCGAGTTCGAAGCCTACGGTCTGAGCCCCGCACGTATCGCGGAGCTCCGGCACTGAGCCCAACCGCGGCAGGACGACCTCGCCCAGCGCATCGCCGAGCCGTTTACCGAAGGCGACCAAGACGGCGAGTACTGATCGTGTGTGTGCCGAGAGTCACGTCCGTGCTGGTCAAGCGGCGTGTTGGTACTCGTGGATCACTCCGCCGAGGCGGTCGTGTCGACGTATGTCGAGGCGAGCGATCCCCCTGGGGTCGGTGATGGTTTCGGGGAGTGCGCGCAGCGGCGCGGCTGCCTGCAGCAAGCGGTGGGTGCGGTGCTCGTTGGAGAACCGCTCGTACTCGCTCAGAGCATGGCGCAGGTGGTGAGCGTTCCCGATGAGGGTGCGGTCGAGGAGCTCGCGACGCAGGCTGAGCACCCATCTCTCCATGATCGAGTTCATCCTTGGCATGCGGACGCCGGTGAACACGCTCTGGATGCCGACGTCGGCGAGGATCTCGTCGATCAGGGCAGGGTACTTCGCGTCGCAGTCGCGGATCAGGTAGGCGGCGTGCGCGCCCACGTCCTCAAGGTCCATGACGAGGTTCTTGACCGCCTGGGTCACCCAGCACGCAGTGGGGTGTGCGGTGGTGCCCAGGACGCGGATGCCGCGGATTGCGTGCTCGATGACGGCCAGGATGTACTGCCGCTGCCCGGTCAGGGCGATGGTTTCGACAAAGTCCATGGCCGGCAGGGCGTCGGCCCGGGAGCGCAGGAAGCCGGCCCAGGTGGTGGCGCTCCGTTCCGGCGCCGGGTCGACACCCTCAGCCTTGAGGATCTCCCCGACGGTGGACGGGGCGACCGTGATGCCGAGCACGGCCAGTTCCCCTTGGATACGGCGGTAGCCCCAGCCGCTGTTCTCGCGGGCCAGGCGCAGGACCAGCGCCCGGATCGAGCGAACGGTGCGCGGCCGGCCGGGCCGCTTGAGGCGGCAGATGCGGGCGTGCCGCTGCTTCACCAGGTTGTGGTGCCACCGCAGCACCGTGTCCGGACGCACCAGCAGCCGGAGACGACGCAGCACCTGGCGCGGCAGCGGTGCCAGGAACGCGGCGAGGAAGGCCCGATCCTCGGGGGCAAACTTCACCCTTTTCGGGCCGCGTTGGCGCTCAAGGACCGTGATCTGGTGGCGTAGGGCCAGGATCTCGGCGTCCTTGGCGCGGTCGCTCATCGGGAGCAGCCAGAGCGCGGCGAAGGCATTCGACACGGTCCGATAGGCGAGACGCAGGAGCACGAGTGGTCATCATGCCGTGGCAACTGGCAGCGGCCGCAAGCGGGATGACCTGCGCGGACGAGATTCTCGGCACGCACAGGTGACGGTCGGCGCCTGCCCTGTCTCATCCCACGGGCGACTGGCCTCGCGCGCAGGCTGGCGAACGGCCCCACACGCGCTCATGCCGTACACAAGTGCAAACCAGGTGGCTGCGCTTCGTGGCCAGCGAGGGAGAGCACTGGAAAGTGCCATCTCCCACTGCTCTACCATTCGATCTTGAAGAGTGGTGGAAAACAGCAGGTCGCGGCGGCTCGGGACAAGTCGGCATAGGTTCGTTCATGAAGTTCATCTCGCACAAGAGCTTCATGCCGTTCGTGTACTACCGTATTGCCCTCGGTGTGGTGGTGATTGTGCTGGTCAGCATGGGTGTGCTGAGCCCGCACGCGGCCGAGTCGTCGGGCTGACGCGGCTGCGCCTGCCGCCGCGGCGGGCGACCGTGACCAACCACATACCTGGTGAGTAGCCGCTCGGTAGCGCACTGTCAGTCCCTGCGCCTACGCTGATACGTATGTCCCCCGATTCCCTGACCCCTGGTTCCGTGCGGTCTGCCGCCATGCTGAACGAAGAGATCCGCGCGCTCTGGCTCCGCGCGGGCGGCTCCCTCTCGGCCCAGGAGCGGGAGGAGTACGAGCTGTTGGTGGTCAGATGGGCGGCGGCGATACGCGGCGAGATCATCGAGGCCGCCTGACCCACCCGGCGCCCGTCGGGCAAGCCGGGCGTCACCTCCCGCCCGACACCCGCAGCACCGCGCCGGTGGCGTAGGAGGCCTCGTCGGACATCAACCAGGCGACGGCTGCCGCGACTTCCCCGGCCAGCCCCGGCCTGCGGAGCGGAATCGTCGGCGCTGCGCGTTCCGCCCGGCCCGGGTCGCCCATCGTCGCGTGCATCTCGGTGTCGATGATGCCCGGGGCCACCGCGTTGACCCGGACACCGTCCGGTCCGAGTTCCTTCGCCAGCCCCATGGTCAGCGCGTCGACAGCCGCCTTGGTCGCCGCGTAGTGGACATAGTCGCCGGGACTACCGAGAGTGGCCGCCGCGGACGACACGTTGACGATCACACCGCTTCCCCGAGCCGTCATGGCCCGCGCCGCCCGACGCGAACACAGCAGCGTACCCAGCAGATTGACCTCCACCACGCGCCGCAGATCACCGGGGTCCGCGTCGGCGAGCCTGCCCAACGGGCCGGTCACCCCGGCGTTGTTCACCAGCCCAGTGACCGGCCCGAGCCGGTCCTCGACCGTGTCGAACAGCCGGTCCACCTCCGCCTCGACCGAGGTGTCCACCTGGACGGTCACACACCGCGCCCCCGCCTCCCGCACCGCCGCCGCGACCGACTCGGCGGCCCGCGCGTCCCGCACGTACCCCACCGCGACATCGTGACCGTCCGCCGCGAGCCGTAGACAGGTCGCGGCACCGATCCCCCGACTGCCACCCGTGATCACCGTGACCGACGACCCGCTCATGGGCACACCTCCGTGTCTCGCTGCTCCGTACCCGGTCCGTGGTCCCTACGCTCGCAGATGCGCGAGCGCGCCCTCGTCGAGCGGCAGAGGCCGCTCCTCCGGCAACAGCCCGGCCGCACGGTCCAGTTGACCCGCCCGTACGAGCGCGTGGACCTCGGCGGCGAGCGACGTCACGTCCTCGATCCCGACGATCCACTCGTCGGCGTACCGCGCCGCCGCCTCCCCGGAGAGCCCGAGCTGCAGGGACCGGTACGGCAGCGGATTCAGCCGCAGATCCCGCTCGGGATCCCACTGCACCCGCGCCGACGCCAGCCGCAGCTGCCGCTTCCAGGCACCCTGATCCTCGTGCAGCTCGGGCACGTAGTGCGACAGACAGGCGTTGCGCAGCGCCCACTCGAAGCCCTCCCGGCTGATCTCGACGGCCAGCACGGTCTCCTGGCCCTCCTTCGTGCCCCAGCCGCAGCGGTACATCATCCAGGTGAAGGACGGCTTGATCCACGTCATGCGACTGCGGCTCCACTCCGGCGGGAACCGGCCGTCGCGGGCCGCCGCGAGCCCGATCTCCGGGCGGTAGGCCTGATAGACGGTCAGTGTGGACGCCGTATGACGGGCGCGTACACGGAACCTGGGTTCCCGCTCGGGGGAAGTGTCGGGAGAAACGACTGTCTGATCTTTCACGCGACCAGCTTGGGAGTCGGACACGCCCACAGGCCACCGAATATCCGCACGTCCCTTGGCTCCGCCCGCCCTGTGCCCAACACTGAGCCGATGACGCAGCGTGTGGAGCTCGCGACCGTGATGGACAGGCTCTCCCTCGACGGACTCGTCACCGCGTACGCGGTGGCGGTGGACGACGGCGACTGGGAGGCGTACAGGGAACTGTTCGCACCGGACGGGCGGGCGGACTACCGCTCGGCCGGCGGTATCGAGGGGGACGCCCGGGAGGTCGCCGGGTGGCTCAGACAGAGCATGGAACTCTTCCCCATGCGGCAGCATCTGATCGTCAACCGCCGGGTCGGCTTCGACGTCCTGGAGCACGACACCGGCGACACGGCCCGTGTCCAGGCCGACTACATCAACCCGATGCGTCTCGCGAACGGCAACGGCGAATCCGGGTCCACCGCACCCGACTTCGTGTGCGGCGGCCGGTACGCCTTCGGACTGATCCGTACGGGGGACGGCTGGCGGTTGCGCGAGGTGGTCGTCCAGGAGAAGTGGCGGCGCGCGCCGACGCACCTGTCAGAAACCGTCCACCGCCCGGCCGCCGACCGGCAGGAACACTGACCCCTTGGTCTCCCTGACGAGCCCCTGTACGCCAATACGAGGAATCCGCCGTCCTGGCCGGAGTCCTGCTGGTCCGAGATCGTCCACACCACGCACACTGGACGCAGGTAAGGGGTGACCGACTGGGTAGTTGACCCGGTGATCCCGGGGAACCGACTGGTAGGAGGCGCCGTATGAAACTGCCCGGCCACTGGATCGCCTCCCCCTGGCGCCGTTCCCTCGCCGCCGCGCTGGCCGGTGCCCTGCCGATGTTCGCCTTCCCGGCCCCGGCGCTCTGGTGGTTCGCCTACGTCGCGCTCGTGCCCTGGATTCTGCTCGTCCGCTCCGCCCCGACCGGCAAACGGGCGGCGTACGACGGCTGGTTCGGCGGCTTCGGGTTCATGCTGGCCGTGCATCACTGGCTGCTGCCGAGCCTCAATGTGTTCATCTTCGTCCTCGCGGCGCTGCTGGGCGCTCTGTGGGCGCCGTGGGGGCTGCTCCTCCGGCGGTTCCTGGCGGGCCGCGCCTCGGTGGGGCGGATCGCCGCCGGGCTGGTCGTGCTGCCTTCGGGATGGCTCATGGTGGAGCTCGTCCGGTCGTGGCAGGGGCTCGGCGGGCCCTGGGGCATGATCGGATCCAGCCAATGGCAGGTGGCACCCGCGCTGCGGCTGGCCTCGGTGGGCGGAGTGTGGCTGCTCAGCTTCCTGGTGGTGGCCGTGAACGTGGCGGTCGTCGTCCTGGTCGCGGTACGCGAGTCCCGGGTCCCGGCCGTGGCCGGGCTCGTCGCCACCGCCGCCGTCACCTCCGCGGCCTGGGTGTGGTCACCTCGTCCGGAGGTGGACGGCCGGGTACGGATCGCCGTCGTACAGCCGGGCGTCGTCGGCGGGGCCGACAGCGCGGAGAAACGGTTCGCTCTCGAGGAGGCGCTCACCCGCCGGCTGGCCGGTCAGGGCCTCGACCTGGTCGTCTGGGGCGAGAGCAGCGTCGGTTACGACCTCGCCGACCGCCCCGACCTGGCCGAACGGCTCGCGTCGCTCTCCCGCGCCACCGGCACCGACATCCTCGTCAACGTGGACGCAAGGCGCTCCGACCGGCCCGGGATCTACAAGAGTTCGGTGCTCGTCGGCCCGGACGGCCCCACCGGCGACCGGTACGACAAGATGCGGCTCGTGCCCTTCGGTGAGTACATTCCGGCGCGTTCGCTGCTGGGCTGGGCCACCTCCGTCGGCAAGGCGGCGGGCGAGGACCGCAGGCGCGGCAGCGAGCAGGTGGTGATGAACGTCGGGCACGGGCTGCGCATCGGGCCGATGGTGTGCTTCGAGTCCGCGTTCCCCGACATGAGCCGTCATCTCGCCCAGGACGGCGCCGAGTTGCTCGTCGCGCAGTCGTCGACCTCGTCGTTCCAGCACAGCTGGGCCCCCGAGCAGCACGCGTCGATCGCGGCCCTGCGTGCCGCCGAGACCGGCCGGCCCATGGTGCACGCCACGCTGACCGGCGTCTCCGCCGTCTACGGCCCGAGCGGCGAGCGCGTCGGCTCCTGGCTCGGCACCGATGCGAGCACCACGACGGTGTACGACGTCCCGCTGGCCCGGGGTGTCACGGCGTACGTCCGCTTCGGCGACTGGACGGTGCACGCCGCCGTGCTCGTCCTTGTCGTCCTGGGTACCGTCGAGGGCGTGGGACTGCTCAGGCGGCGCCGGTCCGCTCCCCCACCGCTCGTACCACCCGCTCGCACAGTTCATGAGTCGCCAGTGCGTCCCGGGCGCTGAGCACCTTGCCCGCGCGCACGGCGTCGAGGAAGGCGAGCACCGCCTGTTCGATGCCGCGCTGCCGGGAAACCGGCACCCAGTCGCCGCGTCGCCGCAGCGTCGGCTGCCCCTTGTGGTCGATGACCTCGGCGAGGTTGACCACCTGACGCTTGGTGTCCTGCCCGGACACCTCGAGGATCTCCTCGGCCGAACCGCTGAGCCGGTTCATCACCCCGAGCGCGGTGAAACCGTCCCCGGAGAGCTGGAGCACCACGTGGTGGAGCAGCCCGTCCTCGACGCGGGCGCGCACGGTCATGTCGTCGACCGGCCCCGGCACCAGGAACCGCAGTGTGTCCACGACGTGGATGAAGTCGTCGAGGATCATCGCGCGGGGCTCCTCGGGCAGCCCGATGCGGTTCTTCTGCATCAGGATCAGCTCGCGCGGATGGTCGGCGCACTGCGTGTACCCGGGCGCGAAGCGCCGGTTGAACCCGACGGCGAGGGAGACGGCACGTTCCTCCGCCAGCCTCACCAGCCGCTCCGACTCGGCGAGTTCGTATGCGAGCGGCTTGTCGACGAACGTCGGTACGCCCGCCTCGAGCAGCCTGGTCACGATCTCCGGGTGCACCACGGTGGGCGCGTGCACGAAGGCCGCGTCGAGGCCCTCGGCGATCAGTGCGTCGATTTCGGCGTGACGCTGCCCGGCCGGCAGGCGCAGACCGTCTGCGACGCGGGTGAGCGTCCCGGGCGTCCGTGTGTGCAGATGCAGTTCGACCTCGGGCCGCATGCCCAGCACTGGCAGATACGCCTTCTGCGCGATGTCACCGAGTCCGATGCAGCCGACCTTCACGGGGTCTCCTTCAGGGGTTGCCTGCCGGGGTCATGCCGGAAGCATACGGCCGCCGCAGGCCGCGCAGGCAGGCCGAGACCGGTGGAAAACCCATGGTGGGGACTGCCGCGGTAAGCGATCATGCGTGCATGACGACACAGGCGCCGCGCAGTGAACCCGCCCAGAACGCCGACGAGCGCACGATGCTGGAGGGCTGGCTGGACTACCACCGCCAGACCCTGGCGTGGAAGTGCGAAGGACTGACCGACGCCCAGCTCAGGACGGCCTCGGTGGAGCCCTCCGAACTGTCCCTCATGGGGCTGGTGCGGCACATGGCGGAGGTGGAGCGGAGCTGGTTCCGCAGAGTGCTGGTGGGTGACGATTCTGGCCCGATCTACTACTCCGAGGAGGACCCGGACGGCGAGTTCCATCTCACCGAGGCGGACACCTGGGACGAGGCCTACGGCACCTGGCAGGCCGAGATCGACGTCGCCCGGCGCAATGCCGCTCAGTTCGGTCTCGACGGCCTCTCGAAGGGCAGAAGCCGGCACAGCGACGAGCCGTTCAGCCTGCGCTGGATCTACACGCACATGATCGAGGAGTACGCCCGCCACAACGGCCACGCCGATCTGGTCCGCGAGCGCCTCGACGGAGCGACCGGCGACTGAGCCGGGCCTGCGGGCGGCGGGCCTCGGGACGGTGACGACCGTCAGCCGGGGCCGTCCCGCACCCTCCGTAAGGGGCCGGAGATCACTCGAGTGGGGCATCCTGCGCTTGTCCGCGGTTCCAAAACGGGCCGGACACAGCAGAGTTGCGCGGGTGCATCGAACGACGACCACCGCAACGCTTCTGGTCACCGTGGCTGTCACGGCCCTCGCCGGCTGCGTCACGGTCCAGCAGCCGTCCGCGCCCGGCCCGCTCCCGCCGCCCCCTGCACCGTCCCAGCCGTCGGTGCCGCCGAGCCCGGTCGGCAGGGCCGAACCGCAGATCGTGCAGGCGCCCGCCCGGGAGGCACTGGAGCTCATCGGCCCCGAGCGCGGGCCCACGCAGGCCCAGCGGGCACCGCGGACCCCGGTGGAGCGGCACCACCCGGCCGCTGCCGCGCCCGCGCCGCCACCGGCCGCCGCTCCGGCATCTCCTCCGCCGCCGCGCCGGTCGAAGCCGAAACAGCGTCCGCCGAAGCCGGAGCGCCGCCACACCCAGCCGCGCGTCGAGCTTCCCGAGATGTCCCGTCCGGTACGCGAGAACACGGACGTGTGCGCCCTCGGCAGGAAGTACGGCGGCTGGGGCAAGGACAGCCCGGAGGCGGTCATCTGCAAGGAGACGTACGGGCGTTGAACGCGCACGTCGGACTGACGCGCGGTCGGAGGTTCTTCCACAGCTCCCGTCAGCGCCCGTCAACACGCCCGTCAGCGCCGCGACCGTCCGAAACTCAGGGCCGCTGTCTCGGCGGCCCCCAGGAATCCCCTTCCGGTCCGCCGTCCGACCCGCCGGAGGGTTCTCCCTCCCCCAGCCGCGACTCCAGCCGCCCGATGGCGGCTCTGACCCCGTCGCCGTAACTGTCGTCGCCGAGGGCGTCGGCCGCGCCGCGAGCGCGGCGGAGGTGGGTGCGGGCGGCTTCGGGGCGGTCCAGCTTCACGTAGTCGGCGGCCAGGTTGAGGTGCAGTGAGGGGTACAGGGCACGTACGGCGAGCGCCCCCTCGTGCCGGACGACCTCCGCGACGCGCTCGTCCGACAGTTCCTCCGCAGCCGACAGCGCCCGCAGGTCCCACGCCAGCTCGTCCGAGGCATCGTCCTGGGTGTCGGCCATGTAGTGCGCCAGGGTGCAGCGGTGCAACGGGTCGCCGTCCTCGCCGATCTCCGCCCACAGCCCGAGGAAGCGGTCCCGGGCCTCCTCGCGGTCACCACCGTGATGCAACATGACGGCCTGACCGATCCGGGTCATCATGGCCTCCGGCGCCACCTGTTCCTGCCGCTCCGCCACCGCGCCCTCCGCCCTGTCCGCTGTGCCCGCTGTCTTTTCCGACGCTAACCGCAGGCACTGACAATCCCGGTCAGGCGGGCCGGTACGGCACCGGACCGGCCCCGCGACAGACGGACACCGGCCCGGCGACCCGGCTCACCGCTCCCGGTTCACCTCGATGCAGGGCGGATCAGCCCAGGTCGGGAATGGTCCAGTCGATCGGCTCGTGCCCCTGGCCGGCCACCGCCTCGTTGATCTGGCTGAACGGGCGCGAGCCGAAGAACTTCTTCGCCGAGAGCGGCGACGGATGCGCCCCCTTCACCACCACATGCCGCTCCTCGTCGATCAGCGGGAGCTTCTTCTGCGCGTAGTTGCCCCACAGCACGAAGACCGCCGGGTCGGGACGGTCGGCCACGGCCCGGATCACCGCGTCCGTGAACCTCTCCCAGCCCTTCCCCTTGTGCGAGTTGGCCTCGCCGGAGCGGACCGTGAGCACCGCGTTGAGCAGCAGCACGCCCTGCTCGGCCCACGGCATCAGATAGCCGTTGTCGGGGACGGGCGTACCCAGCTCCTCCTTCATCTCCTTGTAGATGTTGCGGAGCGAGGGCGGCGTCTTCACCCCGGGCCGGACCGAGAAGCACAGACCGTGGCCCTGCCCCTCGCCGTGGTAGGGGTCCTGACCGAGGATCAGGACCTTCACCTTGTCGTAGGGGGTCGCGTCGAGCGCCGCGAACACCTCGTCGCGCGGAGGATAGACAGGACCCCTCGCCCGCTCCTCCTCGACGAACTCGGTCAGCTCCTTGAAGTAGGGCTGCTGCAGCTCGTCACCCAGGACGCCGCGCCAGGACTCGGGCAGCATGGCGATGTCGGTCACGTGAACTTCCTCCGATGTGCGGTGTGTTCCACTCACCGAAGAACCTACCGGCGCCCACTGACAACGGTCACCGAGAACGGGTCATGAGCCCGCTACCAGCTGGTCTTCCAGTACAGCTCCCACATGACCATCATCGTCGCCGGGTCGATGGACACCTCGGCGCCCCCGATGTCCTCGTTCGCCGCCACATGCTGCTTGCCCTGCCACAGCGGCAGCAGACGGGCGTCGTTCAGGATGATCTGCTGGGCTTCCTCGAATTCCGGGCCGACGGCTCCCCGGTCGCTCTCCCGGCGTGACTCGGGCAGCAGCTGACCGGTGATCTCGGGCGAGGTGTACGGCGTGCCGAGCGCGTTCTGCTCGCCGACGAAGGGGGCGACGAAGTTGTCGGCGTCGGGGAAGTCGGGGAACCAGCCGCGCCCGAACACCGGGTACTCGCCCTTCTGGTAACCGTCCACATAGGTCTTCCAGGGGCGGCTCTGCAGGGTGACGGTGAACAGGCCGGAGTCCTCCAGCTGCCGCTTCAGTTCCTCGAAGGCCGGCTTGGTCTGGGAACCGTAGCGGTCACTCGTGTACCAGAGGGTGAGCGGGACCCGCTCGGTGACGCCGTCCTCCAGCAGGATCTGCCTGGCCTTGGAGGAGCTGGGACTCCCGAAGCTGTCGAAGAAGCCCGTCGTGTGGCCGACCAGCCCCTTGGGGATCATGGAGTACAGCGGCTCGACGGTGTCCTTGTAGATGTTGTGGGCCAGTGCCGGACGGTCGACGAGCTGGGCGATCGCCTTGCGGACCGAGAGTTTGCCGGACCACGGGTCCTTGGGGTTGAACACCAGGTAACTGATCTCGGTGGTGGGGTTCTCGACGAGCTGGAGCCCCTCCTCCTTCTCGTTGTCCTGGATGTCGACGATGTCGTCGGCGCTGAGCCCGCGGTAGATGATGTCGATCTTCTTGTCGCGGAGGGCGTCCGCGATCTCGGCCGAGTTCTTGAAGTACCGGATGGTGACGGCGTCGTTCTTGAGGTCCGCGATGCCCTTGTAGTTGTCGTTCCTGACCAGAACGGCCTGGTCGCCCTCCTTGTAGGACTCCAGGGTGTACGGTCCGGAGCCGTTGACCTTGCCGTCCCGGCGCAGGGACTTCGCGGGGTACTCCTCGGGGTCCACGATCGACATGGCGGGCGTGGAGAGCACGAAGGGGAAGGTCGCGTCGGGCTGGTTCAGATGGAAGACGATCCCGCGGTCGCCCTTCACCTCGATGCGGTCGAGGCTGGTCAGCAGGCCGGCGGGGCCACCGTTGACGTTGATCGTTTTGATCCGGTCGATGGAGTACTTGACGGCCTGCGCGTCCAGCTCGTGTCCGTCCGAGAACTTCAGTCCTTCGCGCAGCTCACAGCTGTAGACCGTGCTCGAACTGTCGGTGAACGCGCAGCTCTTGGCGGCGTCGGGCTTGGGCTCGGTCCCACCGGTGTCGAAGTTCAGCAGCGTCTGGTGGACGTTGCGGAACAGCTCCCACGAGTTGTCCCAGGAGGCGGCCGGGTCCAGCACGCTGGGCTCGCTGGTCGTCCCCACCACGATCGCCCTGCCCTCGTTGGAGGAGTCGGAGGAGAAGACCCCGCACCCGGCGACCATGGATATGGACGCGGCCGTCGCCAACTGCCGCAGGCCCCGGTTCCGGTTGAACACGCGCACGCTCCTCGATCTGCCATACCAAGCCAACGGTCGGCAGACCATACCGCAGTGCCCCACCAGGTGGTCCAGCCTCCCGGGAGGCCACTTGATCAGCGCGTATCGAAAAACACCACTCCTGGACCGTGTGACCTCGGACGTCGACACAGGAGCTTTTTCTGTCAGGTGACACGCATAAGTTTGCAGCGGCCGACATAGGAGCTTTTCGCCGCTCATCTTCCGGTAAATGGCAAAGGAGACGTCAAATTCATCGGCGCCCGAAGGAGCCCTGGGGGCCCTGTGACGCCTGTGACCCCTGAGTACGGAAGCGGGCGCCCGTCTCACGACGAGCGCCCGCCGGATTCCGTACCGCCGTGTCAGCCGTGACCGGCCTTGAGGAAGATGCCGCCGTCGACCACGAGCGTCTGGCCGGTGATCCACTCGGCCTGGGACGAGGTCAGGAACGCGGCGGCGCCACCGATGTCGGAGGGCACGCCCAGCCTGCCGAGCGGGTAGGCGGCGGCCGCCTCCTCCTCGCGGCCCTCGTAGAGCGCCTGGGCGAACTTGGTCTTCACGACCGCCGGGGCGATCGAGTTGACCCGCACCCCGGGCGCGTACTCGTACGCCAGCTGCAGCGTCAGGTTGTCCATCGCGGCCTTGCTGATGCCGTACGCGCCGATGAACGGCGAGGCCGAGAGGCCGGCCACGGACGTGATGTTCACGATCGCGCCGCCGTTCTCCTTCTGCCAGGCGTGCCAGGTCTTCTGGGCGAGGCCGAGCGCGGAGACGACGTTGGTCTCGAAGACCTTGCGCGCCACATTGAGGTCGAGGTCGGCGATCGGCCCGAACACCGGGTTCGTACCGGCGTTGTTGACGAGGAAGTCGACCCGTCCGAAGGCTTCCAGGGTGCGCTCGACGGCGACAGCCTGGTGGGCCTCGTCGTGGGCCTTGCCCGCCACGCCGATGACCCGGTCGGCACCGAGCGTCTCGACGGCCTCCTTGAGCGCGTCCTCGTTGCGGCCGGTGATGCACACCCGGTCACCGCGCGCGAGCAGCGCCTCGGCGATGCCGTAGCCGATGCCCCGGCTGGCGCCGGTGATGAGGGCGACCTTGCCCGAGAGTTCCACAGTGCTCATCCTTCTCTGTCCCCGGTCCTAGTCGAGTGGTCCGCCGGCGACGTACAACACCTGGCCGGAGACGAATCCGGCGGCCTCGCCCGTGAAGAAGGCGATGGCGTTGGAGATGTCGTCGGGGTTGCCCACGCGCTGCACGGGGATCTGGGTCGCCGCGGCGGCCTTGAAGTCCTCGAAGCCCATGCCGACGCGCTCGGCGGTGGCGGCGGTCATGTCGGTGGCGATGAAGCCGGGGGCGACGGCGTTCGCGGTGACGCCGAACTTGCCGAGTTCGAGGGCGAGCGTCTTGGTGAAGCCCTGGAGTCCGGCCTTGGCGGCGGAGTAGTTGACCTGGCCGCGGTTGCCCTGGGCGGAGGACGAGGACAGGTTGACGATCCGGCCGAACTTGGCGTCCACCATGTACTTCTGACAGGCCCTCGACATCAGGAAGGCGCCGCGCAGGTGCACGTTCATGACCGTGTCCCAGTCGGACACGCTCATCTTGAAGAGCAGGTTGTCGCGCAGGACGCCCGCGTTGTTGACGAGGATCGTGGGTCCGCCCAGCTCCTCGGCGATGCGCGCGACCGCGGCCGCGACCTGGGCCTCGTCGGAGACGTCGCAGCCGACGGCGATCGCCTTGCCACCGGCGGCGGTGATCTTCTCCACGGTGTCCTTGCAGGCGGCCTCGTCGAGGTCGATCACCGCGACGGCACGGCCCTCCGCCGCCAGTCGTACGGCGGTCGCGGCGCCGATGCCTCGCGCGCCGCCGGTGACCACGGCGACCCGCTGCTCTGTGGTGGACATTGCTGGTTCTCCTCGCCCTTGAAAAGCCTGCGGTCCACGGTACGCCCACAGGTGAGCGACCGCTTAGTACCTTCGGTACCCGTGACGCTAGAAGTCCTGGCACCCGGTGTCAACGTCATGTCACACCGGTGTGAGCCATTACCTGACCAGCAGGTCGAGCAGCCGCCCCACCTCGGCGGCCGGATCGGACGTGAGCCCCGTGTGCACCGGGCCCGGTTGGACCACCGTCGAGCGAGGCGCGATCAGCCAGCGAAAGCGCCGCCCCGCGTCGTCCAGCCCGGCCTGGCCCGCGGCCTTCCCGCCCACACAGACCTCTTCGACGCCCCGCAGAGCGGCCCGCACACCGACCAGGTCGGCCCCGGGGTCGAGTGCCAGCAGCTTGCCCTCCGCCAGGTGTGTACGCGCGGCCACGAAGGACCTGGCACGGCAGTACACCAGGACGCCGGCGTTGAAGCACTCGCCGCGTTCGATCCGGGGTACGACCCGCAACAACGCGTACTCGAAGACGTGCCGCTCGCTCACTTCTCCCCCTCAAGACCCTTGATCCGCTCGTGGATGACGGCCGCGCGCGCGAGCAGCGGCTCCGCGTAGGCCCGCCGGAGCGCGTCCGGCGATTCGAAGCCGGGTTCGTCGGCGAGCCACTCGTCGGGGATCTCGGCGGTCACCTCGGCGAGCAGCTCCTCGGTGACCAGCGGCGCCAGTTCGGCGGTGGCCGAGGCGATGTCGGGGCCGAACCGCACGAGTGCGTGCTCGGAGACGTCGTACGGCTTGGCGGCCGAGGTCCCGGCGCCGGGCCAGTGGTGGTGCCAGATCATCGTGGCGCCGTGATCGATGAGCCACAGGTCGCCGCGCCACATCAGCAGGTTGGGATTGCGCCAGGACCGGTCGACGTTGTTGACGAGAGCGTCGAACCACACCACTCGCCCGGCCTCCTCGGCACCCACCTCGAAGACGAGCGGGTCGAAGCCGAGCGCCCCCGACAGGAAATCCATACCGAGATTGGTGCCACCGCTCGATTTGAGCAGCCCCTGCACCTCCTGGTCGGGCTCACCGAGCCCCAGCACCGGGTCGAGGGCGACCGTCACCAGCCCCGGCACCCGCAGCCCCAGCCGCCGGGCCAGTTCACCGCAGACGACCTCGGCGACGAGCGTCTTACGGCCCTGTCCCGCACCGGTGAACTTCACGACGTACGCCCCGAGATCGTCGGCCTCGACGAGCCCCGGCAGCGAACCCCCTTCGCGCAAGGGCGTGATGTAGCGGGTCGCGATGACCTCTTTTAGCATTTTTCCAGGCCATCCGTCTCGTCAACCTTGCAATCCATGGTCACTGCGGGAGGATGCAGCAGCGGACATCGCCCGTCGTCGGCCCTGGGGGGAATCGGGGAGGCTTCGACCGGCCTGCGGTTCCCCACTCCCCGAGCAGTCCGTCGACGGCGGTTCGCCCCTTGCGTTCCGGCCTCCGGCATGAAGTGAGCATAGTAATCAGGGGTGATTGCTGCACTTGGCCGCGCAGCGGTTCGCGGGCCACGCCGACCGTACGCCGGTCCTCCTCGGGTCCCAGGGCCCGGGGAGGCAGTGTGGCGCGACCGCGCCGCAACCCGAGCGCACGGCCCGGTGCCCCCCGCGCGATGACCGACAGGCCGGCAACGTCCACGGTCGGGCATGATCCCGCAGAGCGAACGTCGTCTTCCGGAGCGGCATCGCCGCCCCCTCAACGGCCCCGTGGCCCCGCCCGACCGCCCCTTGCCGCTACCGGTCCTCGTTCAGTGTCGGCTGCTCAGCGCCCCGACCGCCGAACCGCCCGTACCCGCCGTGTTCAGCGGACTGTGGCGGGTCGGCCGGAGGAAGGCACCGTGGCGCGGGGTACCGTCCCGGTTGCGTTCGTACGAGGCGGGCGGCGTGAGCGAGTAGAAATCGGCGGTCGTGGCGACCGTCGTACCGTCGGAGCTCACGGCTCGCTCCCCGTCGAAGAGGACGTTCGTACGGTCGACGTCTCCCGAGAGGAAGTCCCGCACGGGTTCGGCGCCGCCGGGCCCGTCCTCGGTCCGGAAGGAGAGATTGTCGCGGTAGACGCCCTGCTCGGCGGCCGTGAAATAGGGGTTGAAGCGGGCGATGTAGTTGAACCGCTTGTTGTCGAAGGACGTGTTGCCGGTGAGCGTCATGCGGCCCGGGTTGAAGTTGTCGGTGAAGCCGTCGAGGTTGTTGTCGTAGGCGATGTTGCCCCGCACCACATGGTCGACGGGCAGCCCTTCACCCCCGAGCTTGAAGCCGCTCCCCCGGTTGCTGTCCTCGTCGTAGCCGTTGCTGAGGCGTCCGTTGGCGTAGGCGATGTTGTCCACCAGGGTGATCGGGAGGTTGGCGCCTTCGTTCGTACGGTTGTAGAGGTCCCAGCCGTCGTCGATGTTGTGGTGGGCGATGTTGCCCCGGAAGACGTTGCCCGCGCCGACCCCGAGCTTGGCGGCGAACCCGTCGGCGTTCTCGTCGTCGAGGTCCCTGTTGTCGTGCGACTCGTTGCCCTGGACGAGGTTGTACGAGGGCCACAGCGCGGGGTCGCTGCCGCTGCCGGTGATCTGGAAGCCGGTGTTGCCGTTGTAGTTGAACAGCATCCGCTCGATCGTGTTGTGACTGCCGCTGACCCGCATGGCGTTGGCCTGCGCGTGGGTGATGTGGAAGCCCCGCACCCGCCAGTTGTCGGCGTCGAGCCGCAGCACGACGTCGAGGGCGTCGCGTCCGTCGATGACGACCGACTGGTTACGGTACGGCTTGAGCGTCTTGGGCTTCCTGTCGAGCCCGCTGTACGAGGCACCGAGGTTGAGTGTGCCGGTCGGCTGATAGGTCCCGTCGTGCATGAGCACCTCACCGCCCGGTGCGACGTACTTGAGGGCGGTGGCGAGATCGACAGGATCGGAGACGGTACCGGCGCCGGCACCGGTACCGCCCGGGGAGGCGTGCACGACGCAGCCGTCCCCCTTCTCGCCGTACGCCTTTCTGACGACCTTGAGCGACCTGCTGACCGGAGTACCGGGTGACGAGGCCGCGTCGGGTGTGAAGGTCAGCTCGAAGTCGGCCTGATCGGAGGCGAGTCGCACGTCATGCCCGAAGATCTCGTTCGCGGCGACCCGCGCCTCGGCGATCCGCTCTCCGCTGCCGGTGTCGGTGACGACGAGAGTGCCGTCGTAGTTGGGACGCGCCCGGATCGTGTAGTCACGGGTGCTGGTCTCGGGCGCCGAGAACAGCGTCAGAGCGGGTGCGACGGGGGGCACCTGGACCGGCGTACGCGGCTGCGTGTGCGCCTCGCTCACCTCAAGGCGGGCGTTGTCGAAGCTGACCTTGGCGTTACGGGCGGCATAGAGCCCGACGTACATGTGATCGGGGTCGATGTCCTGAACCCAGTCGGCCCCGGCCACCCGCTGCTCGAAGGTGGCGGGCTCACCGGCGTGCGTGAAGGTCGCCGACATCACGAACTCGGTGTCGGTGCGCTCCAGTCGGAGCGTGACGGGGGTCCCGGTGGGCAGCGCGTACTTGGAGTCCTTGGTGAAGGGGATCGCCTTGAGGGCGCCCCCGGGGTTGCCGTACGGCTTCACGACACCGGTCCGGCTGAAGCCGCTGAGCCCAGTCTTCATCATGCCTGCGCCGAAGACGTTGGAGGCGGCGGGCACCTCTTCGAACCCCGTGACCATCGGCTCCTGACGGGCTGCCCCGTTCACGTCACGCACCATGATCCCGGCACTGTCGGCCGAGTTGACGGCGGCACCGGTCTCCGGCCCGAACTGCTCGACGGTCATGTCGGCGGTGAGGACGAAGTTGTCGGTCTTCGGGTTCAGGACGGTCTGGTAGAAGGTGATCCCGTCATGCCCGGGCGCCAGCTTGCCACCACGGCTCTCCAGCACGGTACGGCCTTCGAGGGTGCCGGGGTGATCGGACTTCGCGTAGTTGGTGCCGACCTTCTCGGGCAGCACGTTGGACGCGAAGTTGAGGTCGGTGGACTGGCCGAAGGTGATCGGCGACCAGGTGAGGTCGGTGGCTACGGAATGCGCGGCGGCGCCGTCCGCTCCGAGGGCGGTGGCGTCGTCGGCCAGGGCCGAGGGGACCGTGACGGGGGCGGCCGTCAGGATCAGCGCGGTGGCGGCCGACGCGGCCAGTCTGCCGACCGAGGGCATCGCGGAAAGCACGGGCTTCGCCATGGGTCTCATCATCAACTTTCTGTAGGAGGCCGCCTGTTCGGCCCTGACTCCCCCTGCATCCCCGGTTCGCACGTGAGTCGGCGGCACCTCGCCTCTCCGCCGACATCATGATCAGTCTCGCGGGGCGGGGTGGCTGGGTCAACCGCCGACGGGTGGTTCCGGGACACGCACGCGGGGGTCAAGGTGCCTACAGGGAAGCGGAGTTGGGGCGCGCCCCAGCCGATCACGGGGCGGTCCGCCGGAACAGCCGCGGCGTGCGCCCCGCGTCGCGAGCAGGCCGACTGTCAGTCGGTCATGCCACGATGCCCGCAGTCCACGCGCCGGAACTCGCCGACCGGATCGGCGGCTTCGATCCCGAGGGCGGGATGATGGTGCGTCTACGGCAACGACGAGGCGGCTCTGCGGGAGCTCGGGCTGATTCTCAGCAGTACCTTCCACGACCGCGCGAAGCTGGCTGGGCACATTGGTGTCCGCGGTGAGTCGTACCGCCGGAGTCAGGACTGTTCTGGTGTCAAGGACGTTCCAGCTCGGCCGCATCCTCGAAGGCCAGACGCAGAGTGTCGGAGGAGATGACCGGCGAGGCCTCGCCCGGCGGCAGCGCGGGAGCGAGGGCACGGAAGACCGCGTGCACCGCGTCGGGCCCGTACTCCCAGATGTTCTCCGTCGCGCGCAGCAGCGCTCCTCCGCAGGCCAGCGGCTCGACCGCGAAGAAGGCGGCGCTGTCCCGGAGACGGCCGACGCCGCCCAGCGCCCTCACGACACCTGGGGAACAGACCGTGATCCACGCGTAGCCGCGCAGGACCGAGTCCAGGTCCGGGAAGGTGTCGTCCTGGAAGAGGCCCAGCGTGGCTTCCAGAGCTGTGCGGCCGGTGGCGGCTTCCGCGTCGTCCGCGACGCCGCCGAAGAGGATCGACTCGTGGGCGTGCGCCTGCGTTCCCAGAAACGCGGTCCAGCGGTTCTGGGCGTCGCTTCTCGTGCCTGTATCGGCGAATTCCTCGGTGGTGCGGTCCACGACGAGCGCGATCCAGTCCGGAGCGTCCCGTTCGCGTACGACGGAGACGTCCAGCCAAGGTTCACCCGGAAAACCGTCATTTCCCACCAGGGCCAGTTGCACCTTGGCCTCGGGCGGCATTTTCTCCACGTCCCGAAGGAATGTCCGCCAGTTCTTCGGCGACCAATAGGTCTCGACCATCCGCCCGGAGGCCCGGGTGACAAGCAGTGAGGCCCAGAAACTCCCCGGGTCTCCGTACTTGCTGTTTCCCCCGGTGATGGCCGAGGCACGGGCTGAAAGGTCCAGGTCGTATCCGAATTCCTCCCCCAGCGCCCCGGCGAGTTCGGCCAGGGCCGCGGTGAACCATGCCTCGGCCACCTCGCGGTAGGCGGATCCGTCCTCGGGGCAGGGCAGATTGATCTCAGCACGCAGACTCGAGTTCAGCCTGATCTCGCGCTCCACCGCCATGTCCCGCCCCTTCGCTCCACCGGACGCACACCGGAACCCACTGACGTCAACCGCAGGCTACTGCACCACGATCGGCGGCCTGAGCAGCCGATCGTGGTGCGGTGCCGTCACGCAGGGCTCAGGAACAGCGCGGTCAGGAAGGCCACCGTCGCGAGCGCCCCGCTGGTGCTGGTGTCCGGCGTCGTCACCGTCCCCCAGTCCCAGCCCCACTCGTTGTTGGTCTCCGCTCCCGGCAGCGGGGCGAGCTGCGTCGCGCCTGGTGCCGGCTGGTACGGATTCGCGGGCTGGGGCACCCGTTCCGGGACGGTCGTCGGATTCGGCTGCGGAAACGGCGACGGTGAGGGTTTGTCGATCTTCTTCACCTTCGTGTACGTGTACACCTCGATTCCCGCGGCTTTCGACGACGAGCGGACGGTGATGAATTCATCGGCCTTGATGCTGGGACCCGACTGCTCCAGCGGGAATGCGAAACCGGCGACGACCTCTCTCTTGTCCCCCTTCGCCCGCAGCTGCTTGGTCAGATACTTGATGTAGTTCTTGAGCTGCGCGGGCCCGGTGGATTCCGCCGACGGTCTCGACGACCTGTAGTTGGCCGATTGCTGGTGCTTGATCTCCCAGACGTAGACCTTCTTGTCCGTCCAGTAGATGAGGTCCGCGTACCCGGTCTTCTTCAGGGATTCTTTCTTGACGTTGATGCTGTTGTACGAGCCGTGCTTGATGGCATTCGCCTTGCGGCTCGTGGTCACGGCCCCGTGGCCGTTGCCGTGGGAGAGGTCGTAGAAGCGAACCGCCATGGCTCTCAGCATCACCGCCGCGTTGTGGCGGGAATTCCACATCGTGCGCCAGAAGCTGCCGCCGAACAGGAGGTCGAAGAACAGTCCGGACGGGTCGCTGTACGCGATGGGATTGTTGACGCTGTAGCTGTAGCCGTTGAGGCTCTGCGGCAGATACGGCGTCGCCAGTGGATCGGGCGACAGGAAGCGGCCCAGAGCCGGGTCGTAGAGCCTCGCCCGAGGAGGGAGAGGCCGGTGGAGTCGTCCTCGGACTTGCCGAGGAAGCCCCGGTCGGTGGCCGTGGGCAGTGCGGTGGCGCCGCGCTGTTCGCCGAACGGCAGGTAACGCCGCCTGGTGACCGCGCCCGTCGCCTGGGCCACCATCAGTTGGGTGGAGCTCTGTGTGTCGGACATCAGCCAGATGAGCGTGCCGTTGGCGGTGCCGTCCGCCACGCGCAGGGCCACCGCTGTCTTCTCCAGCGCGTAGTAGCGGCTGGCCTTGGTTCCGGCGGTGGTGGAATGCAGTTCCTGGCCGTCCAGGTACAGCACCTTCTCGCTCTTGGCGGTGCGCATGACGACGTTGCCCTCGACGTCGTAGACGTACGTCGACACCTCGTCGCCGGTCTGCTTCTTCTGCGTGACCTTGGTCAGCCTTTGCTGCGGGTCCCAGTCCAGGGTGGAGCTCACTCCGCCGACGGTCCGCGTGGTCAGCTGGCCCTTGTCGTTGTAGCCGTAGATGTCCGTGCCTGACGGCGTGGTGACGGACGTGACCGCGTGCGGGTGCGCCTGGCCGGCCGTGTAGGTCGTCTCGTCGGCGCTGTAGCCCGGGTACTTGTAGTCCCTGACTGTCGTCTCCGTCTCCGTGGTCTTGGTGACGGACTGTATGTTGCCGAGCCGGTCGTAGGTGTACTGGTGCTGGTAGGCGTCGGGACCGGCGAAGTCCGACTGCGGTGTGGTGCCGCAGTTCGTGGCTGCCGTGGTCCAGGCCCCCTTCAGCCGCTGGAGGCCGTCGTAGGTGTAGCACTGCTGCTGGTTCGCGACGGTCTCGCGCAGCGCGGTGACGGTTCCCGCGCTGTCGCGGGCGTAGGTGTCCTCCTGAACCTTGGTGGTGGTACCCGAGGTGAGCGCGTTGGTGGTGACGTTCTTCAGCCAGCCGGTGCCGTTGTCGTCGTCGTAGGCGAAGGTGCGGGTCGCACTCGTGCCGGTGCCCGCTGTGCCGTACGAGCGGGAGATCGTACGGCCGAGGTCGTCGTATCCGACCCCGGACACATAGGTGGCCAGCGCGCTGGACAGCTTGGTCGGGTCGCCGTAGGCCGAGCGCTGGGTGGTGACGGTCTCCGCGGGCAGTCCGCCGACCGCCGGGTAGTCGACCGAGGTCGTCTGGTCGTTGGCGTCGTAGTGGTAGCCGAAGGTGTAGCTGCCCTGGAACCCGTTGCCGTCGTTGGGGACGACCGTCGTCTTGGACGTGGCCCGGCCGCGCGCGTCATAGGCGCCCACCGTCGACACATAGCCGTAGCCGCCCGCGTACGAGGTGGTCGAGGCCAGCAGTCCCTTGCCGTTGGTGGCGGTGTCCCACTTCCACTCGCTCAGCAACGTGGAACCCGAGGAGACCGACTTCTGGCGGTTCAACTGGTCATACGTGTGCGTGAGGACGGTGGTGCCGTCCGTGACGGTCTGGACGTTGCCGTTGGCGTCGTACGTGTTCGTGCTGACGCCGCTGTCGAGATCCTCGGTCCTGAGACGATCTCCCGCCCAGTTGTAGGTGTAGTGCGTGGTGTTGCCCAACGCGTCGTGGACATATTTCAGACCACCGCTGCGCGTGTACTCGTACTCCGTGGTGTAGGACTCCGAGCCGTTGTGCTCGACCACCTTGACGGTCTGGCCGTCGACATCGGTGTAGGTGTCCTTGGGCTCCCCCACCGGCGGGAAGACGGTGGTGAGGTCCGCGCCGCCGTAGCTGGTCACGGTCCTGTTCGCCGCCTGCGCGACGTTACGGACCAGGATCTGCGACAGCGTGGTGCGCCCGGCCCAGTCCACCTGCAGGTCTTTGTAGGCCGGGATGTCGGACACGGCCGGATTGACCATGCCGGAGCCGGCCGCCTGGCTGTTGTAGAACTCCGCCGACGTGCCGGCGACATTGCCCGACGAGTCGTAGCGGGTCACCGTGACCGTGCGGCCCGTGCCCGACGGCGCGGGCATCTGCGTCTCCCGCGCCCGGCCGAGGCCGTCGACGTAGCCGACCGATTTCAGGAAGGTGGTGCCGGACTGGAGGACCTCGGTGGTCACCTTCGCCGGCGCGCCGGTCGCCACGTCGGGCACACCCGTGGAGGACGTGGCGACCGGGACCGCGTAGGAGAACTTCATCGACGGGGTGCCGTCGGGGTAGTTGGCGGACTCGGTCGGCTTGAAGACCTGGATGGTGCGGCCGAGCGCGTCGTAGACGACCCGGCTGATGTTGCCGTTGGCGTCGACGGTCTTCCACGGTTCCCCGAAGAACCGGGAGAGGTACGTGGTCGAGGTGAGTGCCGTTCCCCCGCTCGGGGTCGGGGTCGTGGTGGTGATGCCGTTGATCGGCCAGGACGTGTTCGGGTTGTACGTGGTGGTTGTCAGGTTCTGCTTGCCGTCCCACGTCTTGGTCCGGCGCCCGGCGTCGTCGAAGTTGCCCTTGGTGGTGCGGTAGGTGGTGGCGTCGGTGTAGGTGCGGACCTCGGTGGCGTTGCCGTCGGTCAGCTTGGCGTCGTTCTCGGACTGGGTCGTGGCACCGTCGAGGAGCGTGACGGTCCTCTGGTCCTGGTGCAGGGTGTCCTGCCCGGCCGCCTGGTCCTGGGCCTGGGTGGTGCAGGAGACGGAGTAGTGCCGTTCGTCGTCCTGGTACACCATCCACCGCTTGGTGCCGGTCGCGTCGAGCTGGTCGGTGTTGTAGGCCCGCCCGAACTCGGTGCACGTGTTGTCGGAGACGCCGGTCTCGCCCCAGTCGTCCACGCGCATCGGCAGACCGAAGGTGGTGGAGGCCGTCTCATTGTCGTCGTACTCGTTCTCGATGATGTGCTCGCGCCAGGTCGACAGGTCCGTGTCGGTGGAGTCGTAGACCTTCTCCAGCGTGCGCGTCTTGCTCTCCCGGACGAAGCGGGCGTCCGGGAGGCCCGTGTACTGGGCGGTGTTGTGCATCCAGTACTCGTGCCACTCCCTCGCCTGCGACTTGTCCGCGCTGTCGCGCGTGGAGGTCTCCAGCGGCTTGCCCGCCAGCCACGCGGAGTCGGTCCACTGGGTGCCCTCGGAGTCGGTGACCTTCACCGTCCGGGTCTGCGAGGGGTCCGTCTTGGAGGTGCGGTCGCCGTCCAGGCCCCGGTACAGCCAGTTGTAGGTGGAGTGCCTGTTGGAGTTGGCGCCGGTGGTGACGAGCACCTTGCCGTAGCCGCGCCACTCCGACCAGGACTCGTCCTCGTCCTTGGCGATCGGGTCGGCCGTGAACCGCCAGCCCGGGGCGCCGTCGTACTCGTACGTCGTGGTCATCGCGGGATCGCCGTCCCCGAGATCGCCGGGGTCCACCACGACCTGCGTCACGACGAACTTCTTGAACCAGCCGGTCTGCTCGGTCGTCGTGCCCTCCGGCGTCCACTTCTGCCAGAAGCACTCGGAGTCGTTGGTCGACTGGGAGGGCAGGTGGGCGGCGTCGCACTGCCGGGAGACGTCACCGTCGGAGGCGTGCCCGTAGGTGACGGCCACACTGGAGCCCAGGTCGGTGAAGACCTTGTTGACCCGGCGGAAGTTCAGCAACGAGCCGCCGACCTGGTTGTCCAGGTACACACCGTTGAAGTTGATGGTCGGCAGGGTGACGTCGTCCCCCGCGTAGCCGCGACGCTGGATGTAGTCGAGCCAGAGCGTGCCGTCGATGGTCCCCTCGGGATTCATCAGCGCGTACTTCATCTGGTACTGCATGACCAGGTCCCAGCTCGCCGCGTCGTTGTCGCGGACGTACGTCTTGATGTCCCAGAGCATTCCGCGCTGGAAGAACGTGGGGTAATAGGTCTTGCTCGCGCAGGACTCGCCGTCCTCCGGGCCGTCGCAGATGAGGTCGACCGGCACGTCCGGGTACGACGAGGGGGACCCGTCGATCGTCGGGCAGTCCGGCGGGGTGTTGTCCAGCGGGTCCTTTTCGTTCATCCGCTCCACACAGCGGTTGACGTGCTGGAACTCCACCTTGGCAGGAAGTTGGGCGCCCGCGATCTGCGAGGACCAGCCGTACTCGATCCGGCTCAGGTACGCGCCCGCGTCGTAGGAGCGGGCCTTGTCGGCCGCGGCCACCGAACGGTAGTAGTTCTGCTCCTTGTCGTAGAAGTAGGAGTTCTCGACCTCGTTCGGTGTCACCACCCGGTCCAGGTTCCAACGCCAGGCCTGCTTGCAGGGGCTGGGGTACGAGCTGTTGCAGGGCTCGCCCGCGTCGTCACCGACGACGGGGACGGTCAGCACCGAGCTCGTCCTGGCGAGCGAGCGCTCGGAACGGCCCCAGCCGAAGTAGTAGCGGGTGCCGTCCTGCTGGGTGATCACCCAGAACTCGTCGGTGTTGTCCGAGCCGTAGCCGCCGTTGAGCTTCTGCACCTTCCAGCCTGGGTCGTCCTCCATGTGGAAGGAGCCGGTGCCGGTGTTGTCCTGGATGAGCTGCGTCGTCATCCCGTTGATGTTGATGACGTACACGGCGCCGTTCGGGTCCGCCGACGAGTTCGGCGAATCCCAGCACAGGTCGCCGAAGTCCGGGTGCCCGTCCTGGGTGCAGTTCTTGTAGCGGCGCTCGATGTAGCCGAGGTTCAGGTCCCAGCCCATCCCGACCCAGGAGGCCTGGTTGTTGGAGGCCGACGTACGGCCGTCCACGGACTGGGAGTTGTAGCTCAGTGCGAGGTCCGGGGCCTCACCCACCGGGGGTTCGGGCACCTCGATCGGCACCTGGTAGGTGAACGCGCCCGAGCCCATCGACACGTCCCACTTGCCCGTGGGCGAGAGCGTGCTCGCCCGGTAGTCGCCCTTGTCGGACGACGACCCCGTGGTCAGCGCGTAGACCGAGGGCTCCGCCAGTGCCGCCACGCCGGAGGCGGTCTTGGCCTGCGGCGCGGCCTCGACGGTCGCCGACAGCTTCTGTCCGTCCGTGTCGTTCTTCGACGGTACGTAGCTGCCGCTCTGGCAGCCTCGCGCCTTCGGATTGGTCGCCGCACAGGCCGGCAACTTGATCAGCCGCAGGCGAGAGGCGAAGTCGCCTCCGTAGGCGTGGGCGAAGCCGGAGTAGTCGATGGATATGTCCACCGCTCCGGCCTTCTGCCCGCCGTCCCGCCGCGCGAGTCTCAGCCCGAGCCCCAGACCGCCGACGGCCTCGGCCTCCGCGCGTCCCAGTACCTCGACATCGACTTTGGAGGGCGCGCGATCCACTGCCACGTCTGCGGCCTTCGCCGTGGACCGTGCCGCGCGGACCGACACCACCGATCCCTCGGCCGACTTGACCGGCACCGACCCCAACGCGACTGTGCCGCGGCCCGACTTGGGCCAGGTCACCTTCGCCGGCCTCTGCTGGGACGGCTCGGCCCGCTGCGGCACCGGGCTGTCAAGTGTTCGGGTCGGCACGCTCGGTTCGTCACCGCTCGGCAGCGCCACCGCCGCCGAGGGCGTGAACGCCACGACCGACAAGAGCCCGGTCAGCAATGCCTTGCTGACCAGGGCGGCCACACTTCGAGAACGCAGACGTCTCACGAAGCTTCCACCCCCCATGCGTAGCGAAGATCAAAAATGTTCGCCAAGAGTAAGAATCCCTCATCTGTCATGTCCAGCTCACCAAAGGGGACATGTGGCATCTCATGGTCATTTCACAGTCAATCCATGGCCATTTGGCAGGCGCCACACAGATGTGACTGGTAGTCACGCCTGTCCCTCTGGCAACATCCGCTCGACAGATATGTTCATCGGCGTCAGGGGGGTCTGGTGCGCTCAGCATCACGCCATGGTTCAAGCCGTCTCGCAGCGGCTCTCGTCTCGGTCTCGCTTCTCGCGGGCCTGCAACTCGGTCTGGCGGACAGCGCGTCCGCGGCCGTGACATCGGGTCCGGTCTTCAACAAGCCGACCGGCACCGTGGCCGAGCAGCAGGCGATACGCACTCGCCTGCTCGACTACATCAACCAGTCGCCGTCCGACTCGTCCATCAAGGGCTCGGTCTACCACTTCTGGGACGCGGAGCTGGCCGAGGCCCTCGCAGCCGCCCGCGCACGCGGTGTCGACGTCCAGCTGATGATGGACGAGAGCGACGTCAGCGACAACACCGACGACCCGACGTACGACATCCTGAAGACAGCGCTCGGCACCGACCGCACCCAGAGCTCCTTCGTCGGGCTGTGTCCGGCCAACAAGTCCTGCCTGGGCCAGCCCTCGCAGGGCGCCTCGATCAACCACAACAAGTTCTGGCTGTTCTCACAGCTCGACGGGGCCTACGACGTGGTCATGCAGACCTCGGCGAACCTCACACCGTCCAGCTACAGCCGGTTCTGGAACGACGCCTACGTCCTGGCGAACAACGTCACGATCTACACGGCGTACAGCAATTACTTCGCCGAACTCGTGGGCCAGGACTGGGCGAACTGGCAGTACAGCTCCACCACCGCCAGCCCGTACAAGGTCTACTTCTTCCCGCGCCCGGCGGACGACCCGTCTCCGGGCGACACCATCACCGGCGTCCTCGACAACGTCACCTGCACCTACACCGAGAGCGGCGCCACCAAGCACACCACGGTGCGGGTCGGCATGTTCAAGCTCACGCGCCTGGCCGTGGCCCAGAAACTGGTCGCGCTGCAGAAGGCCGGGTGCACAGTCGACATCGTCTACTCGCAGACCGACAGCGGCTCCGCCAGCGGCACCTGGGAAACCCTGCACGCCTCGGGGGGCCCGGCACTGCGCTGCTACAACTGGGACGACGACAACAACCCGAGCACCGCCGCGCGGATCATTCACTCCAAGTACCTGCTCATCGAGGGCAAGTACGACGGCACCACGGGCCAGAAGGTCCTGTGGACCGGCAGCCACAACTACACCGGGCCGGCCCTCACCAAGAACGACGAGGCGCTCCTGAAGGTCGACAGCAACGCCGACCACGACGCCTACGTCACCAACTTCAACGCCGTGAAGGCGGCGGCCGTGCCGGGAACCGCCGACAGCACGAACGCCTGCAAGGGCGTCACCAGCACGCCCGAGACCTGATCACGCCGCACCCGGGCCGTGCGGTGCTCCTTGGCCACGCGGCCGCAGCTCAGCTCGGGGCACCCAGGGTGAACCGGTCGTAGCCACCTGGCGCGACGAGCACCCGAAAGGCAGGAAAGGGCCTCCACCACAGGTCAGAGGCCCTTTTCAAGACAAATCCACAGGTGGCGGCAGCAGCGTCGAACGTGTCCGGGGCTGGAAGGTCGCCGGCCACCTCCTCCTGGTGGGCCGTGAGCTGCACCGAGCGGGACACCGCCGACGGTTGTCTGGTCGTCCTGCGCCGAAAGTGTGCGTTTCCTGTGGATGCCCGCCCCGCCTGAACGGCGCGCGCGAAGGGTTCGTATCTTCGAACAGATCCAGAAACGCCTCCGGAAGGAAACGCCAGCATGAGCAGCGCCTCGCTTCAGCCCGCATCGGGACCGGCTCGTCGTACGGTCATGGCGGCGGCCGGCGCCGCGGGGCTCACCGCCGCGCTGACCGCGTGCGGGTCCGAGGACGACTCGTCCGGCACCGCCCTGGCGAAGACCTCCGACATCCCGGAGGGTGGCGGCAAGATATTCGCGGACCAGGGTGTGGTCGTCACTCAGCCGACGGCGGGCACGTTCAAGGCGTTCTCGTCGAAGTGCACCCACGCGGGTTGCGCGGTGACCGGTATCACCAACGGCGTCATCACCTGCCCCTGTCACAAGAGCGAGTTCTCGGTGGCCGACGGCAGTGTGAAGAAGGGCCCCGCGACCCAGGCGCTCGCCGCCGAGTCGATCAAGGTGTCCGGGGACTCCATCACGCTCGCCTGACCCCCGCCCGCGTCCTCACCCCCGCCCGGCACGGCGGGGCCGCTTGAGGCAGGCCAGCACCTCGTCGCTGGTCACGACCGTGGCGACCAGCGCGAGGGTGTTGCGGATCAGCGCGGGGGTGTAGTCGGAGGGCACCCCCGCGATGGCGTCCTTGGGCACCACGACGGTGTATCCCCGGTTCACGGCGTCGAACACGGCGTTGGGGATCGCGACGTTGGCGGAGACCCCGGTCACGATCAGGGTGCGGCAGCCCAAGTTACGGAGCAGGGCGTCGACGTCGGTGCCCTGGATCGGCGACAGTCCGTGCAGCCGCCGTACGACGAAGTCCTCGTCGGCGACCTCGATCGGCGGCGCGACGCGTACCGCGGTGGTGCCCGAGAGCTGCTGGACGGGGAGTCGTTCGGCGGCACGGAACAGGCGCGCGTTGTGGTTCGCGCCCCGGCCGTCCGGACGGCGTTCGGCGATGGCGTGGATCACCTGGACGCCGGTCTCATGGGCGGCGGCGACCAGCCTCGCGACCTGGGCGAGCGTGCCCGACGACCGCGCCTCCCTGGCGAGTTCGGGCAACGCGCTGTCCGGTCCGACGACGCCCTGCTGGCACTCGACGGTGAGCAGGACCGTGGTCGCGGGGTCTAGGAGTTCGCTGAGCTGTTCGTGAGACGGCATGGCGTTCCTCCATTTTCTTTTCTGACGTTGTGCCAGAGGATCACCTCTGACACAACACGGGAGAACCGAACGAACTGAACGAACTGAATCAAGAGGGGGACCGCATGACCGCCACCCAACGCCGCGGCCGGAAGATCATGATGACACCGGGTGAACTGGACGAGTTCCTGACGACCCAGCGCACCTGCCGGGTCGCCACCGTGTCGGCCGAGGGCGCTCCGCATGTGAGCACGCTGTGGTTCGCCTGGGACGGCACGTCGATGTGGCTGTACTCGGTGGTCCGCAGCAAGCGCTGGACCGACCTGCGCCGC
This sequence comes from Streptomyces sp. ME02-8801-2C, assembly GCF_033793965.1. Lineage (NCBI taxonomy): Bacteria > Bacillati > Actinomycetota > Actinomycetes > Kitasatosporales > Streptomycetaceae > Streptomyces > Streptomyces sp. ME02-8801-2C. The sequence goes on along the minus strand of NZ_JARAXP010000028.1, from coordinate 29,644 downwards.
GATCAGCGGGTCGCGATCGTCGTGGACACCGGCGAGGAGTACGACGAACTGCGCGGCGTGGAGCTGTCCGGCACCGTCGAGTTCGTCGGCGAGTTTCCGCGCACCGGAGAACTGCGCGCCGAACTCGACGTCCCGGAGACCCTGTTCGCCCGCAAGAACTTCCACCTGGACGAAATGCCCCACGACGGCAGACACGCCTGGATCCGCCTCACCCCGGAAAAGATCGTCTCCTGGGACTTCCGCAAGCTGCCGCCGCAGTAGGGAGCATTTTTAGCCCGTCCGGCGTTTGAGGACAAGGCCCGTTCAGGGCCGTAGGGGGGTCTGGGGGCACAGCCCCCAGGAACGGGATGGGACGGGTAGGGGCGGCGGGGGCGAACCCTCCCTACGCGCACCCCACCCCCCGCCCCGCCACCCGCAACGCCTCCACGGCGGCCCGAATCGACGGCCGCCGATCCGCATCGGCCCGCCAGACCACATACACATGCCTCCGCACCCGCTGCCGCAGCGGCACGGTGACAACCCCCGCAGGCACAGGATGCCGCCCCAGCAACGGCGCGATGCACACCCCGAGCCCCGCCGCGACCAGCGCCAACTGCGTATGCGTCTCCGCCGCACGATGGCCGATGCACGGCTCCACCCCCTTGGAGCGCAGCGTGAACATCAGCCACTCGTGGCAGAACTCGCCCTCGCCCCAGGTGATCCACTCGTCCTCGGTGAACTCCTCGAGGTCCACCTCGTTCCGCCCGGCGAGCGGATGGCCGACCGCCATCGCCACATCCGCCGGGTCGTCGAGGACCGGCGCCTTCACCAGACCGTCGGGCAGCGCCAACGGCTTGTTGTACCAGTCGAGCACGACCGCCAGGTCCAGGTCTCCGCGCACCACCCCGGCGACCCCGGCCTCCGGTTCCAGCTCGCACGAGCGCAGCCGCAACCCGGGGTGCTCCGCACGCAGGGCCGCGAGCGCGGCCGGGAACAGCCCGCGCGCGGCGGTCGGGAACGCCGACAGCCGCAACTCCCCCACCACCTTGCCGCGCTGCGCCTCCAGGTCCGACTGGGCGAGCTCGACCTGGGACAGGATGCGCGCGGCATGATCGGCGAGCAGTCGTCCGGCATCGGTGAGCCGTACGCCCCGCCCGTTCTTGGCGAGGAGTTGCTGCCCCACTTCCCGCTCCAGCTTGGACATCTGCTGCGAGACGGCCGACGTCGTCACATGCAGCCCTTCGGCCGCGCCGCTGACCGAGCCGTGCCGGGCGAGGGCGTCGAGGGTGCGCAGGCGCTCCAGGTTCAACATATAAGCAATGCTACGAGAACCAAGAGAGAACTACCCATCTTCGCTACGAAATCGACATCGCGAGAAGCACGAAGCAACCGAACATGACCATCCACCCCCGACACCTCAGACATAGGTACGCGCCCCCACCGGCCCCACCGCCGCGGCGATCGCGTCCGCCAGCGTCCCCGTCTCCTCGCGCGTCAGCGTCGCGACGGTCACGCGGATACCGGACGCGGCGTTCATACGGAACCGCGCACCGGGGGCGACGGCCCAACCAGCGTGCAGCAGCCGGGCGACCGCGCCCGTCTCGTCCGGGACCGGGATCCACACGTTCAGTCCACTGCGCCCGTGGGCGGCGACCCCGCGCCGCGCGAGCGCGTCGATCAGCGCGTCCCGGCGCCGCCCGTACGCCGAGGCGACCGCGCGTGCGTCCAGCGCGTCGTCGGACCACAGTCGTACGACCGCCCGTTGCAGCAGCCGGCTGACCCATCCCGGCCCGAGCCGCTGCCGCCCCAGGACGCGGTCGACGGTGACGGCGTCCCCCGTGAGGACGGCGAGGCGCAGGTCGGGCCCGTACGCCTTGGCGACCGAGCGGACGAACGCCCAGTGCCGGGTGGCCCCGGCCAGCGGATGAAGGGGCTGGTCGACGATCCGGTAGCCGTGGTCGTCCTCGACGAGCAAAGTCTCCGGGTACTCCCGGAGCACGGCACGCAGGGCACGCGCGCGCGTGGCGCTCAGCACGGCCCCGGTCGGGTTCTGGGCGCGGTCCGTGACGATCAGCGCCCGCGCCCCGGCCGCCAGCGCCTGTCGTACCCCTTCGGCGAGTGGCCCCTCGTCGTCGACGCCCACCGGGACCATGCGGAGTCCGAGGGCCGGTACGAGATCCAGCAGCCCGCCCCAGCCGGGGTCCTCGACGGCGACGGTGTCACCGGGCTTGAGGTGTACGGCGAGGACACGCTCGATGCCGTCCAGCGCGCTGGAGGTGACGGCGAGGGGACCGTCCGGCACGCCGTCGGCGTCGAGGTCGGCGCGGGCGATCCGGGCCAGCTCCGGTTCGACGGTGGCGTCTCCGTAGAGCACCGGCGCCCGGTCGCCCTGCTCGCCCGCCGCCGCGAACGCCGCCGCCAGTGACGGCAGCAGCTCCGGATCGGGGTTGCCGTGCGCCACGTCCCGCACCCCGGCCGGCACCTCCACGCGAATGTACTCGCGCCCGGTGGTGGCCGGTTTGGAGCGCACACGGCTGCCTCGCCGCCCATGGGTTTCGATGACCCCGCGTTCACGCAGCGTGCGATAGGCGGCGGCCACCGTATTGGGATTCACCCCGAGCCGCTCGGCCAATTCCCGCATGGGAGGCAGCAGTTGCCCGGGCGCCAGCTCCCCGGCACCCACCGCGCGTTCGACGCTCGCGGAAATCTCTGCTGCGCCCCGACCCTGGATCGGATATTCTCCTAGCACAACACCGATTATGCACTAGTGCAATAACCACGGCAAGGAGACCGGCGATGTCGGGGACCGCGCAGGACGACGCACGCACCACAGAGGACGCCATACGGGAAGGGACGGCGACGACATCGCGAGAGGCCGGCCCGTCGTCCCCGCAGCCCACGACCGACGCCTACGCGCCCACCGACCGCACGGTCCCCACCCGCTCGGCCAAGAGGGCCTCGTACGACAAGGAGTCGGTACACGCGATCCTCGACGAGGGCTATGTGTGCCACCTCGGGTTCGTCAGGGACGGCGCGCCCGTCGTGCTGCCGACGCTCTACGGGCGACTCGGCGAACGCCTGTACGTGCACGGTTCGACGGGCTCGCGCCCGCTGCGGATGACCGGTCAGGCCGACCCCGGTCTGCCGGTCTGCCTGACGGTCACACACGTGGACGCCCTGATCCTGGCCCGGTCCGCCTTCCACCACTCGATCAACTACCGCTCGGTGGTCGTCCACGGCATCGCCCACCAGGTGACGGACCCCGACGAGAAGCGCCTGGCCCTGGACGTCCTGGTCGACCACGTCGTGGCCGGTCGTTCGGCCGACTCACGACCCGCCAACGCCAAGGAACTGGCGGCCACCGCCGTGATCCGCATCGACCTCGACGAGGTCTCCGCGAAGGCCCGCACAGGCGGGGTGAACGACGAGCCCGAGGACCTCGCTCTCCCCCACTGGGCCGGCGTGGTCCCCCTGCGCAAGGGGTACGAAACCCCGCTCGCTGACGCCGAGTTGGCGCCCGGCACCCAGCTTCCCGACTACCTCGAGGCTTTCTGATCCCGATGCTGATCCACCCCTGGGACGCGCCGCGCGACGACGCGGAGTGGCAACAGTGGCTGTCGGTCCACGACTTCGGCCAGCTCGCGGTCAACGGCCTGCCGGGCGAGGCGCCGTACGTCCAGCCACTGCACTTCGCGTACGACGCCGAGCGCCTCGAAGCGGTCACCCATCTGGCCCGCCCGAACCCCCTCTGGCCCGCACTGGAGAGAAACCCGGTCGTGCTGCTCAGCGTGGTCGACGACTACGCCTTCATCCCCGGACCGTGGCAGGCCGCGCCGGACGGACCGTCCGAGCACGGAACGCCGACGAGCGTCTACGCGGCCGTCCAACTCCGGTGTACGGCCCACGTCGTGGACGACCCGACCGACAAGGCCGCCCTGCTCAACCGCCAGATGAGCCACTTCCAGCCGGAGGGCGGCTCGGCGCGGGTGGCGACGGACGAGGAGCCGTACGGCCGGATGCTCGCCGGTATCCGGGGCATCAGGCTCGAAGTGACGGACGTACGGGCGAAGTTCAAGTACGCCGAGAAGAAGCCGACGGAGGTCCAGGACCGTATCGCGGCCGGCCTGGCGGCACGCGGCGGACCACGGGACACGGCGGCTCTGGCGGTTCAACGACGTAGGCGGGGGCTGTAACCGAGCACCAACCGGACCAGCCCCCAGCCGTCGACGCCCCGGGCGAGCCGGGCGACCGGGCTTCAGCCGAACGCCCTTTCAGATTCCGCCCTCCGTTCCGCACCCCCATCCACACCGGCACTCTCACCGGCACCCCCGCTCCCACCCACACGCGCACCCACACCCCTGGTCTCCGCCACAGCGAGCCCCGCTGTCGCGCCCAGCAGCAGCAGGGTGCCCACGGCGGTCGCCGTCGTCAGTCGCTCGCCGAGCAGCGCGACGGCGAGGACCGCCGCGCTCACCGGTTCCAGGAGCATGATCACGGAGACCGTCGCGGAGCGGACGACGGCCGCCCCGGCGAAGTACAGCCCGTACGCCAGAGCCGTCGGCACGGCGGCGACATACACCAGCAGGACGAAGAGCCGCAGGTGGTCGTCGGTGTGCGGCAGGAGCCCCTCGGCGAGCCCGAACGGCAGCAGGCACAGCGTCGTGACGCCGAAGGCCCTGACGGCCGTGCCGAAGGCATCCGTCGCTCCCTCCCGCCCCCACCACCGGGTGAGGAGGGTCATCACGGCGTATCCGAACGCCGACAGCGCCGCCCATGCGACACCCGTCGGCCGCAGCTCACCGCTTCCGCCACCGCCACCCAGCACGAGCACGGTGAGCCCGGTGAGCGCCCCGACGACCGCGAGGATCCCGCCCGCCCCCAGCCGCTCGCCCATGGTCAGCCGGGCGCCCAGCGCGATGAGGACGGGCCCGGCGCCCAGCGTGACGACGGTGGCGACCGCGAGGCCGGTGGCCTGGACGGACGCGAAGTACGCGGTCTGGAAGACGGCGAGCGAGATTCCGGTGGCCCCGGCGCGCAGGGCCTTGCGGCGCCGCGACTCGGGCTCGACGGCAGTCCGGCGGCGCAGCGAACGGGCCAGGAGCAGCAGCACGAAGCCGCCCGCGCAGCGCCAGAAGGAGAGGGCGACGGGGCCCATCTCACTCGCCCGGTAGACGAGGGAGGCGGCCGCGCCCGCGGTGCCCCAAGCGGCGCCGGCGACGGTCAGGAAGAGCAGGCCTCGCCCGATGGGCAGGCCGGAAACGTGATTGGACACGGGAGTCTCTCCGCAGACGCGCGGAGACACGCTCAAAGAGCGTCCACCGCGCGGAAGTTGACGAAAGGACCCGGCCCCTCGGGGCTCAACGGATCCTCGGACCTCGTCTGCGGGCAGCGCCGTTCAGCCCGACGTGGACACAGCAAAACGTCGGACAGGTTCTCCGGGAAGCCCGCTCAGGCGGCCGGAGGCGGAAGGACGAGTACGCGCGCGTGCATGATCGCGACCCTAGGCGGCGGTACGCCGGGCCGCCACCTCTTTTTCGGGCCCCCGGGCCACCGGCTCCGCCGACCCCTTGGCGGGCGTGGAGGACTGTGCGATGAACGCGCCCAGGAGCACCACGGCGCCCCCGACGATCTGCGGCGCCGACAGATGCTCGCCCAGCAGCACCCAGGCCAGCACGGTGGCGATGACCGCCTCGAGACAGGCCACGACCCCGGCGACCTGCGGCGAAAGCCGCCGCACGGAGACCACACCGGTGACGTACGCGACGACCGTGGCGACCAGCACGAGCCAGCCGAGCAGCAGCCCGGCGGCGACGGGGGTGCCGTCCATGTGCGCGCTTCCGGCGAGCACGGACCACTCCATGTGCCACGGACGCGCCACGACGGTCAGTACGAGGGTGCCGACGAGAAGGCCGTACGCGATGACACCGAGGGGGTCGGGTGCCTCGTTCCCGGCGCCGCTGCCCTGGTCGGACAGGACGAAGTAGCCGACCTGGCAGCAGGCGGCGGCCAGGGCGAGCAGCAGCCCCGTCGCGTCGAAGCCGATCCCCGACCACACCTCGACGACACAGGCGAGCCCGCCGACGGCGAGGACGACACCGAGCGCAGCGGCGCGGGTCACGGGCCGCCGCTGCACGAACCGCACCCACCCCAGCACGAGCGCGGGTGCGAGGTACTCGACGAGCAGGGCGACCCCGACGGGAATCCGGGATATCGCGGCGAAGTAGCAGGCCTGGACGCCGGCCACGGCGAGCAGCCCGAACCCGGCGAGCAGAGCGGGCCTACTCCGGACCAGGGCGCGATGCCGTACGGCCAGGGGCAGCATCACGAGCGCGGCGCCCGCCACGCGCAGCCACACGACGTGCAGCGGATCGAGGCCCGCCTCGATCAACGGCTTGGCCGCGACTCCGGACCCTCCGAACGCAACCGCCGACACCAGCGCGAGCCCGAGCCCGACACTCCTGCCCCGACCGACCTCACCGCTCACTGACGTACCCACCGGCCCATGATGTCAGGAGATGACATGACCGTCACCCCCATTGACACCTGTCTCAACAACCGGACGACTCACGGGCCGGACGGCCCACCTACGGGACGGGCCCACTGACCGGAGCGGACGCACGCGGGACGGGGTTCACGGGCCGCACGGGCCCACCGACCGCACGTACTCACGGGCCGGACGGGCCCACCGACCGGAGGGGGTGCGCGCGCCGGACGGGGTTCACGGGTCGAACGGCCCACCGACCGGACGGGCTCACGAACCGGACGGGCCCACGGGCCAGACGAGCCCACCGACCGGACGGGGCGCGCCAGATGGGGTTCACGGGCCGCACGGGCCCACCGACCGCACGTACTCACGGCCCGGACGGGCCCACCGACCGGAGGGGGTGCGCGCGCCAGATGGGGTTCAGGGGCCGCACGGCCCACCGACCCGGCGGGCTCACGAACCGGACGGGCCCACGAGCCAGACGAGCCCACCGACCGGACGGGGCGCGCCAGATGGGGTTCACGGGCCGCACGGGCCCACCAACCAGACGGGCCCACCGACCAAACAGGCTCGCGCGCCGAACGGGCCCGCGCGCCAGATGGGGTTCACGGGCCGGACGGGGCTCACGGCCCGTCGAGCAGCTCCGTCTCCTCGGCCGCTGTCCACGCCCGGGAGGACCCCTCCCACCCCGCCGCGGTCAGTTCGACGTGCCGCAGCCGCGTCAGCAGTTCCCCCGCGTCGACACCGGCCCGCCCCAGTACCTCGACGGCCCGGGACTGCGGATCCCCGACGATCGCCGCGAGCAGATCGATCCCGCGGGCCCGTGCGTCGCCGCGCCGCCCGGCCCGCTCGCACGCCTCCTCCAGCGCGCCCGCCGCGACCGGCGACCAGCCGGCCGCACCCACCGCACCCACCGCCCTCGGCAGCACGGGCAGGGCCCCGGAGTCCTCGACGGAGCTCTGCCAGCGCAGTCCGTAGCCGATGCTGCGCTGCACGAGATAGCCGAGCAACCGCGCGACCTGCGGATCGCCGCCCTCGAACACCACGCGCACCTCGGGATCGGACTCCAGGAGAGTGTGCAGCAGGTGGGCCGTGTCGATCTGCCGGTCCCCGTCCCGCAACGCCCGTCTGCGCGCACCGGCGACCACCGCTGCCAGCTCTGCGGTGAGCCTGGCATCGTTGTCCACGCGGTTCGCGCCGTGCTCAGTGGCCGACTGCCGGGGTATACGGGGCTTACGGGGTTGCACATCTCCCACCCCATCAGCCCCCGCTGATCCGGTCATCCTCGCTGCGCACCATTTCGGGGTCCCACGAGGGGTGTGCATCGCGTGCGCAATCTCCTCCTTACGGATGACATCAGGCCGCTCCGGCACGAATTCGCCACGAAGTCGACGAAGTCGACGCAAGGGGCGCCCGCACCCTTTCCGCGCGCCCCGGGCGCAACCGCACACGTCCCAGACCAACATGGAGAGCAGGTGCTGGCTGGTGGCGCTGCCGGCCACGGACGGCAGACAGTACGTGTACCGGGTGTACGCCCCGGAGGACGCACTGCTCGCCGACCTGTTCCGGGAGACGTGGCACTGCCACGACGAAGGCCCCTTCCCGCGCGCGTGGGACGTGTTCGACGCGGCGGTGATACGGCGGGTGGACAGAGGCCGCGACCTCGACCCCGACAGCAGAACCTGACGACCCGTCAGTATTGAATGTTATAGCCCTTACGGATACGTTCCGCGACACCGCAGCCCGAGACACAGAGGTGGTCGCATGGCCGAAATAAGCGCGGAGGCACGCATCCAGGCACCGGCGGAGAAGATCTGGACGCAGCTGACGGACTGGACGGCGTACGGGGCGTGGAACGCGACCCACACGAGCTTCCCGAAGGGCGGCCCCTCCGCGCTGGAGGTCGGCGGCACCTTCGAGGAGAACATGAAGCTGATGGGCTTCCCGGCCGAGGTCGAGTGGACCATCGCGGAGTTGGAGCCCGCCCGCACCCTGGCCATCCGGGGCAAGGGCCCGATGGCGGTGAGCGTCGCGACGCGCTACACCCTCACCCCCGACGGCGACGCCACGACGGTCCGCATCGACGGCGAGTTCACCGGCGCGGCCGTCTCGCTCATGGCCGGCAAGCTCAAGGACTCGGGCACGGCCGCCCTGAACGAGTCGCTGCGCAAACTGGCCGGCCTGGTGAGCTGAGCCGGCCGCAGCCGACGTACGACGACAGAAAGGCGCCCCGCGGACACTTCCGCGGGGCGCCTGCGCGCACTGGGGGACATGCCGCCGGGGGGGGGCGGACAGGTCTCCGAGAGCGGCCCATCAGTCCTCGTCGGCGAGGATCAGGTACAGCTTCTTGCGCGCTTCGTTGATCACGGCGAGCGCCTTCTCGCGCTGCTCCTTGCTGCCCGTCTTCCAGACCTGGCCGAAGGCCTCCATCAGACCGAAGCCGGCCTGACGGATGTCGTTCAGCGCCTCCCAGTCCATGCCGCGCCCGGCCTCTTCCCAGGGGGCGTCGGGACCCTCGTCGGCCGCGGTACGGCCGGACTCGGTGAGCGCGAACAGCTTCTTGCCGCCCTCGCTCTCGCTGGCGATCAGGCCCTCGTCCTCCAGCAGCTGGAGGGTGGGGTAGACCGAGCCGGGGCTGGGCTTCCACGCCCCTCCGCTGCGCTCGGCGATCTCCTGGATCATCTCGTAGCCGTGCATGGGCCGATCCTTGAGCAGGGCCAGGATCGACGCGCGGACATCACCGCGCCGCGCCCTGCCCCGCGGTCCGCCCCGGCCGCCGCGCCCACCCCAGGGCCCCGGACCGAAGCCGGGACCGCCAGGACCACCGGGACCGGGCCCGAAGGGACCGAAGGCTGATCGCCGCCCCTCGAAGCCGCCACGCCGGAATTTGTCTCCGTGGGAATGCATCGCAACCACTCCGTTCGTTGTCTTGTCGTTGATCTGTCGCGATGTGTCAACGATATATCGAGATAGCTCATCCGACAACCCCCACAAGGAAGTGACCCAGGCCACAGTAGAAACGTGAGCGTTTCGATAGCGGCGAGAGCTAGGCTGACGGCAGCGAAGTGAACGAAACAGTTTCGTACAAGGAGGGTGCCCCCCATGGCCTCCGTACTCGTCGTACACCGCCAGACCCTGCAGCGTCTCGGCCTGCGCATGCTGATCGCGGCCGAGCCCGATCTGACCGTCGTCGGCGAGGCGACGAACGGCGCCGACGCCGTTCGTATGAGTGCCGCGCTCCGGCCGGACGTCGTGCTGATGGACAGCCTCGTGGTCGACACGGACGGGGTGGACGTCATCCGCCGCATCAGCCGGCCTCCCACCCTGCTCCCGGTCTCCGAGCCCGCGAGAGTCGCGGGCAACTCCCCGCGCGTACTGGTCCTGACCCCCACCGACCACGAGAGGCACGCCTACGCGGCCCTGCGGGCCGGAGCCGGCGGGTTCCTTCCCCAGGACGCGACGCCGGAGGAACTGATCGCCGCCGTCCGGATCGTGGCCGCCGGTGACGCCGTCACGACGCCCGCCCTCACCCGCGCGCTCATCGACACCGTCCGACACGAGCGCACCTTCGGCTCACTCGAACGCGAGAGCGAGCTCCACGCACTTACCAGCCGTGAGCGCGACGTCCTGACCGCGGTCGCCGCCGGCTGGTCCAACACCGAGATCGCGACCCGGCTGAACATCTCTCCGACGACGGTCAAGTCCCACGTCAGCCGCATCCTCACCAAGATCGGCGCACGCGCGCGCGTGCAAGCGGTGGTCTTCGCCTACGAGTCCGGCCTGGTACGGCCGGCCGCGGCGGCGGCCTGACGCTCCCGGCCGCGAGGGAAGCCACCGCCCTTCGGCGCCGGGCCCGCCCACGTCCAACGGCCGCCGAATCAGGTCCAGCACCCCGAAATTGGCCTTGGTCCGTCACCCCGCCGCTCGTCTAGCGTCGCCCCATGCGCATTCGAATCGTCGACGCCTTCACCGACCGCCCGTTCGCCGGCAACCCGGCGGGCGTCATGCTCCTCGACGCCTTCCCGGACGACACCCGGCTGCAGCGGATCGCCCTGGAGGTCAACCACGCCGAGACGGCGTTCGCCCACCGCCTGCCCGAGGGCGGCGAGGCCGACTGGGCGCTGCGCTGGTTCACCCCGGCCGCCGAGGTCGCGATGTGCGGCCACGCCACGCTGGCCACGGCCCACGTCCTGCACACCACGGGCGCCCACTCGGGACCCGTACGATTCGCCACCCTGAGCGGCGTCCTCAGCGCGACGCCCCACGAGGACGGCTCGATCACCCTCGACTTCCCCACCGCCCCCCTCACCCGCGTCGAGCCTCCCGCCGAGGTCGCCGAGGCCCTGGGCACCAAGCCGCTCGCGGCCTTCGACACCGGCCCGAACATCGGCGACCTGCTGATCGAGGTCGCCGACGAGAAGACGGTCCTGGGCCTCACCCCCGACCTCAAGGCTCTCGCCGTCCACTCGGAACGCGGTGTCATCGCCACCGCCCGCGCCGAAAACCCGGCCGACGGCTACGACTTCGTCTCGCGCTGCTTCTTCCCGCGGATCGGCATCGACGAGGACCCGGTCACCGGCAGCGCCCACACGGCCCTCGCCCCCTACTGGTCCGAGCGTCTCGGCCGCCCCGACCTCACCGGTCTCCAGGCCTCCGCCCGCACGGGCCTGGTCCGCACGCGACTCCGCGGCGACCGCACCCTGCTGACCGGCCGAGCGGTCACGACCATCGAGGGCGAACTGCTCGTCTGAGGACGCTGCCCACTCACGCGGTGGGCAGCCACCCCACCTTCCCCGCGAGCAACCCGTACCCCACGAACGCTCCGATGTCGAGCAGCGAGTGCGCGACGACCAGGGGGCCCACCCGCCCCCACCGCCGGTAGAGGTACACGAACACCACCCCCATCACCATGTTGCCGATGAACCCGCCGATGCCCTGGTACAGGTGGTACGACCCGCGCAGTACGGAACTGGCCACCAGCGCCGTCCCCGGTGTCCAGCCCAGCTGCTTCAGCCGGCGCAGCAGATAGGCGACGACGATGACCTCCTCCAGTACGGCGTTCTGCACCGCCGAGAGGATCAGCACCGGGTACTTCCACCACACCTCGGGAAGCGCCTCCGGCACCACCGTCAGATTGAAGCCGAGGCCACGGGCCGCGAGGTAGAAGGCGATTCCGCTGCTGCCGATCACCGCCGCGATGGCGGCCCCGCGACCGAGATCTGGCCAGGGCCGGGTCCGGTCGAAGCCCAGCGTCCGCAGCCCCTCCCCCTCGCGCAGCAGGAAGTGCGCGACCAGGGCGACCGGGACCAGCGCCGTCGTGATGCCGAAGAGCTGCCAGGCGAGATCAAGCCATGGACGCCCGGGCGCCGCCGACGCGTTGAGGGTGGCCGCCTGATCCTTGAGGCCGCCCGGTTTCGTGACCGATCCGACAAAGCTGATCAGGGCGGAGACACCACTCGCGCCGAGCGAAAGCCCCAGAACCAACAGCGTCTCGTCCCGAAGAGTCCGTCGCGACGGTTGCTCCTCAGGGATAGAACCAGCCACCTGCACCCCTGCCTCCAGTTGCGTCACCCCGCCGCTTCCGGAGTACCTCCCCTCACCAGGGGAGGAGACCACCGTCGCGTGGGACGTCACAGCTTGCCCGATCGACCTGAGACGGACATGAGCGGCCCCCGCGCGGCGCGGTCCGGGTACGGTCCGGGGCCGGTCAGGAGGCAGCTTGGAGCGGGCACCGGCGCGTGAAGGTCACGCCGCCCCGGGGCGGGCGATCACCCCAGCGGCACCGGTTTCGGCAGGCCCACCGGCCAGGTGTGCACCGGCTCCCCGAGGTGCATCAACTCGCTGTAGCGCCGGGTGGTCGCCGCCAGCGCGGCCTCCCGGGACAGCCCCTTCTCCAGGGCCCGGTGGAAGGTGGCCGCCTGCCAGGACGCTCCGTTGGCCCGGCGCCGGCACCGTTCCTCGATCACCCCGAGGTACAGGTCCCGGTCGGCGGGCTCGACCCCCCACGCGTCGAGGCCGGCCGCGGCGAGCGGCAGCAGTTCGTCCCGTACGAGATGCACGGCGTCGACCTCCGCCGTGCCGCCGAACCGGCCGTGCCGGGGCCACTGGAGCCGCGCGTCGATGCCGTACCGGCAGGCGGCGTCGAAGTTGGCGGCGGCCGCCTCGAAGGGCAGCCGGGTCCACACGGGCCGCGACTCGTCGGCGAGCGCCCGGACGACCCCGTAGTAGAAGGCCGCGTTGGCGATCACATCCGTGACGGTGGGCCCGGCGGGCAGCACCCGGTTCTCGACCCGCAGATGCGGAACGCCGTCCGCGATGCCGTAGACCGGACGGTTCCACCGGTACACGGTGCCGTTGTGCAGGACGAGTTCGCCGAGCTTCGGCACCCCTCCGCCGTCGAGGACGCCCAACGGATCCTCGTCGTCGCAGATCGGCAGGAGAGCCGGGTAGTAGCGCAGGTTCTCCTCGAAGAGGTCGTACGCCGACGAGATCCACCGCTCCCCGAACCAGGTGCGCGGCCTCACGCCCTGCGCCTGGAGCTCCGGCGGACGCGTGTCGGTGGACTGTGTGAACAGCGGGGGCCGCGACTCCCGCCACAGCTCACGGCCGAACAGGAAAGGCGAGTTGGCGCCGATCGCGACCTGCGCGGCGGCGATCGCCTGCGCCGCGTTCCACACATCGGCGAACCGCGCCGGCGTGACCTGGAGGTGCAGTTGTACGGAGGTGCAGGCGGCCTCCGGAGCGATGGACTTCGACGTGCACGACAGGCGCTCCACCCCGTCGATGTCGAGCGTGAAGTCCTCACCGCGGGCCGCCACGATCTGGTCGTTGAGCAAGGCGTAACGGTCGACGGCGGAGAGGTTGGAGGAGACCAGGTCGTCACGGCCGAGCGTCGGCAGGATGCCGATCATCATGATCCCCGCGTCGACCTCGTTCGCCTTTCGATGGGCATACGCCAGGGACGTACGGAGCTCTTCGGCGAGCCGGTCGAAAACGCGGCCGCCGAGGCGATGGGGGGCGATGTTGACTTCCAGATTGAACATGGCGAGTTCTGTTTGGAAATCGCGGCTCGCGATCCTTTCGAGTACTTGCCCATTCATCATTTTCGGCATGCCGTCGGGCCCGACGAGATTCAGCTCGATCTCCAGACCCAGCAGATTCTTCGGGCGGTCGAACCGCTTCTCGGCCAGCAGTCGCTCCAGCCCCGTCAGACACTGCCGGAGCTTGCCGCGGTAGCGCCGGCGATCGGACAGATCGAACTGCCCCGCCACGACCTTCTCCCCCATCGGAAGCGTCCCTCCTCGAATGGGCAGGCCGAAGACCGGCCGCTGATGTCCCGGGTCAGGTGGGATGATGCCCACCCGACGCGATCGATAACGCCCCGTGCGCCACCGTCACCCGCTACGCTGCTCGACGTGTCCGGCGGCACATTCGTCCGGCATGAAGCGACGGACGGTGCGGCCCGGGTACCCCCGACAGAATCGCGCAATCTCGAACTCGTGAGAAACGTCGACGATAATTGGCCGACCGACTTCGGCGCGTATACCGAGGTCATCGCCGCGCAGCAGGCCGGGAATCGGAAAAAAACACCACGCAACGCCGACCGAACAGACTCTTGCTCTTCACGCGGAAAACAGTTAGACGAAACACAGTGTGAACACGTGTCGTATAAACTCCGCGAACAAGGCAGAGAGTCGGCGCCCGGGACCTGGGTCCTGCCGTCCAGGTGACGTACGACAGGCCGCACCCCGTCGCCTCACCCGACCCCCGCCTCTTTGACCCGAGAGACTTCGAGAGCTGACAGCGCCGTCCGCCCCCGCCCCCGCCCTCGCGCCACCTTGCCTGTCGAATGAGAGGCGTTCCGCCATGCCGCTGCATGTCCCCCCGGCACCCGCCCCCGCACTGCGCACCGTCCTCACCGCACTCAGTTCACCCACCGCCGTCCGCGAGGCACCGACCCCCTCCCTCCGCACGGCCCAGGGGCCCACCACTCCCGAGCTGCCGCTTCCCGTACACGTCCTGGACCGGATCACCCCCGCCGGGGCGTCCGCCAGCCGACTGACCGGGTGGCGCTTCCTGATCCGCAGCGGGGACCGCGCGGTGGCCGCCGCCGAGACCATGCTGACCCCTGACGGCTGGGCCTTCTCGCACTTCTTCGAAGGGCCCTACATCGCCTCCACCGAGCGAGCCCTGCGCCAGGCCGAGACCATGAAACAGCCCTACCAGGCGCGACTGCTGTCCGTCCCCGAGCTGTACATGCTCACGCTCTGGCTGCACGGCGACATCACGGCCGACGGCGCCGAGGGCCACCCCGCCGCCACCGACCTCCTCGTCCCGCTGGCACCGGCCCCGCCCGGCATCGCCGCCCACCGTCCGCATCGGGTCGCCGAACTGCTCCCGGTCCTGACCCATCGGGTGACTTCGGCCCCGCTGCTCAGTTCCCCCGCCTGACCGCACACGACACGACACTCTCCGTATTCCCTTGTGCCCCGTCGTCGAATTCCCGTCGGCGGGGCACATTGCTCTTTCGCGCACCATTACGCTCGTACGAGCCATTAAGGGTTTTCGACCCGTCCGGACTAGCCCCATCCGGCCACCAGGAACCACCCAAAGGGACAGCCCAGTTGGACTGAACCGGCCGCGCGGGTGATGCGTCTTCAACCTGTGAGAAGCGGTGCAGCCAAATCCCTGCGGATTGACGCCCGTGGGGCAACACTGGGTTCGAACCGATTTACCACAACGGGGAGCGGCCATGAACAGTGCTTCGAGCCGCAAGACAGACACCACAGCCATCTCACACTCGACGACAGAGCGAAAGATCCCACCAATGTGCCAGCATCAGCCACCGTGCCCGACAGCCCACTCCACCGACCGGGAGTCCGCCCGCCTCATGGCGCACCACCCGGAACAGGGATGGAGCCTGCTGTGCAACGGCGTCCTCCTCTTCGAGGACACCGGTGAGCTCCTGCCCGACGGCCAGATCATCGCCCCGCACCGCGCGATGACGGCCGTCTGAGGACCGCGGACCGGGCATCCTCCGGACGTCAGGAGCGACTGCCCGAACAGCTGAACAGACGAAGAGGGGCCGGCCCGCAGGAACTCGCTGCGAACCGGCCCCGACGCATGTCCGAGGGTCGTTACTCCTGGTAAGCGTCCAGCGGCGGGCAGGAACAGACGAGGTTCCGGTCACCGAAGGCCTGGTCGATCCGGCGCACCGGCGGCCAGTACTTGTCGGCCGCCGAGACCCCGGCCGGGAAGACCGCCTCCTCGCGCGTGTAGGCGTGCGTCCACTCCCCGCCGAGCGCGGCGGCGGTGTGCGGCGCGTTCCGCAGCGGGTTGTCGTCGGCGGGCCAGCCGCCCGTGCCGACCTTCTCGATCTCGCCCCGGATGGCGATCATCGCCTCGCAGAACCGGTCCAGCTCCCCGAGGTCCTCCGACTCGGTCGGCTCGATCATCAGCGTCCCGGCGACCGGGAACGACATGGTCGGCGCGTGGAAGCCGTAGTCGATCAGCCGCTTGGCGATGTCGTCGACGCTCACTCCCGTCGCCTTGCTGATCGGCCGCAGATCGATGATGCACTCGTGCGCGACGAGCCCGCCGGGCCCGGTGTAGAGGACCGGGTAGTGCGGCTCCAGCCGCTTGGCGATGTAGTTGGCGCTCAGCACGGCCACCTGCGTGGCCCGCTTGAGCCCCTCGCCGCCCATCAGCCGGACGTACGCCCACGAGATGGGCAGGATGCCCGCCGAACCCCAGGGCGCCGCCGAGATCGGCCCCACGCCCGTCTCGGGCCCGGCCGCGGGCTGCAGCGGATGGTTGGGCAGATAGGGCGCGAGGTGCTCCCGCACCCCGACCGGGCCCACCCCGGGGCCGCCGCCGCCGTGCGGGATGCAGAACGTCTTGTGCAGGTTCAGATGCGAGACGTCCCCGCCGAAGTGCCCAGGCTTGGCGAGCCCCACCAGTGCGTTGAGGTTGGCCCCGTCGACGTACACCTGACCGCCGGCCTCGTGCACCTGGGCGCAGATGTCGGCGACATGCTCCTCGAACACACCGTGGGTGGACGGGTACGTGATCATCAGCACCGACAGCTCGTCCCGGTACTGCTCGATCTTCGCCCGCAGATCCTCGACGTCGATCTCGCCGTCCCCGGCGGTCTTCACGACGACGACCTTCATCCCGGCCATGACGGCACTCGCCGCGTTGGTCCCGTGCGCGGACGACGGAATCAGACAGACGGTCCGCTGCTCGTCGCCGTTGGCCCGGTGGTATCCGCGTACGGCGAGCAGCCCGGCCAGCTCGCCCTGCGAACCGGCGTTCGGCTGGAGCGACACCTTGTCGTAGCCGGTGACCTCGGCGAGACGTTCCTCCAGCTCCCGGATCAGCGTCAGATAGCCCTCCGCCTGTTCGGCGGGCGCGAAGGGGTGCAGCTGGCCGAACTCGGGCCAGGTGACCGGCTCCATCTCCGTGGTCGCGTTGAGCTTCATCGTGCAGGAGCCCAGCGGGATCATGCCCCGGTCGAGCGCGTAGTCCCGGTCGGCGAGCCGGCGCAGGTAGCGCAGCATCGAGGTCTCGGAGTGGTACTGGTGGAACACGGGGTGGGTGAGGATCTCGTCGGTGCGCAGCAGCGCCTCCGGCAGCGTGTCGCCGGCGTCGGCGTCGAGCGCCTCGGTGTCGCCGTCGACCCCGAACGCCGTCCAGACGGCGGCCAGTTGGTCCCGTGTGGTGGTCTCGTCACAGGAGACGGAGAGCCGGTCGGCGTCGACGACGTGCACGTTGACCCCGTGCTCGCGCGCGGCGGCGGCGACCTCGTCGGCCTTCCCGGGCACCCGCACGGTGAGCGTGTCGAAGTAGGCCCCGTGGACGACCTCGACACCGCCCGCCGTCAGCCCCGCGGCGAGGATGGTGGCGTACCGGTGGGTGCGCCGTGCAATGATCCGCAGCCCCTTGGGTCCGTGGTGGACGGCGTACATGCCGGCCATCACGGCCAGCAGGACCTGGGCCGTACAGATGTTGCTGGTCGCCTTCTCCCGGCGGATGTGCTGCTCGCGCGTCTGCAGTGCGAGCCGGTACGCCTTGTGCCCGTCCGCGTCCACGGAGACACCCACGAGCCGGCCGGGCAGGCTGCGCGCGAACTGCTCGCGTACGGCCATGTATCCGGCGTGCGGCCCGCCGAAGCCCATCGGTACGCCGAAGCGCTGGGTCGTCCCCACCGCGATGTCGGCGCCGAGCTCACCGGGCGAGGTGAGCAGCGTCAGCGCCAGCAGATCGGCGGCGACGGTGACCACGGCGTTGAGCCCGTGCGCCTGGTCGATCACGGGCTTCAGGTCCCGTACGGCACCGGACGCACCCGGGTATTGAAGGAGCACACCGTTGATCTCACGCCCGGCGATGTCGTCCGGAATCCCCGCGCTCAGGTCGGCGACGACGACCTCGACGCCGGTCGGCTCGGCCCGCGTCTCGATGACGGCGATGGTCTGCGGCAGGGCGTCCGCGTCGACGAGGAAGAGGCCCTTCTTGTTCTTGCCCATGCGCCGGGACAGCGCCATCGCCTCGGCGGCCGCGGTGCCCTCGTCGAGCAGTGAGGCGCCGGAGGTGGGCAGCCCGGTGAGGTCGGCGACCATCGTCTGGAAGTTCAGCAGCGCTTCGAGGCGCCCCTGCGAGATCTCCGGCTGGTAAGGCGTGTACGCGGTGTACCAGGCGGGGTTCTCCATCACGTTCCGCAGGATGACCGGCGGGGTGAAGGTCCCGTAGTACCCGAGCCCGATCATGGACCCCAGCACCTGGTTCCGGTCGGCCAGCGACCGCAGCTCGGCCAGCACCTCGGCCTCGGTACGGGCGCTCGGCAGGTCGAGCGCGTCGGCGTTCCTGATCACGTCCGGCACCGCGGCGGCGGTCAGCTCGTCGAGGGAGCCGTATCCGACCTGCGCGAGCATCTTGGCCCGGTCCTCGTGATCGGGCCCGATATGACGCCGCTCGAAGGGCGTTCCCTGTTCGAGTTCGGCGAGCGGAGTGCGGTGGGCGGTCATTACGGAGGCCTCCTGGTCGTCGCGACCTTCGAGGGGCACCCCGGCACGGGTGCCCGAACGGCCTCCCCCTCTGTCATCTCAACCTGAGAGCTTCACCGGACCGCCAACACGCTGACGTCCCGGTTTTCACCGTCGGTGAGAGCGGAAGCCGTCGACACCCGCTCTTCTTTCCAGAGTGACCTCGTCCGTGCGGTACAGGGGCCTGAGAGATTCCGGGGAGGATTTGCTCCTTCGGCGCCTCCGAGGTTCCGGAGGACTCTCCCGCACAGGGTCAGCAGCCATTGGCCAGCCTACCAGCGGGTCCACGCACAGACCTTCGAGTGGCCGCCTTCCCGGATGTGCTCTTTTGTAGTGCTTACGGATGAGTTGCGATCCTACGGAGGCGCCGTGCAGACCGACATCGATCCGCGCAACCTGATCGGCCGCAAGGCCTTCGACCGCAACGGCACCAAGATCGGCACGATCGACGAGATCTACCTCGACGACGCCACGGGAGTGCCGGAGTGGGCGGCCATACGGACAGGGCTGTTCAGCAGGGACGCTTTCGTGCCCCTGGAGCCCAGCGAACTGGTCGACGGCACCCTGCGCATCCCCTTCGAGCGTGCCCTGATCAAGGACGCGCCCGATTTCGGTGTCGGCCGCCACCTCTCCCCGGAACAGGAACTCCAGCTCTACCACCACTACGGCCTCGACGTGGCTCCTCCGCCCCCCTTCCCGGACCACGACTTCGGCAGGCTGGCGGGCACGGACGACTCCTGACCGGAGGACCCCTCATCCGGACCGTCGGGTCGTCGCGGCGCCAGGGCCACCAACGGCAGCGGATCCGCCGGCTCCAGCGCGGGATCGTCGGTCCGGAACGTCCGCACCCGCCCGGGCTGCTCCGAGTCCGGCGTCTCGAACCGGACGGTCACCCGCCCCAGCCCGCTCCCCTGCACCCACCCGGGCCCGAAGTCGGCATGCCGTACGTCGTGCCCGGTGGTCCAGCGCCGCTCGGCGGGCGCCTCCGGCTCCTCGACCGGCTCGTGCTCCGCCTCCCCGTCCGGCTCGAGCGCCGCCAGCTCCCCGGCCGCTTGGGCGAACAGATCCTCCTGCGTGTAGTCGGCGAGGCCGCTCACCCCGACCCCGAGCAGCCGGACGCCCCCGGTGGTGTCCACCGCCTCCAGGAGCCGGGCCGCCGCCTCCCGCACCACCGCGGGGTCGTCAGTGGGCCCCCGGAGCGTCTCGGACCGGGTCAGCGTGGAGAAGTCGTACCGGCGCACCTTGAGGACGATGGTCCGCCCGGACAGCCCCGCACCCCGCAATCGCCGCACACACCGGTCGGCCAGCCGCTGCACCTCGGTGCCTACCCGGCCCCGGTCGTGGATGTCCACGTCATAGGTGTCCTCGACCGACACGGACTTGGTCTCCCGTTCAGCCACCACGGGCCGCTCGTCGTGCGCCAGCGCCATCGCGTACAGCGCGTGCCCGTGCGCCTTCCCCAGCAGCCGTACGAGCTCGTCCTCGCCTGCCTCGGCCAGTTCGTCGACCGTGCTGATCCCGGCCCGCCGCAGATGGTCGCCGGTCGCCGGGCCGACCCCGGGCAGGGTCCGCACCGACATCGGCCCGAGCAGCGCCCGCTCGGTCCCGGGTTCGATCACCACCAGACCGTCCGGCTTGGCCTGTTCCGAGGCGATCTTCGCGAGCATCTTGGAGGCGGCCAGCCCCACCGATCCGGTGAGCCCCGTGACGGCCCGTATGTCCGCGCGCAGCTTGGCCCCGGCCAGCCTGGCCGACCCCTCGTCCCAGGCCGCCTGCCCGGCCTCCAGATCGACGAACGCCTCGTCCAGGCTCAAGGGCTCCACCAGCGGCGACAGCCCGTGCAGGAGTTCCATGACCTGTTCGCTGATCGACCGGTAGAAGGCGCCCCTCGGCACGAGATACGCGGCGTTCGGCGCGAGCCTGCGTGCCTGTGCCATCGGCATCGCGGAGTGCACCCCGAAGACCCGGGCCTCGTAGGAGGCGGTGGCCACCACCCCGCGCGGCCCGAGCCCGCCCACGACTACGGCTTTCCCGCGCAGACTCGGCTTGGACGCCTGCTCCGCCGAGGCGAAGAAGGCATCCATGTCGAGATGCAGGATCGTGGGCACGTTTCTCACATCACCGATGCTGCCCTACGCCACTGACAACGGCCCCGGAAGACGGCGGCGCCAAGTCGGGGATGCCGCTCAGACCGCCCGGTTGCGCCGCCGCGCCAGCTCGTCCGTGGGGTTGTGCCCCACCAGCGTCTCGCCCGTGTCGACGCGTTCCCCGTGCAGCTGCGAGAGAGCGCTTTCCACATCCCGCCACACCACGCCCACGGCGATACCGAAGATGCCCTGACCGCCCTGGAGCAGCGCGTGCACCTCGTCCGGGGACGTGCACTCGTAGACCGTCGCGCCGTCGCTCATCAACGTCAGCCGCTCCAGATCGCGGAACTCGCACGCCCGAAGATGCTGAACGGCCGTACGGATGTTCTGCAATGAGACGCCGGTGTCCAGAAAGCGCTTGACGATCTTCAGGACCACAACATCGCGGAAGCTGTAGAGACGCTGCGTCCCCGACCCGTGGGCGGGCCGCACGCTCGGCTCGACCAGGCCGGTGCGCGCCCAGTAGTCCAACTGCCGATAAGTGATGCCGGCCGCCGCGCACGCCGTGGGGCCGCGGTAGCCGATCTCCTCGGACGCCATGGATGTCGCCCCTCCGCCGCCTGCTACAGCCGTCGGCCGCGAGACGTGATCGACCGCGTCGCCGTGATGGGGGTCCCCCCAGCTCGAGCGTTGCCGAGAGCCTGGGGGAGGGTACGGGCCACTCTCCCCGAGACCGCGTCCGGGGGCACCCCCAGCCGTACCGTCGCCGCTGCTTCTCACGCCGACCTCCGTCCTTGACCTGCCTTCTTGACGGTAGGCAGTCCCCAGGGGCGCGTCAACGATCGCCACACTCGGCACGCCGAGTGATAATCACCCTAGGAGTGGTTTCCCGTACCCCACCGCGGGGAAAGGCTAGCCGAATGCGCTCCGCCAGAGCCGCACGACGCTCTCACACGCTGCTGGCAATTGCCATCATTCGTGACGCCGTGGGCCAAAAGACAGACCCCACGGACCAGTGGGTCCGTGGGGCGGCAGGAGCCTCTACAGCCTTGGTTTGAGGCTCACTGACTGTTGGTACCGAAGTCCTCGGGAGAGATCTGGTCGAGGAACTCGCGGAACTTCTCCACTTCGTCCTCCTGCTCGTCGGGGATCGCGATCCCGGCGTCGTCGAGCACACCGTCACTGCCGTAGATCGGCGTCCCGGTACGCAGCGCAAGCGCTATGGCGTCGGACGGACGGGCACTCACCTCGACTCCACTGGCGAACACCAACTCCGCGTAGAACACACCCTCACGCAGATCGGTGATCCGCACCTCGGTGAGTTCCTGGCCGACGGCCTCCAGCACGTCCTTGAACAGGTCGTGGGTCAGCGGTCGCGCGGGGGCCATGCCCTGCTGGGCGAAGGCGATCGCTGTCGCCTCACCCGGTCCGATCCAGATGGGAAGGTAGCGGTCGCCTCCCACTTCACGCAGGAGCACGATCGGTTGGTTGGAGGGCATTTCGACCCGGACACCTACGACATCGAGCTCGTTCACACAGCAACCCTAGGCCGTGCCCGGGATGTTTGGGTAGTCGGGCACGGAACGGGCGGCCGATCCACCCCCCGGCGACCTCGGCTCAGGGCTGCCGCACACCCAGCGCGATGCGCACCAGGGCCGCGTGCAGCTTGACCGTGAGCCCGGCCAGTTCCTTGCTGCGGGCCTCCGCTAGGGCCCTGGTCTGCGGATTGCGGTGACGCTTGAGCGGGGCCACCACCTGGTCGACCAGACCGGCCTCGCGTTCGGCCGCGGCCTTCATCACCCGCAGATGCCGTGGCTCGATCCCGAACCGCCCCAGCTCGGCGACGAGCGTGGCGACAGTGACCGTCTCCGCGTCGTACGCCCCGTCGGGCAGCGGCACGACCAGCCCGTACGACTGCCACTCCTCGAGTTCCTCGTCGCCGATCTCCGCGGCGGCCAGCAGCTCGGAACGGCCGATGCGGACGGCGGTGGGCCCCTCGGCCTCCAGAACCGGCTCGCCGTCCCGCTGGCGGCCTACGGTGGGCAGCGGGACGGCTTCCCCGCGCTCCATGGCGTCCAGGTACTCCCTGATCACCTTCAGCGGCAGATAGTGGTCCCGCTGCATCCTCAGCACCTGGCTGAGGCGTTCGACGTCCTCGGGACTGAACTTGCGGTACCCGGACGGGGTCCGCTGCGGCTCGATGAGCCCTTCCGACTCCAGGAAACGGATCTTGGAGATGGTGACTTCGGGAAACTCGTCACGCAGTGCGGTCAGCACTGCGCCGATACTCATCAGCCCGTTGTCCGTGGCGGCGATGCCGTGCCCGGCACCGCCGCTCGGTGTTTGAAGCATGGACCTTTCGGTCCTTCCGTGGGGAAGCCCCCCGGACTCGGTCCGGAGGAGGGTCAGTAGCCCCGCTGGCTCGCGTAGAACACCAGCCGGTACTTGCCGATCTGCACCTCGTCACCGTTCGACAGCGCGACCTCGTCGATCCGCTCACGGTTGACGTACGTGCCGTTGAGGCTGCCCACATCGGCGACCGTGAACATGCCGTCCTGGCCCCGCCGGAACTCCACGTGCCGGCGCGACACCGTCACGTCGTCCAGGAAGATGTCGCTCTGCGGATGACGCCCGGCAGTGGTCAGCTCCCCGTCCAGGAGGAAACGGCTGCCCGAGTTCGGGCCACGGCGCACCACCAGAAGCGCCGAGCCGAGCGGCAGGGCATCCACCGCCGCCTGCGCCTCGGGCGACAGCATCGGCATCTGCGTCTGACCGGTGACCTCGGCGTCGTACGCCTCGATCCCGGAGATGGAGATCGTGGACGTAGTCTCCGACGGACGCTCGGCGGAGACCCCTGCCCTCAGCGGCGCGCCGCAGTTGGAGCAGAAGCGGCTGTTCTCCGCATTGCGGTTACCGCACCTCGTACACACCAGGGCCGACATCGACGGATCCTCCTGCCGCGGCTGCCCCGCCGGGGCATTGGACGCATACGGACCGGAGGAAAACTCTCCACCCGTACCTGAGGTTGACGGTTCCCCGAAACCTATGCGCCCGGACTGGGCAGGGTCAACAGACGGCGCGCCCTGACCTCCAGGAACGTCACCGCCCGGACCTCCGACCTGGTCCCGGAACAGCGGACGCTGGCCGTCCGCGTCAGGCTGTGCGCGATGCCGGGCAGTGGCATTGTCGCTGCCCTCTCGCGCGCTCTTGCCGAACAACTTCGCAAACAACTTCACGGGCGATTCCCCTTGACCGAAACAGACCCGCCCGTGGGGCAGGACGAACCCTGACTGCACCTACCGGTCGACCCGGACATCCTCACAACGTCCGCCGCCACCTGACAGTTTCCACCACGCACCACCCATTCGGTGCGCCGACCCCCCGCAACCTCATGCCCTCCCCGGACAGCCCTCATGCACCCCCGGTTCACTCGGAGGACGACCGAGCGTAGTCAGGCTGCTTCGCAGCTCGCAAGGCGTCCACGACGATCTTGGTCGCCCGCTCCACGGTAACGGTGGCCTGCTCCTTCTCCAGGGTCTGCACCACGCCCCCGGGGATGTTGAGCGCCGGCTCGAGGTCCTGGGGCTTGCCGATGACCTTGAAACGATAGGGAGAGTCGATCTTGTTCCCGTCGACGCTCACTCCCCCACTGTCCTCGTCCGCCAGAAAGGTCCCCGCGACCACCCGTACACCGTTCACCTGGATCGCCTCGGCACCGGCCGCACGCAACTCCTGAATCGCGTCGAGCAGCATGTCGGCTTCGACCGTTCCCTTCGTGTCCACGACGGTCAGCGTGATCCCGGGCCCCTGCGCGGCCACCGTGCCCGCCAGGATGCCCAGTTGCCGCTCCTTCTCGACCGTCTGCTTCCGGGCCTCCTCAGCTTGGTCCGAGCTGTTCTCCAACTCGGCCCGCTGATCTTCGAGACCCTGCTTCTCGTCCTCAAGACGCTGCGTACGGTCATCCAGTTCATCGAGGATGCGCACGAGATCTTCCTGACGCGCACCCCGTAGCGCACCGTCGTTGTCACTGGTGGACGCCACCTGCACCGCGAGCCCGAATCCAAGCCCGAACAGCAGCAGGGCGACGATGAGTTGGGCCCGGGTCACCCGCGGCGGCCACAGCCCATTCACCAGCCGCTGACGGCCGGTCACGGACGGCTCGGGCGCTTCCTCGGCCACCGCCTCCGCTGCCTGGGCGTCAGAGGCTTCCGTGGGCGTGACGGCGACCTCCTCGGGAAGTTCCTCACGCAACCGCTTCTCGCCCGCGTCGTTCCTGTCGTTGTCACTCATCGGCGTCAGGCCCGGAACACGTGCCGACGGATCGCCGCGGCATTCGAGAAGATACGGATACCGAGGACCACGACGACACCGGTCGACAACTGCGCGCCTACACCCAGCTTGTCGCCCAGGAAGACGATCAGCGCGGCCACGACGACATTCGACAGGAACGACACCACGAAGACCTTGTCGACGAAGATCCCGTCGAGCATGGCCCGCAGACCGCCGAACACGGCGTCCAGCGCCGCGACGACGGCGATCGGAAGGTAGGGCTCGACGACAGCCGGCACCTCGGGCCGGACCAACAATCCAGCCACGACTCCCACGACGAGGCCCAGTACCGCGATCACGATGTGCCCTTCTCTGTGCTCGGCTGTGCTGTACGTACGATCACACTCGGTGCGGCGGGCAGCCGGAGGTCGCTCTCCACGGAGATTCTGGTCCGGATATCGAAGTTCTCCTGCAGCGCGTGCAGATACAGTCCGTCGGCGCTGTCCTGGAACCTGCTGCTCAGCCGCTTGCCGTCCCCCACCGCGAGCACCGTGTACGGCGGCACCAGCGGCTTGTTGTCGACCAGTATCGCGTCTCCCGCGGCCCGGATCGCCGACAGGGCCGTCAGCCGCTGCCCGTTGATGGCGATGGCCTCGGCCCCCGACTGCCACAGACCGTTGACGACCCGCTGCATGTCCCGGTCGCGCACCCGCCCCGTGTCGGAGAACCCGGAGGTCTCCCGCGCGTCCCCGCCGGCCCCCGTGCTGGCTTCCTTCGCGTCGTCCACGACGAGCTTGACACCGGGTCCGTGCACCTCGGTCGCGCCCGACAGGATGCCCACCAGGTCGGCCCTGCCACTGACGCCGTCCGACTTCAGCGCCGCACGCTGACGGGCGCTCACATCGTCGCGCAGCTGGTCGACCTTCTTCTCCAGTTTGTCGGCCGCATCGGTCTCGCGGTCGATACGGTCGATCAGTTCCTCGCGTTCCTTGGCGACCACGGGTGCTGCCACCCGCGCCTGGGCCGCCCCCACGGTCACGACGAGAGCGGCGAGCACCAGACCGGCGGCGAGGCCCAGCTTCGACCTCAACGGCCTGGGCAGACCGCCATCGCCCGTGGCCTTCCTACGGGCGGCCGCCTCGGCGTACCCCTCGTCGAGGCTGTGGTCCATGACGTTGGTGAGCAGCGACATGGACGCGTCCGGGCGGGCACGGCTCGTGGGGATGCTCCGAACGGGGGGCTGCTGCGGCATGCCGCACATCGTCCCACGTCGCGACCACTGCCTCCGAACGGCCCCACGCGCGTGCCGGACAGGCCCCCTTGGGGACCCCTTGTCCGGCACGCGCGCATGTACCGCGATTCAGCGACCGGCGCCGTCCACGACGGCGGACCACTCGTCGAGCAGCGCCTGGGCGGAAGCGTCGTCGGGTCCCTCTGCCCACAGATGCGTGACAGCCTCAGCCGGGTCCGGCAGAACCATCACCCACCGCCCGTCCGTCTCGACCACTCGGACCCCGTCGGTGGTGTCGACGAACCGCTCTCCGGCCTCCTCCACGACCCGGCGCATGACAAGGCCCTTGACGGCCCACGGAGTCGCCAGATCCCGCTTCAGGACGTGCGCCCGCGGAATCCTCGCGTCGATCTGGCTGAGGGTGAGCTGCGTCCGCGCGACCAGCCCGATGAGCCGTACGAAGGCCGCCGAGCCGTCGAACACACTGCTGAACTCCGGCACGATGAATCCACCGCGGCCGTCGCCACCGAAGATGGTCGACTCGTCCCGCCCGACCCGGGTCAGATCGTCCGGCGACGTGGTCGTCCACTCCACCTGGGTCCCGTGATAGGCCGCGACCTGCTCGGCGATCCGGGTGGTGGTCACCGGCAGCGCCACGCGCCCACTTCGCCGTTCCGCGGCCACCAGATCGAGCATGACGAGAAGCGCCCGATCGTCCTCGATGATCCGCCCCTTCTCGTCGACGAGCGACAGCCGCTCGCCCACCGGGTCGAAACGCACCCCGAAGGCGGCGCCTGCCGACGCCACGATCTCGCCGAGCCGCACCATCCCGGATCGCCGGGTCTCTGCGGACTCCGTCGGCCTGGATTCGTCGAGCCCCGGATTGATGGTCAGCGAATCCACGCCGAGCTTCCCGAGCAGACTGGGCAGGACAAGTCCCGCACTGCCGTTGGACGCGTCCACGACGACCTTGAGCCCGGACTCCGCGATCCCGGTCGTGTCGACGTTCCGCAGCAACGACCCCGTGTAGGAGTCGAACACACTCGCCGGGAAATGCAGATCCCCGATCTCTCCAGGGAACGCCCGCCTGTACTCCTGCCGCGCGAACACCCGGTCCAGCTTCCGCTGACTCCCCTGCGAGAGATCGGCCCCTTGCCCGTCGAAGAACATGATGTCGACGGAATCAGGAACCCCGGGCGTCGTCCGGATCATGATCCCCCCGGCACTCCCCCGCGCGGTCTGCTGCCGAGCCACCGGCAGCGGTACGTTCTCCAGATCCCGTACGTCGATGGCGCTGGTCTGCAACGCGGAGATGACCGCCCGCTTCAGCGCCCGGGCGCCTCGGGAGTGGTCGCGGGCGGTGGTGACCGTGGACCCCTTCTTCAGGGTGGTCGCATAGGCGCCGGCCAACCGCACGGCCAGCTCGGGTGTGATCTCGACGTTCAGAATCCCGGAGACTCCACGGGCGCCGAAGAGATGTGCCTGTCCTCTGGATTCCCAGATCACCGACGTGTTGACGAAGGCGCCGGCCTCGATCGTCTTGAAGGGGTAAACGCGTACGTTCCCCTGAATGATCGATTCCTCACCGACGAGACACTCGTCGCCGATGACCGCCCCGTCCTCGATCCTCGCCGCGCGCATGATGTCGGTGTTCTTCCCGACCACACATCCACGCAGATTGCTGTGCTGGCCGATGTACACGTTGTCGTGCACCACGGCCTTGTGAAGAAAGGCCCCGCTCTTGACGACGACGTTCGAGCCCACCACCGTGTGCTCGCGGATTTCCGCACCTGCCTCGACCTTGGCGTAGTCCCCGATGTAGAGAGGTCCACGAAGCACGGCATCGGGATGCACCTCGGCACCCTCCGCGACCCACACTCCGGGCGAGATCTCAAAGCCGTCGAGCTCGACATCGACCTTGCCCTCAAGGACGTCCGCCTGAGCCTTCACGTAGCTCTCGTGCGTACCGACGTCCTCCCAGTAGCCCTCGGCGATATAGCCGTAGACCAGCCGTCCCTCTTTCATCAGCTGTGGGAAGACGTCGCCCGACCAGTCGACGGAAACATCGGCCTCGACATAGTCGAAGACCTCGGGCTCCATGACGTAGATACCGGTGTTGACGGTGTCGGAGAACACCTGCCCCCAGGTCGGCTTCTCGAGGAAGCGCTCGACCTTGCCTTCCTCGTCGACGATGGTGATACCGAATTCCAGTGGATTCGGCACCCTCGTCAGGCAGACAGTCACGAGAGCACCTTTTTCCTTGTGGAAATTGATGAGCTCGGTGAGGTCGAAGTCGGTCAGCGCATCACCGGAGATGACGAGAAACGTGTCGTCCTTCAGCGCGTCTTCGGCGTTCTTGACGCTTCCGGCGGTACCGAGTGGCTTCTCCTCATTGGCATACGTGAGCTCCATACCGAGCTCTTCGCCATCACCGAAGTAGTTCTTGACGAGCGATGCCAGGAACTGCACGGTAACGACTGTCTCGTTGAGCCCATGCCTTTTGAGCAGCCGTAGCACATGCTCCATGATCGGCCGATTGGCCACTGGCAGGAGCGGCTTGGGCATGCTTGAGGTCATTGGGCGAAGGCGCGTGCCTTCGCCTCCGGCCATCACGACGGCCTTCATGTCGGAAGCGTCCTCCTTGAAGAGACGGTCTAGCCGACTTCACCCGTCCAGATTGTCCCGCACTTTTCCGAAGCGGGCCATCGAGCCACTGCTGTCGCCCAATCCGCGAGCTCAATCGGCCATGGCGTCCGCTCGGACCAGCCGGCGGACTTGCACCATGTAGAGGACTCCTGCCCACCAGTACAGGGTTGTACCCCATCCGGCGAACGCCCATCCGAAAATAGCAGCGAGTGACGAGATCCATCCGCTTCCGTCACTGAGTAGAAGTAGCGGGAACGCGTACATCAGGTTGAACGTAGCGGCCTTCCCCAGGAAGTTCACCTGCGGCGGCGGATACCCATGGCGCCTGAGGATGCCCACCATCACCAGCAGAACCAGCTCTCGCGCCAACAGCGCAGCGGTCAACCAGATTGGCAGAATCTCGCGCCATGTGAGACCGACCAATGTCGAGAGAATGTAGAGCCGGTCGGCCGCAGGATCAAGAAGTCGTCCAAGACTGCTGATCTGGTTCCAGCGCCTCGCAAGCTTGCCGTCCAGATAGTCACTGATCCCGCTCAGCATCAGCACCAGAAGTGCCCAGCCGTCACTCTGCGGGCCGCCGAACTCAGGCAGAAGGATCAGCCAGAGAAAAACGGGTACGCCGACAAGACGCGCCATGCTGAGGATGTTCGGGATAGTGAGGACCCGGTCTGTCTGGACGCGGGTCTCCTGGACCTCCACCCGGGGGCCTCCTGTAGGAAATGGGCCGACGATGCCCCCTGACCCTACCTCAACGCAAAAAAGCTCCGGCCCTCGGGCAGCATGCCCAAGAGCCGGAGCTATAAAAGGAGTTCGGCGGTGTCCTACTCTCCCACAGGGTCCCCCCTGCAGTACCATCGGCGCTGTGAGGCTTAGCTTCCGGGTTCGGAATGTAACCGGGCGTTTCCCT
>NZ_JARAXP010000027.1:0-81578 GCF_033793965.1 Streptomyces sp. ME02-8801-2C | reverse complement strand
CTTCGCAGGCGTGTGCGACGGCACGCTGAGCGCGGGGCGGATTCTGGACGCCATCGCACAACTGGTCGGCGAGGCCCCGGCCGCGCCGCCGGCCCCCGTGGCCCCGGCTGCTCCGGCCCCCGCGCCGGTTCCGGTCCAGGCTGCGGCTCCGGTCCAGGCCCCCGCTCCCGTCGCTGCCCCGGCGCCCGCGCCGGTCGCGCCCGCCCCGGTCACCCCGGCTCCCGCCGCCGCGCAGGCCACCGACGAGGGCGCGTACGTCACCCCGCTGGTGCGCAAGCTCGCCGCCGAGAACGGCGTCGACCTGGGCTCCGTCAAGGGCACCGGCGTCGGTGGCCGTATCCGCAAGCAGGACGTCCTCGCCGCCGCCGAGGCCGCGAAGGCCGCTGCGGCCGCTCCGGCGCCCGCCGCCGCTGCCGCCGCCCCGAGCGCCAAGAAGGCGCCGGCCCTGGAGGCCTCTCCCCTCCGCGGCCAGACCATCAAGATGCCCCGCATCCGCAAGGTCATCGGCGACAACATGGTCAAGGCGCTGCACGAGCAGGCGCAGCTGTCCTCGGTCGTCGAGGTCGACATCACGCGCCTGATGAAGCTCCGCGCGCAGGCGAAGGACTCCTTCGCGGCCCGCGAGGGCGTCAAGCTCTCCCCGATGCCGTTCTTCGTGAAGGCGGCGGCCCAGGCGCTGAAGGCCCACCCGGCCGTCAACGCCCGGATCAACGTCGAAGAGGGCACGATCACCTACTTCGACACCGAGAACGTCGGTATCGCGGTGGACTCCGAGAAGGGCCTGATGACCCCGGTCATCAAGCACGCGGGCGACCTCAACATCGCCGGTATCGCCAAGGCCACGGCCGAGCTCGCGGGCAAGGTCCGGGCCAACAAGATCACCCCGGACGAGCTGTCCGGCGCGACCTTCACCATCTCCAACACCGGCTCGCGCGGCGCGCTCTTCGACACGATCATCGTGCCGCCGAACCAGGTCGCGATCCTGGGCATCGGCGCGACGGTCAAGCGCCCGGCGGTCATCGAGACGGAGGAGGGCACGGTCATCGGCGTACGCGACATGACGTACCTGACCCTGTCCTACGACCACCGTCTGGTCGACGGCGCCGACGCGGCCCGTTATCTGACGGCCGTCAAGGCGATCCTGGAGGCGGGCGAGTTCGAGGTCGAGCTCGGCCTGTAACCAGCCGTCTGGGATGTACGCGTAGCGACGGTGCCCCGTCCGGATTCCTCCGGGCGGGGCACCGTCGTTGTCCCTGTGCGGGCCGGGGGACATGTGCTGTGGCGCGCGTCCGGTCCGGTCTGTAACGCTCGTCTCACGTGAGTCCGCACTCGTGCCCGGTAGGTCTCCGGGCAGGGAAGCGGCCGTATTGTCTACAGGTCAATGTCAATGCCCCAGGGGCCGAAGCCCCTCCCTCAAGGAGCCCTCATGACCGCGCCCGTCGTCCACTCGCTGCGCGAGCAGATCCGCGAGCACATCGTGGAGGGGATCGTCAGCGGGCGCTGGAAGCCGGGCGAGCGGATCGTGGAGCGCCGGATCGCGACCGAGCTGGAGGTCAGCCAGACCCCCGTACGGGAGGCGCTGCGCGAGCTTGAGTCGCTGCGGCTGATCGAGTCGGCCCCCAACAAGGGCGTACGCGTACGGAATCTGACCGCCGCCGACCTGGAGGAGAGCTACCCCGTCCGGGCCGGGCTCGAGGCCATCGCGGCGGAGCTGGCGGCGGCGAAGCTGGCCGACGACTGCTCGGCCCTCGAACCGCATGTCGCCGCCCTGTACGAGGCGGACCGCGCGTCGGACGGCACCGGCCAGGTCAGGCACACGGTGGGATTCCACCGCGAGATGGTGCGCGCGGCCGGGAACTCGGTGCTGCTGCACACCTGGGAGGGGCTGGGCATCGAGGTGTTCACGGCCCTGTCGATCCGCTGGCTCGGGACGGTCCAGCAGTCGTACGCGGAGGAGCACGAGGAGCTGGTCGCCGCGTTCCGGCGCCGGGATCCCCGTATCGCCGAGCTGGTGAAGGCGCATGTGCTGGGGTGCGCGCCGCGCCCCTGAGGCAGGTGACCAATACCCGCCCACCTGCGGAAACGGCGGGCGGTCGCGGCACCGCGTGCCCGTCCTCAAGGCACCCCGTGCCTACTTTCTCGAGATCAAGAGGTTTTGCCCCTCAACCCTTTGATCGATCATCGATCAGCGAGTTAGAGTCGCCAGCGGATCCCTACAAGGACCCACCGCCCTGTCCTGCCAAAGACCAAGGGCACCCCCGAACCCTTACCGATGAGGGAAACCCCTTCGACTGAGGAAGGCGGCGACATGACCGACCCCAAGGCCATCCAGCCGAGCGAGCTCGACCAGCTCCCCGACCGCGACCCCGAGGAGACCGCCGAATGGCAGGCCTCGCTGGACGCGGTCACCAAGGCGGCCGGGCCGCACCGTGCCGCGTATCTGATGCGCCGCACACTGGAGCGCGCCGAGGGCAACGGCATCGCGCTGCCCAAGCTCCTGGAGACGGACTACGTCAACACCATCCCGACCGCCGCCGAGCCCCTGGTGGACGGCGACGAGGCGATGGAGCAGCGGATCGCCGCCTGGAACCGCTGGAACGCGGCGGCCATGGTGACCCGCGGCAGCAAGCACGGCGTGGGCGGCCACATCGCCACCTTCGCCTCGGCCGCCTGGCTGTACGAAACCGGCTTCAACCACTTCTTCCAGGGCAAGGAGTCCGCGGACTCCCCCGGCTCCGGTGACCAGCTGTACATCCAGGGGCACGCCTCCCCCGGTATCTACGCCCGCGCCTTCCTCGACGGCCGGCTGACCGAGCAGCACCTCGACAAGTTCCGGCAGGAGTCGGGCGGCAACGGCCTTCCGTCCTACCCGCACCCGCGCCGGCTGCCCTGGCTGTGGGAGTTCCCGACGGTGTCGATGGGCCTCGGCCCGCTGTCGGCGATCTACCAGGCACGCTTCAACCGCTATCTCACCAACCGCAACATCAAGGACGTCTCCGCGTCCCACGTGTGGGCGTTCCTCGGTGACGGCGAGATGGACGAGCCGGAGTCGACGGCCGCACTCGCGCTCGCCTCCCGCGAGGGCCTGGACAACCTCACCTTCGTCATCAACTGCAACCTGCAGCGCCTCGACGGCCCGGTGCGCGCGAACTTCAAGATCGTGCAGGAGCTGGAGGCCCAGTTCCGCGGCGCGGGCTGGAACGTCGTCAAGACCCTCTGGGGGACGGCCTGGGACGAGCTGTTCCAGCTCGACACCACGGGTGCGCTCGTACGCCGGCTGCGCGAGGTACCGGACGCCCAGGTGCAGACGTACCAGACGCGCGACGCCGCCTACATCCGCGCCGACTTCTTCGGCAAGGACCCGGCGCTCGTCGAGATGGCGAAGCTGCTGAGCGACGACAAGATCCTCGAGTGCTTCCACCGCTCGCGCGGCGGTCACGAGTCACGCAAGGTGTACGCGGCCTACAAGGCGGCGCTCGCGCACAAGGGCGCGCCGACGGTCATCCTGGCCCAGACGGTCAAGGGCTTCACCCTGGGCGAGGGCTTCGCGTCGAAGAACGCCAACCACCAGATGAAGAAGCTGACGACGGACGAGTTCAAGCAGATGCGTGACCTGCTCGAACTCCCCATCTCCGACGCGCAGTTCGTGGACGGAGTGGTCCCCTACGGCCACCCCGGCGCCGACTCCCCCGAGGTCCGCTACCTCCAGGAGCGCCGGGCGGCCCTCGGCGGCCCGGCCCCGGCCCGCCGTACGCAGCCGCTGCCCGCTCTCCCCGCCCCGGCGGAGAAGGCGTTCACGTCGTTCGACAAGGGCTCCGGCTCGCAGAACATCGCCACGACGATGGCGTTCGTACGACTGGTCAAGGACCTGGTCCGCGACAAGGAGACCGGCCGCCGCTGGGTGCCGATCGTGCCCGACGAGGCTCGCACCTTCGGTATGGAGTCGCTGTTCCCGTCCCTCGGGATCTACTCCCCCAAGGGCCAGACGTACGAGCCGGTCGACCGTGACCAGCTGATGTACTACAAGGAGGCCAAGGACGGCCAGATCCTCAACGAGGGGATCACCGAGGCCGGTTCCATGGCGGACTTCATCGCCGCGTCCACGTCGTACTCGACGCACGGCGAGCCGATGATCCCGTTCTACATCTTCTATTCCATGTTCGGCTGGCAGCGCACGGCCGACCAGATGTGGCAGCTCGGCGACCAGCTCGGCCGCGGCTTCCTGGTCGGCGCGACGGCCGGCCGTACGACGCTGACGGGCGAGGGCCTCCAGCACGCGGACGGTCACTCCCCGGTGATCGCCGCGACGAACCCGGCCGCGCTGTCGTACGACCCGGCCTTCGCGTACGAGGTGGCGGTGATCGTCCGTGACGGTCTGCGCCGCATGTACGGCGAGACGGCGCCCGGCGAGGACCCGAACGTCTTCTACTACCTGACCGTCTACAACGAGCCCATCCCGCAGCCGGCGAAGCCGACGGCCCCCGGGCTCGACGAGGGCATCGTCAAGGGGCTGTACCGCTTCAACACGGCGGAGTCGGCGGGGCTCTCACCGGCCGCCAACGCGCCGCGCATCCAGCTGCTCGGCTCCGGTACGGCGATCCACTGGGCCCTCAAGGCGCAGCGGCTGCTCGCCGAGGAGTGGGGCGTGGCGGCGGACGTGTGGTCGGCGACGTCCTGGACCGAGCTGCGGCGTGACGCCCTGGACGCCGACGCGGCGCTGCTGCGGGGCGAGGAGCGGGTGCCGTACGTCCGGCAGGCGCTGCAGGGGGCCGAGGGGCCGGTGCTGGCGGTGTCCGACTACATGCGTCAGGTGCCGGACCAGATCGCGCAGTGGGTCGAGCAGGACTACTCGTCGCTGGGCGCGGACGGGTTCGGTCTGTCGGACACGCGGGATGCGGCGCGGCGGTACTTCGGGGTGGACGCGGAGTCGATCGTGGTGGCGGGGCTGGCGCAGCTCGCCCGCCGCGGCGAAATCAAGGCCTCCGCGGTGAAGGAAGCCCGGGAGCGCTACGGCCTGTAGAGCTGCTCCGCGAAGGGGGGGTGCGGCGATCGCCGTATCCCCCCTTCGCTGTCGGTGGGGCCCGGCATCATGGCCCCATGCGTGCTGCCCGTCTCATCAAAATGGTGCTGCTGCTTCAGGCCCGCTCCTCCATGACCGCCGCCGAACTCGCCCGCGAGCTCGAGGTCTCCGAACGCACCGTCACCCGCGACGCGCAGGCCCTCTCCGAAGCCGGCGTACCCGTGTACGCCGACCGGGGACGAGCCGGCGGATACCGCCTGGTCGGCGGCTACCGGACCCGGCTCACCGGCCTAGCCCGCGGTGAGGCCGAGGCGCTGTTCCTGAGCGGCGTCCCGGGCGCCCTGCGCGAGATGGGGCTGGAGGACACCGCCTCGGCGGCCCGCCTCAAGGTGTCCGCCGCCCTCCTGCCCTCCCTCCGCGACGCCCCCCGAACAGCCGCCCAACGCTTTCATCTGGACGCGCCCGCCTGGTTCAGTGAGCCCCCCACCCCCGAGTCGCTGCCGACGATCGCGGAGGCGGTGTGGGACGACCGGCCGATCCTGGCCCACTACCGTCGCGGCTCCGGCGACGGCGACACCGACGTGCAGCGCACGCTGGAGCCGTACGGCCTCGTCCTCAAGGCGGGCGTCTGGTACCTGTGCGCCCGAGTGCCGGAACCCGAACCCACCGACCACGCACCAGGGCCCTTTCGGGTCTACCGCGTCGACCGGTTCACCTCCGTCCGGTTCTCCGACCAGGTCGACGGTCACGTCCCCTTCGAGATCGACCGCTTCACGCGCGACGACTGCTTCGACCTGCCCGCGTTCTGGGAGGAACGGGCCGAGCAGTTCGCGCGGTCGATCCTGCGCGCGGA
This sequence comes from Streptomyces sp. ME02-8801-2C, assembly GCF_033793965.1. Taxonomy (NCBI): domain Bacteria; kingdom Bacillati; phylum Actinomycetota; class Actinomycetes; order Kitasatosporales; family Streptomycetaceae; genus Streptomyces; species Streptomyces sp. ME02-8801-2C. Next base: position 75,705 of record NZ_JARAXP010000027.1, on the reverse strand, counting down.
GGTCGTCGTCCGGCTCTCGCCGGACGGGGTGGGCAGACTGACGTACGCCGTCGATCCCGTGTCCGCCCGCGACGCTCTGTCGGGCGCCGGCGACCCCGACGAGCAGGGCCGGGTCACCGTGACGCTCGCCGTGGAGTCGGTGGAGGTCGCCCATACCCAGCTGGCGGCGCTCGGACCGGAGGCGGAGGTGCTGGCGCCTGCCGAACTACGGGCACGGTTCGCGCGGGACGCGGAGCGGCTGGCGGCGCTGTACGCCCCATCACATTCCGCGTAGCTCCACGTGCGTCCCTCCTCCGCAGGGCCGATGCTGGACCCGTGATGGACGAGACGGACTTCTGGAAGCTCGTGGACGCGACCCGCGAGGCCGCCGAGGGTGACCCCGAGGACCAGGCCGATCTGCTGGTCGAGCGGTTGCTCCAGCTCGACCCGGACTCGGTCCTCGACTTCGGCCGGCATTTCGAGGCTCGCTACAACCGTGCCTACCGCTGGGATCTTTGGGGCGCGGCCCGGGTGCTGCTCGACGGCACGGACGACGACGGTTTCGACTTCTTCCGGTGCTGGCTGATCGGCCAGGGCCGCGAGGTCTTTGAGGGTGCCCTGCACGGCGACCCCGACTCGCTCGCCGATCTCCTGGACGACTTCGACCCGGAGATCGACGGGGACGGCGAGGAGCTCGGCTACGCGGCCGACGAGGCGTACGAGCAACTCACCGGCACCCCCGCCCCGGATCTGGGTATCCCGCCCGCGCCCGCCGAGCCCGAGGGAACGCCGCTCGACCTGGCGGACGAGGGGGCGCTTGCCGACCGGTTTCCCAAGCTGTGGCAGCGGTTCAAAGGCGCCTGAGGGGCCGTACGCGACCCGTGGCGGCCCGCCGTTCTCAGGCTGCCGTGCGGCGGCGGGTCTGGTCCGAGGGAAGGTAGGCCTGCTGGGTCTGGTCGGCCCGTATCGCATGGTGAGGGTGGCGCAGGGGGGCCGCGTTGGCCTGGTCGAGGGCGGACGCGGTGACCGCCGCCGGGCCCAGGACGATCGTCGCCACCGCGCACAGCACGGTCCACGGCCTCCGCGGGATCGTACGAATGCTGCTGCCGCTCATGGTCCTTACCTCCGGTCAGTTCCCGTTCAGTGGCTGGTCCAGAAAAGGTAGGGCGGGGAGTTGGGTCTTCGCGTTGTGTGCGCTGTGGCGCGGCTGTGTGGCGGCGTGCGGTCCTCGTCCCGGCTCAGTGCCGGCCCTGGAGGCGGGCCGCTGTCTGTCTTATCTCCGGGAGGCGGGCCGTGAGGGCGGCGCCGGGGCAGCTCGTCATGTAGCCGGCGTTGTGGCCCGCCAGGGCGGGCAGGGTGACGGTGGTGCCGGACGCGAAGCGGCTGAGGGAGTTGCTGGAGACCAGGCGGGCGGTGCCGCGCGGGTCGAGGCCCGAGAGGCCGAGTTTCCACGCGGTGAGGGCGGCGATCGCATCCGTCATGGCCTTCGGTACGGGTACGCCCGCGGTGAAGGTGCCGAGGGCTGCGATCCCGGCGGTGCGATGGTTGAAGCCCTGGGTGTGGGCGCCGGTGACGGGGCGGTCGACGCCGCCCGCGCGGCCTTCGTAGACGGTGCCGCAGCGGTCGACGACGAAGTTGTAGCCGAGGTCGTCCCAGTCGCGGGAGTCGACCTGGCCGACGTAGAGGTAGCGGATGATGCGGGGCGCGTCGGCGCAGTCGTAGCCGTTGGGCGAGTCGGTGTGGTGGATGAACACGGCGACGACCCGGTCGTCGTAGCGGGGCGGCGGCTGGCCGCGTTCGGCGTCCCCGATCCAGGCGGTACGGGGCACGATGCGCGGCTTGGCGGCGGGGTGGGCGGGAGCCGGGCGGCTCGTGGCGGGGTGGGCCCGGCGCGTGGGCGTACGGTCGACGCCGGCCGTGCACGTGACCAGTCCGAGGGCGGCGGCGATCGCGGGCAGGCAGGCGAGCACCACGCGGGCGGCGCGCGGCACGCGGTGGAGACGCGAGTCACCCATGGACCCCATGGGCCCCACTGTGGTTCGGTTCCGTTCCGCCCGCGATGTGGGGTGTGCCACTTGGTGGAACCAATGTTCCGGTCCGGGGCGTTTTCAGCAGTCGAGGCACCTGATGCGCGCGTGGGACTGATTGGCGGCGGATGACCGGCGACTGATCACCGGACCCGTCCCGTGCGTACTACCGCTTGTAACCGCATGTACGGGGGACCTACGGGGCAGACCAAGGGTCCAGAAGAAAGGCGGCCGGAGTGGACCTGCTCGACGTCCTGCTGGTGCTGGTGATCATCGGCTACGCGGCGTCCGGGTACCGGCGTGGCCTGGTCGCGGGCTGTGTCTCCCTGGCGGGGTTCGTGGGCGGTGCGGTCGTCGGGGTGTGGGTACTGCCGTGGATCATGGAGCTGGTGGAGGCGGGGACGCCCGCCGCGACGGTGACCGCCGTGCTCACCGTGCTGGTACCGGCCGTGGTGGGCCATGAACTGATGGGCAGGTTCGCGCTGAGGCTGCGCCGCGAGCTGGACCAGGGGCCGCTGCGGGTGGCAGACGGTGTGGGCGGGGCCGCGGCGAACGCGGTCGCCGTGCTGCTGGTGTCGTGGGTGGCCGCGAGCGTCCTGGGCGCCTCCTCGTCACCGCTGGTCACGACGGCGATCCGGGACTCGGCGCTGCTGGGCACGGTGCAGGACGCGATGCCGGACACCACGCCGACGTGGTTCTCGCGGGCCACGTCCGCGCTCACCCAGGCGGGCTTCCCGCAGGTCTTCAACCCGTTCGAGAACGAACCGGCGACGAGTGTCGCCAAGCCCAGCGGTGACAGTGTCACGCCGAGCGCGACGAACGCGGCCAAGCTGAGCACGGTCAAGATCGAGGGTGTGGCGGGCACCCAGGGCCGCGAGGGCAGCGGTTTCGTGTACGCGCCCCGCCATGTGATGACCAACGCGCATGTGGTGGCGGGCATCGACGAGCCGACCGTCCGGGTCGGGGGGGTGGGGACACCGCACGAGGCGACGGTGGTGCTCTTCGACCCCGAGAAGGACGTGGCCGTGCTGTACGTCCCGGATCTGCGCGCGCCCGTCCTGCGCTTCGACGACAGTGCGAAGCGGGGCGACTCGGCGGTGGTCGCGGGCTATCCGCAGGACGGGGACCTGAATCTGCAGGCCGCCACGGTCGCCGACAAGGTGCGGGCGAGGGGCCAGAACATCTACAACAGCGAGACGGTGACCCGCGAGATCTACTCGATCCGCTCGACGGTCCGCCCCGGCAACTCCGGCGGCCCGCTCCTGACCACCGACGGCAAGGTGTTCGGCGTGGTCTTCGCTCGCTCCACGTCCGACGACGAGACGGGTTACGTCCTGACGGTGGACGAGGTATCCGGCGACGCCGAACGCGCGGCGACGTCGACGGCGGCGGTGGACACGGGAGACCTGGTCACGTCCTGAACGCCGGACGTCCGGCCGCCCGGACGCCGGGTGCCCGCATCGCGGTTACAGCGGCAGGCCCATGAGTACGTCGTCGACGAACTCCCCGTCGAGCAGGAACTCCCGGGGCTGTATGCCCTCCACGACGAAGCCCTCCGACTCGTACAGCTTGCGGGCCGGGGCGTTGTGCCCGAGGACGCGCAGTGTGAGGCGCAGGGCGCCCCGGCGGCGGGCCTCGGCCACGGCGGCCCGGAGCAGCAGCCGCCCGACGCCCTTGCCCCGCGCCTCGTCGGAGACGGCGAAACCCTGTATCTGCAGGACATGCGCGTTCGACGCGAGCTCGGTGGGCCGGGCGAGCCTGACATAGCCGACGACCCGGCCGTCCCCGGTCGCCGCGACCAGGTGGTCGTCCGGCCCCGAGTGCTCGCGGAAGAACGGCGCGTACGGCGGTCTGGGCCGGGGCGAGACGGCGTGCAGGGTGGACCAGGTGGCGCGGTCGAGTCTGCCCAGGGCCTCGTCGTCCTCGGGCCGGGCGCGGCGGACGTACGGCTCGGAGTCGGTGGGATGCTCCTGGCCCGCGGGGCCTTCGTGGCCGTCGTGGGGCTGGCGCGGTTGCTGCGGCTCGGGCGACATGGGGATCACTCTAGGGCGGGGGTACGACAACGGGCCCGGGGCTGGTGGCGCAGGATGGGGGCATGGAACGCTCGCGAATCGTGGTGGCCGGTGCCTCCGGTCTCATCGGTAGGGCTCTGGTGCGGTCCCTGACCGCCGACGGACACGAGGTCGCCCGCCTGGTGCGGCATGCGCCCCGGACGAAGGACGAGATCCGCTGGGACCCTCAACGCCGGACGATCGACGCCGCCGGGCTCGCGGGCTGCGACGCGGTGGTGAACCTGGCCGGGGCGGGGGTCGGTGACCGGCGCTGGACCGACGCGTACAAGCGGACGATCCGCGACAGCCGGGTCCTGGGTACGGCGACGCTCGCCGAGGCCGTCGCCGCGCTGGACGAGCCGCCGCGCGTCTTCGTGAACGGCAGTGCGATGGGCTACTACGGGGAGACCGGCGAGCGGGCCGTGGACGAGGACAGCCCGGCGGGGGACGGTTTCCTGCCGTCGGTGTGCGTGGAGTGGGAGGGTGCCGCGAGCGCGGCCCGGGACGCGGGCGTACGGACGGTCTTCGTGCGGACCGGGCTGGTGGTGGCGCGTGGGGGCGGGGCATGGGGGAAGCTGTTTCCGCTGTTCAAGGCGGGCCTGGGCGGGCGGATGGGCGACGGCTCGCAGTACTGGTCGTTCATCGCGCTGCACGACGAGGTGGCGGCGATCCGGCATCTCATCGACACCGACGGGTTGTCCGGGGCGTTCAATCTGACGGCACCTCGCCCGCTGACCAACCGGGAGATCACGGCGGCGATGGGGCGCGTGCTGCGCCGGCCGACGCTGTTCACCGTGCCCGCGCCCGTGCTGCGGGCGGTGCTGGGCGAGATGTCCGGGGACGTGCTCGGCAGCGCGCGCGTGCTGCCGAAGCGGCTGCTGGAGTCCGGGTTCACGTTCGCGTTCCCGGAGATCGACGACGCGATCCGGGCGGCGCTCGCCTGACCCCTTCCGCGCCCCCTGTCCGCACCCCTGCCCCTTACCCGCGATGACAGGGTGCGACCGTATGCGACCGGTGTGCGACCGTGCCCTGTTCATGCGCGACTTCCGCCCGCCGTGAGCCGCCCTACTCTCGGTAAGCGGTCAGATCGACCGAACTCGCTTATCCCGTACGCCTGTTGGGGCAACGGTGTCCCGGCCGGCCGCGTCGTCGCGAACGAGGAGGGCACGTGCTTGAGCCCGCGTACCAGGCGGACGTCGTCATCGTGGGGGCCGGGGTCGCCGGCCTCGCGGCGGCCCATCGGCTGACCAGCGCAGGAGTAACGACCGCGGTCCTGGAGGCCGCCCCTTACGTCGGCGGCCGGATGGCGACCGAGAAGGTCGACGGTTTCCGGCTCGACCGGGTCGGGCAGCTGCTGTCCACCGCGTATCCCGAACTCCGGCTGACCCCGGGCCTCGACGCACTCGTCCTGCGTCCCTTCGCGCCGGGTGTCCTGGTGCACAGCGACGGGCGGCGGCACCGGGCGGGCGCCTCGCTCGGCGGAGGGGGCGCACGGGGCGCACTCGGTGCTGTGCGCGCCCTGGCAAGCGCCCCGAGGCCGGCCAGGTCGGTCAGGTCCTCCAGGACGGTGGCGTCGGCGATGGCACGTACCGGCGCGCCGCTCGGCGGGGCGTTCGGCGGCGCCGTCGACCAGGCCCGGCTCGGCGCCGCGCTCACCCGGCTCGCCGGGGCCCCCGTGCACCGGCTTCTGGCCCGCCCCGAGTTGCCGGCCGCCCAGGCCCTGGCAAGCCGCGGGCTGCCCGCCCGTACGATCGAGGGCTTTCTGCGCCCGTTGCTCGCCGCGCTGCTCTGCGACCCCGAGCTGACCACGTCGAGCCGGTGCGCGGATCTGGCGCTGCGGGCGTTCGCGAGCGGCCGGCTGTGCGTGCCGGAGGGCGGTGCGGAGACGCTGCCGGAACAGCTCGCGCGGTCGTTGCCGCCCGGCACGGTGCACACCGGGGTCCGGGTCACGTCCATCGCCACGAACCTGGTGACCACCGCCGACCACGGCGAACTGCGCTGCCGGGCCGTCCTGGTGGCGACCGACGCCCGCGCCGCCGCCGGTCTGCTGCCCGGACTGCGCGTGCCCGACTTCCACCCGGTGACCGTCGTCCACCACACGGCCGACGAGGCGCCCGCGACCGGCGCGTCCCTGCTCCTGGAGGCGGATCGCGGGGGCCCGGTCACCCACACGGCGGTGATCAGCCGGGTGGACCCGTCCCGCTCCCCCGCCGGCCGCCCGCTGATCTCGTCGACGGTGCTGGGCACCCCGCCGCAGGACCTGGAAACGGCCGTACGCACGCACCTGTCACGCCTGTACGGGGTGTCGACCACGCGGTGGGAGACGCTCGCCGTGCACCACACCGCCGAGGCGGTGCCGTCGATGCGCCCGCCGCACGATCTGCGCCGCCCGGTACGGCTGCTGGCGGGCCTGTACGTGTGCGGCGACCACCGGGACACCAGCACCGTCCAGGGTGCCCTGTACTCCGGGCACCGGGCCGCGTCCGCGATCCTGACGGACCTGGGCGCGGGCCCGATGCACATGGCGGAGCCACTGACGACGACAGCGACGCCGTCGACGACGGAGGCAACGGAGGCAGAGGAAGCGGCGGCCGCGTGAGCGAAGGGGTCCCCGGGGTCAGCCGAGCGCGGCGACCTTGTCGCGGTAGACCCTGACCGGCGCCGCGTCCCGGTAGGGCTCCAGGCGGCGTTCGAAGTCCCGTAGGTACTCGGTCGCCCGTACCGAGCGCATCTCCGTCGCCGCGCCGGCCGCCTCGGCGCCCAGCTGGCAGGCCTGGTCGAGCTCGCCGAGGCCCAGCCGGGCCGAGGCGAGCACGACACGGCAGAAGAGGCGGCTGCGGGCGAAGGCGGGGGCGCGCAGCTGGAGCGAACGCTCCGCGTGCTGGGCGGCGGCGCGGAACTGCTGCAGATCGCGGTGGCAGTGCCCGAACTCGTCGGCGAGCTGCGCCTCGTCGAAGAACCGCGCCCAGTGCGGGACCTCGTCACCGGGCCGGGCCGCCTCGAGCGCCCGTTCGGCCCGTACGAGGGAGGCGGTGCAGGCCCGGACCTCGCCCAGCACTCCGTGGGCGCGCGCCTCGCACGCGTGCAGCAGCGACTGCACGACGGGCGGCGCCGTGGTGCCGACACCCTGCTGGGCCACCCGCGCGAGCTGCATGGCCTCGCGCCCGTGCCCGAGGTAGACGGCCTGCCGGCTCATGGTGGCCAGTACGTACGAGCCGTACGCCCGGTCCCCGGCGGCCTGCGCGAGCCTGAGCGCCTGCACGAAGTAGCGCTGGGCGAGTCCGTGCGCGGCGATGTCGTACGACGTCCAGCCCGCGAGCCGGGTGAGGTCGGAGGCCGCCGCGAACAGCCGGCGGCCCGTCTGCTCGCCGTAGGTGCCGCGCAGCATGGGCTCGGTCTCGTGTTCCAGGTAGCGGACGAGGGCCTGACGGGCGTGGCCGCCTCCATAGGCGTCGTCGAGGGTGCGGAACAGTTCGCCGACCGAGCGGAGCGCGGCGATGTCACCGCCGGTGACCTTCTGCCCGGGGCCGCGCTCGGCCTGCCCGCGCTGCCGGGGTACGCCGGGGCGCCCCTGCACGGGCACGCATGCGGCGGGCTGGTCGCCGCGTCCGACACGGTCGTCGGGGCGTCCGATCAGCCAGTCCCGGCTGGGCACGACGAGTCCGGCCGGGGTGAAGGCGATCTTGCGCAGCTCGGCGTGGCTGCCGGAGTCCTTGCGCCACAGCCCGCTGACGATGTCGATGGCCTCCTCGGGGGTGGCCGCGAACTCCAGCCCCGCGTAGACGGGCGCGCAGGCGTCGAGCCCGAGATCCTGGGCGGTGAGCCGTCGTCCGAGGCGTCGGGTGAAGACCTCGGCGATGAGGGCCGGTGTGGTGCCCCGGGGCTGCTGTCCGCGCAGCCAGCGGGTCACCGATGTCTTGTCGTATCTGAGATCGAGGCCGTGTTCGAGACCGAGCTGGTCCACCCGGCGAGCCAGACCTGCGTTGGAGAATCCCGCTTCTGCGATGAGCGCGGCGAGCTGGCGGTTGGGAGTGCGCTGCGCGGGTCGGTCCGTCATCTGCGGTGCGGTCTCCTGCCTTCGGGCCCCTTTGGGGTGCCCGGATTGCTGGTGAGCAGCCCTTTTGGCCTCGTGAACGGCGCGAATGTAGCGGAGCGTAAGCACCCGATAGGACATTTCGCCGTACATTCATCCGATCGTGTGAGAATTGGGCGCCGGAGTGACGGGCGCAGGCCGGACGTACAGTGGCTTGGGCGCATGACGTGCCTGACACGCAGTTGCCGAGTACGCCGCCGGAACAGCCAGGGAGGCACCCCCGTGAGTGGTGAGTTGCGGTTCGTCCGCATGGGATTCGGTGCCGACGGAGTCGAGTACGTCGACTACCAGGCGGCCTGGGACGAGCAGCGCAGGGTGCACGCGGCCCGTTTCGCGGACGAGATCCCCGACACCTGCCTGCTCCTCGAACACCAGCCGGTCTACACGGCCGGCCGGCGCACCGACCCGAGCGAGCGCCCCCTCGACGGCACGCCGGTCATCGACGTGGACCGCGGCGGCAAGATCACCTGGCACGGTCCCGGCCAGCTGGTGGGCTACCCCATCCAGAAGCTGCCGCGTCCGGTGGACGTCGTGGCACATGTACGGCGGCTCGAGGATGCGCTGATCCGCACCTGCGCGGAGTTCGGGGTCGAGACCTCGCGGGTCGAGGGGCGCAGCGGGGTGTGGGTGCTGGGCGATCCGGTCGAGCAGCGGCCCGCGTCCGCGCTCGGGGGGCTCTCGCTGGATCTGGATCCCCGGTTGCACGACGACGAGTTCGATCCTCGGCTGAACGGGCCCGAGTACGCGCCGTCCAACGCCGGGCAGCGGCGGGAGGACCGGAAGGTGGCGGCGATCGGGATCCGGGTGGCGAAGGGGGTCACGATGCACGGGTTCTCGCTCAACGTGAACCCGGACAATGTCTGGTTCGACCGGATCATTCCCTGTGGGATTCGGGATGCGGGGGTGACTTCGCTCTCGAACGAGCTGGGGCGGGATGTGACGGTGGGGGAGGTTCTGCCGGTGGTGGAGCGGGAGTTGCGGGGCGTGATGGAGGGGGCGGAGCTGCGGGCGCGGGTGGTGGAGCGGGCGTCGGCGTAGGGCTTTTTCTTCGCCCCCGCCGCCCCTACCCGTCCCATCCTCCTCGGGGGCGCTGCCCCCGAACCCCCGCTCCTCAAACGCCGGAAGGGCTGGATGGTGCCGGCCGGGGCTTGATCTTTCAGCCCGTCCGGCGTTTGAGGACGAGGCCCGTTCAGGGCCGTAGGGGGGTCTGGGGGCGGCAGCCCCCAGGGATGGGACGGGTAGGGGCGGCGGGGGCGAGGAAACCCGGCCCCGGGAATGCACCCTCCGTCTCAAAGGTTGCCCGTCTCGCAGGGCGTACAGCGCACGGGCGTACCCTGGTGTACGCCGAAGAATCGAAGCTACAGGGAGCCATCGTGTCCGCAGTCGCACCCGACGGACGCAAGATGCTGCGCCTGGAGGTCCGGAACGCCCAGACCCCCATCGAGCGCAAGCCCGAGTGGATCAAGACCCGGGCGAAAATGGGTCCCGAGTACACGAAGATGCAGAACCTCGTGAAGAGCGAGGGCCTGCACACGGTCTGCCAGGAAGCCGGCTGTCCCAACATCTACGAGTGCTGGGAGGACCGCGAGGCCACGTTCCTCATCGGCGGCGACCAGTGCACCCGGCGCTGCGACTTCTGCCAGATCGACACCGGCAAGCCCGAGGCGCTCGACCGCGACGAGCCCCGCCGCGTCGGCGAGTCCGTGGTCACGATGGACCTCAACTACGCCACCATCACCGGCGTCGCCCGCGATGACCTGGAGGACGGCGGCGCCTGGCTGTACGCCGAGACGGTGCGCCAGATCCACCAGCAGACCGAGGGCCGGGAAGAAGGCCGCACCAAGGTCGAGCTGCTCGCGCCCGACTTCAACGCCGTACCGGAGCTGCTGGCCGAGGTGTTCTCCTCCCGGCCCGAGGTCTTCGCGCACAACGTCGAGACGGTCCCCCGTATCTTCAAGCGCATCCGCCCCGGCTTCCGCTACGACCGCTCGCTCAAGGTCATCACCGACGCCCGCGACTACGGTCTGGTCACGAAGTCCAACCTGATCCTCGGCATGGGCGAGACCCGCGAGGAGGTCAGCGAGGCGCTGCGCCAGCTGCACGAGGCGGGGTGCGAGCTGATCACCATCACGCAGTACCTGCGTCCTACCGTGCGGCACCACCCCGTGGAGCGCTGGGTGAAGCCGCACGAGTTCGTCGAGCTGAAGGAGGAGGCCGAGCAGATCGGCTTCTCCGGGGTCATGTCCGGCCCGCTGGTCCGCTCGTCGTACCGCGCCGGTCGCCTCTACCAGATGGCCATCGAGAAGCGGGGCTCGTACATCGCCTCGCAGGCGGTGTGAGCAGGGCCTCCAGCCCGGGCTTGGTGCCTGACACACCGTCACCTGTCCTGCCCAGCAAGGGCGTGGCAGACGTGTGAATTCCCGCACAAGAGACTACCCGTCAGTAACGGCCGATTCCGTGCGGTCCCGACCGTCCTCGCAGTTGAGGGCATACGTCGGGACCGCATCGGCGTTTTCGCCTTCCGTATCAAGGCTTCATCCGTGTTTGACCGGCAGGTCACGCCCTGGTAACACCAATCAGTGAGCCTGTCTTCACACGATGTGCACCCTTAAACCAGAGCCGTCCCGAGGGGGGACCTCCACCATGCAGACCGCACCCGTCCGCGCCACGCCCATCCCGTCGTTCACCGACGCGCTGCGCGCAGTCGAGTCGCTGCTCCTCAACAGCGGCCAGCGCACCGCCCGCCAGAACGCCTGGACCTCCGTCCTGGAGGACCGCCGTCGCGCCAAGGACCGCAACGAGACGCAGCGCGTCCTCGATCAGGCCCTGGCCACCCGTTCCTGACCGCCGCTCCCCCGCCCCCGACGACACCGCCGTCGTCGGCGCTTGCCGGGACACGTAGACTTCACGGCATGGCGAGGAAGGAAACCGCGGCGGACGCCGCGAACCCCGGGCGACTCAAGCAGATCGCCCTGACGTACAAGATGACCCGCAAGGCCGACAAAAAGATCGGTCTTGTACTCGCGGCTGTCGGAATCTTCACCTTCGGTGTCTTCCTCGCGATCGGCTTCCTGATCGGTCACCCGATCTATCTCGGAATTCTCGGCCTCCTGCTCGCCTTCCTCGCGACGGCGATCGTGTTCGGGCGCCGGGCCGAGCGGGCCGCCTTCGGGCAGATGGAAGGCCAGCCGGGTGCCGCGGCAGCCGTACTGGACAACATCGGCCGGGGCTGGACGACCACTCCGGCGGTGGCGATGAACCGCAGCCAGGACGTGGTGCACCGCGCGGTCGGCAAGGCCGGCATCGTGCTGGTCGCCGAGGGCAACCCGAACCGGGTGAAGAGCCTGCTGGCCGCCGAGAAGAGGAAGATGGCCCGCATCGTCGCGGACGTACCGGTGCACGACCTGCTGGTCGGCACGGGTGAGGGCCAGATCGAGCTGAAGAAGCTCCGCACGACCATGCTGAAGCTGCCGCGCGTCCTCGCCGGCCCCCAGGTGACCGCGACCAACGACCGGCTGCGCGCCATGGGCGACCTGATGAGCAACATGCCGCTGCCGAAGGGCCCGATGCCCAAGGGGATGCGCATGCCGCGCGGCGGCAAGATGCGCTGACGCGAGCGATCGCGTACGACGACACGAGGTACGACGATGGGGCGCCCGGATCACTCCGGGCGCCCCATCGTCGTACCTCGTGTCTGTCCTGTCTCGTACGTGCGCTAGATCCGTACTTCCACGGTGCGGGCGAGCCGGTCGTGCAGGCCGCGGCCGTCGCGGTCCCAGATCAGGGCCGGGACTGCGAGGAAGAACAGCAGTGTTCTGAGCGCGGCACGCAGCGGACTGACGCGGCCCGTGTCCAGGGCGACCACCCGCAGGCCGAACAGCCGCTTGCCCGGAGTGAAACCGAGCGTGCTCAGCGTGAGCAGGAGCAGCGCGAGCAGGATGAGCGGTGCCCACACCTGCGCCGCCTTGTTGTAGCTGTCGGTGATGAGGCCGTATGCGATCAGGAGGCACAGGCCCCAGTCGACGGCCAGCGCGCCGAGCCTGCGGCCGGGGCGGGCGATGGAGCCCGGGCCCGCTTCGGGCAGACCGAGCTGTTGGCCCCGGTATCCGAAGTCGACACCGGCTTCCTCCGCGGCGGCGCGGGGGCCGGAGAGCCACGATCCGATTGCGTCCCTGTTGTCCACCCGACCACCGTACTGCGCGCGATTTTCACTACCCGCAGGTGGGTCGCTCAGCCCGGGTCCGGTTAACTTGGTCGAAACAAATGGGTCATGCCTGAGAAATCACCTGTCCCTAAAGTCGGATCCAACGTGTGCCACCGCACTGGCCGCACGAACGAACTACCACCCCGGCACGGACGGCCGGGAGTAGGAGGAGCTGGATGTTCCAGAACGCCGACGAGGCCAAGAAGTACATCGCGGACGAGGACGTCAAGTTCATCGACGTCCGCTTCTGCGACCTGCCGGGTGTGATGCAGCACTTCACGCTGCCGGCGACGGCCTTCGACCCGGACGAGGAACTGGCCTTCGACGGCTCCTCGATCCGCGGCTTCCAAGCCATCCACGAGTCCGACATGGCGCTGCGCGCCGACCTGTCCACGGCGCGGGTCGACCCGTTCCGCCGTGACAAGACGGTCAACATCAACTTCTTCATCCACGACCCGATCACGGGCGAGCAGTACTCCCGTGACCCGCGCAACGTGGCCAAGAAGGCCGAGGCGTACCTGGCGTCGACCGGTATCGCGGACACCGCGTACTTCGGTCCCGAGGCCGAGTTCTACGTCTTCGACAGCGTGCGTTTCGCCACCGGCGCGAACGAGTCCTTCTACCACATCGACTCCGAGGCCGGCGCCTGGAACACCGGTGCGGTCGAGAACAACCGTGGTTACAAGGTCCGCTACAAGGGCGGCTACTTCCCGACGCCGCCGGTCGACCACTTCGCCGACCTGCGGGCCGAGATCTCCCTTGAGCTGGCCAACTCCGGCCTCCAGGTCGAGCGCCAGCACCACGAGGTGGGCACCGCCGGCCAGGCCGAGATCAACTACAAGTTCAACACGCTGCTCGCCGCGGCCGACGACCTCCAGCTCTTCAAGTACATCGTGAAGAACGTGGCCTGGCGCAACGGCAAGACCGCGACCTTCATGCCGAAGCCGATCTTCGGTGACAACGGCTCCGGCATGCACGTCCACCAGTCGCTGTGGACGGGCGGCCAGCCGCTCTTCTACGACGAGGCCGGCTACGCGGGCCTGTCGGACACCGCCCGCTACTACATCGGCGGCATCCTCAAGCACGCCCCGTCGCTGCTCGCGTTCACCAACCCGACGGTGAACTCGTACCACCGCCTGGTCCCGGGCTTCGAGGCGCCGATCAACCTGGTGTACTCGCAGCGCAACCGCTCCGCGGCCATGCGTATCCCGATCACGGGCTCCAACCCGAAGGCCAAGCGCGTCGAGTTCCGCGCGCCCGACTCCTCCGGCAACCCGTACCTGGCGTTCTCCGCGCTGCTGCTGGCGGGCCTGGACGGCATCAAGAACAAGATCGAGCCGGCCGAGCCGATCGACAAGGACCTCTACGAGCTGGCTCCCGAGGAGCACGCGAGCGTGGCGCAGGTCCCGACCTCGCTCCCGGCCGTCCTCGACTCCCTCGAGCGCGACCACGAGTTCCTCCTCCAGGGCGACGTGTTCACGCCGGACCTGATCGAGACGTGGATCGACTTCAAGCGCACGAACGAGATCGCGCCGCTGCAGCTGCGTCCGCACCCGCACGAGTTCGAGCTGTACTTCGACGTGTAGGCCCTAACTAGGCTCTGAGCTTGCGGTTCCCTCTGCGGACCCTCTGGCAGTCCGCAGAGGGTCCGCAGAGTTGTTGATCAAGGGGCTCATGGCGACCTCGACGGCGGCCCGTGTCGACTGGTCCGAGTCGGGCCAGAGGTGACCGTATGTGTTCAGCGTCGTCGTGGCCTTCGAGTGCCGTAGCCGCTGCTGGACCACCTTCACGTCAGCGCCGGACGCGATGAGCATGCTCGCGTAGTAGTGGCGAAGATCGTGGAACCTGAATTCCGGCGACAGCCCCGGTACCTGCTTACGGATCCGGCGCATGTGCCGCTCGACCTTCCACGGACCCAGCTGGACGGCGTCGTCGTCGAGCAGGACCCACCCGTCCGTGCGGCCGTCGAGCAGCCGCTTGAGCTCGCCGACGAACACGTCCGGGATCGGCACGGCCGCCATACTCGACTCCGTCTTGAGCGGCACCGCCGGGTATTGCACCGTCGGTGTCACCGTCATTACGTCGAGGTCGACGTCGACCAGGCGCAGGCCGCACGCCTCCGCCGTGCGCAGGCCGGCGAACGCACCCAGCAGCAGCGCGGGCCGGTACTTCGGTTCTGCGGCCTCGTACAGCTGCCACAGTTGCGCGTCCGTGCAGACGTATGGGCGCTGCTTCCCGGCGCCCGGCGAGGTCTCCCGGGAACACGGGTTGGCACTCAGCTTCTTGGCCCGCACTGCGGCCCGCATCACCTGCGACAGGCGACTGTGCAGCGCGAACCGGTAGGACTGTGAGACCTTCTCGCGCAGCAGCCGGGCCATCCACCGTTTGACGGCCATCTCGTCGACCGCCATCAGGGTCAGGGGCCCGAACTCCTCGCGGATCTGCGCCAGGTGCACCCGGGCCTGTCGCACGGTCGACTCACGCTTCGCGTAGGACTCGATCCACAGATCGCACCACTGATCGACCGTGAGTTTCTTGTCTTTCGGGTCGACGTAGGTGTTGGTCACCAGCGCGGCCGTAACCTCGTCGAGCCAGCGCTCACCGTCGATCTTCCGCTCGAAGTGCCGTGCGTGCTCCTTACCCGCCAGGTCCCGGTACCGGGCCCGCCACTTGCCGTTCGGGCGCTTCTTGATGCTCTTGCTGGCCACTCTCAGACCTCTCCCCAGTGCTCAGCGGATCCGCTGATTCTCGTGCGTGTGGCAGGCGGACGGGCAAGGCGTGGACTCCTCGTTGACGGCGAGCGCGAACTCCGCGCACACCCAGCCCGTCGGCGGCTGCCCGGGGCCGAACTGGCGCCTCCAGCCCTTCGCCCCGCGGACGATGCCGCGCTCGGCCTGCCAGTCCTGGCATTCGTGCTGCCAGGCCCGCCAGACGGACATAGCCGCACACCAGACGTCTCCGGGATGGTCCCGTAGCGACTGCAGGGCCGTCTGACGGTACCGGTCCGGGTCGAACGGTCGCAGATACTCCGGAGGCTCGTCCGTGGACGGCGGGGGCTGTAGGCGCCTCACGCGACGGACCCCCGGATTCCGTAGCTCTTACGGGCCGCCCCGCGTCGCTGCGGCCGTTCGTCCGACTCGCCTTCCGGCAGGCGCACGGAAGCCAGCATGCGGGCGAGCACAAGCGACTGCTGCCGCTGCTCGACAACGACCGGATTCGAGATCCGGTCACCCTTCTGGTTCACCACCGTCAGCCCGCCGGCCGCAACCTCCGCCGACAGCCGGTCCAGCAGATCAGCCGTCCGGCACGCCTGCAGCAGAAGCAGCTGCTCGTGCACGTCCAGACCGAACACGGACGTCACGGACTCCCACAGACGGGTGCCCGACTCGCCGAGTTCCTCCGGTGCTTTCTGCATTCCAACCTCCCGATGTGTGACGGCAAAACACCGCCTGACCTGCATGTTTCCCGGTGCCGGGAAGGTTCGACGTTCGGCCAGCGACCCAATCGGCACCCCATCGCCCAGACGTTTCCGCAGCTCAGAGGGTCGCCTAAGGGTCTTTTTAGGGTCCACGCACAGCGAGGTGCTAACGTGCCCGATCCGCAGATCCGGATGATCTTGGGGTCCTCCCCCAGGGGCGATCATCCGGATCAGTTGGTGCTGCTGGCCGTCTTCCGCTGCTCGCCGAGCAGTCGCTCGAACTGGGTGCGGTCGAGGCCGTGTTCGCCTGCCCACTGGTCTTGTGCCTGCCGGTACTTCTCGCGGGCTCGGAGCGTGGGTAGCCGGATGCCGGGTTCGACGTGGGGCATCCAGTGCTCTTCCTGGTAGGTGGCGAGGTGGTCGGGGATGCGCATGTGGTGCTCCTGGTCTGTGTGTTGGGTGGGCGCCCGGGTGCCGCGGCGTACCGGGCGCCCTGATGGCCACGCGCAGAGCCGAAAGGAGTAAAGCCCTCTGCGCTGCCACCTCTCGCTTTCCAGGCGAGCGGTCTGTCAGTACCTGGCCGTGAGCCACGCCTCGGGGTCCTGTGCGATGTCCTGGTGTACGGGTACGTCGATGGCGGGCTGCAGGTGTCGTACGCTGCGGCCTGCCTGCCGGGAGGCGCGGTCGAGGGCGCCGGCGATGATGACGCCCGCGCTGACGTATCCGATCTTGCGGCCGTCGACGTACACGGCGTCGCTGCGGCCCATGCCTGCGTCGGCCCAGCCGAGCCCCGCGTGTTCGTCGGATGCTTCGCTGGACTGGGGTACGCCGTCTCGTCGCATGGCTGCGGTGGCCTGGCCGATGAGGGTCTGCCTGCCCGCGCACGCTTCGATGAGGGCGGCTGCCGCAGTCTCGATTTGCCGCATGGCGTCGAGGGCGGTGTCGACGTCGCCGGCCTGCTCGAGGATCTGGGCCTTGAGGAGCTGCAGCCGTTCCTGTCGTTCGGCCTCGATGCTGGTTTCGGCGGTCTTCACGGCGTGGCCGATGGTGAGGCTGGCGTGCTCGACAGCGAGCGCGGCCGTGCCGAGTTCCTCGGCGGTGACCGACCCGGGCCCGTGGTCGAGGATCTTCGCCTTGAGTTGGTCGAGGGTGGCGGTCGCCGCGGTGAGCTGCTGCTCGGCTTCCTGGATGGTGACGGTCTTGGTCATGGCTGGCTCCTCAGGCTGCGGGCGGAAGGTCGGCGGGCGGCTGCTCGGTGGTGGCCGTGGTGTCGTCGGCGGGCGGCTGGTTGAAGAAGTTGGCGGCGGCCTGGTCGATGCGGCGGGCTGCGTCGAGCGCTTCGTCGCCCTCGTGGCCAGCGTCGAGGGCGGCCACGAATGCGATCACGCTGGGCGCCTGACCGTTCATCAGGGCTTGGAGATAGGCGGGGTCCTGCTGCGCGCGCTTTTTCTCAACCGAGCGATCGTGCATGGCACGGATCGGGTCTTGAGACATGGTCAGTTCCCTTCGGGGAGTTCGAGGTGCGGGCACTGCCCGCCGTGTACGTCGGTGCACTGGGGAAGGTGGAGGGCGCGGCACAGCCGGGCGCCGCATCCGCGGACGCACGGTTTGCCACGGCCGGCCTTGAGTGGGCGGTCGCAGACTGCGCAACGGTGACGGGAACGTGTCACTGCCTGTTACTCCTGTCCGCCTGCTCGGCAAAAACAGGCTCTCTTGGGAGCCCAAGTGCGTACCCCCTGCCATGGGGGGTACCACATGCCGTTTGAGCTGCGACGATTGTCTGACGCGTGGGGGTACGCACGTATGCGTACCCCCAGCCCTCAACCCTGGGGGGTACGCGCTGCTGCGTACTCCTTGCTGATGACCGTTGAGCTGCGACGTTTCCCCTGACTGGAGGGGGTACGCATGTGAGCCGGAGAGAGGGACGGTTTTCCTGTGACGTATGAGGCTCACGTCACTCTCCGTCCTCGTCTTCCGGGGCGGCGAACACCTCGGGCTTGAAGATGTAGAGGCGGACCTGGCCGCCGTTCATCTTCTTCTTGGCGAGGTAGGGCGGCCGGTACGAGTCGTTCTCGACCAGCACCGCTGCCTCTCTCCAGCTGGGGATTACGGACTCCAGCTCGTACCCTGCCCGGCTGAGTGCTTCTTTGAGTCGCTGCGCCAGCAGACCGACCGTGGTCTGCTCGTCGACGTCCAACTCTCGCCCGATCCATCCGGAGAATGGCGGCTCGTTGTCGGTGCCCGGCGCCCACAAGGAACGCCGGTTAGATGCGACGTACTCCCGGACGACGTCGAGCGCCATCTCGCCCCGGTTGTCGGTCTGGTCCGACACGGCGAACAGTCGGCGCCAGACGGGCATAAGCGGGCTCGGGAAAGGGACGATGCCCCATTCGTGGCCGACTTCCGCAGCGAGGGCGAGAACGGCCACCAGGGGCGCGCGCCGGGCCGACATGTCGCTGTCATACCGGTGAGCTTCCGTCAGTTCCTTGTGTCGGGCGACCAGGCGGCGTTTCCCGTCCCCCGCGGTGGTGTCGAGCAGCTTCTCGACGAACCGCGGGCCGGCCGTGCCGTAGTGCTCGGCGCAGCCGTCCCGGACGTCGACGGCGGCCGTGGCGGACTCCGGTCCGTCCGTGCCGAACGGCGCCTCCTTCACAGTGAGGACGCGGGCCCCGGCGCCTTGGTCGGTCGTGAAGGTGAGGACCGACTGTTCCCCCGTCGAGATCATGACGGTTCGCCACGGGAGACCGGACGGCCAGCCACCGCCACGGGCCTGGCCGTGGTTCTTCGGGATGGAGTACAGCAGCGCGTGCACCAACTCCGGATCGCGCACGAGCTTGGTCTCGTCGAACACCACGGGCAGACCGTTGACCAGGTTGAGGCGCTTCTCGGCGGCGAGCATCGTGGTACGCCACGAATACATGCCGTCCGCCCGCTCGCTGGGGTCTGCCCAGACGCTCATCCCGGCGCCGGCCGCCGTGGTCTTCCCGCGGGTCGACCGGCCGCTGATGTCGACGGTGAACGAGTTGACTCCGACCAGTTCCAGCAGTGGGGCGGCGAGAGACGCGTACAGAGCCATCTGCGCGGCCGGGTACGCCTCCATCGGCTTCACTGCGGCCTGCCAGCCCTCGAACGTCCCAGCGGGGGCGTGCGCGGCGAGCGCTGGCTTCTGCTCGTCGTACTTGACCTCGACACGGTGCGGGGAGTCCTGCGCGGTAACGAATGTGCCGTCCTTCTGCCAGCCCAGCTGTCGGGCCAGATGAACGCGCGGGATCTTCCCCTGGTTGATGGACTCGAACGCTGCGAGGTAGCGCTCGGCGAGTTTGGCGTCAGCCTCGATGACGGGTAGGCCGGCATCCCCGAGCGTGGCCACCAGGATGCGGCCCCGCCTAACGACGGAGCGCTGCACGGTCCTGGTGACGACCTGGCCGCGGTCGACCCACGCCAACTCGACGGCCTGGTCGCCGATCGGGTCGACATAGACGGACCGGATGACCAGGGGCGACCACGCGATGCGCACGTCGATGAACGTCTCTTTGGCCACCTGCTTCTCGACCCACACTCCGCCGTAACTGATCTTGTAGCCGGTGGGCATGCGGACACCCTCGGGAACGAGGCCATGACGGTCTGTCCATTCCTCGGTTCCCTGCTCGGTCGTCGCGTCGCTCATACCCGCACCCCCCGCTCGGCGGAGGCGACGGTGCGGCGGGCTTCGGCCTCGCCCAATCCGACCTGGATGGCCGCTCCGACGAGCTCGGCCTCGGCGTCGGCTGCGGCGATATGTCCGTCGCGTGCGTGCGCCCAAGCCTTGCTGGCAGCCCAGTAGAGGGCGGAGTTCCGGTTGCCCTGGGAGGACTTGAGGACGACGTCGACGAGACCCTGCAGTGTGCGGGTGGAACTGTCGACGGACATAGCCGCCAGCCGACGCTGTGGCTGCGGTCGGGGCGCGGGCGGCAGCATCAGGGCGAGCAGCTGCTCCGGGATCGGCTGAGGCTCGATGTAGCCGGTCTTCGGGTGGAAGACGTACTCGCCATTACGGCCGACGCTGCCGGGGCCGACGAGGTAGCCACGGGAGCTGCGGACGTCGATGCCGGGACCGAGGCGGCCGACCGAGTTCGGTACGACGGTGCCCTCGGGGATGGTGCCCCACAGGTGCAGTCCGTTGTTCGGGGTGCCCACGGTCGTGGTGTACGGGATCGGGAAGCCGTGCTCACGGGAGAGGCGGTTGAGTGTGGCGACGCCGTCGACCCCGTTCTTGCGGTCGAGGTCGAGGCCGACGAGCCGGCCGCCGCAGGCGATGCCGTAGCCGACCGCCTTCGGCGCCTGGTCAAACAGCCAGTCGAGCACGTCGTGATCGTCAGTGGCGTCGCCGACTCCGTGCCCGGGGGCACCGCAGAAGGCCATGCCGGGGCAGGTGTGCCCCTTCTCGTGCGGAGAGCGGATGATCGGGATCTTGTTGATGCTGAGGGGGAACCCCCCGTACCCCCAGTCGAGGGCACGGTGCGCAGCCGCCCGTGCCTTGCCGTGGTTGCTCACGCTGCCCCCTTCCGCTTGGCTTTGGGCTGGAGTTGGTAGGTGGCTCCGCAGGCGCCGGTGACGTCGCCGAGGTGTACGTGTCGGTGCATCTGGCGGCAGTTGGGGCAGCGGGCGAGGAACTCGGTTCGGCCGCGGGTGACGAGTACGAGCGGGCGGGCTGCGGTCTTGGCGGCCGGTGCGGCGAAGAGTGCGGTCTGCTGTGCGTTGCCGGGGGTCTGCGTTACCGTGTTCGCAACAGACCTGCCACCGCGGTCTTCACGAACCCGGGATGTTTCGACCATCCCGGGTTCGTTGCTGTTTCGGGTCATGCTGCGGCGCCTCCGGCCTGCTCGGCGTCCCACCGGTCGAGAACGTCCGGGTCGTACAGGACGCGCCGGCCGCGCTTGACGCCTTCGGGCAGGTAGTTGATGTGCCGCCAGTAGCGGACCGTTCCCGGCGCCACGCGGTAGCGGCGGGCTACCTCCTCGGTGGTCAGGTACTTGTCGATGCGTTCTTGAAGCGTCGTGCGTGCTGCGAGGTCCATGTCGCCTCTCGGGATGTGTCGCACTTAGCCAGGGTCGTCATGACGGCGCCATCGCGACACCCGGCAATGCCCTTGTTATACATGAGGTTGTCGCGATGGCGCCAGCATGTTGTCACCATGGGGCCATCACGTTGACTGGCGTTGGGATCGGGCATACCGTCGGCCCGTGATTACTGACCAGGACCTGCCGAAACCGTGGCGCGTAGTCGCCTCCCCGATCACTCAGGAGAGCTCCAGCCAGCTGGATGCAGTCGCGGGGCTGAACACGGGAGTTGAGGATCCGGTCTCGTGGGATCTGATCGAGAACTCCGAGAGTGGTCGGCGCCTGATGCTGCGGTTCGGTGTCGACGACAGCGGGATCGTGATTACTGGCGTCTACGTGCCCGGTCCTGACGCGGTCGGGATCCGTGAGTTGCGGCTGTTCCCGCTTGCCGCCATCGAGGCGGCCGTGCGGTCCCGGCGAGCTACTGCCGGCGCCACGGTGCAGGCCGCGGTGATGGCTGGCCCCGGTGACCCCCACGAGGGCCCCCTCGGCAATCCGACCGGCCCGGACGACACACAGTTCTTCGCGCGGGTCGCACTCCGGTATCTGCGGGTCGCCGCCAACTCGTCGCGGCCGGCCACGGACTTGGCGAAGGCTGAGGGCGTAACGCCCCGGACGGTTCAGCGGTGGACGGCTCGGGCTCGCGAGCTCGAATTGCTTCCGCCTGGTCGTCCTGGCCGCTCTTCCTGAGCGAGAGAGGGAGGCGGCGAGGGGGGAGGCCAGGACCCCGTTTCCCAGGGTCTCGGCGGTCCTCCGAACCCCGCCTCCCTTGCCTCCCTGACTGGCCATTTCCGCAGGTCATGTACAGGGAGGCAGGGCGGGGAGGCGGGTAGGGAGAACTCCCCTACTCTTCGGTGCCTCCCTCGTCGTCGAGGACGTCGTCCCGGGCGGCGATGGCGTCGAGGATCCGGTCGAGACCGACGTGCATTTTGCCGCCGTTGGTCTTGTACTCGCCGTGTCCGGCGTCGTCCAGGACGGCCTTGAGGTCCCGTGGTGACCACGAGCCGTACTCGACGGGGTTGCGGTCCTTGAGGCCGTGCAGCACGTCCAGGGTGAGCATCTTCGTCTCGTGCCCGAGGACGGCCGCGATGTCGGCGAGGTGGTCGACGGGGGCGAACGCGGGAGCGTCGGCCGGCCCGCCCTCGTACATCTGCATCGCCCGCTCGACGACCGGCGTGACCTCGTCGATGCCTGCCTCTTTCCGCACGAAGTAGGAGCGGATCAGCCCGGGGGTCTTCCCGAAGCCGGCGGCCATGGCGGTGCCGACGTCTTCACCTGCGACGAGGGTGGTCGCCGAATACCCGTTTTTATGCATGCCGGTGCCGAGGATCGCGTCGTTGCCCTGGTGGTCGTTGATGGCGAACGCGACCCGGTGGGACACGGTCTTGGAAATCCCGCGCGGCAGGCTCGCCGCATCGGCATCCGGGGTGATCCACAGCAGCATGATGGCCGTCTTCCTGGCCTTCTTGGTGACCTTCAGCGCCAGTTCCTTGGCTTCCTTGCCGTACTCCTTGTGCGAGAACAGCTCGTGAACCTCGTCGAACACGACGATCCGGGGCCGCATGGACGGGTCGCGTTCCGCCATCTCCCGAGTGACCTTGGTGTCCGTGCCGAGGCGTTCCAGTTCCTGCCCACGACGGGACACCTCACCGGCCAGGGCGCGCAGCGTGTCCATAGCCGCGACCACATGCTCGTCATCGTCGCCCTTGACCAGGCTCCGCAGACGGGGCCGCATCGGGTCGTAGTCGGAGTTGTACGCCAGGACGTGCACGTCGATCTCAACCAGCGGGTCGAGCATCGCGCCGAGGAGCAGGGCGACGACGAGCGATGATTTCCCCGAGCCCATGATCCCGGCGATCAGGTAGTTCGCTGCCATCAGCCGCCCGATGACCTGCTCGCCGCGGGCGTTGAGCGCGACGGGCACGCCCTTGAAGAAATCGGTCGTTCCCTCCGTCAGGAGCGGCCACGGCGGTACCGGCTTGGTGAGGACGCCGGGGTCTGCAACCCACAGGTCCAGTACGCCGGCCTGGTCGCGTGGCTCGGTCGGCCACACCTCGATGGGCTTGCGCAGCAAGTTGTGCGCGAGCGTCTGCTTCTTGTCGGCGATCATCTCGACGGGCACGCCCTCCGGGAGCTGCAGCTGCGCGTGCCAGCCGTTCCCGGACCGGATGGACGGCTGTACCCAGCGCGGCTTCCAGCCCTCCTTGATGACCCTGTTCAGCGGCGCAATGCCCAGGTTGCCCAGGGCCCGCATGATGGCGTTCTCATCCGGGACGACGTCCCGCTCGTCGCCGTCGACGGGCAGCGCCCACGTGGGTGCGGTGTGCTGGTTGCGGCCGACCGCCCAGGCGCCGGCGAGGGCGAGGAACGGCAGGGCCGCCAGCAGCGGATCCCAGATGACACCGGCGATGAACGCAGCCCATCCGACCAGCTGCACCACGGTCTTGATGGGAGTCAGGACGTCGTGCACGTCGTGGTTGGCCCAAGCCAGCAGGATGCCGAGCATCAGCAAGAGGCCTGCGGTGCCGGCCGCGCCCATGGCGATCGCTTTCGGGGCGTTCACGGCCATCTGCAGCATTTCGATACGCCGCTTCTGCCGGGCGGCCCGGTAGGCCTGGGAGCGTTGCTCCCACTCCCGGACAAGCTCTTCGTTCCCAGATGCTTCGGCGATGCGCATCATCCGGTCGTGGCGGGCGGTGGTGCGGGAGTCCCAGGCCCGTCGGGTGAGGATGCGGGCCCCACCCCAGGTGTAGGCGCCGTGCCGGACGACGGCCCGGTATCCGCTGTTGGTGCGGACCTCGACGACGACGCGGCGCAGTGAGTCGATGCGGATGCGGCGGCGCGTACGGGGCTTCTCCTCGACGGCGGCCGGCTCCGTCTCGGCCGACGGTTCGGGGGCGAGCTTGAGGAGGGACACCTGCGGTCGGGCGTGCCCGTTGATCTGCTCAGGGACTGTGTCAGTCATGCTGGTCTCTCCGGTCGTTCAGATGGGCGGTCCGGGGCCCGGGGCGGCCGGCTTCCTTGGCCGGTGACGGCCGCCCCGGGGTATGGCTACTGGTAGCGGCGCAGTTCGCGTTCGACGCGGCGGGCGGCCTGCTCGTGCTGCTGCATTTCGGTGCGGGCGGCCGCACGGTCCCTGCCGCGGCTGGTGCGCATGCTGGTCTTGGCTGCGGCGGCGGCCTTGCGGGTGTCGTCGAGGCGGCGCTCGAGGGCAGCGACCTCACGGGCGCCGCGCTCCTGGGCGCGCTCCTCGATGCGGTCGACTTCCCGCTTCACCTTGTCGTCGATGGTGTC
Organism: Streptomyces sp. ME02-8801-2C; assembly: GCF_033793965.1. Lineage (NCBI taxonomy): Bacteria > Bacillati > Actinomycetota > Actinomycetes > Kitasatosporales > Streptomycetaceae > Streptomyces > Streptomyces sp. ME02-8801-2C. Next base: position 51,540 of record NZ_JARAXP010000027.1, on the reverse strand, counting down.
GACGTTGCGGTCTCCGGCCAGGGACTGCTTCGCGGCCTTGGCGACCAGCCAAGCCAGCCGAACCTTCTCGCCTCGGGAATAGGAACTGGGCATGGTCAGGCCTCCGTGGTGGTGTCGGGCAGGGTGGCGGCGAGGGCGGTGGCGGTGCGGGCGACGCTGGCCCACAAGGCGCCGGCGGCGGCGTGCGCCTGTGTCTCGTGGGGGCGTCCGTAGGCGGCGGTCCCCGCGCGCTTGGCATGGAGGACGGCCTCACGCAGCGCGTGGGCGGCGGTGTCGAGGCAGTATCGGCGGGTGGTCGGCTCAGACACTCTTGCTCCCGTTGGTGATGGCGTAGATGGGGATGCTGCGCTTGAAGCCGTCGCTGCGGCTGACGGTGGCGTATCCGCCCTGGAGGCCGACGACCGTGCAGTTGTGGCCTTCGTGGCGGACGGTGCTGCCCATGAGGCGGGCTTCGGGGTGTTGGTAGTCCACGGGCTTGCGCATGCGGGCCTCCTGGTCGCGGGCCGGGCTGTCCGGCCCTACCGCACCTGCCGGGAGGGAACCTCTTGTACGACGTACAAGAGGTTCCGCCCCGGTTGGCACGGAAGGGCAGGTCAGCGGCGGGGGTAGCCGTGTCCGGCGGGCGGGTAGGGGCGGGTGGCCTTGTCGCCCATGAGGCCGTCCATGACGACGTCTGCGAACGCCGAGTCGTCGGTTTCGAAAGCGGTGTCGGCGGCGTCGAGGAGGCCGCGGGTGCGGGCGTCGTCGTGGTCGGCGGTCTCGGTACGGCGGAAGAAGCCCATGGTCAGCGGCCCTTCCGTTGCATGTCCTGCCACAGGCGGCGCAGGATGAGGAAGCAGCCAGTGGCGCAGCACGCGGCGATGGCGAGCGCGATGGACGCGAAGGCAAGGCCGATGCTGCCGACGCAGACGGCGCCGCCGATCGCCAGCCACTCACCCGCGCTGCGGCCTGTCCGGGCCTGGTGCTGGCAGGCCGGCTGCTGGACGGGCTGCTGCTGTGCCAGCTTGGCCAACTCCATTGCGGCAAACGCCAGTTGTACGGCGGCCGTGTCGGTCGAGGCTTCCCGTACTGCGGCCTCGGCCTTGTCGAGGGCGTCACTCATCGCGCCCGCCTCCGGATGCAGGGCAGCTGGACACGGACGGCCAGACCGAGGGCAAACGCCACCAGGACAGGCTTTGCGAGGATCGCCGCAACCACGGTGACGACCAGGGCGAGGAGCTGCGGGAAGACCAGCAGCAGACCCAACAGGGCGCCGAGCAGTACCCACTTCATGACCGGGCCTCCACTACTTCGCGGCGCAGTTCGGTCGCCTCACGGCGGGACAAGCCGAGTTCGTCCTGCAGTGCCTTGATGGTCACCGGGCGGCGAGTCGACCTGACCGCCTCCCGGTGCAGGCTGCGGGCCTTACGGCGCAGATCGGACGGGGTGAGCGTGACCGACTCGGTGACCACCTGCCGGGCCGTCTCGGCGGGTACTGCGACGGTCACCTGATCGGTCTTCTCTGGGGAGACGGACTCCCACAGGAACGGCGCGGCCGTCAGCGCGGTCGCAGTCGGGATGACCACCGGGGCAGGCTCCGGGGCAGGCGGAACCTCGTGGATAACGTCTACGAGGTCGGTCACCTCGGGCGCCGTTTCATGCTGGATAACATCCAGCTTGATCGGCTCGGAGTGTCCGGCGAGGCGTTCGTGTACCTGCCGCATGATCGCGGCGAAGGCGAGCAGGGCAGCCACCGGAGGTACGGCGGCGACGATGTACTCCATCCGGTCCGCACCCGCACCCACGCCAGCCACGTTCAGGGCGATGGAGCCGAGGGAGCCGACACCAGCGAGCAGGTAGGCGAACCAATCGAAGCCACCCCGCAGGGCCGCCCGCAGGATCAGCAGTTCCCCCGCGACGATGAACAGGTCTACCGTGCCGGGCCACGCCCACGCCCGGATGCCGTCGAGGCCGTTCGCGTCGGCGACATCGTGCAAGTGCTCGTAGCTCAGCCAGAATGCGGCAGCGGTGAGGGCGACGGTGACCACGGCGGCCCCAGACGCCAGACCCTGACGGGCATCAGCGTTCTTCATTCGCCTACCTCCTTCAGGGCGGCGCGGGCGACGAGGTGGCCGCACAGGTTCATCCCGTGCTGGTCTCCGAGCCGCTGTGCGGTGATCAGGTCGGCGAGGATCGCCGGAATGTTCAGGGCCGGCCGGGCCGACCGGCACACCGCACGGATCGCGGCGTGCTCGGTCGGGCGCGGGATCGGGTAGCGGCTCACCGCGGCCGCTCCTCGGACCGCTTATTGGCCTCGGCGACCTTGCGGGACAGCTCGTCGCGCTCGGCGTCCGTCAGCCGGTGGATCGTCGAGGCGGTCACGACTGCCCCCTGCGGATCCGGTCCAGCTCGTTCGACAGGCGGTAGAGGCGGCCGGCGTGCAAGGCGACCTCGGCGGCCAGCTCCCGCAGCTGGTCGGGGTCGAGGGGCGGGAGATCCTCGATGTCCGCCACCGGGTACGGCTCGGGCTGCAACTCGCCGAACGGCGCCCACGAGATACGGGCGGGCAGCAACTCGAACGTCGCCCAGTCCGTCTCCACCTCGGCGGCCACCACACGGCCCTTATGCGTGATGTCCGCCCTGTAGCCGACCGGCTCGCCCGCATGCCCGATGCACCACGCCGGCTCGTCGACGGTGACGCGGCCGTGGTCGAGGGTGTCCAGGGTCACCGTGGGCCCGTCGCCGCCAACAGGCCGCGCCGTAGCCGCCTGGTCCGGCTTCGGGAAGTGCCGCTCGACGAAACGGCGAGCGCGCTCGTCCTCGTCACTCATGCCTGACCCCCACGGACCCGGCGCAGCGACTCGTCGGCCTGCGAGCGGTTACGGCGCTGACGGCCGGCGAGCGCGTTGGACTGGCGGGCAGCCTGGGCCGCACGCCGCACGTCCGCCGCCATCGCGATCAGCTCGTCAGCGGCACGCTCCGCCATCTCCGGCGTCAGGTAGCAGGTGCTCCCGGCATGCCCGTCGTCGATGATGACGTGCGCGTCGCGCAGCGCCGCGTCCTCGGCGAGCGGGTCGGAGTGAACCCGGGTGAGCAGTTCGATGACCGCGTCACCGGGCTGCAGGATGGAGTCGGTGCTCCATCCGGTGAAGTCGGAGTAGTGGTCGACGTCCTCCAGGGCGTGGACCCACAGGTCGACGTGGTCGATGTTGCACCAGTCGGGGTCTTCGATGAGGACGGTCGTCTGACGGCCGGGCCAGCCGACGACGGCGGGCACCATCCGGTGAGCCGGACGCGGCATGGACTGCTTGGACATGGAGATCACAGCGTCACCGCCAGCTCGCTCGTCGGGATGCCGCGGGCGGCGAGGTACGCGGCGAACGCGGTACGGGAGACGCGGAAGGTGCCGCGGCCCGAGCCGACGCGGTACGCGTCGAGGCGGCCCGCGGTGATCTCGCGGTAGACGGTGGTCGAGTCGACGCGCAGGGCGCCGGCGATGTCCTTGACCTTGAGCGGTTCGCCCTCGGGAACCTGCGTCAGGGCAGGCGCAGTAAGCTCGTGCTGCATTCGGAGACCCAATCTCTCTGATGCGTTGGCCTCGACGGGCCTGGTGTTGCGAGCACCGGGACAGCCCCGTCGGGGCCTTTGCGTTATCTCGGGCAGAGCTGAACTTGCGGCTTGTGCAGAAAGTGCCGCTAAAGAAGAAGGTAGAGCGCTCTACCTTCAAAGGTCAAGCGCTCTACGGAGTATCTTGAAGAAAACACGGAGCGCTATACCTGGAGGAGGTAGAGACCATGGTCGACAAAGACAGCGCCGGATACGCCGACATCGCCGCGCACTTCCGGAAGCTCATCGAGGACGGCAAGCTGCAGCCCGGCGACACCATGCCGCCTATGAGCCAGGTGAGGGAGCAGTTCAGCGTCAGCATCACCACCGTCAACCGCGCTTACCGACTCCTCAAGGACGAGGGACTAACCACCCCCCGACCCGGCGCCGAGACCGTCGTCGCCGAACGTCCGAACGTGGCCGCCACCGCAGCGGCCCGGCTTGAGCGCATCGCGCGCACCGGGGAGACCTACGCCCCCGGCGAGACGTCCATCAACCACACGGCGCACCTCCGCTCGTGCCACGACCCGATGGTGGCGGATCACCTTGGCATCGAGCTTGGCGACGAGGTCATCGTGCGCACTCGAGTCTTCCTACGCGACGACAAGCCGGCCGTGGCCGCCCTGTCCGTCATCCACATGCGAGCCCTGGCGGACGTGCCCGAGCTGCTGCAGCCGCGACCGTTCGAGCGCTTCTGGCAGGAGATCTACAAAGAACGCACCGGACGCCAGACGACCAAATCACCCGAGCGGCGTACCGCCCGTCTCGCCGCGTCCAACGAACTCGACATGCTCGACATCCACGTGCCGGAGACTGCAGCCGTGCCGGTCCTAGTACTGGTCAACGTCTTCCACGACGACGACGGGCCGCTCGAAGTGTGGGAGGACATCTATGCGCCGGGCCTGTGGCAGGTCGAGGGCGAGAAGCCATAGCGCCACAACGCAAAAGAGGCCCCCAATCTGATCACTCAGGGCGGGGGCCTCTCTCATGACAGTGCGTGTCCGTTAGCGGTCCGCAGACAGTCCGCAGGACATTCCAACGCACTTGATATTCATCAACGTGTGCCAACACTCAAATACCCAGGTCAGCGCAGTGCACACGCTTCGCCGCAGGTAGCAAAGGTGCCGTTAGAGTTCGAGCTGTATTTCGACGTGTGAGTCGGCCGGCGCCGTCAGGTGCCCGGTAACGGTGTACGTCAGCGCCCTCGCCCCGGTTCGCCGGTGCGGGGGCGCTGTTGTCGTGTTCGGGACCGGTCGCACGGGCCGACCGGGGCGGTGTCAGAGGGGCGCACTATTCTGAAGGGACCTCGCACAGGCATGGGATCGCACACGACACGAAAGGCAACGGGGATGACGGGGAAGTCCGAACACGACGACAGCGAGCGGGAGTTCGACTACCGGTGGGCGCGCGACGCCCCGCACAAGGAGCCTTCCGCCCGGGCCCGTATGCTCGCGGCCCGCTGGAAGGAAAACCCTCCGGAGCCGGTGCCGTTCCGGGGTGAGCCCGAGGGTTCGGGGCCGCGCAGATCGTCGTGGATATCGACGGCGGTGGTCCTCGGCTGCGTCGCCGGGGTCATCCTGCTGCTGGGGTACGCGCAGTTCCGGGCGCCGTACTAGTACCGACGCCGACGCCCGCGAGCCGGGTGCCGGGGACGCGGCAGCCGGCGAAGACGGGACGGTCGACGTGCCCGAGGGGATCCTGAAAGCGATACTGGTGACTACTCGCACGAGGACGCTCCGGCGCTGCCACATCCGAGTCGGCCGTCCCAGAGGTGAAGGGACCCACGATGTGCCGTTGGATCGCCTACTCGGGTACCCCCATCCTTCTCAGCCAGGTGCTGTTCAAGCCCGCACACTCCTTGATCGACCAGAGCCTGCACTCCCGTATGGGGGTGGAGACGACCAATGGCGACGGCTTCGGCCTCGGCTGGTACAGCGAGAACGGCGAGGACGCAGCCGCCACCCCTGCTGTCCTGCGTGACGTGGGCCCGGCGTGGAACAACCGCAATCTGCGGGAGGTCGCCCACCACGTCCGCTCGGGTCTCTTCTTCGCCCATATCAGGGCGACGACCGGGACAGCCGTGCAGCAGTCCAACTGCCACCCCTTCCGCTACGGCCGGTGGATGTGGATGCACAACGGGATGATCAACGGGTTCCCCGTGCTCCGGCGTGACCTCGCGCTGGCCGTCGATCCGGCCCTGTATGCCGACATCGAGGGTTCCACCGACTCCGAGCTCATGTTCTACCTCGCCCTCACCTTCGGCCTGACGGAGGATCCTCCCGGTGCCGTGGCACGCATGGCGGGCCTGGTCGAGAGGAAGGGCCACGAGCACGGCATCAAGGACCCCCTTCAGATGACCGTCGCGGTGGCCGACGGCGAACGGGTGTGGGCCTTCCGCTACTCCAGCGAGGGCCGCTCACGGTCGTTGTTCTTCAGCACCAGGGTGGACACCCTGCGCGCGCTCCACCCCGATGCCGAGTTCCTCCGTGAGGTCTCCGACGAAACCCGCCTCGTCGTGTCCGAGCCGCTGGGCAACCTTCCCGGCGCCTGGAACGCGGTGCCCGAGGGCAGTTACGGCGTCATCCAGCCGGGCCACGATCTGATCCGTGCCTTCCAGCCCGACCTCCAGGGCGCCTCGGCCAGGAGCTGACCAGCACTGCCCGGGGTGGGCCCTGACGGACTGCGAGGTGACAGCGGTGCCGGAGACCCATGCGAACGCTCGGGGACCGACCCTTCCCATCGTTTCGACCGTTCCGTGCGCCGACCCTCTGGGAGACCCGTTTCTGCGCACCCGGTTCGCCCTGCCCGCGCGGCCCGCCACGTTCCTGCGGCGGCAGCGGCTCGTCGACCACCTCCACCAGGCTCTCGGGACCCGGCTGACGCTGGTCAACGGCCCTGCCGGGGCCGGCAAGACCCTGTTGGCCGCCGACTGGGCCGCCGGGCTGCGGTCACCGGTCGCCTGGCTCACCGTCGAAGCGGGGGACTGTCGTCCGGGGGTGTTCTGGGCGTACGTCCTTGAGACCCTGAGCGCGTGCGGTGCACCGGTGTCCGACGCGGTCGGGACCCCCGCGGACGCTTCCGGGGTGGACCGCAGGCTACTGGTGGCGCTCGCCGCCGAACTGAACGACCGGGACCGGCCCCTGGTCCTCGTACTCGACGAGTTCGAGCGCGTGACCACGCCGGAGATCTCGGAGCAACTGGCGTTCGTCCTGCACCACGCCGGGCGGGGCCTGCGCCTCGTCCTCGTCACCCGCACCGACCCGCTGCTCCCCTTGCACCGCTACCGGGCGGCCGGCGATCTGACGGAGATCCGCGCCGCCGAACTGGCCTTCACCCCCGAGGAGGCCGTCGCACTGCTGCAGCTGCACGGTCTGCGCCTGCCGGTCCACGCCGCCGAGGTCCTGGTGGACCGCACCCGGGGCTGGGCCGCCGGCCTGCGCCTGTCCGCCCTGGCCGCTCGGGAGAGCGCCGACCCCGAGCTCTACCTGAAGGAATTCGAGGCGGACCGAAGTACGGTCGCGGACTATCTGCTGGCCGAGGTCCTGAAGGTCCAGACGCGGGAGACACAGGACCTCCTGCTGCGCGTGAGCGTCCTGGAGCGTTTCTGTCCCGATCTGGCCGACGCACTGACCCTCCGGGCCGATGCCGAGCCCATTCTCGCCGGGCTGCACCACGAGAACGCGTTCGTCGAGCCTCTCGGCCACTCGTGGTACCAGCTCCATCCGCTGTTCGGAGAGATACTCCGGGCTCATCTGCGGGTACGCCTGCCGGGCGTGGAGCCGGAACTCCACCGGCGGGCCGCACGTTGGCTGCGCCGTTCCGGATATCTGCCGGAGACCCTCGACCACAGCGCCGCCGTGGGCGACTGGGACTTCGCTGCCGGTTCCCTCATAGACGACCTCGCGATCGGCCAGCTCTTCACCGGCCTGCGCTCGGACGTCCTGGACCGGTTGTTCTCGCAGATGGGGTCCGAGGCCCGGAGCCCCGCCACCGACCTCGTGCGCGCCGCGCGCGATCTGTCCCGGTGCGACCTCGAACACGGCCAGGCACGCCTTCGCCACGCCGAGGAGCGACTGGCGGACGACAGCCCCGGCCTGGCGGCCGCCCAGCTGAGCTGCGCGCTGCTCGAAGCACTGGCCGCACGGCTGACCGGGTGTCCCCCACGCGTCGAGAAGGCCGCCGAGGCGGCCGGTGAACTGCGGCAGGCGGTCCCGGCGCACCTGTTGGACAAGCATCCCGAACTCACCGCTCTCCTGCTGACCCATCTGGGCTCGGCACGCCTGTGGGCCGGGCACTTCGAGGAGGCGCGCGCTGTCCTGACCACGGTGGCCGGTACTCCGGGCGGCGCCGCCACCCTGCTGCCCCGGGAGGAGTCGATGGGGCACCTGGCACTGCTCGACTATCTGAACGGCTGGCTCGGCCGGGCTGAGCGCAAGGCACTGGCGGCGGTGTCGGAGGCGGAGCGGGGCGGCCAGGACCAGCAGCCCCGCTCCGGCATCGGACGGCTGGTCCTGGCCGCCGTGGCTGTCGACCGCCACGAGCTGGGCCGGGCCCAGGCCCTCCTCGACGAGACGACCCGGCTCCCGTCGGGAACGCGTGATCCGGTCCTGGCGGCGGGGCTGACCCTTGCCACAACTCACCTCCTGTTGGCCAGGGGCAAGACAGGAGCCGCCGCCACGGCGGCGGACCCGGCCTTCTCCCCCGCGGTGCCCTCGCCCTGGGCGGCAAGCCGTGAACTGCTCGTCTCCTCCGCCGCCCACCTGGCCGAAGGCCGGCCCGACGAAGCCGTCGAGGTGCTTGAGAAAGTCGCCGTCGACCAGCCGATGTGCGCCGTGGAGGCCGCGGCGATCCAGCTCGCCACAGGGCATCGCGGGGCGGCCATCGACCTGCTCGACAGCATCCGCGCCGAGGGGCGGACCGGGCCCGGGGTGACCGTGCGGGCGGCGCTGGTCAGGGCTCAGAGCGCGGAGAGGGCAGGAGACACCGCCGTTGCCCGCAGGCTCGTGGCACAGGCGCTCCTCGACGCCCGGCGTGAGCGGCTGCGGCGTCCGTTCCTCGATGCCGGGGCGTGGATCCGGCCCCTGCTGGCCACGGCTCCGCTGCAGGGGCTGGCCGCGGGCTGGCTCACGCCCGGCTCGCCGCGCCACGACGAATCCCGGCCGGATTCCCCGCCGCCACCGCTCGTCGCCGCGGAGCTGAGCGGACGCGAGCAGGATGTGCTGGAGCGACTGGCCCGGATGATGTCGACCGAGGAGATCGCCGTCGACCTCTACGTGTCGGTGAACACGGTGAAGACCCACCTCAAGAGCGTCTACCGGAAGCTGGCGGTGAGCCGGCGGGGCGAAGCGGTGCGGCGCGCGCGGGAACTCCGGCTGCTCTGAACGCGCGTCGGTGCCCGTTGTTCCCCCGTGGCGGGTGAGGCACCGGACTCGTACTTCGGATGCGATGGGAGGGGCGGCGGACGGCCGACTTTGCGAGGTGGACGCGGTGAAGCACTGGCGGGCTCTGATCGTCCTGGGCGCGGCCCAGTTCTTGATGGTCCTGGACACCTCGGTCATGAACGTCTCCATCAGCCAGCTGGTCGAGGACTTCGACACCGAGGTCACCGCCATCCAGGCCGTCATCACGCTGTACGCGCTGGTCATGGCCGCTTTCATGATCATCGGTGGCAGGTTCGGGGACATCCTGGGGCGTCGCCGCATGTTCTTCATGGGGATGGTCGTGTACGGCGTGGGGTCGGCCCTGACCGCCGCGGCACCCACCCTGTGGGTCCTCACGCTGGGCTGGTCCGTCATCGAGGGGCTCGGAGCCGCCATGGTGCTGCCGGCCATGGCCGCCCTCGTCGCGGAGTCGTACCACGGGCGGGACCGGGCCGTCGCCTATGCGGTCATCGGCGGGCTCGCCGGCGCCGGGATCGCGGTCGGCCCCCTGTTGGGCGGCTGGGTGACCACGTATCTGACCTGGCGGCTGGTCTTCGCCGGAGAGGTCGTGGTCGTCGTGGCCGTCCTGCTGTGCCGCCGGGTCATCGCCACGCCCGCTCCGACCGGCCCGCGCCCCCGGCTGGACTGGGTCGGCGCGGTCCTGTCCGCGGCCGGGCTGGGGCTGGGTGTGCTCGGGGTCCTGCAGAGCAGCACCTGGGGATGGGTGCAGCCCCGCAATCCTCCTTTCACCGTCTTCGGCTTCGCCCCTACACTGTTCGTCGTAGGCGCGGGTGTGGCTGTCCTGGCGCTCTTCCGCCGGTGGGAGCGACGGCGGGACGAAGAAGGCGCCGACCCCCTCTTCCACCTGTCCCTGCTGGGCAGGCCCGTGCTGCGGTCCGGCCTTCTGACGCTGCTGAGCCAGAACCTCATCCTGCTGGGGCTGTTCTTCACCATCCCGCTGTACTTGCAGGTGGTTCAGGGGTTCAACGCCTTCGAGACGGGCCTGCGCCTGCTCCCGGTGTCCGCCACCATGCTCATCACCTCTCTGTCCGCGTCCTCGCTGGGGCGGACGATGGGACCGCGCCGGGTGGTCCGGCTGGCCCTGCTCACCCTGGCGGCGGCCATCGTGTGGCTGCTGGCGACCATCGACCCGGTCATCGACGACGCCCAGTTCGCCGGAGCGATGGCGCTGCTGGGCGTGGGCGTCGGCCTGCTCGCCTCGCAACTGGGCAACGTCGTCCAGTCCAGCGTCGGCGACGAGGCACGCAGTGAGGCCGGAGGGCTTCAGTTCACGGCACAGAATCTGGGCTCGGCGCTGGGTACCGCTCTCATCGGGTCGATCCTCATCGGTGCGCTGGCCCACGCCTTCACCACGCAGGTGGCGGACAACCCGCGTCTGTCGGAGGAGACGCGGCAGCAGGTCGGTGTCGCTCTTGAGGCCGGGATCGCGTTCGTCCCGACCGATCAGGTGCGCTCGGCGGCCGAGCGCGCCGGGTTGCCGCCGTCCGAGGTCGACGCCGTCGCGGACTCCTACTCCTCCGCGCAACTGGACGGTCTGAAGGCGGCGATCCTGGCCACCGGCGGCATCGCTCTCGCCAGTTTCCTGGTCACACCACACCTCCCGACCGCACGGGAGACCCGTCCGCGCCGCTCGGAGCCGACGCTTCAGCCGAGGTGACCGCATCGACGCACCCAGTCCGGAGGGAGTCGCCGGTGTCCAGAACCCGAACAACGCACACACCAACGACCACGACCGGCCCGGCCTCGGCCCACAGAGCGCGCAGGGCCGAGCACCGGGCCGTGCACCGGGCCCGAGCGGACTACACGGGCGGCGTCTACGGATCCATGCTCGCGGCCTCCGTACTGATCGGCGCCGGTTCCCTGGGCTCGTTCCCCCGCACCGAACTCGTGCTGCTTCTGCTGCTCACCGGGGTGGTGTTCTGGATCGCGCACGTGCACGCCCAGCTGTTCGGGGCGCGCCTGGCACAACGGGCGCTGGACCGCCGGGTCGTGCTGCTCGTGTGCCGCGACGAGTGGCCGATCGCCAAGGCCGCCGTCCCGCCGGCCGCCGCGGTGGCGGTCAGCCCGGTCCTGGGACTGGATGTGCCCGGTGCCCTCTGGCTGGCTCTCTCGGTCGCCGTGGCCGGTCAGGTGGGCTGGTCGGTGGCCGCGGCGCGCCGCGCCGGTGCCTCTCGGCTGCTGCTGGCCGTCACCGCGTCGGTCAACCTGGTGCTCGGCCTGCTGATCATCTCCGTCAAGATCTTCCTGACGCACTGATCCGTGGCGTCCGTCGTCCGGCGCCGGGTCACCTCTCCCGGGTGAGGCCCGAAACGCCGGGGAGGCCGGACGATCGCAGGTAAGGCGCCGTCCGCCTGTCCCGGCAAGCCCGTAGGAGGACAGCTCGTGCGCTACGAGATCCGCGTCGAGGGACACCTGTCGGAAGCGATGGCCCGAGCCTTCCCGGAGCTGGGCCACGTAGTGATGTCCGGCCAGACCGTCCTGTTCGGCCCGGTCGTGGACGAGGCGCACCTGTACGGGCTGCTGGCACGCTGCCAGTCGCTGGGACTGTGTGTCCTGGAGATGCGCCAACTGCCGGAGTGACGGGGACGGTCATCGTCCGGGCTACTGGTCCGGTGTCCCGGCGTCGCTGTCGGAACCCGGCTGCGCCGGCCCTCGGCCCTGTCGGCGCAGCCCGGCCTGGACCGCGCTCGCCAGCACCCGTGCGGCGACGCCCACGAGCAGCAGTCCTCCCACCATCTGCGCCATCGTCAGCACGCGCCCCGCCTGGGAGCGTGCCGCGATGTCCCCGTAGCCGACGGTACTGAACGTCGTCAGCGTGAAGTACAGGGCGTCCGTCCTGGTCAGCGGCTCGCTGAAGGAGCCCGGGGTGGAGCGGTCCACCATGTAGTAGGCGCCCGCGAAGAGAACCAGGAACAGCGCCAGCGTGGCGGCCAGGGCCTCGACTGCCTTGAGACGCGGGTGGGGTGAGCGCGCGATGGCCCACACCTCGAACCCGAACACCATCAGCACCCCCACCAAGCCGCACACGAGCAGCGCCGACGAGGTCACCGTGCCGTGTTCGTCCAGGGGCAGCAGGTAGTAGGCGGTGACGAGGCCGGCGGCGATGAGTACGGCGCGGATCAGGGCGACGACCGCCGCCCGCCGACGGGCGCGCAGAGACCGCCGACGGGCATCGAGAGACCGTCGGCGGCCGTCCGGTTCGGGCCGGGTGCGGCCCGGCCGGGGCGTGCTCGGATCGCTCATCGGATTCCTCCGAGGAAACCCCGGCCTTCAGGCGGGGGAGGGATCGGACTCCTGCGGAGCAGGGCCAGGGGCTGGGATTCGCCGCCAGGGCGAATCGCAGTGCCTTGACCAGTAGATTTGGCCCTCACCGACAGGTGCTCTAGCTTGTGAGCATGACCACGATGCAGGTGAAGCGGGCGTTCAAGTACCGCTTCTATCCGACGGATGTGCAGGCGGCTGAGCTGTCGCGCACCTTCGGATGTGTGCGGAAGGTCTACAACATGGCGCTCGACGCCCGTACGCGGGCGTGGACGCGGCAGGAGCGGGTCAACTACAACCAGACGTCCGCGATGCTGACGGCGTGGAAGCAGACCGAGGAACTCGCCTACCTGAACGAGGTGTCCAGCGTCCCCCTCCAGCAGGCGCTGCGGCACCTGCAGCTGGCGTTCACGAACTTCTTCGGCAAGCGGGCGAAGTATCCGCGCTTCAAGTCGCGGAAGAAGTCCCGGAAAAGCGCGGAGTACACCACCAGCGGTTTCCGATTCCGTAAAGGCGAGTTGACTCTCGCCAAGATGACCGAGCCGCTGGACATCGTGTGGTCGAGGCCGCTGCCGGAGGGTGTCACGCCGTCCACGGTGACGGTGTCCCAGGACGCGGCCGGACGCTGGTTCGTGTCGATGCTCTGCGACGACACCATCACCCCCGCCCCGCCCACCACGAACGCGGTCGGTATCGATCTGGGGATCACGTCTCTGGCGACGCTGTCCACCGGGGAGAAGATCACCAACCCCAAGCACGAGCGCAAGGACCGGGCCCGGCTTGTCAAAGCCCAGCGGGAACTGTCGCGCAAGGCCAAGGGTGACGGCGCCAACCGGGCGAAGGCCCGCCGGAAGGTGGCGCGTGTTCATGCCCGGATCGCCGACCGGCGCCGGGACTTCCTCCACAAGCTGACCACCCGTCTCGTCCGTGAGAACCAAACGGTCGTGATCGAGGACCTGACCGTCCGCACCATGGTCAAAAACCGCAAGCTCGCCCGCGCCATCTCCGATGCGGCGTGGACGGATATGCGGAGCATGCTGGAGTACAAGACCGCTTGGTACGGGCGGGAACTCGTGGTCGTCGACCGCTTCTTCCCCAGCTCGAGACTGTGCGGTGCCTGCGGCACGATCCGGGCGAAGCTGCCGCTCGACGTCCGGGAGTGGACGTGTGAGTGCGGTGCGGTCCATGACCGGGACGTGAACGCCGCGGAGAACCTTCTGGCCGCCGGGCTGGCGGTGTCTGTCTGGGGAGCCGGTGTAAGACCTCAACGGGAGTCCTCCCGGACGGGGCGGTCGGCGATGAAGCAGAAAACCCCACGGCGCGAGCCGTAGGAATCCCCCTCGTTCACGAGAGGGAGGAAGTCAACTCGTGTCTCTTCGTTTTCCCCCTTCCATCCATCGGTCCCGTCCTTAAGGGCCGAAGGGACTGGCACCTTGCTGGTTCCCACCTCACCTCCACCCCGGCGCCGAGGGATCACCCGTGGTGGGTGACCCGGGCACCCGGTGACAGGCGTGACCCTGGAGCGGTCAGTTCCCGGCACGGCGCCCCTTCCCACACGCCCTGTCGGCGGTCCGGAAGCGACCACTCGTCGATCACGCGAGGAGGAGCCATGACCATGCCGCGTGGACCGGCATCCCACACCGGACAGGAACACGAGCCCGACAGGGCGGGCCCCCGCCCCGGCGTCGGCCCCATGGGCGACTCCGCGGACGTGCTCGCGCGGCTCGGCCGTTCATGGATCTGGCTCCTGGGACCGGCCCTCGCGACGCTGGTGCTGGGCATCCTGGTACTGGTCTGGCCGGAGGAGACCCTGCACGTCCTCGCGGTCCTCATCGGCCTGTACCTGCTGGTGACCGGGGCGTTCCGGTTCGTGGCCGTCTTCGGCCGGGAGGAGCACGGTGAACGGCTCCCGGGACTGCTCCTGGCCGTGCTGTACGTACTGGCCGGAGTGCTGTGCCTGCGCAACCCGCTGCAGACCATCGACGCGCTCTCGCTGATCGTCGGCGTCGTCTGGCTGGTGTCCGGCGTCCTCACCCTCTACTCGGCGCTCGCCACCCAGGACATGCCGCACCGCGGCGTCGTCGTGGGTGTCGCGGTGCTCGGCATCGTCGCGGGGATCGTGGTGCTCGCCCTGCCGACGGAGTCCGCCCGCGCCCTGACCCGGCTGCTGGGCCTGTGGCTCGTCCTGCTCGGTCTGGCCGAGACGGCGGTCGCCCTCGCGTTGCGGACCGCGCTCCGAAAGACACCCACCACGGAGTCGGACCCGCCTGCCGGTACGGCCTGACACCGCGCCCGCCGCTCAGGCGGGCACGACGCGGCGGGCACACCCGGACCTCCCTCCACCTCCGTCATCCCGAGCGGTGATCGTCACGGGCGATCGTCGCGCCGGGCGGCGCACCCACGGACAGGAGCCCCCATGAACCCGGCCTCGACCCCCGATTCGCCCGATTCGCCGGACTCCGGCAGAGACCCGAACGCCACGCACGTCATCACCGCCGAGGAGCGGGCGGAGTACGAGCGGATGCGCCGGCACGCGGCGATACGCCACCGGCGACTACGCCGGGTCGTCTCGTCGGTCCTCCTGCTGCTGGCCCTGCTGCTCGCGCCCGTGGCCGTCGTCGCGGCCTGGGTCCAGGACACGGTCTCCGACACCGGCAGGTACGTGAAGACCGTCGGGCCGCTGGCGTCGGACCCGGCCGTGCAGGAGGTCGTGATCAACCGGCTCACGGACCGCGTGGTGCAGAACGTGGACGTCAAGGCGATAACGGACTCGCTCGCCGAGACGCTCAAGGACGCCGGGGCCAAACCCCGCGTCGTGGCGGGGGCCGAGGCCCTGGAGGGTCCGCTGCGGAGCGCGGTCAAGTCGGTCGTGGACCGCACTGTCACCCGTGTGATCACCAGCGACGCCTTCCAGCAGGTGTGGGAGGGCGCCAACCGGCGCGCTCACGGCGCGGTGGTCGGCATGCTCACCGGTGACGGCAAGGGTGCCGTGAGCGCCAAGGACGGTGCCGTCGAACTGAACCTGGGAGATGTCGTCGACCAGGTGCGGGAGCGGCTCGTCGACGCGGGCTTCGACAAGGCGTCCGCCATCCCGGACACCGACAAGACGGTCACGCTGTTCAAGACCGACAAGCTGGTAAAGGCGCAGGACGCGATGCGGTTGCTGGACGTTCTCGGCACCTGGCTGCCCGTTCTGACCGTCGTCCTCGCCGCTCTCGCGGTGTGGACCGCTCCGGCCCGCAGGGTGATGCTGATGATCACCGCGGCGGGGGTCGGCTTGATGATGGTGGTGCTGCTCGTCGCGCTGGCCGTGCTCCGACGGGTCTATCTGGACTCGGTCCCGTCCACCGTGCTGCCCACCGACGCGGCCTCGGCGATCTACGACACGTTCGTCCGGTTCCTTCGCGACAGCACGCGCACCCTGCTGATCGTCGCGGTGATCATCGTGCTGATCGCGTACCTGTACGGTCCCGGCCGTCCGGCTCGCGCCGTCCGCGCCCTGGCCGACCGGGGCACGACGGCCACCGGCCAGGCGCTGTACCGCTCCGGGGTGCCCACCGGATCCACCGGACGCTGGCTCGCGGGCCACCGGTCGTGGACCACCGCCGGGGTCCTAGCGGCCGGAGCGCTGACGCTGTTGCTCTGGAACCACCCCACGGTCGGAGCGGTGGCGCTCGTTCTCTGCGTTGCCGTGGCCGTCCTGCTCGGCCTGGCGATCGTCGCGGCCGCCGCCGGACCGGCCGACCGGGCGGCGGGCCGCGTGGCGGGCCGGACCAGTCCGTGATCCATGGTCGGGAAACCCGGCCCGGGGCGCGCGTCACTCAGCCGCACGACGTCACGCAGGCGTACGACCTCACCCGAGCGCACACGATCCCTGAGGCGCGCGGCCGCGCGGGCCGTGGCGGGCCTGCGGTCGGGGACCATGGCCGGGCTGCTGTCCCGTCTGTCGGCCCTCAACCTGGTGGAGGGCGCCGTACGGCTGGCCGCACAGGCGTTCCTCACCGCGCTCCCGCTGCTGATGACCTTCGCCGCGTTCGCCCCCGGCTGGATGCAGGACCTGCTGGCCGACTCTCTCCGCGCGGTTCTGGGAATGCGCGGCGACACCCTCGACGAGATGCGTCAGGTCTTCTCCGCGACCGGTACGACGCGGGACACCGTGGGAGCGGTGGGCCTGGTGGTGACGCTCGTTTCGGCCACGGCGTTCAGCCGGGCACTGCAGGCGGTGTGCGAGCGGTGCTGGCAGCTGCCGCGCGCACCGGTGCGGGCCGCGGTCTGGCGCTGGCTGCTCTGGCCGGTCGTCTGGCTGGCCTTCCTGCTGTTCCAGGCACCGCTGCGGGACGGGTTCGGTGCGGGAGCGGTGACCGGGCTGGTGCTGTCCCTGCTCTCGGCGACGCTGCTGTGGTGGTGGTCGCAGCATCTGCTGCTGGGCGGGCGTATCGGCTGGCTGAGTCTGCTGCCGGGAGCGCTGCTGGCAGGCACCGGTACGGTCCTGCTGAGCTGGGCCGCCCGCGTGCTGATGCCCACGGCCATGGAGCACAGCCTGGACGAGTTCGGCCCGCTCGGCCCGGTCTTCACGTTTCTTTCCTGGCTGATCGCCGTCTTCCTGACGGCCGTCTCGGGCCTGGCCCTCGGCGAGTACGTCGCCTCCACCACCTGGTATCGAACGGTCGCGGCGCGCGCACTCACCCGCGCCGGGTGAGGCCGCCCGGAGACGGCCGTGGGCAGGCTGGTGCGGCACAGAACTGCTGCCGGGCCCACGCCCGGGACGGAGGCCGAGATGACCGCGCAAACCTACCTGGCGTACGACTATCCGCTGTTGGGCGCCTTCTGGACCATGCTCGTGTTCTTCCTGTGGATCATGTGGTTCGTCCTGCTGTTCCGGATCATCGGCGACATCTTCCGGGACGACCAGCTGAGCGGCTGGGCGAAGGCAGGCTGGCTGGTGTTCTGCATCCTGCTGCCCTTCCTCGGCGTGTTCGTCTATGTGATCGCCCGCGGCAAGAGCATGGGCCGCCGGGAGATCAAGCAGGCGCGTGCGCAGCAGGACGAGTTCAAGGCGTACATCAGGGAAACCGCGTCCGGCGGCCAGCCCAGCAGCGTCGACGAACTCGCCAGGCTTTCCGAGATCCGCGACCGCGGCGACATCACGGACGAGGAGTTCCGCAGGGCCAAGGAACTGGTCCTGACCGGCCACGGTTCGGCGCAGCAGACGGGCTCCGCCACCGGCACCTCCCATCGCTGAGCATCCGCACCACCCGAATCGAGGCGCAAGATGACCGCGACACACACTCGGCCGGAATACACGGCGAAGCAGGAATGGGCAACCGGTCTGACGGCCTTCGCGGCCGTGATGCTCTCCCTCGTCGGCCTGCTCGACATCTTCCGGGGCATCATGGCCATCGCCGATGACGACATCTTCGTCACGACGCGCAACTACGTTTTCGAGTTCGACCTGACCAGCTGGGGCTGGATCCACCTCGTTCTGGGCGTGATCGCCCTGATCGTCAGCTTCGGGCTGCTCACGACCGCGATGTGGGCGCGCGTCGTCGGCGTGGGCATCGCCGGACTCGTCATCGTCGCCAACTTCCTCTCCCTGCCGTACTACCCGGTGTGGTCGGTCGTGATGATCGCGCTCTCGGGCTTCATCATCTGGGCCCTGTGCGTGGTCCCGCGCACCAACCTCTTCGACCTCTCCGAGGAGGGCACACCCCGCCGCGACTGAGGCAGCCCGGGCAGGGAACCGACGGCGCCCGGGCCCGTGAGGAGAAGGGCCGGCACATGGGACGAGACGGCGGGCACACGGGCAACCCGGGGGAGGCAGGAGCCGCGACCGTGCGCGAGAACAGTCCCGGCCGGGCTCGTCTGGCCGTGCTGGCCCTTCTGGGAAGCATGCTGGTGCCGCTCGTCGCCGCCGGTCTGCGGAGCGTGCTGTGGGTGCTGGTCGGTATCGCCGGGCTGGCGGTCGCCGCCGTCGGGGTGTGGTGGACCCTGGCGCACACCGGTGCTCTCCGCGCCCTCGGGGTGGCTGTCTCGCTGCTCGCACCCGTGGCCGTCCTCGTGCTGTACGCGACGTCCGGCATTCTGTGGGCGGCGTGTGTGTCGCTCGCTCTGTGGGCGCTGGCCGTCGCGACGGCACGCAGTGCCCTGGCCCCCGGGCACGTCGCCGCCGAACAGGCGGTCGCGGAGGCGCCCTGGCATCCCTGGGTCCTCATGAACCCGCGCTCCGGTGGCGGCAAGGTGGACCGATTCGGCCTGGTGGGGAAGGCGCGGGCGGCCGGCTGCCGGGTGGTCCTGCTCGAAGGCGGCCAGGATGTCTCCGCGTTGGCCCGGCAGGCCGTCGCGGAGGGGGCCGATCTGCTGGCGGTGGCGGGCGGCGACGGCACCCAGGCGCTGGTGGCCGAGGTCGCCGCGGCCCATGACCTGCCTTTCGTGGTGATTCCCGCCGGTACCCGCAACCACTTCGCCCTCGATCTCGGCCTCGACCGCGAGGATCCGGCGAAGGCGCTGGAAGCCCTTGCCGACGGCGTGGAACTCCGCGTCGACCTCGGGTTCGCCGCAGGCCGGGTCTTCGTCAACAACGCCTCGTTCGGCACGTACGCGTCCGTCGTCACCGACCCCGCGTACCGCGATGCCAAAGCCCGCACGACCCTGCGGACCCTCCCCGGCTTCCTCACCGGCAAGGACGCGCCCCGGATGCGGATGCGGGCCGACCGGACGCACGTCGACGGACTTCAGGCGCTGCTCGTCAGCAACAATCCCTACGGGCGTGCCGTCGACGCCGCCCGTCCGGGGCGCAGGGAGCGGCTGGACTCGGGTCTCCTGGGCGTGGTGTGCGTGCGGGTCGGCAACACCGCTCAGGCGGCGCGTCTGGTGCGCGGTCCGCGTTCCGGGGGATTCGTCCGGCTGAGTGCCGGGGAGGTCGTCGTCGAAGCGGGCACGGACACCCTCCCGGTCGGCATCGACGGGGAACACGTCGTTGTGCCGGCACCCGTGGTGTGCCGTATCGCGCCCGGGGCACTCCGGGTCCGTGTGCCACGACACCGCCCCCGCGCTCGGCGGGTCGGTGGCGGGGCGGCCGACTGGCCGCGGGTGGCACGGTTGGCGCTGAGCAGGAGTCCGGCGGACGACGCGACACATGGCTGACTGTGGGGCGCGGACATGAGTGACCGGCCGGTGGCCTCGCGCGCACGGAAGTTCGCGCGGCAGCCACCGGCCGGTGCGGGTGGGGCTGTTACACCCGGGTGGGGCTGTTACACCATGGAGTCGTTGTCCCGGCCTCCGGTGCCGCCCTGCTGCTCGCTCTGCTCCATGAGCCGACGAGCCTTCTCCTTCAGCCGAGAACGCTCGTCCGGGTCGGTGGCACGCTCCGCGGCCTGTTCCATCTCCTGAGCCTTCTGCCGCATCTGCTGGGCTCGGCCGCGGGACTCACCTGCAACGCTCATGATCACTCCTTGGGTGATGTGGGGAGAGCGGGCCACACCAGCGAAACAGCGCCGGCGCTCCCGCGCATCTCAGACGATCACCCTCTGTTGTCTCCGCAGCTCACAGCCACCTCGTACGGCGGGAGGGGGAGAGCAGGTCTCCCCCTCCTCACCTCGGGCGGGGTGCTTCGGAGCGCCGCTTCAGTCCTCCCGCCGCACGACGCACAGGGCCCAGATGACGAAGGCGTACAGCGCGATCAGGGTGAGCGACCAGACGGGGTAGTACGGGATCGACAGGAAGTTGGCGATGATCAGCAGCCCCGCGATGCCGACCGCGACGACCCGGGCCCACGTGGCGCGCGAGAAGAGGCCGGCGCTGACAGACATGGCGATCACGCCCAGGACGAGCTGGATCCAGCCCCAGCTGGTCAGGTCGAACTTGAAGACGTAGTTCGGGGTGTTCACGTAGACGTCGTCGTCGGCGATCGCCATGATGCCCCGGAACAGGTCGAGGATGCCGGCGATGAACAGCATGACGCCGGCGAACGTCACCAGTCCGCCGGCGCCTGCCGGTGCCCTGTCCATGCTGCGGTGGTGGGTCGTGGTGGCCATAACGGATTCCTCACTTCCTGAGGGAGACGCGACACATGTGCCGCGTTTCCGAGCGTGCCGGAGGCCACGCCCGGCGTGATCACCCGTGGCGGGTGAAGCCTGCGAGGCGGATCGCTGATGACCTGGGATTCCAGGAACAGCGACACCACACCCGCTGCAGAAGGAGCCGGTTATGGCCGACGAAATGATGGGAACTGCCGGCGTCAGCGCCCTCGCTGAGGCGGACGCCCCCGTGTTCGAAACACTTGTCCAGATGACCCTCGACACGTTCGAGCGATCGGGGCTGGACCCCGAGACCTATCTGCTGGCACGCATCGCGGCGCTGGTGGCCATGGACGCCTCCCCTGCCTCGTACATGCTCAACGTCGGCGCCGCGGAAGGGCTCGGCGTGCCCCTGGAGAGGGTTCAGGGTGTTCTCGTGGCGGTCGCCCCGGTGGTCGGCAGCGCCCGCGTGGTGTCCGCCGCGCGAAGCATCGGGGAGGCCTTCGGCCTGGCCCTGGACCACGACGAGGGCGGGGACGCCGCCGGGTCGGCCATGTGAATTCGGCGTACCGCCATACGCCACGCGGGAAGGGCGTGACCTCCGAGCGGAGGTCACGCCCTTCCCGCGTGGCGTAGCTCAGGCCGGCTCGGCGGCCACCTGCCCGTTGCGGACGGCGTCGACGAGTGCCTGGTGGTCCCGTTCGTTCTGGTCGGCGTAGGTCTCCGCGAACGTCACGAGTGCCCGGTCGAAGGAGTCGCCGCCACCCAGATAGGAGGCGATGGCGATCCGGTCGCCGGACCTCGCGTGGGCCCGGGCCAGGGTCGCGCCGCAGAGCGCGCCGAAGGTGCGCATGCCCCGCGGCACCATGTCCTCGGCCACCGCGACCCCCTTCCAGTCCCGCAACTGCCGTACGTAGAAGTCCCGTCGCCGGCCGTCGAGCCCCTCGACCCGTTCCCAGCCCAGGAGGATGTCGCTGGTGGCCTGCATCAGCCGCTGCCCGGAGACGACCCTCTCGCCCTGATTCCGGTAGACGCTGCCCCCGACGTGGGGTGCCAGCACCGACTCGTCGGCCTCCTTGGCCTGCAGGAACAGCGGGTCCTCGTCGTCCTTGCCCAGCAGGAGCACGATCCAGCAGCGGGTCCCCACGCTGCCGACGCCGACCACCTTGCGCGCCATGTCGGCGACCCGGTGCTGTTCCAGGAGGAAGCGCCGGTCCGACTGCACGCTCTGGCCGTAGCGCTCGATGAGCCGGCGGATCAGCTGCTCCAGCTTGGCGCGTCGGGCCTCCGTCATCAGGTCCTGGAGGGGGGTGATCAGCGGTGGATCGGGGGTGATCCGCCGCTTGCCGTCCACGACGTGGGTGAGTTTCTCGAAAACCTGCTGGGTGTCGTGCGAACGCGCCTTCCGCACCGCCCGCGCCCAGCGGTCACGGCCCCGCGCGGACAGATCCGCCCCGAACCGCTCACGTACCCAGTCCACGTCGAACTGGGCGTACCAGACGGCCATGTTGCCGAGTTCGGCGAAGGCACGCATGTTCTCGCGGTAGGACCGCACGGCCGCCCGTACGATCTTGGCCCGCTCCTTGGTGCTGAAGCCGTTCAGTCGGCCGGCGATCACGAAACTGGCGGCCAGACGCTTGACGTCCCATTCCCAGGGGCCCGGCAGCGTCTCGTCGAAGTCGTTGATGTCGAACATGAGGCGGCGCTCCGGCGAGGCCAGCAGCCGGAAGTTCAGCATGTGCGCGTCGCCGCACAGCTGGGTCGTGATTCCCGTTCTCGGCGTGTCCGCGAGGTCGGAGGCCATGATGGCGGCCGCTCCCCGGTAGAAGCGGAAGGGCGACTCGGTCATCCTGCCGTAGCGGATCGGTACGAGTTCGGGTACCCGGGCCGCCGACTGCTTCTCGATGATCTCCAAGGGGTCCGGCCGCTTCGGTCCGGGGTCGAACTCGGCGTGACTGCTACGGGGTACGGATTTCCGCGCGGCCTTGCCGAGCGCGGCCCTCTCCTGCGGGGTGTGGTCCCGTATCGCGTATCCGTCGAGGTGGTGTGGGGTCATGGTGCCGCTCCAAGGGGGTGGACACCGCCGCGCGGGATCCCGGCGACGGCCGTCAGCGGGGATCGACCGCTCCGATGCCCCGCAGCGGCCTTGCCTCGACCGGTGCCACAACCGGGGCCCACGGCCACGGTTGCCCGGAGCGTGCTCCGATTTTGCCGAGCCAATGAGAAAACGGCCTAAAATAGAGCATATCCCCGTTCGAGAACCCTGGCGGCCCGGGGCCGGGGCACCCCGGCCCCCTCGCGAGGGCTTCTTGGCCATACGTCAGGGAGCGGCGGTCACGAGGCGGTTCCCCCCCCCGTTGGATGGTGAAGTCATGAACCAGCACGACCAGCAGTCCCGTCGGACGATCGACATCGACATCCGGCTCGTCAGGATCGGTGCCGTGCTGACCGCGGCCGGCGCCGTGGTGGCATGCGCCGGTATGGCGGTCGGTGCCTTCGCCGTGCTTACCGCAGGTCGGCGCATGATCCACGACATGGACATGCCCCGGGCCCAGCAGGTGGCCGAGAAGTGGCAGCAGGCCAAAGAGGCCTCCAGGGCAGGTGCGCAGGCGTGGCAGTCCGCGTCCCACTCCCACAACGGGTCGCTCGCCCGCTAGAAGCCGGCCGCTCGCAGGTTCCCCTGGCTGCGGCGGCTAACGCTGTGGCGGCTGCTCCTGCCGATGAGGCGCCAGCTTCGCCGTCGCGACGTACGAGACCACGACCGCGACGATCACCAGCGGCATGACGGTCAGCCCCTGCGCTCCGATCAGCAGCGTGGCGAGCAGGACGGAGACCATCGGAAGCCCCAGCATCGCGGCGCTCATGGCCCCGACGCCCATCGCGAACCCCGCGACCAGACTCAGCCCCGGCAGGTGCGAGAACAGGATGCCGCCCGCCGCCCCCACGAACATCCCGGGAAAGATCGGGCCTCCCCTGAAACAGCTGAGCGACGCGCAGTAGGCCAGGCCCTTGCACAGCACCAACAGCGACAAGGCTCCCACCGAGAACCCGGCGCTGTGCCTGAGGAGCGGATCCAGCGCCGTCTGCCCCGAATACAGCACGTCGGTCGCTGTTTTGCCGGTGCCCTCCGCATAGCCGATCGCCAGCCCCGCCACGACCAGGCCCATGACCACCGTGGCCGGAACCCGTCGTCTCTCGACGTGCGTCCTGAGCCGGACGGCGAGCCATCGGATTCCCACGCCCACGAGTGCGGCCGACACTCCGATGACCAGCGCCCAGCCGAATTCCGCCGCTGTCGGGTCCGAGGCCTTGGGGACGTCGTTCAGTGCCAGCGAGTAGGTGCCCAGGCCGGTCCAGGATCCCAGCCCGACGAAGATGAGTGCGCCGATGCCCGCGGCGAGCAGGCCGGGCACCAGCACCACCGCCATCATCGGCCCACCCAGCCCCGAGGCCTCCATCAGGAGGAACGCTCCGAGCAGCGGTGATCCGAGCAGGGAGCTGACGGCCGCGAAACTGCCCGCCGCCCCCAGCACCGTGATCACCTGCTCCGGGGGGTTTCGTCTGACCATCCGCACGGTGCCGGCGGCGAGCCCGCCGCCGAGCGCCAGGAGGGGGGCCTCGGGTCCGAGGACGGCGGCGAAGCTGAGCGTCGCCAGAGCCGCGAGGAAGATGCCGGGCAGCTCGATGGGTGTGGGCGGGCCGGCCGCCTTGAACCCGGCCGACGGTTCATGGCCGCCGGACCCCGGCAGATACCTGACCGCCAGCCCCGTGAGCAACCCCCCTACGGCGAGA
Organism: Streptomyces sp. ME02-8801-2C; assembly: GCF_033793965.1. NCBI lineage: Bacteria > Bacillati > Actinomycetota > Actinomycetes > Kitasatosporales > Streptomycetaceae > Streptomyces > Streptomyces sp. ME02-8801-2C. Next base: position 27,446 of record NZ_JARAXP010000027.1, on the reverse strand, counting down.
AGCGGCAACGGCCACCACGGTGGCGTTCGGTCGAACCCCAGTGACTTGGGCAGATCCGTGTAGATCAGTGGCTGAAGTTCGCCGATCAGCGCGAGGAAGCCGAACGCCGCCGCGGACACCGGCACGCCGATCAGCGCGGACATCGCCAGAAGCACCAGGTACGCGCGGCTCCGGAGAAGGGCCCGCGGGTCCGGCGGTGACGCGGTCTCGGTTCCCGCCGTGGCGACCGGCATGCGCGTTGCCTCCAGACGATGCTGACCTCGCTCGGGGTCCCGGAGCCGCGTTCAGCGAACCTGGAACGCTCCGCCACCTGACACGACGGGCAGGCGCTGTTGCGAGCCTGGCACGACGTTCCCGTGCGGGCATTTCGACGCCGCCCGTGCGGTTGACCCCGACGCCTCACGGCGGCCCGCCCGCCGTAGCGGAGGCGAGCGTGCCGCTCGCCGTTTCCCTTTGCCCCGCCCAGGGCAGATCGCGACCGCTTCATGGGACAGGGCGGGTGCACACTGACAGTGGGGCGAGTGCCTGACTGCGGGGTGATGCGGATGTCCAACCGGATACACAGCGACCGGCGACTGACCGTGCGGATGACGGTCACGCTGTTTCTGCTCGGACTGCTGTACGTGGCCTTCGTCGCCGCGTTGATCGTGCTGCTGAAGTCCTGGGTACTGGTCGTGGTGGTCGGGGCGGGGTTCCTCGCCGCCCAGTACTGGTTCTCCGACCGGGTCGCCCTGTTCGCGATGCGCGGGCGGGTCGTGGAGCGCGAGGAGTACCCACAGCTGCACGGGGTGATCGACCGACTGTGTGCCGTGGCGGACCTGCCCAAGCCGGTGGTCGCCGTCTCGGACATGGATATGCCGAACGCGTTCGCGACCGGGCGGAACGCCGATCACGCCGTGGTGTGCGTGACCACCGGGTTGCTGCGGCGGCTGGAACCGGAGGAGCTGGAGGGGGTGCTCGCGCACGAGCTGTCCCATGTCGCGCACAAGGACGTCGCCGTGATCACCGTCGCGTCGTTCCTCGGTGTCATCGCCGGGCTCATCGTCCGGTTCGCGTTCTACTCGCAGCTGTTCGGCGGGGGCCGGCGGGACCAGAACACCGCCGTCGTCTTCGCGGCGGTGATGGGTGTCTCCGCGGCCGTCTACACGATCAGCTTCCTGCTGATCCGCGCCCTGTCCCGGTACCGCGAACTGGCCGCCGACCGCTCCGCCGCGCAGCTCACCGGGCGCCCCTCGGCACTGGCCTCCGCACTCACCAAGGTCTCCGGCGACATCGCGCGGATCCCGTCGAAGGACCTGCGGACCGCGCAGGCCTTCAACGCCTTCTACTTCACGCCCGCCCTCGGCAAGGAGCCGGGGCTGGCGCGGTACTTCTCCACCCATCCCAGTCTGGAGCAGCGGATCGACCAACTGGGGCGGATGTCCGCCGAGTTGGGTGAGGCGGCGGCTCCCGGTTCCGGGAAGTGAACGAGGCTCGGCAAGGCTGGGAGTGGCTGTATGGGGTTGCTGGACATTCTGCTGGGGCGCACCAGGCCCGTCGCGCCGGATCTCGACCGGCTCTTCGGGCTGCCGTCGGCCGCGGTGACGCTCCAGGCAGCGGCCGGCTTCACGCCCACGGGCGGGGGCGCGGTGTGCTTCGCCACGGTGGAGGGCGCGGCCTTCGACGACGTACGCCGGGAGGTTCAGGCGCTGCTCGACGCGGATGCGGAGCGGACCGGGCCGCCGGTGGAACTCGTACGGGACGAGTACGGGTACTCGTGGCTGGTGTCGCGGCGCGGGGCGGAGGAGCTGCCGGCGCTCGTCGGGGATCTGCACGCGGTCAACAGCGCGTTGGAGGCGGCCGGGTTCGGGCCTCAACTGCTGTGTTCGGTGCTCTGGTTCGAGCGCGCGGACAGCGGAGACGTGGTACCGCTCGGGCTTGTCTATCTGTACAAGCGCGGGACCTTCTATCCCTTCGCTCCGTCGGCGGACGGCGAGGGTCGCGAGGGTCGCGGTGAGCGTCAACGGCGGGACAACGCCCTGGAGTTGCAGATACGGGCCGCGCTGGCCGGCGATCTGCGGATCGAGGACGATCTGAGCCGGTGGTTCCCGGTGTGGGGCGCCCCCGGTCTCTGAGACGGACCGGGGGCACACCCCCTACCGCTGCTGGTCCTACTGGCCCCGCTCGCGGCGGTAGCGGCGCTCCCACCTGGCCTGCTGGTCACGACGCTGGCGGTAGGCGCGGTAGGTGGCCGGTGCGGAACCGGCGGCCGGGGTGCCACCCCCGGACGAGGGTGCCGCCGAGCCGCTCCCCGTGCGGCCGTAGCGGAAGTAGACGAAGACGAGGCCGGCGGCGGCGAGCCACAGGACGTTGTCGTTGAAGCCCATGACGACCAGGACGACGGTCGCGGAGACGATCAAGGTGCCCATGACCAGACTCCTTGTGGGTGGCGTGGGTGGCTGAGCGGTGAGGTGCGCGACGGTGCGAGCCGACGGGACGCTTGGGGTGGCGTCCACCCGCCGGTGCGTAGAGATCAGCCCCGAGTTGCCCAGGTGGTGCCTGTGCGGCGGGAGGCGGTTGAACGGCTCGCCGTGCGTGTCCCAGCGTAGGGACGGCGGGGGAGGCCGCGCATCCGTATTACCGGCGCGCCCCGGAAAGGCGGGCGGGTGCCCTGCGGTGAGCAGGACACCCGTCGCTCCGTTCAGCGTTCAGCGTTCGGCGTTTGCGTTCAGCGGGAGTAGCGCATCAGGGCTCGCACCATGTGGCACGTCGTGTCCGACGGCGGGTGGACGCCGATCAGGTCCGCCGCGCTGCGGATCGTCTCGTTGCGGGCCTGGTTCGGCATGTGGACGCCGGAGTCGAGCAGGGCGATCGCGAGCCGCATCGCCTTGAGGCGGCGGTTGTGCGTGACGTACCACTCGCGCGGGCGGCCCGGCGGCAGCGGGCGCTTCTCCACGGGGGCGTACGGCAGGTCGAGCACGACCCCTCTCCTCGCGGTGGACTGGGTGGGCAACGGCTTGAGAGCGGCAGCGGGCACAGGCATCCTCCTGTCGCGGTCAGAGTGGCGCCGGAACCCCCGGCGACACCCTCGAACACTGCTTCTATTCTACTACCCGGCACTGACAAAAGGCCCTGGCCACAAGGCCTTTGGAAGGTCCCTGGCGTACCGTGAGCCCCATGGAAATCTGGATCAACCCGGCCTGCTCCAAGTGCCGTGGAGCCCTGTCGCTGCTCGACGCCGAGGGCGCCGAATACACCGTCCGCCGCTACCGAACACTTGCACAGCGCTCCACCCTTCAGGGGGGAGGTGAAGGGCATCCTGCCCATAGCGGCCCGGAGAGCCGCAATGCCATTGCTAGAGTCGCCTTGTCCGGCAACGTAGTTGGCGGACCTACCGCCGGACTGGCGGGACGTCAAGCCTGTGGAGACCTTGTCAGACCACCCTCGGGTGGCAGGGGCCGATGAAGCAGGAACCCGAGGGAGCACCGCGTAGCAGTGCTGACCGGAATCGCCTGCGTTCACGCAGGCGAGGATGTCAACTGGAGGAAGTGCCCACCGAGGCCGAGATCCGGGACGTGCTCGACCGTCTCGGGCTCGAGCCCTGGGACATCACCCGGACCCAGGAAGCCGTCGCCAAGGAGTTGGGGGTGCGGGAGTGGGGCCGGGAGGCGGCGGATCGGAAGCGGTGGGTCGCGGCTCTCGCCGCGCATCCGAAGCTCATCCAGCGGCCCATCATCACCGCCGACGACGGCAGCGCCGTGGTGGGCCGTACGGAGGAGGCCGTGCGGGACGCGATGTCACGGCGTCCACCCGCGTGACGTACGTCATCCCGCGTGACGTACGTCACTTCGATGGCTCCGGTGACCGCTGAGTAGCCTCGTTCGGTATCTCGTACATAGCGGCGTACGCTCCCCTATCTCTTCAGGAGGCGCGCATGTCGCGCAGGAGAACTGTCAGTACGAAGAAGAAGCTCGCCCTGTTGGTCGGTGCCGGGCTGGTGGCGGGCGGTGGCGCCTTCGCGATGGCGGCCACCTCCAACGCGGCGCAGACCGCCGCCGATTCGACCGTCTGCCAGGGGCTCGCCACCGCCCTGGGCAACAACCAGAAGTTCATCGCGGACCAACGGGCCGCCCCCGACGCCCAGTCGGCCGCCCGGATCGCCAACCGTGACGCGGTCGTCGCGCAGATCAAGGTCCAGCAGGAGGCGTCGGGGTGCATGGTTGGGGAGTCGGCTCAGGACTCCCAGATCACGCAGCCCGTCACCGAGCCCGTACCCGGGGCCGAGTCCTCGTCGCCGGCCCAGACCGCCCCGCCCGCCGCACCGGACGCGCCGGCCGACCCCGGCGTGCCCGGCGACGGTCAGCAGGTCTGCGACGGGTCCACCGTCACCCTGTCCGGGGAGGGCGGGGCCCCGGCCGCGTCCAGCAACCAGTTCCCCGCCGGGACCACGTTGCGCGTCACCAACCTGGACAACAACAAGTCGACGACCGTCGAGGTCACTTCGGTCTCCGGCAGTTGCGCCCTGCTCAACAACGCGGCCTTCGAGCAGGTACGCGAGCCCGGCAAGTTCCTGATCCGCCGGGCGCTGATCGAGAAGGTGGGGTGACGTCCCGGCGCTGAAACCTGCTCGGACAGGGGCCCTGTCGCTCCCGGCCAGGGGCGGCAGGGCCCGTCCGCTTCGTTCTGGCACTCTCTCCGCACGTGAGACGCGCCACAGGAACACCAGGTAACACGGGGTTCACATTCGAGCAACGACCGGGAAATCGCCTGTTGACAGGCTCGCGGGTATCAAAGAGCGGCGCCTCAGTGCCGCAGCGCCGCAGCACCCGCAAGTGCGCCTAGAGACACACCCGAAGGATGGTCCCGTGACCTTCAAGGCTGAGTACATCTGGATCGACGGCACCGAGCCGACGGCCAAGCTCCGCTCCAAGACCAAGATCCTGGCCGACGACGCCAAGGGCGCCGAGCTGCCGATCTGGGGCTTCGACGGGTCTTCCACGAACCAGGCCGAGGGGCACTCCTCGGACCGCGTGCTCAAGCCGGTCGCCTCCTTCCCGGACCCGATCCGCGGCGGCGACGACATCCTCGTCATGTGCGAGGTCCTCGACATCGACATGACGCCGCACTCGTCCAACACGCGTGCCGCGCTGGCCGAGGTCGCGACGAAGTTCGCCGCTCAGGAGCCGATCTTCGGCATCGAGCAGGAGTACACCTTCTTCGACGGCTCCCGTCCGCTGGGCTTCCCCGAGGGCGGCTTCCCGGCCCCCCAGGGCGGCTACTACTGCGGTGTCGGCGCCGACGAGATCTTCGGTCGCGAGATCGTCGAGGCCCACCTGGAGAACTGCCTCAAGGCCGGTCTCGCCATCTCCGGCATCAACGCCGAGGTCATGCCGGGTCAGTGGGAGTTCCAGGTCGGACCGGTCTCCCCGCTGGAGGTCTCCGACCACCTGTGGATCGCCCGCTGGCTGCTCTACCGCACCGCCGAGGACTTCGGCATCTCCGCCACCCTGGACCCGAAGCCGGTCAAGGGCGACTGGAACGGCGCCGGTGCGCACACCAACTTCTCCACCAAGGCGATGCGCGAGGGCTACGACGCGATCATCACCGCGTGCGAGTCCCTCGGCGAGGGCTCCAAGCCCCTCGACCACGTCAAGAACTACGGCGCCGGCATCGACGACCGCCTGACCGGTCTGCACGAGACCGCCCCGTGGAACGAGTACTCGTACGGCGTCTCCAACCGCGGCGCCTCGGTCCGTATCCCGTGGCAGGTCGAGAAGGACGGCAAGGGTTACATCGAGGACCGCCGTCCCAACGCCAACGTCGACCCGTACGTCGTGACGCGGCTGATCGTCGACACCTGCTGCTCGGCGCTGGAGAAGGCCGGCCAGGTCTGAGTTTCAGCTGATCCAGGATGATCGTCCCGGATAGTGAGAAGGGGTGTCCACCTCATGGTGGACACCCCTTCTCCGTCTCTCCCCTTCTCTGCTTCAATGGACCCATGGCCAGCTTCCAGAAGTGCATCGCGACAGGTCGCCACGACCTCGAGCCCTTCTGGCCTTCCCGCCAGCACCACGACTTCGACCGGGTGTGTTGTCGCGCGATGAACGCGTCGGCCCTCTAACACCAGCCGTACGGCCCCTCTGACGCCGTACCTCTCGGTCTTCGGCCCACGCGCACGACGTACGTCCCCGACGAACTCCTCGCGCGAAAGAGCTGACCTGCCATGGCGACCACTCGTACTTTCTCCCCCCTCTCTCCTCTCGCTCCCCTCTCCCCCAGCACCTCTGCCCGGGCCCGGCTGCGTGCCGTCGACCGGGACGAGGTGATCGACGTCCCGGACTTCCTGCCGCCGGGGGCCACCTGGCTGCCGGCTCCCCCGCACACCCTGCCCACGCTGCCGGGCCAGCCGCCGATGGTCGGCTACCTGGTGCTCGTACCGGCCGACCAGCAGCCTCCCGTACTGCCGTTCGCGCTCCCGGCGCCCGAACCCGCCTCGGCCGCCCCCGAGGTGGCGCGTGGCGACGGCGACCGTCCCCTCGTACGTGTCGACGACGTGCAGCGCACCGCCGAGGTCGACGGGCGTCCACTGGACCTCACGTACCTGGAGTTCGAACTGCTCGCCCACCTGGTCGCCCACCCGGGCCGGGTGCACACCCGCGACCAGCTGGTCACCACGGTGTGGGGCTACGGGCATGTGGGGGACGGCCGTACCGTCGACGTCCACATCGCCCGACTGCGCCGCAAGCTCGGCGCGGAGCACCGGCAGGCGATCCAGACCGTACGGCGGGTGGGCTACAAGTACACGCCCCCGACCGCCCGTTGACCGAACCGAGCGTGCGCTGACCGGTCGCCCGTACCGGGGGGTGGGGCTGACACCACCCCCTTGTACGGGTGTTCGGTCCCGTGACCCGGCAGGGTGCGCTCGGCGAGACTGACCGCATGGATGACGCCGGCGCCGACACCCTCTCCGCGCGAGTTCACCTTCGGGTTCGGGTTCGGGTTCTGGACCGGGTTCGCACGGTCGTGGTCGCCGGGGTGCGGGCCCTGTTGCTGGCCGTCGCCTCGCTCGCCGTGTCGACGCCGCTCCTCGTGCTCTTCCTCGTCTCCCTCGCGCTCGTGCCCGTCCTGGGGCTCGGTCTCCTCACCACTCCCGTGGTCGTCAAGTGGGTGCGGGCGTGGGTCGACTGGCGGCGGCTGGTCGCCGTGCGGTGGGGTGGGGTGCGGATTCCTCCCCGGCACCGGGTGCCGTCGGCGGACGCGGGGCGGGGGGCGCGGGTGCTGCGTGATCCGGCGACCTGGCGGGAGTCGGCGTGGCTGCCGCTCGACGCGCTGCTCGGGTCGCTCACCGCGCTGGTACCGGCCGCGCTGCTCTTCTATCCCCTCGAGGGGTTCGCGCTGGCCCTCGGGGGCTGGCGGGTGTTCACGGACGGGACGTACGTCGGCTGGTGGTACGGGTTCGTGCCCATCGGCGGGCAGGGCAGCGCGCTCGCCGCCGGCGCCCTGGGGGCCGTACTCCTCGTCTCCTCCTACTGGCTGACGCCCCCGCTGCTGCGGTTCCACTTCCTGTCCACCCGGGCGTTGTTGGGCGGCGAGCGCGATGAACTGGCCGCGCGGGTACGGGTGTTGACGCAGACACGCAGGGACGCGGTGGACAGCTCCGCCGCCGAACTCCGGCGTATCGAGCGGGATCTGCACGACGGTGCGCAGGCGCGGCTGGTGTCCGTGGGGATGGATCTGGGGACCGCCGAGGCGCTGATCGAGAAGAACCCGCGGAAGGCACGGGAGTTGCTCGCGCGGGCCCGGCAGTCCTCCGCCGACGCGCTCGCCGAGCTGCGCGACCTGATTCATGGCATCCATCCGCCGGTGCTCGCCGAGCGTGGACTGGGCGACGCCGTACGGGCGTTGGCACTGCGGCTGCCCGTCGACACCGAGGTCACCGGGGACGTGGAGGACGGCCGGGCGGACGCGCCCGTCGAGTCGGCGGCGTACTTCGCGGTGAGCGAGGTACTGACCAACGCCGTCAAGCACTCCGGCGCCGAGCGCGTGTCGGTCGACGTGCGGTATGCGGACGGCTCGCTGCGGATCGCCGTCCGCGACGACGGGCGGGGCGGGGCACGGGTCGGGGGCGGGTCGGGGCTGGCCGGGGTGGAGCGGCGGCTCGGTACATTCGACGGCGTCCTGGCCGTCAGCAGTCCGGTTGGCGGTCCCACCACGGTGACCATGGAGATTCCTTGCGAGTTGTCCTAGCCGAAGACCTGTTCCTGCTGCGTGACGGACTGGTCCGGCTGCTGGAGGCGTACGACTTCGAGATCGCCGCGGCGGTGGAGACCGGCCCCGAGCTGGACCGTGCGCTCGCCGAACTGGCCCCGGACGTCGCCGTGGTCGACGTACGGCTGCCGCCGACGCACACCGACGAGGGGCTGCGGTGCGCGCTGCGGGCCCGCCGGGCGCGGCCGGGGCTGCCGGTGCTGGTGCTGTCGCAGCACGTGGAGCGGCTGTACGCGCGGGAGTTGCTGGCCGACGGGGACGGCGGGGTCGGCTATCTGCTCAAGGACCGGGTGTTCGACGCGGAACAGTTCGTGGACGCCGTACGACGGGTCGCGGCGGGCGGTACCGCCATGGATCCGCAGGTGATCCGGCAGCTGCTGGCGGGGCGGGCCGGGGACGGCCGGCCGCTGGGGCGGCTGACGCCCCGGGAGCTGGAGGTGCTGGAACTCATGGCCCAGGGACGTTCGAACGCGGCGATCGCCGGGCATCTCGTTGTCACGGAGCGGGCGGTCACCAAGCACACGTCGAACATCTTCGCCAAACTGGGACTCGAGGTGTCGGACGACGACAACCGGCGCGTCCTGGCGGTACTCGCCCATCTCGACCAGGGGCGTTGAAAGCACGCCAAATTCGGAGATATCCGTGCCCCGGCCGAACACTTGCCGTAAGAGATCCGCAACTCCCGGTATCCCCGGCGGAGTTGAGGATGAATTGTCCTACGAATCTCTCATCAATTTCTGAGGCGGCTGAACACTCCTGAGGTCCTCCTCGTAATGGATGGCGCCGCTTCACTCCTGTCGGGCGCCTCGATAGCCCCGCAAGGAAGCCAGAGGAGTTCCATGGGACGCAATGCACGTAAACGACGCTCACCACTGGCCGTTCGCGCCGTGGCCGCATCCGCGGCCCTCGCGATCGGTGGTGGTGGACTTGTCTGGGCGAATTTCTACGCCTCCGCACATGAGGAGAACGGCGCCCAGAACCAGACCAAGGCCGCCGCGGCGCAGATCGCCACGATCGACTGCCCTGACGTGGGCCAGAAGCTCACGAACGTCCCGGCGGGTGCCCGCGCCGGTGTGGACAGGGAGCTCGCGAACCTCGACACCCAGATCACCGAGGCCTACGCCCGTCTCGCCTCCACGCGGCAGGCGCAGGCCGGTGACCCGGGCTTCGTGCAGAACGCGATCGTCGGTCCGCTGAAGGACAAGCGCTTCGCGGCGATCGACCGGATCCGGATCAACATCCAGCGGGCCGGTGGTTCCGGGGCCGACAACCTGGGGCAGCTCGCCCAGTGCACCGGTGTCGCGGCCGCGCCGCAGACCAACGCCGGCCAGGGCCAGGGCAACAACAACCAGGGCAACGGCCAGAACAACAACGGCAACCAGAACAACGGTGGCCAGAACAACGGCCAGGGCCAGAACAACAACGGCCAGGGTCAGAACAACGGCCAGGGCAACAACGGCCAGGGTCAGAACAACAACGGCCAGAACAACGGTGGCCAGAACAACGGTCAGGGCCAGGGCAACAACGGCCAGGGCCAGAACAACGGCCAGGGCAACAACGGCCAGGGCCAGGGCCAGGGCAACGCCGGTGGCGGTCAGGGCGGCAACGGCCCGGTGGCTGCCGACTTCGTCGACATCACCCAGGTCCAGGGCAACGCCCAGCTGGGTGTGGGCCAGAACGGCCTCCCCGCGAACGGCAACAGCGGCTCGCGCGGCTCCTTCACCACGAAGTGCGGCACCAACGGGAACGACAACCACAACACGGACAACGTGATCGTCGCCCCCGGTGTCAGCAACGGTGCTCACCACCTGCACGACTACGTCGGCAACCAGAGCAACGACGCGTTCGCGAGCGACCAGGAGCTGGCCGCGGCTCAGACCAGCTGCCAGAACCAGGGCGACAAGTCGTCGTACTTCTGGCCGGTGCTGCGTCTGCAGGACGGTTCGCAGGACTTCGACCAGAACAACGACGGTGGTGGCAAGGAGGGCAACGTCGGCAAGATCCTCCAGCCGGCCCAGGCCCAGCTGAAGTTCGTCGGCAACAAGACGGGCAACGTCGTCGCGATGCCGACCGCCCTGCGCATCATCACCGGTGACGCGAAGGCCTTCGTCAACGGCAACGCGAACGCCAACGTGAACTGGAGCTGCACCGGCTTCGAGAACAAGGTGCAGCTGAAGGACAAGTACCCGATCTGCCCGCAGGGCAGCCAGGTGGTGCGCACGACCAACTTCCAGAGCTGCTGGGACGGTCAGAACATCGACAGCGCCAACCACCGCACCCACGTGGCCTTCGTCCAGGGCAACGGCCAGTGCGCCAACGGCTTCAAGGCGATCCCCCAGCTCCAGGTCCGTCTGGTCTACAACGTCCCGGCCCCGAAGCTGCAGAACGGAACGGTCGTGAACCCGTACGCGGTGGACACCTTCCCGGAGAACCTGCACAAGCCGATCACCGACCACAACGACTTCATCAACTTCTTCTCCGTGAACACGATGAACAAGATGGTCAACTGCATCAACACCGGCAAGAAGTGCCAGTAGTTCCACCGGTGGACCACCGATGGTGGTCCACCTGAGCTCCACCTGAGAAAGCCGGTGGCGGGTTCTCCCGCCACCGGCTTTCTGTTGTGCTTCCCGCGGGTTCAGCCTTCGTGGCCGGCGGAGTGGCTCGCCTCGGCGCCGGCGCCCGCGTGGTGGTCGGCGCCCACCTCGGTGGTCCCGCCGAGCTTGCCCTGCAGCTTCGCGATCACCTTCTGGTCACCGACCGCCGTCCACTTGCGGCCCAGGAGGTAGAACCCGCCGTAGTCCTTGGCCCCGTTGATCCACTCGCGCTGGCCTCGGTCGGTGGCGTAGGTCAGGAGCAGGAACTTGCCGTAGGTGCTGGTCTTGCAGGCCGCCTGCCGGAGCTCGTCCGCGTCGATCTGGATGACGGGCTCGCAGCCCGCCTCGCTCGCGATGTGCTCCAGGCTGCCGGTGGCGGCGACCGGCGTGGCGTCGATCTCCGCGCCCGCACGGTCGCTGTCGCCGCCCGAGCAGCCGGTCAGGGCCAGCGCCGCCACGGCTGTGACCGCGGCAGCCGCGAGCTTCGGTCGCGTCACCATCATCTGTTCTTCCTCCGGTCCGTTCGGCGCCGACATCATTCTCGGCCCATGCCGCGGGAGACTCCGTCGAGGAGCCCTCCCTCTCGATACGGCTGCCGGGCACAGACCACTCAATCAGGGAACGGGCGTGCGAGAGTGGGCAAGTGAACGCAGACTGGGAAGAGCGTGTGGCCGCCGCCTGGGCCACCATCGACGACTACGACGAGGAGCACGGGGCGGACTTCCGCGCCCTGATCGACACACTCGTCGCCGAACTGCCCGCCGACAGCCCCCTGGCCCCCTTCGAACAGGCCTCCGCCTGGGACTCGACGGGCCACTCCGACCGAGCGGTACCGCTCTACCGGGAGGCACTCGCGCTCGGGCTGAGCGAGACCAGCGGCTACAAGGGACGCCGCGCCAAGATCCAGCTGTCGAGTTCGCTGCGGAACATCGGCCAGGCCGACGAGGGCGTCAAGCTGCTCACACCCGAACTGGACGCCCCCTCCGACGAGTTGGACGACGCCGTACGGGCGTGCCTGGCGCTGTGCCTTTCCAGTCTCGGCCGCGACCGCGAGGGTCTCTCGCTCGTCCTCGGCGCCCTCGCTCCCCATCTGCCGCGCTATCAGCGGTCGATGGCGAACTACGCACGGCTGCTGACCGACCCCGGGGAGTAACTCCCGCCAGGGCGAGGTGACCATCCAACGATTCGCTCGTTCTGCTGAACGTGCAGTCACAGGATGTCGCCTTCAGCCCCGCCACCGGTAAGAGCGCCAAGGGCCGCCCCGTCGTCGACGTGGAGCAGGCCGAGGCCGCGCTCGTCGAGCACTACCCCCGGCTCGTCCGGCTCGCCTATCTGGTGCTGCCGCCGAGCCTGGGCCTGGGCCGCCGTGTCCTGACCGCGCACGCCCTCACCCAGCGCGCGCTGCCCAGGGGCCGCACGGCCACGCCGGTACTGCCGAGCCAGTCGAAGGGCCGTGCGGGCGACCCCGGTTACGCGCTCGTCCGCCTCCAGGTGCTGCGTACGGCACTCGAGGCGGGGCGGCCGTGGCGGGGCCGCACTCTGCCGAAGCGGTCGCAGCTGCCGCTGCTTCCCCAGGTGTGGGGCCTGCGGCTCTTTCCCCGGTCCGGTGGCGCCGAGGAACTCGCCCTGGACCAAAGGCTGTCGGCGCTTTCCGGCCCGGCCAGGGCCGCGTACGTCCTGCGCGGTCTGGAGAAGCTCGCGGACTCCGACGTACGCACGGCGCTGGAGGCCGCCGGGGTCGACCGGCCGATCGACGCGCTGCGGGAGGCGGACGAGGTGCCGGCGCGGTACGCGCTGCTCGAGTCCGCGGAGTTCGACGCCTGTTCGCTCCAGGCCCGCCCCACCGACCTGATGCGGCGCAGGCAGCACCTGAAGGCCGCGCTCGTCGCCGCCGCGGCCGTCGCGGTGTGCGGCACGCTGCTCGGTCTGCCGGGCGACGGCTGGGCCCCGAACGGTGCCGCCGCCCCCGCGTACGCGCAGAACCCGGCCGCCGAAGCCGCCCTGGATCCGGCCCGGTTGTCCCTGGTACCGGCCGCCGCCTGGAAGTCCTCCACCCGCACCGACTTCTCCGTCTGGCCCGCGCGCGGCGACCTGACCGGCGACAGCGCGCTGCTGCGCCGCGCCCTCGCCGTCTGGGCCCGCCCCGGCGAGAGGGTCCTCGTCTCGGCGACCCCGGGCACCCCGTCCGGCGGCCCGGCCGGCCCGCCCCAGCTGCTGTACGCGGGCACGGTCGACGCGGCCCGCGTGGTGATCCTGTACGACGGTCTGCGCATCGCCCGGTACGCCGAACCGAGGGACGGCACCAGCGGGGCCGCCCTCGACTTCGCCCGCGTCGACGGCGCGAGCGGCGCCGAGGCCGACGCGGTGGTCCTCGACCGGGCCGACGGCAACGTCCGCTATCTGACGGCCCCCTGGGTGCTCAGGACGGAGATGCGGGACCTGCGCAGGCCGGCCGCGACGCCGATCGACCTCGGGCTGAAGGACGGGGTGAGCGGGCCGCTGGCCAGCCCCGTCGCACAGAAGGGCGCCTGCCAGTCCTGGAACACGCTCCAGGTGACGGTCGCCGGGGGCACCCCCCGGCTGCTGAGCGACCTCGCCGAACTGGTCCCGGCGCACCTCACCACGGGCCGCCCGGCCTCCCTTCGCGAGGCCTCGGCTCCGGACGCGCTGGCGAGGTGGTCGCCGTTCGCCTGCTCCCTCGCCGCCATGCACTCCCAGGGCGTGCGCTCCGTGAACGCCTGGCTGTACGCGCGTCAGCCGATGCCCGACGCGAGCGGCGTCGCCGACTGGGTGTGCACCCGCGCCGAGACCTGGCGGGGCGACGGGGCACAGGTACTGGCCCAGTTCCACACGCCGGGCGGCCAGTACGGGGCGGTAGCGGCGAAGTCCGCGAACACGCCGGCCTGCGGCCCCCGGGACCCGAACGTACTCGCCGGCGTGCTGTGGAAGTCGGGGGCAGGCGAGTGGTACATGCTGGCCGCCGGCGCGGAGAACACCGCGACGATCACGGCAACGGGCGGAATGAGCGCATCCAGCCGAGGATCTCTACTGACGGCGAAGACCCAGCAGGGAACCCAGGCCGAGCTGAAGGGGACACTCAAGGACGGCCGCCAAATCTCAGGCCTGCGGTAAAGCGCCCCATAGGGGCGCGGGGAACTGCGCGACAAGCCCCCACCGCCCCGCGGACGACAAACAACCCACCCTGCGGAGCGCCTCGCTGACACTCACGTCAACAAGCCCTCGCACAAGGGTTCCCCCACCCCCTACCCCTCAGTACATTGACGCCATGTCCAACCCACCGCACATACGCCTCAAGGCACGCAAGGTGTCCTTCTCCTGGAAGGACACCCCGCTGCACTGGGTACCCGGGGACCCCTTCACCTCGCACACCATCAACGTGCTGCACATGCTGCTGCCCGCCGGTGAGCGGTGGTTCGTGCACGTGTACAAGCAGGTGCTGCCCTACATAAGGGACGAGCGACTGCGCGCGGACGTCCTCGGGTTCATCGGCCAGGAGGCCATGCACTCCCAGGCGCACGACGAAGTCCTCCCGCATCTGCGGGAGTCGGGGCTCGACCCGACGCCGTACACCGCCCAGCTCGACTGGATCTTCGAGAAGCTGCTCGGTGACCGGTTCCCCCTGCCGGGCCGCCGGGCCCGCGAGTGGTGGCTCATGGAACGGGTCGCCGTCATCGCGGCCATCGAGCACTACACGGCGTTCCTCGGCGACTGGATACTCAACGCGTCGGAGCTCGACCGGCGCGGCGCCGATCCGACGATGCTGGACCTGCTGCGCTGGCACGGCGCCGAGGAGGTCGAGCACCGGTCGGTCGCCTTCGACCTGTTCACGCATGTCGACGGGGGCTACGGGCGGCGCGTGCGGACCTGGCTGACCGGGCTGCTGGCGATGTTCTTCCTGTGGCAGCGCGGGGTGCGGTTCTTCATGGCGAACGACCCGGCCCCGGGCCTGAGCAAGCCGACCTTCCGGGGCTTCTACGTGCGCGGGAAGCGAGGTCTGCTGCCGTCGACCCCGGCCATGCTGAGGTCGGTGCCGCGCTATCTCGCCCGTGGCTATCACCCCTCCCAGGAGGGCTCGACCGAGCAGGCCGTCGCCTATCTGGCCTCCTCCCCCGCTGCCGTCGCCGCCGACAGAGGCGCCGCCTGATGGCCCGACCGCTGGCTCTCGCGCTCACCGCCGGTGCCGCGCTGCTCGCGCGGCGGGCCGTGCGCCGCCGGATCGAGGGTTCGCCGCTGTGGCCGCTGCCCGCGCTGGCGGAGCCCGTCTCCGGACGGCCGCGTTCACGGGCCCTGCGGCTGACGGTCGCCGCGCACGAGACGGTCGCCGAGAAGGTCGTACAACTTCGGCTGGAGGGACGGGAGTTGCCGGGCTGGGAGCCCGGCGCGCATCTCGACCTGCTGCTGCCGTCGGGGCTCGTACGGCAGTACTCGCTGTGCGGGGACCCGGCGGACACCTCCTCGTACACCGTCGCCGCGCGGCTGGTGCCGGACGGGCGCGGGGGTTCGCGCGAGGTGCACGAAGGGCTGCGGGCGGGCATGACCGTGGAGGTGCGCGGCCCGCGCAACCGCTTCCCGCTCACCCCGGCCCCTGCGTACGTCTTCGTGGCGGGCGGTATCGGCATCACTCCGATTCTGCCGATGCTCCGGGCCGTGGACGCCCAACCCGGCCTGGAATGGCGGCTGTTGTACGGGGGCCGCAGCCGGGCCTCGATGCCGTACCTCGCGGAGATCGAGAAACTGGGGGCCGGGACCGACCGGGTCCGCGTCGTCGCGGAGGACGAGGACGGGCTGCCCGACCTGGACGCGCTGTTCGCGGGCGTGGCGGCGGAACTGCCCGAGGGCACCGCCATCCACTGCTGCGGCCCCGAGGCACTGATGGCGGCGGTCGAGGCGAGGATTCCCGAGGGCGCCGTACTACGTACGGAGCGCTTCACCCCGCGTACGTCGATCGGGGACGACCAGGCTTTCGAGGTCGAACTCCGGCGCAGCGGGCGGACGTTGACGGTGAGCTCCGACTCGAGCGTGCTGGCCGCCGTACGGGCGGAGTTGCCGGACACCGCGTACTCGTGCGAGCAGGGGTTCTGCGGAACCTGCCGGCAGCGGGTGCTGGCAGGGGAGATCGACCATCGTGACGAGCTGCTGACCGATGCCGAACGGGCCGACTCGATGCTGATCTGTGTGTCACGGGCACGAGGCGGTCCGCTTGTGCTGGACTTGTGAACACCCATGGTCGGACCCGCCCATTGGGGGCCGTATCCGATCGGTAAGGTGTTCGCATGACAACCGGGGTTCGCCGCAGAATGGGAGTCGAGGAACGCCGGCAGCAGTTGATCGGCGTCGCCCTCGAACTGTTCAGCCGCCGCTCGCCCGACGAGGTCTCCATCGATGAGATCGCGTCGGCCGCGGGCATCTCGCGCCCACTGGTCTATCACTACTTCCCCGGCAAACTCAGCCTGTACGAGGCCGCGTTGAAGCGTGCGTCGGACGATCTGGCGGGCCGGTTCGTGGAGCCGCAGGAGGGTCCGCTGGGGGCGCGGCTGCTCCGGGTGATGCGCCGGTTCTTCGACTTCGTCGACGAACACGGTCCCGGCTTCGCGGCGTTGATGCGCGGCGGCCCGGCGGTCTCCGCCGACGAGGTGCGCGCCAACAGCTCCCCGACGACGAACGCGCTCATCGACGCCGTACGCCAGGCCGCGTACGTCCAGATCCTGTCGCATCTGGAGCTGGAGGTCGAAGAGGCGCCTGCCCGGCTCGAGTTGGTGATCCGGACGTGGATATCGCTCGTCGAGTCGACCGCGCTGATCTGGCTGGACGGGCGGCGCGTGCCGCGCGCCGAGCTGGAGGCGCAGCTCGTGCACGACTTCGCGGCGCTGGCCGCCGTGAGCGCCGCCTACGACGAGGAGATGGCCGGACTGCTGCGCCGGATGCTCAAACAGGAGCCCGCCGACGGTCCGTTCAGCGATCTGGTCGCACGGCTCATCTCACTCGCGTCCTAGCCCGCATGACCCGTCCGACGGGTCAGTTGTCGAACTTCCGGTAGGAGTCGTCGAGTTCGCGGACCTCGACCGAGGCGTGCAGGGCGAGGTCCGCGACCGGCTTCACATGGGCGCGCACCAACTCCAGTACGGCTTCGGTCAGTTGGTTCTTCGTCTCGGTGGTGCGCCCGGTGAGCATGCCGATCCAGACGTGCACGATCGCGTGGCCGTCGCTGTCCGCCCCGACGGTGGCGTCCTCGGTGCGACGGAACTGTGTCTTGCACGCCTCGGGCTTCGCCTTCGCCGTGGCGACGACCTCGTCGTGCAGCGCGAGCGCGAACCCGCGCCGGTCGAAGGCCTCGGCCAGCGAGTCCGAGTAGTCGACGGTGATCTGCGGCATGGAAAATCCCCTGTTCTAGGGCTTGTGGGACGGCACGGCCACCACACCCTAACCGGAGCCCTGATCGGCCACCCTCAGTGCCAGCATCGCGATGTCGTCCTCCCGGTCATGGCCGAAGGAGACCAGCAGCGTGTCGCACAGGGCGTCCAGGCCGGGCAGCGCGCCGGAGGCGGCGGCGCGGAGGTGTTCCAGGGAGTCCGCGAGGTCGGTGCCCCGGGTCTCGATCAGACCGTCGGTGACCATGAGGAGCCGGTCGGTGGGCTCGAGGAACAGTTCGGTGGGCGGCGGATGGGCGAGGCCCACGCCGAGCAGCGGGCCCTCCGCCTTGGCGTAGTCGGCGCCGCCGCCGTCCCGGATGATCAGCGGCGGGATGTGGCCGGCGTTTGCGATACGGGTGCGTCCGGTGGCCGGGTCGACAAGCACCAGGCAGACGGTGGCCGTGACCTCGGGGTGGTAGCGCAGAAGCATCCGGTCGAGCCGCTCGGCGAGCACGGCCGGGTCGCTCTCCTCGACGCAGTAGGCGCGCAGCGCGTGCCTGATCTCGACCATCACGGTGGCCGCGTCCAGCGAGTGTCCGACGACATCGCCGACGGCGGTGAGCACGCCGTCGTCGGTGCGCAGGGCCGCGTAGAAGTCGCCGCCGATCTCGGCGTCCCGGGACGCGGGCACGTACCGCACGACGACGTCGATGCCGGGGAGCTCGGGCAGCCGGTCGGGGCGGGGCAGGAAGCTGTGCTGGAGGGTGAGGGCGACATGGCGCTCGACCTGGTACATGAGCAGCGGTTCGGCGGCGAGGACGGTGGCCTGGGCGAGCCGGGCCACCAGGGACTCCTTCTCGGGGCTCACTCTGCGCATCCCCCGGGTGGGCGTGGCAAGGCACACCGAGGCGCGGCCGTCCTCGGTGGGGATCAGCACCAGTCGTGCGTCGTGCTCCACGCCTGGCCGGAAGAACCCGGCGGGCCACAGGGGCGCGGGCACCGTGGTGATCTGGACGCCGCTGTGGCCCCGGGTGAGGCGGCGGAGCAGGCCCGCGACGACCCGGTGGGCGCTCTCGTCCGGCATGGCGAGCGAGGTGCGGTTGCGGGAGGTGGCCCGGTACAGCTCGTCGTCCGGGCCGAGGAAGAACACGGCGGCGGTCGAGCCGGTGAGCCGGGCGGTGCCCTCGGCGGCGGCGTCGGCGAGTTCCTGCAGGGAGCGTGCCCCCTGGATGGTGAAGACCGTCTCCGACAGGAGGGTCAGCCGTCGCGCCAGTGCCTGGTCGTCGGCCCGCAGCCGCGACGCGCGCACGGCGGCTCGCAGCACCGCGTCGATCTCCTCGGGCTCGGCCGGCACCGTCAGATGGGCCTCCCCGCCCGCGTCGAGTCCGTCGCAGCGGGCGCCCGGCGACACGGCGGAGGCCGAGAAGTGCACGACGGGCAGGCCCGCCATGTGCGGCCGGGCCTTGAGCCGGCGGCACAGCTCGGCCCCGCTCATGTCGGGCAGGTCCACGTCGACGAGGGCCACGTCGGGCAGGGTGCCCTTCCGGAGCCGTACGTCGAGTTCGGCGAGCGCCTCGTGGCCGCCGGCGACCGGGACGACCTGATGGCCGGCCCGGCGAAGCAGGGCACTCATGGCGTACCGGCCGGCCGCGGAGTCGTCCACGACGAGCACGGTGATGTCGGTGATGTCGGTCCGCTTGCCGTTGCTGTCCATCCCGCCCGCCCTTGGACACACCGGTGGGGCAGACCGGGATCCGCGTCTGCCCCACCAAGATATGCCCTTCTCAGGAGGTACGGGAGAACACCGCGACGGTCCTTGCCGGAACGGCGAACGTGCCCGATTCCCGTTCGTACGTCGCCGACCTGACGACGGGGTCGGCTCCCGCCCGCAGGACGGGGTGCAGCTCGTACGGGATCCCGGCGAGCGGGCCGACCCGCTGCTCGCTCGGCCGGGGCGTCGCGTTGAACACGATGACGAGATCGCCGAGTTCCATGGTGATCACGCCGGGTGTCTCGTCCTTGCCGGACAGCGGGAAGGACAGCTTCGACTGCACCTGGCCGGCCGTGCCGAGGGAGAAGTCGCTCTCCGTCGTACGGATTCTCAACAGGTCCCGGTACGCGGCGGACGCGCCCTCGATCTGTTCGCAGCCGACACCGACCGAGGTCAACAGGGGCTTGGCGTAGGGCCACTTGGGGGTGTTGTCCGCGGCCAGGGGCAGTCCGCGCCCGAAGCCGTTGCCGTCCGCGCAGTTCCAGTGGATGGCGTTGAACCAGTCGCCGCTGTCGTAGGAGTTGCGGTTCAGGGACTTGGAGCGCAGCAGGTCGCTGCCCGCCTGGGAGAGCGCCGGTCCCTGCGAGAGGGTCGCCGTGGCCATGGCGAGGACCTGCATACGGGCCCGGTCGGCGGCGCTCGTCGTGGCGGGCAGTTTGAAGGCGAGCGCGTCGAACAGCGACTCGTTGTCGTGCGCGTCGGCGTAGGCGAGGGCGTCGCCGGGGGCGTCCGCGTAACCGGCGGGTTGGCCGTTGTAGTCGACCTGGGCGCCGGTGACGTCCCTGCCGTCCGTGTCGGTGAAGCGGTAGGCGGCGAGGTTGCCGCTCAGGCCCACCTTGATCAGGTCCTGGTAGTGCAGGAGTCGGGCCTTCTGCTCGGCCGAAGTACCGTTGGCGGCCGAGGAGTTGGGGTCGGTGTACAGGCCGGACGCGAAGCCCTGTACGCCCGGGTCCCCGTCGAAGGGACCGCCGCCGCGTACCGCGTCACGGGCCCGGTCGGAGAAGGTCGCGATGCCCGTCCCCGCCATGTTCTTCTGGGTGGCCTGCACGAAGCGGGCGTCGTCGGCGACCTCGCCGAAGTTCCAGCCCTCCCCGTACAGGATGATCTTCCTGCCGTCGACGCCGTCCTTCTTGAGGGTGAGTGCGTCGAGGGCCTTTCTGACCGCCAGGATGTTGGCCTTCGGGTGGTGGCCCATCAGGTCGAAGCGGAAGCCGTCGACCTTGTACTCCCTGGCCCAGGTGACGATCGAGTCGACGACGAGCTTGCCCATCATGGTGTTCTCGGGCGCGGTGTTGGCGCAGCAGGTGGAGTTGGCGACCGAGCCGTCCGCGAGCAGCCGCTGGTAGTAGCCGGGGACCACCTGGTCGAGGACGCTGGTCTTCGCCTGGCCACTGGCGGGGGTGTGGTTGTAGACGACGTCCATCACGACCCGCAGCCCGTCGCTGTTGAGCGACTTCACCATCTGCCGGAACTCGACTGTGCGCCGTGTGCCGTCCGGGTCGCTCGCGTACGAGCCCTCCGGGACGGTGTAGTGGTACGGGTCGTAGCCCCAGTTGTACGCGTCCTTCGCGGCGATCTTCGCGACGCACGCCTGCTGCTGGTCGGAGTCGGGAGCGTAGGAGGACAGGTCGCAGTCGACGGTCGCCTGGTCCGCCCGCCTCTCGGGGATGGTGGCGATGTCGAAGGCGGGCAGGAGGTGCACGTACGAGGTGCCGGCCTTCGCCAGTGCGCGCAGGTGCCCCGAGCCGGCGCTGTTCTTGTCGGTGAAGGCGAGGTAGGTGCCCCTGTCCTTCGCGGGCACGGTGTCGTCGGCGACCGAGAAGTCCCGGACGTGCAGTTCCTGGATCTCGGCGTCGCGCAGGGGTACCGCCTTCGGCTTGGAGTAGGTCGTCCAGCCGTGCGGGGCAAGGGACTTGTCGTCCAGGTCGACGACGAGGCTGCGCTCGGAGTCGGTGGTCAGGGCGACGGAGTAGGGGTCGGTGACACGGTTGGTGACGATCTTGGCGACGCTCGGGGCCCACACCTTCACGACGTACCGATAGGGCTTGTTCTTCCAGGACTTGGCGCCGGTGACGGACCAGACGCCGGTGGTGCCGTTCCTCTTCATGGCGACCGTGGAGCCGTCGAGGTCGAGCTTCACCGACTGCGCTGTGGGCGCCCAGACGGAGAGCGTGGGGCGGCCCTTGCTGAACGTCGGTCCGAGGTGGGCGTGCGAGGCGCCGGCGTAGAGATCGTCGAGTACGCCCGCGAGTTGAACCCCTGTCGCCGCCAACACAGCTCCGTTCGCCGCCCGTTGAGAGGCGACGAGCTGGCCGCGCAGGGCCTCGCGGACCCGGTCGCGGTCGCGTGGGTCGACCGTCCAGGCGGTGTACGAGGCGAGGTGCGGGAACCTCGCCTTCTGGGCGTCGGTGAGGGCGGACTTGGAGAGGCGTAGCCAGCGCTCGTCGGTGCTGGTGAGCGTGCCGTCCTTCGCGGTGATCGAGCCGGTGCGGGAGGAGAGCAGTTGGGTGGAGGCGGTGGTGTCGTCGCCGTTCCAGGCCACGGTGTTCCGGTCGATCCAGATCGCCTTGGAGGTGGTCAGGTCGAGGGCCCCGGCGCTGCCCGCGGGCTGTGGGAGCAGGTACTTCTCCTGGCCGTTCAGGAGCCAGACCTCGTGGCCGTTGGCCTTGAGGTCGACGGCCTGGTCGGTGGGGAGGTCCTTCTCGTCGCCCTTGTGGAGGATGTAACTGAGGCTGGTGGCACCAGAGTTGAGCGGTACTTCGTAGACCGCGCCGTAGGCGTCGGTGCGTACCGGCGCCAGAGGCTTGGCCCAGTCGGTGGGGTTCGCTGCGCCGGACCAGACGTGCAGGCCCCAGCCGTCGTAGTCGCCGTCGGCGCGGTGGTAGTGGATGACCGCCTTGGTCGGGTCCTGTTCGGGATAGTCGGCGGTGGGCTTCTCGGTCAGGACGGCCTCCTTGCCCTGCTCGACCCAGATCTCGCCCGTCTTCGTGACGTCGATCGAGCGGTCGACGGAGACGTCCTTGGTGCCGTCCTTGTCGATGACGAGGTAACCGACGTTGGAGGCACCGGGCTTGAGCCTGACATGGGCGAAGGCACCGAACGCGTCCCGGCCGACGAAGTCGTGGCCGGCCGGCCAGGTCGTGCCCTCGCCATCGGCGATGTCGCCCCAGGCGTACAGGCGCCAGTCGGTGTAGTCGCCGTCGGCGCGCTTGTAGTGGACGATCGCGTAGTCGCGCGAGGAGGCCGTGGGGACCTCGGGGGCGGGCGGGGTGCCCGTGGTGGAGGCGGCCATGGCACTTGCGGTGCGTCCGGCGCGGTCGACTACAACCGCCTTGTAGCGCAGGGGCGTTCCGGGGGCGGTTGCCGTGTCGATGGTCTGGGTGACCCGGTAGGGCGCGTGGTCGGCGGAGCCGAGGGTCCGCCACTTGCCGTTGCCGGTCTGGGCGGCGAAGACGACACGGTTGAGCCCGCCGCCCGCGACGTCGGCGGTGATGTCGACCGTGCCGGTGGCGCCGGCGGGCGGGGCGGAGAGGGTGAGGGTGGGCTTTGCGGCTGGGGCCGGGAGCTTGCCGGTCGCCTTGAGGACGATGGCGGAGCCGGGCGGGACGGTGACGGTGATCTTCCTGTCGGTGCCGCTGGTCACCTTGGCGTGGGTGCCGTGGATGCCGCTGAAGGGCATGTCCGCCGAGCCGGTGGCGAAGGTCGCCGTCCGCGCCTCGGGCGCGTTGTTGAGGGCGACGACGTACTCGGTGCCGGACTTGGCGTCGGTGCGGGAGAAGGCGTAGACGCCGGGGCCGTCGCCGTCGGTCGCGTAGCGCTCGGTCTGGATGCCGTCGGTGAGGGCCGGGTTGGCCTTGCGCAGCTTGGCGAGAGCGCTGATCTGCCGGTAGAGCGGTGCTCTCGTGTCGTACGAGTCGCTTGCGTGCGTGCGATCCGTGCCGAGTTCGTCGTCGTCGAGGTAGTCGGCGACACGTGAGGCGAACATCGTCTGGCGGGCGTCCTTGTCGCCGCCGGCGCCGGTGAAGCCCTGCTCGTCGCCGTAGTAGACGACCGGGTTGCCACGGCTGAGGAACATCAACTCGTTGGCGAGCCTGTCCTTGGCGAGGAGTTCGGCGTCGGTGGCGTTCGGGTTGTCCTGCTCGATGAAGGTCCCGATCCGGCCCATGTCGTGGTTGCCGAGGAAGGTGACCTGCTCGTAGGCGTTGGCCTTGTCGGTCGTGTACTTGTAGTCGTCGCCGAAGACGGAGGCGAGCTTTCGCGCGCTGCCGCCCTGGGAGGCGTACGAGCGGGCCGCGTCCTGGAAGGGGAAGTCGAGCGTGGAGTCCAGGCGGCCCTGGGTGACGTACGGGGAGGTCACGGACGTGTCGGCGGAGTACACCTCACCGAACATGAAGAAGTCGTCGCGGCCGTGCCGAGCCGCGTACTTGTCCAGGGCGGTGGCCCACTGGGTCCAGAACTCCATGTTGACGTGCTTCACGGTGTCGATGCGGAAGCCGTCGATGTCGAAGTCCCGTACCCACTTCTCGTAAATCTTCTCCATCCCGGAGACGACCTCGGGGCGCTCGGTCCACAGGTCGTCGAGCCCGACGAAGTCGCCGTATGTCGCGGACTCGCCGGCCCAGGTGGAGTCGCCCCGGTTGTGGTACATCGTCGGGTCGTTGAGCCAGGAAGGGACCTTGGCGTTCTTCTTGGCGGCGGGGACGACGGGCGTGCGCGGGAAGGAGTCGGCGTCGACGGACGGAAAGTGATGCTTCCCGTCCGCGTAGTCGGCGTCGTCGAAGGGCTTCCCGTCCTTCGTCAGATACGGGAAGGCACCCTTGGAGAGGTAGTCGTAGGACTTCTGCTCGTAGTCGACGACGTCGGCGGTGTGGTTGGTGATGACGTCGAAGAAGACCTTCATGCCCTTGGCGTGCGCCTTGGAGATGAGGGTCTCGAGGTCCTGGTTGGTGCCGAAGTGCGGGTCGACCTGCGTGAAGTCGGTGATCCAGTAGCCGTGGTAGCCGGCGGAGGCGTCCGACCCGGTCCCCTGCACGGGCGCGTTCTTGAAGATCGGGGCCAGCCAGATGGCGGTGGTGCCGAGGCCCTTGATGTAGTCGAGCTTGTTGGTGAGGCCCTTGAGGTCGCCGCCCTGGTAGAAGCCCTTGTCGGTGGGGTCGTAGCCGGTGGCGAGGCGGGAGCCGGTGAGTCCACCCTTGTCGTTGCGCTTGTCGCCGTTGGCGAAACGGTCCGGGAGGACGAAGTAGAACTGCTCGCGGGTGGCGTCGTGCCGGGCCGGTTCGGCGGCGAGCCTCCTGTCGGACGGCGGTGGGGGCGGGGGTGGGGGCGAGGTGTCCGCCCCGGCGGCCAGGGGCTGGACGAGCGCTGCGGCCAACGCGGTCACGGTGACCGCAGCGACCCGGCCTGGACGGGCGGTACGGGTGGTACGAAGCCTCGGCTGCGCCGGCCATCTCGGTATCACGGACGTGGACTCCTTGCGATCGCGGCTCTTGCGGGTCCGACCCCGCGCGACCGTATCGCCGCCGAAAGGTTTACAGCAAGGGTCCTGAAAGCAATGGAAAGAATTTTCAACAGCTGGACTTGCCCGCGTAGATCGCGAGGGCGGTGTTGGAGCCGAGGGTCGCGGTGAACTGACCCGAACCGTTCACGGAGACCGTCGTGTTGTTCTGTACGTTGCAGTAGGTCCCGGCGGCCAGCGAGGTCTGGTAGGTCCGGCTCAGGCTGCTCGACTCGTGGTTGATGGCGACGAAGCCCTTGGAGCCCCGCCCGAAGGCGATGGCGTCGTTCCCGTTGTCCCACCAGTTGCCGACTGGCTCACCACGGGTGGCATTACGGAAGGCGACCATGCGCAGGATCTCCGGCCAGGCGTGCTGGCACTTCCAGCCGTCCTGCCAACAGGCGTTGACAGTACCGCCGTTGGGCGGCCCGGCGTCCGTGTCGGAGAACTCGTACCCGGAGTTGATGTCCGGGGCGCCGTACGGATACGCCAGCATGAAGACGTTGGCGAGCGTGTAGTTGGCGTTGTCCTTGTAGCTGAGCGTGCTGCCGTTGCGCTCGGTGTCGTGGTTGTCGACGAAGACACCGGCGGCCGAGCTGCTCATGTAGCCCCAGCCCTCGCCGTAGTTCTTCAGGTAGGCGAGGTTCTCGTTGTTGAAGACGCGCTTGAGGTCGTAGGCGTAACGGAACTCCTGCACATCGCCGTTGCCCGTGTACTCGGTGGGCTGGACGGCCTCGCCGCTGCCGTAGATGACCTCCTGCTTCCAGTACACCGAGGGGTTGCTCAGCCGCGTCTTGATGTTGGCGAGGTCGGCCGCCGGGATGTGCTTGGCCGCGTCGATCCGGAAGCCGTCGACGCCGTAGCCGAGCAGGGAGTTCATGTACCCGGCGATGGCCGAACGGACGTAGTCCTCGCCCGTGTCCAGGTCGGCGAGCTGCACGAGTTCGCAGTGCTGGACGTTCCAGCGGTCCTGGTAGTTGCTGATCGTCGAGGTGCAGTCGTCGAAGTCGGGCGCGGAGTACAGGCCGGGGTAGTTGTACTTGCTGTACGACGAACCGCCGGTGCCGGTGCCGCTTCCCGCGGACATGTGATTGATGACGGTGTCCACGACGACCTTGACGCCGGCCGCGTGACACGTGTCGACCATGCTCCTGAAGCCGGCGGCGTCACCGAGCCGACCCGCGATCCTGTAGCTGACGGGCTGGTACGACGTCCACCACTGCGAGCCCTGTATGTGCTCGGCGGGCGGCGAGACCTGGACGAAGCCGTAGCCGGCGGGGCCGAGGGTGTTGGTGCACTCCTTGGCGACCGAGGCGAACTTCCACTCGAACAGGACAGCGGTGACGTCCTTGGTACCGGGCGGGGAGGCGTGGGCGGCGCCCGTCGGGACGGCTAGCGCGATCGACGCGCCCGCGGCGAGGGCGAGCGCGCCGGAAAGGGTTCTTCTGGCCATGTGGGGGTCCTTCTCCGTTGAAGGTCCAGGCAAGATCTGTTACCGGTTCTTGCTGCAAGACGACTGAAAACTTTCAACAGAGCAGAAAGTACGAGCCCACTTGTTGGACGGTCAACCCTTGGGACGCTTCCTCTTCACGCGTGCACGGTGCTCGGGTGAAGTCCTCCCTCATCGCAGCCGAGGGCGCATTCGAGGAGCGCGCGCGGAGCCTGCGCAACCGGGATGCGGGAGCCAGTACCTCGACTTCTTCACACAGGACCTTCCGTCGCTTCACGACACCGACGGTGGTGACCCGGCGCGTTCCCGAAACGCTGAGGGTCAGCCGGGAAGGATTCCCTCCTGAGCTGGCCCTTCCCGTAACCTGGGACCAGCAGCAGTACGCAGCCCGAGCACGCGGAGGGGATGCCGATGACCACAGCTCCGAGCGGTGTGCCTCACCCGCCGCCTCCGTCGTCGCACCCGCTGCGGACCATTCGTGACATCCGGGAGTCCCTTCCTGAGGACCAGCGTCGGCACTTCGACGCGGAGCTGGCCGACACGGAGATCGAGGCGCTGCCCGAGATGCTGCAACGCTGGGTGACGCTGAGCAACGACGGCTTCGAGGAGTTCCTGCTCTCCCGCCCCTTCGAGGGTCTGGAGTTCGGCGCCCGCTCCTACGATGCGCAGACGGACGCCGAGTGATCTACCTGTTCGACACCAATGTCGTCGCCGAGCTCACGACCCGGGCGAAGCCTGACCCGCGCGTCCTGGCCTGGTTCCTGTCCACTGCCCGACCCAACCGCTTCTTGAGCGTGATCACCGTGGCCGAGATCGAGGTCGGCGTTGCCGCCGCCCCGGATCCCGTACGGCAAGCCCGCTACGCACAAGCCCTCGCTGCGGTACGGCACGAATTCCGTGACCGCATCGCGCCGATCGGCGAACCGGAAGCGGCCGCATATCTCACCATCCACAAGACGCTCAAGGCCGCTGGCACCAGCATTGACCCACCGGACGCCCTGATCGCCGCCACCGCTCTGGCCAACGGCTGGACGGTGGCGACACGCAACATCAAGCACATGGCCCGAACCGGGGCTCTGGTGGTCAATCCGTGGGAGCAGCAACTGTAGGTGGCCGCAGCGTCAGTGCTCCGTACTGATGTCCGTGAGGCACAGTGGCCCCGTTCACCATGGGGGGCGCGAGTGGCAGCGGCCTGCGCCAGGCCGGTGATCAGCGAAGTACTCCGTACTCGGGTGGAGCTGAGTACTTTGCGCTCTGGTCGGCCATGGGATGAGCCGGAACGCTTCAGGTATGGAACGACAACTACCGAAACCTGTTCGCCACCCTTGGGACACTCCTCTTCTCGCGCGCGGAATCTCTTCACAACAACGGGCGTTGACCCGGTCTAACTGCTGCGTCGAGGCCTGGAGCGTTCAAGGGCGGATTCAACTGGTCGTTGCAACACCTCGTCCTCGGAGGTGTTGATGGGCAGGCCAGCAGGGTGGATGGCGGCGTTGACGGGGCGTTCGCCGATGAA